>NZ_MCIB01000012.1 GCF_003609645.1 Thermohalobacter berrensis
AATAAAATTGAAAAAGTTAGTAGCATTTAGTTAGTTGTTAGTAGAAAAACTTGTTACGTTGTTGATGGATTCGCAATCCATCAACTTGAAGAAAGAAATTTTTATGTGTTTTTTCCACGTTGAGGGACGCCCACGTCCCTCGACTAACTAACTACCAACCACTACCCACTAACCACCAAAAACTGTCTTTAAAGTAACGGACATCGAAGCATTACTTCTAGGGATAAGTAACGGTCCACAAAGCCCAACTTCCTAGGCTAACTAACCACTACCCACTAACCACCAAAAACTGCCTTTAAATGGGTCTAGTAACAATCACAATAATATGATAATATACTAAAGAAGGGGATTCCCTTCTTTTATTTTTTGCTTAAAAGGGAAAAATACCATAAGCAAGACCTAACAGAAAATTAAGGAGGCATAAAATGGAGTTTACTGCGATATCAAATCAAGTTTTAGTACTTTTTATACTACTTGTTATAGGTTTTATCCTAAGAAAATTTGACCTAATGAATGATGAACTTAATAAGGGATTATCTAACCTTATCATATACGTTACCTTGCCAGCCCTTATAATAACATCTATGAATTATGAGTTTTCTCAAGACAAACTAAACAATAGTATAAAACTACTCATAATAGGATTTTTCATATATATATTCATGATATTATTATCCTTATTATATACAAAGATATTTCATATAGAAGAACCCCAAAGGGGAGTATATCAATTTCTAATAATATTTGCTAATGTTGGATTTATGGGATATCCAATAGTTGAAGTAATATTCGGTAAAATAGGAGTATTTTATGCTGCCATATATAATCTGTGGTTCAATATTATACTTTGGACACTAGGTATTATCCTTATAAACCCAAAGCATGATAAAAATATTAATTTTAAGAATCTCATAAACCCAGGAACCGTATCACTACTTATCGGTTTTATAATATTCATCTTCTCAATTAAATTGCCTCAACCAATATATGTATCTCTAGACAGACTTGGTGCATCTACTACACCTATGGCAATGCTTGTAGTAGGGTCACTTTTAGGAGATGCAAAAATTGGCGAAATATTTACAAACAAGCATTTAATTATTACAACCCTTATAAGACTTATAATTATACCTGCAATATTAATAATGGGATTATCACTCTTTAAGCTTCCTGATGTAGTTAAAGGAATACCTGTAGTAATAGGCAGTATGCCTGCTGCAGCAAATATGGCTATATTTGCAAGAAAGTTTAATTCTGACTACAGACTTGCATCACAAGGGGTATTTTTTACCACTTTAGTAAGTATAGGAACTATACCATTAGTAATCTTTATGTTACTAAACTTTTAAATTGAAACGGGAACCCGGTTCGTGTTTCAATTTTGGGAAAAAATGGAGGTGATAATATGCCTAGGGTAAGGAGAAAACCATGGACAAAGGATGAATTGTTAAAATATGAAGATGATTTAGTTATTGTATCACCAGAAAAGTATAAGGGTAGATGGAAAGAAGTATTTAAAAAGGATAAAATACATATAGAATTAGGGACAGGTAAAGGCCAGTTTGTAACAACATTGGCTGAACAAAATAAAGATATAGGGTATATAGGTGCAGACAGAGTAAAGGAAGTATTATATGAAACATTAAGAAAGACATTATCAAAGGAATTAGATAACATGAAGGTTTTATGGTTTGATGTAAATAAAATAGATGAAGCCTTTGACGAAGATGAGCTAGACAGAATATATATAAACTTTTGTGATCCATGGCCTAAAAGAAGGCATAGAAAAAGAAGACTTACTCATAGAGGCTTTTTAGAGAAATATAGAAAGATACTTGTGAAAAATGGAGAAATTCATCTAAAAACAGATAGTGAAATATTATTTGAATTTACATTAAATGAAATGCTTCAATTTGGCTTTAAACTTGAGGATATATCTTTAAATCTTTATAGGGATGGAGACCCTGGCACAATTAAAACAGAATATGAGGAAAAGTTTATTGAAGAGGGAAAACCTATATATAGATTAAGGGCTATAAATGTTAAGTAAAATGTAAAAGGGCGTCTTTTTAAGGACGCCTTTTTAATTTGTTTCTTATTACATAAAGTATGTTATCTTTATATAATGAAGTTAATATTGATTTTGCCTCATCCTAATTTATAAAAATTACAATTATTTTGTAAAATATGTATGAAAAATTAGAGGAAAAATGACGTTATATGTCGTATTAGTAAATATAGCTAATTTAGTAAATTTTAGAATTGGAGGTAACAAAGTGAAAAGACTAAGTGTATTATTAACTTTAATAATGGTATTAGTATCTCTAAAACCAGCAATGAGCTATGCTGAGGAACAACCTATAAAGGTAGTAGTTAATGGTGAATTAATTGAATTTGATGTACAGCCTACCATGGTAAATGGAAGAGTTTTAGTACCAATAAGGGCAATATTTGAAAAGCTAGGACTTGAAGTAGGCTGGGATGCAAAGACCCAGACTGCAATAGGAACTAAAGATGGTATAACTATAAAATTACCTATAGGTAAAAAGATTGCCATTAGAAATGGTCAACCAATTGAGCTAGATACGCCTGCAATGGTTGTTAACGGAAGAACCCTTGTACCAGTTAGGTTTATAGCTGAAAGTTTAGGGGCTGATGTTAGTTGGGATTCTTCAACATGGACAGCTATTATAGAATACCAATTATCACCTGAAGAACTTATAAAAAGATTAGATGTAAGTGAAGACTTAAAGGTACTAAAACTTGCTTTAGTAAAAATGTTTGATGCAGATACTTTAACTATGGATATAGATCTTGAAACTGACGTTAAAAAATTAACTGGAGACAGAGTATCTGTTGATATGACAATGAAAACAACAGGATATATGGGAAAATACGATGACCATGAAACATCAATTACTAATTATGAGGTAGAAAAGAAAGATGGGCGTAAAGAGATTGACTTTGAATTTGATGTTTTACAGGTAAATGATGAAGTTACTGTTAAGCTTGATTATGAAAGGGAATCAGTTTTAGAAACCCTTAATTTAAATGTTGGTGAAAATGTAGCAAAGCTTAATGAATATAAACAACTGGGAGTAGATTCTTATAATATTACTACCAGAAGTCTTAACTCCATTTATCAATATGGACAAATATTTAATGATGATAATATGCAAGTTGAAAAGTTAGATAATGGAGATATTAAATATACCTTAGAGTTAAACAAAGAAGATATTCAAGCAAAATATATGAATAATCCTCTTTTAGCAACATTATTACATTATAACGAAATTGATTTTAGCTTAATCTATATAATTGATGAAGATGGAAATGTAAAATATGTAAAATCAATAAATGAAAACAATAATGACCCTGAAGATGCTTTACTAAATGTAAAATCTATAGAAATTGAACAGGAAATAGAAATTAGTTATGATGGAAGCCAAGATAACATAAATAAAGATATTGTAGAATTTAATAAGAAGAATACAGCTAAAATTTTCCCTGACCCTTGGTTAGAAAAGGCAGTTAGAAAAGCTATAGAAAAGCCCTTTGGAGAAATTACAGAAAGTGACTTAGAAGGAATTACTAACTTTGGTGCAGATATTAGAGATATATATGATATAGAAGGAATTCAATATATGGAAAATCTAGAGACTTTAAATCTTTCCTTTAATCAGATATCTGATCTAGAGCCATTAGAGGACTTAGAAAACTTGAAATTACTATATTTACATGGTAATAAAATAGAAAATATTGAACCTTTAAGTAAGTTAAAGAACTTAGAAATATTATCACTTGATTGGAACCAAATAGAAGATATTGAGCCATTAGAGAATTTAACGAATCTAAAGGACTTATCAATCAGTGATAATAAGATTGAAGATATAACTCCATTAAAAAAATTAGTTAATCTTAAGAAATTACGTATTAGTAGTAACAAAATTAAAGATATTTCACCTTTAAGTTATTTAACTAATCTTGAGGATTTAGTTATTTACAGAAATCAGATTGAAGATATAAGTCCTTTAAGCAAATTAACTAACCTAAAATACTTATTAATTTCTAACAATAAGATTAAAGATGTTACTCCTTTAAGTAATCTAACTAATTTAAGGGAGCTATACATCTATTCCAATGAAGTAGAGGATGTAAGTCCTTTAACTAATTTAGAAAACCTTAAGGCATTATCTATATATGACAATAATATAAAAGACTTTACTCCACTAGATAAGTTTAAAAATATAAACTTAAAGCTACATAAAGAGGATGAAGAGTAAAAATAGGGCGGTTAAACCGTCCTATTTTTTATGCGTTATTTAATAAACCTTTAAAAAATATTACAAAATCTTAAAAATGTAGTCTAGACTACAGAAATGTTAAAATATTTTTAATTATAATAAGTGATATATAATTTTAAAAAAGTAAGGGGGAATTACATGTTAAAACTAATTGGTGTTCTAATTATCTTAATTGGCTTTATTTTAAAACTTGATACTATAGCAGTTGTATTAATTGCAGGAATAGTTACAGGATTGGTTGGGGGACTAGATTTTACAGAAATTCTTTCAACATTAGGTTCAGCATTTATAAAAACAAGGTATATGTCATTATTCCTAGTTACATTACCTGTTATAGGTATACTAGAAAGGTACGGGCTAAGAGAAAGGGCAGCAGATCTTATTAAAAACATTAAAGCTGTTACAACTGGAAAGGTATTAATAATCTACACACTTATAAGAGAGCTGGCTGCGGCTTTTTCATTAAGACTTGGAGGTCATGTTCAGTTTATTAGACCACTTATATTCCCTATGGCTCAAGGAGCAGCTGAAGTAAACTATGAAAAGGTAGGGGAAAATGAAATTGAAGAAATAAAGGGATATGCAGCAGCTTCAGAAAACTATGGAAATTTCTTTGGACAAAATGTATTTGTGGCATCAGGAGGAGTTTTACTTATAGTTGGTACTTTAGGTGAATTAGGAATAGAAGTTGCACCTTTGGCAGTAGCTAAAGCTTCTATACCGGCAGCAATATGTGCCTTTATCTATTCAACAATCCAGTACTATTTACTAGATAAAAAACTTTCAAAGAGATTAGACTCTAAAAAAGTAAACTATAAAAAAGAGACTGCTAATGAAGGGGTGAAATAATGAAGGCTATATTACTTGAAGGTTTATATATATTAGCAGGTTTAGTTTCGTTATTTACTGCCATTATGGCTTTTAAGGATGATAAACATCCAACTAAAATAGGTACAACATTATTCTGGGGCCTTTTAGCATTCATTTTTATATTAGGAAAATACATACCAGCTACAGTAGTTGGAGCAATGTTAGTAATTATGGGATTTCTTACTGCATTTAAGCAGGTTAGATTTGGATCACTTAAAAATTCCGATGAAAGCTTTAGAAAAGAAAAATCTAAAGAAATTGGTAATAAAATATTTATACCAGCATTAACTATAGCAGTTTTTGCCTTTGGTATTGCACAGTTTACAAACTTAGGTGGATTAGTAGGTTTAGGCTTTGGTGCCATAGCTGCAACAATATTAGCATTAACTATGACTAAAGCAGAAGGAAAGTATGTAGTACATGACGGAAGTAGACTTCTTCAGCACGTAGGTTCAGCAAGTATACTTCCACAGCTTCTTGCAGCATTAGGGGCATTATTTAATGCAGCAGGTGTTGGCCAGGTTATATCACAAGGAATATCAGGAGTAATTCCTCAAGATAATATTTTAGCAGGGGTTGCAGCTTATTGTGTTGGAATGGCTCTATTTACTATGATAATGGGTAATGCATTTGCTGCTTTTGCAGTTATAACTGCAGGTATAGGTCTGCCATTTGTATTTAGCCAAGGAGCAAATCCAGCCATAGCTGGTGCATTAGCACTTACAGCTGGATACTGTGGAACATTAATGACACCTATGGCTGCTAACTTTAATATAGTTCCAGCAGCTATTCTTGAAACTAAAAATAAAAATAGGGTTATAATTACTCAAATTCCTTTAGGAATAACTTTACTTTTAACTCATATTGTACTTATGTATGTCTTAGCATTTTAATTATTAAGGAGCCGTCCCTAGTATTTTAAAAGGGGCGGTTCACTCTTTGCAAATTTATCCTAGATATTTAAATGTAATCATAAGGAGTGATATAATGAAGGTTTTAATTACAGGTTTTGACCCTTTTGGTGGTGAAAAGATAAATCCTGCATGGGAAGCTGTAAAAAAATTAGATGATAATATAGCTGGGGCTAAAATTATAAAGAAGCAGATTCCAACGGTATTTAAAAAATCTATAGATATCCTTGAAAAAACAATAGAAGATGAAAAACCAGATATAGCAATATGTGTGGGACAGGCAGGGGGAAGATATAACATAACAGTTGAAAGGGTTGCAATAAATATCGATGATGCTCGTATTGAAGATAATGAAAATAATCAGCCTATAGATGAACCAATTTACGAAGACGGGGAAAACGCATACTTTTCCAATCTTCCAATAAAAGCAATGGTAAAGGAAATGAGAGAAAACAATATACCTGCATCAGTATCTAATACTGCAGGAACCTTTGTGTGTAATCATATAATGTATGGTTTACTTTACCTTATTAATAAAAAATATTCTAATATAAGGGGTGGATTTATACACGTTCCTTTTATCCCTGAGCAAGTGATTGAAAAAAAGAATGCACCTAGTATGGCTTTAGATGATATAGCAAAAGGGCTTCATTTTGCAATTAAAGCAGCAGTGGAAAATGAAGAGGATATACAAATGACTGAGGGTAAAATCTGCTAAGGAAGGTTGATAAAATGTGTAAAAAAATATTTGTATATGGAACATTAATGGAAGACTTTTATAATTATAACTATTACTTAAAAGGGAAAGTAATTAAAAGAGAATATGCTAGAACAAAGGGAGAGCTCTATCATCTAACAAAAGAAGGATATCCAGCAATGGTAAAAGGTGATGATTATGTCTATGGGGAGTTAATTGTTGTAAAAGATTTCGGAAAAACCCTTAAAATATTAGACCAATTAGAAGGATTCTATAAGGAAAAAAATGAAAAAAATGAATACAACAGAGTAGTAAAAGAAATAGAGGTTTTGAAAAACAACACTAAACATAAAGCATATGTATATGAATATAATGCAAAATCTAAAGATGAATTAAAAGAAAAAGAAGTATATATCCCTAATGGAGATTGGAGAAGATTTATGGAAAAAGAAAAAGCCAAGGTTATATAGTTTGATTATTAAAGAAAGTATATCAAATATTTGCTTTTAAACAGTAGCGCAGACTTTAGTCTGCGCTTACTTAATTATAATGTAAAACAGCAATTGAAATAGAAGTAAACTATAAAGCATATTTTAATGTGCGTTTTTTATTTGCCAAAACCCTTATATCCTATAACCAAATTTAACAATAATTTGCTATAATATTACTAATAATTCCATGAGGGTGATATTAATGTATGATGAGTTATTTAACAGGAAAAGGCAAGAAAAAATGCGTTCCTTTTTTTTAGATAGTTTAAGTAAAAAGGGAATGGTTAAAGATTACGGGAAGGATGAAATAATAGATATACCTGATAATCATTGTGTAGGAATAGTAACTAAAGGTAAAATAAAACAATCTTTATATAGCTCAAAGGGGACAGAAAAGACCCTTTATATACTTTTGCCAGGAGAAATATTTGGGGAAATGACTTATTTTTGTGGAGGACAGAGTAACATGATTACAAGAGCGATGGAAGATTCTACAATATCTATAGTAAGAAGAGAAAGGTTAGATGAGGAGTTGTCTAGACTTCCTGATATTTATAGGTATTTTATACATAGCATTACTAGGAAATTTAGAATTGTAATGTGTCAAATGGCAGATATGTTATTTCATAGTTCTATTGGTAAAATAGCGGATATACTAATAAGGCTATCCTCACAAGAGGCAAGAAAAATTGAAGGAAAAATAATTATTAATATGCCATTAACCCATCAGGATTTAGCTAATCTAATAGGATGTTCAAGGGTTACAGTTACAAGGGGATTAAATCAGCTAAAGAATGAAGGAATAATCGATATTGAAAAGAAGATGATTATAATAAATAATATGGATAAATTAAAAAAATATACCGACCTTATTGACTATTAATATTTGACAAGCATTCCAAATAAATATATAATAAACCTATATCAAAATTGGTATATACAACATAACAACAATACAACCCTATATACCATTCTCATGATTTAATTTGTATTTTGCAGGAATTAATCCTGTGAAATAAATCTAATTTAGGGGGGAGTGTAATGACAACTGGCACTTTGAGTTACACTGAACTTGCAGAAAAAATAATTGAAAAAACTGGAGGAAAGGAAAACATTTTATCAATAGCTTACTGTATGACAAGACTTAGAATAACAGTAAAAGATACTACTCCAGTAGATAAAGAATCCTTAAGAAAATTAAGTGCAGTTTCAGGAGTTGTAGAACAGGGAAATCAACTACAAGTTGTTTTAGGTCCAGGAAGAGTTGCAAAAGTTGCAGAAGAAATAGGGAAAATTATTGGTATTGAAATAGGTGAGGTTGATGAAGCAGAGATTATAAGACAAGAAATAAAAGAAAAAAATGCTACACCATTTAAACTATTGTTAAGAAGAATAGCAAATATTTTTATACCTTTAATTCCTGCATTTATTGCTTGTGGTCTTGTTCTAGGATTAAACAACATATTTATTAAGATAAATCCTAATTTTGCAAATACAACTGTAGGAGGAATATTAGGGGTTATAGGTAGAGCAGTATTCTTTGGTTTAAACTTATTTGTTGGTGTAAATGCAGCTAAAGAATTTAAAGGTTCTCCAATGTTAGGTGGAACAATGGCAGCAGTTATTACAATGCCAGCCTTAGCTAATGTTCAAATGGCAGGAAAACCTTTGGTACCGGGTAGAGGTGGAATAATAGCAGTCTTATTAGTAGTAGCCTTTAGTAGTTACATAGAAAGAAAGGTAAGAAAGCATATACCAGAAGTGTTAGATTTATTTTTAACTCCACTTATAACTATATTGGTTTCATCCTTCGCAGCAATATATATTTTACAACCTTTAGGAGGAATTATTTCAGATTCAATTGGTTCGGCAGTAAGTGTATCTATTGAAAACGGAGGAGCTATTACAGGTTTTATATTAGGAGGAACCTTCTTACCACTTGTTATGACAGGATTACACCAAGGGTTAACACCGATACATGCAGACCTTTTAAAGACAACAGGAGAGAATTTACTACTTCCAATTTTAGCAATGGCAGGTGCTGGGCAGGTAGGAGCAGCCTTAGCTGTACTGGCTAAAACAAAAAGTGAAAAGCTTAAAAAGACCATATTATCAGCATTACCAGTAGGAATTTTAGGAATAGGAGAACCATTAATATATGGAGTTACTTTACCATTAGGAAAGCCTTTCATTGGTGCATGTATAGGTGGAGCATTTGGAGCTGCCTTTAATGCAGTAATGCAGGTAGCCTCATTAAGTATGGGTTTATCTGGCTTACCATTAGCCCTTCTTATAAAACCTGGGAAAACAGTTTTTTACTTATTAGGTATTTTAGTTTCATATATAGCAGGTTTTATGGCTACATACATGTTAGGATTTGACGATCCTGTAAAGCAGTAACTAATTGAAGGGAAGAAAGATTTATTATCTTTTTTCCTCTTAATTAAAAGTGGAGGTATATTATGACTAAGGGTATTTCAATATATTTAGGCTTAGATTACGGCCTAGATGAAAACTTAAAATTAATTGAAAAGGCGTATAAAAAGGGATTTAAAAGGATATTTACATCCTTACATATACCAGAGGCTAACTACAAAAGATTTTTAAAGGAATTTAATGAGATTGTAAAAACTTCTAACAAATATAATATGGAAATTATAGCAGATATATCACCTAGGACATTTAAATATTTAGGTTGTGATGCCAATGATTTAAAACTACTTAAAGAAAAGGGAATTTACGGAATAAGGACAGATTTTGGATTTACTGAAAAAGAAATTGCAAGCTTCAGTAGAAATGATTATGGTTTAAAAATTGAAATAAACGCAAGTACTATTACAGAGGATTTTATTAAGAAACTTGAAGGATTTGGAGCTAATTTTAATAATATACTTGCTTCCCATAATTATTATCCTAGACCTAATACAGGTCTATCTAAAAAAACTCTACTGGAAAAAAATAATATACTAAGAAAATATGAAATAGAGATAGGTGCTTTTATCCCTTCACAGAATAATCCCAGAGCACCTATATATGAAGGATTGCCTACATTAGAAGAACATAGAAATTTAAGGGCAGATATATGTGCAAAACATTTATTTGTCTTAGGAATTGACAGTGTTATATTTGGGGATGGCATACCTTCTGATAAAGAGTTAAAACTAGTAGGAGGTATTGATAAAGATATATTAAATTTAAGAATAAAATTACTAAATCCAACTGATATGGAAAAAAAGATATTATCATTAGAACATACTAACAGAATAGATGAAGCCAGAGATGTAATAAGGTCTACAGTAGGAAGAAATATAGTAACTGATATAGAAAAGTTTTATCCCCATGACAATTTAGAAAGAAATTTTGGATATGTAACTATAGATAATAAAAAATATAAAAGATATTGTGGGGAATTACAAATACCTAAAAAAGAATTACCACCAGATGAGCGGGTTAATGTTGTAGGCGAAATAGTGGAAGAAGAGAAATTTTTAATTAATTATATTAAAGGAAATACAAAATTTAAATTCACGGTTGAGGAGGAAAAATAATGGATGCAAAAAAGTTAGCAAAGCTTACTACTGAATCTAGAAATCCAAATACTTTAAATATAGATACAATGTCAACACATGAAATAGTAACTGCAATAAATGAAGAAGATAAAAAGGTTGCATATGCTGTAGAAAAGGCTAAAGAAAAAATAGCAGAAGCAATTGATTTAATAACAGAAAGGCTTTCTAAAGGTGGAAGACTATTTTATGTAGGTGCGGGAACCAGTGGAAGGCTTGGAATAGTTGATGCTTCAGAATGTCCACCAACATTTGGTGTAAGTCATGAATTAGTGCAAGGTGTAATTGCAGGAGGAAATGAAGCAATATTTAAAGCTACTGAGGGTGCAGAGGATAATAAAGAATTAGGAAAGGAAGATCTAAAAAATAGAGGATTAAACAATAAAGATGTTGTCTGTGGTATAGCGGCATCAGGCAGAACACCCTATGTCATTGGTGCCCTTGAATATGCAAAAGAGTTAGGGGCATTAACTGTATCAATAACAATGAATTCAGAAAGCAAAATATCTAAAATGGTAGATGTACCAATATCAATAGAGGTTGGTCCAGAAGTAATTACAGGTTCAACTAGAATGAAGGCTGGTACAGCACAAAAGATGATACTTAATATGCTTAGTACAGGAACAATGATAAAGTTAGGTAAAGTTTATAGTAATCTAATGGTAGATGTAAAGGTTTCAAATGAAAAGCTATTTAATAGAGCAAAAAGAATAATAATGATTACTACTGGGGTAGATGAAGATAAAGCTGAAGAAATGCTAAAAAGGTCTAATAACAATGTTAAATTAGCAATTATGATGATAAAAACTGGGCTTGAAAAAGAAGAAGCAGAAAGACTTCTTAATAAAAATAGTGGACATATTAGAAGGGCTTTAGGCGATTATGAAAATGAGGTAAATAAATAAACTAAAGACTGGAGGGATTATATTGAAAAAAGTATCAAAACAAAATCCACTCCCACTATATTATCAATTAAAGGAAATATTACAGGAAATGATAGAAAATGAAGTATTAAAACCAGGTGACCCTATACCACCAGAAAGGGAACTATGTGAGATTCATGGTATAAGTAGAATGACTGCAAGAAAGGCAGTAATGGCTTTAGTGAATGAAGGCATATTATATAGAGAACAGGGTAAAGGAACCTTTGTTGCTAAGCCTAAAATAAAGAAACAAATATCTCGACTTAAAGGACTTACTGAAGAAATGGGGGAAAAGGGATTAAAAGTAGATACAGAACTACTTTCCTTTGAAATAAAGGAAGCTACTAAAAAGGTTAGAAAACATTTAAATATTTCTGAAGATAAAAAAGTAATAGAAGTAAAAAGACTGAGAAAAATAGAAGATGAGCCAATAGCAATTGAAACTGCTTGGGTACCACATAGTATGTGTCCTGATTTGACAAAGGAATTAATAGAGAATAATTCACTTTACCAAACCTTCAAAGAAAAATACGGATACTCTTTAGACCATGCAAAACAAACAATTGAACCCATAAAGGTAAATGAGTATGAAAGTAGCTTACTAGATGTAGATATGGAAAATTTAGCCCTACTTTTTAGAAGAAAAACATATTTAAATGATGGAAGAGTCATAGAATATACTAAAGCTATTTATAGAAGCGATAAATATAAATACGAAGTAATACTAAGGTAGCATCTTATGAAATTGTAGAGCATAGCATTACTTAATTAATAATTAAAATTTGCTAATTTAAATTGGGGGGAGAATATTGAAAAGAAGAATTGGAACATTGTTATTAGGAATTATGTTGTTGATGGCAAATTGTAGTTATGCTCTAACACCAGATGAAGACTTGGATAGTACAGTTAATAACATGAGTCTAGAAGAAAAAGTAGGACAAATGTTTATGCCTTCATTAAGAATGTGGGATAACGTAACAGAAGTAACAGATGAAATAAAAGAAACCATAAAAAGATACCATCTAGGAGGAATAATACTGTTTGCTGAAAATATTGAAACTGCAGAGCAAACATCTACCTTAATTAAGGACTTACAAGAAGCAGCAGATATTCCTCTATTAATATCAGCAGACCAAGAGGGAGGAATAGTAAACAGGATAAAATTTGGAACAAAGTTTCCAGGGAACATGGCTTTAGGAGCTACAAATGCTAGTAAATATGCGTATAAAGTAGGAAAAAGTATAGGTGAAGAATTGAAAGCCTTAGGAATTAATGTAAACTTAGCACCAGTATTAGATGTAAATATTAACCCTGATAATCCAGTAATAGGAGTAAGGTCCTTTGGTGAAGACCCAGACTTAGTTTCAGAAATGGGAGTATCATACATAAAGGGATTACATGATGCAGGAATTGCAGCTACAGCTAAGCATTTTCCTGGTCATGGAGATACTGATGTAGATTCACATATTGGACTACCAAAAGTTCCACATGATATAGATAGGCTGAAAAAAGTAGAATTAAAGCCATTCCAAAATGCAATAGAGGCTGGAGTAGATATGATAATGACAGCCCATGTGGTTCTTCCAGCTATTGATGATACAGAACCTTCCCTTCCAGCAACTTTATCTCATAAAGTTCTAACAGGACTTTTAAGGGAAGATATGGGCTTTGATGGAGTTATAATAACAGATGCACTTGAAATGAAGGCCATAGCAGATAATTTTGGTCCAGAAGAATCAGTAATAAGGGCTGTAAAGGCAGGCACAGATATAGTTTTAATGCCAACTAATTTAGATAAAGCCTATAATGCAGTTTTAGATGCTGTAAAAACAGGAGAAATTTCAGAAGAAAGAATTAATGAGTCTGTTAAGAGAATATTAAAGCTAAAGATATCAAGGGGAATTTATAATTCTACATCAGATAACAATGAAAACAAGAATAAAAATAAAGATTTAACAAAAATAGTAGGAAGTAATAAACATAAAGCATTAGAAAGAAATGTAGCACGAAAGGCAGTAACACTTGTAAAGAATGATAATAATCTATTGCCATTTAAACTTGAAAAAGGAAAGAAAATTGTTCTTTTAGCTCCATGGCAAAATAGATTAGATATTATGAAGGATGCCTTAAACAAAATTATTGAGGATAAGGGAGTTAAAAATGTAGAGGTAGAAGGATTTGCATATACAGGACTAAATAAATTGACAGATGAACATAAGAAGGCTATAGATTCAGCTGATTACATTGTTTTAGGTTCTTATAGCTATAATGTAACTAGTAGAACGCCAGGTAAATACTGGGTTCCAAACTATGTATTAGATACAGTTAAATACGCTAATGAAAATGATAAAAATTTAGCTGTTATGGCTATTAGAAACCCTTACGACATAATGTATATGCCAGATGTAAAGGCATATATTGCAGTTTATGGTAGGGCTGAAGGGCCTAATATACCAGCAGGTATAGAGGTAATATTTGGTGAGGTAGAACCAAAAGGCCAATTGCCAGTTTCTATCCCTACAATGGATGGAAGTGGAATTCTTTATAAAATGGGCCATGGTTTATCATATGAATAAAAAATAAAATAAAAAAATAAAGGGGGATAACAAAGTGAAAGCTTCATTTGGTAAGGTTCAAAAAATAGGTAAAGCTTTAATGCTTCCAATAGCTGTACTTCCTGCAGCTGCATTACTACTTAGATTGGGAGCACCAGACATATTTAATATTCCATTTATCATGAAATCAGGAGAAGCTATATTCTCCAATCTTGCATTATTATTTGCAATAGGTGTTGCTGTTGGTCTAGCCTTTGATAGTGCTGGGGCAGCAGGATTAGCAGGTGCAGTTGGATACCTTGTATTAACTAATGCAGTATCTACAATAAATTCAGAAATAGATATGAGTGTACTTGCAGGTATAATATCTGGTATTGTAGCTGGTACTATGTATAACAGATTCCATGATATTGAATTACCAGATTGGTTAGGATTCTTTGGAGGAAAGAGATTTGTACCTATTGTTACAGCTGCAACAAGTATAGTATTAGCATTCATATTTGGATTTATATGGCCACCTATTCAAAATGGAATACATGCAACTGGTGAATGGATTATAGGAGCAGGGGCAGTTGGTGTATTTGCATTTGGATTCTTAAACAGATTATTAATTCCTTTTGGATTACATCATGTAATTAATAGCTTTATTTGGTTTGTATTTGGAGAATATGGAGATGCAACAGGAGATTTACACAGATTCTTTGCAGGAGACCCAACAGCAGGTTCTTTTATGGCAGGATATTTCCCAATATTCATGTTTGCATTACCTGCAGCAGCCTTAGCTATGTATAAGATGGCTAAGCCTGAAAACAAAAAGGCAATAAGTGGTGCAATGTTTAGTGTTGCTTTTACATCATTTTTAACAGGTATAACTGAGCCAGTAGAATTTATATTCATGTTCTTAGCACCAGTCCTATACTTTACACATGCAGTTATTACAGGAATATCAATGGCAGTAACACATATACTTGGAATTAGACATGGATTTGGATTTTCAGCAGGTGCAATAGACTACTTCTTAAATATGGGATTAGCTACTAAAGGATGGTTAATAATCCCAGTTGGACTTGTATTTGGTGTAATATATTACTTTGTATTCGTTTGGGCAATAAAGAAACTAGACTTACCAACACCAGGTAGATTAGACGAAGAAGGTGGATTAGATGCCCAAATAGAAAATGAAGGCTTAGCAGGAGTAGCAAAGGCATATATAGATAAGCTTGGTGGTGCAGAAAATATAGAAGAATTGGATGCTTGTATAACTAGACTAAGACTAACTTTAAAGGATAGTTCAATTGTTGATGATGATGAACTTAAGAAACTAGGAGCATCAGGAGTACTTAGACCTAATGATAAAAATATGCAGGTTGTTGTTGGTACTAAAGCAGAAATAATAGCTGATGAAATGAAAAAGTTAATTGTTAAATCTGAAGCATAATAGCCAATAATGTGGTGACTTTTATAGTCACCATATTATTTATAATACATTTTCTACATTTGTCACCCCTATTTTAAAAGTTTCCACTGAACTAACACCTTGAAACAAGGGGATAATTTTGTCGTCTATTGATGACGGACTCCCCTTGTTTCACAAAACCTTCTGTTGTTGTGAAAGAAGGGGACAGATCTTTTGTTGAACCAAGTGAAACAAAGACCTGTCCCCCTCTGTTTCACGAAACCTTCCGTTGTTGAGGGATGAACCTGAAAAGGGGGACAGACCTATCGTTGAACGAAGTGAAATAGGAGGCCTGTCCCCTTTTTTAGAAAAGTGCTAACGAGACCGTTGTTGAGGGATTCGTAATCCCTCAACTTGTATTAAAGAAAGGATGATATTTATGGAACAAGTAAATGGACTAATCAATGGAAAGATAATAATGGAAGACTCAATAGAAGAAAATAAGGTACTAATATTTAAAGATAAAATCATCGACATCATAGATAAAGAAGAAATTAATAAATATAAAAATATAAATTTAATAGATGTTAATGGAAAATATATTTCACCAGGATTCATAGATATACATATCCATGGTGCAGGTGGAAGTGATACCATGGATAGAAGCATAGAGGCAATAGAAACAATAGGTAAAACAATTGCCAAAACAGGAACTACCTCTTTTTTACCTACAACAATGACTATGGATAAAGGGAGTATATATAAAGCATTAGATACAATAAGGGAATCAATGAACAGTAATATGCAAGGAGCCAAGGTATTAGGTGCACACCTAGAAGGTCCCTTTATAAATAAAAAGTATAAAGGGGCACAAAATCCTAAGCATGTGTTGAAACCAGATTATAACTTTGTTAAAGATTACTTAGATGTAATAAAAGTAATAACAATGGCCCCTGAAGTAGATAAAGAATTTCAGTTTATTAAAAAAATAAAGGATTATGAAAATATAGTTCTTTCTATTGGTCATTCAAATGCAACTTATGAAGAGGTTATGGAATCAGTAAATAAAGGAATAACCCATGCAGCACATTTATTTAATGCAATGAGGGGAATGCATCACAGAGAACCTGGAGTAGTAGGTGCAGTGTTGAAAAGTAGTATAAAATGTGAGTTAATTGTGGATAAAGTCCATGTACACCCAGCAATTTTTCAATTAATTGTGGATATTAAAGGAATAAATAATATAGTTCTTATAACAGATTCAATGAGAGCAGGAGGAATGAAAGAGGGTATATATGAACTAGGAGGACAAAAGGTAATAGTAAATGATAATTCAGCTAGACTAGAAGATGGGACATTAGCGGGAAGTATACTAACATTAAATACTGCAATAAAAAACATGTTAGAAAATACTAACCTAACTTTATATGAAGTAGTACAACTTGCCACATTAAACCCAGCAAAGGCTATTGGTATAGACAACAAAAAAGGCAGCATAAAGATAGGAAAAGATGCTGATATTACAGTGTTCGATGAAGATTTTAATGTTCACTTAACCATTGCAGAAGGAAAAATTGTTTATGAAAAATCTCCCCGCCCTCCATTGAATTAAGATCAGGAAAGACAGCTGCTAGTTCCTAGTTCTCAGTTCTTAGTTTCGCTAGTAGCTAGGAACTTACGTTGTTGATGGATTCGCAATCCATCAACTTAAATCCTAGAGTACATTTGATTAACAAAGGGGACACACTTTAAAAGCAATTGAAAATGTAAAATTGGAAATTTAGAATTAAAAGGAAATCTAAAAGAGACTTCTAGGTTTACTTACTAGGTTAAGTAACGGACATCAGAGCCTTACTCCCTAAGATAAGTAACGGACCTCAACGCATTACTTCTTAGGCTTAGGTAACGGACACCTTAGTCTATCTTCCTAGGCATAGTAACGGACCACAAAGGTTCACTACTAAGGTTTAAAAACCGTAAAAAAGAGTGAAACGGGGGACGGTTCTTTCGTTGCACGAAGTGAAACTAAGACCCGTCCCCAAGTTTCACGAGGTATAATCAATCAGATTGTGTTGCCACAATTGTTAAGGGACGCCCACGTCCCTCAACTTTTCACCCTTTTTCAGAAATCCTACTGTTAAAAGTCCCAATGTCCTTACTCAGAAGGAGGT
This sequence comes from Thermohalobacter berrensis, assembly GCF_003609645.1. Taxonomy (GTDB): domain Bacteria; phylum Bacillota; class Clostridia; order Tissierellales; family Thermohalobacteraceae; genus Thermohalobacter; species Thermohalobacter berrensis. Next base: position 17,885 of record NZ_MCIB01000012.1, read on the forward strand.
TTAAACATGAAAATACAAATAGTAAAAGACTATGAAGAAATGAGTAGAAAAGCAGCAAATATTGTAGCAAGCCAAATAATACTAAAATCTAATAGTGTTATAGGTCTAGCAACAGGTGATACGCCTAAAGGAATGTATAAAGAATTAGTAAGACTTTATAAAAATGAAGACATAGATTTTAGTGAAGTTAAAACCTTTAATCTAGACGAATACTATGGTTTAGCCAAAGACAACCCCCAAAGTTACCATTACTACATGATGGAAAATCTATTTAAACATGTGAACATAAAAAAGAGAAACATAAACATTCCAGATGGAATGGCAGAAAGTATAGAAAAGGAATGTGAAAGATACGAGAAAAAGATAGAAAAAGCAGGGGGTATAGACTTACAAGTATTAGGTATAGGAAGAAATGGCCATATAGGTTTTAATGAACCAGATTTAAAATTTGAAGCAAAAACCCATCTTGTAAAACTTGATGAAGATACAATAAAGGCTAATTCAAGATTTTTCAATTCAATAGAAGAAGTACCTACAATGGCAATAAGCATGGGAATAAAAACTATAATGCATGCAAGAAAGGTAGTTTTACTAGCTTCAGGCAGAGAAAAGGCAGAAGCAATATACAAGGCAGTAAAAGGAAAAATCACCCCAGAGGTTCCAGCCTCAGTATTACAACTACACCCAGATGCAACTTTCATAATAGACCAAGAAGCAGCGTCGAAATTATAAAACAGGTAGTAGTTAGCAGGAAAAAATAGTTATTAGTGGTTGGTGGTTTGTGGTTAGTAATAAATATAGTTGTTAGAACTTTGTTTTTACTAAGAGATGAGAGCTAGAAACTAAGAACTGCTTTTCCCCTGTTATTGATGGATTCGTAATCCATCAACTTAAAATCGCAGATTACATTTCAATGTACGATTATAAATTAATGAAACGAAAAACTAGTGAAAGAGGGGGACAGACCTATCGTTGAACCCAGTGAAACTAAGACCTGTCCCCATATTTCACGGGATTAACCCTACCCACTAACCACCAAAAACTGTATTTAAAATACAATTGAGAATTGAGAATGGAGAATTGAGAATTATAGACCCTGAAGTCTTACTTCTCAGGCATAGTAACGGACATCAAAGTCTTACTCCCTAGGCTAAGTAACGGACGTCGAAGTCCGACTTCATTGGCCAAGTAACGGTCTGCAACGCTTTACTCCATAGGCCAAGTAACGGACCCCAGAGCCTCACTCCCTAGGTATAGTAACGGACATCCTAGACTCACTTCTTAGGCTTAAGTAACAGACCTCAAAGTTTTACTTCTTTGGTCAGGTAACGGACAGCGAAGTCTTACTCCCTAGGATAAGTAACGGACCTCTTAGACTCTCTTCTTTGGTCAAGTAACGGACATCAACGCATAACCTCTTAGGCCTAAGTAACGGACGTCGAAGTCCGACTTCATTGGCCAAGTAACAGACATCAACGCCTTACTCCTTAGGCTTAAGTAACGGACTACAAAGGCTAGACTTCTTAGGCTAAGTAACGGTCCCCGAAGGCTAGACGTCTAAGGCATAGTAACGGTCCTCGAAGGCTAGACATCTTAGGCATAGTAACGGACACCCTAGACTCTCTACCTAGGCATAATACCAATCCCTACAAGGAGGCAAGTTCAATGGTAAAAAGAATACTTGATGTAAATACATCTGATATGATAAAAATGGCTAAAAAAGACATAATAGAAAGCATAAAAGCAGCTGAAGGAAGGACAATAGTTTCAGAAGTAGTAGGAGTATTCCCACCTTTATTTGGAGATGTAAGTAATGTTGAATTAGTATGTGCCTTTGGAGCAGATATAGTCTTATTAAATTTTTATGACGTAAATGAACCTCAAGTTCTTGGACTTCCCATAGAAAAAGGTGAAAAAGTAGTAGAAGAGGTAAAAAAACTTACAGGAAGGTTTGTAGGTATAAACTTAGAACCTGTTGATCCAGAGGCAGACACAGTAGGAGAAAGAGTAAAACTAACAGAAGGAAGAATTGCCACTCCTGAAAATGTCAAAAAAGCAATCGAACATGGAGTTGATATGATAGTTTTAACTGGTAATCCCAAAACTGGAGTTACCAATAAAGAGATAATTAAATCAATTAAAAGTATAAGACAAGAAGTAGGTGACGAAATAATAATTATAGCCGGCAAAATGCATGGAGCTGGAAGTTCAAATGAATTAGGTTCGGAAATTATGGATAAAGATATAGCACTAAAGTTTATAGAAGCCGGTAGTGATATTATATTATTACCTGCCCCTGGGACAGTACCAGGTATAACAATTGAAAAGACAAAGGAAATAATAGATGCAGTACATAAAAAAGGTGCATTAGTTATGACAACAATAGGAACCTCTCAAGAAGGAGCAGATAAGCAAACAATTAGAACTATAGCCTTAAATAGCAAAATGGCAGGAGCAGATATGCATCACCTAGGAGATGCCGGATATACAGGAGTAGCTGTACCAGAAAATATAATGACCTACTCCATAGCAATAAGGGGAAAAAGACATACATATAGAAGAATGGCAAGGTCTATAAATAGATAAATACAGTTCCTGGTTTCCAGAGTTTTAGTTTTGCTGAGAGCTAGGAACTTTCGTTATTCGTTATTGAGGGATTCGTAATCCCTCAATTTTTTGTTTTTGTATGTTAATTATACTTAGATATTTTAGTTACTTAATACAAAACCATTTTTAGTTTTTTTCACAATATAATTAAGAAATTTAATCTCTCCTCCCTTTTCTAAAGATAAATTGACTTTTTGATAAATTAAACATTCTATATAATAATAATTTTCTTGATTTTTAACTTTTTTCTGAGAGATATCAATACTTAATAAAACCTCATCCTTTTTTATAGGAATTATATCCGAATTTAAAATCTTTTTTAAAATTTTCCCTTCATCATCATTTTTGGCAAGAATCTGAGGATATGTAGTATTTTCGAAAGCTAAATTTTCTAGCCATCGTAACGATTCTAATAAAATGATTTTGTTATTAGATAATTCTTTATTTTTATTTTCCTGTTTTTGGACTAATAAAGAGTTTTCTAAATTATTTATTCTTATTTCTTTATTTTCTAACTCTTTTTTTAGTTGTAATATTTCATTGTTTTTTTCTTTTAATTTTTTTTCTAAAGACATTAATTCTTCCTCCAGAAGATTTATTTCTTTTTTCTGCTCTTGATTAATAGTTTCTAGTCTTTTAGAACAACCAGAAAGAAAAATAGTAGTGAAAATTGTTATTAATAATATTATAAATATTTTTCTTATTTCTAAATTCTTAGTATAAATTAGCTTTTTATTCATATATATCACCTTCAACAGAAAACTTTCCAACATAAATATTATTATACAATATATTCCATTAAATGTTAATACAATTAGACTTGTAAGGGTTATTTGTGTTCAAGGCTGATAAGCAGTTAGCAAAATTTAATAGTAACTATTGTTTAGTTATACTCCTAAACAAAAGTAACATGCAAAAAAGGGACAGACTTTAAAAGCAATTGAAAATGGACAATTGAAAATTTAGAATTAAAAGGAAATCTAAAAGAGACTTCTAGGTTTACTTACTAGGTTAAGTAACGGACATCAGAGCCTTACTCCCTAAGATAAGTAACGGACCTCAACGCATTACTACTTTGGCTTAGGTAACGGACCACAAAGGTTCACTACTAAGGTTTAAAAACCGTGTGTTGCCACAGTTGTTGAGGGACGCCCACATCTCTCAACAAATAAAAATCCCTTGTACACATAACCTCCTTAATATAAAATATAAATGTAACTTATTTACAGGATGGTTGTGTTATTATGAATATATTAGAAGAAATAAAAAAAGTTTTATTAAGTAAAGAAAATATAGTTTTTGCATATGTATTTGGTTCCTATGCTAGAAATACTATGACAGAAAATAGTGATATAGATATTGCAATATATCAAAAAGATAAAGAGATTAGTACAGATGATTATCTATCACTAAAGGTAGAACTAGAAGATAAAACTAAAAAAGAAGTAGACCTTGTAATTTTAAATGAAGCAGACCCTTTAGTAAAACATGAAGTGTTTATAGATGGAATAAGACTATTCTCTAGAGATGAAACCTTAGAAAGCAACTTTAAAGTACACACAGTCTTTGAATACGAAGACACAAAAAGATTTAGGGAAAAGTTTTATAATAATATGATAGAGAAGTTAAGAAAAGAGGTTGAAAATGACAGTAAAGATAAATAATAAATTTTAGGAGAAAATTAATGAGTGATTTTAAAAAATTAGATGTATGGAAAAAAGCTTATAACCTTTCATTGGAAGTTTATAAAACAACTAAAAACTTTCCCTCAGATGAGACATTTGGTTTAACATCACAAATTAGAAGGGCAAGTGTTTCAATATCTACTAATATTGCTGAAGGTAACGGTAGGATTTATAGTAAAGAATATATAAAGTTTTTAAGTATAGCCAGAGGTTCAACAATGGAAGTAGAAAATCTCCTTATGTTAAGTAGAGATTTAGGTTATATTAACGATGAAACTTTTATAAAATTAGACAAAGAATGTAGAAATATAATTAACATGTTATATAAGCTTATAAAGTCAGTAAAGAAAGGTAATCAAAATAATAATTACATAAAAGAAGAAAATTTTTTGATAGAATAATATATAATAATATTTTTAAAATTAATGGTCTTCGAAGCCTAACTACTTAGGTCAAGTAACGGTCCTCGGTGGCTAGACGTCTAAGGCGTAGTAACGGACTTCGAAGCATGGCATCCTAGACAGAGTAACGGACTACAACGCATAACTACTTAGGCTTAAGTAACGGACCTCGAAGCTCTAACATCCCAGGCCAAGTAACGGACTTCAAAGCCTTACTTCTAAGGTCAAGTAACGGTCCTCTGTGGCTAGACGTCTTAGGCATAGTAACGGACTTCGTAGCTTGACTCCTTAGGTCGAGTAACGGTCCTCATCGGCTAGACGTCTAAGGTATAGTAACGGACGTCTTAGGATAGACATCATGGTCTAAGTAACGGACCTAAAAAGTCCGACTACATAGAATATCAATACAAAACACAAAACACGAAAAATTAAGGAGGTATAAACATAATGTTAAACAACATCGAAATCCAAAACATCATTCCACATCGCTATCCATTCCTTTTAGTAGATAAAATAGTTGAAATGGAGCCTGGTAAAAAAGCAGTAGGAATAAAAAATGTAACAATAAACGAACCATTCTTCCAAGGACACTTTCCAGGTAACCCACTAATGCCAGGAGTACTTATAGTAGAGGCTATGGCTCAGGTAGGAGCAGTAGCAGTAATGAGTCTAGAAGAAAACAAAGATAAATTAGCTGTATTTACAGGTATAGATAAGGTAAGATTTAAAAAGCAAGTAAGACCTGGGGATACGCTAAGAATGGAAGTAGAACTAGTAACTATGAGAAGAGGAATAGGAAAAGCCCAAGCAGTAGCCTATGTAGGCGATGAAGTTGCTTGTAAAGGAACATTAATGTTTGGAATAGTGGAGAATGAGTAAAAAGTTAGTAGCATGTAGTTAGTAGGAAATACAGTTGTTAGCTCTCAGTTCTTAGTTCTTAGAAAAAAAGACATTGTTAGTTGTTTTGCTAGAAGCTGAGAGCTAGGAACTAAGAGCTGCTTTTAAAATAACGGACCTCGAAGCCTTAACATCTTAGGTACAGTAACGGTCCCCATAGGTTAGACGTCCTCGGCATAGTAACGGACCACAGAACTTTACTCCTAGGCACAGTAAAGGAAGGATTAAAAATGAAAAATAGATACGGAATTTCCAAAAAAGATTTTTATAAAATAATAAACGTTTTCAAAAAATATTCAGACATAATTGAAAAGGCTATTTTATTCGGTTCAAGGGCTAGGGGGGATTATAAAGAAACATCTGACATAGATATAGCCATAAAATTTAGAAAAGATAATCATCTCATTTATGAAATTAAAGAAGATATTGAAAACAAAGATATAATATACACATTTGACATAGTAGATTATGCAAAAATACATAATGAAAAGCTAAAGAGATACATAGATAATGAAGGTAAAGTTATGTTTTTAACCAGTAAAAAGGGAGAGGTTTTAGTGAACCTAAATAAAATAAAGGACAAACTTGAAGATTTAAAAAAAGCCTTTAAAAAGTTACAAGAGGTAACAGAAAGAGACTATTTAGAAGATGATATTGTATTAGATGCTGCCATACAAAGGTTTGAATTTACATACGAATTGTCATGGAAGCTGATGAAAGCTTATCTAGAATATAATGGAAATTTGAAAGCTACTAGTCCTAGAAAAGCAATAAAAGAGGCTTTTAAAGAAGGATTAATAGAAGATGGGGAAATATGGCTAAAAATGCTTCAAGATAGAAATAAAACATCTCATACATATAACCAAGAAAGTGCTATAGAAATATTTAATAATGTTAAAAATGAATACATCCATTCCTTTGAAAAGTTTATAATAAATGTTGAGAGGGAAATGGACTAAAAGCAATTGATAATTGGCAATTGACAATGGACAATTAAATGAAACGCGAACCCGGTTCGCGTTTCAAAGACTATTTTTACTAGAAGCTGAGAGCTAGGAACTAAGAGCTGCTTTTTTAAGCCGTAGAGCACATTTCAATGTCCGATTAACATACTGTAAAGGGGACAGACCTATCGTTGAATGAAATGAAACAGGAGGCCTGTCCCCATGTTTCATGGGATTAACCCCAACCACAATCCACCAACCACCAAAAACTGTCTTTAAAGTAACGGACACCTTAGACTCTCTTCCAAGGCTAAGTAACGGACTACGTAGCCTTGACTTCTTTGGTCAAGTAACGGTCCTCATTGGCTAGACGTCTAAGGCAAAGTAACGGACATCTTGGTTTGTCTTCTTAGGCTAAAATAAAAAATTCATCTCTTCGACAAAATTCGATGGAAAGATAACCTAATATACTATATTATAAATTATGTGTTTAATCACAAAGGATATTGAGAGGAACCAAACCTCTCAATTATTTTTATGTATTATTAACTTTGTATGTTGTTGAGGGATGCCCACGTCCCTCAACTAAAGATTGTTTTTTACTAAGGGCTGAGAGCTAATGACTAATGACTGCTTTTTAGACTAATGACTATTGACGTTTTTCTAAGTAACGGACAACAAAGGCTATCACTTCTTAGGCTTAAGTAACGGACCACAGAGCTCTACTGCTTAGGTCAAGTAACGGACATCATAGGGTTTGACTTCTTAGGCTTGAGTAACGGACTACGTAGCATTGACTCCTTAGGTCTAAGTAACGGACCCCAAAGCATTACTCCCTGGGATAAAGTAACGGACATCCTAGACTGTCTTCTTAGGCCAAATAACCAACCACCAAAAACTGCTTTTACTAAGAGCTGAGAGCTAAGAACTAGGAACTGCTTTACAACCACCAAATATTACAATAAAAAATAAGAAGGATTTTCACATTACATATAGAAATAATTATATTGTTGTCGAAAAAATAGATATGAGGTGTAAAAATGATAGAGAGAATGTCTACTCAAAATAAAAGTTTAAATATAACTACTTTAATTTTAGGGTTAGTAATATTTTTCTTCCCTTTCTTTAGAGGACTATATTTTCAAAAAGAGTTTTACATAGCAAGCCTAATTATCTCAATTATTATACTAGCTACCATTATATTAAATAAAGAAAAAATAGTATTATCTACACCTATAGAATACTTTGCAATTATATTCGTTCTATTCTACCTAATCAATTTTCCATTTTCAATAAATAAAGAACTTGCTAGCTTTGAGCTAATTAAAAATTTAACATATTTGATGGTTTTTCTATTAGTAAGTACTAAAATTACTACTAAAAAAGATATAACCTATTTTAATTGGATATTAATACTAAGTGGAATAGTAGTTTCGTTAATAGGATTAGGGGCAGCCTTTGGAACCTTTTCATATAAAGGTGCCTTTGTTGATGGAATGATATGTTCTACATTCCAATACCATAATACTTTTGGAGCATACATGTTAGGAATATTATTTCTAGCTATGGGTGAAATATGTGACACCGATGATTGGAAAATTTATATACTAAATATTGCAGGATATTTACTATTTTTAGGTTTTATTCTATCATATTCTAGAGGAGCTTGGATATTACTACCTGTAGTTGGATTTGTAGCATTTATATTTCTAAAAAATGAGGGTCTTAAGAAAGTTATATTAAGCTTTATTACAATCATAGTATCCTTCGGAATAACTTTTGGTCCTATTCATCAAGGAATTAGTGGTCAAAATGCTGCCAAAGGATGGTTATGGCTATTAATAGGTTTAACTATTACCTTTGTTATTTCTTTCTTATTAGAAAAAGTTTCGAGGAAAATACCTACATTAAAGGTAAAGAGAATATACATTGCCATAGCACTTTTACTAATTGTAATTGCAGTTACATTTTTAGTAACAAGTGGAGCTTTAAATAAGTACTTACCAGACTCTATAGTACAAAGAATCCAAGGTATTAATCTTAAAACCTTTACTGTAGTAGAAAGAGGAGTATTTTACAAAGATGCAACTAAGTTAATAAAAGACCACCCAATAATAGGAACTGGTGGTGGTGGCTGGCAAACACTTTATAGTATGTATAAAACATACGACTATACTAGTACACAAGCCCACAACTATATTATGCAGACATGGATTGAAGTAGGTACATTAGGAATATTAGCCTTAATAGGTTTATATCTATCATTTATATGGATAAGTTACAAACTGCTAAGGTCAATAACAGATAATAATCTTTCAGATAAAATATTAGGGGTAATTTGTTCAATTTTAGTATTAATAGGACACAGTGTAATAGACTTTGATATGGCATTAGGTGCTTATGCTATTACTTTATGGATATTATTAGGCGTTGTAGTTGCTGTATCTAATAATTTTGTAGGATTAAAGTCAATAAAGAAGATAAAAATCCATTACATTGGACCTATAGTATTAACTGCTATAATACTAATTACATCAGGGATGTTTTCATTAGGGAGAATGTATTCACAGAAAGCCGTAGCAAGTTTTACACAAAAAGACTATATAAAAGCTGAAAAATATTTTAGTAAAGCTGCTATACTTAATCCTTTCAATCCAAATTACAAGTTTGATTTAGGTAATATTCAATATTCACTTGGTAAGAGTCAAAGATCTAAAAAGCTTATGGAAAGAGGTTTAAGAAACTTAGAAAATGGACTTAAGCTTAACAAAACAGACTTAAAAATATTAACAAATGCTGTATCACTATATCTGAATCAAGGTAACATAGAAAAAGGATTAGAGCTTTTAGAAAATCTTGAGAAATATCATCCTTTGAACGATAATACCTATCTAAATAGTATTAAGGTTTATTATAAACTCGGAGTATTCTATATGAAACAGGGTAAAGTCGATGAAGCTAAGAAGTATTTTGAAAAAGTTGTTTTAGTAGATGAAAAGGTAAAACAATTAAATGAAGAACTGAAAACTAGAAGAGAAAAATTATTTAAAGATATACATGATATTCCAAAACCATATGCTGAGAATAGATTTAGTATTACTCTAGATAAATCATCTATAAATGCAATTAATTCAGCAAAAAATATTTTAAATAAATTAAATAAGTAAAATACAGTTAAATAATATAAATCTACGAAAGGAATGATTAAGCTCATGATATCAGCAGTTATAATGGCAGGGGGAAAAGGAGAAAGATTTTGGCCAAAAAGTAGAAAAAAACAACCTAAACAGTTACTAAAATTAACTAATGATGATAAGACAATGATTCAACTAACAGTAGATAGGATAGAAAAATTAGTAGATAGTAACAATATTTTTATTGCAACAGTAGAAGATTATGCACATCCTATAAATTCTCAATTACCTCAGGTACCAAAACAAAATATACTTGTAGAACCTATGGGAAAAAATACAGCAGCCTGCATAGGACTAGCTGCTGTTCATATAGCAAAGAAAGATCCTGACGCAGTAATGCTTGTATTACCTTCAGACCATTTAATTAAGAATAATGAAAAATTTATCGATGTTTTAAAGACTGCTAAAGAAGTAGCAGAACAAGGGGAAAACTTAGTAACTATTGGTATTAGACCTCAATATCCAGAGACTGGATATGGATATATTAATTTTGAAGAAAAAATAGATAGTATAAACGGAAATGATGTACTTAAAGTTAATAGATTTGTAGAAAAACCTGATAAAGAGACTGCTAAAAAGTATTTAGAATCAGGAAAATATTTATGGAATAGTGGTATGTTTGCATGGAAAGTATCTACTATTCTTAAGTGCATGGAAATGTATATGCCTGAATTATATAAAGGCTTAATGAAGATAAAGGAAGCAATAGGAACAGATAAAGAGGAAGAAGTACTTTGTAGTGAATATTCAAAATTTGAAAGTATATCAATAGATTACGGTATAATGGAAAAAGCAGAATCAATATTTGTAATCCCAGGAGATTTTGGTTGGGATGATGTAGGAAGCTGGACTTCATTAGAGAGAATTAATAATCCAGATAAAGAAGGAAATGTTGTAAAGGGAGACAATGTAATAACTCTTGACACTAAAAAGTGTATTATAGAGGGTTCTAACAAGCTTATTGCTACTATTGGTGTGGAAGATTTAGTTATAGTAGATACCGATGATGCAACACTAATATGTTCTAAGGAAAAAAGCCAGCAGGTAAAAAATTTACTAAAGAAAATAAAGATAATGAAAAAAGAAAATTATTTGTAGAAATAAATAGGGTTAAGAATGAAAGGAGAATAAGAATGAAAAGAGCTCTGATAACTGGTGTTAATGGCCAAGATGGTTCATATTTAGCAGAACTTTTATTAGAAAAAGGATATAAAGTGTATGGATTAATGAGAAGAAAGAGTAAAGTTGACTATGGAAATGTAGAACATTTAAAAAATGAAATAGAGTTTATATATGGAGATATGACAGACCCAATTTCTTTAATAAATGCTATGAGGGTATCTCAAGCCGATGAAGTATATAATTTGGCTGCTCAATCCTTCGTTGGAACTTCATGGGAACAACCAATAGCAACAGCACAAATTGATGCCCTTGGAGTAACAAATATATTAGAAGCAATAAGAACAGTTAAACCTAAAGCTAAGTTTTATCAAGCTTCTACAAGTGAAATGTTTGGCCTTGTACAAGAAATACCACAAAAAGAAACTACTCCTTTTTATCCAAGAAGTCCTTATGGTGTAGCTAAATTATATGGACACTGGATAACTAAAAACTATAGAGAAAGTTATAATATGTTTGCATGTTCAGGTATATTATTTAATCACGAGTCAGAAAGAAGAGGTAAGGAATTTGTTACAAGAAAAATAACAGATGCGGTTGCTAGAATAAAATTAGGTGTACAAGATAGATTAGAATTAGGCAACATGGAAGCTAAAAGAGACTGGGGACATGCAGAAGATTATGTTAAGGCAATGTGGTTAATGTTACAACAGGATAATCCAGATGACTATGTTGTAGCTTCTGGAGAAACACACAAGGTAAGAGAGTTTGTAGAGCTAGCATTTAAACATGTAGGAATTGAAATAGAATGGATAGGTGAAGGTGTAGATGAAAAAGGAATAGATAAGAAAACAGGAAAAGTAGTAGTTTCAGTAAATCCAAAATTCTTTAGGCCAGCAGAAGTAGATATATTACTAGGCGACCCATCCAAGGCAAAAGAGAAATTAGGTTGGAAAAGAGAAATATCTTTTGAAGAACTAGTAAAAAGGATGGTAGAAGCTGATTTAAGAAGAGTTAAAGAGGAAGTAAACTTTAATGAATATATGAAAGAAACAGCTTCAACTATTGAATAAAATGGAGTGGTAAATTGTGAAAGCTTTAATTACAGGCATAAACGGGTTTGTAGGGGGATACTTATCTGAGTATCTCCTTACTTGCAATATGCAAGTGTTTGGAACATATTTAAACAAAATAGATAAGAATATACTTGGGAAAAACATAAAAACTTTTAAACTAGATATAACAGATAAAAAAGAAACATTAGAGGTTTTGAAAAAAGTTAGACCAGATTATATATTTCATCTAGCTGCACAAAGTTCAGCGGCAATTTCATGGAAAAAGCCACAATTAACAATGGATGTTAATATAAATGGAACGATAAATCTTCTAGAGAATATAAAAGAACTAAATTTAGATTCGAGAATTTTATTAATAGGGTCTAGTGAAGAGTATGGTTTTGTAAAATCTGAAGATATACCTATAAATGAAGATCAGGAATTAAAACCTGGCAACCCATATGCTGTTAGTAAAATTTCGCAAACTATGATGGGACAAGTCTATTCTAGAGCATATGATATGGATATTGTTATTGTTCGTGCATTTAATCATATAGGACCAAAACAAAGTCCAGTATTTGTAGCATCTGATTTTGCTAAAAGAATAGCAGAAATAGAAAAGGGAAAATTTAAACCTGTTTTATTAGTTGGTAATTTAGAAGCTGAAAGAGATTTTACAGATGTAAGAGATATAGTAAAAGCCTATTATCTTCTTGCTTTAAAAGGGCAAAAGGGAGAAATATATAATGTAGGGTCAGGTAAGAGTTATAAGATACAATATATATTAGATACTCTATTATCACTTTCTAATGTGGATATTAAAATAGAGAAAGATCCTAATAGAATGAGACCTTCTGATGTTCCAATAGTTCAATGTGATAATACAAAAATAACAAGACTAACAGGCTGGGAGCCAGAATATTCAATAGAAGAAACTTTAAAGGACGTATTACAATATTGGAGGCAAACTGTATAGAAGAGGGATGTAAATGATAGAAAATATTAAAGAAATATATAGATACAGAGAAATGCTAAAAAACTTAGTTAAAAAAGATCTAAGAACCAGATATAAAGGTTCATTTTTAGGGTTTTTATGGACTTTTGTAAACCCACTACTTCAACTTATAGTTTACACAATAATTTTTTCAACAGTTATGAGAATTAATATAGACAAATTTTATATGTTTTTGTTTGTAGGGCTTCTTCCTTGGATATTTTTTTCAACATCAGTGCAAGTAAGTGCAGGTACCATAATAGCAAATAAGGATTTAGTCAAAAAAATATATTTTCCAAGGGAGATATTACCTTTATCAGTAGTTACATCAGGTCTTGTAAACCTACTATTTGGTTTTATCATTATTTTCATTAGTCTTATAATTTCAAAAATAGGCATAACTGTTTCTTTAGTATACTTACCAATAGTTATTATTGTAGAGTATATTATAACACTAGCATTTTCATTTTTAGTTTCAGCTTTAAATGTTTATTTTAGGGACTTAGAACATATATTAGGCATAGTTATGATGGCATGGTTCTACTTTACTCCAATTATATTCCCAATTAGAATGATTCCAAAGGAATATTTAAAATATTTTTTTCTGAACCCTATGACACCAATTATTGTATCCTATAAGGATATATTATATTATGGTAGATCACCTGATTTTTTAATGTTAGGAATAAGTATGCTAATAGGATTATTAATAATTATATTTAGCTATAATGTTTTTAAAATACTGCAGAAAAATTTTGCGGAGGAAATATAGTATGGACGTAATAAAGGTTAAAGATGTATGGAAAAAATATAAAATTTATCATGATAAAGGAAGCACTTTAAAAGAGAGAATATTATTTAAAAATAGAAATCGATATGAAGAAAGATGGGCTTTAAAAGGTATTGATTTAGATATAAAAAAAGGTGAAACAGTAGGTTTAATAGGAGAAAATGGTTCAGGGAAAAGTACTTTACTAAAATTATTAACTAAAATAATATACCCTAATAAAGGTGAAATAGAAATAAAGGGAAAAGTATCAAGTCTTCTTGAATTAGGTGCAGGTTTTCATCCAGATATGACAGGAAGAGAAAATATCTACATGAATGCTTCTATTTTTGGTTTAACTAAAGAAGAAATCGATAAAAAATTAGATGATATAATATCTTTTTCAGGACTGGAGGATTTTATAGATAATCCTGTAAGAACATATTCTTCAGGTATGTATATGAGATTAGCCTTTTCAGTGGCAATAAATGTTGATGCTGATATATTATTGATAGATGAAGTTTTAGCTGTAGGAGATACTTCTTTCCAAAAAAAATGTATTGAAAAAATGGTAGAGCTTAAGAATAAAGGAGTAACTATAGTATTTGTATCTCATGACAACAATATGGTTAAAAGATTATGTGATAAAGCTATTTGGTTAAAAAACGGGAATATAGCTAGCCAAGGTATTGTAAAAGATGTTATTAATAATTATCTAGATCATTTAAACACTAAAAGTAATATAAAATGTACTGAAGATAGTAAAAATGAAATAAATTCTACTAATAACCAGGTTATTAGTGAACGAGAAGTAAGCATTGAAAAAGAAGAAGTTAAAGATATAAAACCTGCTAATAAAAATAAGAGATGGGGCAATAAATATGTAGAGATATTGCAAGTAGACATGTTTGATAAAGACAATAAATCTAAGCATATTTTTATTAGTGGGGAGACCGTAAGAATTTCGATAAAATACAAAGTAAATAAAAAAGTGGATGATGTAGTATTTGGTATAGGTATATTTAGGGATGATGAAGTATGTTGTTATGGAACCAATACGTTTATTGACAATTATAAAATAGACAAATTAACTGGTAGAATAGACGTAGAAATAGATAATCTTAATTTAATTACCGGTAAATACTACTTAGACGTAGCAGTTCATGATAAATTTGGTCTTCCTTATGACTATATAAAAAAAATATTATCGTTTAATGTTGAAACTAGAACTGAAGAGATTGGCGTTGTAAGGTTAGCACATAAATGGCATATACTTTAATTTAAGGGGATGAGTTTTATGGACACAAACAAAGATAAAATATCTAAAATAACCAACTATATCAAAGAAAGAATTTTATATAATAAAACTAAAAAAGAACAAAGTTATCAGGGTTTTAACCAATCAAGTGCGAATAATTCTTTAAATAAAGAATGGAATTTTAATATTAGTGAACTAGAGAAAAATGTCCAAGATAATAATGGAAATTGGAATATAGAAACTCCACAAAGAATAACTTCTCATAGAAAAATTGTAGGTAGATTTATTGTTTGGGGCAAAAAAATATTTAGAAAGTTTCTATCGTGGTATGTAGATCCAGTAGTTGAACAACAAAGATATTTTAATGCTTCTTCTACCAGAAGTATAAATGAATTATATAAATTTATATTAGATATTATGCCTATCATAAAAAATATGCAAGAAAAAATTAACAATACACAAGATACTATTTTTAATCTTAATAAAAAACTAGATGATTTAATTTCATTAGAAAAAAAGAAAGAAGAATTGTTTGAATCTAAAATTAATAACTTAGAAAAATATATACTTGATATAGAAAAAGACCTTAGAGATACTATGGGTAAAGTGAATGATAGAATAAGCAAATACAAATATCATTTTGATTTGGCAATTAATGATATAAGGGAAGAAGTAAATTATAGTAAGAAGTTAGATGAATATAAGGAAGAAATTAATTCTCTTCTTTTAGAAGTAAACCAAAATGGGAAATTGAGTGATGAGTTGAAAATGAAAATAAATGAAATAGACAACAAAATTAGCATAATAGAACAAATTGTATATTTCAATAAATTGCTAATGATGAATTTACTACAAAACGAAACATGTAAAAAAAAAGAAAAGCAAGATGAGAAAAATAGTTTGTTCAATTATTTAGATTTTGAGAATACATTTAGAGGTTCTGAGGAGCTTATAAAAGAAAGATTTGAATTTTATTTAAAGTATTTTAAAGACAAAAAAAATGTTTTAGATATTGGTTGTGGTAGAGGAGAAATGCTTGAACTTTTAAAGGAAAACGACATAAATGCATTAGGTATAGATATTAATGAAGATATGGTAAGTTATTGTAGAAGTAAAGGATTAAAAGTAGAAAAAGCTGATGCAATTGAATATTTAAGAGAAATCGAAGATAATAGCTTAGATGGTATATTTATTGGACAAGTCGTTGAGCATTTAGATTTTAATTATTTATTACAATTATTGAAATTAACTTATCAAAAACTATCAAAAGAAGGGATATTGATAATTGAGGCTCCAAACCCTATGTGCCTTTATATATATTCATTTGGGTTTTATATTGATCCTACACATATAAAGCCAGTACATCCATATACTGTTAAATATATTTTAGACAAGGTAAATTTCAGAGATATTGAAATAAAGCTTCTTTCGCCTGTTCCAGAAAATACAAAACTATCTTTAATTAATATAGAGAATATTAACGATAAATATATAGCTTTAATAAATGAGAATTTTAAAAAGATAAATGATATTTTATTTAGTTATCAAGATTATGCAATTATAGCAAGGAAATAGGATGGTGACGAAAATATGACAGTAAAAAAAATAGCTATTTGTGCTGCACAAATACCTTTTAATTATGGTGGTGCAGAAATATTAGTTGAGGAATTAAATAAGCAATTAAGATTAAGAGGTTTCGAATCAGAAATTATTAATATACCATTTAAATGGTATCCTAAGCAACAGTTGGTAAATAATGCACTAGTGTGGAGAATGATTGATTTAACTGAAAGCAACGGGGAAAAAATAGATAGAGTAATATGTACTAAATACCCAACATATGCTGTAAAACATCCTAATAAAATTGTATGGTTATTTCATCAACATAGACCTATTTATGATTTGTTTGGAACAAAGTATTCTGATTTTAGAGATACTGCAGAAGATTTTGCGTATACTCAACAAATAAAAAATATAGATAACAATACATTAATAGAAGCTAAAAAAATATTTACTATTTCACAAAATGTGACTAATAGACTGAAAAAATTTAATAATATTAATAGTGAAGTTTTATATCCGCCTACTAAATATGAAGGTAAATACTATAATGAAAATTATGGAGAATACATATTTGTTGCTGGAAGGTTAGATCCTTTAAAAAGATTAGATTTAATGATACAAGCTATGAAATATGTTAAATCGGATGCTAAGTTTATAATTGCTGGAAAAGGTAAATACGAAACACAGCTGAGGGAATTAGTAAATAAATTTAAAGTGCAAAATAAGGTAATCTTTAAAGGATTTGTTTCTGATGAAGAATTATTGAAACTTTATGCTAATTGCTTTGCAGTTTATTTTGCACCCAAAGACGAAGATTATGGTTTTATAACAATTGAAGCATTTAAAAGTAAGAAGCCTGTAATTACGACAAACGATTCAGGAGGAGTTTTAGAATTTGTTGAAAATGAAAAAAATGGTTTCATAGTAAATAATAATCCAAGGGAAATTGCTAGAAGAGTAGATTATTTATATGATAACAGAGATATATGTAAGAAATTTGGACAAAAAGGTTATGAAAAAGTAAAAGAAATACTTTGGGATAAAACGATAGAAAAATTAACTAAAGAGTATTAGGAGGCTTAACTATGAAAGTAGCTTATTTTAGTCCTCTATCTCCCAAGAAAACTGGGATATCTGATTATAGTGAGGAACTTTTACCTTATTTATCAAGGCATATGAAACTAGATTTATATGTAGATAATTTTAAACCAAGTAATAAAGATATTATTGAGAATTTTAGAATATATACTATTGATGACTTTCATAAGAACAATAAATACAAAGAATATGATCATATAATATATCATATAGGCAACAATGCACAGTATCATGAACAAATATATAAAACTGCTTTAAAATATCCTGGAATTATTGTAATACATGATTATGCTATACATCATTTAATAGCTCAACTTACTGTAGGAAAGAAAAAATATCAAGAGTATGTTGAAGAAATGAAATATAACTATGGAAAAGAAGGAGAAAAGTTTGCAAGAGAATCTTTAGAAGGAAAAAGAAGAGTAATGTGGGAAACAGGTAATACTTTAAATTATCCTGCAAATAAGAGACTTCTAGACACTTCAAAAGCTGCTATTGTACATTCTAAATATATAAAGAAGTTAGTTAGAAAAACTAGAAATAATATACCGGTAAAATATGTACCGTTGCCTACCCCTGATATAAAGTTAGTTACTGAAGAAGAAAAAAACATTTTGAGAAATAAATATAACATTCCTAAAGATAAACTAGTAATTGCATCTTTTGGATTTATATCAAGAGCTAAAAGAATAGATAAAGTTATAGCAGCTTTAAAGGAAATAAAGAAAGATTTTAATAATTTTATATATATTCTAGTAGGGGAAGAAGAAAAAGGCGTATATGAAATGTCCAAGTATTCAAGAGAGATTGGAATGAGCGATTATGTGAAATGTACGGGTTTTGTAACGTTAGATGAATTTAAAGAATATATAAAATTGTCAGATATCTGTATTAATTTAAGATATCCAACTCAAGGAGAAACATCCGCTAGTCTTGTTAGGATATTTGGGATGGGCAAACCGGTAATTGTTACAGATATAGGAACTTTCTCGGAATATCCTGATGAATTTGCATTAAAAGTAAGTTACGGTGAAAAAGAGGAAGAAGATATATATAATACATTAAAATATCTAATTAATAATAAGTATCAGTTGAAGGAAATAGGGAAAAAGGCTTATGAATATGCAAAGAAAAATCATACTACTGAACATGCAGCCAGCAAATATTACGAATTACTAAGAGATATAGACTTAGGCAGAGTATATAAAGGTGATGTGGATGCTTATATAAAATTATATAATGAAATAGGAGACAAGCTGTATGAAATAGGAATTAGTGAGGAAAGAGAAAAAACATTAATCAATATTGCTAAAATAGTTAATGAATCAATATAAATTAATCAAAACTTTAGTTGATAAAATAAAATGTACTTTATTATAACAACTTGTGTTAATTTGATTTTAACTTTTATTTAATGTTATATTCTTCAATATATTTAAATATTTAACTAATTTCAAGCGAATTTTAAGTATTGCCATATTCTAATAAAACTTATATATAAACCAAAGGTATATCAAAAAGGGTATTAAAATTAATAGTTGACTTCTATCTAACTAAAGTAATCTTACAGATATAATTTAAGCATGTGAGTATATTCAAAAGATAAATCGATGAATAAAGATGATTTATCTTACTTTAGAGGGAAATATGCTTTGTAAAGAAAGTGATTATTATGAACTAATAGAAATAATAGGAATTAATTTATATATTTGTAATGCTTTGAACAAGTTTACATAAAAGTATAACACATATAATGAATTTGAGTACATGATGATAAAAAAAAAAATGATCAATAAGACTATAGATAAATTATTTAGGCATTTTCTTAAATATAAAAGGAGAAATTGATTCCAAAAACAAATCAGTTTTAAGATACTGAAACATTTAAATATAATTTCTTTAAGTTTCATTACAATGGAAGTATAGTAGAGTTAAAATTATAAGTTTAATAGTTTTATCATTATAATATAAAAGTCTATCAATATCTATATCAAAAAGCTTATTTTCAGAACTTCCATTGTAGTAAATAGAAAATCTAATGTTTAGAAGGTTATTATTTTAGAATATATTTAGGTTAATATTATGTAAGTTATAATAAATTCAAGTATGATTAAAATTAATTTCAAGCAAAAGTTGTTTGAGAAAAAATAAGTAAAATAGCATTAAATATATTGACGAGAATTACAAATAGAAAGCTATGGAAAAAATCTGCGTTATTTTAAAGAAATATAATTACTCAATTTGAGGTGGAAGATACTATGCTATTAATTTTTATAATTAATATAGTTTTAAGTATACTTATTGTTACCTTATATTTTAATAAATTTGATATTATAAAGACAGTTGTTTTTGCATTAAGTTTATTTTTTTCAAAATTTGTTGTAGTAAGTGGATTTTATTTTTGGTTAGATTCTTTTAACCACTTAAGTGTCTTAATTATGACTATTATTATTCAAATTGTTATTCTTACTTTTTTATATTTTAAAGATTATAAACCTTCAATTTCATTTGATATAAGGAATAGTATAATACCTTTGATTATTGTTTTACTTATTCTACCTATTACAATAGATAAATTTGAATTTTTTGGTATGGGGCAAGACCAAGGAGTGTACCAAACAAAAGCCATCGACCTAATGTACGAGAAAACTAAAAACCAGCAGGATCTAATTGAAAGGAAGTATTTGGAGGAAGAAGATTTTACAAAATTTATACATATAATAGAAAAAGAATTACTAGGATTTTATAGATATGATCATAGGAAACCTACTCTAGAAAAATCAGATAGAATTAGTCCAGTATCTGGAATATATCATGGTATACCTACCTTTCCTGCGTTATTATCTTTATGGGGCATATTATTTGGAATAAATAATATGATAGATATTCAGACCATCTTTTTTATATGCTCAATTTTTACTATTTATTATATAATGGAAAATTTATATATAGGTTATAAAGGGAAAGTACTTGGAACTCTTGCTTTTGCAATATCACCTATAGCTTTATGGGTATCGAAATCATCCTTAACAGAAATGTTTTTATGTTTGATAGTTGTAAATTATATATACTTTTTATCTTCAAATAATGAAAATGAAAAGTGGATATCTTCATTAGCAATAGCTACTTTTTCTTTTTTCCATGTATCAATATATACACTTATGCCAATTTTTATATTAGTATATGCTGCATTAGTCGTTTTGACAAGTAAAAGAAAATATTTAATAGCATCAATAATATCAATAATTTCTTTCATTGTTGGATTTACAATGATGGCACATGTTAGCCCAACATATATGTTTAATAACTATCATAGATTTCCAATAGATAAAATTGTTTCTGAAGAATTTTCTTTGGAGTTTGCATATATTATTTCATTTATTTCTATTATAGGTATGTACATAATTTATAAATCCAAAAAGACAATCTCACTAAGTAAATTAAAAGAATCAAAGTTATTTATAAATATATTAAGAATAATAGTTGTAGGATCCCTTATATTAATAACTATTCATGGATTTAAAATAGGATTTGGATATTTAGAGCCTTCAAGGATAAGTACACAAGGCTATTATTATGGAAGTGGTTTATTTGCCTTTAATCAATTAACGCTAAGCGCCTATTTATATGGTACAGGTATAATACTAATACCTATTGTTATCATTGGTCTTTTGATTAAAACAAAAAGATTTTTAGATGGAAAAAATATATTTATTATATTATTATTATTTTTATACTGTATATTATTCTATTCCTCAATCTTAAGAAAAGAAATACCTCACTACTATTATTATTCTAGATATTTAGTGCCATTTATTCCTTTAATAACAATTAGTGTTGCAAAACTTGTTGATAATCTTTCAAGATATATAATATGTGCTATATGTATAATAATTATATGTATTAATTTACCTTTCAATTATGTTCTTTTTAAAGAATTGGATGATACACGATTAGAGTGGGAAGTTCTTACTAGGATAAGTAAAAATATAAATGATGATACGGTAGTTTTAATGGATGTTGACTTGATACCAAAAATGTATCTTCCAATAAAAGCAATGAATAATATACTAGTATTTCCACGAAGTGATAGTTTAGAAAATGATTTAAATAAATTATCAAGGTTTAATAAAGAAGTTGTAATCATTACTAATGATATGTTTGTTCCTAATGAAAACAATTTAAAGATAGTAAATAGATTGGATAATACTATGAGTCAAGACCTTATTCATAAACATCCAACTATTATACCGTTTCCGACTTATATGACAAAATCTAAAGAAGTAATAACAGTTTATAAAGTAAATAAAGAGTTATATGAATACGATTTTAATAATAAAGATACTTTTAAATTTACTGGTTTTTATAGTCTGGAAAATTATTTTAGGTGGACTAAAGAGGGAAAATCTTATATTGAGTTATTTTTAAAACCCGATAACTATATTTTCAAAATACATCAAGGACCAGGAATTCCTTTTAGTAAACTTGAAAAGGAATCATTAAGCTTAAAATTATACATTAATGACATATTATGTGATGAAGTAGTAGTTGACAAAGAAAGCAATGGAAAAGTTTTAGAACTATATGTACCAAAATCAGCAGTACGAAAAGGAAGGAATATAATGTATTTAGAAAGTGAAACTTGGAGTCCATCAAATTATGGATCAGCGGATGCAAGGGAACTAGGTATATCTATTGATAAAATTTTAATAAAACCACTTGCAAGTAAACTTGAATATGATTTTGGTTCAGGTGAGGAAGACTTTGTTTTTAGTGGTTTTTCTGTACCTGAGAAAAGTTTTAGATGGACCTCTGGTCAAAAATCTAATCTTTTAGTTCGTCTTGAACCTAATAGAAATTATATACTTAATATTCAGTTAGGACCTGGTATTCCACTGAAAAAGTTAAACAAAAAATCTATATCTGGTTCTGTTCAGATCAATGGTCATGACAAAATGTATTTTACAATAAACGTAGGTTCTAAAAAGGAGAAATTAAGTTTTCAAGTTCCGAAGGAATGGCTTTCTGATAATTGGTATAATAATATTTTAATAGAAGTAGAGAATTGGAGTCCATCACAATATGGCTCAGGAGATACAAGGCAATTAGGTATAGCAGTAGATAAAATAGTTTTTGAATCAATTAATAAATAAAAAATTGAACATTATAGTGTATTTACTAACTTGGTATATAAAATTATATATCAAAATAATAATATTGGTATAGAGAAGTGTAAATATGAACCAAATCAAAAAACAGCTTAATGTTGAACACTATAACTTTATTAATTATAAAGGATTCAAAATACATCTTATATCAAATATGTAAGTATGAATTTTTAGGTAAAATAAAAAAATATTATGACATAGGAAATAATGACAAATTGTATGTTTACAACATGCATAATCAAGAAAATGGAAAAATAAGATGGACTAAAGATAAGTCACAAGTAAAATTATCCTATTATAATAATGACAAAGATATAAAAATTCTCATCAAGATGCTTGGTTATAGACCAAAAGACAATCCTGCTAATGTTAAAATATATTTCAATGATAAATTAGTAGATAATTTTGTTAAAGAGTCTACAGAACTAGAAAGAGAGATTTATGTACCAAAAGAGGTATTAAATAAGAATATGACTCAAGTACTAACAATTAAAACTAACACTTGGAAACCTAGTGATTATGGTTCAAAAGATAGCAGAGATTTAGGAGTACAATTAGATTGGATTAAAATTGAAGAAGTTAACTAGAAAAAGTAAATTCACTAACTATGTATTTCAAATAATGCTAATTGCAAAGGAAATAATTAAAAGTATGTTTAAAAATCTATTGCTAATATAGGGGGGACGCTTGTGCAAAAGAAAACTATAGGAATAACTGCTACTGATTTTGCAGGTAATAAAGGTGCTGCAGCAATGTTACAAGCAATAGTAAAAAATGTTTCGGCTAAATGTAATAATGTTGACTATAAACTATTTTCAGTTTATCCCAAAGAAGATAAAGAGCAAAATCCATATAATAATTTAGAAGTAGTTTCATGCAAGCCTGAACAAATAATATTTATAGCATTTCCACTTGCGATACTATTTTACTTATTTAAATGGTTTAAACCTTTAAAAGCTTTATTATTAAAAAATAAAATCTTAAGGGGTTTTTATGAATGTGATTTTGTAGTTGATGCAGCAGGAATATCGTATGTTGATTCTAGAGGGTTTATTATGAATACTTATAATTTTATCTGTACATCAACACCACTATTAGTTGGTAAAGATGTAATTAAATTTTCTCAAGCTATGGGACCTTTTAAGACTTTTTGGAACAGATTATGGGGAAACTTAGCATTGCCTAAAGTTGAAAAAATTTGTGCACGTGGGGAAATTACCAAAAAACATTTAAAGGATTTAGGATTAAAGAACATAGAACTATGTGCTGATGGTGCTTTTAGCATGCTAGATGATGAAAAAGCTACAGAGTATGTTAATTCAGTTGTAAGAAAGGATAAATTTTATAGTAATGAAATTATAGGGTTATCAATAAGTTCAGTTGTAGATGGGTATTGTAGAAAAAATGGAATAGATTATATTGGGATAATGACAAGATTTATTAATTATTTAAATAAAAAAGGTTATGGTGTTTTAATTATTGCTAATGCTGCTCGTAAAGGTAAAATAAGACCTAAAAATAATGATTTAGTTGTGTGTCAAAAAGTATATGAACAAGTAGCTAATAAGGATATGTGCCGTTGGTATCCAGAGGAGTTTACTCCTGAAATAATTAGAGATTTTATTTCTAAAACAAAAATATTAGTTGCTTCTAGATTCCATGCTATGATTGGTGCTCTTGAAAAACAAGTCCCCGTACTATTAATTGGTTGGAGTCATAAGTATAAAGAAGTATTGGACATGTTTGAAATAGGAGACTATGCAACTGACTATAAAAAGTTAGATTATAATAATTTGGTAGAACAGTTTGAGAGGTTAGAAAATGAATATTTTGATGTAGAAAATAAAATAAAAAGAAATTTACCTAAAGTAAAACAAAGTTCTTATAAAAACATTGAAATTATTGTTGATAAAATAAAGTCTATTTAGAGGTGACTGTAATGAGTATTGACTTTTCAAATCCCCAAAAATATGTCGGTAATTTTGAAAATTGTTATGCAGCATATTCGAGTGACCCTGTTATCAGAAAAGATGCTGCTTCCGGGGGAATTGTTACTACACTATTGATACATCTTTTAAAAGAAGGATATGTAGATGGAGTTTTCGTTTCAAGACAATTTGTTAAAAATGGTAAAATTGCAGTTGAATCATTTGTAGCTACGAAGGAAAATGAAATCTTAGATTCAAGGACAAGCATTTACACATATTTTTCATTAGAAAAAAGTTTTGATAAAATTATTAAATTTGACGGGAAGGTAGCTGCAGTATTATTACCTTGTCATATAAAAATGATAGAAGCTATATCACGAAAGAAACCACAATTAAAAGAAAAAATAAAATATAAAATTGCTTTGTTTTGTGGTGGAGTTGCTGATGATAAATTAATGTACAAGATTTTAGACAAAAACAAAATAAATATAAATAATGTTAGAAGAATTTACTCACGAAAAGGTCATTGGCGAGGAAAAACAATTTTGAGTATGAAGGATGGAACAGAAAAAATAATTTCTTATACAAAGAATTGGAGCACTTATAAAAATGCTTTTTTTTACTCAACAGCAAAGTGTTTTTCTTGTTTAGATCATTTTGGATATGATGCTGATTTTTCTTGTGGTGATATTTGGCTACGAGAGATGAAGAAAAAGAAAATAAAACATACTGCAGTTATTACTAAAAATAAAGAAGCAGAAAAGATTTTTGCTGAGATGATAAAGAAAGGATTGATTAAATCAACATCTGTGAATGTTAATTTCATATTAAAGGGTAATAAACGAGCAATTATTTATAAATATCATACTGCAGAAGCACGTAAAAGATTAGGGAAATTATTTGGTTTTATGCATGGAGGTAAAAGCTTAAGTAGATCTAAATGGAATCATTATATTGCTTCGTTTTTCATTTTATTAAACATGAAATTATCAAAAGACGAAAAGAAAATGAATTATATATTTAAAATACCAAAAAAATTAATGTATTTTTATATGGTGTTCATTAGAATATTTATAAGCTTTTGATAAAGAGGTGAATAATGATTAAAAAGAAATATATAAAGTATTTAGGGAAAATTATTACTGGAATAAGTTTATTATTTATTATTAAATCAATATTAAGTTTTGATATAGGTTTTAAGCTGTTATTAAAGCCAAATGTATTTCTAACTATAGTTGTTTTAGCGATTGTTCTTTCAAGCTCCGTTTTATTAAATTCTTTGGCCTGGAAAAAACTAATTGAAATGTTATCTTCTTCAGAACTTAATATTTTAGAAATTATCAACATTTATGCCAAATCAAATGTAAGTAAATATTTACCTGGCAATGTAATGCACTATGCTTCAAGAAATATAATTGGTAGTAAATATAATATTGAACAAACAAATATGTTTTATTCGACAATACTTGAGATAATTCTAAAAATACTAAGTGCTTTTGCTATAGTTATAGTTTTTGTACGTAATGAACTATTATTTGCTATTAAGCAATTAGGAGATACAATATATCTAAATATAAATACATTAGTAATTTTAGTTTTTTTAATGATTATACCTATTATTGTACTAATATATATAAAAAGCAAAAAAATGATTGATAAAAAACTAAAAATTCAATCTTTGTTGTTTTCGTTTTTAATATATACTTTTATATTCTTTTTAAATATATTTGTGTTTTTAGCAGTGTCAATATTTATTGTTGATTGTCCTATTGGTAATGAAAATATATTTTATATTTCAGGTATATATATTTTGGCTTGGTTATTAGGTTACTTAACTCCTGGGTCTCCAGGAGGTATTGGGATTAGAGAATCTATAATGATTTTAATGTTAAGCGAAATTTTTAATACAGATAATATTGTATTTGTCTCAATTATTATACGTTTAATAACTGTATTAGCTGACTTGGCTGCCTATTTTAGTAATATAATATTAGAAAGAAAGGTAGGAATAATAAATGAAACTAATAATACAAATTCCCTGTTATAATGAGGAAAAGACTTTACCTTTAACTATAAAGGATTTACCAAGAGAAATATATGGTATAGATGAAATAGAATATCTAATTATTAATGATGGTAGTAAAGATAGAACAGTAGAAGTAGCTAGGGAATTAGGTGTTCATCATATAGTTAGTTTTCCAAACAACCGTGGTCTTGCAAAAGGATTTATGGCTGGTATTGATGCATGTTTAAGGTTAGGTGCAGACATTATTGTTAATACAGACGGAGACAATCAATATAATGGATAAGACATAGAAAAACTAGTAAGGCCAATTGTAGAAGGTAAAGCAGAAGTAGTTGTGGGAGATAGACAGACAGATACTATAGAGCATTTTTCACCACTTAAAAAGAAATTACAAAAACTGGGGAGCTGGGTTGTTAGACTGGCATCTAATAGTAATGTAATTGATACAACTAGTGGTTTTAGAGCTTATAGTAGAGATGCAGCAATGAGAATAAACGTAGTTTCAGATTATACTTATACATTAGAAACAATAATTGAAGCAGGTAGAAAGAAAACTGCTATTGAAAATGTTCCAATAAGAACAAATGAAAAACTAAGAGAATCAAGACTCTTTAAAAGTATGTGGGGATATATAAAAAAATCTGCTTCAACTATAATTAGGACATATTCAATGTATAGACCATTAAAGGTTTTCCTATCACTTGGATTAGCTATGTTCAGTATAGGTTTTCTAATAGGAGTTAGATATTTGTATTTTCTTTTTAATGGACAAGGCGATGGACATATACAATCCCTTATACTTGCATCAATTCTAATAACTACAGGTTTTCAACTAGGAATGTTTGGCTTATTGGCAGATGCTATAATGGCTAATAGAAAGATAAACGATGAAATGTTATATAGAATGAAAAAACTACAGTATGATAATTTTAGAGAAAAGAATATGAAAAGTGAGTATTTATTAGATGAAGTTGCTACTTCCAAAGATGAATAAGGTGATTATATGAAAATAGGCGTTGAAATACAACCTATTCTTAAAGATAAAACAGGTGTAGGGTGGTATACACAAAAAATTTTAAAAAACTTTTATAATAATGATTTTAATTTTGAAGGTTACGGATTCAACTTTATTAATAGAAATAATATTAAGGATAGCTTAGAAAATATTAATTTTAATATAAAAATAAATAAATTAATCCCTTACAGCATTTATAGAAGGGTATGGGCTTATATACCATTAACTTATAATTCACTATTTAACAGTAAAGCCGACATATATCATTTTTTTAACTATATTGTTCCACCTAGAATAAAAGGTAAAGTAATAGTTACAGTATATGACATGGTGTACAAGCTTCACCCTGAAACTATGGACAAAAGAAACTTTAATAGATTAGATAAAGAATTAAAAAGATCCGTTGAAAAAGCTGATAAAATTATAACTATATCTAAAAATTCAAAGAAAGAAATAATAAAATTTCTTGATGTATCAGAGGAAAAAGTTGAAATTGTACATCCTGGTATAGATATTAAATTATATAATAGGGATTTTAATAGGGAAGAAATTAATAAGGTAAGGGAGAAATATAAGTTACCGGAAAAATATATTTTGTATTTAGGAACCTTAGAGCCAAGAAAAAACATTTCTACAATAATAAAAGCTTATCAAAATCTATTAAAAAAGTATGATACTAATATATATTTAGTGATTGCAGGTAAGAAAGGCTGGATGTATAAAGAGATATTTAAAAAGGTAAAGGACTATGGAATAGAGAAAAAAGTGATATTTACTGGCTATGTAGATGAAGAAGACAAGCCTTTAATATATAAAATGAGTAAAGCTTTTGTATTTCCATCTTTATATGAAGGGTTTGGTATGCCTGTACTAGAGGCTATGTCTGCAGGTGTACCTGTTATAACTTCAAATACTTCTGCATTGCCTGAAGTGGTTGGTAATGCAGGATTATTAGTTAATCCTAAAAGTACAAAAGAATTAACTAATGCAATAATAAAAGTTATAGAAGATAGAAATTCAAGAAATAAAATGGTACAGGAAGGCATAAGACAGAGTAAAAAATTTTCATGGAAAAGGTCAGCAGAAAAATTACTACAAGTTTATAGGGAAGTTGGAGATTATGAAAAAAGTACTTATAAATGGTCTGTTAATAGATAATAAAAGTACAGGTATTGGAAACTATGGATATAATCTTGTTAGCAAAATAGGAAAGATAAATACAGATTATAATATTTCAGCTTTAATTCAAAAAGATATAGATATTAAGAATATAGAAGTTGTTAATAAAAAATATAATAGTTCATTAAAAAGGATACTATCAGAACAATTAGTTTTGCCAAAAACATATAAAGATTATGAACTTATCCATTTTATTGATTATAGTTCACCAATTTTAGAAATAAATAAACCATTTATTATTACAATTCATGATTTATCCTTTTACAAATATCCACATGCTTTCACTTATGGAAGTAGAAAAATAAAAGAAATTATTGCTCCAATAAGTGTTAAAAGGGCATCTAGAATAATAGTAGATTCAAATAATACAAAAAAAGACCTTGTAGAAGTATTTGATATAGATGAATCTAAAGTCAGGATTGTATATCCTGGAAGGCCTGACTACGAAAAGATTAAAGATAAATTTAAAATACAAAAAGTTAAAGAAAAATATAATATAGAAGGTGATTATATACTTTATTTAGGGACACTTGAACCAAGGAAAAATATAATAAGATTAGTTGAAGTCTATAATAAGTTAGTAAAAGAGGGCATTACAGAAAAATTAGTTATTGCTGGGAAAAAAGGCTGGCTTTACAAAGATATATTTAATAAAGTTAAACAGTTAGCATTGGATGAAAGAGTTATTTTTACTGATTATGTAGAAGAGAAAGATAAACCTTTACTATATAGTGGTGCTAAAGTATTTGTATATGTGTCTTTATATGAAGGATTTGGTTTACCACCTTTAGAAGCAATGACATGTAGTATACCTGTGGTAGTTTCTAAAAAATCTTCTTTACCAGAAGTTGTTGGAGATAGTGGAATATATGTAAATTCTGAGGATATAGATTCAATTGCTAAAGGTATATATAGTATAATTAAAAATAAAGATTTAAGAGAAAAGTTAGGTTTTCAAGGAAAAGAAAGAAGCAAAAAATTCAACTGGGAAAATACAGCAAAACAAGTATTATCAATATATGATGAGCTTATGGGGTGAAGATATGAAAAAACTAAAAAATATTGTAACTTTTGTAATTATACCTATATTAATTATTATTCTTTTATATATTAATGCAAGTCTGCAGGCAGCTAAATATCAAGATAGTACAAGTAAACTAAATCAATACGGAGCAGAAATTACCACAAATAGAGAGCTTATAAAAGGAAAACCTAATGAGCTTATAAAAGTACCTTTAAATATAAAAAATACTGGTACAATGGCATGGCTAAAAGATGATAAAAATAGTATTAATTTGTCTTATCATATTTTTGATATTAATAATGAAATTATCGTTTATGATGGGGAAAGAACTAATCTTACAAAGTCAGTAAGGTCTGGAGAAGAAATAAAATTAAATGGAATAGTTAAAATGCCCGAAAAACCTGGCAAATACAAAATAGAGTTCGATATGGTTCATGAAGGTGTTACATGGTTTAAAGATAAAGGTTCTAAGACTTTAAGTATTAAACTAGAGGTGGAATAAATGAAAGTTGCTATTGTTCATGACTGGCTTACAAATATGGGAGGTGCAGAAAGAATAATATTGATTTTACATGAGTTATTTCCTAAAGCCCCCATATATACTTTAGTATATAATTCTAAAAATATGCCAGATGATTTTAGAAATATGGATATAAGAACTTCTTTTTTACAAAAGATTCCCTTTAGTAAAAAAAAATATCAAAACTTATTACCACTAATGCCAATAGCTGTGGAACAATTTGACCTATCAGAATACGATTTAGTAATAAGTTCTTCTACTTGTTGTGCTAAAGGAGTATTAACTAGGGCAAATACTTTACACATATCATACTGTAATACACCTATGAGATATGGATGGGATTTTTATCACGAATATATAAAAGATAAAAATATAATATCAAAGTCATTAATTGCTGGTTTAATGAATCATATAAGAATGTGGGACAAAGTATCTTCTGATAGGGTAGATTACTTTATAGCTAATTCAAATAATGTAAAGAAAAGAATACAAAAGCATTATAGAAGAGATGCACAAGTTATATATCCACCTGTTAATACAGACTTTTATACTCCATCTAACAAAGATGAAGAGTATTATCTTATAGTATCAAGATTAGTTTCTTATAAAAGAATAGATTTGGCAATAGAAGTTTTTAATGACTTAGGTTTACCTTTAGTTATAATAGGAGACGGCCCAGAGCTTGCTAGATATAAAAAAATTGCCAAAAATAATATTACTTTTTTAGGTAGATTATCTGATGAAGAAGTAAGAGAATATTATAGGAGATGTAAAGCATTCATTTTTCCAGGTGAAGAGGATTTTGGTATAACTCCAGTAGAAGCCCAGGCTTGTGGGAGACCGGTAATAGCATATGGTAAAGGTGGAGCTTTAGAAACTGTGGTTAATGAAAAAACTGGACTTTTTTTCCATAATCAAAGTGTAGATAGTTTGAAAAAAGTAGTAACAGATTTTCAGAAAGGAAATTACAACTTTGATAAAAAAACTATAAGAAACCATGCTTTGAGATTTAGTATTAATAGGTTTAAAAAGGACATTATGGAATTTATTAATGAAAAAATTAATAGCTTTTAATAGGGTGATAAAATGCGAAATAGCAAAGATAGACAAATAAAGTTAATATTTTATATAACAGACATATTAATGCTTTGTGTATCTGGACTAATAGCAGTAGGAATTAGATTCTCATTTAATTGGAAGGAATTTAATCTTCCCTGGTATATATTTGCCTTAGTATTCATAGTAGTTTCTACAGTTATAAGTATGTATTTTAATAAATTATATGATTTAAAGTATAGGTCATGGTTTGCTCAAGTTCCTAAGATTATTAACTCATTTATTTATTCAATTCTTATATTCTTTCTATTTTCATTTTACGTTAGAAAAGTATCATATTCCCGTTTAGCTTTAGGATACTTTTCTATTTCAGCAGTTATTTTACTTTTATTAGGAAGATATATATCAATATATATAATAAAAAAATTATATCAGAAAGGCATTGGAGTTAGAAGACTTTTATGTGTAGGATTAAATGAGAGAAGTTTAAGTGTTTTAGACTATCTTTCTAAACACGAAGAGTTTGGCTACTTTATTGCAGGTTATATAGATGAGGAAAATAAAAGAGTAAAAAGAAATTATCCTTATTTAGGTAGAACAAAACATTATAAACAAATTATTTATGATAAAAGGATTGATACAGTTATCATAAGTTCAGGAGATAGTTATGTAATTAAAGACATAATAAATTATTGTGAAGAAAACTATATACAGGCTTATATGATACCAGATATATTAGACCTTACTAGTAATCCAGTTGATATAGGACAAATAAGTACAATTCCCCTTGTGAAATTTAAAGAAGGGGCTTTGACTCCTATGCAGGCAAAGCTAAAGAGATTATTTGATTTATGTATTACTATACCAGCATTTATATTAATATCTCCCATTTTTATATTAATAATGCTTTTAATAAAGATAACAACAAAAGGAAGTATATTTTTTGTCCAGGAAAGGTATGGAATGAATGGAGAATTAATTAGAATAATTAAATTTAGAACTATGATAGAGAATGCTGAAGAAGTTCTGGAAGAATTAATAAAAAATGATCCCAAAATTAGGGAAGAATATAATACCTATAGAAAGTTAAAGAATGATCCAAGAATAACTCCTATAGGGAAGATATTAAGAAAAACAAGTTTAGATGAACTACCTCAGCTTATTAATATTATAAGAGGAGATTTAAGTATAGTAGGTCCAAGACCAATGTTAAAAGATGAAATGGACAGATATGGAAAATATGGAAAAGTAGTTCTTAAGATTAAACCTGGTTTAACAGGATTATGGCAAGTAAGTGGAAGGAATAAATTACCCTTTTCAGAGAGGGTAAGATTAGATATATATTATATAAACAATTGGTCATTTTGGTTAGATATAATAATTATGTTAAAAACAATACCAGTACTATTAAAAAAAGAAGGAGCATATTAATAGTTAAACTAGAAAGGATAATTTTTTTTTATTCAATTTAATATATAATTTAACCCATTATAAAGGAGTTAAAAACTAGATGTAGAAATGTAAATAAGGAGCTATTAATTTAGTAATTGTAAATTAAATAGGTGTGGGGGGTTTTTATGTCAGCTGTTAAAAAAGCTATAATACCAGCTGCAGGATTAGGTACAAGGTTTTTACCTGCTACAAAGGCACAGCCTAAAGAAATGCTTCCTATTGTAGATAAACCAACAATTCAATATATCATAGAGGAAGCAATAGAATCAGGTATAGAAGATATACTTATAATTACAGGTAGAAATAAAAGAGCTATTGAAGATCATTTTGATAAGTCTGTAGAACTTGAAATGATGCTTGAAAAGAAAGGTAAAGATGAATTATTAGAAATAGTTCAAGATATATCAAATATGGTAAATATACATTACATAAGACAAAAAGAACCTAAGGGATTAGGTCATGCAATATATTGTGCAAAATCTTTTATAAAAGATGAACCTTTTGCAGTATTATTAGGTGACGATATTGTAGATTCAAAACCGAAGCCATGTTTAAAACAACTTATGGATGTATATGATGAATATAAAACTACAATTTTAGGTGTTCAAGAGGTAGCTAAAGAAGATGTAAGTAAATATGGTATAGTATCAGGAATGCATATAGAAGGGGGAGTATATAAGGTAAAGGGTTTGGTTGAAAAACCAAGTGTTGATGAAGCACCATCAAATGTAGCGATATTAGGAAGATATATTATTACACCAGAAATATTTGATATATTAGAACATACTAAACCTGGTAGAGGAGGGGAAATACAGCTTACAGATGCATTAAAAGAATTAGCAACTAAAGAAGCTATGTATGCATATACATTTGAAGGAAGAAGATATGATGTTGGAAATAAGCTAGGATTTTTGCAAGCTACAATAGAATTTGCTTTAAAAAGAGAAGACTTAAGAAGGGATTTTAAAGAGTATTTAATAGGTTTACTAAAAAGTGATTTAAGAATAGAGATAGACAAAGAGGTTGCAGCAGGCAAAGAAGAATAAACTTGGAACGCCAGACCAGGTTCGGCGTTCCTTTGCTATGACATAATGGAAATATAATTATGCTATCATAATGTAATGATAAGGAGATAAGTTACAGATATAAAAAAGCAGTTAGAGGAGGACACTAGTATGAAAATTGCTGTTGCAGGTATGGGGTATGTTGGTTTATCAATGGCTGTATTATTGGCTCAACATAATGAAGTAACAGCCCTTGATATTATTCAAGAAAAAGTAGATATGGTTAATAGAAAGGAATCGCCTATAGTAGATAGAGAGATTCAAGAGTTTTTATCTACAAAGGAATTAAATCTTGTAGCAACAACAGATAAACATACAGCATATAAAGATGCAGAGTTTGTTATTATAGCAACACCTACAGATTATGACCCAGAGAAAAACTACTTTGATACAAGTACAGTTGAAAAGGTTATAGAGGATGCTTTAGAAATAAATCCAGATGCAGTAATGGTTATTAAGTCTACAATACCAGTAGGATACACAAAACAAATAAAGGAAAAATTTGATACAGATAATATTATTTTCTCTCCAGAATTTTTAAGGGAAGGAAAAGCACTTTATGATAGCCTATATCCTTCAAGAATAATTGTTGGCGAGAAATCAGAAAGGGCAGAGGAATTTGCAAATCTTTTGGTTGAAGGAGCAATAAAGAAAGATGTTCCAGTATTATTTACTGATTCAACAGAAGCAGAAGCTATTAAACTGTTCGCAAATACATATTTAGCTATGAGGGTTGCATTTTTTAACGAATTAGATACATATGCAGAAGTTAGAGGATTAAATACTAAACAAATTATAGAAGGGGTATGTCTTGACCCTAGAATAGGCAATCATTATAATAATCCTTCCTTTGGTTATGGTGGATATTGCCTTCCAAAGGATACTAAACAGCTTAGAGCGAACTATGCAGATGTTCCTAATAATATCATTGGAGCAATAGTGGATGCAAATAGAACAAGAAAAGACCATATAGCAGAAATGATAATTAAAAAGAACCCTAAGATTGTAGGAGTATATAGGTTAACAATGAAGGCTGGTTCTGATAATTTTAGGCAATCTGCTATTCAAGGTGTTATGAAAAGAATTAAAGGTAAAGGAATAGAAGTAGTAGTATATGAGCCAGTATTAGAAGAAGATTCTTTCTTTAATTCTAGAGTAATAAGAGATTTAGATGAATTTAAGGAAATGTCTGATGTGATACTAGCCAATAGAATGAGTAAAGAGTTAGATGATGTCAAGGATAAAGTGTATACTAGAGATTTATATAATAGAGACTAAATTAATTAACAATGGGCAATATATAAGGCAAAAAGTAATTTATGAAACGCCGAACCGGGTTCATAGTTCCTTTAAATTGTAGAAAGTTAGAAAAAAGTAGACAATGTTAGGATTTGATATAAAATGAATAAAAATAAAGTAATCATTATAATTTCGTGGACAAGTGTATTGCTATGGCTTGTTCTTATATTTTATTTATCATTCCAACCAGCCCATCAGTCTAATGGGCTAAGTAAAAAGGTAACGAAAGTTATTGTAGAGACAGTAGATAAGGTAGTTGAGTTGGAAGGGAAAAACAAGGGATAGACTTAGTAAAAGAGTTTAACCATATTGTAAGGAAATATGCTCATTTTACATCATATCTAGTTCTGGGGATATTGGTGATAAATGCATTTGTGAGAAGTGAAGTTAAGGGTTTTAAAGGATTTATATTTTCATTTGTGTTTTGCATTCTTTATGCTATAAGTGATGAAGTACATCAGTTATTTGTACCTGGAAGAGATGCACAGATTACTGATGTAATGATTGATAGTGCAGGAGCTTTCATTGGCATTGGGATGTATCATGGATTAGTAAATTTAAGAAGGTCATACCCAAGTAATTAAGTTGGTTATGACCTTTATTAATATAGAATTTATTTCATAAATGCATAAATACAAAAATATTATAAAATTTTACAAAATATAGCAGGAATTTGTATTTTTTTAGCGAAGTAATTCTAAAAGTAGTATTTTAGTTTGTTAGAGACGAGTCTAGGAACAGTGAACCGGGTGTATAGTTCCTGCGAAGGTTAGAGTTAAACAAGAAGATGGAGAGAATAGATATGGAGTTTGAATTATTACAAAATGGTATAGATTCATTAAATACTGGTGTTGCCTTCTACGAAAAATATATTTTCTATGATGATAATTATGAATTTCAAAGAGATAGTTACTTAAAACTTTCTGTTATTAGCATTCAAAATGCTATTGAAATTCTCGGTAAAAAGGTTTTATGTGATATAAATGAACTTCTTATATATAAAGATATTTCTGAACCTTTGCTTGATTTGTTAAAAGGAAGAATAGAAAATGAATTTTATGTACCAATCCATGAAGCTTTAGTTGTAAGTGAGGCTGATGTATTTACAATAAGTTATAAAGAATGTATTACTAGATTAAAGCACCTTTTTAATATTTCAAAAAAGGATTATGAAGATTTAAAGCAAATCGGTAAAATAAGAAATAAACTAATACACTTAGGATTAACTAAATTAATTGATTATCATGAAATTTTAGGTGTTATAAATAGAGTGTTGGATTTTATTATTGAGTTTTTTTATCCTAAATTGAAGAAAGAAAAACCAGAACAAATGGAATTACTATATGACAAAATTTGTGATTTAATAGAAGAAGGTGAGATTGAAGAAGAAACAGTTTGGAGTATATTTTTTGCTCATCAATTTGAAGAAATTAATCCTATAGTTAAACAGGCTTGTTTTGA
Organism: Thermohalobacter berrensis; assembly: GCF_003609645.1. GTDB lineage: Bacteria > Bacillota > Clostridia > Tissierellales > Thermohalobacteraceae > Thermohalobacter > Thermohalobacter berrensis. The sequence continues at coordinate 54,658 of NZ_MCIB01000012.1, forward strand.
AATAAATGAGGAATTAGCATTAAAAAAGGAAAATATAAAAGTTAATTTAGATATTGATAAATATGCAGAAGCTAGCAGTTTTATTTTAAAATTTGAGGACTTAAATGAAGGATTAGTATATGATAGTATATTTACTATTAATATTCCTAGATTGGATGTTACTTTTTTAATAGGTGAATGCTCTATAGGTCCTATATATGCAGTTATAGACCATTTGGAAGATGAGAATAATTTTTATATTTATAAAAAACCCCTTGAGTTAGATGATTATGAAAATGCATATAAAAAGTTTTGGAGAAAAGATAGAAAGAGATGTTATAGGACTAGTTTTGATATAAATTCATTTAAGAAAGTTATAATGAATAGGATGATGTAAATGCAAAGATACTATTCAAATATATATTGGCATTTTACGGGCTCGCCAGAGAATATAGATTGGTCAAAACTTGAAAAACCACAAGATATATTACAATATGGTTCCCCTAAGAAAGAAGAACACTCAGTTGAAATTATGTTTAAAATATTAGAAAGCAAAAAATTACTTGCAACATGTTACGAGAAGATTGCTGAAAATTTTCAAACAGAAAAATTTTGCTGTGTTACAGATATACCATTGAAGGATTTATTAACTCATGGAAAATACTATGGAAATGTTGCAATAGGCTTTAAGGCTAAAGCAATACATGATAATTTTATGCCAGTATTATATATTTCAGAAAACAACCTACCATTTATCAAGAAAATCTTTCATGATCCTGAATTAGTTGATATGGCTTATAAAGAATTACTTTATGACGATCCTCAGGGAATAAGGAATTTTTATTCATTAATGTCAATAGCAAGAAAAGAAAAAGCTGAGATAGACATTAGTAAAATATCAAATTTCTTATCTAACTTTATTAAAATAACTAAATTTGATATAAAAGATGGAGTCTCATTTTATAGAGAAAGAGAGTGGAGACATATAGGTGATTTTAACTTTAAATTAGAAGATATAGAAGCAGTTGTAGTTCCACAAAAGCTTATAGGAGATGTTAAAGAAAAACTATCAGTTATATACGAATTAAAAAAGATTTCTATAATTGCATGGGAGTTCCTTCAGTTAGCTTAGGGTAAATAAGCACTATATGCGTATTCTAAAGGTTGTTATAGTTCCTGCTGGCAAAGCCTTGCCTTAAGCAATTAATAGAAGCCTATGATGAATATGGAACGCTGAACCCGGTTCGGCGTTCCAACTTTTTTAATAATTAAGGAGAAGGGGGGAAGTTTTTTTATTTATTAGCCTATTAATGTATTAAAGGGGGAGAATCAATGGCAAAACAGCAAGACAAAATACTTAGTACAAAGGGAAGAATGAATATATTTGCTAAACTATTTTTTATAGTATTAGTAATTGTTATTATTACCGAGTTTATAGGAATAAAGAAATTTACAATTGGTCCTGGACAAGTTGTTCTACTACCTATGCTTTATGCAGTTATAATAGGTTTACTAATTACACCTGATGTCTTGGGAAAGCGTATAAAAGGATTAAAGAAGTTGATTTCTAAAGAGGAAATAGAACTAGCTGGAACTATGGTAATGATTTCATTACTTCCTTTAGGTGTTAAATACGGAACATTAGTAGGACCTAATATTTTAAAGATTATTCAAGCTGGACCAGCCTTTCTACTTCAAGAGTTAGGAAATTTAGGAACTATATTTTTAGGTTTACCACTTGCATTATTATTAGGGCTTAAGAGAGAAGCATTTGGAGCAACAGTAAGTATATGTAGAGAACCAACCCTTGGGGTTATAGGAGAAAGATATGGAATAAATTCTCCAGAGGGGACAGGAGTTCTAGGAACTTATTTAATTGGAACAGTATTTGGAACAATATTTTTTGGTATATTGGCTTCCTTTGCTCCAATAACAGGTCTTCATCCTTATGCTTTAGCAATGGCATCTGGAATGGGTAGTGGTAGTATGATGACAGCTGCTTCATCATCTTTGGCAGTGGCAGTGCCAGAAATGAAGGAAACTATTCTTGCATATGCAGCAACAAGTAATATGTTAACAGGAGTTACAGGATTATATTCAGTTATATTTCTTGGGATACCTTTAAACAACTACTTATATAGGAAACTTGAACCGAAGTTAGGTAGAAGAGGAGGTAAAAAAGATGTTAGAGAGGACGCTTAATCAAGTAAAAGTTATGTTAGTTGTTGGCTTTATGATATTAATAGGCCAGTGGATAGGATATGGGTTATCTCCTCTAAAATCAATACCTGGAACATTAGTTGTTTTACTAATAGCTATGTTAGCTTTAAAAATTAGAGAGTTAACACCTAAGTTGAAATTCCCAGCTTTTGCATGGGCTTCTTTAATAGCACTATTGTTAAGTATGCCTTTTATGCCTACTTCTAAGTTGTTTTTAGAATATACTAATCAAGTTAACTTTTTAGGAACTACAACTCCAATACTAGCCTTTGCAGGTATTTCTGTTGGAAGTAAGGTACAGCAACTTAAAAAGTTAAGCTGGAAGATGTTTATAATAGCAATAACTGTTTTTGCTGGAACATATTTTGGATCAGCTATTGTATCTCACATAGTATTAAAGATACAAGGAATAATTTAATAAAAAAACTTCGGGTAATCTATTTAGGTTACCCGAAGTTTTTCTGGTTAAAATTAGGAGGGATGAATAAAGTGAATAAGGAAGCTTTGAAGAAAAGTGTTTGTAAAGCTATTGATAACAATGCTGAATATATAATTAACATAGGAAAAAGAATTTATGATAATCCGGAGCTTGGATACAAAGAAAATTTTGCTACAAAACTTGTTTTAAAAGAATTTAAAAGGTTAGGGTTAAAAACTAAAGAAAATATTGCAGTAACAGGTTGTAAAGGTATTATAAAACATAATGATATTGGGCCAACAATAGGAGTTATGGGGGAATTAGACGCTGTAATCTGCAAAGAACACCCAGATGCTAATAAAGAAACCGGGGCAATACATGCTTGTGGTCATAATATTCAAATAGCTGGAATGCTTGGAACGGCTATAGGGTTAATAAGTTCTGGAGTTTTAGAAAAACTTAATGGTAATGTAGAGTTTATAGCAGTTCCTGCTGAAGAATATGTAGAATTAGAATATAGATCGAGAATAAAGGATGAAGGAAAGATAAACTTTTTTGGAGGGAAACAAGAACTTATATATAGAGGGGAAATTGATAGCTTAGATATAGCTATAATGTTCCATTCATTAGATTTAAGTTCTCAAGGAAAAAAAGCTCTAATAGGGGGAAGTGGTAATGGATTTATAGGAAAAAAGGTTAAATTTATTGGGAAGGAGTCTCATGCTGGTGGTGCACCAGAAGAAGGCATAAACGCCTTAAATGCAGCAATGCTTGCTATAAATAATATTAATGCACAAAGAGAAACCTTTAAAGATGAAGATAAAATAAGAGTCCATCCTATAATAACTAAAGGGGGAGATATAGTAAATATTGTACCTGCTGATGTGAGGATGGAAACCTATGTTAGAGGGAAAACAATTGAAAGTATATTAGATGCTAATAAGAAGGTAAACCGTTCATTAATTGCAGGAGCTAAAGCTGTAGGTGCTAATATTGAAATTAATGAGATACCAGGATATTTACCTCTTTTAAACAATAATGAGCTTGATGAGGTATTTAAAGATAATCTGATTAATTTTATTGATAAAGAGGATATAATGGTTGGTGGAGAATTTGCTGGTTCCTTTGATTTTGGAGATGTTTCCCATTTGATTCCAAGCCTTCATCCTTTTATAGGAGGAGTTAAAGGCAATTTACATACAAGAGACTTTAAAATTGAAGATCCATATCTAGCATATATTGTTCCAGCAAAGGCAATAGCATTAACAATTATTGATTTGCTTTATGATGATGCGAAATTAGGGAAAGAGATAATAGATAACTTTAAACCAAAGATGTCAAAGGATGAATATATAGACTTCTTATTTAGCGTATCAAAAAACATAATAAAATGAAACGCCGAACCGGGTTCGTTGTTCCAATGAAACGCCGAACCGGGTTCGTTGTTCCAATATCTCAACAACTAGAAAGCCAAAGGACAACGCCGAATCGTATTGACCGTTCTACTATTGTTTACCCTATGTTATAATAAAAATATATTAAAGAAGTTGTAACAAGGGGTTTAATCATGAATATAAAAAAGCAACTAGAGGAAAAGCTATATGAAATGGAAAAAGTGGCTAAAGTATTTGACATAGAACCCTTTGATATGTATCTACTTGGGGGTTGTGCATGTATATTGGCTGGATATAGTGATAGGGCTACAAGGGATTTTGATTTCATAGATTTAAACTATTCGTCTAAATTAGCTAAAGTATTTGTTCATTTAAGGGAATTTGATATGCTTGAGTATGAAAGTACATTAATATCTCCTAAGTATAAAAGTAGAGCGACAAAATTAGAGCAATTTAAATACTTAAATATTTATGTTTTATCTATAGAAGATATTATTGTAAGTAAAATAATTAGATTATCAGAAAAGGATTTACAGGATATAGATTTGCTTATAGAAAAGGCAGATAAAAAATTAATAAATAAAATAATAGAAGAAGTGATAAATAGAAAAGACTTATTTGAGATTAAAAAGAAGGAATTTAAAAGTAAGTTAAAGATATTTAGGGAGAGATATGATGTATAGGATAGTTTGTGAAAGCTATAGAAATTATATAAAGGATTTTAATAATAATAAAAATGATTTTCGCTATAAAGTTATACTTCCTTTTAGCTTAATATTAGATTTAAATAAGTATAAAAAGGAAAGAGAAAAAGAAACTTTAAAATATAAAAAACTTCAGGATTTTATCTTTTTAATTAAAAACTCTATAGATGACTATCCTCACTTCAAATCATTTATTTGGACTTTAGAATCAAGGGGAATAAGGGGACAATATTATGGAGTATTAAGTGACGAGGAGTTTCAGGAACAAGTTAAGATACTAAATATGTTTTTGAAACTAAGCTATTGGTAATTATGTAATGTAAAAGTGAGTTTATCGTTCCAATTATTTTGGGATAAACACAATGAAATACACTTTTTAAAGTGTTATAATGATATTGAGGTGGTAACCCCATGGAAAAAGAATTGTTAAGGGCAATTAGGGAAATGTTTAAGGAAGAATTAGGGCCTGTAAAGATAGAAATAAAAAATATTAAAGATGAAGTAGCTAATATAAAAGATGAGGCAACTAACCTAAAAGATGAAGTGAATGCTATAAAAGATGAAGTGAGTAATATAAAAAGTGAAATGGCTAATATAAGGGATGAAGTTAACGATGTAAAAGGTGAAATGAACCACTTAAAAACTGAAGTTAATAACTTAAAAATTGAAGTTAGTAATTTAAAAGATGAAACAACTAAACTAAAGATTAAAATGGATGAAACCTATGAAATTGTTAAAGCACTAGAGCATTCATCTCAGGTAAACAAAGCAGATCATGATAAAATGGAAAATGATATAGCTCATATAAAAGGGAATATGGAAGCAATTAAGAAGGATATTTATAGAATTGAGGAAGCTACAGCCAACAATTGGGCAGATATTGCCAGACTTAAACAAGCGAAATAGCTATGAAAGGCTAACCCAGTTGGAGTTTTAGTTTTGGGAAAAGTTGTAAATAGCATTTTAACTGTTGCTGATGGATTCGTAATCCATCAGCTTTTTTTACAAAGGTTGAGGGATTACGAATCCCTCAACAACTGGAACGCTGAACCGCTGGAACGCTGAACCGGGTTCGGCGTTCCAATGTATATATTTAAATAACATGGAAATATTAATATATATATTTTCAAAAATAAAAAAATTGAAAATAATTGCTTAATTTTAACAAATAAATTATAATTTTATTAGAGATTGAAAATTAAGTTTTAATAAGGATGGGATAATAATATGAAACCTTTTAAGCCATTAAAATTACCTTTGGAGGGAAAAATTGATCAACTGAAGTTTGTAAATGAATTAGTAGAGGCTAGTACAAATGTAGGTAAATATCAAATAATGCTTAGAAACTCTAAGATAAATTCTGACTTTCTCATAAATCCATTAATACTACAAGAAGCTGTTCAATCAACTAAAATTGAAGGGACACAAGTTACTCTTGATGAAGTTCTTGAATCAGAAATAGATGAAAAGGAAAGAAATGAGGATACACAAGAGGTACTAAATTATTATGAGGCTCTTAAATATGGAGAAAGGGCTTTGAAGTTTTTACCTATTTCAACAAGATTATTCAAAGATTTGCATAAAATACTTTTTAGTGGTGAAGTTAGAGGCTCAAGTAGACAGCCAGGAGAATATAGAAAAATTCAAAGCTTTATTGGCCCAGAAGGTTGTACTATAGAAACTGCTTCTTTTGTGCCACCAGAACCCCAATTAGTAGATGAGTATATGTCAAATTTAGAAATGTATATAAATGAACCAGAAGATGATTTAAACCACCTAGTGAGAATTGCCATAATACATGCACAATTTGAAACAATTCATCCTTTTTTAGATGGTAACGGTAGGATTGGTCGTATTCTTATACCTTTATATTTATATAATTATAAAGTGATAGATAGTCCTAATTTTTTTATAAGTGAGACTTTAGAGAAGGACAAACATAAATATTATAAGCTATTAAATGATACCAGATTTAATGAAAGATGGAATGAGTGGATAAAGTTTTTCCTACAAAGTGTAAATAAGCAAGCAAAAGGGAATATAAAACTGATTGAGGACATTAATAATTTATATGAAAGAGACTTGGAAGTAGCAATGAAATTAGTAAAGAGCAATAATATAGTAAAAATAATAAATGCAATGTATCAAAAACCTATATTTAATGTTAAGACTATGGTTAATATAACCGGTATAAGTGATACTACTTGTAGAAGGTATTTGGATGAATTGGAAAGAAACAATATTATTTTCTCAGATAATAAGTTTAGAAATAGAAAGTATTACTATTATAATCTTTTAGATTTATTAAGATAATTGAAAAAGGAATCGAGTCTTTATTTAAGGAACGCTGAACCGGGTTCGTTGTTCCAGGAACGCTGAACCGGGTTCGTTGTTCCAGAGCTTTTTTCTTGATTATTTTTTCCTATAATGGGTAATTATATATAGAAACATTTTATAAAATTTAGGAGGGATCTATATGAAATTTAGAATTGAATATTGTACTAGCTGAGGCTACAGACCTAAGGCCTTGGAATTGGCCGAATATATTTTAAAGAAATACAAAAATGATGTTAAGTCCTTTGAGCTTGTACCATCTTCAGGTGGAGTTTTTGAAGTGACCTACAACGACAATTTGATTTACTCTAAAAAAGAAACTGGTAGATTTCCAGAAATCCAAGAAATAGAAAACTTATTGTAAATAGGGTTTTAACTGTTGCTGATGGATTCGTAATCCATCAGCTTTTTTTATAACTGTTGAGGGATTACGAATCCCTCAACAACAAACCTAACCACTATCCACTAACCACCAAAAACTGTATTTGTAGTAACGGACCACAAAGCATCACTTCTAAGGTAAAGTAACGGACATCCTAGTTTATCTTCTTTGGTCAAAGAAACGGTCCTCCTAAAATTATCTTCTTCGGCTATACCAACAAAAAGTTTACAGCATCAAAAATAGGGTAGTTTATTTATAAGCCTTATGCACAGCAAAACTATATAAAAGGGGGAAATCTGTTGACTTAACAAAGGCTGTGTAGCTTAATTAAAATAAGTCAATAGATTATTAAGGATGAAATATAATAAAGAAGATTTTAAAAAGAGGTTATTACAAAAGCTTAAGTCTGAAAGGGGAGTTACCATAGAAGAAGCCTCATTATTAGATATATACTATGCCCTTGGAGATTTAATAAGGGACCTTATTTCCGACAGTTGGGTTGAAACCAATAGAAGATACATTGAAGAAGAAGAAAAACAGGTATACTATTTTTCAATGGAATTTCTGATGGGAAAGCTCCTTATAAGCAACCTAATTAACCTTGGAATTAAGGATTTATGTGAGGAATGTCTTGATGATTTTGGTATAAGCTTAGAAGATGTTGAAGGAGTTGAAAAGGACCAAGGATTAGGAAATGGAGGGCTAGGAAGACTTGCAGCATGCTTTATGGATTCAATGGCATCAATAGGTGTTCCTGGCCATGGATGTGGAATAAGATATAATTACGGGCTTTTTGAACAGAGGATAATAGATGGCTATCAGGTAGAGTTTCCAGACAAATGGCTTCAATATGATAATGTTTGGGAACTTAGGAAGGAAAATAAGGCTGTAGAAGTAAAATTTGGTGGAGACGTAAGGGTTGAAGGGGAAAATGGAAAATTAAAATTTATACATGAAAATTATGAATCAGTATTAGCTGTTCCCTACGATACACCTATTATAGGATATGAAAATAAACAGGTAAACACCTTAAGATTGTGGAGTGCAGAGGCGTTAAAGGAATTTGACTTTGCTAATTTTAGTAAAGGGGATTATTCAAAGGCCTTTGAGTATAAAAATACTGTAGAAGCCATAACCCATGTACTTTATCCTAATGACGCCTTTGAAGCAGGGAAAATATTAAGGCTTAAGCAGGAATACTTTTTAGTTTCTGCAGGAATACAGAGCATATTGAGGACATTTAAGCATCTAAATAAGCCTGTAGAATACTTAGATGATTATGTAGCTATACACATAAATGATACACATCCAGCTTTAGCAATACCTGAACTTATGAGGATACTCATGGATGAAGAGGGGCTAGGCTGGGATGAAGCATGGAGGGTTACAACAAACACTATATCCTATACAAATCATACTATAATGTCAGAAGCCATGGAAAAGTGGGATGTAAATATTTTCAAGAAGCTTCTTCCACGTATATACATGATAGTAGATGAAATAAATGAAAGATTTTGTAAAGAGCTTTGGAACACTAAATACTATGGAGATTTTCAAAAGATAAGTGAAATGGCTATTATAGCCCATAATCAAATTAGAATGGCCCACCTTGCAATCGTTGGAAGCCATAGTGTAAATGGTGTGGCAAAGCTTCATACAGAAATACTTAAAAAGCAGGAACTAAAGGATTTCTTCGATTATTATCCATATAAATTTAATAACAAAACAAATGGTATTACTCATAGAAGATGGTTTATAAAGGCAAATCCTAAATTGACTAATTTAATAACTGAAAAAATAGGTGATAGTTGGATTAAGTCACCAACAAATATAAGGGAAATTTTAAGGTATAAGGATGATCCAGCATTTCAGGAAGAGGTATATAAAATAAAGCAGGAAAACAAGGTAAGATTGGCAGATATGATAAAGAATGATTATGGAATAGATGTAGACCCAAATAGTATATTTGATGTACATGCTAAAAGAATACATGAATATAAAAGGCAGCTATTGGTTGTCCTATATATAATGCACTTATATAATAGGCTAAGGAAAAATCCTAACTTGGACATCCATCCTAGAACATTTATTTTTGCAGGAAAGGCCGCACCTGCATATTATACTGCTAAAAAGATTATAAAGCTTATAAATACTGTAGCAGAAAAAATAAATAATGATAAAAGGATTAAAGATAAATTAAAGGTTGTCTTTTTAGAAAACTATGGAGTATCACTGGCAGAAAAATTAATACCTGCTGCTAATGTAAGTGAACAGGTATCTACTACGACTAAGGAAGCATCGGGGACTGGAAATATGAAATTTATGATGAATGGAGCAATTACTGTAGCTACCCTAGATGGGGCAAATATAGACATAAGGAATGCTGTTAGTGATAATAATATTGTAATATTTGGGCTAAAAGAAAAGGAAGTTATAGAGCTATACAGAAGTGGGACATACAATTCTTGTGAAATATATAAGAATGATAAGAGAATAAAGACTATATTAGACCAAATAAATGGAAAATTTTTAAATGTAAAGGATGGAGAATTTTCCATAATAATAGATTCATTATTAAAACATAATGACCAATTCTTTGTACTAAAGGATTTCGATTCATATGTTAAGGCACAACAAAAGGTTGACAAACTATATAAAGACCAGAATAGATGGAGAGAAATGTCTATAATTAATATAGGTTGTTCAGGGATATTTTCAAGTGATAGAACTATACATGAATATGTTACCGGTATATGGGGAGCAAATATATATCATGGCTATTATGAATAGAATGAAACGCGAACTTAGTTCGCGTTTTTCTTTTGGGAAAAATTACAAAAGCTATGGTATAATTAAAAAGAAAATTACGTAAAAAAGAAAAAAACAACCTATTCATAGAAGATTTAATATAGTAGAGGAGGAAATTTAATGTATCCACTTAAATTTGAAAATATATATGTAAAAAAGGTATGGGGAGGAAGGGATCTAGAGTTATTTAGGGATAACCTTCCGGAAGGAAATATAGGAGAGAGTTGGGATGTTGCTTGTCATCCTAATGGAACAAGTGTTGTTAAAAATGGAGAATATAAGGGAATGAAGCTTGGTGAACTTATAAAGCAGGAAGGGGAAAAAATAATTGGGACTAAGATTTCCACAGATTGGTTTCCACTTTTAGTTAAACTTATAAACGCAAAGGACAAGCTTTCTCTTCAGGTTCATCCAGATGATGATTATGCTAAAAGAGTTGAAGGAGAGATGGGGAAAACAGAAGTATGGTATGTTGTAGAGGCCTTTGAAGGTGCAAACCTTGTAGTTGGAACAAAGGATTGTACTAAGGAAGAGTTTAAAAGGGCTATTGAAAATGAAGAATTGGATAAATATACAAATAGAATTCCTGTTAAAAAAGGGGATGTCTATTTTGTAAAAAGTGGACTTGTCCATGCTATTGGAGAAGGTGTTATTATAGCAGAAATACAGCAAAATAGTGATACTACATATAGGGTATATGATTATGGAAGGGGTAGAGAATTACATATTGATAAAGCATTAGATGTAATTGATTTAAACCTTGAAGGAAAAAAAGCAGAAGGGATTACTGTTAAAAAAGAAGGTTACACTAAGATCTATTATTGCCTATGTAAAGACTTTTCTTTAGAACTATATGATGTTGAAGAAGGCTTTAATGAAGAGAGTGACATAGAAAGGTTTTACATATTTACTTGTGTAGATGGAAATGGTGAGATTATATATAATAATGGTAATGAGAAAATAGAAAAGGGAGATAGTATTCTTATTCCCGCAAGTCTAGGTAAATATGAATTTAAAGGTAAAATGAAGTTACTAAAAAGCTATGTTCCTGATATTAAAAAGGTTGAAGAGGAAATAATAGCTAATGTGAAATATTAAAATTTACATTTATTTAGGGGGCTTTATCATGCTATCTGATAAGAGTTTAGAGAAAATAAAAAGGGTTTTTTCAGATTTTGACGATGTCAAGGCTGTATACCTATTTGGGTCATATGCGGATAATAAGGAGAATAGATTTAGTGATATTGATTTAGGAATACTACTTAAAGATAAATATGACAAAAAGATTAAGTTAGATATATTATCAGAAATGGCAGAGATAGGTTTTTGTAAAGTTGATTTAGTTATTCTTAATGAAGCCCCAATTTTAATGAAATATGAAATAGTAAAGCATAATAAATTAATATATAAAAAGGATAATTTTGATTCAAATTCTTATTTTTCATCTGTAATTCGTAGATATTTAGATTTTAACCCCTTCCTAGAAGTACAAAATAAGTATTTTAAGGAGAGACTATTAAATGGTAAATAGAAATGTAATTATAAGAAGGATACAAAAAGCCCAAGAATACTTGGATTTCTTAAAACAAATTAAAAATGAATATAATTTGAAGGAGTTTAAAAGTGATCCTAAAGTTTATGGGAGTTCTGAGAGGTTTTTACATTTGGCGATTGAGGCTTTAATGGATATTGGAAACCATATAATTGCAGATGAGAATTTAGGAAAGGTTGAATACTATAGTGATATACCTAAAATTTTATATGAGAATAAGTATATTGGTGAAGAGTTAAGAGATGTGTTTATAAAAATAATAGGATTTAGAAATATATTAGTTCATGACTATATTGATATAAATTTAGACTTAGTATTTGAAGTTATTGATAAAAACTTGACTGATATTGAAGAAATTATAAAAGAATATGGCAAACTAATTTAAAATAAAATGCGAGCTAAGTTCGCATTTTATTTTTTTCTATATTTTCAAAAATTTTGTTATAATTAAGAAGGAATTTCGATAAAAATGTAGAAAATTTGTAACAAATATGGTAATATATTTTTTGAACTCCACGCAACAAGTTTTAACATTAAAGAGTCTAGAGAATACGATTGCATATCTAACTATTAATTTCATCTTTAAATATCCTAATAACTTGAGTAATTCTCTGTATTGTATTCACTGATAATGTATCTACTTCGTAAAACAAGTTTTCTAAAGCAGTTTTTTTATCTACATCATAAGAAGAAGCACTTTCTCTAGTTCTAGTATCATCTATGTACATGTAATTGCTTCTAATATTACTAGCACCTAATAAATAATCTATAGAAACATTAAAAAATTTAGCTAACTTTTTAATTAACTCTTCATCATTAGGAAATCTGACACCTTTTTCGTAATTACTTATAGACTGTCTACTTATATTGAGAATTTTAGCTAGATCTTCTTGACGTAAACCTTTTTCTTCTCTTAATAATTTTAATCTTGAAGAAAATTTCATCTAATCACCTCTTATTTAATATTAGCATAGTAGCTATATTTATGCCGTCTATGCTACAAAAAGAGGATTGTCATATCATATAGTATACATGTGTTATATTGGAGGTTGAGAAATGGAATATTTGAGAGAATTAGTAGAAAGAGATTTAAAGGCTAGGTATGGAAAGGAGATAAATGTAACAGAGAAACAAATAAAAGAAGCTGTTGATGTAATAGGAAGGGATGTAGTGTATAATTATTTAATTTTAGGTCAGGATGTGTCATTTAAGACCTTTTTTAGGAATCTAGAGATATATATTCGAATAATTAGTGATTAAAGTAATAGATACTAGGGGGATGTTATTATGGAATTTAGTAATATGATTAATGAGAAGTTAAATTTGATAATCAGTAAATTAAATGATCTAAGGAAAGAATAAAAAGTGATTTGTAGAGAGTTTAGAAAATTAGAACAAGCACAAGAAAAGATAAAGAAACAATTGGAAGGATTAAATCAATGTGATAATAGAACTGTTAGAAAGTCAAAAAGTGAATTAGAGGATTATTTCATTGATTGTTGGTAGTAAAACTGAAACGCGAACCCGGTTCGCGTTTCAGTTTTGGGAAACTTTTACAGTTTACTATCTACCTTTTATAACCTTATCCTTAAGTATCCTACTTGCATTATAAATATCATCCTTACCTAAAATAGCCGATACAACTGCAACACCATCAACATTAGCATCTATAACTTTACTTACATTCTCTTCATTTATACCACCTATAGCTACAACTGGAATATTTACTGTTTTCTTGATTTTAGCTAATTCTTCAATTGTAATCCTAACGGGATTATCTTTAGTAGTTGTGGGAAAAACTGAGCCTACTCCCAGATAATCAGCCCCTTTACTTTCACCATCTTTTGCTCTTTTTAGATTACAGGCTGTATAGCCTAATATTTTATCTGGTCCTAGGAGTTTTCTTGCAACTTCAACGGGTAGGTCATTATTTCCAATATGAAGTCCATCTGCATCAACTGCCAGGGCAATATCAAGCCTATCGTTTATTATAAGTGGAATATTATACTTTTTAGTTATTTCTCTTACCTTTACTGATGTTTCATAAAACTCCTTTGAAGTTAAATTTTTCTCCCTTAATTGAATAAGAGTTACTCCACCTTTAATTGCTGATTCAATACTTTTAAAGAAATCCTTACCTCTAAGAACTTTCCTATCTGTAACTAAATATAGGCTATAATCAATTTTCTTTTTATTCATTAATTACCCCTGACCTTTTATAAAGGGTATAAAAGTGATGGGTAGGGCCTACTCCTTTACCTATATCTAAAGAGTTTTCTATTGCTGTGGTAATGTATTCCTTAGATAGCTTTACTGCTTCATGGATAGAGTAACCATTGGCAAGATTTGAGGCTATTGCTGATGAAAGGGTACACCCTGTACCATGGGTGTTTTTGGTATTTATTTTTTTAGTTGTTAAGGTTTCAATATTATTACCATCGAATAATAAATCGGTTGCATTTTCCTCTAGATGTCCACCCTTTACAAGTACATATTTCGGGCCCATATTCTTAATTAAATAAGCTGCCTTTTCCATATCTTTAAGGGAGTTAATCTTTATTCCAGTTATTACTTCAGCCTCATGTATATTTGGTGTAACTATTGTTGCAAGGGGTAAAAGCTTATTTATTAAAGCCTCCTTTGCCTCAGGTTTAAGAAGGTGATAACCACTTTTTGATACCATTACAGGGTCTAAGACTACATTATCAGGTTTATATTTTTTTAGTCCTTCAGCAATAGTCTTTATTGTTTCAATTTTAGATACCATTCCTATTTTTACTGCATGAACCCTAATATCCTCAAATATTGATTCAATTTGTTTGGCTATTAATTCAGGTGATATATCCTCAACTGCAAATACTCCTTGAGTATTTTGAGCTGTTACTGCAGTAATTACACTCATTCCAAATACTCCATGGGCTGAAAATGTTTTTAGGTCGGCTTGAATACCAGCTCCGCCACTGCTGTCTGAGCCTGCAATAGTTAATACATTTTTCATCTTAAAACCTCCTTAAGATATGACATGGTACTAGAAGGGCCTAATATGGAGAAGAAAATAAAAAAGCATAAACCAGAGTAAGGTTTATGCTTATACTTAGCCTATTAATATAAGTACTTCCCTACGCTGGTATTACCCAGGTCAGGTTCAAGGGTCAAAGACTTCATAGGGTCTTAATCTCAGCTGGCCTCTCCAGCTCCCCTAGTACCATGGTATTTTATTTTGTTGTTACTATTATGATAGCATATAATGTTTATTTGTCAATCATGTTCCAGCCTATAACTGCTGCCCCTAATGCACCAATAATTTGTGTATCATTAGGGGTATATATGTTTTTCTTAATTTTAGATTCAATATATTTTTTAAGTATGTTACTTTTTGCAACTCCACCTGTAAAAGCAATATCACCTTTAATACTTGTTTTACTAAGTAGAGTTACGGCTCTATTTGCTATAGATTGTATGATTCCTGCAGCTATAGATTCTTTGGATGCACCATTTGCCAATAAGCTTACAATTTCTGATTCAGCAAAAACTGTACACATACTCGAAATCTGTTTAGGTGCTGTACCTTCAGCAAGCTTATCTAAATCATTAACATCACCTTCAAGAAGGTTTGCCATAACCTGAAGAAATCTTCCTGTTCCTGCAGCACATTTATCATTCATGAAGAATTCTCTTACATTACCATATTCATCAAGGCTTATTACTTTACTGTCTTGGCCACCTATATCTAAAATTGTACGGATATTATTATTAATAAAATAAGCACCCTTTGCGTGGCAGGTTATTTCTGTTACAGTTTTATCTGCAAAGACCATAGAAACCCTTCCATAGCCAGTTCCTACAACCTTTTTCACTTTATTTTTATCAACATTATTATCTTCTAAAAGGAGAGTATATACTTGTTTACTTGCATTTTTTGGGCTCCATCCAGTTGGGATAATAACTTTTTTTATTATATTGCCATTAAAGAGAACACCTTTAGTAGCTACAGAGCCGGTATCTATGCCTATTGTGTACAAAACTGTACCTCCTATACAAAGAATTTTTTTGTTTTCTTTTCAAGTGTATATATTCCCTCAATTTTTATGTTAGGGTTTTTTATTAATAATTCTTCAACCTTTTCTTTATCATTAGGATTTATTTTTATAGAAATACCGCAACATTTGCTTAATTGTCTAGGTGTTGGAACAATGGTATATTTTATCTTTTTTTCCTTTAATAATTTTTCAAGGGACAATCCATCTGTATGTGAGGGAAAGAGTATATACGTGTTATTTTGCATAAGCAGACTTTCTCTCCTTTAACATTTCAAAAAATGCCTCTAACCTTGTCTTTATTTGACCAGAATCCTGTAGAGAATAGTCACTTTCTATCATCATAACAGGTATTCCCTCTTTATCTAGGGCTTCTTTTACTTTTTTATACTCTACAGAATATGTATGACAGAATGAAAGGGTATTATATATTACACCATCAGCATTATACTCTTTATATAACCTAATAATATCATCTATTCTTCCTTCATTTGGAGTAAAGCATGCACAGTTTATATTTAAATATCTATCTGTTAATGCATCTATTTGTTCATCTAAAGTTTTGTTATTTTCTTTAACAGTGTTTTCAAAATATCTAGTTCCAGTACAAGTTTCTTCACATACTACTGAACCACCACTTGTTTCGATTAAATGATGGATTTTCCAGTTAGGTATTGCCATTGGAGTACCTGTAACTAATATCCTTGGTGTATTTTCAGGGAATACCCCTACACCTTTTTCTATTCTTCTTTCTAATTCATCACATAATTCTTCTGTTTTTTGTATAAACCTTTCTAGGTCATCATAGAAGGCTATTTGTGTAATTAGCAGGGCATCTTTACCACTTATAGGTAGTTTATCAGCCTTTCTTGTATTATATAATCTTTGAAGAACTCGTCTTTTTCTGTTTATAAGTTTTATTGCATTATTTAGTCTTTCTTCTGTTATCTTGTTTCCAGTAAGCTCTTCTACTTTGTCCATAAATAGCTTTATTTCATCTTTCCAATGTTTTTTATCATTTTCTCTTTTCATTTGAGGTAGGTCCATAACATGTATAGGTGTATAGTCATTTAATATTTCCCAAGCTTTTTTCTTACCATCACATGTTGTTTCCCCAACAAGCATATCAGCTGATTGGAAATATGGACAGGTTCCACTTATTTTAGCACCAACTGAAGCTTTAATTAATGGACATATATTTCTAGGTAGAACCTTTTCTCCATCAGGAACCCAGAAGTCTGAACCACCACATAGTCCAACTCCTATAGCATCTGCAGAAAATATTATTTCATCAGGGACAAATACACAGAAGGTTCCTAATACCTTACCACCATTTTGCTTATGATCATCTAATTCTTTAATTCTTAATCCATGTACTTCTGAAATTACAAAGTTATAGTAATTCATACCCTCTGGACGGTTTTTTTGAGATAAATATACATCTTCATAAAACTCAGGTAGTACTTCACATAACTTATCATGCTTTTCTAAATCCATATCTAATGATTTCCATAATTCTCTGTAGTCAGCCATAATAATTCCTCCTTATCAAATAGTTCAACTTGATTATAATATATAAATTGGTTAATTTTTACTATTATAGATAAAAACTATATTAGATTTTGTTGTTATTCAGAACTTTTATAGTTTATTTGCAAAATTAAAAAAATTCATAATCAAAATAAACGGACCAATAACTACAATTTACTATTTATAATTGGAAAAGATTAAAAACTAAAAATAGAAAAAATAAAAAACGTAGAGCACATTTCAATGTGCGTTGCCAGGTTGAGGGATTACGAATCCCTCAACAACGGAAAAGATAAGGGAAACTAAAACTTGTTTTATTTAAATTTATGATAAAATATAGACAAACAGTTGTATTAGGGGGTTGGGTTTGTAATGAAAAAAGTAGATGAAGTATATAAAGGACTAATAGATATATTTAATAAAGCAAATAATGAGGGAGTTACTGCTATACAGTTAAGTGATCATTTAAATTTACATAGATCCAGTATAAGTAGATATCTTAATCAGCTTTATAAAGAAGGAAAAGTAGAAAAAATACAAGGAAGGCCAGTATTATATAAACCGAAAGAGGAAAGGACTAATGTAGGAGATAATCAGAATAAAGTTAATATATTTCAAAAAGTTATAGGTTCAAATGAAAGTCTAAATATTCCTATACAGCAAGCTAAAGCAGCAATTCTTTATCCTCCAAATGGACTTCACACCCTTATATTAGGGGAAACTGGTGTAGGAAAAACTATGTTTGCTGAATTAATGTATGATTTTGCTAAGGAGTCGGAAGTAATATATAAGGATGCCCCCTTTGTATCTTTTAATTGTGCTGATTACGCTGATAATCCTCAGCTTCTTTTGGGACAACTCTTTGGAGTGAAAAAAGGTGCCTATACTGGTGCAGATAAGGATAAAGATGGACTTCTTAAAAAGGCAGATGGCGGAATATTATTTCTAGATGAGGTTCATAGACTTCCACCAGTAGGGCAAGAAATGTTATTTACTTACATAGACAAAGGTTTTTTTAGAAGACTTGGAGATACTGAAAATGTAATTTACTCAAAGGTCTTAATAATATCAGCTACTACTGAAAATCCACAATCTTACCTTTTAAAAACCTTTACTAGAAGAATTCCTATGATTATAAATTTACCATCACTTGAAGAGAGAAGTCTAAAGGAAAGACTTCAGCTTATTGAGGAATTTTTTAAAGAAGAGTCGAAACGGATAGGAATGAGTATATATGTTGATAAAAAATGCTTAATATCTTTATTATTATATGACTGTCCTAATAATATAGGTCAACTAAAGGGAGATATAAAACTGGCATGTGCTAAAGCTTTTTTAAATTATAAATCCCAAAATAGAGATTATATACTTGTAACATGTAAGGATTTACCTCAATATGCTAAAAAGGGAATTATGAAGATAAAGGATTCAAGAAAAGAGGTAGAATCAATACTAGGTTCTAAAGGGGAGATTTTAAGGTTTTTCTATAATGAAGAGGAAAATAAAATTAGTTCCCATGATCATTATAATAAAGATAATTTTTATGATGTTATAGAAAATAAAGTAAATACCCTTAAAAATATAGGAATACAAGAACATGAAATAAGTGAAATAGTAAATATAAATATAGAAAATTACTTTAAAAAGTATATGGGAGATATAACTAATAAATTAAGAAGAGATGAAATCTCAAAAATAGTAGATGGAGAAATTTTAAATATTGTTGAGGAAATTCTAGAAAAAGCACAGAAAAAGTTAAATAAAGAATATAACGAAAAAATATATTATAGTTTAGCTCTACATTTAAACTCTACTGTTCAGAGAATTAAGGAAGGGCATAAAATATTTAATCCTAAATTAAATTTTATTAGATTAAATTATTCTGACGAGTTTTTAGTTTCAATGGAATTAGCCAAAATTATAGAATCTAAATTAGATATAGAACTTCCCTTAGATGAAATAGGATATATAACCATGTTTTTAGCTGCTGACAAGTATGATGAAGAAAATCTTACTAAGGATGATAGAGTAGGTGTGTTAGTTATTATGCATGGGAACTCTACAGCTTCTAGCATGGTAGAAGTTGCTAATAGATTGGTTGGAGAGGAACATGCAAAGGCCTTAGATATGCCATTAAATGCTTCACCTGAAGAATTATATAATAGTGCAAAAGAAAAAGTTATAGAAATAGATAATGGAAAAGGTGTCTTATTAATGGTAGACATGGGGTCATTAACAAACTTTGGTGATATGTTATATGAAGATACTGGTGTAAAGGTTATAACTATAGAAATGGTAAGTACTCTTTTGGTAATAGAGGCATGTAGAAAGGCTGTAATGGGGAGAAGTTTAAAGGAAATTTATAATTCATGTATAAACACAAATCCATATTTAAGGAAAAAATCAAGTAGAGTAAAAGATGTATGTGTTGAGAAAAAGAATGTAATAGTAACTGCATGTTTTACAGGAGAGGGAGCTGCTGAAAGGCTTAAAAATATATTAAAGGAGAAATTAAATATTGAAGAAGATGTCAAAATTATTCCTCTTACTCTTTTAGATAGGAAGGAATTTCTTGAAAGATTAGAACATTTGAAAAAAGATAATGAAATATTATCAATAGTAGGAACAATAGATATTGACATTCCAGATATTCCATTTATATCTGCCCACGAAATCATAGCAGGTAATGGCATAGAAAGATTAAGGGAAATAATAGACAATGAAATTATTTATGAGAAAATCGGGAAATCTTTAGGATGTCATTTAGAAAATATAGATTCTAGTATAGCAGTTTCACATATAAGAAAAATATTAACTGATATTCAGAATGATTTAAGTATTGTTTTATCAAGGGATGTTTTAATTGGTATAATACTACATATGTGTTTTATGCTTGAAAAAATAAAGGAAGGAAAAGCTCAAATAGTCTATAAAAACAAAGAAGAGTTATTTAAGAAATACAGTAGGGAATACAATATTGTAGAAAGACATATAAAAAGTTTAGAAAATATATTTAATGTAGAAATTATTACTGATGAAATCTGTTATATTGTAAGGACAATTATAGAGAATAGTGTAAAATTTAATTAAAGAGTGTAAAGTGTGCAAAAAGATTTTTTGAGTTAAATAGTGTGCGAATATTTTGCACACTATTTTTATTTATTATTAAATTCTTTACTTAAGTAAAATACACAATTACAGGTATGCTAAAAAAATTTTTCTAAAATTGAAAAGTTGGCACGAAATTTGAATTATATATTTAGTGAAAACAGTTACACATAGGAGGTGTAGTTTTACATAAGAAAATGTTTTCAAAATTTTAAAGTCTATTAATCTAAAAATTGTCTAAAAAATAAAGGAGGTTTTAATATGAAAATATTATTATGTTGTGCAGCAGGAATGTCTACTAGTCTAATAGTTGAAAAAATGAAAAAGGCTGCTGAAACTAGAAATATGGATGTGACTATTGAAGCTGTTTCTGTAGATGAAATTGAAAACGTTATACAGGATTATGATGTTGTCCTATTAGGACCACAAGTAAAATATAAGAAAAATCAGCTACAAAAGTTAGGGGACAAACATGGCAAAAAAGTAGATGTAATAAATCCTGTAGACTATGGGTTAGTAAAGGGAGACAAAATATTAGATTTTGCAATTAAACTTAGGGAGGATGAATAAAAATGAACAAATTTTTTAATTGGTTGGAAGAAAAATTTGTGCCTATTATGGCTAAGTTTGGAAACCAAAGACACATATTAGCAATTAGAGATGGTTTTATTTCTGCAATGCCTTTAATGATAGTAGGAAGTTTTCTATTGATACTTGCGTTTCCACCCTTTAAAGAGGGGACTAACTTTTTCTTAGCTAAGGCTTGGATGAATTTTGCTAGCAAGTATTTTGATAACTTAATGATGCCTTTTAATATGACAATGGGTATTATGACTATTTTTATATCTATTGGAATAGGTTACAGTTTAGCTAAATCTTATGGTTTAGATGCATTATCTGGAGGAATGCTTTCATTAATGTCTTTCTTACTTGTAGCAGCTCAAATGAAGGATGGAGGATTACCAACAGCTTTCTTAGGAGGAACAGGTATCTTTACTGCAATATTAACATCAATCTTTTCAATTGAAATATTGAGATTTTTAAAGAAGAAAAATTGGACAATAAAATTACCTGAAGGGGTACCTCCAAGGATAGCGGTTTCTTTTGAAGCATTAATACCTGTATTTATGTGTGTTATTATTTTCTATCCACTAAGTATATTAGTTAAAACAACAACTGGAATGTCAATACCTGCAGCAATAATGAAACTATTTGAACCTTTATTAATTGCTTCTGATAGTCTAGGTGCAGTAATAATTGCAGCATTATTATGTCACTTGTTATGGTTTGCAGGAATCCACGGAGCAAGTATAGTATCTGGAATTATGCAGACTTTCTGGTTAACTAATCTTGCAGCAAATCAAGAGGCATTAAGGATGGGAGAGGCTTTGCCTAAGATCTTTATGGAACCATTCTGGGCATTTTATATCGTAATAGGAGGTTCTGGTGCAACATTAGCCCTTACCATGCTTTACTTAAAGAGTAAATCATCACATTTAAAATCTATAGGTAAGGTGGCAATATTACCTGCTCTTTTCAATATTAATGAACCTGTAATATTTGGTACACCAATAGTAATGAATCCCGTATTCTTTATACCATTTGTTTTAGCCCCAATTGTAAACGGTACTATTGCATATATAGTACTAAAATTAGGCCTAGTTTCTAGAATTGTAGCATTACCACCATGGACAACACCAGCACCTATTGGTGCAATGTGGGCTGCAGGATGGGATATAAAGGCGGCTATATTAGTTTTAGTCCTAGCAGTGGTATCTGGAATGATATATTATCCATTTGTAAAAATTCATGAAAATAGAACAGAGCAGGATCAAGAGGATAAGGTAGCAGCTTAAGGAGGGATATCAATGGATATACAAAGTATAGCAATGCAGATAATAGTCAATGCAGGGGATGCAAAAAGTTCAGCTTTTAAAGCTTTAAAATATGCTAAAGAAGGCGAATTTCATAAAGCAGAAAAGAGTTTAAAAAACTGCAAAGAAAAGATTTTATCAGCTCATAAAATTCAAACTGATATGCTTCAAAAAGAAGCAGGTGGAGACAATGTTGAGGTTAATCTATTAATGGTTCATGCCCAAGACCATTTGATGAACTCAATACTTGCTAAAGACTTAATTGAGGAAATGGTAAGCCTTTACAGTAGGCTAAATAATAATGAAGAAAATAGTAAGGCAGAAACAGCATAAAAAATTTAAAAGGGGTGTGAAAATAGTGACAAAGAAAGGACTTAAAATTGCAACAATTGGTGGTGGCTCTAGTTATACTCCTGAGATAATTGAAGGATTTATAAATAGACACCATGAACTACCAGTAAAGGAAATTTGGCTGGTAGATATTGAAGAAGGTAGAGAAAAACTTGAAATAGTAGGGAATTTAGCAAAGAGAATGGTTGAAAAGGCTGGAGTAGATTGTGAAATTAAATTAACTTTAGATAGAAGAGAGGCATTAAAAGACGCAGATTTTGTTACTACTCAATTTAGGGTAGGACTTTTAGATGCTAGGATTAGAGATGAAAAAATACCTCTAAGATATAATTGTATAGGACAAGAAACTACAGGGGCAGGAGGATTTGCTAAGGCATTAAGAACAATACCTGTAATATTAGATATATGTAAAGATATGGAGGAACTTTGCCCAGATGCATGGCTTGTAAACTTTACAAATCCTTCTGGAATAATTACTGAAACTGTACTTAAGCATACTAATATAAAGGTTGTTGGATTATGTAATGTACCAATTCTAATGCATATGATAGCCGCTCAAGTTTTAGAAGCTGATAAAGATGATGTATTAGTTCATTTTGCAGGATTAAACCATTTAGTATGGGGTAGAAAGATATATTATAAAGGAAAAGATGTAACAAGAAAGGTAGTTGAAAAATTAGCTGATGGAGTTAACTTTACTGCTAAAAATATACCAGATATGGGATGGGTAAAAGAACACCTTCTAGACTTAAATATGTTACCATGTCCATATCATAGATATTTCTACCTGACAGATAAAATGCTAAAGGAAGAAATTGAGGCAGCAAAAACTGAAGGAACAAGGGGAGAAGTTGTTAAAAAGGTAGAAGCTGAGTTATTCGAATTATATAAGGATCCAAATCTTGCTGAGAAACCTAAGCAGCTTGAACAAAGAGGAGGACAATATTATTCAGATGCTGCATGTGAGCTAATAAATGCAATATATAATGATAAAAGAATCATAATGCCAGTAAATGTTCAAAATAATGGTGCTATATCAGATTTACCAGAAGATGTAGCAGTAGAAACTAGTTGTGTAATAACTAAACATGGACCTATGCCTTTAAATACAGGACATGTAGAAACTAAAATTAGAGGTTTAATGCAAGTAGTTAAAGCATATGAAGAAATGACTGTAGAGGCAGCTGTAACTGGTGACTATAATAGAGCTTTACAGGCACTAACAATGAATCCATTAGTTACTGATTCAGAGATAGCTAAGAAGATGTTAGATGATATTATAAGAGAGAATATAGAGTATTTACCACAATTTAAAAAATACTATGAGGAAAATTTAAAATAGTACGTGAAAAATAACGCTTCTTCTAATATTAGAAGAAGCGTTATTTTTATTTTTGTAAATGAGGGGAAATTAATTGACAATATGATAAATACAATTGAGAATGGAAAATTGAGAATTGAGAATTAAAAGAAAATAATAGTTATTAGTGGTTAGTGGTTAGGGAATACAATTGAGAATTGATAATGGACAATTGAGAATTAGAAATACAATTGAGAATTGTAAACAAAACATGTTGAGGGACGTGGGCGTCCCTCAACAACAACGGTCCTCATAAAACAAGTAAAACGGGGGACAGATCTATAGTTGAACGAAGTGAAACTAAGACCTGTTCCCAAGTTGCACGAGGTAAATGAAGATAATGCAATTGAGAATATATTTGTTAGTAGTTAGTAGCCTGTAGTTAGTAAAATACAGTTGCTAGCTTTTGGTTCCTAGTCCTTAGCTTAAACGTTGTTGAGGGATTACGAATCCCTCAACAACAAACCCAACCACTACCCACTAACCACCAAAAACTGCATTTAAAAAGCAATTGAGAATTGATAATGGACAATTGACAATTAGAAAATAAGAAACGGACGTCGGAGAATTTTCTTCTTTGGTCAGGTAACGGACATCAGAGCTTTACTCCCTAGGATAAGTAACGGACTTCGAAGTTCGGCTTCATTGGTTTAGTAACGGTCCTCATAGGCTAGACGTCTTAGGTTAAGTAACGGACCACATAGCATTACTTCCTGGCCTAAGTAACGGACATCTTAGTTTCTCTTCTAAGGTATAGTAACGGACTTCACAGGCTAGACGTCCTTGGCAAAGTAACGGACATCAGAGTATGGCTTCTTTGGTCTAAGTAACGGACCTCAAAGCTTTACTCCATGGGTCAAGTAACAAATTTTAAAGGAGAATGTAAAGAAATGTAGAATATAAATTAATGTAGAAATTTTTTGAAAATTGGAAAATTAGGGTATATTTAATAAAAAGGAGGGGAGCCCTATGTCTATACGCTGGAAAATGATTATTGTACTTATGGTGTTGGTAACAATGCTTACAGTTTTTTTAGGATATAACAATTTTAAAGATGGACAAACTATTTTAGCAGAAGAATTAAAAGTAACTTCAAGTGAGACTGTAGAACAGGTTGTAAATGTTACTGATGTTTTTATGGATTCAGTTGAAAAAACAGTAAATATATTAAGTAGTGATCCAAATGTACAGCAGGTGTTAGTTAACCCTGATTCTAGGACATGGATGATGGAAACTTTTAAAGGAATAAAAGATTCAGATGAAAATATCATGAATATTTACATCGGAACACAGACTGGACAGATGTTTATATATCCAGAACAAGACCTTGGAGATGATTATGACCCAAGAACTAGACCATGGTACAAAGCTGCAGTTGAGACTGACGGAATTATTTGGACGGAGGCTTACAAAGATGCAGGTTCTGGGAAACTAGTAGTTTCTGTTGCAAAACCTGTATATAATGAGAGAAATTATGGAGAATTTGTAGGTGTTGTTTCGATTGACATAAGTCTTGATACATTAACAAACGTAGTTAATAATATTAAGTTAGGTGAAAAAGGATATTTGGCATTAACAGATTCTAAAGGAATAACAATGGCACATCCAGACCCTGAGCTTGTGGGAAAAAGGGTACCTATTGAAGAATTAGTTAATGCAATAACATCAAAAGATGCTGGGAACTTAGATTTTACTTTTGAAGGAACAGAGAGATTGGGAATTTTTAACACAATAAGTAAAACTGGTTGGAAAATAGTTGGTATAATACCTTATAGTGAAATAGAAGAAGATACTTCAATCATCTTTAGAAATAGTATAAGGAACGGTATTATAGTACTTGTTGTTGCTATATTACTAGGACTATTTTTCTCTAGGTTTATTACAAGTTCCCTTAACAATTTAGTAGAGGATGTTAAAAAGATTGGTTCTGGTGATTTCACAGTCAAATGTAAGGTTAAAACAAAAGATGAAATAGGAACATTAGCTAAAACATTAAATCAAATGATAAAAGATTTAGGCGTTCTTATTAAAAATGTACAAAGTTCATCAGAACAGCTTGCATCATCATCACAACAACTAACTGCTACATCACAGCAATCAACTACAGCAGCTGAGGAAGTAGCTAGAACCATAGAGGAAATTGCCAAAAGTGCCAATGAACAAGCTGAGGATACAGAAAAAGGTGCTCAAAAGACAAATGAACTTGGAGAGATTGTAGAAGGGGACCAAGAGCTTATGAGTCAATTAAACATTGCTGCTAATAAAGTTGATGAGCTTAAAGATGAGGGTATTAAATCAATTCAAGAGCTGACTGAAAGAACAGAACAAAACAGTAAAGCTTCACAGGAAGTTCACAGGGTAGTTTTAGAAACTAACGAAAGTACAGAAAAAATCAGTGCTTCAAGTAAGATGATACAAAATATTGCAGAACAGATAAACCTATTAGCCCTTAATGCTGCAATAGAGGCTGCAAGGGCAGGAGAGGCTGGTAAGGGATTTGCAGTTGTAGCTGATGAAATAAGGAAATTGGCAGAAGAAACTGACCAGTTTACTAAAGAAATAGAAGAGGTTGTAAATGACCTGCAGGTTAAATCTAAAGATGCAGTAGATACAATGGAAAAAACAACAAAATATATAAAAGAACAAAATGAAAGTGTTGAGGATACTAGAGAGAAATTTGAAGGTATTGCTGATTCAATAGAAAAGACTAAAGATATAATTAATAAGTTAAATGTATCTGGAAAACAATTGACAGAAAAGAAAAACGAAATATTATCAGTTATGGAGAATTTATCTGCTATATCTGAAGAAAATGCTGCTTCAACAGAAGAGGCTTCTGCTTCTATAGAAGAACAATCAGCTTCAATGGAAGAAATAGCAAATGCCAGTGAAGCATTGTCTGAACTTGCTCAAGAGCTACAATCGGCTATTGTAAAATTTAAAGTGTAAATAAAAACTACATCCTAATTAGGATGTAGTTTTTATTATTTATATAAAATAAAAAAGAGAAATAAAATGTATAAATATTAACTTCCATATATTGTGTTATAATTATATTATATGTTAAGATAATAACTAGTTAAATAAATATAGATACAAATATTTACTTATTAATTTTTTTGAAAAATGTGTATACAAAGAACTTCTATTAGCATACTATTATATGTATAAGTATTTAATAATGTTGAAATGCCTCAAGGGGGAGAAGGAATGAATCGACAACTTGGGATTTCTATTCACAATGTTGGCATAGATTATATAAGAAAAAACAATTTTAGTATTGTTCAGTTATGTCATAAATTTTCAGGAGCAAAGGAAATAACATCTTTACTTAAATTGTCAAAAAAATACCCTGTTAAGGTATCTTATCATGCTCCTGTTTTTTATCAGGTTGACCCTACTGTTACATATTATTTAAATAGTAATAGTAGGTTAAGGGATGCCACTTTTGAGATACTTGAGATAAACCTTAAGATGGCAAAAAGCTTACCTACAGACCATGTAGTGGTACATTTTGCTTCTAAGGATATTGATAATAAGGTAAGTGATAAGGAACTTTTAAACTTAGCTAAAGAGAGTGCTAAAAGACTTGACAATTTAAGTGAAAAGTATAATGTACCAATTTATTTAGAATATGTTGGCTATAATAATAGGTTTAATAGTCCTGAAGAGTGGGTAAATTTAGTAAGGGATAGTAAAAATTTAGGTTTATGTCTAGATATAGGGCACCTTTATATATCTTGTAAGATGAATGGTATGGACTATTTTAAAGAATTAGAGAAAATGCTTCCAACTATTAAAGCTATGCATATTTGGAATACTAGAGGATTAAAGGACTATGAGAGATATGGACATATTCCAGTCCATCCAAGTCAAAAAAGGGAAAATGGCTGGATAGATATTGAGGAAACATTAAATATAGTATTAAACTATAATAACAAAATACCTGTAATATTTGAGCCTGATTTTGAATATTGTGATATTGAATATGCTCAAGAAGGAATTGAATGGGTAAACGAACTAGTTTATAATATTACTAAAAAAAAGCGTGTCTCTTTAGACAATGTTTAAAAATAGTGGGGGATAAAAAAATCCCTCACTATTTAAATGGACAATAGAAAAAGCAGAGGGGGACAAATTATGAAGGATTTTATGGAAAAATATAAGAGTTGGTTGGAAAGTAAGTATTTTGATGAGGAAACTAAGGAAGAATTAAGGGGAATTGAGGGGAATAAAGAGGAAATTGAAGACAGATTCTATACAGACCTTAAATTTGGTACTGGTGGTTTAAGAGGAAAAATTGGAGCAGGTACTAATAGAATGAATAAGTACACTGTTTCTAAAGCAACTCAAGGGTTAGCAAACTACATATTATCTAAGGGAGAAGACTATGCTAAAAGGGGAGTAGTTATTGCCCATGATTCAAGGCATAAGTCAAAGGAATTTACTAAAACTGCAGCTTTAGTATTAAATGCAAATGGTATTAAGACATACGTTTTTGATGACTTAAGACCAACACCTGAATTATCCTTTACAGTAAGACATTTAAATGCAGCTGCAGGTATTGTTATAACAGCTAGTCATAATCCACCAGAATATAATGGCTATAAGGTTTACTGGGAAGATGGTGGACAAATAGTACCAAAGCGTGCCAATGAGGTTATAGAAAAGATAGACGAAATTAATGACTATTCTCAGGTTAAGACTATTGATGAAAAAGAGGCTAAAGATAAGGAATTATTTAATGTAATAGGAAAAGAAGTTGATGATGTATATGTTAATAAAGTAAAGGAACTTAGTATAAGGGATAATGTAGATAAAGATATAAAGATAGTATTTACTCCATTACATGGTACAGGTAATGTTCCTATAAGAAGGGTTTTAGATGAATTAGGATACAAAAATGTATATGTTGTAAAAGAGCAAGAAAAGCCTGATCCTAACTTTTCAACAGTAGATTATCCTAATCCAGAGGACCCTGCTGCATTTGAATTGGCTAGAAAGATAGGAGAAGAAGTAGATGCAGACATACTATTAGGTACAGACCCAGACTGTGACAGGGTAGGAGTTGTTGCTAGAAATAAAGATGGAAAATATCAAGTATTAAATGGTAACCAGACAGGAGCATTATTATTAGACTACATATTATCAAGCCTTAAGGAAAAGGGTAAATTACCTTCAAATGGTGTTATGGTAAAAACTATAGTTACAAGTGATTTAGGAAAGGTAATAGCAGAAAGCTATGGAGTAGAAACTATAAACACATTAACTGGCTTTAAATTTATTGGTGAAAAGATTAAGGAGTT
This sequence comes from Thermohalobacter berrensis, assembly GCF_003609645.1. Classification (GTDB taxonomy): domain Bacteria; phylum Bacillota; class Clostridia; order Tissierellales; family Thermohalobacteraceae; genus Thermohalobacter; species Thermohalobacter berrensis. The sequence goes on from NZ_MCIB01000012.1 coordinate 84,015, forward strand.
TGAAGAAAAGAAAAATAAGGAATTCCTATTTGGATATGAAGAAAGCTTTGGATATCTTACAGGAAAATTTGTAAGGGATAAAGATGGAGTTATATCATCTATGTTAATATGCGAGATGGCAGCATACTATAAGAGTAAGGGATTAACACTATATGAGGCATTACAAGACTTATATGAAAAGTATGGATATTATGTTGAAAACCTACACTCAATTAAACTAGAGGGTGTTGAAGGTAAAAGAAAAATAGAAGCAACAATGGAGAAGTTTAGAGAAAGCTATCCTTCTGAAATAGCAGGATTAAAGCTAGTAAGATATAGTGATTATAAAGTTAGAAAGAGCTTTGACTTAGTTAAGGATGTAACTGAAGATATTGAACTTCCTAAGTCAAATGTTCTAAAATTTGAATTTGAAGATGGTTCATGGTATGCCTTAAGACCATCAGGAACAGAGCCAAAGCTTAAGATTTATATGTCAGCTAATGGCAAGACTAAAGAAGAGGCTGAAGGTAAGATTAAAGAGATGAAAGATGAAATATTAGCAGAAATGTAATATTAGCCTATTAAAGGGACGGTAAAGATTAATTTTACCGTCCTTTTTTATGTCCATTATATCCATTTTCGACATTATTCTTAAGTTATGCAAACCGGGACGGTTCTCTTTTTCACCATTTTTTTCCAAAACTGAAAAACAGAACCGTCCCGGTTTTTCAGTTATAAAATAGAATGTTTAGGTAACAATAATCTTGTCAAGACATATAATGTGGAGGTATATAATTTGGAAAAAAGAATTATCTTTATAATTCTTACTGTAATATGGCTAATAGTTATTTTCACCTTTTCTTCTCAGGAGGGAGATATATCTGATGAAAATAGCATGAAAATAGCTACACAAATAAGCAGAGCTGCCAAAAACTTTAGGCTGGATGGAAATATAAAAACCTTTAATTTTGTTACAAGAAAAATTGGTCATTTTGGTGAATACTTTATTTTAACAATCTTAATTTTTGGTATTTTATCCACGACAAACATCAATGATAAATATAAATATATTTTTGCATGGATTATTCCTGTAATATATGCTATAATTGACGAATATAACCAAAGATTTATAGCCGGAAGAAGTGGTACAATAAAAGATGTAGTAATAGATAGCATTGGGGCAGTTGCAGCAATAATTTTTATTTTTAGTTTTACATATATAAGGGCTGCAAGAGATGATACCTAAGAGACTAAGGAGGCAAAATCATGAAAAGGAAACATTCAATAATAATGATATTTACCTTGATATTATCATTATTATTGTCAAGTGTAGTATATTCACAAGATATGAGAAAAAACCCTCCAAGGGAGGTAATAGAAAAAAAGATAGAAGCCGTTGCTAAAAAGAGGGGAATACCTTCAGTTATATTAAAATCTATCGCTAGGGTTGAAAGTGTATTTAAGCAGTATGATTCAGATGGAACAGTTTATACCGGTAGAAGTGGAAGCATTGGTATAATGCAGGTTTTTAATAAATATGGATGGTTTGATACTAAAAGGCTTATGTATGATATAGATTATAACATTGAAGCAGGTGCAGATGTTCTACTTAGAAAGTGGAAAATGGCTAATGAAAGACTACCTAAAATAGGGAATATGGATCCTAATATCCTAGAACACTGGTATTTTGCAATTTGGGCCTATAACGGCTGGAGCCAAAGTAATAATCCCCACATGATACCATATAAGTTTTCTACATGGACTAAAAAACATGCCTATCAAGACTTGGTATATATGATAGCAGAAAAGGAATATGGGCAAAAGATAACTCCTATTGATATAAGCAAACTTCCTAAAAGGGGATTGCCTAGTAAAAATCTTTATTTTGAAACCCCAGAGCCATTCCACTATGGGGATATTGAGGTGTATAAAAAAGGTGATATAGTTGAAGTTGATGTAACTTCTTCACTAAATGTTAGAGGAAAACCAGATGGCTCCACTATAGCAAAAGTAAAGGATGGAACTAAACTACAGGTTATAGATGGGCCTAAACTAAAGAATGGATATTATTGGTATAGGGTTAAAAATGAGAATATAGATGGATGGATTGCTGGAAATTGGATTTTTAAAGTAAAGGAAGGAAAAATACAGCCTAAGAAAAATTATCCATTAAATGATATAGGAAATTCTTGGGCAAAGGATTATATACTAAAGCTTTATAATAAGGGTATTATTACTGGGGACGGAAACAAAAACTTTTATCCAAAGAAGCTTGTAACGAGACAGGATATAGCTATTATCCTTACAAAGGCCTTAAATCTTGATTATAATAACTATCAGCTTAAATATAGTGATAAAAAAGTTATTGATAAATGGGCTATTAATTATATAAAGGCTGTATCAAAGGCTGGTTTTATGACTGGGGATGAGAATAAAAAGTTTAATCCATATGAAACTATAACTAGAAAGAAGCTAGCCATTATTGTTTCAAAGATATTAGGTAATAAAGAGAAAGACCCTATAAACCTTGTGAAGGAAAAGGGAATAATGGTAGGCTATAGTGATGGTGAGTTTAGACCTAAGGATTTCCTTACAAGGGAACAGGTTGCAAAGGTAATTGTAAAGCTTTTAGAAGTCTTAGAAGAGAATAATAATGAAAGTAAAATAAAGGGACAGAACTAAATCTGTCCCTTTATTTTATCTTAACTAATATTTTGCTGCCTTTATTAATGCTCTAGTTATAGTTTCTGCCATTTCCATTACAAATCCAAGTCTAATATTGTGGAGGGAAATGTTGTTATCACTTTTTAAAGAATCTACTATTCCTATAATTGATATATCTCCTATTGAAGGAAGGTTTTTTCCTACTCCTTTTCCAGGGAAGATTGGACTTTGTCTTACCTGTATAATACCTATATTCTCTTCTTCACCTAGACAGGCATCAATTGCTATAGCAAAGTTAAATGGATGTCTTTGCTTTATATTTATTAGTTTTTCTTTTAGATTCAAGGCATGTATTGGAGAACCTAATGTTCCATAAACGGGATAGGGGAAGTTAGATTTTTTTAGTAGTGTTCCCACTAAAGGCCCAAGACAGTCTCCTATACATTTATCTGTTCCTACACAAATTATTATCATATCGTTTTTTAAATAGGGCTTTAGATGTCTTCCTAAGGTTTCAGATGCAAATCTATCGTTGTAATATACTTCTTTCTGAATATTTTCTTTCAAATGCTTCTCCCCCTTAATTTTATATATGAAATTAGGAGTAAAAAAATTACCAATTATAGTGTATAAACTTTTTCTTTTGGTGGATAATATATGAAAAAATTTATCTAAAGGGAGGATTTATATGAAAAAAATATATTATTCTATATTAGTTATATTATTCACTGTTTTAACAGTAGGTGTAATGGTTAAATTATAAATATGATAGCTAAATAGAAAATTACATATTTGTAACATTTACTTTTTATGACAAATATTATAAAATAGTATTAAAACTAGATAAATTTTTCAAAAACAGAATTACGATAAGGGCAAACTTATCGAAAGATAAGGACGCAAAGCCATGGGCCTAAGGTGAATTAATCACTATGGTTGCCAGGTTACCGAAAATTTTGTATATAGTTTTTAGTATATATACACTTGCCTTTATTGTAACTGTAAAGGTAGGTGTTTTTTTCTTAAATACAAGGGGGTGATGTTTTGCTAAAAACTAATAATGTTTTAGTAAAACAGAAAAATGTTAAAGAAAGTTTAGATGATTCTATACTTAAAATTATTAATTTAATTAATTATGATGTGGCTATACTTTTAACAGTTAGTAGAAATAAGGATTATATTGTTTTACAGAGTAAATTTGAAAGACATAATAGTGCTTTTAAAAGAACCTTTAAAGAGGTTAAGTACTTAAGGAGAGATTTACCTAATAGTATATTAAATTTAGTTGTTAAAAATAAAGAAATAATAACCTTTTCTAAAGACAAAAAAGATTTTAATAAATACTTACCCTTTATAGAGGGAATTCAACATGAAATATACATACCATTACTCTCAGATTATGGTGATATCATAGGATGTTTATATTTAGGTACTTTTAACGCAGATAATAGGGTAGATATGGACAAGCTTAATAATAAGAATATAGAAAAGGAATTAACATTAGTCTACAGAATGTTTCAGCTATGGCATATGAAAAAAACAGAAACTGAGGAATTTTTTAATGTAGTTTCTATAATGTGTGAAACAATCAAAGAGAAGGAACCATATATGCTTACCCACCTTTATAATGTAGCCCAATGGTCTGTTGCCATAGCTAAAGAGTTATCTTTTGATAAAGAAAGAATTGGAAGGCTATATATTGCTGCTATGTTACACGATATAGGTAAGCTTTATGTAAGCAACGAAATATTAAATAAACCCTCTTTTCTTACTGAAAAAGAATTCAAATTAATAAAAAAGCACCCTATATTTAGTTATAAAATAATAAAGAAATTACCAAGGATTAGATTTGATATAGATGAAATAGCCTTAATAGCAAAACATCATCATGAAAGGTTTGATGGAAAGGGATATCCAGACGGGTTAAAAGGAGAAGAGATTCCTTTAGAAAGTAGAATTATGTGTGTAGCAGATTCTATAGATGCCATGCTTTCGATAAGGAGCTATAAAAAACCAAAATCTATTAATTATATTGTCAAGGAGCTAAAGGCTAATAGCGGTAAACAATTTGACCCTAAAATATGTAATATAGCAATGAAACTTTTAATGAAGACAAAGGTTGAAAATGAAAATATACTTTCAAATCCAATTATATGGTCAACATTAGTTATAGCAACTGACAAAGATGTATATACTATTGAAGGAATTATAAGACAGTTTAATAAAGGTTATGTTTTTGAAACAGATCTTTTTGATTTCTCTAATATTGAAAAAGGAGAAATAAAAAAATTAAGCCTATATGTTAGAGGAAAAAAGAATATTAATGAATATGATGTTAAATTAGATTATCTTGGAAAGGACAAGGTGTATATTTCTAAATTGGAGTTAAGACCATTTGTAGATACATTTTCTATGCATTGGGAATTAAATGGAAGATTAACAATAGGGCCTACTACTGAAGTAAATGTAGATATATTCAGAGTTGGGGGAAGTAGTTTATCATTTTCTATTAGTAACTTTGAAGTTAAAAAACATAATTATGAGGATGTATTATCACTTAAGATCTTCTTTGAAGATGGGACAAAACTTGCGGTTACAGGTAAAATAACAAATAATTATAAAATCGGGGTAAAATATTATTATGAATACAAATACGTAAATACCCCCGATTATACTAAAGATAAAATATTTAAACAACTTTTTAGGAAACAAATAGAAATAAGAAAAATAATTAATGAAAGTTATAAAAAATAATTTTCTCCCATTTTAATTATACAATCATATTTTTCAAGGATATATAGGAAATTAAGCCTATATTTTTCCTGTTTAATAAAAAAAGCATCCATTTTACTGGATGCTTCTTTTAAACATTGGTAATATTTCATATGTTATTTCACCATTATTTACTGCAAAGGATAAATATTTAAGGTTATATATATCTTTGGTTTCTTCTATTTTAGGATTGTTAAATTGTATATACCTTATACCATCCTTTAAGTTAACCTTAATTTTATCACCACCATGTATTACCCAAACATCTTTACCGTTTTTACTGTAGTTTGACAAGATTTCATGGAAAAGATCTGCTTCAAGTTTATCAACAAAACCATTTGGACCAAATACAGGCTTAGGTAGTACAACTATTATATTTTTTTCCTCTACATTTAGTAGTTTGTTTTTTAACCATATCCATTGATTATAATCAGTCTGTCTTATTCCACCCTTTGAGTTATCTAATTGGATAAAATAAGTGTCTTTATGTTTAAAAGAAGAATAACCTGATGTAACCTCTAGTATAGGCTTATTGTTATTTTCAAGGTATTGTTTATCTAACTTATCCATAACAATTCCTACTTCATTCTTATTAAGATAGCTCTCGGTTCTTTTTAAAATTTGATAATCTAATAAATTATCTATTTTATTAATTCCACCTGTAACCATAAATTTATAACCATTTTCATTAACTTCTACATGTTTTTGTTTATTATCCTTAACCACTGTTTCTTTAGGAAGCTCTATATTCTTAAAGGGTGTTCTATAAAGGGCTTTTAATCCATCAAATAGTATTTCTCCTTTATCAAAATTAAGTGGATTAATTTCTACTACATATATTCTATTTAGTTTAATAGGATAGGATACATTTCTAGGTATATCTGCTGTAACCCATTCCCATCCATTCCAATTAACATGCTGAGTAAAATCTATAGGATAGGTATTTCCATTACTATCAGTTATTTTGCCCCTAATCCAATGATTGCTATTATTTCCATGTATCCACATACCAATCTTGTCGGGACTGCCTTTAAGCTTTAATCCATCTTCACCAAATAGGATATATCCAGCACTTGTACCTTCTGATTCTGTAAAGTCGTACTTAAGCTTTACAGATGATGTTCCTTCTTTGTCTTCATTGGCAAGTTCAATATTACCCTTTACACTTTCAGGATAAGGGATAAATTCTATATTATCTAAGTCTTCAAAGTCTTCTATTTCAACCTCACTATATCCAACTGAAACTAATATGTTTTCTACTGCATCTTCTACTGAAGCTACTATAGCACCAGAGCTAGGCTTATTACTACTATAAAATACACCATCTCTAATTTTACCAATATCTCCAATTATATGCCAGTTTATATCATTTGGATTAATCTTTGCAGTAAAGCCTTCTGTATTTATACCATAAATTTCTCCTAAATCTACTTTACCATCTATGTCCACATGGAATTTATCATTTTCTATATATAAATCCTTTAGTTCATTTAATACTCTTATATATATTTCTGCCTCTTTTCCTCTATATTCAGCTTTAATAGTGGCTGTTCCAGATTCTTCTGGCATAAAAACATTATCTTTAAATCTACCTTTGACACCTTCTATATCGAAATCTACCCTATCTAAATCTATCTTTACAGGATTATGGTATTTATCATAGCCCTTTACATAAAATTTTCGTGTAGTATTAACAAATACATTTGTATCTTCAGTAAAAATCTGAATATAGTCAAGTCTTCTTTTGGGAGCATCACTAAAAATGCCTAAACCATTTACTATTCTTCTTTCATTTCCATCTGATGGATGGTTTACAACCTGTGGGCTATCAACTCCATTTGGTGATACTACCATTGTAGTAGAGCCACCACCATCAAGATTGATTGCTTCATATGCACCTAAATCTATCATTATTTCTGCTAATGTGTCTAATTCAACACCTTTAAAGGATGTATCTCTACCGTCTATTGTTACCATTATAAGTTCATCTCTATCTTTAGTTATTCCTAAAGCAGTTCTAGGGTGCTTCCCTTTTACATTAAGGGTAAAATCTGTTTTTTCTCCATCTTTAACAAGGAAGGTTCCGCCACCTATAGCAGCTTTTATTTTTTTATAATCTATTTCACCCTTTATATCAATTTTAACTTTATCTCCTATATTAAAATTATTAGCTAAGTTCATTCCTGTTGGACCTCTGCTGATTAAAACATAACCATCTTCAGGGATATCAGTAGGTGGCTGTCCTATTCTTATATCTTTAACTATATTGTCTTCAACTAATACTTCCACTATATCAGAATAGTTGGTATTGCCAGGAGTTTTTCCGTTCCAGTGTTTGTTATACATTACTACTACATTAGTAAATTTACTATATTTATTTATGGTAGATATTTTAATAGGCTTTCCATTTTCGGGTATAACGCTCATTTCCCAATTCCAATAAGATATTAGTGGTTTTTTATCTTCATCTACAGAGAAGACAGGAAGATCTTTATTAAAATCATATGGAGAAGAGACAATTTTACCTTCAGATATTACAGCACCAAGGGGATAAGGTTTTGCCTCTGTGGAGAAAAAATCTCCATTTATCCCAGCAATAGCCTCTTTTTCCTTTACCATATTTGAAAGCTTTTCTCTAGTCGATATTCCTTTATCACTAAAAAGAACTCCAATATCTGTATATCTATCATCTAAATCTACCCTTAAAACATTTATGTTACGCCAACCTGCTGAAGTAAATCTTTGAATCTTTTCAAGTATAACTCCACTAGAAATATTTTCTTCCCATTTTCTTTCGTGAATTAATATAGAACTATCTGATATTCCAAAGGTACTACTAGATATAAGTAAAGCTCCTCCAACAATACCACTAACTATTTTTCTTATATATTTATTCATTATTAAACACCACCTAAGAATCAATTTTAAATTGTAAATGTTAAATTAAGTTGAGGGATTACGAATCCCTCAACAACGCTAAAACACCCCTTAAGGAATTTACAATTTACAATTAACAATGAACAATTAATGAAATGCAAAATTTTTTCCATTTCATAATGTTGAATTTTAAATTGTAAATGTTGAATTAGGTTGAGGGATTACGAATCCCTCAACAACGCTAAAAATACAGTTGTTAGCTCTTGGTTTCTGGTTCCTAGCCAAAAAGTTTTTAATTTTACTAAGAGCTGAGAGCAAAGAGCTAGGAACTGCTTTTAATAGCAAGGAATTATTACGATTGTTTTCTAATCAATAATCTTCATAGTATTATTAAAAACCAACCACTAACCACTAATAACCAAAAACTTTTTTTCTAGTAACGGACATCAAAGCATTACTTCTAAGGTTAAGTAACGGACATCATAGGCTAGACATCTCGGGTCAAGTAACGGACCACGAAATCCAACTTCTTAGGTTAAGTAACTATCTTAAAACCAAAGCCTAAACTGGTCCTTATTTTGAATAGCAGTAAGAAGTCTGTCACGAGCTCCTGGTATATCTTTGTATATATCCCTTAAAAGTTGCTTCATATATTCTCTTTTACTATTTTTATCCATTGGACATGGACTTTTGACAGTAGGGATATTATTTCTTCTGACTGCCCCTATTATTTCACGTTCTTCTGCATATACCATAGGTCTAATTACATGAATATCCTTTCTAGACATGTATGTTTGAGGTAAAAATGTACATACCCTTCCTTCGTATAACATACTCATAAAAAGGGTTTCTATAGCATCATCTGCATGATGACCAAGTGCTAGTTTATTACAACCCCTTTCCTTAATTAAATCATGTATAGCTCCTCTCCTCATTCTTGCACATAGGGAACAAGGATTTTTTTCTTTTCTTATATCGAATACAACTTGAGCAATATATGTATCTTTAACTGTATATGGGACATCAATTTTTTTACAGAATTCCTTTATAGGGGTTAGGTCAAAATCTTCAAAACCAAGTGCTATAGTCACAGCCTCTAGCTCATATTTAACAGGACTAAATCTTTGGAACAATTTTAATCCATATAATAAAGTTGTACTATCTTTACCACCAGATACACCTACAGCAATTCTATCTCCATCTTGGATTAAATCATAATCTTGTACAGCTTTTCTTATAGCACCAAGTATTTTTTTCATTATGACACCCTTTCATACTTATTCTTTTGTTTATATAGCTACAAAAACCCATCTTAATTATATATGATTATTATTATACTTAGGTTACAATTGGATTACAAAAGTATTAAAAATGGTATGACGGGGAAGAAATGATATGAGGATTGTTACTTGATCTAGGAAGTAAGGCGTTGTTGTCCGTTACTTAGACCTAGGAAGTAAGGCGTTGTTGTCCGTTACTATGCCAGAGATGTCTAGCCTAGGAGGTCTGTTACTTTAGCCAAGGAGTTAAGCTTTGTGGTCCGTTACTTAGTCAGAGAAGTCTAGCCTTCGGGGACCGTTACTTTTACTTTGCCAAGGACGTCTAGCCTGTGAAGTCCGTTACTATGCTTAAGGGTCTAGCCTTTGGGGACCGTTACTTGGCCTGGGTAGAGAGTCTAAGACGTCCGTTACTCTGTCTAGGATGCCAGGCTGCGAGGTCCGTTACTTAGACCTAAGAAGTAAAGCGTTGAGGTCCGTTACTTAGGCCAGGAAGTCTAGCCTAGGAGGTGCGTTACTTCGACCAAAGAAGTAATGCTTTGTGGTCCGTTACTTAGACCTAAGAAGTAAAGCGTTGAGGTCCGTTACTTGTTAAAGCCGTGTTTCGTGATTTAGTAATGCTTTGAAGATCGTACTACTAACTACACCCTACTAACTACTAACAAGTATTTTCTAATTGTCCATTGTCCATTGTCAATTGCTTTTAAAATGTAGTTTTTGGTGGTTAGTGGATAGAGGTAATCGCGGAAATATGGGGGCAGGCCTCCTGTTTCACTGCGTTCAACGATAGGTCTGTCCCCTTTGTTACGATTTTAAGTTGATGGATTACGAATCCATCAACAACATAACAAGTTTTTTTACTAACAACTAACTACTACCTACTAACTTTTTCTAAAAAGCTAAGGACTATGAACCAAGAGCTAGCAACTGTATTTTACTAACTACATGCTACTAACTGCTAACAAATTTAATTGTCAATTACATTTCCTATTGTATTTGAAAGAGGAGTCTGGTTAGTGTTGCACATATAATAAAAAAGTCTTCTATAAAATAGAAGATTCTCAAGGTTGACTTTTTTGAAACACATGACGGAAATTATATTTTATCCACAATTTCTATTTGTTTATAATTTCCTATGTGTTATAAAAAAAGAGCTAAGATTTGCATCTTAGCTCTTGGTCTCTTAAGTTATTATAGATATAAAAATGGTCGGGGTGGAGGGATTCGAACCCCCGACTCCATGGTCCCAAACCATGTGCGCTACCAAACTGCGCTACACCCCGACGTCAAAGACAAGAATAAGTATAAAGGATAATAGGATTATTTGCAAAGCTAAATAAGGGCTAAAAATGGCTATTATACTCTATTATATCAATAATAAATGTATTTTCCTCATAATTTCTTATTATTACTATCCATTAATTAATTTTATGTTAATTTTGTTAACTTCTTTATATATTAATTGTAAATATTAAAATATGCTGTCGATTAAGGAAATATTTCCCGGGAAAATGAAAAATAATTGTATTGCTAAAGTCTAAGTTTAAATTTAATTTCATGGCTTAAAAACTTCCATAAACTGTGAATGTATTGTATAATGGGAGGTAGCAGATTAAAATAGGTGGGTGTAAATATGGGGGATATACTTGAAGTAATAAAAAAGGAGATAATAGTAGTTGCAATTGCAGCTGCACCTGTTGCAGAGTTAAGAGGTGCAATACCTTTAGGAATTTCATTAGGCTTTAGTCCAGTTTATAGTACATTTTTAAGTATTATTGGTAATATTCTTCCTATACCTATTTTACTTAAATTGTTACGACCTATATTTGATTATTTTGGGGATAAGAAGTATATAGGGCCTCTTTTAACTTGGGTAAAAAATAGAACTATAAAGAAAAGTAAGAAGGTTCAACAATATAGCATATTAGGGTTATATCTTTTAGTGGCTATACCGCTTCCTTCTACTGGAGCATGGACAGGGTGTATTGCTGCAACTTTATTTAACATTGATTTTAAGCAGGCTTTTCCTACTATTGTAGCAGGGGTTATTACTGCAGGAATAATAGTATTTACACTAAGCTATCAAGTTACGACACTTTTTTAATAAACAATGTAAAAAAATATTGACTTAGGGTATTTATTGTGATAACATACATTTCGAGAATTGAATAAAAATCTTGATGCCTTATCAAGAGTGACGGAGGGAATGGGCCCAATGAAGTCCGGCAACCGGCAACATAAAGTTGCACGGTGCTAAATCCCACAGAACCTAGTTCTGAAAGATGAGGTAGTGCCTAATCAGCCTCTTCCTTTTGGAAGGGGCTTTTTTAAAACTAAATTTAAAATTGATGATGGAAAATGTAAAATAAAATGATAAATAATAAAAAATCTCATTACAAATAATATGTATCTAAAGTAGTATTGTAAATGGGATAGTCTTAAGCAGAGGTTTTTTAAATAATTTTAAATTTTTAATTTTACATTTTAAATTTCTACACAGGGAGGTAGAGAAGGATGAGAAAATGGTTTTTTACTTCAGAGTCAGTAACAGAAGGACATCCAGATAAAATTTGTGACCAGATTTCAGATGCAGTTCTTGACGCTATTTTAGAAAAAGACCCAGCTGCAAGAGTAGCCTGTGAAACATCAGTAACAACAGGATTAGTTTTAGTATCAGGTGAGATTTCAACAAAGTGTTATGTAGATATTCCTAAAGTAGTAAGAAAGACTATAGAAGGAATAGGATATACTAGAGCCAAGTATGGATTTGACTGTGATACTTGTGCAGTACTTACATCAATAGATGAACAGTCACCAGATATTGCAATGGGTGTAGATGAAGCTTTAGAACATAAAGGTGGAGAAGAAGATGACCTAAGCTTAATAGGTGCTGGTGATCAAGGTATAATGTTTGGATTTGCATGTAATGAAACTGAAGAATACATGCCGCTTCCAATAGCATTAGCTCATAAACTTGCAAGAAGATTAGCTGAAGTTAGAAAAAATGGGACATTAGACTATTTAAGACCAGATGGAAAAACTCAGGTTACAGTTGAATATCACGATAATAAACCGGTAAGAATAGATGCCATAGTAGTATCTACTCAACACAGTCCAGAGGTAGACTTAAAGACAATAGAAAGAGATATAAGAGAATATGTAATTAGAAAAGTTGTACCAAGAGAATATTTAGATGAGAACACAAAATACTACATTAACCCAACTGGAAGATTCGTAATTGGTGGTCCTCAAGGTGATGCAGGTCTTACAGGAAGAAAGGTTATAGTTGATACTTATGGTGGATATGCTCGCCATGGTGGAGGAGCGTTCTCAGGAAAGGACCCAACTAAGGTTGATAGATCAGCTGCTTATGCTGCTAGATATGTAGCTAAAAATATAGTTGCAGCTGGATTAGCTGATAAATGTGAGGTTCAACTTGCATATGCAATTGGTGTTGCACATCCTGTATCAGTATTTGTAGATACTTTTGGAACTGCAAAAATAGAAGAAAGTAAAATAGAGGAACTAGTTATGAAACACTTTGACTTAAGACCAGCAGCTATAATTAGAGATCTAGACTTGAGAAGACCAATCTATAAACAAGTTGCAGCTTATGGACACTTTGGAAGAGATGACCTTGACCTTCCATGGGAGAGAACAGACAAAGCAGAAATATTGAGAAAAGAAGGCTTAAATGCAATTGAAAATTAACAATTGACAATGGACAATTAAATACAATTGAAAATGTAAAATGGAAAATATGATAAATACATGTTAGTAGTTAGTAAGAGTTAAATGTTGAGGGATTGTGAATCCCTCAACAACAATTTTATTACTAAGAACCAAGAACTAAGGACTAACAGTTCAATTTTTTAATGTTGCTGATGGATTCGTAATCCATCAGCTTTTTTTATGTGCATTTAACCCTTCACCCTTTACTAAAATTAAACATATTATATTATAACCAGAAAATAAAGGGTGTGGTCTTGTGGTATTTTGGGTCCTTACAATTATTGTGTATACTTTTTTTATTTATGGTGTTATAGCCTTTTTAAAGAATATATATTCAAAGTATATAAACGATATTAAGGGTGAAATAAGAATTTTAATCAAAGATGCTAATGAAGTTGAGTGGCTAATAAATATACTTAAAAGAAATTTTCACAGTATAACTATAATAACAGAAAAATATAATGAAGAAGTTGATAATATGGTAAAAATAATGTCTAATGATGTTAATATAAAGTATGAAATTTTAGAAGATATTAAAACTCGTGAGGAAGTCGAATGATGACTTTCTTTTTTTTGTTTAGATTCTAAAAAGGTATTTCTGGTTTTCCTTCCTTGAATATTTAAAAGTCTCAAGTTTCCCATTTTAATAAAATAGATTACCATATATACACCGGTAAATTTTAAGGAGGCCTCCTTGTTTAGGAGGGCTTTTTCTGTATAAAGATATAAATTGCCTTATAAGTGAAAGTATTAATGGAAGAAAAGAGGCTAAAACTGAGTTGATTTTAAGGCTTAAACCACTTATTCTGTCATCCATAAAAAGGTATTACAACAAAAAGGATATTTATGATGATTTAATTCAAGAAGGATATGAATTAATTCTTAATGGATTAGAAAATTATGATGAAAAGAAAGGGGTTCATTTTTTAGGATATATAAAACTATTACTTAAGTATCATTATTTAAACAAAAACAAGGATAATGAAAACACTATATCTTTAAACATGCCAATAAATGATGAAGAAGATATGGAACTTATAGATACTATTCAAAGTAAAAGTCTAAACCAAGAAGAAATTATAGTAAAAAGAGAAGATAATGAGATACTACATTCTTCATTTTTAAAGTTGACTAAAAGACAGAGACAGGTAATAAGCTTATTTTATGTAAACAATCTTTCTATTAAAGAAATAAGTAAAAAATTGGGTATTAGTTATAGAACTGTTGTAAATACAAAGGCTACTGCTATAAAAAAGCTTAAAAAATTCTTAGAAAAGAATAGTAAAAAAACCTCCTTTTATCTATATAAGGGGTAGAAGGGAGGTGAGAAGATGGCAGTAACATCAACGGTTCAAAGTTCGAAATTAAGAATTCAACTAGATGGAGGAGTAGACGGAGACGGAAAACAGATTATTAAATCTAAGACCTACTCTAAAGTAAAAACTACAGCTACAAATGATGATATCTATAATGTAGCAACTAATCTAGCAGGGCTTCAAACATATCCTGTATATGCGGTTAAAAGGATTGATGAAGTGGAATTAACAGAGTCTACACAGGTTTAATGGAACTTTAAATAGTTAAGTAGGAGGTGAAAATATGGCTGAAAGAACACTGCAGTTAATCTTTAAAAATACATCTGATAGAACTTCCAGATTATCAATCGAAGATCCTAGGGATAACCTTACAGAGGCAGAAATAAATACAGTTATGAATGATATTATTACAAGAAACATTTTTAGTACATCAGGAGGAGACTTAGTAAGGATAGCAGGAGCTAGAATTATAACTAAGGATATACAAGAATTTAACCTCTAGAAAGCAATTAAGAATTTTTTTAAGTTGTTGATGGATTCGTAATCCATCAACTTGAAAATAAATATAAAATTGCTGAGGGATTACGAATCCCTCAGCAACAAATATGAAAGTGAAACAGAAGACCTGTCACCTGTTTTATTTATTAGTTTAAATTTTGCAAACAGCTAAAAACCAAGAACTAGCAACTGCTTTTCTAGGGAGGTATAAAATATGGAAGATATATATGCTCAAGTAGCAAATTTGGGCTTTCCAATAGCAGTATCAATTTACCTTTTGGTAAGAATAGAAGGAAAACTCAATAAGCTAACTGAGAGCATAAACGAACTTTCAAGAGTATTAAGTAAAGTAGTTTAGAGTTTAAGCTGATGGTCTACAGACCATCAGCTTTTTTTGTGTTTTACCGGAAAAAATTATAGACACTTGACACGAACGTATGTTCGTTTTATAATATAATAAAATTGAAGGGAGTGGATAAATTGGATAAAATTGAAAAACTATTAGATGAAGGAATAATGGCTATTGTTCCAGTTTATATAAATATGAAGGGTAATGTTACAAAAATAATAACTAGAGAAAAAAACGAATTTCAAACTAATAGGAGTATAAAGACCTTTTTAAGAATATTAGCAAGCTTTTATGGAGTTGATTTAAGAGTTTCCAGAAAATATTATGGGAAACTAATAGGAGCAAAGAATATTGTACCATTTTATTTTGATAGAGATAATATTTTAGTGCCTGTTAAGGTTAGAAAGCCAATATCCAAAAATGACGGGGCTTTTGGATACATAAATTTAAAATACATTAGGGAAGTAAAAGAGAAAAAGAAAACTGTTAATATAATATTAGAAGGAAATATTTCAATTAAGTGCCTTCAAAGCTATAGAACAGTTATAAAACACATAAGAGATGCCAAAATATTAAAAAGGGTATGTAGTTATAATGAACCATTAGTAATGGAGGAAAGGGCTAACTTTTATAAAGAATATAACAAACCAGCTACAAAGGGAGATATTGCAGTATTAAGAAATGAAATATTAGATATTAAAAATACACTTAAAAGCAATTGAGAATAGGAAATGCAATTGACAATGGAGAATTGAGAATTAAAAGAAAATAATAGTTATTAGTGGTTGGTGGTTAGTGGTTAGGAAAGTACAGTTGTTAGCTATTGGTTCCTAGTTCCTAGACAAAAATTTTTAGTTTTGCTAAGAGCTGAGAGCAAAGAGCTAGGAACTGCTTTTAATAGCAAGGACTTATTACGATTGTTTTCTAATCAATAATCTTCATAACATTACTAAAATCCAACCACAATCCACTAATTACCAAAAACTGCTTTTAAAAGTAACGGACCGCAGAGCTTTACTGCTTTGGCCGAGTAACGGACACCTTAGCTTCTCTTCCAGGGCATAGTAACGGACCTCGAAGCACTACTTCCTAGGTTAAGTAACGGACATCAACGCCTTACTACTTAGGCTAAGTAACGGACCCCCTAGGCTAGACATCCTTGACAAAGTAACGGTCCCCGAAGGCTAGACTTCTCTGGTCAAGTAACGGACATCTTTGCTTATCTTCTCAAGTCAAATCTACCCTTTAGCATATTATCCACTCTATGTTATAATGTAGAAAACTACTATAATTGGGGGATTTAAATTGCTAACATTAGAGGGTACAGTAGAAGAAATAATATACCAAAATGAGTCTAATGGATATACTGTGGCAATTTTAGAGACAGAAGATGATGTAGTTACTATAGTTGGATATATACCTATAATAAATATAGGAGAAACCTTAAGGGTTCAAGGAGAATGGACATACCATGCAAATTATGGACAGCAGTTTAATGTAGAAACATATTCTACTGTAGTACCTGCTACCTTAAATGGAATAGAAAAGTATCTTTCATCAGGCTTAATACCTGGAATAGGGCCTAAAACTGCTAAGAAAATAGTTGAAAAGTTCGGAAGAGATTCACTTGATATTTTACAATATAATCCAGATAAGCTCAAAGAGGTTGATGGTATAGGTCCTAAAAAGGCCAATAAAATAGCAGAAGCATTCCAGGAACAGCGTGAGTTAAGGGATGTTATGATTTTCTTACAACAATATGGAATAAGTCCAAGTTATGGGATAAGGATATATAAAAAGTATGGAAATGAAACAATTGCAAAGATAAAGGAAAACCCCTATAGGTTATCAGAAGATGTATTTGGTATAGGTTTCAAAATGGCAGATAAAATAGCAAGAAATATGGGGGTAGATTTAAGATCACCATATAGAATAAATGCAGGAATAAAATTTACTTTAATGGAATCTTCCAGTGAAGGACATACATATATTCCTAGGGAAGAACTTATAAACAAGGCTACTTCTATTTTGGAAGTGGAAAAAGAGCTTGTAGAAGAAGGTCTTACAAGTCTTGCTTTAAAACAGGAAATACATATAGAAAATATGGATGATGAAGTGTCTGTGTATTATATGCCCTTTTATTATGCAGAAACTAATGTTACTAAAAAGATAATAGAGCTTTCTCAAGGAGAGGTAAAAGAGCTTGATATAGATGTTGACCAAGAAATTCAAAACCTTGAAGAGGAAAATTCAATAAAATTTGCAAATAATCAGAAGGAGGCAATAAAAGAAGCTGTTAAAAATGGTGTTTTAGTTATAACAGGAGGTCCAGGTACAGGGAAGACTACTACAATTAACAGTATAATTAAGCTATTTGAGGAAAACGACCTTACTGTTTCCTTAGCAGCTCCCACTGGAAGGGCAGCTAAAAGAATGACAGAGGCTACAGGGAAAGAAGCTAAGACTATACATAGACTACTTGAATACACATATGTAGATGAGGAAATGGGAATGGCTTTTGCTAAGGATGAAGGGACTCCAATAGAGGAAAATGTTGTTATTATTGACGAGGTATCAATGGTAGATATACTCCTTATGAACAACCTATTAAAGGCAATACTCCCAGGAACAAGACTGATTTTAGTAGGGGATGTTGACCAGCTTCCTTCGGTAGGGCCCGGAAATGTTTTAAGGGATATAATAGACAGTAAAGTTGTAAAGGTAGTAAAATTAAATGAAATATTTAGGCAAGCCCAAGAAAGTATGATAGTTGTAAATGCCCATAGGGTAAACAAGGGAGAAAAACCCCATTTAAATGTAAAGGATAAAGACTTTTTCTTTATGAGAAGAAATAATGGAAAAGACATAGTTAATACAATAGTAGAGTTGTGTAATGAGAGGCTCCCTAATTTTTATGGATATGACCCTGTAAAGGATATCCAAGTATTAGCTCCTATGAAAAAAGGGGATACAGGGATAAATTCCTTAAACCAGCAATTACAAAGTGTCTTAAATCCTAAAAATCCTATGAAAGAAGAAAAGGAAACGAACCAATTTACCTTTAGAGTAGGGGATAAGGTAATGCAGATAAAAAATAACTATAGGGCAGAATGGGTAATAAGAGAAAATGGAAAGGTTGTTGAAGAAGGTGAAGGTGTATTTAATGGTGATTTTGGGTATGTAAAGGATATAGATAATGAAGAAAGTGAAATGATAGTAGTATTTGATGATAACAAAGAGGTAACATATAACTTTAGTCAGTTAGATGAGCTAAAGTTAGCTTATGCAACAACCATACATAAAAGTCAGGGTAGCGAATTTCCTGTAGTAGTAATGCCTATAAACTGGGGACCACCAATGCTTCTTACCAGAAATCTACTTTATACAGCCATAACAAGAGCAAAGGAATTAGTAGTTTTAGTCGGTATGGAAAAATATTTATATATGATGATAAGAAATAACAGGATTATAAAAAGATATTCAGGACTTAACAAAAGGCTATTTAAGTTTTTTGATGTAAGAAAGAGGGAAATGTAAAGCGGTTGCTAGAAATCACGTGTTTCGTGAATACTCCTAAGATGTCTAGCCTACGTGGACCGTTACTTAGACCTAAGAAGTAAAGCTTGGCTGTCTGTTACTTAACCTGGAAAGTTATGCTACGAGGTTCGTTACTTAACTTAGAAAGCTATACTACGAGGTCCGTTACTATGCCAAAGAAGAGAGTCTAGGATGTCCGTTACTTTAAAGACAGTTTTTGGTGGTTAGTGGGTAGTGGTTGGGGAATTGACCTGAAGAGTTAGACTTTAGGGTCTGTAATTCTCAATTCTCCATTCTCCATTCTCAATTGTATTTAATGGTCCGTTACTTAGACCAATGATGTCTAAGCTTCGTGGTATTTTTAAAATTTTCAATTTTCCATTTTCAATTTTCAATTGCATTTTTCAGGGCGTCCCTCAACAACTGGAAACTACTAGCTTCTTCGTCTTCTACCAGTGAAACATGGGGACAGGTCTTCTGTTTCACTCTGTTCAACGATAGATCTGTCCCCCATTTCACTTTACTAATTTTACATTTTACATTTTCAATTTTTAATTTTCCTCAATCTACTAACTAATTTTTAGGAGATTTTATTATGAGACTAATTAAAAGTACCGTAAAGACCTTTTTCAGTGTAATATTAGAATTAATATATCCAGAGAGGGGTATATGCTTTATATGTGATAAATATGATGAAACCTTAGATGAAGGGCATATCTGCAAAAGTTGTAGAAAAACGTTACCTTTTATAAAAGAACATAGATGTAAAATATGTGGCAAACCTTTAGAATTAGGATATATACCTGATAAATGTCCTGATTGTATTAAAAATAGACATTATTTTGAAAAGGCAGTTTCCCCTTTGTTATATAAAGATATAGTAAAAGATTATATTTATAAGTACAAATATGGAAAAAAGTCATACATGTATAAAGCCTTTGCCCCATTAATGGTTAATGAGTTAGTTAAAAATAATCTTACTGATTTTGACTTAATAGTCCCTGTACCATTACATAGGTCAAAAATGAGAAAAAGGGGTTTTAATCAATCAGAGCTTCTAGCGAGACTTATTTCTAAAAAATTGGATATACCCTTAGATATTAAAAATTTAAAAAGGGTAAAAAAGACATTAACCCAGAATAAATTGAAAAGAGATGAAAGATATAAAAATGTAAAAAATGCATTTAGTATAAAGAAAAAAGGGGTATTCAATAATAAAAGGATACTATTAGTAGACGATATTTTTACAACTGGTTCAACTGTAGATGAATGTAGTAAAACACTCTTAAAAGCAGGAGGAAAGGAAGTTTTTGTCGTAACAATTGCAGTGGTAGATCATTATTAATTTTGTATTAAGACAAAATTATCTAAAATTCTTCAATAGGAAACATTTTTTTGGTAAAATAAAAATGAGTAATATTACCAAAATATCGCAAATAACTTTTGGGGGCGAGTTTATGAATGTAAGAAATTGTGCTAAATGTGGAAAAATATATGCCTATGACGGCTTTAGTCTATGTCCAAGGTGTAGAAGACAAGAAGAGGAAGATTTTAAGAAGGTAAAAGAGTACTTATATGACAATCCTGGTGCCGATATTAAAGAGGTTTCACAAGAAACGGGAGTATCCACTAAAAAGATATTAAGATATTTAAGGGAAGGAAAGCTTGAATTAAAGGATGAATCAAACTTTATATTAGATTGTGAAAGGTGTGGAACACCCATAAAAACAGGCAGGTACTGTGACAAATGTGCTACGGAACTCCAAAAAGAACTAAAAAATGCAGTATCAATTCCTAAAAAAGAAGATACTAGATATACAGGTAAAATGTATGTGGCAAATAGGCATAACAGGAAAAAGTAAAAAATGTGTTAAAGGTATTCCCCATCTTTACCGATAATAGAAGTAGAGAATGAAGAATCGGTAGAGATGGGGTGTTTTTATGAAAATTTTTAATAGTAAAGTACAGAGAATACTTCAAGTATATAAGAATAATAAGGTTAATGACACTAAAGGAAAAACAAAATCAAATAAAACAGATAAACTTAGTCTTTCAAGTAAGGCAAAAGAGTATCAAATAGCAATGAATGCGTTAAAGAAAGCACCAGATGTAAGAAAAGAGAAGGTTGAAAGAATTAAAAGAGAGATTGAATTAGGAACATATGAGGTCAATTCAGGAAAAATAGCTGAGAAAATGCTTGATATGAACAGATTCGATAAAAAGGCTTAATCCGGATGGTGATAAAAATGAGAAAAGTTGTTAAGGGCTTAAAGGATATTTTAGAAAGGGAACTCCATCTATATAATAATATACTTGATTTATCAGAAAAAAAGACTGAAATTATAAAATCTGGTAAGGTAAAGGAATTAGAAAAAACCACTCAAATAGAGCAGAAACTAATATACCAAGCAGGAAGACTAGAAGAAGAAAGAGAAGAAATAATAGAAAAACTAAGAAAAGAGTTTGGTTTAAAGAAGGATATAGATATGACAAAGCTATTAGAACATTTAGACAAAAATGAGAAGGGAATTATAGAAAAGATAAGAAATGAATTGTTAGATACTTTAGAAAAGCTAAAAGAGAGAAATAACTTAAATGGAAGGCTCATTCAAGATTCCCTAGAATATATAAATTTTAATCTAAATTTATTAACAAATGCCTCAAAACAAACTACTTATAGTAATGAAGTAAAAAAAGGTGACCAACCACAAAACAAAAACCTATTTGATGCGAAAGTGTAGGTGGTTTTTCTATGAACATATTTACAGGACTATCAACAGCAATATCGGGACTATATACAAATAAAAAATCGTTAGATGTAACAGCCCATAATATATCAAATGTAAATACACCTAATTATGTAAGACAACAGGTAATTCATTCAAGTGCTGATTATTCACAACTCCCTAATAGCAAGTTTAAATTAGGTACAGGGGTTTCTATACAGGAGATAAGGCAGTTAAGGAATGAATTTTTAGATTTTAAGTATAGATTAGAATCAGAAAAACAGGGATATTGGTCGGCGAAAAATAGTGTTTTTGAAGAAGTACAAGGAATTTTAAACGAAATTTCAGACACAGGTCTTCAAAAGGTTATGGACAAGTTTTGGAATGCTTGGGAAGAATTAGCCAAAGCTCCAGATAACCTTACAATAAGAGGACTTCTTAGGGAAAGAGCTGTTTCTTTTGTTGATACTGTAAACCATCTTGGAGAACAGCTTAATAAGTTTCAAGAAAAACTAAACATAGAAATTCAGAATAAGGTTACTGAAATTAATGATATTGCTAAGAAGATTGCTAAATTAAATGATAACATTGTTATTGCTGAAGCTAGAGGAACCAATCCCAATGATTATAGAGATACAAGGAATAGCCTTTTAGATAGATTATCTCAACTTGTTTCTATGGAATATGTAGAAGAAAAAACTGGTGCAGTTAATGTCTCAATAGGTGGAAAACATCTAGTAAATAGGGAAAAATATTATGAAATTGGAATAGCAAATAGGGATATCTATTGGAAAAACAGTGATGAAAAAGTTAAATTAAATGGAGGAGAATTATTAGGGTTAATGGATGCAAGGGGAAGCGGCCAACGAACAGATGGTAATGTAAGTGATAAGGTAGATGTAGTTTTTGCATATACAGGAGCAGCACCTGCAGTAATAGATGATTATAAAACAGACATAGAAAGTAGATTAGTTCACAATCCAGATTATTACCAAATAGCTGACACAGATATTTCAGATATTATAGATTATATTGATTCACTTTCACTTGAAGATAATACACATAAAAAAGTAATCCTCTTTGATAATAATTCATCAGGGATAGCTAGTGAAACTCAGATGGAGGAATATATAGAGGAATTTAATAAAAGAGGTGTTTCTGTAACAGTTATATCTGACCCAGATAATAAATATGACGCAAGTGGCCAGCAGGGATGGACCGACTTAACTGAAGGAACAGGTGGAAGCTTTTTTGACATAAACAATATTAGTGATTCTCAATTTGCTGAAGAACTTTCACAGGAAACTACAAACACCCTATCTAGACATATGGGTACTGTAAATAATTTTCTAAAAATAATACCTTCAATAAAGCAAAAGCTAAATACATTTGTAAATACTATAGCTAGAAATATTAACTATATACATAGACAGGGAATAGCTTTAGACGGAGATACAGGAATAGACTTCTTTTTAAATACTAATCCTAATGAGCCAATACAAATGGGGAATATTACTTTAAACCCAGATTTAGGTATATTAAATAAAATATCAGTATCTAAAAATGGAGACAGGGGAAATGGTGAGATTGCTAAGGAAATTGCTGATTTAAGAGATAGTTACCTATTTGGAAATATAACCACAGATGATTATTATAGAGATATTGTTTCAGATATAGGTGTTGCAGGAAACGAAGCTGCAACAATGGAAGAAAGCCAAGAAATATTGATATCACAAATAGAAAATAAAAGAGAATCCATATCAGCTGTATCTTTAGATGAAGAGATGAGTAATATGATTAAATACCAACACTCTTATGTAGCCAATACAAGAGTAGTTAACGCAATAGATGAAATGTTAGATAATATTATTAATAAACTAGGGAGGGTCGGAAGATAATTTGAAATAATTAATTATTTCAAATTATCTTCCGAATGTAAAATTTAAAATGTAAAATTGAAAATTAGACCAAAGATACTTGGCGTGTAAAAATATCCTTTGGAGGATTTATGAAAGATAATAATTTGATAAAAGAAAAAAGCTATAATTTTGCATTAAGGATAGTCAAAATGTACAAATATGTCATAAAAGAAAAAAGAGAATATGTTATGTCAAAACAACTTTTAAGGTCTGGTACAAGTATAGGAGCTAATGTAGAAGAGGCTTGTGCTGGTCAAAGTAAAAAAGATTTTATTTCCAAATTTTCAATTGCCTTAAAAGAAGCTTTTGAGACAAGGTATTGGTTAAGATTAATAAAAGATAGCAATATGATAGAATCAAAGTACGTAGATAGTATGATAAGTGATTGTAATGAACTTATTTCTATACTTACTAAAATTATAAAAACGGCTAAAAATAATTAGTTTAATTATTTTACATTTTACATTTTCAATTTTAAATTTTTATTGTGAACGGAGTGAGAAAATATGTCCGGTTGGTTAGGTCTTAATACAGCAATATCAGGGTTATTTGCAAGCCAAAAATCATTATATACAACAAATCACAATATATCTAATGCAAATACTGAAGGATATTCAAGGCAAAAGGCAGTTCAACATGCTGCAGATCCATTGACTTTACCTGGAATAGGAATGTTAGGGACAGGTACAGAGATTACTGAAATAAAGAGAATAAGGGATTCATACATAGATTATAAGTATTGGTCAGAAAATTCAAGTTTAGGTGAATGGCAAGTAAAAAGAGATACATTAGTCAATATAGAGAATATATTTAATGAACCTTCTGATTCAAGTTTTAGACAGTATTTGGATGAATTCTTTAATTCATTAGAAACCTTAAGTACTGACCCATCAAGCTATGCACATAGGTCATTAGTAAAGGAAAAGGCTGTAGCATTAACAAATCATTTAAATGAAACAGTGAATAGACTGTATTCATTACAAAAAGAGTTAAACTTTGGAGTTAAAACTAAAATAAAACAAGTTAATGATATAGCAGGCCAAATAAGAAATTTAAATGACCAAATATATAGACTAGAAATTGATGGGACTAAAGCAAATGACCTAAGGGATAGACGAGCACTTTTAGTTGACAAGCTATCAAAAATTGTAAATGTTCAAGTAAGTGAGAATAGCGGTAAATATAGGGTTTCTATCGGTGGAATAGCATTGGTTGACCATGTTAATATAAGTAAGATTAAGTATCCACCTCCTACTACTGATAATAAGTTTAATCCTAAGGAGAAACTTTATAAAGTAGAATGGGAGACAGGAGAAACTGTAGATTTAAAAGGTGGAGAACTTAAAGCGCTTTTAGACCTTAGGGATGGAGAAGGTGAAGGAAATATATATCGTGGTGTTCCATTTTATATAAAACGATTAGATGAATTTGCTCAGAAACTGGCAGAAAAGATGAATGAGGTTCATAGTGATGGATGGGGATTAAATAATACTACAGGCACATTTCTTTTCACTGCCCATGGTAAGAAAACTTCTGATTATACAGACTTAAGTGAACTTCTGGATGAAATAAGGGCAGAAAATATATCATTATCTGGAGATATTAAATCAAATTCAGACTATATAGCTGCAAGCTCAGCCAATATAGCAGCAGCCTCGAATCCTGATGGGGTAAAGAACAATGAAAATGCCTTAGAACTAATAGAATTAAGGGAAGATAAGAATTTCTTCGATACAACTACTCCACAGGGTACACCTGATGACTTTATAAAGGCAGTATTATCAAACTTTGCAGTTGATAGTCAGCATGCTAATAGGATGGAAGAAAATCAGGATGCAATTATGGCTAATATTAAACAAAAAAGGGAATCAAAATCAGGGGTATCAATAGATGAGGAAATGTCTAACATGGTTAAATTCCAGCATTCATATAATGCAGCAGCTAAAATGATAACTACAATAGATGAAATCTATGAAGTTACTATAAATAGGTTAGGACTGGTAGGAAGATAATCCTTTCGGAATGTAAAATTTAAAATGTAAAATGGAAAATATAATAAATACAATTGAGAAATAAAAAAATTAAATATTGAAAATGTAAAATTGAAAATTAGGCAAGATAAACACAAAAACGTAGAGCACATTTCAATGTGCGATTAGTGAAACAAAAAACTAGTGAAAGAAGGGGACAGATCTATCGTTGAAGGAAGTGAAACAGGAGACCTGTCCCCAAGTCCCATGGGGTGAAGATGGACAATTTAATTAAGAGACTATTTTCCGTTGTTGATGGATTCGTAATCCATCAACTAAAAGGAGGTTTAATATGAGAATAACAAATAACATGTTAGTAAACAACATGATGAGAAACCTAAATAGAAACCTTAAAAAAATGGATAGAATACAACAGAAGCTTTCATCAGGTAAGAAATTTCAACTCCCATCACAAGACCCAATAGGGGTTTCAAGGAGTTTAAAACTACATACAGACATATCAAAAATAGACCAATATAAGAGAAATTTAGATGATGCTAATTCATGGCTTGACATAACAGAATCTGCACTTAGTGAAATAGGAGATGTTTTACAAAGGGCAAGGGAATTAACAGTACAGGCATCAAATGGGACTAATACTGAAGAAGACTTAGAAAAGATAGCTTCAGAAATAAAACAGCTCAAAGACCATTTAATAAATGTAGCAAATACAACATATGCAGGAAGATATGTTTTTTCTGGATTTAAAACAGATGTACCATTACTTGATGAAAATGGGAATTATAAGTTAACTAATTATGAAAATACCTATACAATTAATCCATCAATAACTACTATAACTGGGAATACAGTGTCAAAGTTTGATTTTAGTAATGATAATTTAAAAATACAAATAAAAGAAGGAACTAATACAGATGTAATTACCTTGGATAGTGATTATACAGATATGACTGGATTAATTACTGAAATGAACAATCAAATAAGTAATACAAGCGTAAATGTTACTAACAATGCCGGTAGTTTAGAGTTTACTGGAACTTCAGCTATTGAGATTGTTCAAGTTAGTGGTAATATTGAAGATATTGGATTAGATTATACTATGGACAATATTGCAGCAAATAGATCAATAAAACAAAGTGAAATAATGAGATATAATGTAGGTATTTCAGACCAAGTTGATGTAAATACTGTAGGAACTAGAGTATTTGGTATATTTGATGGAGATTATAGTGATGGTAATTTTGATGAAATAGCTACAGGATACAGAGAAAACTCAGATAAGAAGGCAGCAGATAAAGGGGATGCAGATAAAAGTTATCTTATACAAATATTTGATGATTTAATCGGGGCTTTAGAAAGTAATGACTCAGATGTTATAGAGGAAACTTTAGGTAGAATAGATAAAGCAAACAATAATTTGCTGTCTGTAAGGGCAGATATAGGGGCTAAGGTAAACAGACTAGAACTAACACAAAAGAGATTAGAATCAGCAGAAATAAACTTTACAAAATTATTAGCAGAAAACGAAGATGCAGACCTCTCTGAAGTAATAATGGACTTAAAGATGAAGGAAAATGTATATAGAGCATCTCTAGCAGCAGGAGCTAGAATAATACAACCAACGTTAGTAGACTTTTTGAGATAGAATCTCAAAAAGTCTACTAATTCTAAATTTTAAATGTTAAATATGATAAATACAATTGAGAATTGACAATGGACAATTGACAATTAGAAAAGATTAAAAATGTAAAAAAGTTAGTAGCATGTAGTTAGTTGTTAGTAGCAAAAAAATGCAACTCTTAGTTCTTAGAGTTTTTATTTCGCTGAAAGCACCTCACATTGCCGTTGTCGAGGGACGCCTACGTTCCTCGATCATAGCTTTAAGAAATTTCAACGTTGTTGAGGGATTCGTAATCCCTTAACCATTATTTAGGTAGTGATATAATGTCTCCTACATGGAAAAATCTACAACAACCTAATATAGCTTACTTTATAACTACAACTATAACCAATTATGTCCCTATATTTATAGATAATAAGTATAAAAATATAGTTCTAGACAACTTATATTTTTACAGCAAAAAATATAATTATAAATTAATTGCTTATGTCGTAATGCCGGAACATATTCATTTTATCTTAAGCTTAAAAAGAGAATCTAAACTTCATGAATTTATGAGAGATTTTAAGAAATATACATCTAAACAAATAGTAAAACAATTGAAAGAAGATAATAATAGTGAAATATTAAATGTATTTGCTAATAAAGCGAATGGAAAAGCAAATTATGCAGTTTGGATGCAAAGATATAGGAGTGTTCCAGTTTATAGTGAAAAAATATTAAAACAAAAGATTGATTACATACATAGAAATCCATTAAGAAGAGGGTTAGTAAATGAACTAGAAGATTACCAATATAGTAGTTTTCATATATATTATAAGGAATAAGCTGATGGATTGCGAATCCATCAGCAACTTTAGGGATATAGTGAAGTTGATATTAAACAACGTAGCGCAGAATTTATTCTGCGCATTATAATTATTAAGACATTACCTAGTTGTTGAGGGACGCCACGTCCCTCAACTATAAGGGAGATTCATAATTTATATTTTGTTATTGAGGGATTCGTAATCCCTCAATTTACATAATATAGGAGATGATAACATGGGCCTAAAAATAAATACCACTTGGGCAAAATTAGCTATGAATACTACAAGGGGACAAATGAAAATCCAACAGCCTAGAGGAGAACAGACCATAAAACAGACTAAACCCCAAGTAAAAATAAAATCAGAAAAGCCAAAGGTGATAATAGACCAATATCAATGCTTTGCAGAAGCAGGGTTAAAAAATTTCTTAGATTTAACAAGAGAACAAATAAATCTAGCAAGACAAGCTGCATTAGAGGGAATAGGAAGAAGGGCCCAAGATGGGGATAGAATGGCAATGATACAAAAGAATATGCCACCTGCTATACCTGAAATAGCAGAGAAAAATGCGTGGGATGATGAATTAGATTATAATGTAGATCTTATGCCAAAAAGCAGACCTAAAATACAGGTTAAAGGAGACTTAAAAATAGACTGGGTGTTAGGTAAAGCAGAAATAAACTATACACCTAAAAAGCCAAAAACAAATTACCAAAGGGGTAAAGTAGAAATCTACCTTAAGCAAAAGGGAAGTATAGATATACAGTATGTAGACGTGAAAGCCTGAAAGGAATTGAAAATGTAAAATGTAAAATATGATAAATACAATTGATAATGGAGAATTGAGAATTAGAAAAGATAAATATCTAAATTGTAGAGCATAATTTATTATGAGTTCACATTTGTAAAACATAACCCGTAGGTCACAATTAATTGTCACCTACAATGATATAATTAACGTTGTTGATGGATTCGTAATCCATCAACTTAACCCATAAAAAGGAGGAACAATAATAATGAAACTAAACACCAAGCATTTTGGCGAAATTGAAATAGATGAAAATTCAATAATAAACTTTCCAGATGGACTACTAGCCTTTGAAGACCAAAAGAAGTTTACAATAATAGATAACCCAGATAAAGAAGTTCCATTTCAATGGCTTCAATCAATAGACAATCCTAACCTTGCCTTTGTAATAATAAATCCTTTTATATTTAAAAAGGATTATGAATTTGATATACCTAAACAAGTAGTAAAAAAACTAGAAATAGAAGAAGAAAAGGATGTAATAGTATATACAATAGTAGTAGTACCAGAAGATATAAATAAAATGACAGCAAATTTAGCAGGACCATTAATAATAAATAATAAAAATAGAAAAGGAAAACAAATAATACTAAGTGATAGCAGATATTCAACTAAACACAATATTTTAGAAGAACTCCAAAAGGTTAATCAGGAGGAATAAACTATGTTAATTCTTACAAGAAAAAAAGATGAAAGTATAATTATAGATGATAATATCGAGATAATGGTCGTAGGGATAAGTGAAGGCAAGGTTAAATTAGGGATAAAAGCTCCAAAGGATATAGAGGTACATAGGAAAGAAATATATGAAGAAATTCAAAAAAGTAACCAAGAAGCAGCAAATACTAAAAAGATTGACTTTAATGCCCTAAGAAAACTGTTTAAGTAATGAACAATTAAAGATACAATTAACAATTTACAGTTTACAAATTACAATTAGAAATACAATTAAAAATTGAAAATTGAAAATGTAAAAAAAGTTAGTAGCATGTAGTTAGTTGTTAGTAGCAAAAAAATACAGCTCTTAGTTCTTAGAGTTTTTTATTTCGCTGAAAGTAGCTCACATTTCAATGTGAGGTTACATTTGCAAACCATTAATCGTAGGCACAATTAATTGTGACCTACAATAATATAGTTAACGTTGTTGAGGGATTCGTAATCCCTCAACTTGGACGTTGTCGTGGGACATCCAAGCACATCGACTAATAATTTTCTTAAAAACTAAACAAAATTTCCCAAAAAAATTTCAAAAAATCCTAAAGTCCTTAAAAAGCATGTCGATATATTATAATGAAAGGAAAATATTAAAAGTTTAATTTCACCTCTGGCCAGAGGATATCCTTATTTTAGGCAGGACGCCTAAAACTTTAACATTAAACATTTAAAATTTAAAATTCCGCTTTTGGCGGAACTGGCAGGGAAGCCAAAAAAATCATTCAAGGAGGAATGTATAATGAGAATTAACCACAATATTTCAGCATTAAACACTTACAGACAGCTAAGTTTTAATAATATTAACACTCAAAAATCATTAGAAAAATTATCTTCAGGTTACAGAATTAACAGAGCTGGAGATGATGCAGCAGGTCTTGCGATTTCAGAAAAAATGAGAGCTCAAATAAGAGGTTTAGGACAAGCTCAAAGAAATGCTCAAGATGGTATTTCTTTAATTCAGACAGCTGAAGGTGCATTGAATGAAACACAATCAATACTTCAAAGAATGAGAGAGTTAGCAGTACAATCTGCTAACGATACTAACGTAGATGTTGACCGTGAAGCACTTCAAAACGAAATAGACCAGTTAGCTCAAGAATTAACTAGAATAGCTAACACTACAGAATTTAACCAAAAGACATTACTAAATGGTGGAATAACACAAAGTGGTGTTGGTGAAGTTAAATTCCATATAGGAGCAAATCAAGGACAAGACGTATCATTAGCGATAGCAGCTATGGATGCTTACTCACTAGGAGTAGCTAGAGACGTAACTGAAACTTCAGCAACTGTTAATGGAAGTGTTATATCTAATGTAGAATTTGATGAAAATAATCTTGGCAGCGCAGTAGTAGATGGGGCAAATATTACATTTAATGCTGCTGATAATACAGGAACTGCTGCTTCTGTAACTCTTGATAGTGGTGCAGGAACAATTACAATAACTGATGGCAGTGCTAGTGCTGATGCAAATAATATTAAAATTGAATTAACCACTAATTCTAGTGATACTTTAGATGTTTCTGCTTCTGGTGATACAATTACAATTGCTCTTGCCAATTCAACATCTAGTAATAACACTGCTGGAGCCATAGAAACTGCCTTACAAGGGTTAGGAACAGTAAATGGTGTAGATGTTAGTGACTGGACTGTATCAGGAGATGCTACTTGGACTTCGGGACCTCCGACTTCAGCTTCTGTTTCAGCAACAAGCTTATCTGGTGGAGCTGATCCAAATGCAGCTGAAACAATAGTTACTATTAGTGATGGAACGAATACTCAAAATATAACAGTAAATGACACAGATACAAGTGTATCAATTGATTCAGGTGTTTTTGCTGGAATTTCATTTGATGTATCAGACGTTACTACACTAAACAGTGGTAATGATAGTATAAATGTTTCACAGACTGTTTATTCTGCAACAGCTGCTACTTTCTCAGGAGGAGAAAAGACAGCAGATGCATCTGTTAAAGGTGGAATTGATATATCAACTCAAACAGCAGCAAGTAGTGCTATAGATACAATAGATACAGCATTAACTAAAGTATCAGAAGAAAGAGCAAAGCTTGGTGCTTATCAAAACAGACTTGAACATACAATAAACAATCTAGGAACAGCAAGTGAGAACCTAACAGCAGCTGAATCAAGAATTAGAGATGTAGACATGGCTAAGGAAATGATGCAATTTACTAAGATGAATATCTTACAACAAGCTGCTCAAGCAATGTTGGCTCAAGCCCAGCAACAACCTCAAGGAGTATTACAACTTCTTAGGTAATGCTGGATAAGGGTCCCTTAAAGGGTAACCTCTAAGTGCAAATCGGGTGAATTGCTGGAACTTCCTAAAGCTCTGCTCCCTACAACGTAATCCGAAAGGATAGGCGTGATAGGTTAAAAAACAGCAGAGATGGAACAATGGATAATCAGCAGCCAAGCTCCTGTTCCGAAAGGATGGAGAAGGTTCAACGACTAGGGCGAACGGCCTACGGCAATTGAGAATTGATAATGGAGAATTGAGAATTATAAAACTCAATTGTACGGCTATGAGGTCCGTAGGGGTATGAGGTTCTCCGAAGTGCCCGACAACCGGAAATAAAATTGAAAATTGAGAATGGAAAATTGAAAATTAGTAATATAATAAAATTCATTCTTAAAACCGGTTGAAGATATAGTCTGGCAAGTATCGAAAGATATTTGATGATCCGCAAGCAAATCAACAACCTCAAGGAGTTCTTCAATTATTAAGATAATAGTTAAGCATAAAAAAGAGACTCTGGATTTTCCAGGGTCTCTTCACATTTTAATCCTTCCTTCTTGTCTAAGTCTTCTTATTTTATCAACGATTCCCCAATATGTTCTGTTTAATCTTTTGGCAATTTCTTTATAGGTTACTCCTTTTGTTTTTAAGTCTATAATTAATAATTCATCTTCCTTTGAATAAGTATTATCTATGACTTTTAAAGGAGCCTTTATTATTTCTTTATTAGGGTATGCTTTTTCTAGCTCTAGTTTTTTATCATTCAGTCGCTTTTCAATATCAACTTTATAAGTCATACAAGGTATTTCATTAACATATGGTCTAACTAAATTAACAAACTTCATTAATTCATTTCTCTTTCCTATTTCTAAAATATAGTTATTACCATCAGGTCTTCTTTTTAACTTAAATTTAATGTTAAATTTCTTTTTAATATGATTTTTAAGAATTATATTTTCTTCCTTTGTAAAATTTAGTGAATACAGATATATATGAGGAGTTATGTACATCTTATTATTTTTATTAGATATGTCTAATACAAGACTTCCATCATCCATATATAAACAGGCTAGTCCAATGGGATGGTCTAATAATTTAATATTTTCTTTAGTAATTGTTTTCACTTTGTTTTTGTAAAATTTATTATATAAATCTGTATATATTGGATGACTTGGAGAGTATAATTTTCCGTTTATCCCATTTACACTAAATTTAAAGTCTAAATCTGATAGCATATTAGCTTTCCATTTTCTATAGGGGATTTGCTGATTACATCCATGTTCTCTATAATGGGCGTTTATACTTCTACCATATAAAGCTAGATTTCCATCTCCAAGAATACTTCCAACAATAATATTTCTCTGTATTTGATTTAAAGTATAGTTTTTTAGTTTTTCTTTATATTTTCTTTTCTTTGCTTTCATCAATTTTGTGTGTAACTTTTTCTTGTATTCTCTACTTTTTCGAATTCCATATTTAGATGCTTTTCTTCTTAAGGTATATATAGATATACCTAATTTATTAGCTAATTCCTTAGTGTCAGTATTAGGATAGTGTTCTTTAATAAGGGTAATTAATTGTTCTTCACTTAAATCATTCACTCCTTCACCTCCACTCGAAACAGAACATTTGTTCTTTATAATTTTATTATATCATATATTTAGTAAATATTTTAGATTAAAGGTTTGTTTGTAATAAATATAGAAGGGATTTTATATAAATAGCCATTTATAAAGATTAAATATATTTTATGATATAATTGACATATAAATTAGCATTACATTACAAACAAAACGGAAATGGGGATTACATTATGAATAATTCTAAAGACAAAGAATATTTTGAGCAAAAGCTAGAATGGGTAAAGTATAGGATTAAAATGTTGAATAAAATTGAAGAAAAATTAAGGGAAATGAAAGGTTTAGCCAAGTATGTTAAGGATAATGATTTAGATGAAGAAGAAATTCAGGAGATTAATACAAAGATAGATAGTTTAAGGGAAGAAGTTGTTGAAATGGATGAAAAGAGTAAGACATTTTGGTTAGATAATCAATAGGCAGGTTACATTAAAATGTAACCTGCAGTAATGATATAAGATTAAGTAGGTCACAATTAATTGTGACCTATTTAAATATAAGTAAGCAAATAGTAGAACACAATGACTTGTGTTCTATGGAAAATTTGAGCTACATAAATACAAGTTCCAAAAAATAAAGCTAGACTGTTTCAATTCTTACTTTATGAAACAGTCTAGCTTATTTAAAATAGAACTTATGGTAGATATACCAACCCTTTGGTTCTGTTTCTAATAACTTACTCGGCACTTCTTTTATCTACCTTCCTTCTTGCTTAAATTTCTCTTAGTCCTAAAAACTTTAAACTTCTTAACTTCCCATAATACTTAAATTTAAAATTGTTCTTTGTAACTCTATACTTCTTAAAAAAATAATGTTTAATAATATGGTTGGTATAGAGCTACCATGTTCTATTTACTTATATTATACACTATTTTTTATTATTTGTAAATAGAATTTTCTGAAAATTAACAAAATTCCACTTCTTTTTCTTTTTTATTGTATAAAAATTAAAGCTTTTAAAATTATTGTCGATATAATATATAGAATGAGATAACAAGGAGTGATGAAGGTGCGTATAGAAGGTGTATCTTCCCCAGCTGTTATTCAAAGATCACAATCAGTATCAAGAGAAGATAGTGGACATGTGAAAAAATTAGACCAGGATAAAAGTAAAGAGGTAGAAGCAGGAGTAGTTAATAATGAAGAAAACAAGAAGGTTAGTGAAGATGAATTAATACATGCTATAGAAAAGGCCAATGAAAGTGTAAAGATTTATGATAGAAGGTTAGAATTTTCAATCCATGAAAAAACAAAGGAGATAATTGTAAAGGTAATAGATACAAATACAGATGAGGTAATAAGAGAAATACCTCCTAAAAAAATACTTGATATGGTAGCAAAAATGTGGGAATTAGCAGGAATATTAGTGGATGAGAAAGTTTAACAAAATCCTTAAAGGATTTTGTAATGTAAAATTGAAAATGTAAAATGTAAAATAAAAAGATTATAAAAACTATAAAAGACACATTGAGTTGTAAATGTTGAATTAGTTTAGGGTATATAAAGAAGTATATAATTGAGGGACGTAGCGTCCCTCAATAACTAATGAAAAATTTTCATTATATAGATACTTTAATAATTTTCAATTTTTAATTTTGAATTTTTAATTCCCTAAAAAGGGTAAGGGGTGGTTACATGAGTGATATGAGAATAGGTGGTCTTGCTTCTGGGATGGATATAGACCAGATAGTAAGTGATTTAATGAAGGCTGAAAGGGTAAAAGTAGACAAGCTTGAACAGGAAAAACAGCTTATAGAATGGAAACAGGAAATGTATCAAGAAATGAATAAAGAGTTTGCAAATTTTATACTTGATACAAGGAAAGAGTTTGGTTTAACAGATATTACCTCTACAGGGACACTAATAAGTAAATCTGTTGATAGTTTAGATTGGGTAAAAACTGCAACCTCATCAAATGAAACAGTTACTACAGTAGATGCCTATGCTAATGCTATTAGAGGTAGTTATGATATAACTGTAGATAGATTAGCAGAAAATTTTTCTGCAGCTAGTAGTACTATAATTTCATCAGGTGATAAAGCCAATATTGCAAGCCAGTTTGGAGTAAATGCAAATGATACTATTAAATTTACTATTGAAACTAATGAAGGAAGTCAAACATTTGACTATACAAACTTAGATAGTATTAGCTTAGATGATATAGTAGATGATATTAATAATGCTAATTTAGGAGTAACTGCTGTATATGATAGCGAAATAGATAGATTTTTCCTACAGACTGATAATACTGGTGCAGATAATTGGATGAAGATAACAGACAATAGTACTTTTGCAAGTGGAGAAACTTTTATTACTGGTGCTTCTAGTTTATTAGCCCTTAAATATGATGATAATGGCACATCTACATCTTTGGTAGATGGGCAACAGTATTCAGGGGTAGATGCACAGATAGATTTTGGAGAGGCTAAAGATATAACTATGGATTCTAATCAGTTCACCATAAACGGTATAGAATTCAACCTAAAATCTACTGGAAGTTCTACTGTACAGGTTAATACTGATATTGATGCAGTATATGAAAAAATAAGCTCTTTTGTGGAAAAATATAATGAAATAGTAGATAAGGTTGGTACAAAACTTTCAGAAGAAAGATACAGAGACTATAAACCATTAACTGAAGAACAAAAAGAGGCTATGTCAGAAAAGGAAATTGAATTATGGGAAGAAAAGGCTAAAAGTGGTCTTTTAAGAAATGATATGCTTCTTTCAAGGACAATGCAAAGGGTAAGATCAGGTTTATATGATGATGTTGTAGGGGTAACAGGTAGCTTTGATCATTTAACTGAAATAGGGATAACAACAGAAAAGTATTCAAGTGGAACTGTTGGAGGAAAGTTAGTAATAGATGAGCAAAAGCTAAAGGAAGCTATACAAGAGGATGTAGACGGTGTATTAGAACTATTATTTAAGGAACCAAGTGATGCATTAGCAAGTAAATCTGAAGATGAGATGACTGCTTCAGAAATAGAGCAAAAAAGAAGTGAAAGTGGATTAATACGTAGGATATATGATAATATGATTCAAGGTATGAAAGAGATTATAAATAAGGCAGGTCCTGGAGATGACGTAAATATTTATAGAAATGTAAAGTCTACAATGCTATTAGATTTTGTTACTGAACATGGAAGCACAAGTATGTTGACTGATGACATTGTTGATTTAGATGAAGAAATAGATGATATGTATGATTATTTAACTCAGGTTGAAGATAGGTACTGGAGAGAGTTTACACAAATGGAGAAGGCTATAGCACAGATGAATCAGCAGAGTGCTTGGCTAATGCAGCAGTTTGGAGGAGGAATGTAAAAAACAATTGAGAGTTGAGAATTGAGAATGGAGAATTTACAATTAAATGAAAAATTATTCCTATTCAATAATGTTAAATTTTAAATTGTGAATGTTAAATTTGGTTGAGGGATTACAAATCCCTCAACAACGTTAGTAGAGCATATTTCAATGTGAGATTAAATGTGCGGTTATTAGTAAATAAATTAAGCTAGGGGGATTTGGAATGGTAATGAATAATGCTTATCAGCAATATCAGCAAAATTCAATAATGACAGCTTCACCTGAAGAATTAACTTTAATGTTATATAATGGTGCTATAAAGTTTATAAAACAGGGTAAAATTTTTATTGAACAAAATAATATGGAAAAGGCCAATAATTCAATAATAAGGGCACAGGATATTATTAGTGAATTAAATATTACACTAAATATGGATTATGAAATCTCTAAGAATTTAAGAAGTTTATATACATTTATACTTGATAGACTTATGCAGGCAAATATTAAAAAGGATATTAGTATTTTAGATGAAGTTTTACCTTTAATAGAGGAACTAAGGGATACTTGGCAGGAAGCCATGAAGATAGCCAAGAAGAATAAGAAGGCAGCTAAATAAGCAGGAGATGATTAAATGACTAATAATATAGTAAAAGACTTAATAGAAGTTAGCAGAAAAAAGATAAATCATCTAAAAAATATACTGAATTATACTAAGATTCAACAAAAAGTTATAGGAAATAATGACCTAGATAAACTTCAACAATACATAGAAAAAAAACAGAAGGAGATAGAAAGTATAAATAAATTAGATAGTATTTTTATTTCAAAATATGAGGAATTGAAAGAAAAAAATAATATAAATTCCATTGAGGATATTAGAGTGGAAAAATATCCTGATCTAAAAGAGCTAAAGGATAATATTAAAGAAATTACTAAGCTATTAAAGCTAATACAACAGCTAGAATTACAGAATAACCAAAAAATAAAGTCAAATTTTGATAAGGTAAAGACAAAATTAAAAAATGTAAAAAAGGGTAAGAAGTTAGTTAAAGGGTATAATCCTTATAATAATTTTAATGATTCAATTTTTATAGATAGAAAGAAATAAATAAGTTAGTAGTTAGTAGCCTGTGGTTAGTAGGAAATAAATGTTGAGGGATTACGAATCCCTCAACAACAAGGCACGGGGGCGTCCCTCAACAACAGTAACAACAAAAACAAGAAGGGATGCAGGTATCCTTCAACAATGGAAACTTTAGAACAGGGGGAGCATTTTTATGAAGATAAGTTCTTATATGTCACAAAACATATACAGCCTTAAGCAAGCTCTAGGTATGGCTACATTAAGAAAAGCTATGAATCAGGATGCACAAAGTGTGGCTAATATTATGAAATCTGTGGAAAATATAAATAAAACTGAAATAGAAAGGTCAGTTAATCCACATGTAGGTGGAAATATAGATATAAAGGTGTAAAAAGCGAGCTTTGCTCGCTTTTTTTATTATTAGACTTTTTATCTTTTACCCCATGCAACTTAGGGATAGGTCTTCTTATTGTATTGTTCATTACTTACGTCGAGGGACGTGGGCGTCCCTCGACAACAGGTATTTTCTAAAAACTAGGAACTAAAAAGCTAAGAACTGTATTTATTCCTAATCCATAACTACATATTGTGGATAAAAAAATCCCACATACTATGAAAATTATAAATATAATTGTTAGAACTTTTCTAAGTTTGTAAAAAAAACTCGAAAAAAATAAGTCCACATTTTTTCACTTGCTATACACATGTTTTTCCACATAGTATTCTGTGGAAAATTAAGCTTTTCCACAGAGTTATTAACATTATCCACATATTTGTTGTGAAGTTATCCACACCAGCAGTTAGGATATTAGTATAAAAATGGAAATGTATATTTATACTTTATATGCATACACTTAAAAAAGTAAAAAATCTTAATAGCTAACAAATTAGCAAAATTTTTTTAAGTTTATATAAAAAAATATTTAATGTTTTAGATAAAACAAGTTAAGGGTATCATATTATAATAACAAGAAATATTTTTAGCTTAGATAAAGTTTTATATTTACAGACTCAAAATATCTTTTCATTAACTAATACTTAAGAAATTGGAGGAAATTATACCAAAATGTAGAATAATATTAATATTAAATAATTTTACAAAAGTCTTGTTAATAATTTTTATAAGGAAATACTAAAATTTTTAATAAATAGATGAAAGGGGCTGACCTGTATGAAACTAATTATAACAGGAAGAAATATGGAGGTTACAGATGCTTTAAAGGACACAGTTCGTAGAAAACTAGGAAAGCTAGACAAGTATTTTCACGAAGATGTTGAGGTTCATGCAACATTAAGTGTGGAGAAAAACAGACAAATTTTTGAAGTTACTATACCTATTAATGGTAGAATGATTAGGGCTGAGGAATCAACAGAAGATATGTATACTTCTATAGATAAATCAATTGATATTTTAGAAAGACAAATTAGAAAGCATAAAACAAAATTACAAAAAAGATATAATAATGGTGAAACTATTAGATTTGAAAATATAAAGCCTTTATCAGTAGAAAAGGATAGTACGCCTAAGATAGTAAAGACTAAACGATTTGCTATGAAGCCAATGGATGCAGAAGAAGCAGTTTTACAAATGGAACTATTAGGTCATGATTTCTTCGTATTTACAAATGGAGAAACTGATGAGGTAAATGTTGTATATAAAAGAAAAGACGGGAACTATGGTTTAATTGAACCCGAATACTTATAAAAATAATATTAAACTTTATTTATAAAAGGAATAGGGGAGATAAATTATTTTCTATATTTAATATAAAATATATATGTGAAATATGTTGAGGACATATCAAATACTCAACAATGAAAATTGATTTATAGGTAGCTGACACGTATGTGTTAGCTACCTACTTGTTTTTTGAGAAGTTATGGCCTCCTTGTCTCTTACAAATTTTAGTGATAAAATAAATTGATAAGGCAAGAATATTTGAAGGGTGATGATTACATGAAAAGTCTATTTGAAAAGATATTTGGTACCTATAGTGAAAGGGAGATAAAGAGGCTTAATCCTATTGTGGATAAAATAGAAAGTTTAGAAAGTGAAATGAAAAAGCTAACAGATGATGAACTAAAGGCAAAAACTGATGAGTTTAAAAATAGATTAAACAATGGAGAAACTCTTGATGACATACTTCCAGAGGCCTTTGCAGTAGTAAGGGAAACTGCAGATAGAGTACTTGGAATGAGACATTATAGGGTACAGTTAATAGGTGGTATAGTACTTCATCAGGGAAGAATTGCAGAGATGAAAACAGGTGAAGGTAAGACATTAGTTGCCACTTTACCTGTTTATTTAAATGCCCTTACAGGAAAAGGAGTTCATGTTGTAACTGTAAATGACTACCTGGCTAAAAGGGATAGAGAATGGATGGGAAAAATATACGAATTTTTAGGTTTATCAACAGGCTGTATAGTTCATGGTATGAGTAATGCAGAGAGAAGAAAAGCCTATAATTGTGATATAACCTATGGTACTAATAATGAATTTGGCTTTGATTATTTAAGGGATAATATGGTTATATATAAGGGCGAAATGGTACAAAGAGAACTAAACTACTGTATAATAGACGAGGTTGACAGTATATTAATAGATGAAGCCAGAACTCCACTAATTATTTCAGGAGAGGGAAATGAATCAAACAAGTTATATCTTGCTGCAGATGCTTTTGCAAGGACACTTAGAGGTAGAAAAGTAGACCCAAATGAAAAGAAAAATGATCCATTTAATAGGGAGATAAAAGAGGAAAATGTAGACTTTTTAGTAGATGAGAAGGCAAATACTGTTACTTTGACTGAAAAAGGTGTGAAAAAGGCAGAAAATTACTTTAACCTTGAAAACCTTGCAGACCCTGTAAATATGGAAATATCCCACCATATAAATCAAGCACTAAAGGCACATAACCTTATGAAAAGGGATAGAGACTATGTTGTTAAAGATGGTCAAGTAGTAATAGTAGACGAATTTACGGGGAGATTAATGTTTGGAAGAAGATATAGTGATGGCTTACATCAAGCTATAGAAGCTAAAGAAGGCTTAGATGTAAGAAGGGAATCAAAAACACTTGCCACTATTACATTCCAGAATTATTTTAGAATGTATAAAAAACTTGCAGGTATGACAGGTACTGCTAAGACAGAAGAAGCTGAATTTAAAGAGATATATGGTATGGATGTTATAGAAATACCTACAAATAAGCCTGTAGTTAGAGAAGATTGCCCTGATGTTATATACAAGAATCAGGAGGTTAAGTTTAGGGCTGTAGTAGAGGAAATAAAGGAAAAATATAAAAAAGGTCAGCCTGTACTTGTAGGTACTATATCTATAGAGAACTCTGAAATTCTAAGTAAGATGCTTAGAAAAGAGGGAGTAAAGCACGAAGTATTAAATGCTAAGTACCATGAAAGGGAAGCAGAAATAGTTGCCCAAGCAGGAAGATTAGGTGCTGTAACTATAGCAACAAATATGGCAGGTAGAGGTACAGACATTGTATTAGGTGGTAACCCAGAATATATGGCAAAAAGTGAAATGAAGAAAAAGGGATATTCCGACCACATAATTGCCTTAGCAGATAGCTTTTTTGATACAGATGATAAAGAAATATTAGAAGCTAGAAAGGTATATAAAGAGTTACTAGAAAAAGCTAAGGAATCATTAAAGGATGAACAGGAAAAGGTTAAGGAACTTGGAGGATTACACATAATAGGTACAGAAAGACATGAGTCTAGAAGAATAGATAATCAGCTAAGGGGACGTTCTGGACGTCAGGGAGACCCTGGTTCTTCAAGATTTTATATATCCCTTGAAGATGACCTTATGAGATTGTTTGGTAGTGAAAGAATAAGGGGAATGGTTGATACTTTAGGTATGCCAGATGATGAACCTTTAGAGCATAAACTTCTTACAAAATCAATAGAGAATGCTCAAAAGAAGGTAGAGGCTAGAAACTTTAATATAAGAAAGCATGTTTTACAATATGATGATGTAATGAATAAACAAAGAGAAGTAATATATGCTGAAAGAAGAAAGGTACTTGAAGGTGAGAATCTAAAAGAAAATATTATTTCTATGCTAGAAAATATAATAGAAGGAGCAATAGAGATATATACGGCAGAAGGAAAATATCCTGAAGATTGGAATCTAACAGGCTTAGTTGATTATCTTGCTAATATATATCTTCCGAAGGATAAGGTTGAGCTTGGTGATATTGAGAGTCTTACTAAGGAAAGCCTAAAGAAAAACCTATTAGATACTTCTATTAAGTTATATGAGGAAAAGGAAGAAGAAATAGGAAAAGAACAATTAAGAGAGCTTGAAAGGGTAATACTATTAAGGGTAATAGATAGGAAATGGATGGACCACATAGATGCTATGGCGCAATTAAAGCAGGGAATTGGACTTAGGGCATTAGGAAATGAAGACCCTGTAAGAGCATATCAAGTTGAAGGTTATGATATGTTCCAAGAAATGATTAAGAGTATTCAAGAGGAAACAGTAAAACATTTATATCACTTACAACCAGCAGAGAAAATTGAAAGAAAGAGAGTAGTTAAAATAACTTCAACAGGACGTGGAGGAGAAGAGAAAAAGTCAAAACCTAAACCATATATTAGAAGGAAGAAGAAAATAGGTAGAAATGAACCTTGTCCATGTGGTAGTGGTAAAAAGTATAAGAAATGCTGTGGGAAAAACAATTAAATACAATTGAGAATGGACAATTGACAATTTACAATTAGAAAAGCAATTATTAATGAAACGGGAAATTTTCCCGTTTCATTATGTTAAATTTTAAATTGTGAATATTTAATTAATGAAGTTGAAAATTGAAAATGTAAAACTAGGAATACAATTGAGAATGGAAAATGGAGAATTGAGAATTAAAAAATACTTGTTAGTAGTTAGTAAGAAAAATAATAGTTATTAGTGGCTGGTGGTTAGTGGTTAGTGAAAAAATTATAGATTTAAAATGAAAAATAAAAAATATAAAAACTGTAGAGCAGACTTTAGTCTGCGATTAAAGGTTGAGGGATTACGAATCCCTCAACAACAAGACAAGTAGTACAATCTTCAAAGCATTACTAAAAATCAACCACTATCCCCTAACCACCAAAAACTGTTTTTACAAGTAACGGACAGCGGAGCATGTCTACAAAGGTCAAGTAACGGACATTCTAGACTCTCTTCTTAGGTCAAAGTAACGGACATCCATAGGCTAGACATCTAAGGTATAGTAAAGGACATCGAAGCTTGGCATCTTTGACTAAGTAACAGACTACGTAGCATTACGTCTTAGACATAGTAACAAACAACACGAAAGGTAGGTGCATAAAATGATAGAGCTAGAAAGTTGTAAAGAAGCTCTTTCTAATTTTAAGGATACTATAAAAGAAATAGGTGTCTCCCTTTGACATAGATGGACTGAAAAAGAAAATTAAAGAATTAGAAGAGGAAATGGCTAAACCAGATTTTTGGAATGACCCAAAAGAAGCTAAAAAAGTAGCACAGGATGTTAAAGAATATAAAGAAAAATTAAAAAGATATAATGACCTAAATACACAAATAGAAGATGTTGAAGTGCTTATTGAGCTTTCCTATGAAGAAAATGATAATTCTGTTTTTGAGGAAATACAAAACAGTATAAAAACAATTGAGAAAGAATTGGAAAGTCTGAGAATAGATACCCTTTTAAATGGGGAATACGATAAGAATAATGCAATACTTTCAATAAAT
Organism: Thermohalobacter berrensis; assembly: GCF_003609645.1. Taxonomy (GTDB): domain Bacteria; phylum Bacillota; class Clostridia; order Tissierellales; family Thermohalobacteraceae; genus Thermohalobacter; species Thermohalobacter berrensis. The sequence goes on from NZ_MCIB01000012.1 coordinate 127,634, forward strand.
TCAGGAGCAGGAGGCCTTGAAGCTCAAGACTGGGCTGAAATGCTTTTAAGAATGTATAGAAGATGGTGTGAGAAAAAGGGATATGCAGTTGAAACACTTGATATATTACCTGATCCTGAAGCTGGTATAAAGAGTGCTACACTACTTGTTAAGGGATTAAACGCATATGGTTATCTTAAGGCTGAAAAGGGAGTTCATAGATTAGTTAGAATATCACCATTTGATTCTTCAGGTAGAAGACATACTTCATTTGCCTCAGTTGATGTCAGTCCTGAATTAGATGATGATATTGATATTGAAATATCGCCCAGTGATTTAAGGATAGACACATATAGGGCAAGTGGTGCAGGTGGACAGCATGTAAACAAAACAGAGTCTGCCGTTAGAATTACCCATATACCTACTGGAATAGTAGTACAATGTCAGAATGAAAGGTCACAACACAGTAATAGAGCAACTGCTATGAAGATATTAAAAGCAAAGCTTATTGAGCTTAAGAGAATGGAACAACAGGAAAAGATAGAAGACTTACAAGGTGAATATAGTCAAATAGCCTGGGGATCACAAATAAGGTCATATATATTCCATCCTTATAATCTTGTTAAGGACCATAGAACAAATACAGAGGTTGGTAATACACAGGCAGTTATGGATGGAGATATAGATATATTTATTAATGAATACCTAAAACAGAACAATTGAGAATGGACAATTGACAATTAAAAGAAAATAATGGTTATTAGTGATTGGTGGTTAGTGGTTAGTAAAGTACAGTTGTTAGCTCTTGGTTCCTAGTTCCTAGACAAAAATTTTTAGTTTTACTAAGAGCTGGAAGCAAAGAGCTAGGAACTGCTTTTAATAGCAAGAACTTAGTACGATTGTTTTCTAATCAATTATCTTTACAGTATTACCAAAAACCAACCACTACCCACTAATCACCAAAAACGGCTTTTAAAAGTAACGGACATCAAAGGATAGACACCTTAGGTTAAGTAACGGTCCTCGTAGCCTAGACATCTAAGGTATAGTAACGGACTGCAAAGCATAACTACCTAGGTCAAGTAACGGACAGAGAAGTTCGACTTCTTAGACCTAGTAACTGCTTTTAAATCACGAAACACGTTATAAAACACAATTGAGAATTGATAATTAGAAAAGATTAAAAACCTAAGAATAAGGATTACTTGTTAGTAGATAGCAGCGTGTTAGTGTAGGGGCTGAATATATTCAGCCCTTATATATTGGGCAAAATATAAATAGAAAAAACTGGTAAAAAAATAAGTGATTAAAATAGGGATGGTTCTGTTTTTTAAATGGAACAACGAACCCGGTTGGTCGTTCCAGAAGAAACCTCTTTTATTTTAAAAAGGATTTTTGGATTTTTTATCGAATATATACAAAATATGTAACTTGACTTTATAAGAGGGAGTGGCATGGATGAAACTAATTAAGAAACTTAAAGAAAAGTTTGCTTTTTCAATGAAGAAAAACAAAGGAAAACCAAAAAAGAAAAAAACAAAAAAATCAGTTACAAAAAGTAAGCCTAAAAAATCGAAAAATAAGAATAAAAGGGGAAAAATTAAGAATCAGTTAATAGCATTAGTTCTTATATTAACTTTAATCCCTATATCAACTATTGCATTTGTAAACTATTATTATCAAACTAAAAATGTTAAAGAGAATATGGAAAATTCAAATCTAGCATTAGCAAAATCACTTTCAAATGAAGTGGATACATATATTAATACTTTTTTCAATGTATTAGATACTTTAGCAGCAACCCATGATTTTAGGAATATGGAAAGGTATGAGCTTATAAGGTCTTTAAACTTAACTGTAACAAAAATAGACCAAATTAAGGTATTATACGTTTTTGATAAAAATGGTCAGGAAGTTGCCTCAACAAGAAATAGGTCTGATAAATTAAATGTTAGTTCTGAAGATTGGTTCAATAAAGCTTTAGAAGGTCAAAAAACAATATCAAATTCTTTTATAGATGATGTTACAAAATTGCCTGGAGTAATAATAGCTACACCAATGGAAAATATTTTAGGGGAAAAGATAGGAGTAATAGCTGCTAAAATAGGATTAAATGAAATTTCTGAGCTTGTTTCAGAAAACAAAGTAGGTAAGACTGGTGTGTCTTATATAGTAGATAAAACAGGAATAGTAATAGGACATCCAAATTTTAAGGAAAAAGTTATGGAAAGATACAATGCTAAAGAAAAAGGACTTGAGGGAGTTCTACAATCTTTAAAGGGGGAAACATCAGTAAGTACATATAATAACGAAAATGGAACTTCTGTTATTGGGGCATATACTCAGGTACCATCTACAGGATGGGGGGTTATAATTGAACAAAACACAAGTGAAGTAAAAGAAGCCCAAATAAAAAATCTCTACAGAAATATTGGTATAGTTGCTATAGTTATAGTATTAGTAATAATAGTAACGTCGATAGCTTCAAGGGTGTTTACTAAAACTGTAAGGGACCTTGCCAAGGCAGCCAATACAATAAAAACAGGAGATTTAACAGTAAGAGTAGAAGAGAAGGCTAAAAATGAAATTGGAGAACTTCAAAAGGCTTTTAATCAAATGATAGATGCATTATATATGATTATATTTAATTTAAAGGATGCAATTACTGACATAAAAGATTCCTCTAAATACTTAACTGAAAGTGCAAATTTAACTGTCCAGTCATCAGAAGAAATATCAGGAATCGTAGAAGAAGTTGCTAATGGTACGGAGATGCAGCTTGAAAATGTTGAAGAAGCTACAAATATGGTTGATATGATGAGTGGAAGAGTAAAGAGTGTAGAGGAAGGAACAAAAGGTATTCTAAAGGCTACTAATGAGGCTGCTAATATTGTAAAAGAAAGTTCTAAAGATATAGACAATACTAAAGAAATTATGTATTCAATCGAAAAAACTGTAAAAAAATCAGCAGACCAAATTAGCACATTATCAGAACATGTTGATGAAATAGGGAAAATTGTTAGCTTTATAGAGGAAATTTCTCAACAAACTAATCTGTTAGCATTAAATGCAGCCATAGAGGCAGCAAGGGCAGGAGAACATGGTAAAGGATTTACTGTTGTAGCAGAAGAGGTAAGACAGCTTGCAGAGCAAACAAGTAATGCATCAAGTGATATAGTTAATATTGTTAATAAGATTCAGGATGAAATGAAGCTTGTTACTAAATCTATGAATACAGGAATAGATGAAGTAAATAAGGGAAGTCAAATTATAGGTAGTACTACTGAATCATTTAATAGAATATTAACTGAAACAGACCAAGTAGTTGAAACTGTTGAGAAATTTACTACTATAGTTGATGAGCTTTTAGAGGAAATGAGTAGAATCGAAAAAGCAATAAGTCAGGTAGGTGCGGTTTCACAACAGACTGCTTCAGGTATACAAACTATTTTAGCAAGTACAGAAGAACAGCAGTCAGCTGTCAATCAAATAAATGAGTATGCTGTTAGATTAAATGAAATGGCAAGTCAGTTAAATAGCTTAATTGTTGGGTTTAAAATAGAGTAGGAAGGTAATTTACAATTAACAATGTACAATTGCCAATTAAGGAAAATTGAAACGCGAACCCGGTTCGCGTTTCAATTTTGTAAAATAATACCATTTTATAACATTGCTGGTGGATTCCTAATCCATCAGCTTTTTTAAAAGTTGAAGAAAACAATAAAAGCAATGGACAATTAACAATGTACAATTGACAATTAGAAAAGCAATTGAGAATGGACAATGAAATGGAAAATTACCCCTATTCAATAATGTTAAATTTTAAATTGTGAATGTTAAATTAAAAGAGTTAGTAGCATGTAGTTAGTAAAGTACAGTTGTTAGTTCTTAGTTCCTGGTTCCTAGACAAAAAATTTTTAGTTTTGCTAAGAGCTGAGAGCAAAGAGCTAGGAACTGCTTTTAAAGTAACGGACATCTGTAGGCTAGACGTCTAAGGAATAGTAACGGACAACAGAGCATGTCTACAAAGGTCTAAGTAACGGACATCGAAGCGTGGCATCCTAGGCAGAGTAACGGTCATCGTAGGCTAAACGCCTGTGGCATAGTAACGGACATCGAAGCATTACTTCTCAGACATAGTAACGGACCACATAGCCTTACTTCTAAGGTCAAGTAACAAATATCCTACCTTTGTCCTAAAACTATAGTCCTATCTTGTGTTTACATATAGAAAATATTATAATGAAATTGAAAAATTAGAAAGGACGGATAAAATATGGATATAACCTTAAAATTGGCTAAAGAATTTAATTTAAAAAAGTATCAAGTAGAAAATACAATTAAGCTATTAGATGAGGGAAATACTATACCTTTTATTGCTAGATATAGAAAAGAACAGACCGGAGAACTAAGTGATGTAGTACTAAGGGAACTAGAGAAAAGGCTTACATATTTAAGAAATTTAGAAAATAGAAAAGATGAAGTAATAAGACTTATAGATGAACAGGGAAAACTTACAGAAAAATTAAAAAAAGAAATTGAGAAGGCAGATACCCTACAAAGAGTAGAAGATTTATATAGGCCATATAGACCTAAAAGAAGAACAAGGGCTACAATTGCAAAAGAAAAGGGTCTTGAGCCTTTAGCACATATAATATTTAAGCAAGAAGTTGAAGATAAGGATTTAGAAGAAATAGCTAAACCTTTCATAGATGAAGAAAAAGAGGTAAATACTATAGAAGATGCATATAAGGGTGCCATGGATATTATAGCAGAGTGGATATCAGATAATGCAGATTTTAGAAAGGTTATAAGGGATTTAACATTTAAGAAAGGAATTCTTACTACAAAGGCAGCTGATTCATCGAAAAAATCAGTTTATGAGATGTATTATGACTATAGTGAACCAGTAAGAAAAATTGCAAATCATAGAATATTAGCAATTAATAGAGGAGAAAAGGAAAAAGTATTAAAGGTAAATATAGAAAGTCCATATGATGAAATAATAAACTTCTTAAAGAAAAAAGTAATAAAAAATGATAATGCTGTAACCATTAAATACCTAGAAGAAAGTATAATAGATAGTTACAAAAGACTTATTGCTCCTGCAATAGAAAGGGAGATAAGAACTACTTTAAAAGAAAGAGCAGAAAAGGATGCAATAAAAATTTTCTCTAAAAACCTAAAGAGCTTACTTATGCAGGCACCAGTAAAAGGGAAAGTTGTAATGGGTTTTGACCCTGCTTTTAGGACAGGCTGTAAAATAGCGGTAGTTGATGAAACAGGAAAGCTTCTAGAGACAACAACAGTATATCCTACAGAACCTCAAAATAAGGTTGAAGAGGCTAAAGAGGAATTAAAGAAATTAATAGAAAAATACAATGTAGATATAATAGCAATAGGAAATGGAACAGCATCAAGGGAATCTGAAATGATAGTAGCTGAAATGCTTAAGGAATTAGATAAAAATGTTTACTATACAATAGTTAATGAAGCAGGTGCATCAGTATACTCTGCATCAAAGGTTGCAAATGAGGAATATCCTGATATAGATGTATCATTAAGGGGAGCAATTTCTATAGCAAGAAGATTACAAGACCCATTAGCTGAATTGGTAAAGATTGATCCAAAACATATTGGAGTAGGTCAATACCAGCATGATATTAATCAGGGAGAGCTAGATGAAGCACTAAAGGGAGTAGTAGAAGACTGTGTAAATAGTGTAGGGGTTGATTTAAACACTGCTTCAGTGTCATTATTAAAGTATATTTCAGGAATAACCTCTAGTGTAGCTAAAAATATAGTTAAATATAGAGAAGAGATAGGTAAATTTAAGAGTAGAGAAGAACTATTAAAGGTATCACGCCTTGGAGAAAAAACCTTTGTCCAATGTGCAGGTTTTTTAAGAATATCTGATGGAATCAATCCATTAGATAATACTTCTGTCCATCCAGAATCATATGAGGTAGCTTTAAAACTTATTGATACTTTAGGATACGAAAAAGAAGATATAGAAAATGGGAAACTAAAGAATATAGGAAATATGATAAACGATATTAACATAGAGAATTTAGCCAATGACTTAGAAGTGGGATTACCAACTCTTAAAGATATTATAGGTGAGCTTCAAAAACCAGGTAGAGACCCAAGGGATGAAATGCCAAAGCCAATTTTTAGAACAGATGTATTAAAGATTGAGGATTTAAAACCAGAGATGATACTTACTGGAACTGTTAAAAACGTTGTAGATTTTGGAGCTTTTGTAGATGTTGGGTTAAAACAAGATGGATTAGTTCATATATCAAACTTAAGTGACAGATATATAAAAAATCCAATGGAAGTAGTATCTGTGGGAGACGTAGTAAAGGTAAGGGTTTTAGATATAGACATTGAAAGAAATAGAATATCACTTAGTATGAAAGATTTATAAAAGATATAGAAAAAGTAATAGTGTATAAATAATTTATAAAAAATAAAAAAGGATAATTTATCCAGCAAGTAGAATTATATTATATTAGTATTTGGTTAGAAGGTGTGTAGTTCAGGGGGGGACTTTATGTTAAGTGGTTCGAAGGAAGGCCGCGAGTTTTTAGATAATAGTGGTCAGATTGTGAAGTGTCAACAAGATGGGGACTATTATAGCATTGCTGCATGTTTTAACAGAAAACTAAAGTTAATTAAAGAGCTTATTGAAAAGGTTCCATATAAAAAAGATTGTAAGGAATTTTTAGATTATTCTATTGCTAAAGTAATAAATAATATAGGAGCAGATTATGGATATATAGTGACAATAAATGATGATTTTACTATAGATTTTATAAGTAAATATAAACTACCAGATGAATTATTAAATAAGTTAAAAAGTAGTGTTTTTAGTAAGGAACTATTAAAAAAGAGGATAAAAAAGGGAACCATAAAGCTAGTTACTAAAAGTGATTTATGTGTTAGTGAGAAACATATATTGCATAAACTATTCCTACAATATAAAATTAAGTCATTAGTTGAGGTTCCAATAAAAGAAAGAGACAACACTATAAAGGGATTTTTGGTACTAGTTTCACAAAAAGATGAAAATATTTTTCAAGAACACATATATTTACTACAAATATTAACTAGTATTATACTTGTCTTATTAAAGGACCATAGGAAACATGAAAAACGTCAAAAAGAATTAGTAAAAGCAGAGAGACTTAAGATTTTAGGAGAGTTAGCAGGGGGAGTTGCCCACGATTTTAATAATGTACTGACTACAATTATAGGTTTTACTCAAATGGCACTATTAAAATCAAGGAATGAAGAGATTAGAAAACTTTTAGATATTATATATAAATCTTCTTTAGATGCCAAAGCTATAGTAAACAAGATACAGAATTTTAATAAGACAAGTTACGACAAACAGATTGATTTACATAACTTAAATTCTATAGTGGAAAATGTAATAGAAATGGCTAAGCCAAAGTGGAAAAATGATTATGAAAGTAAGGGTGCAAAACTAGAAATAATAAAACGATTAAATTCTAAAAGGTGTATATATTGTAATGAACATGAAATAAGAGAGGCTCTACTAAATATAGTACTAAATGCAATGGATGCCATGGAAAACGGAGGAAAGCTGACTATTATAACATATGATAAAGATGATAAGGCATATTTACATATTGAAGATAATGGAATCGGTATGGAGGATAAAGTTAAAGAAAAGATATTTGAACCATATTATAGTACAAAGGAAGCAAGGGGAACAGGTCTTGGACTAAGTATTACTCAAAATATCATAAATGAATATAACGGTAATATTAGTGTTGAAAGTAAATTAGGGTCTGGAACTAAGTTCATAATTTCTTTTCCAAGCTATTCTAAAGTTGATAATATTAAAGAAGAGAATATGGAAATTCCTAAATATGATTCAGTGAAGACACTTATAATCGATGATAGAGAAGATGTTGCAGATACTATAAAGGAACTTTTAGCAATGTTAAATGTTGAAAGTGATATTGGCTCAACTAGAGAAGAAATATTTAGAAAAATCACACAAAAAGAATATGATATTGTAATTTGTGATTTAGCAATGCCTGATATTAGTGGGCTAGATGTTGCAAAGGAAATAAAAGAAGAGTATCCAAATATTAAGTTTATATTAATGACTGGTTGGCCAGGTGATATAGAAAAAGATAAATTAGTTAATGTAGGCTACATGATTCATAAGCCATGTACTTTAAAAGATTTAATAAAGGGTATTGAAAAAGTAGTAGAATAATTGTTAAGCTTTTAAATAGAGATTAAAAAAGGAGGATATTAAATGCTAATAATTAAAAATGGTAAAATATTTACTATGGCTGGAGAAGTTATAGAAAAGGGAAGTATTCTAGTAGAGGACGGGAAGATAAAAGAAGTAGGTACCGATGTAGTTGCACCTCTAGATGCAGAAGTAATTGATGCAGAAGGAAAAGTAGTTATGCCAGGATTTATAGATGCTCATTGTCACTTAGGATTATTTGAAGATGGAATAGGATTTGAAGGTGATGATGTAAATGAAATGGTTGACCCTGTAACTCCACATCTTAGAGCAATAGATGGAATAAATCCTATGGACAGGACTTTTAAGGAAGCCTATGAAGGTGGAATTACATGTGCTGCAACAGGCCCAGGTAGTGCAAATGTAGTAGGAGGCCAGTTTGCAGTAATTAAGACATATGGAAAAAGAATAGACGATATGATTGTGAAAGAATCGGCTGCAATGAAAATAGCTTTTGGAGAAAATCCTAAAAGGGTTTATAATGCTAAGAAAAAATCACCTATGACTAGAATGGCTACAGCAGCTATCTTGAGAGAAACATTATTTAAGGCTAAAAAGTATGTTGAAAAGCAGGAAAAGGCTAAAGAAGATCCAAAAAAAGAGCCAGAATTTGATATGAAAATGGAAGCAATGGCAAAGGTTATAAGAAAAGAGATACCATTAAAGGCTCATGCTCATAGGGCTGATGATATACTTACAGCAATAAGAATAGCAAAGGAATTTGATGTTGATATTACTTTAGAACATTGTACAGAGGGACATCTTATAGCAGACTATATAAGTGAAGAAAGAAAAGCTGCAATAGTAGGGCCATCATTATCCCACAGAACTAAATTTGAATTAAAAAACCTAACATTTGAAACACCAGGAATACTTCAAAAAGCTGGAGTAAAGGTTGCTATAATGACTGATTCTCCAGTAATACCTTTACAATATCTACCACTTTGTGCTGGCCTTGCAGTTAAATCTGGAATGGATGAAATGGAGGCACTTAAGGCTATAACTATTAATCCAGCTGAGATTTTAGGAATAGATGATAGAGTTGGAAGTATTGAGGTAGGAAAGGATGCAGATATAGTTATATTTGATGGTAATCCAATTAAGGATATAAATTGCAAAACAGTTGCAACAATTATAGATGGAAAAGTTGTTTATAAAATGGGAAACTAGCTTCCCATTTTATAATTTTAAATTTTAAATTGTGAATGTTGAATTGAAGAAAGTTAGTAGGTAGTAGCTAGTAGTTAGTAAGAAAAATAATAGTTTTTAGTGGTTGGTGGTTAGTGGTTAGTGAAAAAATTATAGGTTTAAAATGAAAAATAAAAAATATAAAAATTGTAGAGCAGACTTTAGTCTGCGATTAAAGGTTGAGGGATTACAAATCCCCCAATAACGCTAGGCATAGTAACGGACCAATAACTACAATTGACAATGGACAATTGAGAATTGAGAATTAAAAGAAAAAGACTTCATAGCGTTACTTACTAGGTTAAATAACAGACTATAAAGCCTAGCGTCTATGACTAAGTAACGGACATCGAAGTTTTTACTTCTTTGGCTAAGTAACGGACCTATTAATACAATTGAGAATTGACAATGGACAATTGACAATTAGAAAACAAAAAAATTGAAATGCTAATCGAGCTAATGATTTATTAAACCAACCACTACCCACTAACCACCATAAACTGCATTTAAAGTAACAGACCACAAAGACTAACTCCTTAGGTCAGATAACAATAAACAATTGACAAAAAGTTAACCATATGAGATAATAAAACTGAAAAATGAATAAATAAACTAATCTTCAGGGCAGGGTGAAATTCCCGACCGGCGGTTAAAGCCCGCGAGCTGTATATACAGCTGATCTGGTGAAATTCCAGAGCCGACAGTTAAAGTCTGGAAGGGAGAAGGTTAGAGTCTTTTACCTATGTTAATAACTCCTGAAGATTAGCTTCAGGAGTTTTTTATTTGTAATATTGTATTAAGAGTAAATGGAATGGAGGGAATATAGATGTTAATTGCAAAGAAAAGAATAAACACAAGGTGGTTAGTTAATGTTTCCATATTATCAGTAATTGCTTTTTTAATTATGTATATTGAGATACCATTATGGTTTGCCCCAAGCTTTCTAACAATTGATTTAAGTGACCTACCAGCACTAATAGGTGCTTTTGCATTAGGGCCTATGGCAGGTGTTGTAATAGAGTTTTTAAAGAATATACTTCATGCAGTAATTAAAGGAACAACTACTGTAGGTGTTGGAGAGCTTGCTAACTTTATAGTAGGAAGTGTATTCGTTTATATTGCAGGTTATATTTACTATAAAAACAAAACTTTTAAAAATGCTATTGTAGGATTAATGCTAGGGACATTAATAATGACATTAGTAGCATCTGTAGCGAACTACTTTATACTTATACCATTCTATGCAAAACTATATGGTATGCCAATTAAAGCTATTATAGGTATGGCTTCAAAGGTTAATAAATATGTTGTAGACTTAAAGTCACTTGTTTTATTTGCAATAGTACCATTTAATATAGTAAAGGGAATTATGGTATCTGCAATAACAGTATTACTATACAAGAAAGTATCACCAATATTTAAAGGATAAGAAATACAATTGAGAGTTGAGAATTAATGAAATGCGAAATTTTTCGCATTTCATAATGTTAAATTTTGAATTATAAATGTTGAATTAGGTTGAGGGATTATGAATCCCTCAACAATAAAGGAACATAATATGAGGGACGCCTATGTACCTCGACTAGTATTATTTAAAAATTGCTTAACCGTTGCTGATGGATTCGTAATCCATCAGCTTTTTTTGTCCTTTTATCTTGTATAAAAACTTTGGCAATAATATAATATAAGGTAAAGTCAAGTAATTGTAACTTTCGATGAAGGGGCTGAAGTAGATTATGAAGATAGTTACAAATAGTCCAGAAGAAACTAAGGAATTTGGTTATAAATTAGGAACACTCTTAAAAGGTGGAGATATACTCTGTCTTTCAGGAGATTTAGGAGCAGGTAAAACTACTTTAACACAGGCAATAGCAGAAGGTATGGGAATAGAAGATTATATTACAAGTCCTACTTTTACTATTATAAATGAGTATGAGGGAAAACTTCCTTTATATCACTTTGATGTGTATAGACTTGAGGGTCCAGAAGCAATGGATGATTTAGGATATGAGGAATACTTTTATTCAAATGGGGTTTGTATAATAGAATGGGCAAATTTAATAGAAGAAATTCTTCCTGAAGAAAGAATCAATATTACGATAAAAAGGGGAAACGGAGAAAATAAAAGGGAAATAATAATAGATGGAGTTGGCAAAAGACACGAGGAGATAATTGACAATTTATAATTGAGATTTGAGAATTAGAATGAGTTAGTAGGTAGTAGCATGTAGTTAGTAAAGAAATAGTTATTAGTGGCTGGTGGTTAGTGGTTAGGGAAAGCAATTTACAATTTACAATTAAAGAAATTAAAAATTGAAAATGTAAAATGGAAAATTACAAAATACAGTTATTAGCTTTTGGCTCCTAGTTCCTAGCCAAAAAAGTTTTTAATTTTACTAAGAGCTGAGAGCAAAGAGCTAGGAACTGCTTTTAATAGCAAGAACTTAGTAAGATGTTTTTCTAATTAATAATCTTCATAGCATTACTAAAACCCAACCACTACCCACTAACCACCAAAAACTGCATTTAAAAAGCAATTGACAATGGACAATTGAGAATTAACAATTAAAAGATAAAAAACGGACTACAACACATAACTTCTTAGGCTTAAGTAACGGACATCCTAGACTCTCTTCCTCGCTATAGTAACGGTCATCGAAGCATGGCATCCTAGGTCAAGTAACGGACATCTTAGATTTACTTCCTTGGTAAAGTAACGGACATCAGAGCCTTACTACTTAGGCTAAGTAACGGTCCACGTAGGCTAGACATCTCTGATTAAGTAACGGACTGCGAAGCTTTACTACATAGGTATAGTAACGGACCTCAACGTGCTACTTCTCTGGTATAGTAACGGAGCACTACTTTTAAGGTCAAAGTAACGTTTACTTCTAGATTATAAACAACAACTGTACTTTACTAAAAAGGAGTTGAAAAAATGAAAGTATTAGCTGTAGATACATCTAGTATAGTTGCAACATGTGCTATTTTAGATGAGAATAAATTAATAGGTGAGTACATATTAAACCATAAAAAGACACATTCACAAAAGCTTATGCCCATAGTTAAGGAAATAATGGAAAGCTGTGAGCTTAAACCAGAGGATATAGATATTTTTGCTGCTTCAGTAGGACCAGGTTCATTTACTGGACTTAGAATAGGAGTTGCTACTATAAAAAGTTTAGCACAGATTATGGATAAACCAGTAGTGGGAATATCAGCTTTAGAGGCTTTAGCTTTTAATGTTCCACTTGCTGAAGGGTTAGTAGTACCTCTTATAGATGCTAGAAGGGAGAATGTATATAGTGCAATATATAAATGGGACTTAGGCAAACTTACAAAGATTGAAGATGAAAGAGTAATTAAATTAGAAGAACTACTTAATACATTAAACAACAGGGATGAAAGGATAATATTTAATGGAGATGGAGCTACTGCATATAAAGAAAAAATAATTAATTGCCTTGGTAATAAGGCAATATTTGCACCTAAAGCTGTAAACATGCCTAGGGCATCATCAGTTGCAGAATTAGCCTTTATGAAGGCTAAAAATGGTGAAGTACAACACTATCTTGAGTTAGTACCTAATTATATAAAAAAATCACAAGCACAACGAGAATATGAAAAGAGGGTAAAGGTCTGTGGTAAAAAAGATGCCTAATCTTATATTAAGAGAAATGGAAACAAAAGATTTAGAAGAAGTTCTTTATATAGAAAATACATGCTTTACTACTCCATGGTCTAAGAATGCTTTTATTAAAGAAATAACTGAAAATAAATTGGCAAAATATATAGTAGCTCAATTAGAAGATAAGGTTGTAGGATACGGAGGAATGTGGATTATATTAGATGAAGGCCATATAACCAATATAGCAGTTGCTCCAAACTATAGGGGTTTAGGAATTGGGTCTGCTATTGTAAAGGAACTTATTAATATATGTAAAAAGCTAGAGATAAATAGGATGACACTAGAGGTAAGAAAATCCAATATAGTTGCACAGAACCTCTATGAAAAATATGGATTTAAAGCCTGTGGTGTTAGACCCAAATATTATTCAGATACAAACGAAGATGCTATAATTATGTGGAAAGAGGTTTAAATATAATTGACAATTGACAATTTACAATGGACAATTAGGAAAAGCAATTGAGAATTAGAATAAGTTAGTAGTTAGAAGCATGTAGTTAGTAAATACAGTTGCTAGCTCTTGGTTCCTTGTTCCTAGCCAAAAAAGTTTTTAATTTTACTAAGAGCTGAGAGCAAAGAGCTAGGAACTGCTTTTAAAAAGCAGTTGAGAGTTGAGAATTGAGAATGGAGAATTAGGAAATACAATTGAGAATTAGAAAAGTAAATAAACAACCTTCGAATAGTAGCGCAGACTTTAGTCTGCGTTTATTTATTACAAAAACTTAATTTTGCAACTTTAAAGGAATATGAAGGGATTTTATTGAATATGTAGTCTATATATAATATATGGCAAAAACAGGATTATGTATAAATTTTTGAGGGGGATATGTTATGTCGAAAAAAAAGGTCTTGATAATTTTAGGAATAATAGTGGGAATAGGAATAATAGGTCTTGGTATATTTAAAACAGTAAATAGTGATACTAAAGCAGCAAAAAGTGTCCAAGTAACAGAAATTAAAAAGGAAGAGCTATCTTCTAATATTATTACAGATGGGATCATAAAAGCAAAAGAACAGCGAAATATTGTCTCAAGTCTTCCTTACCTTATTAAAGAAGTGCTTGCTGAAGAGGGAGATAAAGTTTCAAAAGGAGATATACTTGCTAAGCTAGATACAGAGGAACTTGAATACAATATAAAGTCTGCACAGATTAATCTAGAATTAGAGAGAGAAAAACTTAAAAATATGATGGATGAAGCAGATGCTTTTAAATTTGAAAAACAATTAGAGAATGCAGAACTGTCATTAAATAATGCAAAGAAAAATTATGAAAACTCTAAAAGACTATACAATGCAGGGGCTATAAGTAAGACTAAGTTAGATCAGGATAAGGTAAGCTATGAAAGGGCTAAAAATGAGTATGAACTTGCCAAAAAAGAATTAGAGGATTTTCTTAATAAAAATGATAGTATTGAGACTCAGAAAAAAACTATAGAATTAACAGAATTAAGTCTTAAAAAGCAAAAAGATAACTTGAAAAAATCTATAATAAGAAGTCCAATAGATGGAACAATAGTCTATTCTGAAGCAGAAGTAGGTATACCTGCTAATAGTGCTAATCCGTTATTTATAATTGATGATACGGATAGATTAGAAATAGAAGTTAGTATAAGTGAGTATGATATAAATGACGTTAAGATTGGACAAAAGGTAAAAATAACTGGAGAAGCCTTTAAGGGCAGAGAATATGAAGGTAAAATATCCTATATTTCACCTGTGGCAACAAAAAGTAATACAAATACAGGTGTAGAGACTAACGTAAAAGTAAAAATAGATATTGTTAACCCTGATAAATATTTAAAACCGGGTTTTTCAGTAGATGTAGAGGTTAATACTGCACATAAAGGTGATGCACTTGTAGTACCATATGAAAGTCTATATCAAAAAAGAAATGGTGAAACTGTAGTATTTAAAGTTGAAAATGGTGTAGTTAAAGAAGTTCCTGTAAAGGTAGGTATTGAAGGTGACCTTAAAGTAGAAATAATTTCAGAAAAAATAAAAGAAGGAGATAAAATAATCTTTAATCCTGACGAAACTATAAAGGATGGTATGAAAGTAAATATAATTAATCAAGGTGGTAAGAAATGATAAGAATAGAGGATTTAACTAAAATATATAAAACAGGTAGTGTAGAAGTTAAGGCCTTAAAGGACGTAAATCTTAATATAGAGAAGGAAGAATTTGTTGCAATTATGGGGCCTTCAGGCTCAGGAAAATCTACACTTATGAATATTCTAGGCTGTTTAGATAGACCTACAGAAGGGAGATATATTTTAGATAATGTAGATACAATAAGTTTAAATGATAAGAAACTTGCTTCAATAAGAAATAGAAAAATAGGTTTTGTATTTCAATCCTTTAATTTATTGCCTAGAACTACTGCCTTAAAGAATGTTGAGCTGCCAATGATGTATGCAGGGTTATCTAAAAAGGAAAGAAGAAAAAGGGCATACCAATTATTAGAGAAGGTTGGATTAGGAGATAGAGCAGATCATAAGCCTAACGAATTATCTGGAGGTCAAAAGCAAAGAGTAGCAATAGCAAGGGCATTAGCTAATAATCCTGCAATAATCTTAGCAGATGAGCCTACAGGTAACTTAGATACAAAATCAGGGGAAGATATAATGGGTATATTTCAAAAACTTAATAGTGAAGGAGTAACGATAATACTTGTAACCCATGAAGATGACATTGCACACCATGCTAAAAGAATTGTTAGCTTTAGAGATGGAAGATTAATAGATGATAAAAAGGTTAATAAGCAGCTTATAGCTAAGTCGGCTTTGTCACAAGAATAAAGAGGTGATTTAATGAATTTTATTGAAAGTATTGGAGTAGCATTGGCTAGCCTTTGGGCTAATAAAATGCGTACTTTTCTTACAATGCTAGGAATCATTATAGGTATATCCTCAGTAATTACTATAGTTTCCTTAGGACAAGGAAGTCAAGCTCAGATAGGAAATGAATTTGAAAAGATAGGAACAAACAGGGTTTCAATTAGAATGAACTGGGGAGAGAATCCAAAATATAGAGATCGTTTTGATGATACAGATATAGAAGCCATAAGAAGAATTTTTAAGGATGATATAAATGCAATATCACCAATTATAGCAGATAGAGCTAAAGCTTTAAAGGGAAGATATAATGGAGATATTGATTTATATGGCGTAAATGAAGAATATATTAATATCGATAGATTAGACATATTAAAGGGAAGATTTTTATCTGAATCTGATGTAAAGGGAAGAAGAAGAATAGCTGTTATAGAAAAACGACTAGCATTAGAGCTTTTTAAGCGAACAAATGTTATAGGTGAAAAAGTTTTTATTGATAATGGGTATAAAAGATTACCCTTTACAATAGTTGGAATTTATGAGTATAAGAAGACTTCTTTTGACAAGTTGGCCGAAAACTTTGGTGCAAAAGTAATTACAAATATATATATCCCAATAAGTACGGTAAAAAAGCTTGGATATACAGATAAATACTGGCTATTTGAAGTAGCTATATCTGATAACAATAAAATAGATGAAGTTTCAAAGGATATCATACAAGTTTTAGAGAGAAGACATAGAAATGTTGGGAAAAATTTTTATATGTATTTTAGTGCCAAACAGCAGATGGAAACTTTAGATAATGTAATGGGTATTTTATCAAAGGTAGTAGGAGCAGTAGCAGCAATATCCCTTTTAGTTGGTGGTATTGGTGTAATGAATATAATGCTTGTGTCAGTAACAGAAAGAACGAGGGAAATAGGCATAAGAAAGGCTATAGGGGCAACAAGAAAGGATATACTTATACAGTTTTTGGTTGAGGCAATGATAATATCTGGTATTGGTGGATTAATAGGTACTACATTAGGGTTGATAATAGCCAATATTATTGCAATATCTATGGGAATACCACCTGTAATATCTTTTGTTACAATTATAATAGCAGTTATCTTTTCATCTGCAGTGGGAATATTCTTTGGAATATATCCAGCTAATAAAGCTGCAAAACTTGATCCAATAGATGCTTTAAGATATGAATAGATAAAAATGAAAAGGAGGATTAAAATGACAGAAAATATTAATGAAAACTATAACAATGAATTTGAAACGGAACCTTTTACATGGTGGGAAAGATTAAAATATGTATTTACAAATCCAAATAAGGCCTTTAAAAATATAGCTGAATACCCTAAGCCACTTTTTCCTATTTTATTAATAATAGGAGTAATGCTGTTTTTAATACTTATTAGAGTGGGACTATATAAGGATTTTTTAAGACAGCAACTAGTTCAACAATTTTCAAGACAGGGAATGGAAATGCCAAATATAGAGAACCTATTAAATGCTCAGCTTTATATTTCTATGATATTTATTGCAATAACACCTTTAGCTATCTGGTTAGGTAAATCAGTCTTTATTAATGCAATATCAGGTTTAGTAGGTGGGGAAGGTAGTTTTAAGAAGGGCTTTAGAGTTATTGTATATTCATATTTACCAATCCTTTTAGGCCAAATACTTGTTGCTATAATTTCTTTGATAATAGGTAAATTTGCTGTACCTATAAACTTTGCAATAATATTACCAAGTTCAATGGAAGGTGGACTATTATACAATTTATTGTCTCAAATTGATATCTTTATAATCTGGTATCAGGTATTGGCAATAATAGGAGTTTCTTATGCATATCAAATTTCTAGAAAATCGGCTAGCTTTTTAGTGCTTTCTTCTTGGATTATTTGGGTGTTAATAACTAGTGGATTAGCAACTATAGGAAGAGCGATGTAATCTAATTGACAACTTACAATGTACAATTGACAATTAAGTGAAATTGAAATGGGAACCGGGTTCGCGTTTCAAAAATTCAAAATAATACTATTTAATTTCGAAAGTGCAGACTTTAAGTCTGCGCTTTTTTTCTTTCCACATTGAATAACTTAAAATTTTAAAAGAAATAATAAGTAAAAAGACAAAGAAGGAGGTCTACTTATGGCTAGTAGGGAACAATTAGAAAGGGTAGCAAAATTTTGTAGTGAATATAGACCTAGAGGTGATGCTTTGCAAAGTGGTGTTAAGGTAATGAATGAAACAGTTAAGAGCTGTGAAAACTGTGCACATTTTACAGAAGATCATAAATGTGATATAAATCTTACAGATGAAATATTGACTAATATGGCTATGGATTTGGAAGATAAATATCAATAAAAATAAAGCAGGCCACTTATTATGTGACCTGCTAAATTTATTTTAAGATTTTATATCATCTATTTTTATAATCTTCTGAGGTTTATTAGCTCTATCCTTTAGTACCATCATTAGGGCAAAATCACCATAGCTTATATCTTTTAGCATGCCATCAGACATTATATTTGCAGATGCAATCCTATTATATAAGCTTTCTTTATCTGTCATTTTATACACTCCTAAGAAAGAAGTATATAGTTATTTTTTGTTTTTCCATACTAAAATATCAATAGAAAATTATTCAAAATAACTAAATCATAAGTTGAATTCACTAATAATTTCCTAGAACTAATTTATCAAATAGGTTATAATAGAGGTTAGACAATTAATTGGAGGGATTTACCTTGAATGCTAAAAAGGATATAATTACTTTAGCAATAGAGACTTCTTGTGATGAGACTTCAGTTGCAGTTTTAAAAAATGGAAGGGAAGTTTTATCAAATGTAATATCATCCCAAACTGATTTGCATAAAAAATTTGGTGGAGTAGTTCCTGAAGTAGCATCAAGAAAACATATAGAAAGTATGAATGCTATTATTCAAGATGCTCTAGATAAGGCTAATATAACCTTTGATGATATAGATAATATAGGTGTTACCTATGGACCGGGACTTGTGGGTGCCCTACTTGTAGGTGTAGCTACTGCAAAGGCATTAGCCTTTGGTAAAGGAATTCCACTGGTAGGTGTAAACCATATAGAAGGACATATTTGTGCAAACTTTATAGAATATAAAGATTTAAAGCCCCCTTTTGTGTGTTTAGTAGTGTCAGGCGGACATACTCATCTTGTATATATAAAGGACTATGGTGAATATGAAATATTAGGCAAAACTAGAGATGATGCAGCAGGGGAAGCTTTTGATAAGGTAGCTAGAGCTTTAGGTCTAGGGTATCCAGGTGGTCCTGAAATTGATAAACTTGCTAAGATTGGTGATAAAGATGCTATAGATTTTCCAAGGGTATATCTAGATAATGATAGTTATGATTTTAGTTTTAGTGGTCTTAAATCGGCTGTTTTAAATTATTTAAATAATAACAAACAAAGAGGCGTAGAAATTAAAGTAGAAGATGTTGCTGCAAGTTTTCAGCAAGCTGTAATAGAAGTATTGGCAGAAAAGAGTATAATGGCAGCAAAGGAAAAAGGATCAAAAATAATTGCCATAGCAGGTGGTGTAGCTGCCAATGAGGGGCTTAGAGCTCTTTTAAAGAAGAGATGTGAAGAAGAAGGTTTAGAATTCAAATATCCATCTAAAATCCTGTGTACAGATAATGCAGCAATGATAGGATGTGCAGCATATTATGATTTTATAAAGGGATATAGGGCAGATATGACTCTTAATGCAGTACCTAATTTGAAATTAGGACAAAGGTAGGAAATACAATTTACAATTGACAATTAGAAATACAATTGAGAATTGATAATGGACAATTGACAATTAAAAGAAAAAAACTCAAAAAAGATTTCATAGCCTTACTTCTCAGGCTAAGTAACGGACAGCGAAGTTTTTACTTCTTTGGCTAAGTAACCTACCAATAAAAGAAATTGACAATTGAGAATTGACAATGGACAATTAGAAAAGCAATTAAAAATGTAAAATTGAAAATTAAATTTGTTAGTAGTTAGTAAAATACAGTTGTTAGCTCTTGGTTCCTAGCTCATAGTTTTTCTAAGAGCTGGGAGCTAGGAACCAGGAACTGTTTTATTTTTTGGCTAATATTAAACTTATGTATACGATTTTATGTAAACGAAAAAGGTTTTACTAATCGACATATTTTTCAACAAAAATAATAACATTTTTTCCACATTGTTGAGAATAAAAATGGACAAACTTTGTGGATAATGTGGAAAGAGATTATAAACAAGCCTAAAATGGCATGTCCAAATGTGGATAACGTTGTGGATAATGTGTATATTTTGTGGATTACTTGGATAAAATTATAAATTTATGCAGATTTCACAAAAAATACTGTGGATAACATCAACAAAAAAATTGTTGACATAAAGCAACAATGAGTACAAAATTAAGACAGAAAATGGTATAAAATAAGCTGATGGATTATAATCCATCAGCCTGTAGTTTTTTGTTAGGATAAATTATTTAGTTAGATGCCGGAAGTAACTTTGACTTCAATAAAGCATTTTTTACTGGATAAGTTAAAGCAACTGCTACTAAAAGTTTCATTAAATCTGGAATGATGAAAGGAATAACTGTTACAGATATAGATTTTATGAATGAAACATTCGCTACTAGTGCATATTGGGAAGCACCTAATAAATAAATTACTATTAGTCCAATAACCATTGAGAAGCCCGTTGTTACATTTTTTAATACAGGTGAATCACCTTTATATAGGTTAGAAATTTTACCAATTAAGTAGCTTGCTATAGGATAGCTTAAAAGATAACCACCTGTATATCCTACTAGAATATGAAATCCACCTGAAAAACTAGCAAAAACGGGAATACCAATTGCTCCTAAAAGTAAGTACACTATTTGTGACATTGCCCCTAGTCGACTGCCTAAAAGAGCTCCAGATAAAAATACTGCTAATACTTGTAGTGTTACTGGTACAGGAGTAAATGGCAGATTAATAAAGATTTGAGCACATACTGCAGTTATAGCTGCGAAAATTGATACATATGCTAAATTTTTAGTAGACATTAAAAAAACCCCCTCTTAAGCATAAATTGTTAACCGAATACATAAAAATGGTTTACAATTAAATAATATAATATCAACTGATGATTGTCAACTCAAAAATTGGACAGGGTTAACGAAAGGGGATTATACTTAAGGAGTAAATCTAGGATGTTCGTTACTTGACCTAAGAAGTTATGCTTCGACGACCGTTACTTTGCTTAGGAAGTCTAGCCTAAGAGGACCGTTACTTTTAAATGCAGTTTTTGGTGGTTAGTGGGTAGTGGTTGGGTTTTAGTAATGCTATGAAGATTATTAATTAGAAAAACATCTTACTAAGTTCTTGCTATT
>NZ_MCIB01000013.1 GCF_003609645.1 Thermohalobacter berrensis
TTGAGAATTGACAATTTAAAAAACTGGAAAAGACTTCATAAAACGGGGGACAGATCTATCGTTGAACAGAGTGAAACAGAAGACCTGTCCCCAAGTTTCACGGATGGAAGAGTACAACCAGTTAGCAGTTAGTAGTATGTAGTTAGTAAAAGAAATAGTTATTAGTGGCTAGGGAAAACAATTTACAATTGAAAATTGAGAATGGAAGATTGAAAATTTTAAAAAGACCACGAAGCGTAAACATCTTTGGTCTAAGTAACGGACGTCGAAGTCTGGCTTCATTGGTTAAGTAACGGACATCCTAGACTCTCTTCTTAGGATAAGTAACAATCCTCATAGACAATTAGAAAAGATTAAAACACAAAAAAATAAAAGCCGAGAACATAGTGATCTACCTTACACCACCATACATAGCTTATTACCAAGCCATGATCTTTCGACCATGACCAAGCAGGTCACTACCTATGATAGTGGTCTGTTCAACCCTGCATGATATCTTAACAGCCCTATACAACCTCTCGGCTGTATAGAACCATTAGTAGAATTAAAAAATTCTACATCGACATCATACAGGATCTTAGCTCGACCTTATACGATAGGTTGGGACCCTATTGCAATCAAAATAATCGACTACAATAGAACCTTTCCCAACCATATAAGATCTTCCCTCCGACTGCATGTGAGCCTTTCGACCCACATGCAATCTTCGGCCGACCCATATATACCCCAAAATAGGAGCATATATGAGTCTGGGCTCAACCACAATGTTCCCGACACTAATATTATGTGTAGCTATATAAATAATATACAAAAATTTTTGAAAAATAAAATTGAAGGTTTATAGGTTATGAAACTAGCCCTTTTAATCATAAAGATAATTAAGCAATTAAAAGGAGGCTAGTATATGAAGAATAAAAATTGGCTCAAGCTTGCTAGCATATATATAGGTACAGTAATTGGTGCAGGATTTGCTTCAGGTCAAGAAATAATGCAGTTTTTTATTGTATTTGGATATAAAGGTCTTTTTGGAATAATATTAGCAACTTTTTTATTTTCTATTTTAGGTTCGTCTGTTTTACTTAATGTATACAGGAATAAAATTGATGGATATGAAAAATTTTTAACACCTATCTTCGGTAAATCCTTAGGAAAGATTACAGAAATAATTATAATTATCTTTTTGTTAGCAGGATATTGTGTTATGCTTGCTGGAAGTGGAGCCATATTTAAGGAGCAATTTAATATATCTTACAATATAGGTATTTATTTAATGGCACTTGTTACATTAATTACTTTTTTATTTAATATTAAAGGATTGTCTACGGTAAATACTATATTAGTTCCGATTTTACTTTTAGGAGTAATATTAACGGGAGGAATAAGCATATTGAAAAATGGATTCCAAATTAGCAACTTTAGTGGAGGAGAAATTGCAAAAACAAGCCATTGGATTATATCCTCAATATTGTATGTAAGTTATAATAGCATTACAACCGTTGTTATTATGAGCTCTCTATTACCAATAATTTCAGATAAGAAAACTGCATTAAAGGGTGGAATTTTTGGAGGGTTAGGATTAGGTGTACTTGCATTATTTATTGGAGTTCCACTATTAGGTTACACTACAGATATAAATGGTTTAGAAGTACCTATGCTAAAGATTGCTGAAAACTTAGGGAATAATGGTAGTTTACTATATGGTATTATACTATGGGGAGCTATGTTTACTACTGCATTATCAAATGGTTTTGGCTTTATAAAAAGAATTTCTTCCTTATTAAAAGTAAACCAACCTATTTTTTCTATTATTTTTTGTATTTCAGCTATTCCAATAGCTAGAATAGGTTTTACTAAATTAATTATAACAATATATCCATTATTTGGATATTTGGGCTTTATTATTTTCGTTTTTATAGTAGGAAGATTTTTCATTAAAGAGTTTAAAAACTATATAAAAAAAATTAAATAATTTATTTAAGGTTCTTCCTAACTTTTAAGGAAGGATTTTTTTTTGTAAGGAAGAACTTATAAATATATAGGGAGGGGAAAAATTTTTATGACTCGTAAGAACAATGATAATAAAAATAAGATAAAAGTAGGAAGATTTATATTACTCTTTATAATGCTTATTCTTCTATTTTCCAATGATATTTTTAAAGAAAAGATACATGGTATATTTGAGACTGAGAAAACAACTTTAAAGGTTAATAGTAAAAAAAACATATCATTAGAAAATAATAGTAAAGTTAAAATATATGGCGATAGATTTATAATATATAGAAAAAACAAACTTATATGTTATGATATGAAAGGTATTAAAATGTGGGACAAGACTATTAAATATAATAATCCCCTTATATATTTTGGTGAAAAAAGATTGTATATTGCAGATTCTACTATGGGAAATGTTTTAGCTCTTAATAGTAACGGAAAAGAACTATGGAACTATAGTTTTAAATTAACGGTAGAGCAAATATTAGAGAAAAAAGGATTTTTGTTGGCGTTTACAAAAGCTGGGGAAGAACTAGATGGCATAAATGTTTTAAATAGTGATGGGAAACTTGTAAGTAATATCATTATAGAAAAGGGGAAAATACTTTATGGTAATATAAACGATAATAAAAAAAATATTGCTATAACTACTCTAAGTACCGAAGAAGGACAATTAGAAAGTTATTTAATGCTTTATTCTTTTATTGGAAAAGAAATCTGGGAGAAGAAGTTTGAAAATCAAATATTACAAAATGTAGAATTTATTGACGAAGATACTATAGTTTTAGTTTCAGATGAGGAAGTGGCCTGTGTAAAAGAAAAAAAGCTACTTTGGGCTAGAGACTTAGAAGGCACCTTATTAGATATAGTTATAGATAAAAAGGATAAAAGAATTATGTTCTTATGGGAAGAAGATGGAAAATATTTCGAAACTGTATCATTTAAAGGGAGGACACTTGAGAAAAAGAGAGTAGATAAGGAATATGAATATTTATATTATAACAATGGAGAAACTTTTTTAATTGGAGAGAAAAAGATAAAGGGTATTAAAAAAGGAAAAGCTTTTTTGAACTTTAATAGTGATGAAGAAATAAAATATTTTGGCTTTATAGAAGATAAAGCTGTTATCTTTACTCAGAATAATGTTAAGATAATGGATATAGTATCTATAAAAAGCCAGTGAAAGCAGGTGTTGAAATGAATTGGATGGACTATATAATTATCTTAATTTTACTATTTAACAGTTTAGGTGGTTTTAGGAATGGTTTTATTATTTCTGCTTTTAACTTAGTAGGGTTTATACTATCTATATATATTGCAAAGCTATATTATCCAATATTATCTGAATATATAAAAGCTAATCCAGCTTTCTTTGATAAGGTTAAAGGTTTTGTTGAAAAGTTTTCACAAAATATTCCCCTATATAATGATATTTATTCAGGGGAAATGTTAATTAATATGTTAACGGAAAGAGCTATTGATATTATAAGTATTGTCTTAGTCTTTTTTATAGCTAAAATATTAATATATTTAGCTATTACAATATTAGATAATATAGCACAACTACCTATTTTAAAACAGGTAAACCATATAAGTGGATTGGTATTTGGATTAGCTAAAGGTATTTTAATTTTATATGTTTTATTTGCATTACTAACTCCTGTAATTAAAGTTTTCCCAGATAGTTTTATTGCTAAAGGAACGCTAAATTCTACATTTGGTTATTATTTGTACAATTATAATATAATTATTAGCTATTTAAAGATGATAGGTTTTTTAAGCTAAAAAGAATAAGCATGGACTTAACCATGCTTATTCAACGAATACTTCAACCCTCTCACCATTCTTTTCGCTTACTATATCAACAATTTTCCCTTCAGCCCCATTTTTAACAGCTTCAACTATTTCCTTTAAGTCAATTTCTTGAAAACTTGAATCTTTAAGTTCTGGAGAAAACTTTGTAGCAAATTTTAGCCCTATATCCACTAGAGCTATTGGAATATTTACGTTAACCTTTGTTTTATCTTCAGGGTCGAATACTCTTACCTTAAGCCATTTTGCATTTGTATTGTAATTAGATGTTGTTGATTTTTCTTCTAATGCATTTAGTAGTTCAACACCTTCTTCTGAAGTAATTTTCCCTTCTTCAACCATTTTAAGAATTTGCATTTTTTCTTCCTTTAAATTATTTGACACTAAAAACTCCCCCTCTTTTATATAATTTAGGATTAATTATCCCAATATTAATCTTTTAACAACTTAACTGCTTCCTCAGCGGTAATTTCACCTGAGCTCAATTTGGCTAAAATTTCTTTTTTGTCAACTTTAGGTGTATACTTAGCATCATATCCTAATGCCTTTATCACATTTTCTAACTTGTTTCTAACAGTCGGATAAGATATTCCAAGTTCTTTTTCAATTTCCTTAATATTTCCTCTATTTTTTATAAATACTTCAATGAAATGCTTTTGTTCATTATCAAGCTTACAGAACTTACAAAGGTTAAAGTGTCCTTTTATAGTTGTATCACAGTAATGACAGTGTAATTCTGTTATTTCTAAATCATTATTACATACAGGACATTTACCTATTGCTTCTCTATTCATTTTTAAACCTCCTTATAGTATAGTAATCTTAACTTTTGTTTTCCCATCATTTTGAGAAATATCTACAAAATCAAAAGGTTCGCAGGATCTTAATATATCTACTAATTCTTTTAAGTTTATCTCATTTAATACATTTCTAATATGTTTTTCCCATTCTTCATTTACATTTTTACTATGTTTAATACCAATTTTGCTAAACTTTAACGCTATATTAACTAAAAGCTTAGCTATAGATAAGGGGATAGCAGGAATATTAATTTTCTTTCCATCATCTTTTATGACTATTTTTATTTTGGAGGCCTTTTTTTGGTAGGATATATTTCTAGTTCTTAACTCTTTAACAATCTTTATTGCATCTTTCCCACTTATTTCCCCCTTATCTAGTTGACCTAATATTTTTTTTATCTCTTTATTCAATGTTAAGCCCCCCTTAAAATGTAATAGTAAATTTTAAATATAATATGAAACATATTAATATTTATGAAATAAAATATTAAAATATTTAATTCTTATTTATATAATATTACTAATATTTAAAAATGCCAATAAATAAGTTAAAAAAATAAAAAATAAAATATGAAATTATATATTTTTATAAAAATAGAATTAAAAAAATAAAAACACCAACTTTTGAATTTTAAAATTCATATTTAACAATATTACCTATATAATTATGATACCCATATCTAATATTTTTCTAATAGTTTTCACTTTTAAATCTGATAAATGTTATTTAAAATACATTATAGATAAAATCTATATTTAACAGTAGCACTATAGATTATATCTATATAATATTTGATAGCTTGAATAATAAGGTTGAGTGAACCTATAATATATTTAGTAGAATTTGTAAGGGGGTTGAAATATTGAAAAAGGAAGTGGATGCTAGAGGGTTTGCCTGCCCAAAACCTGTTATCATGACTAAAAAGGCCCTAGATGAGATTGAAACAGGAGTAATTACAACTATTGTCGATAATGAAGTTGCCATGAAAAATGTATCAAAGCTTGCTAAGAGTTCAAATTGTGAATACGATACTGAAAAAGTTTCTGAAGATGAATTTCGAATCTATATAACAAAGGGAGATGCTAAAGAAATAGAAGATAATGATGATAATAATAAACTTAAGGATATGACTATAGTATTTGGAAGTGATAAATTAGGAAAAGGGTCAGATGAATTAGGGAAAATACTAATGAAAGGTTATATATACACACTTACTGAAGCAGAACCATATCCTTCAAAACTTCTATTTTTGAATAGTGGAGTTAAATTAACTACTGAAGGTTCAGAAGTTATTGATGATTTGAAGAAATTAGAAAATTCAGGAGTTGAAATACTTTCATGTGGAACTTGTTTAGACTTTTATAACATAAAAGATAAACTTAAAGTTGGCGAAGTAACAAATATGTATACTATAGTAGAGAATATGAAAAATGCAGAAAATACAATAGTTCTATAAGGGATGATTATATGAATAAAGAAATATATTATGTAATTGCCTTTGATTCTACACATCATGCTATAAAAGCAGAAAAAAAGTTAAAAGAAAGGAAAGTTGATATAAAAACTATACCTACACCTAGAGAGATAACTGCAAGTTGTGGTTTATCTATTAGATTTAGTGGTAACTTTCTAGATAATGTAAAAGATGTTTTAAGTAGTGATACTTTTAATATTAAAGGATTGTATAGATTTTTAAAAACTAAAGATAAAAAAATAGTAGAAAAAGTAAAGTTATAACGTATAGTTTCCTGTACTAATTATTTGGCTTTGGGGGCTTAGTAATTCTTTTATAGAAGCAGATGGATTATCCATCTGCTTTATCAACATAAGCAAATATTATTTTATTGTTACTTAAAAGTATTTTTGATAATGAAATCATTAACTTTTTTATACTTTATTAGTATACATATATATGTTGGTAAAAATAAAATAATATTATATAATTATAATATAGAGGTGCTTCTTATTAAAAAAGAGAAGCTTTACACTATTAAAAATAATAGGAGGAATATACAATGCCTATGAAGTTAAAAGTTGGTGATATAGTACAATTGAAAAAGAAGCATCCTTGTGGTGAAGATAAATGGGAGATTATGAGAACAGGTATTGACTTTAGAATAAAGTGTTTAGGCTGTGAAAGACAGGTGTGGTTGCCAAGAAAAAAATTAGAGAGAAGAATAAAAAAAGTAATAAGCAGTGAAAACTCAGAAATTGGCCAATAAATAACCATATCTTATAATGTTTAATTTGTCTATATGAGGAATTTTAACTTATTTTGTGTCAAAAATGTAATTAATTTCAATAGACAAAACCAAATATTTGTAGTAAACTAAAAACTAGGAAAACGTTTTATTGGCTGTTTTTTTAATAATTTTTTTGGAGGTGTATTCATGGCTTATAAATTTGCAAAGAGAATGAACAACATAAAGGCGTCTGAAATTCGTGAATTGTTAAAACTTACTCAAAGACCAGAGGTAATATCTTTTGCTGGAGGATTACCAGCTCCAGAATTATTTCCAGTACAAGAGGTTAAAGAAGTAGCAGCAGAAGTTATTGAAGAGCAGGGAACAAATGCATTACAGTATGCACCAACTGAAGGATATGATCCACTTAGAGAAAAAATAGCAAAGAGAATGGAGAAATTCGGAGTAAATGTTACCAAAAACAATATTCTTATGCTTAGTGGTGGACAGCAAGGATTAGACTTTTCAGGGAAAATTTTCTTAGATAAGGGAGACGTAGTTTTATGCGAAAGTCCTACTTACTTAGGTGCAATAAATGCTTTTAAAGCATATGAACCTAATTTTGTAGAAATACCAACTGATGATAATGGAATGATAATAGAAGAATTAGAGAAAATAATTGAAACTACAGATAAAGTGAAATTAATATATGTTATACCTGATTTCCAAAATCCATCAGGTAGAACTTGGTCTGTAGAAAGAAGAAAGAAATTAGTAGAAGTTGCAAATAAGCATGACATTGTTATAGTTGAAGATAATCCTTATGGAGAACTTAGATTTGAAGGAGAGTTACCTCCTGCAATTAAACACTTTGATACTGAAGGTAGAGTTGTATACTTAGGTTCCTTCTCTAAGACATTCTGTCCAGGATTTAGATTAGGTTGGGCATGTGCAGATGAAAAACTTCTTAATAAATATATTTTAGTAAAACAAGGAGCAGATTTACAAACTAATACTACTGCCCAAATGATACTAAACAAATTCTTAGATAAATATGACCTAGATGAGCATATAGAAAAAATAAAAGAAGTATATAAAAAGAGAAGGGATTTAATGATTAATACTATGAAGGAAGCTTTCCCTAAAGAGGTTAAGTTTACTTATCCTGAGGGAGGATTATTTACTTGGGCAATATTACCAGAGCATATAAATGCAAGAAAATTAGCAGAAAAGGCTATTGAAAACAATGTTGCCTTTGTACCTGGTGGTTCATTCTTCCCTAATGGTGGAAATGAAAATACTATGAGATTAAACTATTCAAATATGACTGAGGATAGAATAGTTGAAGGTATAAAGAGATTAGGAAAAGCTATAAAAGAAATGATGTAATAAAAAACCCTTTGGATTAATCCAAAGGGTTTTTTAAAAAGTTATAATTTTCGTTGAAAACTGCAAAAATAAATGATATAATTAATCATTGTGGTATACCTTGCTCTATATTATTAGAGCCGTAAAGTCCAAAAGGGAGGTGAAAACAGTGAATAAGTATGAAGCATCATTTGTTCTTGTTCCTAACTTGGAAGATGAAAAAAGAAATGGTGTTATTGAAAGATTTAAGGAGTTAGTGGAAAAAGGTAAAGGTAATATTGAGAAAGTTGATGAGTGGGGCTTAAGAAAGCTTGCTTATACTGTGAAGAATTTTACTGAAGGTTATTACGTATTTATCAACTTTCAAGGGGAAGCAGGAATAGTAGATGAAATTAACAGAATTGCAAAGATAACTGATGAGGTTCTTAGACATATGGTAATTAAAGAAAATGAATAGATTTAAAATGGTGGTGTTTTGATGAATATTGTTGTATTAATAGGTAGATTAACAAGGGACCCAGAGTTAAGGTTCCTACCCGATAGTGGGAGACCAGTTACCACCTTCAATATTGCAGTAGATAGACCTTTTACAAACAAACAAGGACAAAGAGAAACAGATTTTTTTAAGATTGTAGTATGGGGTAGGCAAGCAGAAAACTGTGCTAATTACTTAGCTAAAGGTAGACTTGTTGGAGTACATGGAAGAATTCAAAATAGATCATATGAAACTCCTCAAGGTGAAAGGAGATATGTTACTGAAATAGTGGCAGATAGAGTACAATTCCTTGAATGGGGAGATAAGAGACAAGATACTAGCAATACAGACATGCCAGTAGATGACTTTAATCCAACTGATGGTTTTCAACCAGTAGATGATGACGAGATTCCATTCTAAAGGAGGGAAGAAGTAAGTGGCTAGAAGAAGAAGAAAAAGAAGAGTATGTAGTTTCTGTAAAGATAAAGTTGAATCTATAGATTATAAAGATGTAGATAAACTAAAAAAATATATGACTGAAAGAGCTAAGATACTTCCAAGAAGAATCACAGGAAACTGTGCAAGACATCAAAGACAATTAACTAAAGCTATAAAGAGAGCTAGAAATATTGCTCTTTTACCATACACTTTAGACTAATAAAAGAGGGGTTTATCCCCTCTTTTTATTTATATATCGATTTTTGAGAAAGTATTTCCTGTGGTATTACTAACTTGTATTTTACCTTCTATATTTTCATCAAATTTTACCAATACAAAAGGATATGTAATAACTTGTGCAACCATTTCACCTTTCTTTGGTTCTACCTCTTCTATTATAACGCTTATCTTATCATTTTCTACTTTTATTGTTTCTAATTTTATATTGTATCCAGCTGTAGGCTTTTCACCTAAACTTATAAAAAGAATATCTTTATCATTTTCACTTTGTAAAACTGTAAAACCTTTTTGTGTTTTTATAGTTTCAATTGTCCCTTCTAAATATTCAGGCATACTATCTTGTAAAATCTCATAACTAATACTATTTGATGTGTTTTCATGGCTATTACAACCTACTGATAGGATACTTAAGCTTAATATTATTAAATAAATAGATAGTTTTCTTTTCATTTTATCCCTCCTTTATATTTTCTAATTATTTAGACGAATATAAGTCTTTTTTGTTGCTTATTTTAAGAAGAGAAATACAAAAAGAAGATTGACAAAAAAATAACAGAGCAATATAATTTACTTGGATATCATTAAACATTCTAAGGAAATACAAAATTTTGGAAAATGGTTTTATTAAGGTGTATTTAATAAACATTTTATAGACTATGAAAACAAAAGATTATGTAAAGGAGTGTAAAAAATGAAAGTTATAAACGTATGTGTTGGAAGTGCATGTCATTTAAAAGGAGCTTATAATGTAATAAATAAGTTGCAAGATTTAATAAAAGAAAGAAATTTAGAGGATAAAGTAGAAGTTAAAGCAGCCTTTTGTTTAGGGGAATGTACTAAAGCAGTTGCGGTAAAGGTAGATAATGGTGAAATAATTTCAGTTCAAGAGGATAATGTTGAACAATTTTTTAACAACCATATTATTGGGGGGTAAAAAACTTGAAGTTCCTTAATTTTTCAGAAGCTAACTGCAAAAATTGCTATAAATGTTTAAGACATTGTCCTGTTAAGGCAATAAAAATTAAAAATGGACAGGCTAAGATTGTTGAAGACAGGTGTATTGGATGTGGACAATGTCTAGTTGTATGTCCTCAAGATGCTAGGAATATAAAAAGTGATTTAAAGGAAGTAAAAAATGCTATAAAAGAAGGAAAAAAAGTCATAGCTAGTATTGCCCCTTCATTTGCTGGAGCCTTTGATATAAATGATGGGGGACAAATAGTAACAGCATTAAAGAAATTGGGCTTTAGTGCTGTAGAAGAGACTGCCATTGGGGCTGAAATAGTAGCTAAATTATATAAAGAATATATTGAAGAAAAGGAATATGAAAATATAATTACTACTAGTTGCCCTTCAGCTAATTATTTAATTGAAAAATACTATCCATCTTTAGTAAAATATATGATGCCAGTAGTTTCACCAATGGTTGCCCATGGGAAAGTAATTAAGTATAATTATGGAATGGATAGCTATGTTGTATTTATTGGACCATGTACAGCAAAAAAGATAGAAGCTGCTAATTTTCAGCATAAAGATATTGTAAATGCAGTTCTAACCTTTGAAGAATTGTCAGAATGGTTTAAAGAGGAAAATTTAAAAATAAATGAGCTTAAACCACAATCCTTTGATGCAGAAGCACAAAAAAGGGGTAAAGAATTCCCTATAGGTGGGGGAGTATTAAATAGCTTTTTAGATAAAGAAATTAATAAAAAGTACCATTTTATTTCAGTAGATGGTATAAAAGAATCTATGGAGATATTTGAATCTTTAAGTTCAGGTAACTTAAAAAAAGTATGTTTAGAAGTTAATGTATGTACAGGAAGCTGTATAGGTGGGCCTGTTATGCCAAATGGTGAATTAGACTTTTTTAGGAGGCTTATAAAGGTTAAGGAATATGTAAAAGGAAAAGATAATTATACTGAAATTGAAAATGAATATAAAAATCAAATACATAGATTAAACTTTACCAAAAGATTTTTTGATAAAAGCCTAAATAAAAATAAAGCTAATGAGGATGAAATTAAAAAAATATTAAGAGAGATGGGAAAATACGAAAAATCAGACGAATTAAACTGCGGTGCATGTGGTTATAACACTTGTAGAGAGAAGGCACAGGCTGTTTATGAAGGTATGGCAGAAATGGAAATGTGTTTACCACATATGAGAAGTAAAGCTGAAAGCTTAAATCATGTTATAGTTGAAAATAGTCCTAATATAATAATTTTAGTGGATAGGGAATTAAAAATTAAAGAGTTTAATCCTACTGCTGAAAGGATATTTAATGTAAAGGCAGATAATATAATAGGTAAACCGATATCTATATTAATAGATGACACTAAATTTAATGAGGTAAAGAAAAATAAAAAAAGTATTTTAAAGGAGAAAGTTAGCTACTCTTTATATGGGGTAGTA
The DNA here is from genome assembly GCF_003609645.1 of Thermohalobacter berrensis. Classification (GTDB taxonomy): domain Bacteria; phylum Bacillota; class Clostridia; order Tissierellales; family Thermohalobacteraceae; genus Thermohalobacter; species Thermohalobacter berrensis. The sequence continues at coordinate 11,722 of NZ_MCIB01000013.1, forward strand.
TTAATGCAAAATATAATATACTTAGAAAAACAAGGTGTAATATTAGCTATTATGGTAGATATAACAGCAGAAGAAGCTAATAAAAAAGAATTAATAAAAGTTAAAGAAAATACATTAGATGCCGCACAAAGTGTTATAGAAAAGCAAATGAGAGTAGCCCAAGAAATAGCCAGTTTACTTGGTGAAACAACTGCAGAAACAAAAATGATTTTAACTAAGCTAAAAAAATTAACTATGGGTGAGACAGGTGATATAAAGTGAGTTGCTTTATAGATATTGCCTATGATAATATAAATAAATATGGAGAAGAGTTATGTGGTGATAATGTAGAGATTATTAAAAATGATAATAATGCTATTATTGTTCTAGCTGATGGACTAGGTAGTGGAGTAAAGGCCAATATTTTGGCAACTCTAACTTCAAAAATAGCTGCAACAATGTTAAAAGAGGGGGCTAGCATTCAAGAAACAGTAGATACTATAGTACACACTCTTCCTGTATGCAGTATACGAAACATTGCATATTCAACATTTACAATAATAAAAGTTGAAAATAATGGGGAAGTATATGTTGCAGAATATGATAATCCTCCCTTTTTTCTAATTAAGGATAATAAAATAGTTCAAATTAAAAAGAGAGAAACTGTTATAAATGGGAAAGTTGTCAAAGAAAGCAATTTTAGGTTAAATGAAGGGGATGTATTAACCATTGTAAGTGATGGAGTAATACATGCAGGAGTAGGTGCAATATTAAATTTAGGATGGAAATGGGAAAATGTAGCAGAATACTTAGAAAAAATATCTATTAAAATGAAGTGTGCTAAAAACATAACAAAAAGTGTAATTAATGTATGTAAAAATTTTTATGCAAACAAACCAGGTGATGATACAACAGTTGTTACAGTAAAATTAAGAAAACCTGAAATTATTGATTTGTTTACTGGTCCTCCTGAGGATAGCAGCAAAGATGGTTGGGTTGTAAAAAAACTTATGGAAGGAGAAGGCAAAAAAATTGTATGTGGTGGTACTGCAGCTAATATAGTAGCAAGGGAGCTTGGTGAAAAAATTGAAGTTAATATGGACTATCTCAGTGATAAGGTACCACCGATAGCTTCAATAAATGGTATTGATTTAGTAACAGAAGGAGTACTTACTTTAAATAAAGCAGTTGAAAAAATTAAAAAATACAATGATAATTTACTAAAAGATGATGCAATTTATGAGTTGGATGGTAAAGATGGAGCTTCATTATTAGCTAAAACTTTAATTGAAGATTGTACCCATCTAAACCTTTGGGTGGGAAAAGCTATAAACCCAGCCCATCAAAATCCTGATATGCCTGTTGATTTAAGTATTAAGTTTAAGGTAGTAAGTGAGTTAGCAAAGTTAATGGTTAAATTAGGTAAAAAAATTAAATTAACATATATTTAATGTGAGGTGGCTTCTATGAGAAAATTTGAAACTCATGTACAATTAATAAAATACAAAGTATTAAAAGAGGTAGCTAAACATGCAATGGAAGGTACTTTAATGGATGAAATTTTTAATATTCCTAAAAAAATAATTCCCGGCCCTGATCCTGTAACTAGATGTTGTGTCTATAAAGAAAGGGCCATAATCCAGGAAAGAATAAAGCTAGCTACAGGTGGAGACAAAAATAACAACAATATAATAGAAGTTATTGATATAGCATGTGATGAATGCCCAATTAATCGTTTTACTGTTACTGAGGCATGTAGAGGATGCCTTGCCCATAGGTGTTCTGAAGTGTGTCCAGTAGGTGCTATTTTTCATGAGGGGCAAAGGGCTCATATAGACCAAGATAAATGTATTGAGTGTGGTAAGTGTAAAGAGGTTTGTTCATATAATGCTATTGCAGATGTTATGAGACCTTGCAGGAAAGCTTGTAATGCTAACGCACTTTCAATTGATAGAAATAAAAAAGCAGTTATTGATAATGAAAAGTGTATACAATGTGGTGCATGCGTATACCAATGCCCTTTTGGAGCAATAATGGACAAGTCATTTATAGTTGATGTTGTTAATTTATTAAAAGAGGCAAAGGAAAATAAAGATATACATGTATATGCAATAGTAGCTCCTGCAATTTCAAGCCAATTTACAGATGTAAAGATTAGACAAGTTATTACAGGTATAAGAAAGCTAGGATTCCATGATGTAGTAGAAGTTGCCCTTGGAGCTGATATAGTATCATTACATGAGGCTAAAGAATTTACAGAAAGTGTAACTGAAAAGGGAGTAGTTACTTCATCCTGTTGCCCAGCTTTTGTATCTTATATTGAGAAAAATTATCCAGGATTAAAAGATAATATCTCAAATACAGTATCACCAATGATTGCAATATCAAGATTAATTAAGCATCTAGATGAAAAAGCGAAGATTGTATTTATTGGTCCTTGTACTGCTAAAAAAATGGAAATTCAAAGAGAAGAGCTTAAAGATGATACTGATTTTGTTATTACATTTGAAGAATTAACTGCTCTACTTGATGCAGCTGGAATTAAATTAGAAGAATGTGAAGAAGGTGTACTTAATAATGCTTCTTTCTTTGGCAGGATTTTTGCTCGTTCCGGAGGAGTGTCAGAGGCTATAAAACATGTAATAGAAGAAGAAAAGCTAGATGTTGAATTTAAACCGATTAGCTGTGATGGAATTAGTGAATGCGATAAAGCCTTAAAGATAGCTAGAGTAAATAAATTAAAAGGAAACTTTATAGAAGGAATGGCATGCAAAGGTGGTTGTATTGGTGGAGCAGCCTCATTAAATCATGGACCAAAGGATAAAAAAGAAGTAGACAAGTATGGAAAACTTGCTATTGAAACTACAGTAAGGGATTCACTTAGAGTATTTGATTTGGATGAAATTAATTTAGACAAGAAACCGAGAAAAGACAATAATTAATAAAAAATGATGGTAGCTACTAATTAATAGCTACCATTTTTTTATTCCTTAAGCAAGTATAAAGTTTCTGAACTAAGTAACGGACATTTATATTTTACTTCTTTGGTTAATACTAAAGCTATATTATTATTTACATAAAATTAACTTTTATTTTATTCCATTTTAATACGAATAAAATAGATTATAATTGTAAGCATATCTTCAAATGCATTTAAGATGGGGAATTAAAAGGCTAAACTTAATATTTATGTGGATATTGATGTAACTATTATAGATTCATACTCTTTGGATAGATCTAGCTAACAAATATAATAGAAATTCTTTAGTGCCTAGTATACAAGGGGGTTTGATTGGATTGAGATTTTAAGAGAAATCAATAAATATAAGGCTATACAGGGGAAAAAGTGGATACAAGAAATTGCCTAAAATATTGATGATTTAGGTAGTATTTAGCCTATTAATAACAAAACATAATTTTGAAATTTACGTATAATTTACCATATTATAATTTTACTTTGACATATTTTTAATAGTCTATTAATAGGTTATTATATTAGAAAATAATAAACTATCTTACAGGAGGTTAGACTATGTTTAAAAATAAGTTATTTGCCAAGTTTTCTGTTATTTTTTTATTAATGGCACTAATACTAACTAGTGTTGTGTCAGGATTTTCAAAGATAGAAGTAAGTTATGCAGCAGGAAAAGCTCCAAAATATGTTTTCTATTTTATAGGGGATGGTTTAGGGGCATCTCAAAGACAGATAGCTGAATATTTTAAACAAGAGGTTACAGGAGAAAAAGATGCTAAATTATTAATGAATACTTTTCCAGTTGCAGGTATTAATACAACTTATTCTGCAGATTCACTTGTTACTGATTCGGCTGCAGCAGGAACAGCTTTAGCTACTGGCCATAAGACAAATAATGGATTTATTTCTCAAACACCAGATGGAGACAATCTAAGAACTCTTATAGAGGAAGCAGAAGAAAAAGGCATGGCAACAGGTATAATAACAACTACAAGGCTAACACATGCAACTCCAGCAGTATTTGCATCACATAATGAAAATAGAAATAATGAAAATGAAATAGCAGCAGATTACTTAGATAGTGGCGTAGATTTCATTGCAGGTGGTGGATATAGACATTTTGTACCTAAGGATTGGAAATGGGGTAAATCTAAGAGAAAAGATGATAGAAATATATTACAAGAATTCTATGAAAAAGGATATAGAGTATTTGTAGGTGAGCATGATACAAAGGCTTTTAGAAATTATAATCCTAAAGTAAGAGAAAAAGTTATAGCGACATTTACATATTCCCATATGCCTTATGAAATTGACAGAAAAAACAGAAACGATGTTCCAAGTCTAGTAGAAATGACAGAAAAGGGAATAGAAGTTTTATCAAAATATAAAAATGGCTTTTTTTTAATGGTTGAAGGTGGTAGAATTGACCATGCATGTCACGCTAATGACCCTGTAGGAGCAATTCATGATACATTAGAATTTGATGAAGCGATTAAAGAAGCATATGAATTTTATAAAAAACATCCAAATGAGACATTAATAGTAGTTGTAGGAGACCATGAAACAGGTGGTATGGGATTAGGATTTGGTAAAAACTATTTCTTAAAATTAGACGAACTTACTGATGCAAAGCTATCAACAGCTGATGTTTTAAATTATGAAAATCCGTATGAAAAGGGAGATAACAGAGCTGAATATTTTGCTTATATAGAAAAGAACTTAGGATTAGACAATTTAACAGAAGCAGAAAGAAAAGAAATAGAAAAGGCAATGGATATAGTAGATAATGGAATAGAAGATAAAGCTGGAGAATATGGAGGATACAATCCTGTAGCGATAGCTGTAACTCATATATTATCTGAAAGGGCTAATATTCAGTGGACTACTTATGCACACTCAGGAGTATCTATACCAATGTCAGCAATAGGAGTTGGAGCTGAAGAATTTTCTGGATACAAAGACAATACAGAAATAGCTAAAGCGATGGCTAAACTAATGGGATTTGAATTGACAAAATAAATACTTAAACCATTAAGCCGGGAGAAATCCCGGCTTTTTAGAATATTTCTCTTCTTGGGAGGCGAAAAGCATGAAAAAAACTTATCGTTTTTTTTAGTAATTGGATTAATAATTACAGTTTCTTCGTTATTTTATTTAGATGGAACAGGAAAAAATTAGATAAAAATATTGAAGAAGTAAAAGCAGAAGTATTAAGGGTAGATAATAGTGAAGTAGTTAAATCTGGAATATCAAGAACTGGACATCAAAGAGTTGTTATAAAAATTTTAGAAGGTAAGTATAAAGGTAATAAAATAGAAGCAACTAGTAATCTTTTAGGAAAACTTGATATGGACACAATGTGTAAGCCTGGAGATAAGATAATTGTAGGTATACAAGTAAGGGATAGTCAAGTAAAAAATGCAATAGTATTAGAACTCTATAGACAGGACTGGGAATTAATATTATTTGGACTGTTTGTATTATGTTTAATTATATATGCACGTTTTACGGGGCTGAAAGCTTTGTTTTCTTTTATAGCAAGCCTCTATGTAATTTGGAAATTTTTAATTCCTGGATTACTTGAAGGTAAAAATCCTTTAATTCTAACTGTATCTATAATAGTTTTACTAACTGGTATTATAGTATTTTCAGTTGCTGGCTTTACAAAAAAAGGACTTTCAGCATTTATTGGAACAATTATAGGGTTAATTGTAACTATAGGAATAACATTATTTTTTGGAGATAAATTGGCATTAAAGGGTTATACCTCACCCTTTGCAGAAACGTTACTATTTAGTGGACATTTAAATCTTAATCTAAAGTATATATTTTATTCTGCTATTATAATCGGTGCATCAGGTGCGGCGATGGATATAGCTATGGATGTGGCTGCATCTATGGAAGAGATAAAGTTAAAAAAACCTGACATTTCGGCAAAAGAATTGATACAATCAGGTTTTAATGTAGGTAGGACTGTAATAGGAACAATGACTACAACCCTTTTTTAGCATATTCTGGAGGTTACCTTACACTTTTAATGCTGTTTACGACCAAAAACTCTAGTTTTATAAGGATAGTAAATTTAAAGATAGTTGCTTCTGAAATCATGAGGACAGTTGTAGGAAGTATAGGACTAGTTCTAGTTGCACCTATAACTGCAGTTTTTGCAGGGTGGATATACTCAATGGACATTAAAAGTTTTTTTGTGAAAGATAAGCTAGAAGATACATATATAATAGGAAAAAAGGAGACCTTATCTGGAGATTAGGTTAAGATAACTAATCTCTTTTTTATTTACTTAGAAATATTTATTGACATAATAACAGGAATAGATTATAATAAAAACAAACACAAACAATCATAAATGAAAATAAATAATCATAAAATGAAGAATAATAAAAAGTGTGTGTAAAATGAGCTGAGGTGAGGAAATGTTTGCTGAGGAGAGAAAAATAAAAATACTAGATAGACTTGATAAACAAGGAAAAGTTAGGGTAAAGGAGTTGTCAAAACTATACAATGTTTCTGAAGCAACTATAAGGAGAGATTTACAAGAGCTTGAAGAACGAGGAATGATAAAAAGGACACATGGTGGAGCAGTACTAACTGAACATACAAAATTTGAACCTACTTTTTTAGAAAAAGAGGACAAATTTCATGAAGAAAAGGAAGCTATAGGCAAACTAGCTGCTTCACTTATTGAGGATGGGGATACGATAGCAATAGATTCTGGAACAACAACATTAGAAATTGCTAAAAATATTAAGGCAAAAAACCTAACAATAGTAACTAATTCACTAGATATAGCTTATGAGATAGGGAAAAGATCAGATATAGAGGTTGTGATAACAGGTGGGATGATGAGATGGAAAACAAGGGCAATGGTAGGACCTATTGCAGATAACACTATAAAGAATTTAAGAGTTGATAAAGTTTTTTTAGGTACAAATGGGATTTGTATAAAAAAGGGAATAACTACTCCTAATCTTATAGAAGCTCAGACGAAAAGGGCTTTATTAAAAATAGCAAGTCAGGCAATTGTTGTATGCGATCATACTAAATTTAACCAAGTATCATTTGCTAAAATAGCTGATATTAATGAAGTAGATATCATAATAACAGATAATAAATTACCATCAAAATTATTAGATAAATATAAAGAACAAGATATAGAAATTATGATCAGTAATTAGGATGGAGGCTTAAAAATGGTTATAACAGTTACTTTAAATCCTGCATTAGATAAGACTATACAGATTAATAACTTTACAATTGATAGTGTAAATAGGGTAAATTCAGTGAGATTAGATGCAGGTGGTAAGGGGATTAATGTATCAAAAGTAATTAAAGAATTGGGAGGCTATAGTATAGCTGTTGGTTTAATTGGGGGAAAAAATGGGCAGTTTATAAAGAAATATCTTGATAATTTAGGAATTGAAAACGATTTTATAGAATTAGATAGTGAAACTAGAACCAATATAAAAATTATAGACCCAGTAAACCAGACAAATACAGATATTAATGAAAGTGGACCAGTAATTTCAGAAGATAGTTTAAAGTTAATAAAAGATACAATAATGAAATATGCCACCGAAGATAATGTAATAGTTTTTTCTGGAAGTGTTCCTAAGGGTGTAGGGAAAAATATATATAAAGATCTTATACTGGATTCTAAAAAAAGAGGGGCTAAAACTATACTTGATACAGAAGGGGAGTTGTTTCTTGAAGGTATAAAATCTGGTCCTTATTTAGTAAAGCCTAATATTCACGAACTCGAAAAAGCTTTTAAAATTACCTTAAGGGATAAAAAAGACATTGTTAATATATCAAAAGAAATTATAAGATATGGAGTAAACTATGTTGTAGTATCATTAGGCAGTAAAGGATCTATATTTGTTAGTAAGGATATAGCAGGATATATAGATGGAATAAAAGTGAATGTGAAAAGCACAGTTGGTGCTGGTGATTCAATGGTAGCGGCATTAGCTCTTGCTCTAGATAGGAATGATCCATTTGAAGAAGGAATGAAGCTTGCTGCCGCAACAAGCACAGCTAGTGTGATGACTGAAGGTAGTCAAACTGGACGTATTGAAGATGTTAAAAAAATCTTAAATAAAATAAGAATAAATTATATTTAGAAAGGATGAACTAATTATGAAAATAATAGACTTATTAACAGAAGACCAAATATGTTTAGATATTAAAGCAAATGATAAAGAAGAGGTAATAAAGAAAATGGTAGACATACTAGATAAAAATGATAGACTACATGATAAAGAAAAAGTGCTGGAAGCTGTTTTTGAAAGGGAGAAAACTTTTTCAACTGGTATAGGAAATGGAATTGCCATTCCACATGGGAAAAGTAGTGGTGTGAAAAAGGCATCGATAGTATTTGCAAGAAGTAAAAAGGGAATTGATTTTAGTTCATTAGATGGTGAACCTGCCTTCATGTTCTTTCTAATTGTAGTGCCAGATAAAGCAAATGATACACATCTTAAGGTTTTAAGTCAGCTTTCTAGAAAACTTATGCATAAAGAGTTAAGAGAATCCTTAATGAAGGCAGAGACACCACATGAAATTATAGAAATATTAGACTTTTAAGGGGGTAAAACAATGAAATTTGTAGCTGTTACTTCTTGTCCTACAGGTATAGCCCATACCTATATGGCTGCAGAGGCCCTTCAGATTGCAGCTAAGGAATTGGGAGTAGAAATTAAGGTTGAGACACAGGGTTCAGTAGGAGCTGAAAATGAGCTAACAGAAAAAGATATAAAAGAAGCAAAAGCAGTAATAATAGCTGCAGACACAAAAGTATCAAAGGAAAGATTTACTGGTAAACCTATTGTTGAAGTAGGTGTACAAGATGCAATTAAAAATGCTAAAGATGTTCTTGAAAAGGCAAAAAATGCAAAGGTAGATGCTCAAAATATTACAGAACAGGTTTCAACAATAAAGGCACAAAGAAGCTCAACAAGAAAGGGACCTTATAAACATCTTATGACAGGTGTATCATATATGATACCATTCGTTGTTGCAGGTGGTATTTTAATAGCTATATCATTTGCCTTTGGAATTGAAGCTTTTAAAGAAGAGGGAACACTTGCAGCAGCTCTTATGCAAATTGGTGGAGGGTCAGCATTTGCATTAATGGTTCCAATACTTGCTGGATTTATTTCCTATTCTATTGCAGATAGACCTGGACTTGTACCTGGTATGGTTGGAGGTATGTTGGCTGGATCAACTGGATCGGGATTTTTAGGTGGAATTATTGCAGGTTTTTTAGCTGGTTATACTGTAAGATATCTAAAGAAAAGTATAAAGCTTCCAAAGTCTATGCAAGGTTTAATGCCTGTATTAGTACTTCCATTATTATCTTCACTAATTGTTGGATTACTTATGATATATGTAATAGGTAAGCCTGTAGGAGCATTAAATAAGGGTATGACTACTTGGTTAAGCAACCTTAGTACAGGTAACGCTGTAATTTTAGGATTAATATTGGGGTTAATGATGGCTTTTGATATGGGTGGCCCAGTAAATAAAGCTGCATATACATTTGCAGTTGGTACTTTAGCAGCAGGACAGGCGTCAGAAATAATGGCTGCAGTTATGGCAGCAGGTATGACACCTCCTTTAGGACTAGGTTTAGCAACAAGAATAGCTAAAAATAAATTTAATACAGAGGAAAGAGAAGCAGGAAAAGCAGCTTGGGCATTAGGCATATCTTTTATTACAGAAGGTGCAATTCCCTTTGCTGCAGCAGATCCAATAAGAGTAATTCCTTCTATAATGATAGGTTCAGCTGTAACTGGAGCATTATCAATGATGTTTAAAGTAGCTATAACAGTTCCACATGGTGGATTTTTCGTATTCTTTATACCTAATGCTGTTAGAAATCTAGGATTATATATTGTATCAATTCTTATTGGTACTGTTGTTACAGCCTTAATAGTTTCTTTCTTAAAAAAGGATATAAAACAGGAAGAAAGGAAAAAGGCTGAAGAAACAGTTGCTTAATTAAATAAAAAATAACTAGGGGACTGAAATTCTTCAGTCCCTGATTTTTTCTATTTATAATTTTCAATTTTAATAAAGAATTTTTATATTGTAAAAATATTACCTATATATATTATAATATAAATATATTAAACAGGAAGGGAGGTTTCTTAAATGAAAAGAAATTCTACAGCTACATATTTAGTACGAACGGCAATTCTTTTAGCTTTAGCCCTAGTATTTCAAATAGGCTTTAGAGCTTTTGCGCAGCCATTAGTAGGACCACTTGTTAATATGGTTTTAATATTAAGTGCAGCTTTAGTTGGAACAGTATCAGGAGTTCTAGTAGGATGTTTTACACCTCTTATAGCCTTTGCTTTCGGAATAATGCCATTATTTCCTTTAGTTCCTTTTATTATGATAGGGAATTCGTTGCTAGTAATTGTATTTAATGCTATAAGAACAAGGGTATCTAATTATGGTGACTATGTTGGAATAGTAGTGGCAGCTTTTGTAAAATTTGTTTTTCTAGCATTTTCTGTTAGACAGCTATTATCATTATTTATACCTAAAGTTCCACCTAAGATTATAGCAGCTTTTTCTTTACCTCAACTATTTACGGCACTTATAGGTGGAATAGTAGCATTAATAGTAATAAAATTCTTACCTGAAGATATGTATATAAAAAATAATTAATTTTAATAGGGAATACACAGTTAACGGCTGCAAAAGCAGCCGTTTTTTTAGACACAACACTTTTACAATATTTGGTTAACGTTTATTGCTACATTAATCAATCTTAACTATAAATTTAAAAATAAAGTACTAAAAATGTTGATTAAACGCCTATGAAACAATTTGACATTAGAGTTAAAACTTATGTAGAATTTTAATAAGGCTTTTTACTGGTTATAATTAGTAATTAGGTCATACAGGTTTGATAATAGTTTTTATCTGTTATAATGAAATAGGAGGAATGTACATGGGATTCAATGATAAAAATGTAAATATAACAAAAAATATTAGAGTTATAGAATGGTTAAAAAGTGAACTTCTAACTGCAGTTGCTTCTCTTTTTGAATTACTTGTTAAGGGCGTTAAAAATAGTCAAGATGCTTTGCTTGATGTATTAGCTAATATAATACTTGTTACATATCTTTTAGGGAAACGTTTAGGGATATCATTTGATACTATAGATTCAAAAGTAGAAAGCAAAATTAAGTTAGGGGTTGTGGAAGAGCATAATATCGAAAGATGGTATGGAGATTTAAGTAAACTTTTAGACCACTTTAGAAAAAAAAGATAGAGGTGAGTATTTTGAATTTACAGAATAGAACTAATAGCATAACAGAAACAGCAATAATTACCTTATTGATGACAGTATTTTTATTTGTTGGACTTCATATTGTTCCACTAGTTATTATATTATTTCCAGTACCATTTATTATTTTAGGAATTAGACATGATGTTAAACATAGCATTATATCTATAATAGCGTCAAGTTTACTTATTTCAATCCTGATAGATTTCTTCACAGGACTGTTTATATTTGTAATTTTTGGATTATTTGCTATAGGCCTAACATATATGATTAATAAGGGGTATTCATCATATAAAGTAATGATATATGGTACTGCTATATTTCTTTTAGCAACAGCAATAACTTTAGGTATTTTAGGATATGTAACAGGCATAAACTTTATAGAGGCTATAGATACTTCATTTTCTAAATCAATTGATGAACAGGTTAAACTTTTTAAAGAGATGGATTTATCAAACTATGAAATATCTCAGATGAAAAATATAATAAAAAGAACTGTAGATTACATGATTGCATTAATACCAGCAACGTTAATAATTACATCTATGTTTGTAACATATATAAACTTTTGGACTACATCTTCAATATCAAGGAGATTAGGATATAAAAAGATAAATATACCTAAGTTAAAGCATTTTAGACTTCCAAATAACATAATTTTAGGTTCAGCTGTAATATTTTTAGCTATTTGGATAATAAGATACTTCAAGCTATTTTATCATGAAACTATTTTTATTAATGTTATAATACTACTTATTTTCCTATTTTATATGCAAGGTCTTGGGGTAATAGTATACTTGCTAGATAAAAAAAGATTTGGTAGAGGTGTGAAAATAATTTTAATAATATTGTCGTTGCTTTATGTTCCAATAGGACTTGTAATAGCCTTTGTAGGGTTTCTAGATTCAATTTTTAATTTTAGAAAGCTTAATAGTTTTCAGTAGAACTTAGGAGGGCAAAAATGTCAAATAGAAGATTTTTTAAGTTTTTAATTCCTGACACAAAGATTTATCTTTGGATAATTGGTATACTGCTTTTTATAATAGCTTTTTATGAACCGATAATTTCGGCAATAGGAATTATTGTATTAATTTATCTTATATATTATCACTGGAAAAATATCCACTTAAAAAAAGTAGAATGGACAAAGTATATTGAAGGGCTTACCAAGGAATTTGATTCGGCAACTAAGTATGCTATATTAAATTTACCTATTCCATTTATTATGGTGGAATTAGATGGCACAATAAGTTGGTATAATGGTAAATTTATGGAAATAATTAATAAAAGGGATATACTTGAAAAGAATATTGAGGAAATAGTACCAACTTTTAAAATGGATAACATTGAAAAGAATAGGAAAAAAACGTCTCTTGAGGTAACTATTAAGGATAGACATTATAAAGTGTTATATAATATAGTAAAAAAGGCAGATGGCAATAATAGAGATTACTTAATAATGCTATATTGGATAGATATTACAAACTTTACTGTACTTAAAGAAAAATATAATGATGAAAGAATAAATATTTGTCTAGTAGAAGTTGATAACTATGATGAGGTTATTAAGAACACAGATGAAGAGAATAGGCCTATTGTACTAGCAGAGATAGATAAAAGATTAAATTTATTTGCAGCAAGAATTAATGGATTAATAAGAAAATATGAAAGTAGTAAATATATTATAGTATTTGAAAATAAGTATCTTGAAAATCTAGAAGCAAAAAAATTTGATATACTTGATGATATAAGAGAAATAAAAGAAGGGAATAAAATACCTATTACTTTAAGTTTAGGAGTTGGAGTAAATGGGAAAAATCCTGCTCAATTATACGAATATGCAAAGGCTGCTATAGATATTGCACTAGGTAGAGGTGGAGACCAGGCAGTTGTTAAGAAGATAGATAAACTAGAGTTTTATGGTGGAAAAAGTAAAGCTGTAGAAAAGAGAACAAAGGTTAAAGCTAGAGTAATTGCCCATGCCTTAAGACAGCTTATAGACCAATCAGATAAGGTTTTTATTATGGGACATAGAAATGGTGATATGGATAGCTTTGGGGCATCGATAGGTATATTTAAGGCTGTTAAAAGTAGAGGAAAAGAAGGATATATAATTCTAAATGATATAAACCCTTCAATTAAAAATATTTATGAAAGAATCAAAAATGATCATCCAGAATATTTAGAGTACATTATAACTAGTGAAGAAGCTAGGTTAATAGCAGATAAATCTTCTCTTTGTGTAGTTTTAGATATTCATAGACCAAGTTATACAGAGGCACCTGAAATATTGGATATAGTAGATAAGGTTGTACTGATTGACCACCATAGAAGGGGTGCAGAATTTATTAAAGACCCTGTATTAAAATATTTAGAACCATATGCTTCATCTACTTGTGAGCTTGTTACTGAGATACTATCTTATATGACAGATAAAACAGATATTGGAAAATTTGAGGCAGAGGCGTTATTAGCTGGTATTACTGTAGATACAAAACACTTTACTTTTAAAACAGGGGTTAGGACATTTGAAGCTGCTTCATTTTTAAGAAGGGTAGGTGCTGATACCACTTCTGTTAAGCAGTTATTCCAAGATGATTTACATACTTTTATATCTAGAGCCAATGTTGTAAAAAATGCAACTACAGTAGAAGATAAAATAGCTATTTCTATTTTAGACATTCAATCAGATGATGCAATTTTAATTGCTGCTCAAGCAGCTGATGACTTATTAAATATTACTGGTATAACAGCATCTTTCGTTTTAGCCCTTAGTAATAATAGAGTTCATGTAAGTGGAAGGTCTCTAGGGGACATAAATGTCCAGTTGATTTTAGAAAAGCTAGGTGGTGGAGGCCACTTAACTGTTGCGGGTGCTCAGTTAGATACAACTGACCTTAAAGAGGCTAAAAAAATGTTAGAGGATGCAATAAAAGAATATTTAAAGGAAGGTGATAAGTAGTGAAGGTAATATTACTTAAAGATGTTAAATCATTAGGAAAAAAAGGAGATGTTGTTAAGGCAAAAGATGGTTATGCAAGGAATTTCCTTATTCCAAAAGGTTTAGCTAAAGAGGCTACTAAAGGAAATTTAAAGGTTTTAAAAGAGCAGAAAAAGGCTAAGAAGATAAGAAAACAGGAAGAATTAGAAGAAGCTAAAAAACTAGCAGAAAAAATTGAAAGTATTACAGTAAAGATTAAGGGTAAAGCTGGAGAGCATGGAAAATTATTTGGCTCTGTAACTGCTAAGGATATTGCACAGGCATTAAAAAAACAACATAAAATTAAAATTGATAAAAGAAAGATAGAACTTGAAAATAATATTAAGACTTTAGGTGCAACTTATGTAAATATAAAAGTTTATCCTTCAGTTACAGCTAAATTAAAAGTAGAAGTTATAGAACAATAAGACTTTTTAGATCCAGCACTTTTATTATCTTAGGTGCTGGATTTTTAAGAATGATTTGGAGGTGGCTTGATGACAGAACAGTTGCAAGTTATGGGTAAAGTACCTCCTCATAGCTTAGAAGCAGAGCAATCGGTATTAGGGTCAATGCTACTAGATAAGGATTCAATTATTACTGCAACTGAAATGTTAAGATCTGAGGATTTCTATAAAGAGGCCCATAATGAAATTTTCACAGCTATTATAGAACTTCATAATAGAAATGAACCTGTAGATTTAATTACTCTTTCAGAGGAATTGAAAAAAAGAGGAACTTTAGAGGCTATAGGCGGGACAACCTATCTTGCTGACTTGCCTGAAGGGATATCAACAACTGCTAATATAAAAAATTATTGTGAAATAGTCAAAGAAAAGTCTATATTAAGGAAGTTAATAAAAGCATCAAATGAAATCATATCAAAGGGATATGAGGCAGACCAAGATATAAATAATATAATCGAACTGGCAGAAAAGAAAATTTTTAATATAACTCAAAATAGAACCCATGAAGGTTTTAGTTCTATAAAAAATGTTTTAATGGATACATTTGATAAAATAGAGGAACTATTCCAGAATAAAGGTGGACTTACTGGTGTTCCCACAGGATTTATAGACATAGATAATATGACTTCAGGTCTGCAGCCATCAGACTTAATATTGGTTGCAGCAAGACCTTCTATGGGTAAAACTGCATTTGCTCTAAACATAGCATTAAACAGTGCTTTAAAAAGTGATGCTTCAGTAGCCATATTTAGTCTTGAGATGTCTAAAGAACAGCTTGTTCAGCGTATGTTAAGTGCCGAATCCCATGTAGAAATACAAAAAATAAGAAATGGACAGTTAAGTGAAGAGGAATGGCCTAGATTAGTAAGAGCAATGGGGCCTTTATCACAGGCTAAAATTTTTATAGATGATACACCAGGTATTTCGGTAGCGGAAATGAAAGCTAAATGTAGAAAGCTTAAGATAGAACATGGTTTAGATTTAATTCTGATAGATTATTTACAGTTAATGCAGGGAGATGGAACCACAGAGAATAGGCAACAAGAAATATCACAAATATCTAGAGGTCTAAAAGGATTAGCTAGAGAAATGGATTGCCCTGTTGTATCCCTTTCTCAGCTTTCACGTGCTCCGGAGTTAAGGTCTGACCATAGACCTATCCTTTCTGACTTAAGGGAATCAGGAGCTATAGAGCAGGATGCAGATGTTGTAATGCTTCTTTATAGGGATGAATACTATCATCCTGATACTGATAAAAAGAATATAGGTGAAGTAATAATAGCAAAACAACGTAATGGTCCAACAGGTACTGTGGAACTAGTATGGATGGCACAATATACTAAATTCTTAAATCTTGAGAAATATAGAACAGATGAAGGGTAGAAACAATTTACAATTGACAGTTTATAATTAAATATATTTAAAACTATAGCGCAGACTTTAGTCTGCGCTTATTTTTTATATAGAAGAAGGTAAAATCAAAGGGACTGTCCTCTGGATTTATATTTTATAAATGTTTAGAGCTGGTTTTGTGGGGTAATTTATTGATAGAGATTATTGTATTGGGGGTTAAAATTGTGAATAATAATCAAATTTTGGATATTAAAGAAAAGGTTAAATGGATTGGAATTCTTGATCCAGGGTTAGTTACCTTTGATGTTGTTATGGAAACAAAGTATGGTTCTACTTATAATTCATATTTTATTGATGCTGAGAAAAAGGCTATAATTGAAACTTCAAAAGAAAAGTTTAAAAAGGAATATCTTGAAAAGGTAAAGAGTGTAGTAGCACCTGAAAAAATAGATTATATTATTTTAAACCATACTGAACCTGATCATTCTGGCAATTTAAAGTATCTTCTTAAATTAGCACCAAATGCTATTGTAATTGCTTCAAGGGCTGCAATTAACTTTTTAAAGCAAATGATTGATTTTGAGTTTGATTACAAAATAGTTAATGATGGAGATACTTTAGATTTAGGAGATAAAACCTTAAAATTTATTTCAGCTCCATTTTTACATTGGCCTGACACAATGTACACATATCTTGAAGAAGATAAGCTATTATTTACATGTGATTCCTTTGGCTGCCACTATTGTGATAGTAAAATGTTTGATGATTTAGTAGGAAACTTTGATGATGCCTTTAAATATTATTTTGATGTTATATTAAAACCTTTTAGTGGTTATATGTTAAAAGCAATAGACAAAATAAGAGATTTAGATATTGATATGATATGTACAGGACATGGACCAATTCTCAGGAAGAACTGGAAAAAATATGTTGATTTATCTGAAGAATGGGCTAAGAAAGCTAAAGAGAAGCCTGACAAGGAAAGGGTATTTATTCCTTATGTTTCAGCCTATGGAAATACAGCTAAGCTTGCAGAAATGATAGCAGAAGGTATAAAAGAAGCAGGGGATATAAAGGTAGAAGTATGTGATATAGAAATGATGGATGGATTTGAACTTGAAGAAAAGGTTGAAAAAAGTACTGCTATATTAATAGGATCACCAACTATAAATCAAAATACTTTACGACCTATATATAGATTGTTTAGTGTTATAAATCCTATAACAAATAGGGGCAAATTAGCTGGAGCCTTTGGGTCATATGGATGGAGTGGTGAAGCAGTTAAAATTATAGAAGATAATCTAAAGAACTTAAAATTAAAAGTAGAACAAAAAGGATTAAAAGTAAATTTTGTTCCCCATGAAGAGACCTGTGATAAGTGTAAAGAGTTTGGTCGAGAATTTGGTAAAAAAATTATTGAAAGATAATTTGTAATATATTTTTACTGAACACAATAATTGAGGTATTCGTGTACATTTATGTATTATGGATACCTTTTTTATTTTGAAAAATACAAGGGAAAATATAATCAAAAGAAGAATATATAATATTATTAGTAGTAAAATATCCTATTTATAATGAATGGGAGAGAGACCAAATGTATATAGCTAAAGGAAAAAGAATAGAAATTTATACATTAACAGTAGAACATGTTTATGAAATGAGAAAATGGGGAGAACATCTTGACCCTCTCTTTGAAGATTATAATTTTCCTAAATTAAGTAGGACAGAAGCAAAACAATGGTTTCATATAAAAACAGGGGAAAGAAAAAAGAAATGTTATGGAGTTTTAAACGAAAATGGAAGGGTTATAGGATACTTAACTATAAGTAATATAAAGAGAATAAAAAGAAATGCTGTTTTAGGAATAGTTCTTGATCCAAATTATTTGAATAATGGATATGGGACAGAGACTTTAAAGGCTTTCTTAGATTATTATTTTAATGAACTTAAAATGAAAAAAATGTATCTTAATGTAGCTAGGTTTAATAAAAGGGCAATAAGATGTTATGAAAAATGTGGCTTTGAAATAGCAAAAGAATTTTCCGAAAAGTTAGAAAATCAAAATATTCCTATATTTTCTGATGAGTTTTATAAAGATATAAGGTATGACTTTACTTTAGAAGAAGGAGAAATTTATTGTTATTACTATAAAATGCAATTAGATAAAAGTAAGTACAACCTTATTTTTAATAAAAATATGGTATAGTTTGTTGGGAGTGGTATTTATGATAAATGAAAATTTAAACATTAATTTAGGAGAACTCCTTTCATCCTTATCTCTATCCTTGGATATTGCAGAAAATAGAAGTTATGAACACTCAAGAAGAACAGCTTTCATTGCTTTTAATATTGCTAGGAATATGGGGTTAGACAAAAAATTGATTGACAATATATATTATGCATCATTTATACATGATATAGGTATGACTGGACAGATGTCATCCTATAGTATTGATACAGTTCATAAGAATATAAACTTAAAAAGAGAACATTGTAGAATAGGGGGAGAGATTTCTAAAGATCTTCCACTAGACGATGAAATATCAGACTTTATCAAATATCACCATGAAGAGTGGAATGGAAGTGGTCCATATGGCCTTAAAGAAAACGAGATTCCATTAGGAGCTCAAATTATACATTTAGCAGATATGTTTGACATAAGCTATTGTTATGGATTTAATAAAGACTTTGATAAATATAAAGTAAAGAAATGGGTTAATGTAAGTAAAGGAGAATTATTTAATCCAGAAATAGCTGATGTCTTCTTAGATTTACTTGAAAAAGAAAGATTTATATTTGATTTACACATTTATAACCTTCCAAGGGTTTTAGAAATAATTAAACCAACCCATAATAAAGTTATAAGAATACAGGAATTAAAGAAAATAGCCAAAGCATTTTCGGGGCTTATAGATAGTAAAAGTAGATTTACATATATTCATTCTAAAGGTGTAGCTAAAATAACTAGAAATATTTCCACTTACATGGGATATGATGATATTATCCTTGAAAAACTAGAAATTGCAGCTTTATTACATGATTTAGGTAAGCTTATTGTACCTAATTATATTTTAGAAAAGCCTGGGAAATTAACACAAAAAGAATTTGAAATAATAAAATCTCATCCTTACTATACTAAATTAACATTAAACCAAGTTAAGGGTTTAGAAGATATAGCAAAATGGGCTGGAAATCATCATGAAAAACTAAATGGAGAGGGATATCCGGAGAAATTAACCTATGAGGAAATGGATTATAAAGATCAAATAATTGCTGTTTCAGATGTTTATCAAGCATTAACAGAAGATAGACCCTATAGAAAAGGTATGAAGCCTAAAGAAGCTATTTCAATATTAGAATCTATGGTTAAGAATGGACATATAATAAATGATGTAGTCAAAGCTTTAAAAGCAGTGGTTTAGTAAATAGAGATGTTGAATTAAGTCAATTGCGAATATTTTACTAGAACGAACAAATAATATTCGGAAATATATTGACTTATATACATATATTTGATACTATAATAAATGGTGTTCGTTACATAGCGAAAATTATCATATAAATGATAATAAAATGAGGGTGGGAATGAATGGCAAGAAATAGCTATGATGTAATAATTATTGGGGGAGGGCCATCAGGTATTTTTACAGCCCTTGAACTATTAAACAATAATGAGAAATTAGAAATTCTTTTACTAGAAAAGGGAAGAAATATAGAGGGCAGAACTTGTCCTGTAAAGGAAAAAGGAGTTAAGTGTGTTCGATGTAAACCCTGCTCTATAGTAAACGGTTGGGGAGGAGCAGGAGCTTTTAGTGATGGAAAACTTACACTTACTTCTGAATTTGGTGGAGTACTTCATGAATATATGACAAGGAAAAGATTAGAGGAACTAATAAAATATGTAGATAATATATATGTTAAATTTGGTGGAACTGAAAAGGTTTATGGAACAGATACTGAAAAGGTAGTAAAGCTTAAGAAAAGTGCCGCTGCAGCTGACCTTAAATTAATACCAGCTATTGTAAAACATCTTGGTACAGAAAAATGCTTTGATATATTAAAGAGAATGCAGGAATATCTTGAAGATAGAATAACGATAAAATATATGACACCTGTAGAGAATATACTTGTTGAAAATAATAAAGTAATAGGAGTTAAAACTAGAAAAGGAGAAACCTACTATAGTAATTATGTAGTAGCATTACCAGGTAGAGAAGGGTCAGAGTGGTTTAAAAATGAAGCAAACAGACTTAAACTAAGTACTAAAAATAATGCTGTAGATATAGGAGTAAGGGTAGAGGTACCATCAGTAGTTTTACAGGATATAGCAGATACAGTATATGAATCAAAGTTTATATATTATACAAAATCCTTTGATGATAGAGTAAGGACATTTTGTATGAATCCAAATGGAGAAGTGGTTGTAGAAAATAATGATGGTATAAAAACAGTAAACGGCCACAGTTATGCTGATAAAAAGACAGAAAATACAAATTTTGCACTTTTAGTATCTAAAGAATTTACAGAGCCATTTGATTCACCAATAGCCTATGGAAAATATATAGCAACATTGGCTAACATGTTAGGAGATGGAGTTATAGTTCAAAGGTTAGGTGACCTATTAGATGGAAGAAGAACAACAGAAAAAAGGCTTAAAAGAAGCTTATTACAACCAACTTTAAAGGATGCTACACCTGGAGATTTAAGCTTGGTTTTACCTTATAGACATTTAACTGATATAGTGGAAATGCTTCAGGCTATGGATAAGGTAGCACCTGGTATTTTCTCAAAGCACACATTATTATATGGTGTTGAAGTTAAATTTTATTCTTCGAGAGTTAAGCTTACTAATAATTTAGAAACAGAAATAGAAAATTTATTTGCAGCAGGAGATGGAGCAGGTATTACTAGAGGCTTAGCTCAAGCATCTGTTGCAGGTGTTGTAGTAGCGCGAGAAATAACTAGTAGACTTAACAATAGATAAAGGGGAGGATCTTATGTCAACTCTAGTTATATTAGGAGCCCAATGGGGAGATGAAGGGAAAGGAAAAATAACAGATTATTTAGCAGAAAAGGCAGATATTGTTGTAAGATATCAAGGAGGAGATAATGCAGGTCATACTGTAGAAGTTGGAGATAAACAATATAAGCTACATCTTATACCATCAGGTATAATTTATGAAGATAAATTATGTGTTATAGGTAACGGAGTTGTAATAAATCCTAAATCATTATTAGATGAGATAAAGTACTTAAATGATAAGGGAATAAATACTGATAATCTTAGGATTAGTGATAGAGCACATATTATATTTCCATACCATAAGAAATTAGATGAATTGGCAGAAAAACAAAGAGGCGACAAAAAAATTGGAACAACTAAAAAAGGAATAGGCCCCTGCTATAGGGATAAGGTAGAAAGAGTAGGACTTAGAATGTGTGATATTTTCTATAAAGATTCCTTTGAGGAAAAACTTAGAAAAAATATTAGAGAAAAAAATCAAGTAATTGAGAAACTATATGGTGAAAAAGGTTTTGATGAGGATACTATTGTAGCTGAATATATGGGATATCTTGAAGAGTTAAAGAAATATGTTACAGATACCTCTGTATTATTAGATAGTTTAATAAGAGAAGGGAAAAAGGTCTTATTTGAAGGTGCCCAAGGAACACTTTTAGACCTAGACTTTGGAACTTATCCATATCTTACATCATCTCATCCAATTTCAGGTGGAGTTTCTATTGGAGCAGGAATAAGCCCTTTTAGCCTTAAGAATGCTCTGGGGGTAGTTAAGGCATATACTACTAGAGTAGGTAAAGGTCCTTTTCCTACGGAGTTAAATAATGAGATAGGGGATATGATTAGAGAAAAAGGACATGAATATGGTACAACTACAGGAAGACCAAGAAGATGTGGATGGTTAGATATTGTAATGCTAAAGTTTGCAGCAAGAATAAATGGACTAACTTCTTTAGCAGTAACTAAACTTGATACATTAGCTGGATTTGATAAGCTAAAAATTTGTACAGGATATAAGCTAGATGGAGAAATTATAGAAGAATTTCCTGCAAGCTTAGAGACATTAGCTAGATGTACTCCAGTATATGAAGAAATTGATGGCTGGAAGGAAGAAGAAATTGAGGGTGTAAACTCCTTTGAAGAATTACCAGAAAACGCGAAAAAATATATAAGAAGGATAGAAGAACTTACAGGGGTAAAAGTAGATATAATATCAATAGGACCTAGAAGAAGTGAAACCATAATAAGAGGAGAAGCTTTTTAAAAGTCAGAAATTACCAAGAAAAAACTAAAAAATTTTTTCAAAAAAGTGTTGACAAAGGGACAAGCATCTTGTAATATATATAACTGTGAGTTGAACAAATTGGCTGTGACCCATTAGCTCAGTTGGTAGAGCACCGGACTTTTAATCCGGGTGTCCTGCGTTCGAGTCGCAGATGGGTCACCACTTGTGGCCCTATGGTCAAGTGGTTAAGACACCGCCCTTTCACGGCGGTAACCCGGGTTCGAATCCCGGTAGGGTCACCATATGGGCGCGTAGCTCAGCTGGGAGAGCATCTGCCTTACAAGCAGGAGGTCACAGGTTCAAGTCCTGTCGCGCCCACCATTTTCCTTGTTAAAACAACAAGGAATTAAAAATTAAAAATGGAAAATGTAAAATAGACTAATTAAAAGCCAAAGGCTTTTAATTTTTAATTTTAATTGTAAATTTTAAATTATTGCGAAGCAATATGTGGCCCGGTAGTTCAGTTGGTTAGAATGCCAGCCTGTCACGCTGGAGGTCGAGGGTTCGAGTCCCTTCCGGGTCGCCATCTTTGCTGGCGTAGCTCAATTGGTAGAGCAGCTGACTTGTAATCAGCAGGTTATCGGTTCAAGTCCGATCGCCAGCTCCAACTAAAAAGACCTAGGACTTTTAAGGAAAGTCCTAGGTCTTTTTTATTTATTTTTATTTATCCCATCTTAAATCAGGCCCATAGAATTTTAGAGGTGAAAACTTGCTGAATATCCTTGAGAAAATTCTATCTGTATAGGTTTCTGCAATTTCCTTTGGAGAAAGGTTAGTAGATATTATATTCTTTTTTCCTTTGATTAGTCTAGAGTTTACAATATTAAATATTTCAGTATTTGTAAATGTGTTTGTAAGCTCTGTACCTAAATCATCTATTATTAAAAGATCTGCATCAAATAAAAGGTCATATTCTGACATATCTACACCTTCATTTGTCTTCTTTCTAAACTTATGGTTCTCAACTATTTCAAGTATTTTAAAAGCTGTCTGATATAGAACGATTTTACCTTTATCTAATAATGCCTTAGCAATACAGTTACACATAAAGGTCTTACCAAGTCCTGTAGTTCCATAAAAAAGTAGGTTTTCTTCGTTGTCCTCATCAAAATTAATAACAAATCCCTCGCAAATGGTTAAAATCTTTTCCATATTTTGTCTAGGAGTAAATTTTTCACTACCATAGGGTTTATCAGAAAAAATTGTTATATTAAAGCTTTGAAAATTTTCCTTATATAACACATGTTCTAAATTAGACATTTTATAAGCCCTGTTTATAAGGGCTTGTTTAAAACAACTACATTTTTTTCCATTATCTAGATACCCAGTATCTTTGCACTTATTACATTCATAATTAACATCAAGATATTCAAGGGGTATATTATTTTCAGTAAGTAGTATAGCCTTTTCTCTTTTTAAGTTTTCCATTTTCTTTTTTATTTCTTCAACTTTTTCTTCATAGGAATCTGGATTTTTCAAAATAGCTTTTGAAATTAAAAGTCCCGTTTCTGAAATTCTTTCATCTATCTCTTTAATCCTAGGGACTTTAGCATAAACTTCTTCCTTTCTTAACTTTTGGTCATGTAAAGCCTTATTTCTTTTTGCTTCATATTCTCTTAATATTTCTTTTATAATTTTTTTATTCATAAATTATCCTCCTCGATATTAGAGGTATTATTCTTGTTTTTCAAAAAGGTTACCAAGACCTTTTTTTCTCATTTTTTCTTCGAAATTTTTCCTTATTTTCTCTTCCAATTCCTCTGCGGTATATTTAGATGTTGTCTGCTCAAAATTATGAAACTTTGTTTTAACTTTTCTTTTAGTTTGTTTATTTGAGTTTTTAGAAACTGGTTTATCTTTTTCTTCTATTTCATCCACAGATTTTATTCCTTTTTTATACCAGGAATTAAGAATTCCATTAATATAATTAATACTTGGATTAGAAGTATTTTTTGTTTTTTCAAAGGCTTTAAGGACTATATCCATACTAAAATTCCACTCATCAAACCATTTATCGATAGTAGCTTTTTCTGATTCACTTGGAGGTCTAAAACTATAACCTAAGGCCTTCATTATTCTTTGGTATCTATAGTGCTTATCATTATTTTGTTTAAGATAACTTTCTAAAGCTTCAACATTGGTTATTTTCATGTCATACCAATTTCTTATAATACCATGGACATAGTTAACATTCTTTTTGTTCCTTTTTTCAACAGAATAATAATATGCTCTAACTATTAAATTTGGACTCATATTGTAATTATACATCCATTCTAATATTTTCTTCTTCTCATTAGGTACTAAAGGTCTTTTTATGATTTCACTTATTGAATAAAACATTTCTTGAATACTCGGTATCCTATTTGCTTCTAATAAATCTTCCACACTACAAGTATAAAGTTTTTTCTGTTCTTCTTTGTTATCTTTAGATGTAATAGGTCTAAAGTTATTTTTAATATATAGTTGCTTCAGATTTAGAAATTCCACCATATAATCATACTCATTGCCATTTTCCTTTTTATGTTTTTTTATTATTCCCTTTTGTTCCCAAAAGTCCCATGCCTTTAAAACATCAGATAAAGGTATATTTAAATGTTTTGCAATTGTTTCATTGTTTACTTCAATATTACTATCTTTATCATTGGCATACTTATACCCCAACAAGTACACTTTTACATATGTACCATCTGCCATTGGCATAAAATCGTTTATAAATATATTTTCAATTGGAGTATCGCCTAAATCAATATCTGTAGTTTCTTTAAAAAAAGACAAAATCCTCACCTTCCAAGACTTGTATTTATCAAATATTATATCATATCAGGATATATAAATTTATATCAAAGTTATAGAATTATGACAAGTTATATCTACATATATGTAACTATATAGAATAATTGGTAAAAATATATTTTTTATGATTGGAGAGGATACTTGTGTATTATATCCTTAAAAGACTTTTCAAAAAAGTTTTATCACTTTTAATTATTACAGTTTTGCCTATAATTATATATCTATACATACCAGAAGATATTAAATATACTTTTAATTTAGATAGAGTTAATCAAATAAACAAATATAATATAGTAGCGGATTTTAATCCACAAAACAAAGAAATAGAAATAAATACTAAAATAACATTTGTTAATATAGCAGATAAACCATTAGATAAAATCTTTTTACACCTATATCCTAATACATTTAGTTCAAAAGATAAAGTGCCTTACTATAACCATGAAATGGAAGAGGCATATCCTAAAGGATTTAACCCAGGATATGTAAAGGTAAAAGAGGTAAAAGTTAATAATAGCTCAGCTAACTTTAAGATAATAGGAAAAAATCAAAGTATCTTAATGATAAAATTAAAAAAACCTATTAAAAGGAATAATAAAAGGATTATAGATATAAAATGTAATGTAAAGATTCCCAACTCAAGGGGACGGTTTGGATATGGGAACTTTACATATAATATAACAAATTGGTATCCCATAGTAGCTGTTTATGATAATGAAGGATGGAATCTAGATCCCTATCATAAAGTGGGAGATCCATTTTATAGTAATATAAGTAATTATGAAGTTGAGTTTATTACACCAAAGGAGTATTTTCCGGTTACTACAGGGAAAATAGTTAAAAAGAAAGATAAAGGAACTAAAATACATTACTTTATTAAAGCAAATATGGTGAGGGATTTTGCAGTAATAGTTAGTGACAAATTTAAATGTAAAGAAGCCATTGTTGAAGGAATTAAAGTAAGATCCTACTATTTTAATGAAAAATATAGAGATGAAGCCTTAGAATATGCTGTAAATTCCTTGAAAATTTTTAACAAATTATTTGGTAAATATCCATATGATGAATACAAAGTAGTTGCTAGTGATTTTTTTGTAGGGGGAATGGAATATCCTAACTTGGTTATGATTGATAATGAGATATATAATTATCAGTCTCCTGATATATTAGAATATATAATAGTGCATGAAACAGCCCATCAATGGTGGTATGGAGTTGTCGGAAATGATGAAGTGGATGAACCGTGGTTAGATGAAAGCATTACTGAGTATTCTACAATATTATATTATGAAGAAAAGTATGGCAAAACTGCAGCAGATTGCATATATAATATAATGATAAAGGATCAATACAAACAATATGCAAAAGGAAAAAATTTAGAGGAAATTATTAATAAGAAAATAGATGAGTTTACTACTTCAAGAGAATATACAGCTTTAGTTTACCACAGAGGAGCTATGGCACTAGAGGAACTTAGAGAAAATATAGGGGATGAAAAGTTTTTTAAGATACTTAGACGATATTATGAAGACTATAAATTTAAGAATGCAACTACTGTTGATTTCATAAAAACATGTAAAACTGTGTTAACAGAAAAGGATGAGGAATCAATTAAGGAAATATTATGTTTACAATAAACATACAAAACAAATAAGAATTTTTCAAAAAATTGTTGCTTGACAATTTTGTTATGATATAATTTTAAAAGAGAGCTAATGTTACAATTATATTACATAAATATTAAAAAAGTGTTTAGACTGAGGAAGGGGCTCTAAAATGAACACTTCAAGTTCAACTAAACGTAAGGAACATTTAAATAAGTTGATTGAAAAAGCTAGAAGTTTATCATTAAAAAAGAAAATAGCAATTACATTAGTTTTAGTTCTAGCTATTGCAGGAACAGTGTTTTTAGTAAAGGATATTCAACATAAGTTGTACACAAGAGCATACAAAGTATATTGTAATGAAAAATTAATAGGAGTTGTTAGAGAAAAAAGTCTAGTTAAAGATATAGTAAATGATATAAAAGTAGAGTCTTCAAAGGATTATGGGGTTAATGTGAATATTAGAGAAGATAAACTAAAATATGAGGAGTCCCATGCTGAAGATAATGAACTAACATCAAAGAAGGAACTAAGACAAAATATTTTAAAGGATTTAAAGTTATACGTTAGTGCTTATGCAATAGAAGTAGACGGAAAAGAAGTCGGAATAGTAAAAACAAAGGATTTAGCCCAAAATATTTTGGATAAAGTTAAGGAACCCTATATTAAAGAATCTGAAGATATAAAAGTAGAAGATATAAAGTTTGTAGAGGATGTAAAAATAGTAAAAAAAGAAGTTCCAATATCTAAAATACAGGAAGATGAAGAGGTTTTAAAGTTTATTAAAAAGGGAACAACTGAAGAAAAAATACATATAGTAACAAAAGGTGAAAGTTTCTGGTCAATTGCACATAAGTATGGATTGACTGTTAAAGATTTAGAAAAAGCTAATCCCAATAAGGATGCTAAACTTATACACCCAGGAGATAAGTTAAGTCTTATTGTACCTAAACCATATATAACAGTTGCAACATATGAAAATGTCAAATATGTAGAGAAGATTCCATTTGATGTAGAAGTAAAAGAGAGTTCTGCTATGTATAAAGATCAAGTTAGAATAAAAAGAAGAGGAATACCTGGAGAAAAAGAAGTTAAGGCTAAAGTAATAAAGCATAATGGTATAGAAGTTGCAAAGGAAATTTTAAAAGAAACTATATTATCACAGCCAGTAGCTCAAATAATATTAAAGGGTACTAAAGAGTTACCACCATTAAAAGGAACAGGAAGCTTTATTACTCCTACAAGGGGAAGACTTACTTCAGGTTTTGGTTATAGATGGGGAAGAATGCATGAAGGTATAGACCTAGCAGCAAGAGTAGGTACACCAATAAAAGCAGCAGATGGTGGAGTAGTAACATATGCAGGCTGGAGAGGAAATTATGGGTACATGGTTGAAATTGACCATGGAGGTGGATTTAAGACAAGATATGCCCATTGTAGTAAAATATATGTAAAGAAAGGACAAAAGGTTTATAAAGGAAAAACAATAGCTGCTGTAGGAAATACTGGTAGAAGCACAGGTCCTCACCTTCATTTTGAAGTTAGAAAACATGGTGTTCCTCAGAATCCATATAAATATCTAGGAAAAAAATATAGATAAGAAAGTAGAAGGCTCAGTTAAAGACTGAGCCTTTTATATTTCTTGATGAAATAATAATAGAAGTATTAAAAATACAGCAATGTTTTCTCCAAAGAAACTTTTACTTGTAGGTTTTTGCATAGGCACCCTATTAATTTCCTCTTTAAATAACCTTTCAAGATTAATAATTCCTACTCCTTGGCTTTCATAGTTTTCTTTTAAATCAATACAAGATCCCATAATCATGGCCTTTGCTTGGTTTGGTGTAAGATCCTTATATTTATCATATAATAAAGCACAAGCTCCAGAAACTAAAGGTGTTGCCATTGATGTTCCACTTAATGATAGATATTCATCAGGTTTTTTATTAGAAAGTGACATTATATCAACACCTGGGGCAACTACATCTGGTTTTTTTAATCCTTCTTTAGTTGGTCCCCTACTTGAAAATGGTGCTATAAAATCATCAGATAATTCAGGAGTTTTATTATCATCAACAGCCCCTACTGTTAAAACTGATGGACTGGTACCAGGGGAAAGGATGGTTTCTTTAGATGGTCCACTATTACCAGCAGCAGTAATTACTGTAATACCTGCATTGATTGCCTCTTCAACAGCATTAACTAATGGATCTGATTTTGAAGGATTAGTTGCTGGGGTTCCCAATGAAAGGTTAAGTATTTTTGTATTATAGACATCTTTGGTTTCAATTACCCATTCAATAGCAGCAACTATATCTGAAGTAGAGCCACTACCAGATTCATCTAATGCTTTTACTGCCAATATGTTGGCATTAGGTGCAATTCCTGCATATTTACCATTAGAAGAATAACCATTTGATGCTATAATACCTGCAACATGTGTTCCATGTCCATTGTCATCATAGGGTTTAGCTTTGTCATTAACAAAATCTTTAAAACCAACTATCCTATTTTTAGGCTTAACTAAATCATTATGGGGTGATACCCCTGTATCTATTACTGCGATTGTTACTCCTTCACCATTATATCCTTCTTCAATAGGAAAATTTCTATTGATAGAAGCTGTTGCCACATCTAAGAGGGCAAAAACCTTTGAATCAAAAGTTATATAATCAATATCAGGATCTTTTGCAAGCTGATTTATTGCATTTGCATCCATATCACATGCAACGCCACCTACCAAAGGAAGATTACGCTTAACCCTTCTGGACATATTAATTACATTACCTAACTTGTTAGAATCACCATCCCGTGCTCTTATGATAACTGGAATTTCTTCTTTGGACTTAGAATTAAGTTTAGCGCTTACTATAGGGTCAACCTTATATTTTTTTCGTCTTATCATAGAATTCACCTACCTATGTTTTTAATCTATGCACCATGAAACTAAAAGGTTATTAAAATTCCCAATTAAAATATAAAAACCACTTATTATACAATTATGAAAATTATCAAGTAAGCGTGCATATTCATATAATGAAGATATATAAAAAAATCGAGCAAAGCTGGATTCCCCTAGGGTAACTTAAAGTTTTTCATAATACTTAAATACAGTATTTATCTTTATTTCAGTAATGCCTTGAAATATACCCTCTTAGATAATAAAAAATTTCCAATGAAGTTTACATAATATTATGCTATAATAAACTTGTCCCCTCATATACATAGAAATAAGAGAGGGGGACTAAAATGATTTATTTATTAAATTCTACTTTTAGTAAAATACTTGCATTTACTTTAATAGTTATATTAATGTTTCTTGTGGTTTCAGATAAATTGTTTGGATTTATAAAGATTTCCCTTTATCCAATATTGAAAAACATTGAAAAATATAGGATACTAAGTAGTGTAAAAGAATATAAAAAATTAGAAACTAAACATTTCACTATAAGATATAATGATGGGAATTTTGAAACAGCTAAACTAACTGGAGAAATTGCAGAAAAATACTATGATGAAGTTTGTTCTATGTTTGACTACCATACTACTGAAAAAAGTGATATTATAATATATAATGATGGCAAAAAACTAATGGAAAATACTAGGATAAATAAAGATATACCACCTTTAGGTGTTTACTATGGTGGAGTAATAAATATACTTTCACCTGAACATTGGATAAAAGATAAAGAGAATTTTGCAATAATATATGAAAAGAAAGGACCAGTTGTACATGAATTTGCCCATCTAATAGTAGATAAAATAACTAACGGAAATTATCCAATGTGGTTAACAGAGGGAATAGCATTATATACAGAATATAAGCTAACAGGCTTTGAGTGGAGAAGGGACTTAAAAAATAGTAGAGATATTACTATAGAACAGCTAAATAATAATTTCTATAGTATTAATCAGAGTAAAGCATATAGAAAATCCTTTGTAATTGTAAACAAGATTTCTAAAAATTGGGGATTTGATAAAATCACATTATTGCTAGATGTTTTAGGTGAAGGAAATAATATAAGACATTCTGCAAAAGCCGTATTAAAAGTAAATTTATATGATATAGATTAAATATTGAAGTCAACCACTTGGTTGACTTCAATATTCATTTAAACTAATGAAGGAAAGTTCTATATATATGTAGAATAATAATATAACTTTACAGAAAATTAATAACCTTTAGATGGGGTGAAGTTTTGTGAATAAAAAGATTTTAGTTGTAGATGATGAAAAGCCAATTGCTGATATATTAAAGTTTAATCTTGAAAAAGAAGGATTTGAGGTAACAACAGCATATGATGGAGAAAGTGCTGTAAATAAGACTTTAGAGGATCAGCCAGATTTAGTTTTATTAGATATAATGCTTCCTAAGAAGGATGGGTTTCAAGTTTTGAGGGAAATAAGAAAGAAGCTTCAGATTCCAATTCTTATGCTTACTGCAAAAGAAGAGGAAGTTGACAAGGTTTTAGGATTAGAGCTTGGTGCAGATGATTATATAACAAAACCATTTAGTATTAGAGAGCTTATAGCGAGGGTAAAAGCTAATTTAAGAAGAGCTGAAATATCATTAGTAAATGGTAACGAACTTATAGTATCAGACAGTCTTGTAATTGATTTAAATAAATATGAAGTAAAGAAAGGTAATACTATAATAGAACTTACTTTAAGAGAATTTGAGTTACTAAAGTTTTTAGCTACAAGAGCTGGACAAGTTTTTTCCAGGGAGAAACTTTTAGAGGAAGTTTGGGGATATGAATATTATGGAGACATAAGAACTGTAGATGTTACTATAAGAAGGTTGAGAGAAAAAGTAGAAGACGATTCAAGCAACCCTAAGTATGTACTTACGAAAAGAGGGGTAGGATACTACTTCAGGAGGTCCTGAGAATGTTTAAGAGTATTAGGTGGAAGTTTATTGTAGTATATTTTTTATTAGTGTTTATAGCAATGGTAATAGTAGGTGTTTTTATAATTGAAAAATTTGAAGAATACCATATAAATCAGATAACTGATACTATGGAAGAAAGAGTTAAAAGTATAATTAAAATTTCATCAGCAATACAAAGTGATAGTTGGGAAGAAGTTAAAGAAGATATCCAAAATACAATAAGACAGGTTCCACTAGGAAATACCGAAAGACTCTATATAATAATTAATACAGATATACCAAGCATAATTGCAAGCAATAATAGTAAGGCTGTGGGTGAAAATGCATATGAATTTAAAGCATTAAACTCAAAGCTTATTATTGATGCATTAAAGGGAAAAAAAGTTGATGCAATTCTTCCTAGTTTAGATAAATTAAATGGGAAAGATAAACATCTAGCATATCCTGTCTATGATGAAGTAGGTAAAATAAAGGGTTTACTGTATATTACATCAGACTTGACTTATGTTTATGATACAATTGATGAATCAAAATCTATATTAACTAAGGCTACACTATTAGCATTATTTATTACTGTATTTTTAGGCTTTTTCATTGCTAAAAGCATTACAGGTCCTATAAATGATGTAACAATAAAAGCTGAAAAAATGGCAAAAGGAGACTTCAACCAAAAAGTTGAAGTCAAATCAGATGATGAAATTGGTCAATTAGCAAGTATGTTCAATTATTTAACTGAAAAATTAAACAAAACACTATCAGAAGTATATCGTGAAAAAAGTAAAATGGATACTATATTTACATACATGGCAGACGGAGTTATTGCTGTAAATACACAAGGGAATATATTACATGCTAATCCTATAGCTTTAAGTATATTTAATTTAACCTATAAAGATATAGAAAGCAAAAAATTTGATGATATTTTTTCTCCTTTAAATGAAAAAATTACTTTGCAATATTTAAAAAAAGAAGGTAAATGGGAAGGAAATGAACTGGTTGAAGTAGGTTCTGAAATATATAGAGCAAAATATGCACCTTTTAAAAATGATAAAAACCAAATAGGGGGATTTATTGTAGTTTTTCAGGATGTAACGGAACAGCAAAAGTTAGAAAATATGAGAAAAGAGTTTGTAGCTAATGTTTCCCACGAATTAAAAACACCTATAACAACTATAAAGAGTTATGCAGAAACACTTCTTAATGGAGCTATAGAGGATAGAGATTTAGCTATTCAATTCCTTTCAGTTATTAATAGTGAATGTGATAGGATGGGTAGAATTGTGAAAGATCTTCTTCAATTATCTAACCTAGATTTTAAGCAGACAAAATGGAAAATAAAATCTTTATCTTTAAAGAAAGTGCTAGAAGATGCATATATGAAGATGAAAATGGCAGCAGAAGAAAAGAAACAGAGCTTAAACCTATCAGTTGAAGAAAATATACCTAATATTTATGCTGATAAAGATGGTATAGAACAGGTTATACTAAACATAATAAGTAATGCTATTAAATATACCCCAGATAAGGGGAAAATAGATATTATAGCTAGGAAAAGAGAAGATAAGGCAGTGATAACAGTAAAGGATAATGGGATAGGAATTCCTAAAGAAGATTTAAAAAGGATATTTGAGCGATTTTATAGAGTAGATAAAGCTAGGTCTAGGGCTTTAGGAGGTACTGGATTAGGACTTTCTATAGCAAAACAAATTGCAGAAGCCCATAATGGTGATATAAAGATTAGAAGTGAATACAATAAGGGAACAGAAGTTGATATTATTTTACCTGTAGAAGATAGTGTGTAATTCAATTTTAATTCCTCTGTAATATATCTGTAATAATAGTATTGTATAATTAAACTGAAGTATTGTTTAAATTATAAGGAGGAATAGAAATGTTAAAGAAAATTTTAGTGGGAACTTTAGCATTTTTGATTATAAATACTTCAGCTGCTTATGCCGATGAAGTAAAGAATAAAGATGATACTAAAGAGAATACAGTAATTGAAGAAGATGCTACAGAAAAACTGGAAGATGTAAAAATTGTTAAACCAAAAAATAATCTAATTACTGTAGATAGAAACGTGGTACTTTCAGGAAAGGGTGAAGAAGGTACAGAAATAGTAGTTGAAGTATATTCAGCTAAAAATGTTACAGAAATAGAATTTGATGTAAATACATTATTAGATACTAAGGACGAAGATGAATACGTACTAGTTTCAAGTGAAAATTTTAAAATAGGTAAGTTAGGTTATTTTGCACATGAATTAAAATTAAATCTAGGAAAAAATAAAATAACTTTATACGTTAAAGAGAATGAAGAAGTGAAGAAAGTATTAACTAGACATGTTGTAGTAACAGAAATATCAAAGGCAAAGGAATATATTAATAATATTAATAATATGAATTTTTCAGACAAAATTAAGGAAATGATAGGGGAATTTAAGAAGTTTAATGACGGCCAATAGTCCTATGGGGATGATTATAAATGGGCAAAGAAAACATAAAAACTCTCTTTTTAATACTTTTAGTAGTTACAAGTATTGTTCTAACAAAACAGCTTTGGGTAGAGGTTCCCTATAGGTTATTTCCTTCTTTTATAGAGAAAAATAGTAATGAAAATGTAAAGTATAATTATATATTAGAAGACATTATAACTCCAGAAAAATACCTGGTGAGCTTTGGAAACAATTATACTATGCTTTACTCAGGTGAAAGTGATGATTTATGGAATGAAATGAAAAAAGTTCTAAAAACTGTACTAGGAAGTTCAAATGTCCGATTAAAAAAGATATCTAGTAAAGAGTTTTTAGATTATAAGATTAAAAGATCTGCAAGTTTTTATTTTTCTTTAAACATATCAACACATATTTTTACTAAGGTATTAGATGTTAATCCTAAAGTTCCTATTTATGATAATCTAACCTATATTAAAAGTATTCATTTTTACTTAGATAAAGAACCATTTTTAGTACTAAGTAATGGACAAAGTTATTTTAAGCTAGATAACCTTAATATAGATATTACAGCAATAGATAAACTACATAAAACAATAGAGGAAGAAGACTATACGAAATATTATTCACTTAAAGAAATATGGGGAATAGACAATGACATATATATTCCCTTAACAATAAAATATAATTTACCTGATATCTACGTAAAAAGTGAGATTAATACTAATGATGATAGTCGAGTAGAATCAATAGCAAGGCTCTTTTTTGGTGATGAATTAGATTATGCTAGAAAAATAATAGAAAGCAATGGTTCGATTATTTATCTTTACAACCAGAAAGGATTAAAAATATCTGAAGATGGAATATTAGAATACTTTGATTCTATAGATGAGCCTATTGTTGATAGAAACCTTTATTTAAGTCTTAATACTGCAGTTAATTTTATTACAAAACATATAGGTTGGCCAAAGGATGCATACTTATCTTCAATTAAAGAGATAGAGTATGATAAAAATAAAGGGTATCAATTTAGCTTTACTTATAAAATAAACGGTGTTCCTGTAGTTCCTAACAATGAAAAAATTAAAAGCTCTATAAAAATTGAGGTTTTTAATGAATATGTTAAGAGTTATGTAAGATATATAAGGGATATAGATATACCTAGATCGGTAAGTATAAGTATTAACAAAGCTATGTCACCTAAAGATGTTATTGAAAAGAATTTAGAACTTATAAAGCAAGATTATATAATTAATAATAATCTAGAAAATACAAAGGTTGAAAATTATGAAATACTTGCATCTATAAACGAAATATCATTGAAGTATTACGACCCTTCTAGTAAAAAATCAGGAGAAGAATTAATTCCAGTGTGGGAGATTAATATAAATGGAGTAGAATACCTTTTTAATATATATAACGGTAATGTTGTAAATGGGGGGGGGATTTTCGGAAAAGAATAAAGCGGATGGTGAACTTATATGGATTGGTCAAAGGCAAAGACTGTCTTAATTATAGCTTTTATAGTTACAAATCTACTTTTAGCATATGTTGTTTTTATTCATAAAGGAGAAGATACATCATATCTAACTGTACAAGAAGGATTTATCGAAGATGTAAAAAAGCTTTTAGCAAAAAAAGATATACAAGTAGATTGTGAAATCCCCAAGGATATTTCTACTATGTCTAAAATATCTATAGAATATGAGGTTTATGAACCAGAAAAAATTGCTAAAAGATTTCTAGGAAACTACAAGAAAATTGAAAAAGATAAGGATATTTACTATCAGAATGAAAAGGAAACTTTAAGAGTAGTTAGTAATAAGAAGATAGTATATGAAAATAAAAGTAACAATCTATCTTTTTATAAATTAAATAAGGAATTAACTCAATCTATAGTTAAAGATTTTTTGAAAAATAAGGGATTTAATACTGATGATTTTAAATTAAGTAATTACAAAGAAAAAAATGGAAAATATATTTTAGAATATACAAAAGTTTATAAAGGTATATTAGTAGAAAAAAGTTATATGACCTTTCAAATAGATAAAACAGGGATTAAAAAATTTGAAAGATTTTGGATTAATGTAACAGGGGAAAATAAAGAAAACTTAAACTTAGAGACGAGACCTATAATTGAACCTGCCCCTGAAGTGCTTTTACGACTACTATCTCAAAAGGATTTGTATGGGAAAACTATAACTGACATAAGGCTTTGCTATTACTTTCCTGAGAAACACAGTATTGGAGATTGGAAAAGTACAGTAAAAGGGCAAACAGTTCCAGCATGGAGAATAAAATTTAAAGATGGTACAGTTGTATTTCTAGAATAAGAAAAATAAAGAGGATTTTAATATTATAAAATAGAAGAAGTATAATACTTCTTCTATTTTTTTAGTCACTAGAAAATAAAGGATACATATATTTAATTATGAAATAGTGATGTATTTAAAAATAGAGTAAAGTTTTATATAATATTGTTAGGACTTTATTATAAGTAGAAAGAGAGGTGAGTAAAACTGACCTGTGGTCAGTTGATTATATGGGAAAAATAGTAATAGAAGGTGGGGCTAAACTTAAAGGGAAAGTAGAAATAAGTGGGTTTAAAAATGCAGCAGTGGCAATTATTCCTGCTACACTTTTGGCAGGAGATAAATGTATAATAGAGAATGTTCCTTTAATTAAAGATGTATATATATTAAAAGAAATTATGGAAAGTCTAGGAGCTGAGGTTGAGCTTGATGATAAAGGAATTATGACAGTTGATACAAGCACTGTTAAAAAATGCTCTACTCCTTATGACCTAGCTAAAAAATTAAGAGCATCCTATTACCTTTTAGGAGCAGGATTAGGGAAATTTAAAGAAGTGGAAGTATCATATCCTGGAGGATGTGACATAGGGACAAGACCTATTGACCAGCATATAAAGGGGTTTGAAGCATTAGGAGCAAAGGTTAATATAGAGCATGGTCTTATTGAGTGTAAAGCTGAAAAGCTTACTGGAGCTAAAATTTACCTTGATGTAGTAAGTGTTGGAGCAACAATAAATATTATGCTTGCATCAGTTTTAGCAGAAGGTACTACAGTAATAGAAAATGCAGCTAAAGAGCCACATATAGTTGATGTAGCCAACTTTTTAAATTCAATGGGTGCCAATATAAGAGGGGCAGGAACAGATGTAATTAAAATAAAGGGAGTAAAGGAACTACATGGTTGTACATACAGTGTTATACCTGACCAGATAGAAGCAGGCACATATATGATAGCTGCAGCTGCTACAGGAGGAGATGTTATAGTAGATAATGTAATACCTACACATTTAGAACCTGTAACAGCTAAACTAAGGGAAATAGGTGCAGAAGTGATAGAATATGGTGACTCTATAAGGGTTACTGCTAATAAAGAATTAAAAAATGCAAATATAAAGACACTTCCTTATCCAGGATTTCCAACAGATTTACAACAGCCAATGACAGCAATGCTGTGTAAAGCTAATGGGACAAGTGTTATTACAGAAAACATTTTTGAGGGAAGATTTAAGTATGTTGATGAATTAAAAAGAATGGGAGCCAAAATAAAGGTAGAAGGTAGAACAGCTGTAGTTGAAGGTGTTAAAAATTTAAGTGGAGCTAAGATTTCTGTTACAGATTTAAGAGCAGGGGCTGCTTTTATTATTGCAGGTTTAATAGCTGAAGGTATAACAGAAATTTATAATATATATCACATAGATAGAGGCTATGAGAAAATAGAAAATAAGCTTATGAACCTTGGAGCAAAAATTAAGAGGATAAAAGAGTAATTAATATCAACTAATCATTTAAAAAGGCAGCATTGCTGCTTTTTTAATTATGCTATAATTATTTGTGTATAGAATAAATATAATAAATTGGAGGAAATATAATGGCACTAAGATTTTGTTCTATAGCTAGTGGAAGTAGTGGTAATTGTCAATATATAGAGACAGAAAAAATAAGAATATTAATAGATGGTGGACTTAGTGGTAAGAAAATAGAAAATGGATTAGAGTCAATAGGAGTAGAACCTAATACAATTGATTATATATTAGTAACCCATGAACATAAAGACCATACAAAGGGAGTAGGTGTTCTCTCAAGGAGATATAATATACCTATATATGCTAATGAAAGCACCTGGAAAGGCATGATGAATGGTATAGGTAATATAAAGGATGAAAATATTTTAACCTTTAAAACTGATAAAGATTTTGAATTAAGGGATTTAGGGATTTTTCCCTTTAGAGTTTCTCATGATGCAAATGAACCTGTAGGATTTTGCTTTTGTTATAAAAAAGAAAAAATTAGTCTTTTAACAGACACAGGATATGTAAGTGAAAATATAAAAAAATGTATAAAAAACTCGTCATTAATAATGCTTGAATCCAATCATGATAAAGAAATGTTAAAGATGGGAAAGTATCCTTGGTTTCTTAAAAAGAGGATATTAAGTGAAATAGGACATCTTTCCAATGAAGATGCTGGAGAAATAATTGCAGATATTGTGTCAGGAAGGGGAGAAAAAGTTCTACTTGCACATTTAAGTAAAGAAAATAATTTTCCAGAACTGGCATATCAAACAGTTGTAAATATTTTGAATGAAAAGGGTATAGATGAAAAAAAGGATATAAACTTAGATCTTACATTTAGAGATAAAAGGACAGATGTTTATACTTTTAAATAAATTTGTTAAGGGGGTATATATATGGATAATGGAGACAAAAACAACTATTTTAATGAAAATAATGAAATTAAACCTACTGATTATAATAAGACCGTTTATGTAGAGAGATATAATAGACATAGAGGGCCTAATAAAAGGAGAGGACTTTTCTCTTATTTCTTAGTGGCATTAATAGCTGCTTTAATTGGTGGATTGATTTCAGCATATATTGCCCCTACCTATTTATACGGAAACATAATACCTGTACCTGAAATATATCAAGGAAATGGAGGAAACAATCAACAAATTAACATAACAACTAAAGATGATATAACGGCTGTAACAGCAGTTGCCAAAAAAGCTATGGAGTCAGTTGTGGGAATTACTACAGTTCAGACAGTAGACTACTTTTTCTGGGGCCCTAGAAAAGAGCAGGGGGTTGGTTCAGGAGTTATAGTAGATAGTAAAGGATATATATTAACTAATTCACATGTTGTAGCAGATGGAGAGGCAGATAGAATAACAGTCCTATTTGCAAATGGAACCAAAAAGGAAGGAAGAGTATTATGGAATGACCCAGCACTAGATTTAGCAATTGTTAAGGTTAATGCTACAAATTTACCAGTTGCAGATTTAGGTAATTCAGATAACCTTCAAGTAGGAGAACTTGCAGTTGCAATTGGTAATCCATTAGGGTTAGAATTTCAAAGGACAGTTACTTCAGGAGTTATAAGTGGTTTAAATAGAACAATAAGGGTTGATGCTAATAATGTAATAGAGGATTTAATCCAAACAGATGCATCAATAAATCCTGGAAACAGTGGAGGACCACTTTTAAATAGTAATGGTGAAGTAATAGGAATAAATACAGCTAAAATACAATCAGCTGAAGGTTTAGGTTTTGCTATACCTATAAATACAGCTAAACCAATAATTGAACAGGTAATAGAAAAAGGAAGGTTTAAAACAGTATATATTGGTATAGCAGCAGTTGAAGTTGAGAAATATGAAAGTGCGTTAGGAATAGACTTAAAGGCAGATGAGGGTGTAATAATAATAGAAGTATCACCAAATTCACCAGCGGATTATGCTGGAATTAGACCTGGAGATATTGTGACAAAACTTAATGGAGAAAAGGTAATATCAATGAATCATTTAAGAAGAATGCTATATGAATATAGACCAGGGGATAAGGCTACTTTAGAAATTGTAAGAAATGGAAAGACAATGGAAGTAGAGATTACCTTTAGAGAAAGTCCAGACAATTATTAATAAGGAATTAAAAATTAAATACAAATTTCAAACATTAGCGCAGACTTTAGTCTGCGCTAAATTATTAAATTGCGGCTAATGACTTATAAACCTATCAGCTATTTTGTACTATAATAAAATTAAGAATTATTTTGTTCATAATAGGGAAAATTAAGAAAAGTATAACAAAAAGGAATATTAATTATTGTATAATAAGTAATATAAAATAAATTTATAGGAGTGGGAAATATGTACGTTGTATGTAATGAACATTTAGAAATAGCCATTGAAAAATTTATAGATGTTTATGAACAGCCACCAGATATATATGAATTAGATAAAATATCCTTTACAGACTGGACAAGTCCACACAGATGTGATTTTTGTGATAC
Organism: Thermohalobacter berrensis; assembly: GCF_003609645.1. Taxonomy (GTDB): domain Bacteria; phylum Bacillota; class Clostridia; order Tissierellales; family Thermohalobacteraceae; genus Thermohalobacter; species Thermohalobacter berrensis. Next base: position 52,160 of record NZ_MCIB01000013.1, read on the forward strand.
TAAACCTAAGTATTTGGTTGTTTAAGAATATAGAAGCTTTAAGGTGTGATTAGGTGAAACCACGGAATAGGGACAAGCTATATATTTATAATAGGGATAACAAAGAATGTTTTTTCTGTGGTAAAAAATTAAAATTTAAACAGATCACATTAGATCATCTTTTACCTTTAAGTAAGGGTGGTACTAACGATATATTTAATCTAGTAACTTCATGTAAAAAGTGTAATAAAATAAAGGGAAACTCCATACTAAAAGGTATAGATAAAATAATATTGGAGCTTTTTATGCAGGCTGTTAAAGATAATAAAATAATTGGGAAAGGATTAAATATTGATAATAACACCTTAAAAGAACAGCTTTTGGAAATAGATAGAATTGAAGATATAACGGATAAGTTTATATTTCAAAGCGATAATATGAGGTTTTACGTAAAAAATAATAAAGTAGTAAAGGTAGTTTATCTAGGAGGATTAAAATGAATATAACTATAATATCAGTTGGTAAGATAAAAGAAAAATTTTTAAGAAATGGAATAAAAGAATATTCAAAGCGACTATCAAAGTATTGTAAATTAAAATTTATTGAAGTAAATGATGAAAAGGCACCTGAAAACTTAAGTGAAGCTGAAATGGAAATAGTAAAAGATAAAGAGGGAGAAAGGATATTGAATAAATTAAAGGAAAATACCTATGCAATAGCCCTTGAGATTAAAGGAAAAGAATTAACCTCTGAAGATTTTGCAGATAAACTTGATAAACTTGCCTTAAGTGGAAGAAGTGACATAACCTTTATAATAGGAGGCTCTCTAGGACTATCTAAAGAGGTTTTAGATAAATGCAACTTTAAACTATCCTTTTCAAAACTGACTTTTCCCCACCAATTAATGAAACTAATACTATTAGAGCAAATATATAGGTCTTTTAGAATAATTAGAAACGAACCATATCATAAATAGGCGGAACGGTGAACCGAGTTCACCGTTCCTTAACAGTAAAGACTATTAGATTATATTTTCGGGGGTGGGAAATTGGAAGTAATTAAAGCTCAATCAAAAGAGCACTTTCAATATATAAGAGAACTTTTTAGAGAGTATGCCAATTCCTTAGACTTCAGTTTAGGTTTTCAAAATTTTGATAAAGAACTTAAAGAACTACCAGGTGAATATGCTCCACCAAATGGTTGTATACTTATTGCTAGATTTAATAAGAAAATAGTAGGATGTGTTGCTTTAAGAAGAATATCAAAAGATATATGTGAAATGAAGAGGTTATATGTGAGGCCAAAGTACAGAGTAAAAGGTATAGGGAAAAAACTTGCAGAAGCAATTATTAATGAGGCTCAAAATATCGGATATAAAAAGATGAGATTAGATACAATCTCTTTTATGAAGAAAGCTATTGCCCTTTATGAATCTCTAGGATTTAAGGAGATTGAACCATATAGATATAATCCAATAGAAGGTGCTAGATATTATGAATTAGATATTAATTATAGGTGACAAGGGGACTCGCTTGTCATCTATATTCCTAGCAATAATATATTTTAGAATTAACAATTGAAGCTCAAATGAATAATCATGTGCATTGAGTTCTTTTTTTATTTTATCTTTCTTGTACATGATAAATTTTTTGCCACTTTTTTGACTTAAATCTTTTAAATATTAATAAGGTTCTTGTACAAATATCTATTAACATACCAATCCAAAGACCTATTAAACCATATCCTAAATAATATCCAAAGAATAAACTAGATAATAGTCTCCCAGCCCAATTACCGATTATAGTTGTAAACATAGTAAACCTAGTATCTCCTGCCCCTCTTAGAGCTCCAGCCAATACTATATAAACTGCAAATATTGGTTGTACTACTATTATCATTCTTACCACAGGTTTTGACAGCTCTATAACTTTAGGATTGCTAGTGTAGAGTTTGATAATAGGCTTTACCCATATGAACATAGGAATAGATATAATACTCATTAATATGATAGTTATTAAAGTAGTTTGCTTACCGTATTCAGTTGCTAAATCTTTTCTATTAGCACCTAAACTTTGACCTACTAAAGTTGTTGCAGCTAGACTAAAGCCAAAGCCAACCATCATAGGGAGAGAATTAATATTCATTGCTAGAGCATTGGCTGCAATAGTAATTGTGCCTAATCCAGAGACTAAAATAGTGTATATGATTTGACTACCTTGTCTTACTAACTGTTCAACTGATGCAGGAATTCCTATGTTTAAAATATCTTTTACAGTTTTCCAATGAATTTTCCAATTAACATTTTTAAAGTCTATTTTGATAAGGGTATTTTTATTTAATAAAATATAAAGTCCTATTAAAAAACCAACTAGTCTTCCGAAACCGGTACCTAAGGCAGCACCTGTGACTTCTAATCTTGGCAAAAATCCTATACCAAATATTAACAAATAATTACCAACTATATTTACAATATTAGTAATTAACATTATATATAGAGGTGTTTTCATATCTCCTAATCCTTGTAGTATAGAGTTAAGCATCATAGTTGGTAGGGCAAAGATCATATAAGTAAATACTATTTTTAAGTAAACACTACCTTTCTTTAATATGAAAGGATCTACTTCATCCATTAATATCATCATCATTTTCAGAATATCTTTAGAAAAAATAAAACCTAAAATAGCTATAATGCTAGATAATATAAGTCCCGATAATAAGGATTGAATTATTATATTATTAGTTTTTATATCATTTTTTGCACCTTTATATCTTGCTACTAGTGCCGTAGAGCCTATAGTTAAAGCTGACAAGACCCCTATAGTAATAAACATGAATCTATTGCTTACATCTACTGTGGCTAAGGCATGGGCACCGATTTGGCCTACCATAATAACATCTACTATTCCCACTATACTTTGTAAAAACATACGTAATGCAGCAGGCCAAGCTAACTGTAGAATATTTTTTCTCATTTGTTTAGGGTTTAAATCCTTTGACAATTCAAACATAAATTTCTCCTTTGCTAAGTAATTACATCGTTATATTTTATCATAAAAATAAATATAATATAAGCAATATGTATGACAAAGGGACGTTTCGTTTGACATCAACTTTACTAATAAATATGTTTTTAATAAGAAAAGAAGCCATAAATGGATAATAGGGTCAGTCTTCACAAATTCACGATTTACAAATGATTAGGATTGAAGTTTTTGGCAAGATTTTCGAAGAATATCTGGGGAAAATAATTGAAGTTAGAGATAATAAAGCTCATCTTTTTCTTAAACCTGAACTCAGAAAAGCAAAGGTACATACATTATCTTAATGATTAAATTAAAGATAAATAGGGGCGGTTTTTTGTGTGTCTAATAAAGATTCAAAAACCGTCCCTTTGTATTTTATACAAATAACAAGTTTATAATTAAATAGTTATTTCAATTCTGTTTTTGTCAGGGTCTAAGACTACACTTTCAAAGTATCCATCTCCAGTTTTTCTAGGCTTACCTATAACTTCATAGCCATCTTCTCTTAATTTTTCTGTTAAAGATATTACTTTGCTTTTACTACCAACTGAAATTGCGAAATGAATTAATCCTAAGTACTGATTATAGGCATTATTTAAGTTATCAGGGATTGTTGGCATTTGCATAATCTCTAATCTACATCTGTGGTTAAAAGATAGAAAATATGATTCAAAATTTTTAGATCTATTAATATATTTTTTTCCTGCTTTTGCACTAAAATATTCAACATAAAAATCTTTTAATATTATTTGTCCAAATTGCAACATGCTCTATTTTCATTTTTACACACCCCTATAATATAATAATCATAACAAAATATTAATTATTAAAAATATCTTTTACATACAGAAATAAATCATTATTATTATGAGGTCAATTTCCTATAACGTTTTGTATAGATACAATAACATAGTTATTTATTCCATAAAAATACATAAAATTTCTTTTATTTTGTACATTTTCTTATACTTAAATATTTTCACATATCAGGTTATTAAATAACTAAGATTATCAATAAAAAAGGTTGTTAATTTTCTGTAAGAGTTTGTTCTATAGATTCAACTGTAACATTCTGACAAAGGGACGTTTCATTTGTTATATTGATTTAATGATGAACCTATATAAAGTAAGTGTTATAGAAAATAAAATTATAAAAACTGATTTTGTTAATAAGACACTTTTAGCAGGAGTATTTTTTATGACTATTTACAGGAAATTAAAGGAAAAAACCACTAAAAAATAGAATTTATTTATTAAGAAGAAATAAACAAAAGACAGAGATGTTTTGTATGAGTATTTAATTTATAAAAGAATTATACACGAAGATTGGTGATAAAAATGCCAAGAGGAAAAAGGAAAAGAAGTAAAACAGGTATATATCATATCATGTTAAGAGGCATAAACGGTTGTGAAATTTTTTTAGATAATGAAGATAGAGAAAAATTTATGAAAGCCCTTTTGAAAGCAAAAGAAAAAGGACAATTTTTACTTTATGGATATTGTTTAATGGATAACCATATACATTTATTATTAAAAGAGAGTGAAGAAATAGGTAGGAGTATTAAGAGAATTGCAGTAAGCTATGTTCAATGGTTTAATAATAAATATGGCAGAGAAGGACATTTATTTCAAAATCGTTTTAAAAGTGAAGTAGTAGAAAGTGAATCTTACTTATTAGTGGTTTTACGATATATACATCAAAATCCTATAAAAGCTAAAATAGTAAATACAATAAAGGATTTTAGATGGAGCAGTTACAATCAATATATAAAAGAATACAATGGAAAAAAGGTAGAAATTGATACTAATATAATAAAGAGCTATTTCACAAATAAAGAAAGTTTTGAAAGATACATGAACGAAGTAAACAAACATAAATGCCTAGATTATAATAATAGGAAAAAATATTCAGATGTACAACTAAAAACTGAGATTGAAGTAAAATATCCTATAGAAAAAATAAAAGAAATGACAAGAAATGAAAGGAATCAGTTGATAAATAATATCAAACAAGATACTAAGTGCAGCATCAGACAGTTAAGTAGAGTATTAGGGGTGGGACGTGGAGTTATTGAAAAGGCAATAAAAAAATGACAAACGAAACGTCCCTTTGTCATCTTGACCGAAGCTTAT
>NZ_MCIB01000014.1 GCF_003609645.1 Thermohalobacter berrensis
ATATCTTTTTTTAAAAATTTACTTAGAATTTAAAAATATCCCTCAACATTATGAAAGGGCTGAATATATTCAGCCCTGAACTAACTACAGACTACTAACTATTAACTGATCTTAATTGTTAATTGTCAATTGCTTCTATACATTTATTCCAGCTTCTTCAAACGTAATCATTTCATTATTCATATAAACTGCTGCTTCAACAATATTAAAGGCTAAAACTGCACCTGAGCCTTCTCCAAGTCTCATATCCATATCTAGCATTGGCCTTAATCCTAATAATTTAGAACCTTTAATAGCACCCTTTTCTGCTGAAAAATGTGATGGAATTAAATAATCTTTAACCTTTGGCTCTATTTTATAAGCTATTAAGGCAGCAGCCGTAGATATAAATCCATCAACTACCACTGGAACTCTATTTGCGGCCCCTGCAAGCATTACTCCTGCCATTCCCCCTATTTCTAATCCTCCAACCTTTGATAGAATATCTATTCCATCTTCAGGATCTGGTTTGTTTATTTCAATTGCCCTTTTTATTACACTTGCTTTATGTAATAGCTTATCTTCTGGATAGTTAGCTCCCTTACCAGTAACCTCTATAGGGGCATATCCTCCAATTACAGATACTATTGCAGAACTTGGAGTAGTATTACATATTCCCATCTCCCCTGTTGCAAGTAGATTTCTTCCTTTTTTAATTTCCTTTTCTGCTATTTCTATTCCAACTTCTATAGATTTTATAGCTTCTTCTCTACTCATCGCAGGACCTTTAGCCATATTATCTGTCCCATATTTTATTTTTCTATTTATAATTCCTTCTTCCTTAACATCTTCTTTAATACCAATATCAACAGGTATTACATCTGCTCTAGCCTGCTTAGCAAGTGCACATACACCAGTTACACCCTTTACAAAATTAAGTGTCTGTATAACAGTAACCTCTTGAGGATAGGCTGCAACACCTTCTTCATATACTCCATGATCTGCTGCAAATACTATTACTGCTTTATTATCTACCTTTGGAAAAGGCTTTTTAGTTATTCCCGATAATTTAACTACTATATCTTCTAGTTTTCCTAAACTACCTATTGGCTTAATAAGATTATCTACTCTTTTTCTTGTCTTTTCCATAATTTCATCATCAAGCTTACCTATTTTTTTTACAGTTTGATTTAATAAGTCCATTCAGATACCCTCCTATTTCCTTTTTACACAATAAAAAAAGTTCATGATCTATTTGCATATAACAAATAGACCATGAACTTTACCATCATTCATGACCGTAAAAAGTTATAGGCAGGTCTCCTGGCTTAGGTTCATAGCCTTTATACGCCTTCCCAGCAAATTTCATTGCCAGTGGCATAATGTATAAAGACTCCCCCTTACAGTGGCGGGACCGCTGGAGATTTTCACTCCATTCCCTATTATCCTTAACCTATATAGTTAAGGCACCTATAACTTTTTGATATTCTTTTTTCTATATAATTATATTCTTCAAAGCTCTATAAATTCCTCTTACAATTTTAATTTTTCTAAATCAATTAGTTAACTCTATTTGTCTATTATTATTTAGTATATTAGTAATCTTTTTTCTCAATTCTTCACTACTTATACTACATTTTTCTAATTTTGTTTCTCCCTTTACTATAGCTTCAGCAAATTTTCTACAACTATCATATCCACATCCTCCACAGTTATATTGTGGTAGTCTATTTTCAACTTTTATAACTAAATTACTCTCCTTAGCTTCCTTTCCATTATCCTTAATTATCTCTTGTTTATCAATTAACTTTTCTACCATATACCCAATAAATATAATAGCCGGAACAGTTAAAATTCCTCTAATAATCATAAACTGAAAACCTATAAACTTACTCTCAACTATCATCATTGGCACTTTTACAACTGCCCATGAACTTATTATTATAACTATATTAGATATACTTGCCCCTTTTCCTAAAAGTGAAAATGCTACTGGAAAGGCTGCATATATTGGCCCTGCAGATATAGAACCTATAAATACAGATATTAATTTTCCCTTTAAACCTGACTCTTTACCAAAGTTCTTAATTATTACTTCTTTAGGAACCCATACTGTTATAAGACCAGAAATTATAAAAACTGCTGGAAGGATCTGAAACATCTCTTTTAAGTAACCTGCTGTTGTTTTAATTGCAGTAAAGAATATTTCTGAATTAACCACTAATGTAAAAAGGTATAAAATTACTGTAACAATTTTTAATCTATGTTTTTTTATACTACTTGTACTTATCATAATATCACTCCCATCCCAAAGGCGATTAATATAGCTGCAATAATACTAATTCCATTTCTAATAAGAGTAAATTTTTTACCAAAATATTTTATTTCTATAGGCATTGTGGCAAAACCTACCATTGTTAAAGTAGTTAAAAAAGCAGCAATTGCCACTAAATTTGAACCACTTTTTAATAATGATCCTGCAAGTGGAAAAGCAACAAAGGCTGGAATAATCGTTATAGTACCAATGGCTGCTCCTAAAAGAATACTAAATATTTCATTAGAGCTTCCTAAAAGTGTTTTTATTACTGACTGTGGAATCCACGCTAAAAATAAAGCAACTAGTGCCATTATAAAAAAGACTTCTGAAAAAGTATTTTTAAACAATTTAGTAGAAATTTTAAGTGTTTTTTTAGTTTTTGCCTTATCTTTTATAAATGACCATAACAAAGAAATAACCGCTATTAAAATCAAAATTATTGTGGTCATAAAACCCCTCCTTTGAATGAATGTTCATTCACTTATTCTTAAAAAAAATTATTTTTCTATACCCTTTAGAATAAATTGAAGTACTTCTTTCTTAGTCATTTCATAATCCTTTAAAATATCGTTTGTTGACTCAACCCTATAAACAGCTCCCCTTATAGCATGAAATATAACATGGGAAACCAGCTCATAATTTAATTCTCTTATTTCATTTCTTTCTTTTGCCTTTTTTAACATACTTGTAAATATAATTGGTAAGTCATTTAAAAACTTTTTTACTCCTTCAATTGAACGTCTATTTGGCATCATACTCTCTTGTATTAATACTTTACCAACCTTCGGATTTTCTTTTAACTGTTCAAAGTGGAAATCCAAAAACTTACTTATCTTTTCTGATATATGCTTATTATTATCTTCAATGTCTTTTAAAAATTTTACCCTTTTATCATGTTCAACTCTAAAAATATAGTCGATTATTTCGTCTTTATTTTTAAAATAATTATATATAGTTCCTACTGCAACATTAGCTTTATCCGCAATCATCTTTATCGTAGTATTGTGATATCCCTTTTCTGATATTACTTCTATTGCACATTGTCTTATTAATTCTTTTTTTTCCATACTACTCCTCCTCTGAATGAATGTTCATTCACTTTTTATTGTAATTTTTTCTCCATTAATTGTCAAGTAGTAGTTTAGTATTCCAAATGAAATGTATTACAAATCCATCAACAACGGTTGAAACAGTTTTTGGTGTTTAGTGGATAGTGGTTGGTTTAATAAATCATTAGCTCCATTAGCATTTCAATTTATTTTTGTTTTAAATTTTTTCTAACTATAAATTCTCAATTGTCCATTGTCAATTGCTTTTTAAATGCAGTTTTTGGTGGTTAGTGGAACGTAGGTAAAAAAATACTGAGGGACTAAATGCCCCTCAGTATTTTTAATCTATTTTATGATTTTACTAAATCAGCATCATCGGCTTTACCTAAGTCTAGTATCTGTTTAGCCTCTTTACCAACAATAAGAGCTAATATTATTAATATTATTGCTGTTATTCCTAGCACATAGTTAGGCTCTACTCCAAACAAGTGATTGTATCCTTGATATATTAATGCTGCAATTGTTGTTACAATCATAAATACTGCAGGATAAAGTGTATACTTAGTTGGTTTCTTAACTCCCACTAAGTATGCTGTAACAACTAATAATGCTAATGCTGCAACTAACTGGTTAGCAGCTCCAAACATTGGCCATATGATTCCATAAGTTCCTGTATATCCTAGATAGAACGCTGGTATTGCTATAAATAATGAACCTGCCATTCTATTTTTAAGTACAGGAATCTTTGGACCTAAAAGCTCAGCTGTAACGAATCTTCCTAGACGGATAGTTGTATCAAGGGTTGTCATAACAAATGTCTTAAGCATTGTAACACCAAATAACATACCGAATGTTCCAAGTAGAGGCTCAACTAGTCTACCATATCCTACACCAAATGCTTTAATAGCCCCACCTTTATTTAATATTTCAAATAAAGCAAACTCTTCCATACCAGCTGGTGCTTTCCAGAATAATCCTGCACTAACTGTTAATAAAGCTAGTGTTGCAAGAACACTCTCAACAAGCATTGCACCATAGCCAACTTTTTTACCATCAGTTTCCTTAGCTAGCTGCTTAGATGTTGTACCACTACCTACTACTGAGTGGAATCCAGAAATTGCACCACATGCAACCATGATAAATAGCATTGGCCAAAGTGGTCCCTTGCCACTATTTACAAATCCTGTAAATGCTGGTGCATTAATAGGTGGGTGAGTAATTAATGTTCCTATAACACCTATTGTTAATCCAATAATTAATACCCAGTTTGATATATAGTCCCTTGGTTGTAAAAGCATCCAAACAGGTAATACTGACGCTATAAGTCCATATAACATTAAAAGTACAAACCAAAATGCAAAAGCAGCGTTTCCAGTAAAAGGAGCTGATATTGGGAATAAATATCCTAAATAAATTAGTAAGAATAAACCTAATATTGCTATAATAGTCCCAACTACAATATTTACATTTCTCTTATATACTAAATAACCGAATAACATAGCCAATGGTATTATTCCAAATGTAGGTATAACTACTGCTGGAGTTGTCATTAATGTATTAGCAGCAACATATCCAAATACTGCAACGATAAGTATTAACGTAATAAGTAGGAAAACTGAGAATAGATTTCTTGCCCTTTTTCCTATTACTTCTTCAGCAACCTGTGAAATAGAATGACCTTTGTATCTTACTGATACCATAAGTGATAAATAGTCATGAACTGCACCTATAAAGACTGTACCTAAAAATATCCATAATATAGTTCCACCCCATCCAAATGCGGCTACGGCTGCTATTGGGCCAAGTATTGGGCCAGCACCTGCTATTGATGAGAAGTGATGTCCAAATAAAATCCCGGCTTTACCTGGATAGTAGTCTACACCATCTTGTAAAGCTACTGAAGGAGTAGGATTATCATCATTAGGTTCTACTAGTTTTCTTTCCATCTTAGTCCCATACCACTTATAAGAAATAGCAAACCAAACAACAGAAAGAATTAATAGTACTGCAGAATTCATCTAATCTCCCCCCTTTCCATCGTTTTTAACATCTGGCAATATTCAGAAGATTTCGACTCCTAAAAATATCTCACCTCCTCGTGTTTTTTTAGTTATAATTTTGCCAAAAAATTATCTAGAAGTCAATTTCTTCTAGATAGAAAATTAAAATTAAAGGTTAAAATGTAAATATAAGGGAGTGAACTGTTTGCTGTTAACACTTAAGATTGTGATGCCTTTTCCCTTACTTTGTTCAAATTTTCAATAGCTACATCTCTTTTTATTTTTAAAAGCTCTACATTTTTCATCTTAGCTACATTCTTAAAATCTTCAATTGATAGTTCAAGTTTATCCATTTCTCCTTTATCTTTTTTATCTAATTTAATTTTTTTCCTAAGCCTACCTAAACTTGAATCTATCTCTTTTAAAGCCATATTAGCCTTTTCCCAATCATTCATCTGACCATACAAATATACTTTATTTATTGAAAATTTTAATCGCATTATTTCTCCATCAGGCTTTCCTTTATATAAGTCTAGAAACTTAGATAAATAAAAAATCATATTATTTGCTTCTATTAAAGATCCCATTTCATTTTCTGCTTCAACATTTACTGTAAGTCGATTTAAAGTTTTTTCAAAGCCCTTTATATCTTCTTCACTTGCTCCATCCTTTATTGCAGTTATTTCATATGTGTTCCAATCTGTATGTATTTTGGTAACTTTTTCGTTAATACTATCCCACATTCCCTTAATCTTGTCTTCCTTTGTTTGTTGTTTACTCTGTTGTTGACCTTGATTTTGTTTACCTTGCTGATTTTGTTGTCCTCCCTGTTGGTTTTGCTTATCTTGTTTTTCATTTCCTTGCTCTTGTTTATTTTGATTTTCTTCTTGTTTATTTTGTTTTTCTTCAGGCTTTTTCTTCTCTTCCTGTATTTTTTCTAATTCACTAATAGTATCTTCTACTCTTTTTTCTATGGTTTTTAAAGGCTTAGGTACTTCCTCTGACTCTTTTTTTACCATTGGCTTTTCTTGTTTAGGGCTACAGCCAAATAAATTTATTATTAAAAGTATAAAGATAAATATAGGTATTATTGACTTTATTTTCTTTCCTTTGTCCATCAACATTATCACCTCAAGGTTAGTATATCCTAATATATCTATTTTAATGAGAAATATTAAATTCTAATTAGCTATTTCCCTGGAAATTAGTAGTATCAATGAACTAATTTTTTTACATCCCTTGTTAAAATTTTAGCTGCCTCATTATCTCCAATTATATCTTCTATATGCTTTAATCCTAATTCCTTTAATATTTTTACTACATTCATATTGTCAAATGGAGTCATTATAAGGGAATCTTCTCCAAATTCATTTACGATATTGGTTGCTTTATCTTTATCAATATTGGTCCTTGGTCCACCTACACATCCACCTTCACACCCCATACCTTCTATAAAGTTTGCTCCTATGTCCTTACCATTTGAAATATCATCTAATATCTTTTTACAGTCTTTAACACCATCTACTTTTTTAGCTTTAAATTTAATAAGTCTTCTTGGTGCAAGCCTGTTTACAACCGTTTTAACAGAAAAGCTTACTCCACCTGTCCTAGCATATACTCTACCTCCAAAGGATGCTTGGTCCTTTTCATCTCCTGGTAATTCCTTTAATCTTATATCTAAAGCTTTAAAAATCTCTTCCATCTCCCTAAAGGTTAGAACAAAATCTATGGCTCCTTCTAACCTTTCATCCTTAGCTTCTGCTTTTTTAGCAATACATGGTGCTATAAAAACTACTTTTGAATTTGGATATAGCTTCTTTAATATCCTTCCAGAAGCTATCATTGGTGATACAGAAGGAGACATATGTTCAAATAATTTAGGATAATTCTTTTCTGTAAGATTTATCCATACAGGGCAACAGCAACTAGTTAGGAAAAAGTCATCTTTAGTAGTTACCAATTCATCAAATTCAAGGGCTTCTTTTATAGTAAGAATATCTGCAAATAGAGCAGTTTCAACCATATCTTTAAAGCCTAAAAGTCTAAATGCAGTCCTTAACTGTCCCATTGTAATATTATCTCCAAATTGTCCTACTATTGATGGTGCTACTGATGCAAAAACAACAGTATCTTTATCTTTTAAAAAGTCAACTAATGGCATAAACTCTATTTTATCTGCTATAGCTCCAAAGGAACAACTAGTAACACACTTACCACAGCTTAAGCATTTATTATTAACAATTACAGGACCTCTACTCCTTTTATAAACCTGTGCTTCATATTTACATGAACCATAGCAATCACTCTCTTCAAATTTCTCACCACAATAATGACATACTCCATCTATTTTAGTAACTACAGGACCTTTTACACAGTTTAAATCTCTTACTTCCTTTAGTTCATCTGAAAACTCTGTATCCCTTCTAGGATTAAGTCCCATGGCTAATCTAATATGGTTTTTAACAAAAGGTATATCTCCTTCATTATAGTTATACTTATCCTTCATTTTATTTACTAGTCCCTCTAAATCTTCATTTTTTAATTGTCCTTTCCATCTTTTTTTTACTAATTCCCTAAAGATTTCCATTCTCTTAGCTTGAAAATCATTAAACCTTTCATCCATAGTATCACCTTCTTTATTTTTTTCTCATTTTAGTTTTTCAAATAAAAACAAAATAAATACAAAAAAGATAGTATTATCAAATAAATAGACTATGTTTTTAGTACTGATTTTTAAAAGTTTTCTATTTTACCTAAAATTTTAAGTTTATTTTGGAAAGTTAATGATAAAACTAACACTAAGAAAGTGTGAAAGGAGGAAATTTTTTGGTAAGAATTGGACAACATGCTCCAGAATTTGAACTTCCTAGTACCCATGATAAAGATATTTCTTTAAGGGATTATAGAGGTAAATGGGTTGTATTATTCTTTTATCCACTAGACTTCACTCCTGTCTGAAGTACAGAGGTTCCAGAGTTTAATCGTAGATTAGATGATTTTAAGCGATTAAACTCAGCTGTATTAGGTATTAATACAGACAGTATTCCAACACATAAAGCTTGGATTGAAAGCTTAGGTGGGATAGACTATCCACTGTTAGCCGATTATGATAAAGAAGTAACCAAATCCTATGGTGTTTTCTTTGATGAAGCCGGTGGTATTGCTTTAAGAGGTACCTTTATAATAGACCCAGAGGGCGTAGTACAGCATATTTCTATCAACAATCTTGATGTTGGAAGAAGTGTAACAGAAGTGTTAAGAACCCTTAAGGCTTGCCAAACAGGCGCAGCATGTCCTGTTGACTGGGATGAAGGTCAAGAAACTTTATAAAAATAAGGCACTTTTTTGTGCCTTATTTTTCATTATAATGTGATTCAAATCATATTTTTACAATTTTAAATCTTATATAATTTAAGTGAGATACTTAACATAAACACCCAACAATTATAAACAACACATCTTACAAGGAGATGATTAGATGAGTAGATTTTTAGCACCAATACACTTTTGGTTATTTAATAAGATTAAACTTTATGAGAAATTAGAATATGAAATAGTTGAAAATATTGAAAAAGAACTTAGTGCTAACATATCTGATATAGTATCAGATTTAAGAAATAAAATTGGAAACCCTATTGAAGATAAACCTCTAGATGAATTGATTGATACTAATAATATCCATGGCTGGCTTCAAAATAAAATTAATATTGCAGAAACTAGACAGGCGGCACTTATAACTGAAATAATTAAGAAATTTGGAGATAAAGGATTAAATATTGTAAAAGAAAGCTATAAAGACCAAGCTATTAGATGTGGAAAAGAGGCTAGCAAGGAACTTGATGTTTCAACAGCTCCTTCCCTTTACAAGGCATTAAATAACTATATTTTAGATGGTATGCCATGTGATAATGTAAATAATATAACTATAGAAGAAAACGATAGACTTCAATGGAAGGTAGTAAATTGTCTTCATAAAGGTTACTGGGAAGAAGTAGAAGGAGATATAAACATTCTTTATGAATTGCGTGAAATATGGATATCCAATTTTATAAGAAATGCAAATCCAGATTTTGACTATCAATTTAAAATAGATAAAATAGATGATAGGAAGATACTAGTACATGAAATTAAGAGAATTTAAGGAGGTTTTAAAATGAAAATTACAAAGGATATGTTAATAGGTGAGATTTTAAAACAAAATCCTAAAGCTGCCGAAATTTTAATGGGCTTTGGCATGGGCTGTCTAGGTTGTCCTTCTTCACAAATGGAGACTCTTGAAGAAGCTGCCAATGTTCATGGTATTGATTTAGATAAATTGTTAGAAGAATTAAATAAATAAAAAAACATCTGGATTTTAAGTCCAGATGTTTTTTTATTTATTTGCTATTTTTTCTATTTCTTCTGCAAGTCTTAAATATTTTTGTTGTACTCCCTTTTCTTCAGCCTCTTTTTCAACCTCTTTGCTTTTCTCTTCTACCTCTTGTAATGAAGATTTACTTAGTTTTTCCTTTCCAAACTTATATATTGTATTATCTTCTTTATCTATATGTCTGTGTAATAAGTCGGTATATGATATTGCATTAGCTATAACATCTACCCTTGAATCCATATCTCCATTTTTTACCCTTTCTACTGCTTCTTCTAAGTTTCTCATATAGAGTCTGCCTAAATCGTGTTCTGCCAACATGCCTAAGATTGGATTTTCAACTTCTAATTCCTCTGTCATCTTTTTAAATAGAATATCCTCTTCTTTGCTATGATGATGTCTGTCTGCATAGTTTCTCACAAAGTCTATAATTTTATGAAATACATCATAATCTATCTCTTCATCATTTAAAACTTTAATACATAACTTTCTAATGGCTTTTAAAACCCTTTTTATAACCTTATGTTCCTCCATCATTAATGTTATAGAATCCATTTTAACACCTCCATATTTGTTATTTATTTATTTTATCTTTCTCTTCCTTTAGCCTTTCAAATAAAATATTATTTTCTAAATGAATATGGCTAAATAGGTCTGCTTCTATACTTTCAAGCTTTTCATAGGTTAATTCAAATGACTTACAACCTGTTTCAGGTACTTTATAATCATTAGTTATTCTTCTCATTTCCTTAAGAATATCCCCTGCTGTATTATGTTCATCTTCCGTTTCATTCATAACCTTAAATATTTTATTTAGAAGCTCTTTAGATGGCTTCTTTTCATATTCTTTTATAAGTGGAAAGAGAACCTCTTCTTCCTTTACAAGATGCTGTTCAATATCAGCTTTTAAGCTATTAAATAATTTATGGAGTTTAGATAGAACCTCTCCACTATCAACATAGTGAACCTTTAATATTTTATTTAGTAGTTTAGATGTAGATGGTAGTTCTTTTTTCATAAAAGTATGATGTTTTTCAATTATATGGTCTATTAGATCTGACATCTTTACTAATCTCCAGTCAACTTCTTTAATCTTTTTGTTTACAGACTCTTCATATACTTTGTTTAACCTATTAAGAACTTCTTCTTTATTTAAATTTTTCTCTTCTAGTGCATCTTTTAATAATCTATTACCTCCACAGCAGAAATCTATTCCATATTCCATAAAGATTTCTGAAGCTTTGGGAAACTCAGCTACTATTTCTCCAACCTTTTGATCTATATTAAATTTTTTTTGAAGTGTTGGCATTATAATTCCTCCTTAATTTTATTTGTTAATTCCATTATATAGGTTAATCCATAAAAAATCCGTGATTTAGGTCAAATAAAAAATACTTAAACTGTATACTTTTCTAACTCTTCTTCATCTAATAAAAGTATTTTCTTATTTCCTACTAATTTAATAATTCCTTCATCTTCAAATTTCTTTAACTTTCTACTAATAGTTTCCCTAGCCACTCCAGTATAATTCGACATATCTTCTCTAGTTAATGGGAGATTAATCTCTATACCCTCTACAGTTACCCTTCCATATTCATCTTTTAAGTCTAATAGTAAATGTGCTACCCTTGCATCTACATCATTAGTGGCTAGATTTTTTACCAATGTCTCTAATTTTGATAACCTTCTAGCTACTGCCTCTAAGATTTTAAGACCTATTTCTGGTTTTTCTAATATAATTTTTCTTATTTTTTCCTTACTTAAAGTACAAAGCCTAGTTGGAATAACAGCCTGTGCATTAAAGCTATATTCTCCTTTTTTTAAGAGATTTAATTCTCCAAAAAACTCTCCTTCAGATAATATATGTAAAATCTGCTCTTTTCCATCCTTTGTATATTTAAATAATTTTATTCTACCCTTATTTACAATATATAAGGTATTACTTTCCATTCCCTCTAGAAATATAGTTTCTCCCTTTTCATAATTTTTTCTAACTATCATAGAGGCTATTTCTCTCAATTCTTCATCTGAAAGGGCTGAAAAAATAGAAACTTTCCTAGTACACGTTTCTCCCCTACAATTTAAGCATCCGTGCTTCATCTCTTTTCCCCCTTACATTCCTTCCATTTATCATATAGTATACCCAAACTTTACATAATAAAAAAGTCTTCTATTAAAAATAGAAGATTGTTAAGGTTGACTTTTTTGAAACACATAACGGAAATTATATTTTATCCACAGTTTTTATTTGTTTATAATTTTATATGTGTTATAAAGACATAAAATATAAGCGACCAACAGGGTCGCTTATATTTTTTATCCCATCATTTTTTCTAAATCTTTTTTAGCATCTCCACTTATCATTTGTAGATTGAAAGTATCTTGTAACAC
The DNA here is from genome assembly GCF_003609645.1 of Thermohalobacter berrensis. Taxonomy (GTDB): domain Bacteria; phylum Bacillota; class Clostridia; order Tissierellales; family Thermohalobacteraceae; genus Thermohalobacter; species Thermohalobacter berrensis. The sequence goes on from NZ_MCIB01000014.1 coordinate 12,103, forward strand.
TTTTAGTACTCCCGGTGTTACAAATTTTGGTGCACTTGGACCAATATACATGTTTTTCACACCTAAGCTGAATAACCCTAGAAGGATTGCTACAGCTTTTTGTTCAAACCATGATAGAACAATTGAAACTGGTAAGTCATTTACATCACAGTCAAATGCATCAGCTAGAGCCAGAGCAATTTTAACGGCTGAACCTGAGTTGTTACATTGTCCAAGGTCAATATATCTTGGTATATCAGTTCCTGGTACTGTACCATAGTCTACATCATTAAATCTAAATTTACCACAGGATGTTGTTAGGATCGCGCAATCTTTTGGTAATGAAGTTGCTAATTCTCTGTAATAATTTCTACCTTTAGTAGGAGCATCACAACCAGCAATTACAAAGAACCTCTTAATTTTACCTGCTTTAATTGCATCTACAATCTCTGGTGCTATATCTAATACTGTATTGTGGTGGAATCCTGTTGTCAATGTTTTATCTGATTTAATATTAGCCTTTGGTAATGATAATGCCTTTTCAATTATAGGAGTAAAGTCATCATTTTCAATCTTCTGTACTCCTTCTAATCCAGCAGTTCCATAACTCCAAAATCTATCAGCATAGCTTCCTTTAATAGGCATTAAGCAGTTTGTAGTACCTAAAATTGCCCCTGGGAAGCTTTCAAATACTTTTCTTTGGTCATACCATGCTTTACCTACATTTCCCTTTAAGTGAGGGAATTTCTTTAATTCTGGATAACCATGTGCTGGAAGCATTTCTGAGTGAGTATAAATATTAATACCTTTTCCTTCTGTTTGCTTTAGAAGTTCATGTAGGGCATGTAGATTATGTCCTGTAACAAGTATTGAATGTCCTTCTACTTTATCTTGAGAAACTGTTACAGGTTGAGGTACACCAAGTTTTGATGTATGTGCTTTATCTAGTAAATCCATTACTTTAACTGTAGCTTGTCCGACCTTCATTGCCATATCAATATGCTCTTTTAGATTAAAGTTTGAATTTGTTAGTGTAGTATAAAGTGCTTCATGAGTTATTTTATTTACTTCTTCATCCTCTAATCCTAATTCTCTAGCATGTGTAGCATAAGCGGCAACACCTTTTAAACCAAAGATAATTATATCTTGCAGACTAGCTATATCAGGGTTTTTACCACATACACCAAATTTAGTACATCCAGTTATAGGGGTTTGTTCACATTGGTAACAGAACATTGGGTTAGGTTCATTAGTTTTCTTTACTTCGTTATTATTTTTATTTTTAAATAGTCCAAACATTATCTTCTGTCCTCCCTTTCATGTCTTATTACATAAATAAATATATAACAATTCATATAGACATACTGTGATTTATGTCACATTTTAATTTTTTTGTGATTTTTTAAACAAAACAGTTTTTTTAATAAAGAATAAGTGAAGTTTTTTTACGGAAAAATAAAATAGAATAGAATAGCTAAAACTAGAAAAAAGGAGGTAGTCAATTGTCAAATAAAGGTGTAAAAGAATCCTATAAAAAGAGTGCTGAGAGAATGAGGGGAGATAATAAAACCTTAGGTTCTCAACTTACCCCTGAGGATTTTAATGACCCAAATATTAACCAAAAAGCCTTTGAAAGTAAACAGGTAAACTATGATAATATTGAAAAATCGCCAAATATGGAAGAGGTCCATAAGTGGCAAAGGGAACACATAAAAAAGGATGACCAATCAAAAGATGGATATCCACTAAACGTTATATTAGACCCGGCAATGCGAGAAATGTATCAAGTTGTTCATAATTCTGATATGACAAACGTATTTGACAGATTTAGTCAGCAACAACCTATTCAATGTAAGTTTTGTGTAGAAGGTCTATCCTGTCAATTATGTGCAAATGGTCCTTGTCGTATAACACCAAAGGTACCTAGAGGAGTATGTGGTGTTGATGCCCATACTATGGTAGCAAGAAACTTCATGTATAGGCATGTAACCATAGGTACAGCTGCAAACATATTCCATGCCCATCAGGCTGCAAGAACTTTAAAGGCAGCAGGACAGCACCCTGAAAGTGGACTTAAAATTAGAGACCCAGAAAAACTAAGGAAATTTGCCGATATGGCAGGACTTGATGCAAATAAACCTATAGATACTCTAGCAGTAGAATTTGCAGATTGGGTTATGAATGATATTCACAGTCCTTATCATATACCATCAAAAACAGTAGAAGCCTTTGCGCCTACAAAGCGTAAAGAATTATGGAAAAGATTAGGCTTATTCCCTGGTGGAGGATATAGTGAGGTTTCATATGCACAAACAAGCTGTATGACAAACTTTAGATCAGATCCAGTTGAATTCTTATTAAATAGTGTTCGTCTTGGTGTAGCAAATGAATATCAAGGTTTATTTATGTTAGATATACTTCAGGAAATTTTAATGGGAACACAAGAGATTCAAAAGAAAAAGCAAAATATGGGACTTCTTAAAGAAAACATGGTAAACATTGTAACAAACGGTCATATGCCACTTGTAGCCCATGTTGCTTTAGATTTAGCTTCAACTGATGAATGGCAACAAAAGGCTAAAGATGCTGGGGCAAACGGAATACAAATACTTGGTCATGTATGTGAAGGACAGCAGATGATTAACTATAGTGGAACACATAATCAAGTGGCATATGGAGGACAAGAGGGTGAATGGTTATCAGAAGAATATCTATTAGCTACTGGTGCAGTTGACCTATTTATGTTTGACTATAACTGTACAGTTCCGACCCTTCCTTTATATGCTGATAAGTTTGGTACTAAATTAGTAAGTACCCATCCAGTAATAAAACTACAGGGAACTGAAACCCTAGACTTTGTACCTGAAAGAATGAAAGAACAGGCTGAAAAACTTCTAAATATGGCTATTGAAGGATTTAAAGAACGTAAGGCATCAGGAAGAGAAGTATATATTCCTCCACATACATCTGATTGTATGGTTGGTTTCAGTACCGAATCTGTTAAAAAAGCATTAGGTGGAAGCTTTAAACCCCTAATAGATCAAATAGCTAATGGTAATATAAGAGGTATAGCAACAATAGTAGGTTGTACAACTGCAAGGTATGGTCAAGGTGGAAGCAATATCTTCAAGATTGCAAAAGGTTTAATTGAAAACAACATTTTAGTTTTATCTGGTGGATGTACTTCAGCAGTAATGGAATACACAGGACTTACTGATCCTAAAGCTGCAGATGAAGCTGGAGAAGGGTTAAAGGCAGTTTGTAAGCAACTTGGAATACCACCAGTATTAACATATGGTGCTTGTGTAGATATTGGTAAAATGACTCAAACTGCTAAAGAAATAGCAGATGCACTAGATGTTGATACAAATAAATTACCACTAGTTATAGGTGCCCCTGAATATCTTGAGCAAAAGGCAGTAGCAGATGCTTGTACTGCTGTAGCATTAGGTTGGTTAGTACATGTTGCACCTGTTCCTTCTATTACTGGTAGTGATGTTGTTGTTAAAACCTTAACTGAAACTACAGAAAAATTAGGACTGGGTAAAGTAGTAGTTGAAATGGATGCTGAAAAGACAATTGAAATTTATAAAGACCATATTGAAAAGAAACGTAAAGAATTAGGATTAAATTAAAAATAAGCGGCATATGCCGCTTATTTTTATGTAATACTTTTAGCTATTTTCTAAAATTGGATATAGTTCAGTATTTTCTTTTTCTAATCTCTTCATTAAAATAGTTAAAACTTTTTTTGATTCTTCTATAAATTTATCTACATTTGATAATATTTTACTTTTAGTATTATATTTAGCCTTATAGGACATAAATAAATCAAATATATTCTCCATTTCATTTTTGTAAGTTTTATGGAATTCTCTCAATTTAGGATTATCACTTTCTGCTATATTAGGATAAAGCCATCTATCCTCTTCCTTTAGATGTATTTTTAATTTACCTGCCAAAATACTTATATCCTTTGAAATATCTTTAGATTTTTCCTCAACTTTATTCTTTTTTATAGTATCCAAAATATTATTTACTATTTTGTCTATGTCTTCATGCTGTCTTTTTAGCACAACTATATTAAACAAGTTAATCACTCCCTTTTTCTACTTTCAATTTAACTTTACATTATATATGTAAATAGGGCAGTGATTAGAGTCACATAATAAAAGGGCCACCATCAGGTGGTCCCTTAAACTTATTCTAATTCTTGTTTTATCTTATCATATAATTCTTCAGGAGTATCTGCTTGAATAAACTCATCATTTACTAAAGCAAATGGTCCCATTGCACAATCTCCACAATAGCCAAGACAAGGCTCTACCTCAACATTAACATTATCCATTTCATTTTCTACCTTCAATTTTACATCCCCAACTCCTTGGGCGAAATTATTTTCACAAAACTTTACTTCTGACATTTAATTCACACTCCCTTATTTTTTATTTCATAATAAGCTTTCTCTTTTTGCTCTTTAGTGTATCTACAAATTCATCTATAGACATATTTTTATAGTCAATTCCACTTAAATCAGTTTCATTTTCAATTGCTTTCTTTAATACTGGTGAACTTTTAATATTTCCAATTACTACTGCTCCTATAACCTTATTATCTTTTATTAAAATTTTTTTATAACTATTTTTTTCTGAATTATCTTCTACTAAAATTTCTGATGCATCAGCTTCATTTACATCTCCCATTGAAAATAGTGAAAGATTAAAGGCACTTAACCTTGTTACTGGTACTATATGTTCATATATGGCTTCTTTCCCTACCATGTTGTAGCCAGCAACTTTTCCCTGTCCTATTGCAATATTCCATAATCCATAAATGTTATTATCATATTCAGCAACATCTCCAGCAGCATAAACATCTTTAACATTAGTCTCCATTTTTTCATTAACAATAACTCCGTAATTAGTTTCTATTCCTGTTCCCTCTAAAATATCTATATTTGGTTTTATGCCTATTGAATAAACAACACCATCACATTCTATAACAATCCCATCTTTTGTTTTAAATCCTTTAACCTTATTTTCACCTAATACTTCATTAACTTCTGTATTTAGCATAACTTTTATATTATGGTTTTTAATAGCTCTTTCTAATATTTTTGATGCCTTTTTATCTAGTTCCTTGGGCATAAGTCTTTCTGAAATTTCTGCAATTATAACTTTCTTACCAAGCTTAGATAATGTCCAAGCTGTCTCTAAACCTTGTATTCCTCCCCCTATATTTACTATAGTTTCCATATCCTTTATTTCATCAATTATCTTTCGGGCATCCTGTAATGTTTTTAAAGTTAAAACACCTTTCTTATTGATACCTTTTACTGGAGGCACCCTATTTTTAGCTCCATTTGCCAATAAAAGTTTAGTATATGAAACCTTTGTTCCCTTTGAAAGTTCTACCTCCCTTCTATCAGTATTTATAGATACTACTTTTGTATCTATATTAAGATTTACATTATTTTCTTTATACCAATCTTTTTTCTGAAGTAGTATTTTATCTTCTTCTAATTTATTAATTAGTCCCTTTGATAAAGCTACTCGATTATATGGATAGAATCTTTCATCACCAAATAAGTGTATCTCACTTACTGTGTCAATCTGTCTTATTGACTTTATAGCTGTTATTGCAGCTATTCCGTTTCCTACAATGACAATTTTTTCTGACAAATCTTTCCACTCCTTTTATTTGTCTTTTGTCATTTAGTTTTTCATCTTTTTTTGTTTTTTATAAAAAAGTCTTCTATATAAAAATAAAAGATTCTGAATGTTGACTTTTTTGAAACACATGACGAAAATTATATGTTATCCACACTTTTTATTTGTTTACAATTTTCTATATATTAAAAAAACGGCATGTGCCGCTTACTTATTTTCAAATTTACTCTCCATATATTTAACTAATGGAGCTATTTGAACTAATGTTGGTGCGCCCTTCATCCAAACTTGTTGCTTCAATACTTCTAATATTTCTTCCCTTGTAGCTCCATATTTTATTGCTTTGTTCATCTCTAATTTTGCCCTTTTTTCATTTTCATCAAAAACTGCTGTAGCTAAAGCAATTAAATATCTATATTTTAGAGGTATTACACCCTCACCCCAAATTTCATGATGATATTCTGTAATTATTTTTTGAAAATCTTCTCCAAGCTTCTCTGCAACCATAACTCCAGGTGGTATGAAACCAATCTCATCTTTAAATTCTTCTTGTAATTTTTTCCTATCCATAATTATCCCCCTTAATTTTCTTTTTCTGTTAATTATATGTTACCCTTTTTTACCTTTTTTATCAGTAATTTGAATCAAAATATAAAAAATAAAAGCGGCCAAATGGCCGCTTTATATCTTATTCATTTATTTTAACTTCATATTTTTCCTTAAGTTCATTTCCTTTGTTTTGATATGCTTCATTTTGCTTTACTGCCATTAGATGTTGCTTTATTCTTCCTTTAACCTCATCTAATGTACTAATTCCTTCTTCTTTCTTATCAATTACTTTAATTATATGATACCCAAATTGAGTTTTTACAGGTCCCTTTACTTCACCTTTTTCCATACTAAAAGCTGCTTTTTCAAACTCTGGAACCATTTTACCCTTTGTGAAATATCCTAAATCTCCTCCTCTAGATTTTGAAGGACATTCAGAATACTTTTCAGCAGCTTCTTCAAATTTAAGACCTGACTCTAACTCATTTAATATCTCATTTGCTTTTTCTTCTTCTTTAACTAATATGTGACTTGCCTTTACTGATTCAGGTTTTTTAAATTGTTCTTTATTTTCATTATAATAATTTACTACTTCATCTTCATCAACAGTTATTTTCTTTAAAAACTTTGTTATTGCATATTGCTTTAGAAGATTTGCTTTAGTTTGTTCAAGCTGTTTTTTAAATTTTTCTTCTTCATCTAAACCTTTGTCAATAGCATCTAAGTAAAATAATTCTTGATTAATTAACTCATCTAATAATTTCTTTTGTCCTTCTTTTGAAGCAAATTGCATAGCCCTCTGCTGTCCTAGGCTTTGCATTAAAGAATTTACATCATTTTGTGTAATTTCTTTACCATTAACTGTTGCTAAAACTTTTTTTTCCTCCATTAAACAAAACTCTCCTTTATTTTAATAGTTTTTTCTATGATAACAAAAAAAATTCATTATGTCCAATTTGTAACTAATTCCCTTAAAGCCTTTTCAAAGTTTTCATCATCTTCTTTTTTCCTTTTCTTTGTATTTTGAGTCTTACCACCTGCTCTTCTTACCTTAGCCGATAAATGCCTATGAAATAATAGTCTGTCTATATTTTCATTATTATATACAAGTCCATTTTGATTTAATGCTTTAGCACCCTTTGAAAGTGCCATCGTAGCAACTCCATAGTCTTGAGTTATAACAATATCATTTTTTTCAACCTTGTTTATAAGGGCTATATCTACCGAATCCTTTCCTTTTCCAACAATTACTGTTTCTGAATATCCATCTTCTATAATATGACTTGTATTTACAACCATAATTATAGGAATACCATACTCCTTTGCTACCTTTACTGTTATATCCTTTACTGGACATCCATCTGCATCAACTAATATCTTCACAATATCACCTTTTCTACTATAGTTTTTTTACAATTTATTTATCCCATAACTTCCTTTATTACTCTATAGAAGTTTTTATACTTTATTTTTTCAATATCTTCTTCTGTATAGCCCCTTGTTCTTAGTATTTCTATAATATTATTAACCTTAGTTACATTCTCAATTCCCTTTGCTCCAAATCCTTCTCCTGGGTCTTCTTCTAAGTATTCAAAAAAGTCGAAACCAAATCCTACATGGTCTATCCCCATAACTTCTACCATATGGTCAATATGATTAGCTAAATATTCTATATTCTGTTTATCTTCATTAGTATGGACAAATTTTCTAAATGCGTTTATACCTACTACTCCGTCTTTTTCGGCTATAGCCTTTAATTGTTTATCTGTAAGATTCCTAGGGACATTACATAATGCTTTACAATTAGAATGTGAAGCTATTATTGGCTTTGTTGTAACTTCACATATATCCCAAAATGTTTTTTCATTTCCATGGGATACATCTACAATCATTCCTAGTTTTTCAAGCCTTTTTACTGCATTAATCCCATATTTAGTAAGACCCCTATTAGGATTTCCATTTACCCCTGTTGCCAGTTCATTTTCTTCATTCCATGTAAGTGATGCATGTCTAAAACCTAATAAGTATAATGTATCTATTAAATCTATATCTTTACCAATCCCACTTAATCCTTCTATACCAATTAAAACAGCTAACTTTTTTTCAACTTCTGCTTTATCTATATCCTTGCAGCCTTTAATAATATTTAGTATATCTTTATTTTCTAATAGTTCTACTGACATGCTTTTAATTATTTCTAAAGTCCTTTTTTTAGAATCCTCATTATATGGATCAATCCATACTACAAAAATTCCCCCATTTATTTCTCCTTTTTTAAAATTATCTAAATGATAATTTTTTATAATATTTTTATGTCCTCTTTCCCTCTTAATAGCTACATGGGTCCAAATATCCGCATGAGCATCAAATATCATATATATCCCCCTTATTTACTTTATAAACTCTATATTAACTATTCCTTGACTATCATTAATACTATACTTATATCCCTGAAAATCAATATTATAGTTCTTATTTGCAATATCTTGTATAGTGTTAGGGATATCATATATTTTACTATTATAATTTAATATCTTTAACTCTAGCTTACTCTTATTATTTAGTAAAGCATCTTTAATTTTATTATAAAACTGATTATAATTTTCAACAGCCATATCATTGTAATAGTAATAATTATACTTTATACCATTACAGGATGGATATTTACTTCTGTTCCAAATATGGTCTTTACTCATTTGTTTGTCAGACAAGTTAAAATAATCATACCTTAGTACATCACTACCATCATCCATAACTGGGTCATCCCATGTTAAATCTATATGATAGTATTCTCCATCTAATTTAATTATGTTCCAAGCATGGTCTTGATTACCTGCCCTTCCAGAGACAATTATAGATTCAATTCCTAAATCATCCATTATTAACTTAAAGGCCTCTGCATAACCTTCACATACCCCTGTACCCTTTACTAATATTCCATAGGCTGAATAGGATTCAGGGGGAATAGTGTTATTATTATAGTTAACACTATCGTATTTAGAGTTATTTATTATATAGTCATGTATAGCCTTTACCTTTTCATAATCAGACATATCAGGTTTTATTATTTCTCTTATTATTTCATCTTTTGCTTTTTTAAGTACATTTAAATGTTTATTAATTGTACTTTTATCTTTACTGTATTCAAATTTAAGTATTCCATTACTCCAATACTCTGCACTTTTGTAGTATAGTACTTCAGGATTTTCAATAACAACCTTTTCTACTACCTCAAATACACTTTTACTATATTTGCCCTCTGGAAAGTCTGAAACATCAACCTCTTTTTTGCCTGTAATAAGGGCTTCTTTTATCACATCATATATACTATTTTCTTTTTTATTTTCATTAGTCCTTTTAGGTAAGCTTTTATCTTCTTCATTACTTTCTGTTTTATTATCAGTATCTTTCTTAGCATTATCTTTAGTTTTATTGCCTATTGATTGCTTGTCTTTATTATTATTAATCTCTTTTAATTCTTGTCTATTAGCATCTATATTTTCCTCATAGCCATTATTTGTATTATTAAAAAGAGCTTTCTCAATTTCTTCATTTTCATTATTGGAAGAGAAGATAAAAAAATAAGTAAAAATTGATATAAAAAATAACCCTATTATATTTACCCCTATAATAATTAGCCAAGCTATTGGTTTAGGTATTCTTTTTTCTTCATTACTCATAATTTTTCCACCTGCTTTTTATATTTCATTCTTTATATTATATTTTATCATAATATGAATTAGTCTATATTGTTTGCACATATACTGCAAAGACTATCTCCATCATAAACTTCATTGCCACAAATACTACAGTATCCTGTTACTCCAGATTCAACTCTAGAAAATATGTCTTCTAAATATTCTTCTTCTGAACTTTCTACTTCATACTCAGTTTCCTTTTCCCTTATTCCATAATCATTTATTATTATTATGTTATTGAGTATATAGTAGTAAAAAATTTGTCCTAATATCATAAGGTCTAATAGATCTAATAATGAATCAAACTCATAATTACAGCAACATCCACTTGTATTAGAAGTTATTATTCCTTCTCTTTTTAATGATTTATGGAAAGCCTCAAAAAATGGGTCGTTTAAACCTAAATTAGGTTCTTCTCCCATTGAATCAGCAAATGGTACAAAAGCATCATATGTATTTATAGTTTTGTATACTTTACCCTCTATTTCTAATTTTCTTACATGAATTGCTCTATTTTTTCTAAAGTTAGCTATTTCAAAATCCACTACTCGAGAAACTTTAATGTTTTTAGGAAAATAATTTAACATTATTAAATCAGTATCAGACTTTAAAAAAATAAGTTTAAAGTCATTATATAATATTTGTTCAATAGAAGAATCAGGATATTTTTTTAATACTTTATGACGGGTAATATCTCCACTATGTTCTTGATATATTTTTTTATTAAATCTTATTAGATTCTTACATAATTCTTCTATATAATCAGAAAAGGTTTGTCCTCTTCTTCTCTTTTGTAGGTTATATGGTATTTCTTTATTATTCTCACAGGCTTCCCGTAATTTTAACAATACAGGATAAGTATTTGAAACTTTTATTATTCTATAAACTTCTTTATTATACTCATTAATGTACCATTCTTTATATTCATTGAACGCAATTTCTTCCATAAAAATCCCCCTTTTTACAAGCTTATATTTAATCTATATGTAAAAAGGGGGTAGTTATTAATTATTAAATTTAAAAACTTTAATTTTATTCAGTTTTTATATATATGAAAATAGTGTCTATTCTTCACATATTAAAGAAGATTTTAATTCTAAATTAATTTTATATTTTTATACTACTTCATAAGTTACAAGCAACTTTAGGTCTTATTATATATAAACTAGTCTATTTGCTATTATCTTTATCATTTTAGTATTTCTTTGATTATTTTGTAAAAATTTATATATTTTATTTTATCTAAATCATTCTTACTATAACCTCTACTTTCTAATATGCTTAAAAGTTCACCTACTTTAGTAATATTTTCAATTCCTTTAGCTCCAACCCCTCCTCCTTTAGTAAATGAACTTACAGTATCTTCCTCTAAGTATTCAAAAAAGTCGAAACCAAATCCTACATGATCTATTCCCATTACTTCTACCATATGGTCAATATGATTAGCTAAATATTCTATATTCTGTTTATCTTCATTAGTATGGACAAATTCTCTAAATGCGTTTATACCTACTACTCCGTCTTTTTCGGCTATAGCCTTTAATTGTTTATCTGTAAGATTCCTAGGGACATTACACAATGCTTTACAATTAGAATGTGAAGCTATTATTGGCTTTGTTGTAACCTCACATATATCCCAAAATGTTTTTTCATTTCCATGGGATACATCTACAAGCATTCCTAGTTTTTCAAGTCTTTTTACTGCATTAACCCCATATTTAGTAAGTCCCCTATTAGGATTTCCACTTACCCCTGTTGCCAGTTCATTTTCTTCATTCCATGTAAGTGACGCATGTCTTAAGCCTAGTAAATATAATGTATCTATCAAATCTACATCTTTTCCAATTCCACTTAATCCTTCTATTCCTATTATTACTCCTAATTTTTCTTCATCTTCTGCCCTTTTTAAATCACTATATTCCCTTACTACCTTTAATATATCTTGGTTATTTACTATTTCTACAGCCATATTCTTTATTATTTCTAATGTCCTTTTTCTAGGCTCTTTGTCATGAGGAGGATCTACCCATATTACAAATATTCCTCCTTTTATATTTCCTTTTTTAAATTTATTTATATGATATTTCTTTATTATGTTGTTTTGTCCTTTCTGTCTTTTTATAGCAACATCTGTCCATATATCTGCATGGGCATCAAATATCATAGCCTTCCACCTCTACTTTCAATATGCAGTTTATAATACTTGAAGAATATTTCCCATGAAAATACCAAAATAATTTCCTATAACATAACCTAATGTTCCTACTAAAAGTATTGGAATAACAAGTTTAGTCCACCCTTTTGCTATAGCCATTGCTGCAGCTGTAGTTGGCCCTCCAATATTAGCATTAGATGCTAATAACATTTCTTCTAAATCAAAATTAAATAGTTTACCAAAAGTTAGAGTTACTAACATATTGCATAATACCATTATTGTACAAAATACTAAAAGTAAAGGAGATTTTGAAATGATTAATGGTATTGATGCAGGGACTCCTATTACAACAAAGAATATGTATATTAAAAATGTTCCTAACTCTTGGGCACCCCTTATATTACCAAAAAATTGTGGAAAATAAGTAGCTAGTAACATCGTTAAAGTAGTCATAATTAAATATTTGTTTCCCAACATTCCATTTAGTAAATCAGTTATAAAATTACCAGTAGGAATAATACTGCCTAAAAAACTAGCTATTTCACCTGAAACGGCAACAATTGTAAAAGCTGATCCAGCAGCAAAGGCAATATCTTTTAAAGATATTTCTTTTCTTCCCCAATATGAAGCTGCTAAAGTTTTACCTTTATCATTTTTTCCTTTTCTTTCAACTTCATCTATATGTGGATGTTTATATAATTTTCTAAATAATCCTATTGAAGGTATAGCAATTAAAACAAAAAAGTACAATGCCATAAGAAGGTTATCAGCTACAACTGCTGCTGAAACTAATTCACCAGGAGCATTAAAAGCATCAGCTGTAGCAACAAAATTAACCCCTCCTCCAATGTACGAACCGGCCATCATTGCTGCTACTTTATACAACGAACTAACAAAATTTTTTAGAAGGAAAAAACCAATAAAAGCACCTAACATTGTACCTACGGAACTTATCAGATATATTATTAAAATACGTCCACTTTCACGCCATATTTTTCTTACATTAGCTTTATAAAGAAGAAGTGGTATAGCTAAAGGAACTACATAACTCCAAACTTGATCATATGCTGGTGCACTAGTTGGAATAACTTTTAGATTAGCTAAAACCATAGCTCCTATTAAAGCAATTATAGCCCCAGTTATTTTAGAAGCCCAATTATAATTTTGCTCAAGCCAAATACTAATAGCAGCCCATCCTGTTAATATAGCCCATAATACCCAAGTATTATCAGGACTTATTAGTGTACCACTAGACATAACAATTCCCCCTTTTAAATTTCTAATAATTCTGAATTTTATTTATATATTAAATTATAATAAATTTTTTCTAATTTTTCAATATATTTAATTTTATTTCATTATATTGAATTATAATAGTATAATACTTATTCAACTATTATTTTTTATGTGGTAAAATGAACTAAAAGGTTAAAAATATTTTTTATATTTTGTAATATTGGGAGTGATTAAAATGGAAATAAATATAGGTTCAAAAATTAGAAGCCTTCGTAAATCAATGAATATGAGTATTTCTGATTTGTCAAAAAAAAGTGGCATAAGCACAGGTTTAATTAGTCAAATAGAAAGAAATATGGTAGTTCCTTCAATAGAATCTTTGTGGAAAATATCCAAAGGTCTTAATGTCTCTATAGGATACTTTTTTAATGAAAAAAATAAAGTACCTATTAATCCAATTGTACGAAAGGATCAAAGGAAAAAAATTATTACTGCAAACTCAAATGCAATATATGAATTACTTGTACCAGATTTAAATAGAAAAATTGAATTTCTTTATATAACTATTGAACCCGGAGATTCTACTACTAAAGAATTGATACAACATGAAGGTGAGGAATGTGGAATTGTGATCAAAGGCAAATTATTAATTAAGACGGAGCTAAAAGATTATATCCTTGAAGAAGGCGATAGTATTTACTTAGACAGCTCAACACCTCATAGATATATTAATATAGGTGACAAACCCTGTATCTCTATATGGGCAATGACTCCCCCTAGTTTCTAGTTAGTTTATTTAGTATTTGTCCCGTTTTAAATATATTTTTCCTAGTTTTATACTAAAAAAATTTTAACTTCTCTGGTTTTTATATAAAACCTATATATAAATTTATATATAGTAACATATAAAAACCTCTTAATTTTTAATATATCAAAAATTAAGAGGTTTAAGTTTTCTATAAAATCATTCTTAATTTAAAGTTAAATCTCCATATATTATCAATTACTAGTAAAATAACTAGATATGTTAAGTTCTTTCACTCTTTTTAATTCACCTTAATAAACTATTTTTAATGTTTATTAATAGTTCTTTTATTATGGTTTTAATATTACCTTAATACAATCATCCTTTTTCTCATCAAATATTTCATAGGCATGTTCTCCCTTATCTAAGGGTAAAACATGAGTTATTATATCTGTTGCATCAATTTTATTTTCTTTTATTAAAGTTAGTATAGGGTCTACGTATGAATGTACAGGACATTGTCCCATTTTTAATTTAACATTTCTTGAGAAAAAGTCTCCTAGTGGAAACATGTTATATCTTGCCCCATATACACCAACTATTGATACAGTTCCACCCTTTCTTACAGCTTGAGTGGCGATCTCAATAGCAGATTTTGATCCTCCCTGAAGTTTTAACGCTGATTCTACCATTTCTAAAACTGTCATTTTCCCGTCCATACCAACACAATCAATTACTACATCCGCTCCACCACCAGTTATTTCTTTTATATATTCACCTACATTATCATATCTATCAAAATTAATTGTTTCTACTCCATTGTATTTTCGTGCATGCTCTAACCTATAATCAATATAATCTACTGCTATAATTCTTCCTGCTCCCATATAAGCAGCCCACTTTTGTGCCAATAATCCAACTGGTCCACACCCTAATATTACTACTGTATCTCCTAATTTAACTTCACCATTTTCAACTCCCCAATATGATGTTGGAAGTATGTCAGTTAAAAATAGTACCTCTTCATCCTTAAATTCCTCTGGTACAACTACAGGACCTACATTGGCATAGGGTACTCTTAAATACTCTGCCTGTCCCCCATCATATCCACCAAATGTCTTACTATATCCAAATATTGCACCAGCTTCACCATTAGGATTTGAATTATCACATTGACTCCATAACTCATGTTCACAATACCAGCAATGTCCACAGGATATGGGGAATGGTACTATAACTCTATCACCTTTTTTTACCTTTCTTACTTCTGGCCCAACTTCTTCAACAATCCCCATTGTTTCATGTCCTAAAATAAAACCTTTAGGCATATTAGGAACCATTCCATGTATCAAATGTAAATCTGAGCCACATATTGCAGTTGATGTAACTCTAACGATTATATCATCAGGATTTATTATCTTTGGGTCATCTACTTCCTTTACCTTTACATCTTTTATCCCCTCATAAGCTATTGCTTTCATAAAATACCTCCTAAACCTAATAGTTTATATTTAGGTTTTCTCACAATGGTAGGAGATATTCCAAATTAATAAAAAACCCTCTTGATTTGATATGTATCGAATCAAGAGGGTCAACCTATCTTATAATTGTACATAATCTAAAAGTTATATCTCTAAATCTATACCGAAAACACCTTTAACATTATCATTTTGGTCATATATTGGGTGTGATATTGTTATACATGTACTATCAGTTTCTAGTGAAATATATGGCTTAGATATAAATAACTGTCCTTCCTTAGCCTTTTTAAACCAAGTTCTAAAGGAAACTTCTTCACCTTCATAATTTCCATTGTTTGTACAAACTACAACTCCTTTACTATCTGTAACAAAAGCAAACTGATAAGCTTTATTTCCTTCCACTATAGAACCAACAAGATTTTTCATATTTTCCTTTTCCATACTTATAACTTCATCTCTACTAGCCATATCTTTTAGAAGATTCTTCGCATCTTCTAGCTTTTGCTTATGTTTTTCATCTATATAGCCTTCTCCTGCAAAATCATCTATAAGTTTTACTTGATTATTTGCAGCATCATTTAAAAGCTCAGCTATATCTTTTATGTTGTCCATTACAGCATGATGATTTTCACTTGCAGCATTTACTTCTTCAATGTTAGATAATGTATTCTGTGCAACCTCTGATAATCTATCTGTATCTTCAAATATTCCCTTTGCCTTTTCTACCTCTGTAGCAAGGAAACTCTTAACTTCATCAATTGATTTTTTAATAGTTACAGTTCCCTTTGATAATTCTGCAAACTGCTTAAATGCAGTTTTTACATTATTAATATTCTCTGTAGTCATTTCAACAACCTCTTCAACGTTCTTAGCCGTTGTAGAAGTCTGTTTTCTTATATCTTGTGCTAAATTTTTAATATCTTCAACTGATCTTTGAGATTCCTCTGCCAGCTTTCTTACCTCTTCTGCAACTACCGCAAAACCTTTACCTGCTTCTCCTGCTCTAGCCGCTTCAATAGCTGCATTTAATGCTAATAAATTAGTCTGTTCTGCAATATCTGTAACAAATAGTACGATATTTTCTATTTCATCAAGCTTACTTTCAAGCATTCTCATATTCTCAGCAGAAGCTTTATTAGAAGAGGCTGTCTTTTCTATTTCTTCTACTAGTTTTCTAAGGGTTGACTCCATCTTATCCGAAGTTTCTCCAATTTCTTCTACTAAATTATATACCTTTCCTACTTCCTCTTCAGTATTTGTTGCATAGTCTACAAGTTCTTTTACAGCTTGGGATATACTTTCTGAAGAACTAGCATTTTCTTCTGCTCCACTTGATAACTCTTCCATAGCCTTTACTATTTCTTCACTAGAATAACTTGCATCTTCTACACCATTTAAAAGTTTGCCTGCATAACTAGTATCTTTCTCTGCTCCCATTTCCAGTTCTTTTATTATTTTATATAGACTGTTTATTAAAAGCTCCATTAAGTCTCCAAAAATACTATTTTTAACAGTCTTTTTATCCTTCACTAGTGCTGCAGCATAATAAAAATTTCCAGATGATATGTCTTTAATGATTTGTGATATATACTTTGAAGGTTTAAACAATTTGCTATTTATTATATAAACAATAACTAATCCAATAATAATGTTAATTGCATAAAAAACAACTGAAATATTTGTATTCTGAAAATTTTGAATATTAGATGTGAAATTAAAAATCATAAAAATTATATTAGGCAAAATCAAAAGTGTAGCAATTAAATAAAGAAGTTTTTTGTTTTTCATATTTTCTTCCTCCATTTTTATAAAATATAAATAAAGACAACTTTTTATCTAATAATTCAATAAATTTCCACAATTTCCTCCTTTATTACAAAAAAAATTAAAAATAAGTCGGAAGTACCGACTTATTTTTATATATTATCTATATCAAAATTAAATGTATAAACCTTTCTTATTTTTTCTCTAACTTCCCATGTACATTTTAATCCTTTTGGGAATGATACAAGCATGCCACCTGTAATATGTACAGTTTGTTCTCCAGTTTTTACAATAACATCACCTTCAAATACATATGCAGTTTCCTGTTCAGCATATTCCCAATCAAATGTATCTGGTTCACATTCCCATGTATCCCATGAATCAATTCCAAGCTTTTTAGCCTCTTCCAAGCTTAGTTTCCTAGTTTTAATTTTATCCATACTTATCCCTCCTGCTTTAACATTATATTTAATCAATATTTCTTTTAGCTTTTTCTATTAAAACTGTAACAGTAAATAGTAAGATAATAATAAAATTTATATAAATAGTATCTATTGTTATATTACTAAATCCTTTTTGAAGATGTAAAGAAATACTGTTATATTTTAATTTCACTATGTTTATATAGCTTGTTAATGAAAAAAAATTATCCGGTAATAAAGAGGGTGGTATTTTTAAATACGACATGATCTTAAATATGCCTAAGATTAATGCAATTACTATTGTAGCTTCAGCTATAATCTTTGCTAAACATGTCTTTTTTATTAATAAATATTTATTCCAGTCAACAATTCTATTTGCTTTTTTATATTTATACCACAAACTTAAAATTTTATCTAATATTCTTTTTATAAGTTTTCTTAAAAATTTAGCTAAAATAATAATCCCTAATATTATAAGCAGATTTAGATACCCATAAATTTTTTCTTTATATATGACTTTATCTATGATATTTATGCCAATTAGTTTAAGTTCATTTTCTATCTTTTGTATAGTTATATAAAATTCTTTTGAATTGGGAATATTAAAAATTACTCTTTTTTTCTCCCAATTATTTGATAATAATTCATCATTAAATGGAATATATATGATATTACTATTTTTTTCTACCCCTATTATTTTAAACTCCTTACCTAAAATATTAATACTTCTTCCTAACGGAGTCTGAGTCTTAAAGTATTTTTGTACTACTTTATCACCTATAACTGCCTCTAACTCACTTATATCAGATAAATATTGTCCATGTATTATTTCTATTTTTCTAATCTGTGTATCTAACCCAGAAGTCATAATTAATGTATGTCCATTATAAAACCTTTCATAATTTATCGAGAAAGTATTTAATTTATATTTTTTCTTTAGTTTTTGACACTGATTTATTGTTAAATTTCCACTATAATTTATTTCCACAGCCATAGGATTGTATTTATCTTTTAAATATAAATGAGCACTAAATAATATTAAAATAATAAAAATTATTATTAGTTTCTTTTTTATTCCCATATTCTAACCTTCACTCCATCCCTTATCTTAAAAGACGGATTAATTACAATCTTTGGATTATCATACATATCTATTCCATCTATGCTAACAACATCGTCTCCCACATCTTTGATAGTTATGTTTACTCTTTTTACAATATATTCTGTACCTAAAGCCCCTTTTTCCTCTAATACAATATAAACATGTCCTTTTTTTCCAGCTTCAAATTTATCATGAGGTATTACAGCTATTTTAGGTACAGTTTTTTCTCCAACATATTTCTTTTCAATTATTCCCTTGATTTCTTTGTTGATTATTGGAAAGCTATTGTTATCATTTAAAAATTCACCTTCTATTTTAATCATTTTATTATTAATTACTTTACTTACTTCAGTTATATTAACTTGATCTGGCATTTTATCGTTTTGAGAGTTAATTTTTATCATATCAGCATCACTTATAAAATTATAGTATTTTTCAGGGATCTTTGTAACAAATTTTACAGAATTGAAGTTTTTAACTAATCCTAATTCTATAAGAACAGTGTCTTGAGGCAGTATAACCTCAGTATCATTAGTATTTAAAACTATACCGTCTACATCAGAATAACATATTCCATCACTAGATATTTCGTAGTAAAAGTTTTTTGCATTTTTAGCTTCACTGATTTCTGTTTCTAAATTTTCGATATTCCCCAATGTTTCTTGTATTTCTAACTGATTTTCTTTTCTTTTTTCTTGCAACATTAATTTTTCTTTTTTTAGATTTATTTCTAATGATTTTAAATTTTGTTTTTTTACATGTAATTTGTTAGCTGTTATTGCTCCTGCTTTATATAACTTCTCAAGTTTTTTTATTTCTTCTTTCATGTTTTTCATTTTTTCTTCTAATAACTGTACATTCATTTTATCTATATTATATGTAGTATTTTGCAGTCTTTCTAATTTAAATTTTTCTTTTTTTAGATCTATTTTTAATTCATCGATATCCTTATATGATGATTTAACCCCATAATTTTTATTAATTTTT
Source organism: Thermohalobacter berrensis (assembly GCF_003609645.1). GTDB lineage: Bacteria > Bacillota > Clostridia > Tissierellales > Thermohalobacteraceae > Thermohalobacter > Thermohalobacter berrensis. The sequence continues at coordinate 31,890 of NZ_MCIB01000014.1, forward strand.
AATAATGGATCACCCTTTTCAACTTTCTCTCCTATTTTTACAAAATAATCTTCTACTATAACACTTCCAGCTAATCTTATTTTTACTTTTTCTTTAGGTACTATTTTCCCCTTTATGTTTAAAGTTCTTGAAAAAGTACTCTTTACAGGTGTTGTAACCTGAACTTTAGGTATAAATAGATTTACTACTGATTTTGAAAAAAAACCTAATATAAACACAAGAGTAAAAAAAGTTATTATTGTATTTTTACTTATTTTAAGTACTTTACTTTCCATCACTTTAGTCCTCCTATATTAAGACCTTCCATTAAATATTTTTCACCTTTTATAAACAAGATTAAAGAAGGAATAATATATAGAACTGCTCCAGCATAAAATACTTTAAAATCATTATAATAAATATTTTCTAAAAAGACAGACAATGGAAGTTTTGAAGGACTATCTAGAAAGATTATAGCTTGTTCTACAAGATTCCAATTATCTATAAATGTAAGAATAATTAATGTAAATATAGCTGGTCTTAAAATTGGCAAAACTATTTTAAATAAAATTTTTGTATAACTGGCTCCATCTAACATAGCTGTTTCTATAATCTCATTAGGTATGTTTCTTATAAACTGCCTTAATAATATCACTCCAAAGGATGTAAATATTCCAGGTAATATTATCGCTGTATGAGTATCAAATATTTTTATATTTATTAATCTTTGTATCTTATCAAATACTAAATAATTAGGCACTAAAGTTACTTGAAAAGGAAGTAATATTGCTAATATATAAAGTATAAATATAAGGTTTCGTGCAACAAAATCCATTTTTGCAAAAGCAAATGCTGCAAATATTCCTATAATTACTTGTCCAAATATTATTATAGATGTTAATTTAATAGAGTTGAGAAAATAATGGAAATATTCTCCTTTAAATGTAATTATCGAATAATATTGCTGCAGATTAAATTCTTCTGGTATTATATGTATATTACCTGACATAATTTCTTCATATGACATAAATGAACTTGTAAATGTAAATATTATTGGATAAACATATAAAAGAGATATTATTAATAAGACCACAAGTAATAATTTCTTCATATTAGTTTCCACCTACTCTTTTTGCATGTTTTTTATCTAAAATGAACAGTAAAAAAACAACAACAAATATCATTAATGAAAAAATATATGCAGATGATGTAAGTTTTTCATACTGTAAATCATTAAATTTATTGTTAATATAATGTTGAAGCATGTATATTTTAGGATTTGGATAACTACCTTGTAGCATATATATATCCTTAAAAATTTTAAAGGAGTTTATAATTGTAACAATTGCTACAAAAACATTTATAGGTGTAAATAATGGGATAATTATATACTGCAATCTTTGAAAATAATTTGCTCCATCTATCATAGATGCCTCTATAACTTCTTTATCCATTTGTGATAAACCTGCTAGATAAATAATAAGATTGTATCCTGTGTTTTTCCATATAAATATAAGTATAACTACAAGCATGGCGTATTCACTATCAATTAGATTAAAACCATTAAATCCGAAAACTTTTTTAAAAAAACCTACTACTGTACCTGAAGGAACTGCTATAGGTAGCATAATAGAAAGCTTTACAATTTTAGGTGCTTTTAATTCGTATATCATAAGAGCAATCACAAAAGAAATAACTATTAGTACAGGTATAGATATAATCATAAAAAAACAAGTATTTTTTAATGCTATTTTAAATGCATTGTTTTTAAATACATCAGTATAATTATTAAATGCAACAAAGGTGCTATTAAAACTACTTTTACTTACTGAATACTTTATTCCTCCAAAAAAAGGAATAACATAAAGAATACCAAAACCTATAAGGCTTGGTAGTATAAAAAGAAGTCCTTTATACTTTTTTGACTCAAATATCATGTTCTTAAATTCATCTCCCCCAATTTATAAACTTTTACTCATTAAGCCATATATTATATTTATTTTCTAGCTTTTGTAATTCCATACTTAGCTCTTCATCTGTGTATAATTTATCAGTAAAAATAAGCTTCATAAGGTCCTTATGTAACATAAGTTGAAATTCATATTTCACTGAGTCTATTTGCCTATATGGCTTATAAATTCCAGCTTTTATCTTTTTTAATATATATTTTCTTAATTCAATGGCCTTTTTACTAACATTATTTTTTCTTTCAATTTTACTAATTTTATCTTCAATATTTTTATTAACTGGATATCCCCCGTAAGTTGAAAAATTAAACATCAGTAGTTGAACTTCGTCACTTAACAAACCATCTAAAAATTTCATACCAATTTCAACATTTTTCCCATTTTTATTTACAATAAATCCCCAGGTTTTTAATCCAATATCTTTGTCAATTCTAGGTAAAATTAATAAATTTTCTTTTTTCATTTTAGTGCTTGTAACCAATGTCTTTAATCCATTAATTCCAAATCTGTATTTTAAAACTTTATTTCTATTCTCATAATGGTAATCCTTCCTCATTGACTTTAAATATTTATCAGAATCATAATCAAAAAACATTTCATAATAATCCATATATGAATATTTAGAATTAATGATATAGTTGTCTGAAAAGATTTTTTTCTGTGCATCTTTTATAACATTTTTAACTTTTAAATTATTTAAAGTAACTATTTTTTTGTCTTTATCTATTATTTCTAGTCTATTCAATGGATTGACTACGATATCTTTATACTCTGTAATATTAAAATATCTCGGCTCCTCTTCTAACCATTTCTTTTTAATATGTAAATACTCTTTATTAGTCCAATTAAAATTAGGTTCTTTCATTCCTAATTCTTCTAATAAATTTTTGTTTAATATAGTAGCTACGTAAGTCATTCCAATCGGTACAAAGGAATCTTTATATTTTAAAGAATTATATATTTTTTTATAATTGTTAATCCTTCCTTTAACATTTAATGCAACACCGTTATCTATATATTTGCTATAGTTTTCAGATTCTGAAAATAATATCAACGTAGGTCCTTTTTTAAAATACAATTTAGTATTAAGCTTTTTAATATAATCATCATAAGTGTTGGCTTCTATTGCATCAATTTTAACTTTTATTCCTGTTTCTAATTGGAATTTATCTATATATCCTTGTAATACAGGGTATTTCTTGTAAGTATCATTATATGTCACAATGGTAATTTCATTATGTTTATGAATTTCACTATTACTTACAATATTTTCTACTGTACATCCAATCATTAATACTATTGATATAATCAAAACTAATATTAATAATTTTTTCATTATTTATCCCCTTATCTTTAATTCGGATATTTTTAGATTATATAGCTTAGTTTTGATTGTTAGATAGCTTACATTAATATTTTGGACACAAAAGTTTAACAAATTAAGAAGCTGACTTTGAATTATTCTCAAATTGGTCTGGATTCATATAATTAATACTACTGTGTATTCTTTTTCTATTGTACCAAGACTCAATGAATACAAAATAGACTTCTTAGCATCATTAAAATCTCTATACTTTTTGTGATAGACTTCTTCTTTTTTTAATATTGAATGAAATGATTCTATTGGGGCATTATCATAAGGATTGCCCTTATTACTAAAAGAAATATTTAATCCTAGACTTTTAACCTTTTTCATATATTCATAGCTAGTGTATTGGCTACCTCGGTTAGAATGAATGATAACTTAACCACTAGATCTTTGGTTAAAATAAGCATTTTCTAAAGCTTATATTGTTAATTTAGTAGTCATAGATTTAGAGAATGAGTAACCTATGATTTTTCGTGTATATAAATCCATAATTGATGCTAAGTGATACCAACCATCTTTAATAGTGTAAATATAGGCAATATAGGCTACCCACTTTTGATTAATATAAGTAGCTGGAAAGTCTCTTTTGATAATATTTTCACCTATTCCATCATTAGATTTAGAAGAATAATACTTAAATTTTTTACTAACAATTGACCTAATACCTAGCTTTTGCATCAATCTTTGTACTCTTTTTAGACTTATTGACCATCCACGAGATTTTAGTATTTGTCTAATTTTAGGAGCACCATAACGTTTTTTGCTATCTAGATAAACAGACATAATCTCTTTTTTAAGTTTTTCATTTTCAAGAGTTTTGTTAGACTTTTTTCTAGGTCTACGGTCATAGTAAGTGCTAAGAGGTAGTTCTAAAGTTTCGCATAACAATTTAATATTATGTTTTTTCTTATTATCTTCGGTAAAAAATGTATTGCTATAGCAAATCCAGAAAATATAATTAATAATATTAGTATGATCGTTGATATAACATTTTTTATGAGTTTAAAACAGACTTAAATATTTCCTAAATATTACAAACATAGAGAAACTTCATAGTTATTACGTTTAATTTTATTATCTTAGATTGAATAGTAGAAGTACAGTAATAAACATAATCTTATGATTACGGTTCTAGTGCTTACATATTCTAAAACTGCTATCTTCAAAATAATATATCTCTGTTGATTTTGAAAAAATACAGCATACACTCCCTCCTTTTTTTAATATTACTTACTTAATATTACTTTAATAGTCTTTCATGAGTCTTTCATGTAAGCCTATTTTTAAACAGATTGAAAGATAAAACTACATGATTCTGCAAGATTTTTTTGAATAGGAAATTTACAAATCCTTTAAGTGAATTTGGTTAATCCTTAAAAATTACTGTAATTTAAATTGTAATTTTTAATTACCTAAAAATGGTAATAATTTAATTCTTGTTAAATATCTTATTATTACCTCTCAACTATAATTTAAAATATATATTCATACGCTAAGTCTTTTAGTAATGTATATTTAAATATTTGTTAATTGTACATTTTTTACCCAAATTAACTTAAATTAGCATTATTTTAGAAATCTACTTAATAAAATTTATCTTTGTTCCGTTTTGTTTTTATACTAAAATTATATATTTGTTCACTTTTTCCCTTCCGAAAAGCATATATAGCCATATTTAATGCATATTTAGCCACAAATAAAGTATATTTAACCAAATTTAGATATTTTTCATTAGACTTCAAGTATTTCGTTCTATTTTCAATTTATACAAAAATAATAACAATACTATCATTTTATGTACTCCCTTTAGATGGATAAACTAAATAAAAAATCTGTTACTTAAAAAGCTTTTTATTATTAGGCTTAAAAAATAAATACACAGGAAAAGTATTCACTAAAAGTAAAACTTTAAATTTATTAGAACATATAGAAGGATTGAAAACTGTTTTAGATGTTACCTAAACTTATGGAATAACAAAATCTACGTTTTGAAGCTAGCGCTATAACTATAGAACATATTTGGTGAATGGCCTAAAGAATCCAAATCAAGAAAACGGTATTCAGAAGCATTAAAAGAATAAGATGTCTTAGAATATCTTTTAAAAAATAGTTCTAAAGAAGAAATAGTTAAAAAGTACTAAATATCTTCTAGAAGTGTTTTAAGTAGATGGATAAAAAAGTATAATAGCCATAGAGTATTTAAAAATATAGAGAAAAAAATAAATATCTCTATGACCAAAGAAAATTCTAGTAAACAAAAAAGAGCTGATATCATACTGTTTTGCATTAAAAACGGATATGATTACCGATAAGTGTCGACCACATTTGAGGTGTCTTACCAACAAGTCTATCGATGGGTGAAAAAGTATAAAAAAGAACAAAAAGATGTTTTATGGACTCACTTCAATATTTTAGATACAAAAAATCGAACATTTTTATGACTTTAAATAATATTTCTATTGAAAGCCTTGACATGCAGTCTCTATAAACATTCTTAAGAGCAAATGAGGCGGTAGCCTTTATTTTCCCTTGGAAGCTGTAGTATCATGTCTATTTCTCATGTAAAGGCATACTATTTCCCTGATTTTAACTTATTTACTTTAGCTAATTTCATATTCTTCGGGTGCCATGTAGTCTATACCACTATGTATTCTTTTTCTGTTATGCCAACTTTCCATATACCTAAATATGGCTAATTTAGCAGCTTCTTAATCATAATATTTCCCTTGATTTACCTCTTCTTTCTTTAGCACTGAATGAAATTACTCAATACAGGCATTATCGTAAGGACATCCTTTTTGGCTAAATGAGTGAATTATATTGTGTTTTTGTACTACTTTATTAAATTCATGCCTTGTATATTGAGCTCCTAAATCTGTATGCAATATCGCTTCTTCACCAGGAGACTGCTAAGTAATATCGTTTTTAAAAGCTTTTTTAGTAAATTTGTATTTATTGTTTTAGAAAATGAATAACCAATAATTTTTCTAGTATGAAGATCCATAACAGATGCTAAATAACACCAACTATCTTTAATTGTATGGATATATGTTATATCAGAAACCCATTTTTCATTTATTTTACTTGTTATGAAATCTCTAGATATGATATTTTCTTTGTTTTCTACCTTAACTTTAGATGAATGTGGCCTATATTTCTTTTTAACTATAGAAGATATATTAAGCTTTTTCATAAGTCGTTGTACACGTTTTAAGCTTATTTTATAACCTTGTTTTTTAGTATTTTATGAATTTTAGGCGCTCCATATCTTTTTTTACTGTCATCGTATATTTTAAGAATTTTTCCTTTATATTTTTTATTTCCTTTAGCTCTGTTAGATTCTACTAGGTTTAGGGATTTATAATAAGAACTCCTGGGTATCTGTAATACACTGCAGATTAATTTTATACCATGATTATCTTTGTTCTCTTTAATAAATTCAACAATAGACCTAGTATTATTTATTCTTTTGCGAATATGGTCATAGCCTTTTTTAATATCTGGTTTTCCTCCTTAGTTTTAGCTAGTTGTTTCTTTAATTTATTATATTCTTCAACAGTTATAGTTTTATTATCATCAACTGTGATTTCTTTTTTCTCCTTAATCTAGCCATTTATAGTAGATTTTGCTATGCCATATTCGTTACTTAGCTTTGTTATAGATTCTCCAGATTTATATAAATCCACTATTGTATTTTTAAAATCTCCATTGTATCTTTTTGCCACTGTAGACACATTCTTTCCCATTAATCTTATTTTATAATGTTCGAGAAAATGTGTCTACAATATTATACTAACATCAAGATTCAAATGAAATAACGTAAAATATGTCGTGAATTAGTAGATGTATCGACAATGTTTCAATGGAGAGTTTTTAGTGAATTTTAAGTGTAAAAAATATTACTTAAAATAAATATGAAACTTTTAAAGAATTAAAGCAATCAATAGAAAAAAATATAAAATTCTACAATAACAAAAAGTTATAGAAAAGAGTAAACAACCTAGTCGCCAAGGAATATCAAGCATTGGCTGCTCAGACTACTTTTATTATTTCTACTGTACTTGACAAGAGTCGGTTCAATTCTTCTCAGACTGCCATTATTTATATCCTGATAATTTCAAATTTAATTTTTATTATAGATTTCTAATAATAAAAACACAATACTAATCTTTATTACCCTTTTTATATTCATTAATCCACCTCTTACATTCTACTCAATTTCTTTATACCTTTTAATAGTGGTTCCAGCTAACATCATAAATAAAACTATTGATAATATGATAAATACAATTAAAATTATAGAATAAATTACTAGAAGTGATAGATTTATCTTTGATAACACAAAGATTAGTCCACCATATATCAACATATATAAAAGACCAGCTACCATTGAAAATAGTACATTTAGGTTTTGTTTCATGGCCTTTTGAGGATTATCCCAATCAAGTAGTGGCCTTAATATATCTATTAACATACCTATTTCAATAATTGGTATACTACCTAGTAATCCTAAAGTAGTTACTAATAAAATAGTTGAAATTTTAAGGTTTACTAAAAATGATGCTGTTATAAGGATTACAGCTATTGTTAGTAATTGTACTAAAAGACTTGATAATATCTTACCTGTAACCTGATATTCTACTCTAACAGGAGCTACCCTTGATATCCAAAACTGCTTACCTTCCCTTGAAAAAGTAGTTGAAGCAACTCCATTTGTAGCAGAAATAAATATAACAAATCCAATTAAAAAGTAATTTGCTATGTTAATAAATTCTTCAGAATATAACCCCTTTATATATTCAAAGACTTCTGGTGAAGCAATAAGTGGTATTAATAAGGCTATAGGTATAACAATTATAGCACCTATAGAGTTTATTAAGAATATTGGTGTTCTCAATAATAGTTTTATCTCCCTTAACAGTATAGATACTACAGGATGATTTGCCTTTGATGCTCTTTTTCTAAACTCTTTATTAGAAAGCTTTTTCTTCTTAGCTGTGACCTCTTCTCCTCCAATTAATCCTTTATAAAACACCCTTTCTCCTAATAAGACCATTAAATAAAAGATTATAGAAGATGTGCCAATAAAAGTAATAAATGAAGTAAAACCTTCTATACTATTTGAATTACTTAAACTGATAGCTGCCCATCTACTTGGTGGAAAGGCTACGGCCGATTTTGCAACAAGGGCATTCTTTTCTTTAACAAGATTAGCAATATACTCCTGCTCTTGCCCTTGAGGTACATCTCTAGACATATATTGTACTCCAACCTGTATTCCTATAATTGTAGCTATTATTAGGATAAATCCAATTACCCTTATTAAATCCCTTCTAGCTTTAATATTGGTATATCTCATAAATACCATAATAATAATTGACGAAAGGGCTAAAGGTATAATTGGTACAAATAGTATTATTAAAATACTATATAACCAATATAATATATTAGTATTATTATTAAGTGCATAAATAGTTACTACTGGTATGTTTATAGGTAGTGTTATTAAATATTCATTTACAAGAATTGCTATAAATTTTGATATTACAATATTACTTGGTTTTATGGGTAATGGTATTAAAAATTTTAAGTCATTGGCAAAATAAAACTTTGATGCAACATACATTATCCCAAATATGAATATAACCATTTGTGATATAAGAAATCCTACAAGAAGAAACATACCTTCTTGGTTAATCATTTCAAAACCTTTATAAACACCATTTAAAAACCCTAAAAATAGTAAATATGTTGGTATTAAAGAAGATATTACTACCAAAAACAATATTGGCTGCCATAGTTCTTTCTTCTGCTTAAAATACTTATATTTAAAGGCTGAAATACCAAAATTAACGTTTAAATTTACTTTTATTAATGACATTAACTCTCTCATTTTTCAGTCAACTCCAAGAATATATTTTCTAATGATTCTTTGTTTTCTGATTGTCTTCTTAACTCTTCCATAGTACCTTGAGCTATTATTTTACCCTTATTAATTATTGCAAGTCTATCGCATAATTTTTCTGCAACCTCTAAAACATGGGTTGAAAAGAATACAGATTTTCCCTCACTACATCTTTCCCTCATTATCTCCTTTAAGTTAAAGGCAGACTTAGGATCAAGTCCAACCATAGGTTCATCTAGTATAAAAAGCATTGGATCACTTAAAAGTGCAGCAGTAAGTACAATCTTCTGCTTCATACCATGAGAGTAACTTTTTATAAGGTCATTAACTGCATCCTTTAATTTAAAAATCTCTAAGTATTTTTCTATTCTTTTTAATCTTTCCTCTTTAGAAACACCATACATATCAGCAATAAAGTTTAAATATTCCATACCACTAAGTCTATCGTATACTTCTGGATTATCTGGTACATAACTTATGATTTTCTTTGTTTTAAGTGGCTCTTTTTGATTATTAATTCCATTTACAAAAATATTTCCCTCATCAGGTTTAAGTAAACCTACTATCATCTTTATCGTGGTTGTCTTACCTGCACCATTTGGACCTAAAAAACCAAAAATCTCCCCTGGTCTTACATTTAAACTTATGTTATCTACAGCCTTTATGGCACCTTTGTTATAGGATTTACTTACATTTTCTATTTTCAGCATACTATTTTCCCCTTCCCACTTTCTTAATACATTTTATTAATATATTATCCAGCTCATATTTATATTATATATCTATTGGTTGATTATGGAAATGGTGTAAAGAAAAAACCTTCCTAAGTTAGGAAGGGTTTTTATTTAGGCTTTCTAAAAATAAATAAGTATTCATGAGCTATTAAAAGAAAATTGTATTTGACACTTCTTTTATACCAAAAACCTGTGGCTCTACAATTATGTTGCTCTTTTATTATAGTTTCTTTTAATATAAATCCTGTATTTAAGAAAATTTGCATTACATTAAATCCTAAAGGAATCATATGCTTTTTACGTCTTGTATCCCCTATTAATATTGCACAATATTTATCTTTTTTTAGTACTCTATATGCTTCTTTAGCCACTTTTTTCATTTCATAAAGAAATTCATCAATATCATATTGAGATAAGTCACCATCAATATTTTGACTATACTTAATAATATTAGCATAAGGAGGATGAGTACAAATTAAATCAATACTATTATCAGGTATAAAATCTAGTTTTCTTGCATCCCCTTCGTATATTTTAGGATGATATTCAATATTTTTTCTAAATCTTAAATTATCTTTGGCTAAGTTAATTGCATCTGGATTAATGTCAATACCAATACCTTTTCTTTTTAATAATTTAGTTTCTATTAAAGTAGTTCCACTACCTAAAAACTGATCTAATACCACATCATCCATTTGAGAATATCTAAGTATTACATTCCTGGGTATATATGGAGACCAATTTCCTCTATATTTTCCGCTATGTGTTGCCCATTTACCCCTATTAGGAAAACTCCATACAGTTGTAGCTTCTAAATTAAAGTCTTTAGGTTTCCATTCTTTTACCTTAAGCGGCTTCTTTATACAATATTTGGCTTTATTTTCTTTTACAATATTTAGCTTGTCCAATATGTATTTTTTTGGTAATTTGATTTTTTCTTCAATTTCTTTTATAGTAAATCCTTTATTATTCAGCTCAGTAATATTTTCTATTATATCATCTAAATGTTCACTATGCTTTGCTTCTAGGTGATTTACATAATGTTTCTTATAAAATTTTTCTTCACAAAAACAACATTTTATTTTTTTAGCCATATTTTCCCCTCTTATTTCTTATAATTTAATTATTTCTTCTAATACTCCGTCAGCTATCATTCTAGTATTAATTAAAAAGTCATTATTATTAAAAGCCTCCCTCAGAGGTTTATGAGCAGTTTTCCAACCAACACCATCAGTAATCCATATAAACTTATCAACTATATCTTTATCTTTTAAGAAATTATTTAATGTACTAAACTCTCCTGCTACTGATTTTAACTTAGAGCCCCCACCTGAGTAAAAATTAGTTTCTATCAATATAACTTTTCCTTTATTATTTATGGCAAAATCGTATTGCCTGGATGATTTATCTACTGGTATATCTATATTCCATTTTTGAGAAAGTTTCTTTTTGGTTGCTTGAGAAATATATTCTAGTTCTAATTTATTACATACTTCTTGTATATACCATTCAGTGATTTTTTCCATTATTATACCACTCCTGTTTTTACGGGCATTTGTTCCAATCCCTACTTCCAGTCCTATGCAATAATCTACAATATTTTTTATTTTTTTATTTGTGAAAATTTCCAACAAACCTATTTTATCACAAAATTCTACTATATCGTTTATTTCTTCAACATTGTACCTTTTTTTCTTTCTGAAACTATATTTTTTATATTTCCAATCCTTCCCTTTAAAATCTACAAGCACCTCTAAATTTTTCTCTCTTACAGCTACTAAAATAGGAATAACTGAAACTACATTAGGATATTTTTTAATTAATTCTTTCATTCTATTTTTTATATCATCTTTTCCTATTAGATAATTTAACAGATTTAATTCTACTTCAATATTACTAACATTTTGAAAAACTTTCCCCCAATCAATAAAAAATTCAAAAGTTCTATTAGTATGTTTTAAATTATTTATTAAATAGTGAAAAACATCATCTTTGGTTTTCAAACCTAATTTTTTATAAACTTCTAATTCTTTCATTGAGTTATCCCCCTAACATAATCATCTAATAATTTATAATTAAAAGTTCTTTAATTTTCCCTCTTTTATTTGCCTTGGAATTAATACTTCTTTTAGCATCAACTCGTAAAATATTATAATGTTTATTAGGATTTTTTTTGTTACATTCATATAAATTATCAAAAAAATTATCTTCTACATTAGCATTCTTAGGATCAGAGTTACTTAACATCAATTTAGCTCCTTTTAAATCTAATTTATCATAAAATTCTGCCAATCTTACTTGCTCATCATCATTGAAATCACTTTTTTGATAAGCTGTAAATGAAGACGAAGTGCTTAATGGTCTATAAGGTGGATCTAAATATACAAAAGTATTTTCATCTATATATTTTTCAACTTTTTCAAAATCTCCATTTATTATTTTTACATTCTTCAATACTTCTGAAACACTCATTAAATTCTCTTTATCTAATATACAAGGATTTTTATACCTTCCATGCGGTACATTAAATTTGCCTTTTTTATTTACTCTATATAATCCATTAAAACATGTTTTATTTAAAAAAATAAAATATACTGCTTTTTCTACTTTACTTAAATTTCCATTATTAAATTTATCTCTAATATTATAATAATATTTCTTCCTCTCATCATTACATAATCCTAAATATTCATTTGATAGTTCTTTTAAATAATCAATTAATTCATGCACATTATATTTTATGGTTTTGTATGCATTGATTAAATCTTCGTTTATATCATTTATTATTATCTCTTCAAATTCATAATTTTGAACTAAATAAAATAATATCGCTCCCCCTCCTACAAAAGGTTCTATATATCTTTTTATTTCACCTTTTTTTAATTCTAATGGTAATTTTTCACTTATTATAGGGATTAACTGTCTTTTTCCTCCTGCCCATTTGACAAAAGGTTTTACCTTATCAGCATTTATTTTCACATTTATCACCTGCTTAATTTTTTTCATTAGTTAGATTTATATAGTCTTTTAAAGCAATGTTATAAATATTATAAAACAATATTACTTTTTAAACAACAAGGGTAAAGTGCCAAAACTTGCCGTGAACTATTTAACTTTCAACTCTAATACAAACCTTTGCTCCCCAAAAACATATTTTCATAATCCCAATCATTTTATCTAATACTAAATAATATAGAAATATTTCTATATAAATTGGAGGCATATTTATGAAGAAAAATAATAAAGAGAAAAAGGAATGTACTGAATCAGTAGAAACTCCTTTAGGAAGTTTGAAAGTTAACTGTAAATTATTGGATAAATCTTTAACCGAATGGACTAAGGAAAGGATTAACAAAAATAAATAGTTTTTTAAATGTAAAGAGCCAATAGCTTGGCTCTTTTTTAAGATATTTATTTTAATATAGGATGGTGTTTTTATGCCTGTAGAAATTTCCATACAATATTTTGCTATAGCTATTTCTATTTTAACTTTAATAATAAAACACAAAGGAATGAAAAAATACGTACCAGTTGCACTATTTGCAAGTTTATATGCAAATATATGGGGTTATATAGCTAAATACTTTAACTTTTGGTCTTATCCTATTAAACTTTTTCCTGTAGCTGAAGATCTATCATTAGTTGTAGATATAGTTGTTGTTCCTGTTATTGCAATGTTTTGGGTAAGGTATTGTCCTAAAAGGTTCAAAGATAAACTTTTTTGGGCTCTTGAATGGACAGTTGTATTATCAATTATAGAGTTTTTTCTAGAAAAATATACTGATGCAATGGAATATGGAAATGGATATGCTTGGTATCATTCATCAATTTTATGGTTTATTAGCGGGTTTATTTGGTTAGGATTCCACTTGTGGCTTAATGATTGGAAAAGGGATATAGACAACATTTTTAATAGATATTAGTCATAAATTTTACATTTTAAGGGGATAATATTTTTAGTGTATACAATACCAATTTAAGTAAAGGGGTTATCTTAAGTGACATCTCGGAAAAAGGGTATTGAAAGGGCTTTATGGAGTATAGCTATTCCTGGATTTGGACAACTGCTAAATGGAAAATATATAAAGGGACTAGTACTTATAACATTAGAATTTTTTGTTAATGTTAATGCAAATTTAAATACAGTTATAATTTCAAGCTTTTATGGAAATACATTAAAGGCCATTAGAGAAGCTGATTATCAATGGCTTATGTTTTATCCCTGTTTATATATGTTTGCTATATGGGATACATATACAGATGGATCAGACATTAAAGAGGAACTCTCTAGTTCTGTCCCCTTTGCTCTAGGAGCTTATTTTGGTACAATTGGAGTTATATATTCAAAGACATTTTCTATAGGTGGAATATTATTAGGGCCTATTTGGCTATCAATAATTTGCATTTTTATTGGACTTATCATTGGTTATATTGCTAAATTATTATACTTTAAGTAATAAAAGGTGGCTCAAATCAGCCACCTTTTATTTTTTACTCCTTTATAACTGATTCAATTACTCCTCCACCTATAACCTCGTTGCCATTATAAAATACAACTGATTGCCCTGGTGCAATTGCCCTTTCTTTTTTGTCAAAAATAACCTTAACCTTTCCATCTCCCAAGTTTGAAACTGTAGCAGGTAAAAACCATCCCCAATAACATACCTTTACTTCTACCCTTATATCTTCTTTTAATTCATCAAAGAGTGTAAAGTTTACATTCTTAGCAATTAAACCTTTAGAATAGGTATATTTGTCATCACCTAACATAACCTCATTTTTTTCTGCATCGATATTTATAACAAACATTGGTTTTCCAAAGTTTATACCTAATCCCCTTCTCTGTCCAATGGTATAGTTTACAATTCCCTTATGTTTACCAATAACATTACCTTCTATATCTACAAAATTACCCTCTTTAATTGCATCAGGCTTTATCGATTTTAGATATGATACATAATCTTCACCTGGAACAAAACATATTCCTGTACTATCAGATTTCTTTGATATTTTAATGTCTATTTCTGAAGCAATCTTTCGAATTTCTTCCTTTGACTCAAAATCTCCGAGGGGTAAAATAATATGCTTTAATTGGTCTTGAGTCAATGAATAAAATACATATGCCTGGTCCTTCATATCTGCCTTTCCTCTGTATATTCTATATCTTTTTATTTTCTCGTCATACCAAATTTTTGCATAGTGACCTGTAGCAATATAATAGGCTCCTAAACTATGGGCTGTTTCTAAAAGCTTACCAAATTTTATTGTTCTATTACATGTAACACATGGATTAGGGGTTCTCCCACTTAGGTATTCATTCACAAACTCATCTATAACCATGCTTTTAAATTCATCCCTGTAATCTACAACATAATGGGGTATATCTAAAATTTTTGCTGCACGTTTAGCATCTTCAATAAATTTAGGCTTAATATTATTACCATCTTTATCGTATTCATCAAAAAGATACATTGTAATCCCTATTAACTCATATCCCCTTTTCTTGAGAAGATAGGCAGTAGTTGTGCTATCTACACCACCACTTAATGCTACAGCTACTTTATTTTTATCAAGCTTCACTTTATCACCTTCTCATCTATTATTAGTATTTTTTTGTTATTCTCCTTTGTTCATTGATAAGTGCCTAATTTGAATTATTTCCCTATTTGTCATATCATAACATATAGGGCTTTGTTTAAATATTCAGATTTTCCATAATATTAGTTTAAATTTTTTCCTCCTGCAAAAAATATTAGCATATTACCTATTAAAATAAAATACTCATTAATTCTTTCAGAAAATTTAGGCGTAATAATATAATCCTTTACTATATTAAGATAAAAAGTCAATGTACATAAAGTTTTTTAATAAATAAAATCTTGTAAACTATATAATAACTTCAAGGAGGTTAATAATGGATAAAAGTATAATTAAAAACAGGGTTGGTAAAACCCCTATTTTACGTGCAAGAAACTTAGAAAAGGAGCTTGGGATATCTAAAATTTATCTAAAGTTAGAGGGAAATAATCCTTCTGGCCACAGACTAGACAGACTGGCATATCTTTTAATTAAAGATGCTATATCTGTAAATAAGCGAACTATTTGTCTAGGAACTTTTGGTAATCTTTCAAAAACTATAGCCTTTTTATCAAAGTATTATGAGGTTGATTGTGTATTTATATTACCTAAAAATAGTGAGTTTGCTAAGGATGAAATATTTTCTTCACCAAATATTAAAATCATTGAACATGGTCAGACACCTGCTGACTGTATTGAATATAGTAGAGAGTTGGCTGAAAAAAATGGATGGTATAACGCAAATCCTGGTATGGAAAATAATATTTTGTATATGATAGCCCTATCTTCTATAGCCCATGAGCTTAATAGACAGATTAAGGGTGAAATAAATACGGTGTTTTCACTATTAAGTTATGGTTTTTCAGTATCAGGCCTTGACTTAGGATTTAGACGTTTATGGATTGATGAAAAGATTAAAAGACTTCCAATGCTTTATAGCTGTACTATTAAAGAAGGTAACGTAATTTATGAATCATATAAGAAGAATAGTTCTAAAATACTTCCTATGTCTAATGAGCATGTTGAAATAACAAAGTATAATAAACACTTGGTTAATTTAGAAAGTTCCATAGCTCAAGATGCCTTGGATGCAATTTATGATACTAACGGAAAGGTTACAGGTGTAAGTGAAGAGGAACTAATACACTATGTGAAAAGATTTAGAGAATTAGAAAACGTTAATTTTAGTATAGCTAATGGGTATCCAATAGCTGGTTTTATGAAGGAAGCCGAAAAGGGTAATATATCTGATGGAACACATGTAATATTACTTAATGATGGAAGAGTAGATTTAGATATACGCCAATTTGATAAAGATGAAGATGACATAACCAAAGAGGAGATAGCAGAATTAACAAAGGAATGGCTTGTGGAATTTGCTGATCCTATATACGAAATTAAAGATGCCTTAAATAATGCCTTTGAAAATGGCTTCATTTTCTTAGCATACCATGATAATGAACTTGCAGGTATTTGTATAATAATAAATACGGGCTTTGAGACATTTATACCAACATATCACTTAGCATATATTGCCACTAATAAACATTCAAAGGGAAGAGGAATAGGTACCCAGCTATTAACTAAAGCTATTGAAGCCACCGAAGGTAACCTATCTTTACACGTAGAAAGTGACAATGATAGAGCTATAAAGTTATATGAAAAAATGGGCTTTGAAAAGTCCTATTATAGAATGATTCATAAGGGTTGGAAGTAATAGTAAAAAGTAACCAGTTTAGCTTACTGGTTACTTTTTATATTATATATTTTCTTAACTTTTCTTTATAATATTTAAT
The DNA here is from genome assembly GCF_003609645.1 of Thermohalobacter berrensis. GTDB lineage: Bacteria > Bacillota > Clostridia > Tissierellales > Thermohalobacteraceae > Thermohalobacter > Thermohalobacter berrensis. Next base: position 49,217 of record NZ_MCIB01000014.1, read on the forward strand.
CATTATGCTAAAGAAGTAATCATAGATTATAAATCCAACTTGAAGCCCTAAAATTACAGCCCATATCGGAAGAAGTGACTTTATGTTTATAAATAGAAGAATATCTGCTATTTTATAGGTTATATATGTAGCTATATTAAAAAGAAGAATCTTTATTCCCCATTCAAGGGGTAAATTGTTTAACCTTTCGATATAGTATTTTACTATAGCATAGTATCCAAAAAATATCACATAAGGTACTAATATAAGTTTATTGGGTACAATTATAAAGCCTAGGATTGTTGTAGCAGCAAAGGTCAATATTGCAGAGGAGACTCCAAATTCTACTACCATGGCTGCTGTAAATATTGTACTTATCCAAAAAAGGAATATTCTATTTGTTGGAACTATGGAAACTAAATATAGACATACAGAGTTAAGCAATGTAATAATTCCACCTAAAGCCACTTTTTTAGCTGGTCTTTTTTTATCATTCATAGTATAGTCCTCCCATTAACAACAGGTTAAAAGATCTCCTCCTAAGCATTCACAACAGCAATCTGAACATATTAAACATTCACATATCTCGCAGGCTGAAGGTTCTCTTCTTCCATAGCCCATTCCATGTCCAACATCCCTATATGTCCTATTTCTCATTGATATATTATTTAAAACTGAACGATACTCTCCATTAGTTGGATTTAAGTTTACAGCGTGTTTAATATACTGATAAGCTTGATCATACCATCCTTTTCTTAAAAGAACTACACCTTTAAGAAAATACCATTCATCATTTCTATCCCTTACATTTTCTAGTAACTCTTCTGCCCTGTTTAGGTTACCCCTTTCAATAAGAATACGAATTTCACCATATATATTTGTATGACTATTATGTTGATTATTATTCCAGTTGCTATTATGACCGTTGTTATAATTTACACCTTTATTTTTCATTAAGTAGTCATATGCCTCATTTATTTCTCTCATTTTTTCTTCTGCTAAATCTGCAAGTGGGTTATTGGCATATTGGTCTGGATGGTACTTTTTTATAAGTCTTCTGTAGGCCCTTCTTATTTCCTCTTCACTTGCTCCCTCTCTAACTCCTAATACTTCATAGGGATTTTTCATTTATAACAACTCCCTTTCTTAATATCTTATTCATTTTATGTCTGGTTCCTATATAAATGATATTCTCTATTATCTCTTTGTTTTGTTTTATATCTAAAAGTTCAAAGCTTTTTGCTATATTATCTAAAGTAAATGTTAGAGTAAATTCAATAGAATCCCTTATTCTAGATTTAAATTCTTCTATATCTTCACTTTTATTATATTTGTATTGCAGTAATATAGGATTATAGTTCTTTTCTTTAATATCCTTTTCTATGTCATTAAATGCATCTAAAATGTATATCCACCTTCCCATATTATAACCTAGCCATTTAAGAATTCTTATTTCCTTTTCATCTATTATAAAAGGTGCTACTGCTATTTCTTCCATTATTTTAGCAAAGGTATTTGCACTTTCATCTATTACTTCACAATTATTCTTTTCAAGCTTTATAAGTTGATTTAAGTAATGCTTTATTATGTCATATTTATCTTCATAGGTCTTTTTAGCCTTCTTTACAGGTAAAATATATGGTATTGATGCCAAAAGAGAGGGAATGGACTTTTCATCTCTCCAATCATCTATAAGTTTAAAATAAATAAGTATTACACTAATATATGAAGTATATTTTAATGAGTTATTCTGCTGAATTATGGTCTTTTTCTTAAATGGATTTGAAATACATGCTTCTCCTTTAAGCTTGTCCCTTTTATTTTCTAATGATGATAGTAAAAGGGCTAAAAAGGTTAAATCATAGTTTAATCCCAGCCTTACAATTTGGTTAAATTCTCTACCTAAAGTTTTACATAGTCCACAGTAATATCCTTTAAATACTCTGTATTCTCTAACTTTAAGCTCGTCTTTATAGGGCATTATATATCCAAACACTTTTTTCACTCTTTCATATATTTAGTAGTATTAAATATACTACTATTTTAAAATACCTTACAAGAAATAGCAATAAATAAAAAAAGTTGATGGATTACCAATCCATCAACAACGGTTATGGAAACAGTTATTAGTTCCTGGAACGATGAACCCGGTTTGCCGTTCCATGACAAACGAAACGTCCCTATGTCATTAAAAATTGAAACGCGAACCAGGTTCGCGTTTCATTTTTTTATTTCTTTAATTGTAAATTGTCAATTGCTTATACAGTTTTTCATATTCTTTAGCAGAATTTTTCCAGCTGTAGTCTCCTTCCATTGCCCTTTTTACTAGCTTGTTCCAAGCCTTTTTATCATCATAAAATTTAACTGCCCTTTTTATTGTATAAAGCATGTCATATGCATTGTAGTTAGTAAAGCTAAATCCATTACCTTCGTCTGTAAATTCATTATATGGTTGTACTGTATCATTAAGTCCTCCAGTTTCCCTTACAATTGGAAGGGTTCCATATCTTAAGGATATCATCTGTCCAAGTCCACATGGTTCAAATAGTGATGGCATTAAGAACATATCTGAAGCTGCATAAATCTTCTTAGCAAGTGTATTATTAAATAGTATATTAGCTGATAGCTTATCTGGATACCTATGTGAATATTCCCTTAGTATTGATTCATAATATGGTTCCCCTGTTCCTAATATAACCAACTGTACATCTAATGCTAATATTTCATCTAATACTTGAATTAATAGATCAATACCTTTCATATGTGCAAGCCTTGATACCATTCCAATCACTGGAACATCTTTTCTTCGTGGAAGTCCTAATTCTTTTTGAAGCTTTAATTTGTTTTCTACCTTTTTATCTATTGAATCAACACTATACTTAACATATATTTCTTTATCCTTCTTTGGGTTATACATCTCATAGTCTATTCCATTAAGTATTCCACAAAGCTTGTAGTTTAGTTTTCTTAATAAGCCATCTAGTTGTTGGCCATACTCGGGTGTCTGTATCTCTTTAGCATAAGTTTTACTTACAGTTGTTACTGCATCTGAATAGTTTATTCCACCCTTCATAAAGTTTATATTGCCATAAAACTCTAATGCCTCAGGATTAAAGTATTCCATACCAAGGTTTAAGAGACCAGTAAGTACTTCTTGTGGGAATATTCCTTGATATTTTAAATTGTGGATAGTAAAGACTGTTTTTATATCAGAATATTTATGGTCCCATCTATAGTGAGCATTAAGTAACACACTCACCATAGCTGTATGCCAATCATTACAATGAATTATATCTGGGTTAAAGTCTATATGCCTTATTGATTCTAATATAGCCCTATTTAGGAATGTAAATCTTTCACCATCATCATAATATCCATATAATCCATCTCTTTTAAAGTAATATTCATTGTCTATGAAATAATATGGTACACCTTCATATTCAAGATGTAATATTCCACAATACTCATTTTTTTGTCCTACTGGTACATCAAATTTAGTTATAAACTTCATCTTATTTTTTATTTCTTCTGGAATTTGAGAATACTTTGGAAGTATTACTCTAACATCTATACCAATCTTTCTTAATGCCTTTGGTAGAGAATATGCAACGTCTGCAAGTCCCCCAGTTTTTACAAAAGGTGCCACCTCACTAGCAGCATACAATATCTTTAATTTTGTCATTCCCGCTTCCTCCTTTTCTTTAAAAAGCAGTTCCTAGCTCTTTGCTCTCAGCCCTTAATAAAACTAGAAACTATCATCTGTTTCTTATCTAAAAACTAGGAACTGAGAGCTAACAACTGTTTTTTTACTAACCACTAACATATATTTTTAATTATATTTCGTCTTTTCATCATTAAACCTAGGGGACAGGTCTCCTGTTTCACTACGTTCAACGATAGAACTGTCCCCCGTTTCACTAACACATATTTTTTTCTCTTTATTTGCTTTTCTAATTCTCAATTTTCAATTTTCCATTGTCAATTGTATTTTAATGCAGTTCCTAGCTCTTTGCTCTCAGCCCTTAATAAAACTAGAAACTATCATCTGTTTCTTATCTAAAAACTAGGAACTGAAAGCTAAGAACTGTATTTATTACTTGTCAATTGTATTTATCCTATTTTACATTTTACATTTTCAATTTTTAATTTCTTTAATTCTCAATTGCATTACAGTTTCACGTCTTTCTTTATAACTAAAGGACTTTCGGAATCTCCATGTAATACTTTATTTTTTGTAATATGTACGTTTTTATCAAGGATTACATTCTCTAAATTGGCGCCTTCATCAATAACACATTTCTGTAGGATAACACTATTTCTAATTACTGCACCTTTTTTAATTTTTACTCCCCTGGCAATAACACTGTTCTCTACTGTTCCTTCTATTACTCCACCATTTGCAACAATAGAATTTTGAACCTTTGAACTATCAGTATATTTAGTAGGGGGCTCATCCTTTACCCTTGTATATATAAGTCCATTTTCGAAAAATAATTTTTCATATAAGTCCGTATTTAGTAATTCCATATTTGTTTTAAAATGACTCTTTATAGAATTAATACATGCAAGATAGCCATTAAACTGGTATGCATTTACTTTTAAATGTTCTACACTTTTTTGTATAGCTTGCTTAATATAATTATAATTACCCATAGTTATACTGTTTTGGATTATATCTATTAAAAGTTCTTTTTTCATAATATACATTTCCATAGAGATATTACAATAATCATCAGTGCCAACATTTTGACCTATACTTAAAACATTACCCTTTTCATCTAAATTAAGGGTATCACAGTTTAAAAATCTTTTGTTGTCATTTTCTACCCTTTTATAAACAATTGTAATATCTGCATTAGATTCTTTATGAAATTTATAAACATCAGCTAAATCTATATTGCAAATCATATAGCTTCTAGATAAAATAACATATTCCTGTTTACTTCTTTCAATATAATCTAAATGATTTCTAAAGTTCTCTATATCTCCATCATTTGCTATTAAATTAGGTGCATTAGATACGGGAGTAAAAACAAATAATCCATCTATCTTTCTATCTAAATCCCACTCTTTCCCTGTTCTTAAATGATCTATCAATGAACGGCTCTTACCACGAGTAAAAATTGACACATTCTCAATACCAGCATTAACCATGTTGGATAGCATAAAATCTATTACTCTATATCTACCAGCTATTGGTATAGCTGCCAATGGCCTGTGATGGGTAAGCTCCCTTATTTCATCTTCCTTTTCACTTAAATTAATAATTCCCATAAGATCTTTCATCTTTTTTTCTCCCCCTTTCTAAGCATCTAACCTTATCCTCATTTACCACTGTTATTTCTTCTGAATCT
>NZ_MCIB01000015.1 GCF_003609645.1 Thermohalobacter berrensis
ATAGCTAATTTAATATAACTTGACATATTTTAAATCCTATTTTATAATTAACCTGCAAAATGAATAATAAGGGATTGTTACTGGAAAGCAGGCAAGACCCAAAACAGTTTAGAGGTTAATGTACCTTTAATTGTTTTGGGCTTTTTTATTAGTTTATTTTAAGAGAGGAGTGAATTTATGAAGGGAGTTATTTGTTTAGGAGAAGCATTAATAGATTTCATACCATTAGACAACACTAACATGACTTATCAAAAATGTCCTGGTGGGGCTCCAGCAAATGTTGCAGTAGGAGTATCAAAACTAGGAGGAAAAGCTACTTTTTTAGGCAAAGTAGGAAAGGATATTTTAGGTGAATTTTTAAAGGAGACATTAGACCAAAATGGTGTAAAAACAGATTATATGTTATTTACTGAGGAAGTAAGAACAGGGTTTACTTTTGTTACTTTATCTAAGTCAGGAGAAAGAAGTTTTTCTTTTTATATTGACCCAAGTGCAGATAGATTTTTAGAAGTTAATGATATAGATGATAAGTTATTTAGAGAAAATAGGATATTACATTTTGGTTCTATATCAATGATAGATGAGCCTGCCAAAAGTGCTACAAAAAAAGCAGTAGAGCTTGCTAGAAAAGAAAATATGATTGTATCATATGACCCTAATTTACGATTAAGCCTTTGGAAGAGTAAAGAACAGGCTAAAGAAACTATTATTTCTATGCTTGATAAGTGTGACGTATTAAAAATTTCAGAGGAAGAGCTTGAGTTTATAACTTGTGAAAAGGATATAGAAAATGGCATTAAGAAGATTGAAAAATATGATATACCTCTAATTTTTATAACAATGGGAGATAAGGGAAGTTACTTTAAATTCAAAGATGAAATAATTAAGGTACCTGCTATGAAAGTAGAAACTGTTGATACAACTGGAGCAGGAGATGCCTTTGTTTCAGGAATCTTATATTGTTTAAATGAAAGTGAAAAACAATTAAATGAATTAACTTCAGATGAAATAAAACAAATAGCTAAATTTGCTAGTGTATCAGGGGGATTAGCTGCCTCCACTAAGGGTGCTATGACTTCCCTTCCAACATTAAAGCAAGTAAAAGAAATTTTAAATTCTACTAAATAGCCGGCATTTCAGCCGGCTTTTTATTGACATTAGAACCATTATAAAAAAATAAAGGAATTTTAAGGAAGTTAATAGAAGTAATAAACAATAAAGGATAAAAATGAGATGAAAAGAAAAGAATGTGAGAGTTATTTTAAAATTTTTGAGGATTACGCCCAATTATTGAGAATATATGAGAATGTATAAGTATATACAACATAATGTGTGTTATTGTATACAAATACACAATATCCGTATTTAATGATTGTATATTGGTTTTGTAGCTTTTATAGAACAATGGTAAAATAAACAAATGCATTATGGTGTAAAGGAGGATGCGGATGATTAGGTTCGAGAATGTATCGAAGGTATATGAAGATGGTTTTAAAGCAATAGATAATATGAATTTACATATTAAAAAAGGAGAACTTCTAGTATTAATTGGGCCCAGTGGATGTGGAAAGACTACAACAATGAAGATGATAAATCGTTTGATTGAGCCAACTGAAGGTAAGATATTTATTGATAATAAAGAAATAAGTAAGATTAACCCAGTTGAGCTTCGTAGAAATATAGGCTATGTAATCCAACAGATTGGACTTTTACCCCATATGACTATAGGAGAGAATGTAGCTTTAGTCCCTAAGTTAAAAAAGTGGGACGAAAAAAAATATATGAAAAGGGTAAAAGAATTATTAGATTTAGTAGGTTTAGAGCCAAATATTTATATTAATAGATATCCTGCCGAATTAAGCGGTGGCCAACAGCAAAGGGTTGGTGTAATTCGTGCACTTGCAGCAGACCCTCCTATCATATTAATGGATGAGCCTTTCAGTGCGTTAGATCCTATCAGCCGTGAGCAATTACAAGATGAACTTGTTAGATTACAGGAAGAAATTAATAAAACAATTGTGTTTGTAACTCATGATATGGATGAAGCATTAAAAATAGCAGATAGAATATGTATTATGAAGGAAGGTAAAATTGTCCAACTTGATAAACCTGAGAAGATTTTACAAAATCCAGCAAATGACTTTGTAAAAAACTTTATTGGTGAGGAAAGACTAGAGAGAAGTAATGTTTTACCTTCCATTAATGATGTATTAGTAGAGCCAATGACTATAGAACCTAACCAGACATTGAAAAATGCAGTTGGTAAAATGAGAAAGTATAATATGGATAATCTAATTGTAGTAGATATGAATGGTAATTACTTAGGTGTAGTAAATATATGGGATATTGAAGAAAAATTCCAGGATAATAAGTTATTAGTAAAAGATGTTATGAAACCTATCCCATCAGTAAATGAAAACCAAAACTTAAATGAAGTAATAACTTTAATGAGGAAAGAAAATTTAAGTAATGTTCCAGTTATAAAAGATAAGGGACAATTAAAAGGAATAATTACCCATGCTAGTGTTGTAGAAAAAATAGTATGTTGACATTAAATACAAACAATCCTTTTATTGAACAAAACTAAATAGAAGGGAGTTTTCGCATGGAAAAAATTATAGCCAGTATTAAAGATATTTTAGTAGCAAGATGGCCCCAAATTTTAGATGGAACTTTAGGACATATCCAATTAACTTTAATAGCCCTCTTCTTTGCTGTTTTAATAGCTGTTCCATTAGGAATATTTCTTACAAGACATAGAAAGTTTGCTGACCCTATTATTGGAGTAACTTCCGTATTTCAAACTATACCGAGTCTTGCCCTTTTAGGATTTATGATACCTATTCTAGGAATAGGTAAGGTTCCTGCCGTTGTAGCTTTAACAATTTATGGATTATTACCTATATTAAGAAACACTTATACTGGAATAATTGGCGTAGATAAAGGAGTAATAGAAGCAGGCGTAGGTATGGGAATGACCTCAAGACAGATTTTATTTATGATTGAAATACCTATGGCATTATCAGTGATAATGGCTGGAGTAAGAACAGCTTCAGTTTTAATTGTTGGAGTCGGTACATTAGCTTCACTAATTGGCGCTGGTGGACTTGGAGATTTAATCTTTAGAGGAATTGCTACAGCAACAACAAGTCTAATACTGGCAGGAGCTGTTCCAGCTGCAATCTTAGCTTTAACATTCGACTATGTTTTAAAATCAATTGAATTTAAAGTAACTCCTAGAGGATTAAAGAAATAAACTTTATCAAAATTAATATACATATTTTAGTGAAGTATTTTTAGGAAAAGGAAAGTAATTAAAGTTTTTATATAACAACAAAGGAGGGATTTTATGAAAAAAATATCTTTGTTTTTAGTTTTCGTTCTTCTAATGGGTAGTATTGTTGGCTGTTCAACAGCCCAAGGATCAGAGGACAAAATTGTAATAGGTGGGAAAAACTTTACTGAACAAGAGATATTAACCCATTTACTTGCAGTTTTAATCGAAAATAAAACAGATTTAGAAGTAGAGGCTAAACCATACTTAGGAGGAACTAATGTAGTAGCTAAGGCTGTAGAATCGGGAGATCTTGACCTTTATGTAGAATATACTGGAACAATGCTTTTAAGTATCTTAGGTTTAAAGGATGAGGATATTAGTAATCCTGATAAAGTGTATAATAAAGTGAAAAAAATATATGATGAAGAAAAAGATTTAGCTGTATTAGAACCGCTTGGGTTTAATAATACATATGCTTTAGCAATGAAAAAAGAGAAAGCTGAAGAACTTGGAATCAAAACTTACTCTGATCTTGTAAAACATGCTTCTAATTTAGTATTAGCTTGTACACAGGAGTTTGCTGAAAGACCTGATGGATATAAAGGGTTGAAAAAGACTTATGGAATGGAATTTAAAGATGTAAAAGGGATGGACCCTGGATTAACATATAAAGCTGTTCGAGATGATAAGGTTGATGTAAACACAGCTTTTGCAACTGATGGAAGAATACCAGCCTTTGGGTTAAAAGTATTAAAAGATGACAAAAACTTCTTCCCACCATATCATGCTGTTCCAGTAGTAAGAAAGGATACATTAGAAAAATATCCTGAACTTAAAGATATTATTAATTCTTTAGCAGGTAAGCTAGATGACAGTACAATGGCTAAACTTAATGCACAAGTAGACATTGAAAAGAAAGATGCTAGAGAAGTTGCCCGTGAATGGCTAAAATCAGAAGGATTAATTGATTAATAGAGAATAATCAAGAGCGTCCGATTTATCGGACGTTTTTTTATAACACATAAAAAATTATAATCAAATAAAAATTTGGAATAAAATATAATTTTCGTTATCTGTTTCAAAAAAGTCAACCTTGAGAATCTTCTATTTTTAATAGAAGACTTTTTTATTATGGACAGCTTATATTTGAACAAAACCCTAGAACAATTAATAATAATTTTTACAATAATAGAGATAATAATACTGGAAATGAAGTCCCATATATTAAGGAGGTTTATATTGTTGGAAGCTGTAAAAGTAAGTGAAAATGTGTATTGGGTTGGAGTAAATGATAGAAAGCTAGAATTATTTGAGAATCTTTGGCCACTTCCCTATGGAGTAGCATATAATTCATATATTATTGATGATGAAAAAGTTACGTTAATAGATACTGTTGAAGAAGGTCAATTAAATCAGTATATGAAAGAAATAAAAGAAATAATAGGTGATAATAGAGGGATTGATTATTTAATTGTTAACCATATGGAGCCAGACCATTCAGGACTGATAGAAGCTTTAGTTAAAGAATTTCCTAATATTAAGTTAGTAGGTAACAAGAAAACGATTGAAATGATGGAAAGCTTTTTTGGTATTACAAATAATACATATGAAGTTAAAGAGGGAGATGTGATAGATTTAGGGAAACATAGATTAAAATTTTATACCACTCCTATGGTACATTGGCCAGAATCAATGGTGGCATATGAGGAAACAGAAAAGATGCTTTTTTCTTCTGATGCCTTTGGTAGTTTTGGAACTTTAGATGGGGGAATTTTTGATGATGAAGTAGAGTTAGATTTTTTTGAAGGGGAAATGAGAAGATATTATTCAAATATTGTAGGAAAATATGGTGGTGCTGTTCAAAGAGCTTTTACGAAATTGAAAGATTTAGATATTAAAAGAATTTGTCCAAGTCATGGTCCAATTTGGAGGTCATATCCAGAAAAGGTTTTAGAATTATATGATAAATGGAGTAAATATGAAGGTGAGGAAGGGGTAGTTATTGTATATGGAACTATGTATGGCAATACAGCTAAAATTGCTGAATCAATAGGAAGAGCTATAACACAAAAGGGAATTAAAAATGTAAAAATATACGATGCTTCAAAAACACATTCTTCTTTTATTATAAGTGATATATGGAAATACAAGGGGCTTATTATAGGTAGTAGTACATATGATGCTACACTTTTTCCTCCAGTTGAATCACTAATCTCAAAACTACAGAACAAAGGAATTAAAAATAAAATCGTTGGAATTTTTGGAACATATGGATGGAGCGGTGGTTCACTTAAGAAATTAAAAGAATTTGTTAATAGTATAGATTGTCAACTTGCTTATAAACCATTAGATATAAAGCACTCACCAAATGAAAGTGCTATAAATGAATGTATTAAACTAGCAGAAGATTTGGTAAATAGGTTAAGAAAATAGAAATTATAAAAGCAGCCATTAGGCTGCTTAAACTATATATTTTTTCTGATGTTATCAATTGCCCTTTCAAGAATATCATCTAAATCACCTTTTATTTGAGGAGTTTTTATATTTGGATTATTTAAACTTCCTCCATTGTCATCTATTATTTGTTTTGCTCTATCTTGATTACTGCTTTCGATGTCTACAACTACCTTGCAATTTACATTAGTTACCTCGTCAATACCACCCATACCACTAACCATAGGGTCTGCAGCAGTTAATGGTGCTTTACTCCTATCAATTAAAGTTTCTTCACCAGAGTTTAGAGTTAAATCTGATAGACTTGGTCCTGTTTCTGTACCAGCAAGATTTCTTTCGATATTTCTATCACTTATATAATGGTCATTAATGTCATAGTATGCTTTGAAGCCTTCTTTTCTAAGTTGTTCTACAGTATTTCTAGCATTTTTTATATTATTAAAAAACCCTTCGATTCTCATAATAATCCTCCAATTAAAAGTTATTAATTTATTTAAAATTTAATTATAAATATATTTTTTTCATATGGGAATATCTTTATACAAATTATTTTGGAGGATTTTATTAAGCTTAAAAGTTAACTATTAAATAAAAGGTTTATAGTTTTTTATCAATTAATCTTACTGCTCCTCTAAATCTTCTTCTCCAGGGTCTGTTTAGTCTACTAATTAATAAACCCTTTCTAGGTGCCATATGGGCAAATTCTCTGTCATTAATCATAACTCCAGTATGAGTAATTATGTTTCTTTTTACTGCAAAGTAGACTAAATCTAATGGTTGTAGTTCATTTATTTTTACTTCATTACTACAAAAATTTCTTATGGCTCTTATATATCTTTCAGGATCTTTTTTATACCAGTCTCTTTCAATAGGTTTACCATCATCACTAGGTATATTTATTCCAAATTCTTTATAAAATAATACTAGAAAGCCTAAACAATCTAAACCTTCATCTAATGAGCGACCATTGTGTACAAATTTTACATTTTTAAACTTAGGTAATATTTTTCTTATCTCTTCCTCATAATACTCCTTATTCACAAAATCGCCTCCTAAAAAAGATATAAGGATCCAAAAAAGGATCCTTATGTTACTAAATCTTTCTATGTTTGGTTACCTTAAAAGGATTATTGGTGTATCTTTTGTGTAGTTTAAATCTCTTTTTTTATGTTAATTTAGTACTTGTAGAAATAAGGATAGCAGAACAGAATCACTAGAAGTAAAAAGAAAAATAGAAGTTCACTACCATCGTCATATCCACCGTAACCCATATAAACACCTCTTTATAAAATATTTTAGGATCTTTTTAATCCTATTTTAATATATGAATAAATTTGATATAGTGTGAATTTTAGTAAATTTTTTATCTATATTATATTTTCACTAAGTTGAAAGATTACTTAAATATATTGATTTTAGATTTTCTATATGTTATAATCTTTTTTAATTCTTATTTAAAAACACATGTCCGCAAATGACGGACAAAATAGGGGGATAAAATGGATAAAAAATACTTAGTAGTAGATAAAGAGACTCTTCCAGATATTTTTGAAAAAGTTTTAATTGCAAAGGAATTATTGAAAAAAGGAAAGGTTAAAGGAGTAACAGAGGCAGTCAAGACAGTTGGTATAAGTAGAAGTACATTTTATAAATATAAAGACCATGTATTTACTCTTTCTGAAAGTAGCAAGGGTAGAAAAGTAACTATTTCTATGCTTTTATCCCATAAGCTTGGAGTTTTATCACATATATTAAATATAATTGCTGAAAAAAGGGGGAATATATTAACTATAAATCAAGATATACCAATAAATAATATTGCAAATGTAACTATAACATTTGATATATCTAATTTAACCATAGGATTTGATGATATTTTAGAGGAAATAGAAAAATCAGATGGTGTTGTTAAATTAGAACTAATTGCTATGGAATAAGGGGGAGGGAGTATTTGTGGAAAATTTGAAACTAGGAATTCTCGGTATGGGGAATATTGGGACAGGTTTATATAAGATATTACAAATGAATAGGGAGAAAGTTGAAAATCTACTTGGTAGGAATGTTGAAATACGAAAAGTATTAGTAAGGAATTTAAATAAAAATAGGAAAATTGATATAGGAAAGGAATTACTGACAACAAAAGTAGAGGATATTATAGATGATCCAGAGATTGATATTGTTGTTGAATTGATTGGGGGAATAAATCCAGCTGTTGATTATATAAAACGTTCTATTGAAAAAGGTAAACATGTTGTCACGGCTAATAAAGCAGTAATTGCTACTTATGGGAAAGAGTTAAGAAATTTAGCAGATGAAAAGGGAGTACAATTAAAATATGAGGCTAGTGTAGCAGGAGGTATACCTATAATAGATACTTTAATAAATAGCCTTTCATCAAATGATGTAGAAGAAATAATAGGAATTATAAACGGTACTACTAATTATATTCTTACTCAAATGAGTCATTCAAATATATCCTTTGAAAATGCATTAAAAAAGGCTCAAGAAAAGGGATATGCAGAGGCTGATCCTACTTCGGATGTTGAAGGATATGATGCAGCATTTAAGCTAACAATATTATCGGCTGTTGCATTTGGTGAAACTATTTCTCCAGATGATATATCTAGGGAAGGGATAACTAAAGTTTGTCAAGAAGATATTAAATATGCCTCTAAATTGGATTATAATGTTAAGTTATTGGCATCAGCTAAGAAGTATAATAATTCTTTAGAGCTTCATGTCCATCCTGCATTAATTCCTAAAAAGCATCCTTTAGCTTCAGTAGATAATGAGTTTAATGCATTGTTTGTTAGAGGTAATGCTGTTGGTGAACTTATGTTTTATGGTAAGGGGGCTGGTTCACTACCTACAGGAAGTGCAGTATTGGCAGATATTATAACTATAGGTAAGACAAATAAAATGGAACAAATATCAGATAAGGTTATCACAAATAATGATTTAAAGATAAATGGTCAAGGGATAGGTCAATATTATGTTAGGCTTAAGGTGATCGATAAACCTGGAGTATTAGGAAAAATTGCAACAACTTTTGGTGAATATAGAATTAGCCTAGATTCAGTAGTACAAATAGGAAGAGATGAAAAAATAGTGCCATTAGTTTTTATTACACATGAGATAGAAAAGTTAAAATTAGATAAGGCTTTAGAAGTAATAAGAGAATTTTCAGTAGTAAAGGAAGTTTCAAGTATATTAAAAGTAGAAAATTTATAAATCTTATATATAGATATATTAACTATTGAAAAACTATTTACACTATTAACTATATTAGTATATATTAAAATTTATATTATACAATAAGACTATTAGTTATATAAAGAAAGGTTTCATATTTAAATTTATTATATACTTAGAAGCTATGAAGGGCAGTAGTAGATAATATTTTGTTTAAAGAGAGTCGGTGGTTGGTGTGAACCGATAACAAGAGTTGTTGAATCCGGCCTGGAGCTATATAGGGGTAAAAAACCTATGTCGGAGATTTCCGTTATCAAAAAGAGACTACTTTCTTAGTAAAACAAGGTGGTACCACGTAGATTTTTATCTCCGTCCTTGAAATTCAAGGACGGAGATTTTTTATTTATTAAATTAAAAGGGGGAAGAAAATTGATAAAGAATTATTTTCTATGGGGAAGAAGCTTAAGGTTGTAGGTAGAGCAGGGAATGGAATAGATAATATAGATATTGATGAAGCAACAAAAAGGGGAGTTGTTGTTGCTAATACACCTGAAAGTAATAGTATATCGGCATGTGAATTGACAGTAGGACTTCTACTTGCTCAGGCTAGAAATATATGTAATGCAAACAATTGTTTAAAAACAGGAGGATGGGATAGAAAAATATTTAAAGGTATAGAACTTTATAATAAGACACTAGGTATAATAGGCCTAGGTAGAATAGGATCATTGGTTGCTAAAAGAATGGCTTCATTTGGTATGAAAATAATAGCCTATGATCCATATATATCAGATAAAAGGTTTGAAAGATTTGAAGCAGAGAAGAAAAATACATTACAGGATTTATTAAAAGAAGCAGATTTTATTACTATTCATACTCCTAGAACTAAAGAAACGATGGGAATGATAGGAGAAAAAGAGATTAATTTAATGAAAAATGGAGTAAGAATAGTTAATGCTGCTAGAGGAGGAATTATAAAAGAAGAGCCACTTTTAAAAGGTCTTAAGAGTGGGAAAATAGCAAGTACAGGATTAGATGTCTATCAAAAAGAACCAAGTTTTAACAATCCATTATTTAAATTAGATAATGTTGTTGTAACTCCCCATATAGGAGCAACTACCTATGAAGCTCAACAAAATGTCGGTATAACTATAGCTAAACAAGTTTTAAGTGCACTAAAGGGTGAAATAGTTTCAAATGCTGTGAATTTACCAACTTTAAATCGAGAAGATGTAAAGAGTGTAAAACAATATATTGAACTTATGGAGAAGTTTAGAGCTTTTAAAGGTGTAAGGCCAAATGATGAATTGGCTGAAAAGGTTGCTTTATTACTCTATGATGTTATGAATAGGAATAAAGCTAAAGAAAAATTTTATGTTGAAACTTATGAAGGTAAAGGGACAGTATAAACCAACAAAAAAACATACATTTGGCATGTATCTAAATGAAAAATGGTATAAATTAGTTACTAAAGAAGGAATATATGATGAAACTGATCCTGTTGATAGGTTAGATGTTACAATTATGCACAAAAATTTACTAGAACCTATTTTAGGAATAAAAGATCCAAGAAGGGATAAGAGAATAGATTTTATTGGTGGTATTAGGGGTCTTAAGGAATTGGAAAATAGAGTATCAAATGATATGAAGGTTGCTTTTTCTATGTATCCAACAACTATGGAAGATTTGTTAGAGGTAGCTGATGCAGGAAAAATTATGCCCCCCAAATCCACTTGGTTTGAACCTAAATTAAGAAGTGGGTTATTTATTCATAAATTGTCAAATTGTAATTTTTACTAAAAATATTCTTAGTATAAATTAATCTTTTTTGAATACCTTCTATCCTAATAGATAAAAATATAAACGTATAAACTTAAGTTAGAAGGTGATAAAATGATAACTAAGAAAAAAACTAATAGACTTATAAATGAAAAATCTCCATATTTACTTCAACATGCCCATAACCCTGTGGATTGGTATCCTTGGAGTGAAGAAGCCTTTGAGAAGGCAAAAAAAGAGGATAAACCAATATTTCTAAGTATTGGGTATTCCACCTGTCATTGGTGTCATGTGATGGAAAGAGAATCCTTTGAGGATGAAGAAGTTGCTAAACTGTTAAACGAAAATTTTGTATCTATAAAGGTAGATAGAGAAGAAAGACCTGATATTGATAGTATTTATATGACCTTTTGCCAAGCATTGACTGGTCATGGAGGATGGCCACTTACAATATTTATGACACCAGATAAAAAACCCTTTTATGCTGGTACTTATTTTCCGAAGGAGAGTAAGTTTGGTCGTAATGGATTATTAGATATTCTTGAGAATATTAAGGAAGCCTGGCAGAATAGTAGAGAAGAGTTAATAGATGCAAGTGAAAAAATTGTTAACTCTATTGAAAGTTCTATAGTTGCAGAAAATAAGGTTAAAATTGATAAAGAAACTATCCATAAAACTTTTGAAGAATTAGATTATCTTTATGATTCTGTATATGGAGGCTTTGGAAATGCGCCTAAATTTCCTATACCCCATATTTTATCTTTTTTGCTTCGATATTGGAAAGTAACTAAAAATAATAAGGCCCTTAAAATGGTTGAAAAAACATTAAAATCAATGTATAAGGGCGGTATTTTTGACCATATTGGGTTTGGTTTTTCTAGATATTCAACAGATAGAAAATGGCTAGTTCCACATTTTGAAAAGATGTTATATGACAATGCACTTCTTACAATAGCTTATACTGAAGCATATCAAGTAACTAAAAATAGTCTATATAAAGAAATAGCTCAAAAAATATTAACATATATTTTAAGGGATATGACTTCACCTGAAGGTGGTTTCTATTCTGCAGAAGATGCAGATTCTGAAGGAGTAGAAGGTAAGTTTTATGTGTGGTCAGTTGAGGAAGTAAATGGTGTTTTAAGTGAAGAATTTGGGGAACTTTTTAGTAAATATTACGATATAAGTAAAGAAGGAAATTTTGAGGGAAAAAACATCCCCAACTTAATAAAACAGGATATTGATAAAATACAAAATGATGATGACATAAAGAATAATTTAGATATCCTAAGACAAAAGCTCTTTTTATTTAGAGAAAAAAGAACTCATCCCCATAAAGATGATAAAATCCTAACTTCTTGGAATGGACTTATGATTGCAGCAATGGCAATAGCAGGAAGAGTATTTAACAGATTACAGTATATCGATGCAGCTAGAAGGGCGGTTGATTTCATATTTAAAAAACTAGTTAGGGATGATGGAAGGCTTCTGGCTAGGTATAGAGATGGACATTCTGCATATTTAGGTTATTTAGAAGATTATGCATTTTTAATATGGGGATTAATTGAGCTTTACCAAGCAACCTTTAATATTGAGTATTTAGATAAAGCAAAAAAATTAAACGATGAAATGATTAGGCTTTTCTGGGATGAAAAAGATGGAGGCTTCTATTTATATGGAAAGGATAGTGAACAGTTAATAGTTAGGCCTAAGGAGATATATGATGGAGCAATACCTTCAGGAAATTCAGTAGCAGCATTAAATATGTTAAGATTAGCCAAATTAACAAAAGATGAATCACTTAGAGAAAAGGTTCAAATTATGTTTGAAACCTTTGGAGGAAGAGTAAAAGAATCTCCTAACTCATATACTCACTTTATGATGGCGTTATTATTTAACAATGTAGAAAACAAAGAAGTTGTTTTAGCTGGCAATAAAGGAGATAATAGTACTAAAGATTTTATAAAAGAGATAAATAATAGATTTTTACCTTTCACTACTGTTTTATTAAATGATAATAATGAAAAATTAGAGAAAATAGTTCCTTTTGTAAAAGAACAAAAGAAAATAGATGATAATGCTACAGCATATGTATGTGAGAAATATTCTTGTATTGAGCCTACCACAGATATAAAAAGCTTTTCTGGAATATTAGATAAAGAAATTAATATATAATTAAGGCACACTCATCTAAGTGTGCCTTAAAATTATCCTTGTATTTCAAATGTGAAAGGATAAACTTCTTCAGCTGATTTACCTAGTTTATTTGCAAACTTATCAGCATCAATTTCTTCAACAACATTGTTATCTTTAAAAACTCTTACATTCCAAACTTGACCATCTTCTTTAATTAGCATTTCAGCAGGATAAGTTGTACCATCGTCAAATTTGATTTTTCCTTTTTTCCAAGGCATAAAAAATCCTCCTTTAAATTAAAAGTTGTATCTATTAATATTGTTTTCATTTATTACATCAATTATTTATTACAATATGTAGCAAATATGACTACAGTATATTAATAGATATTAAGTTATAACTGTAGTATATCGTACAGCTTTATTTTTATAGTGTAGCAAAACATATAGTAATTATTTGTTTATTTTGTAATTTAAAGTTGGAATAAAATTTGCACTACATAATATAGTAACTTTTGACTGTTAATTTAATTAATGTAAGGAGGATAATAATGGAACAGATAGGTTTTGTTATTGAAGCCAATGACGAATTTGCCACAATTGAAGTAAGGAGAATATCTGTTTGTGGGGATAAATGTGGTAGTTGCCAAGGTGGATGTAGAGTGCCGGTTACAAAAGTCAAAATACCTAATACACTACAAGTAAAAACTGGTGAATATGTTGAACTAAAAATGGAAAATAAGAAAGTTATATATTCAACTTTTATTGTATATGGTATTCCCTTTATTATGATGATTGTTGGAATGATAGGTAGTTACTTGTTATTTAAAAACTTAAAAATTTCTAAGCATGAGACGTTAAGTTTTATAAGTGGAATGATTTCTTTAGGTGTTTCTTATTTTATATTGAACTTAATTGATAAGAAAATGAAAGAAAAAAATAAAATAAATATTAAAATGATTAGAAAAGTTTCATTACAGGAATTAATATAAATTAGATATTTGGTTATAGAAAATATCGCCTATATGATATTTTAATTACAATCTGTATCGTGGAAGCAGTCCTTGTTTTTAAATTTAATATTTTAAGTAGTTAAGAATCATTCAATTTTATCTTATTAACTTAATTAATTTACTGGTTTATGAGATATATAATCAAATGTAACAAAACAATATAGACTTAATTTTTGAAATTAAATAATAGAGGTGAATGTAGAATATGAAAACTGAAAATAAAGGAAACTTTAATAATCTTATAGCAATTTTTTTTACTTCCAAATCATTATTTATTTATGAAATACTAATTACTAGATTATTTTCAACCATATTACATTATCATTTTGTATTTTTAACTGCTTCTCTAGCTATACTTGGTATAGGTTTTGGAGGTCTAATTGTATATAAGAATAAAAATAGGTATAAGAATAGTTTATTAGCATTCATACTTTCGTTATCATATATAGTATGTGTCCTTTTTATATATAAATTACCTTATATAAACGTTTATATAATTTATTCATTAATATCAAGTATACCATTTGTTTTTGGCGGTATGATAATTTCAAAAGTTTTTTTAGAAAATAATGGGCAAGTAAACAAATTATATTTTGCAGATCTACTAGGTTCAACCTTGGGAAGTGTTTTAATTATTCCTATTATGGACTACTTTGGATTTATGGTGACACTTTTTATTGTTAGTATTATAAGTTCCTTAGCTTCATTATTGTATAATGATAATACAATAAAAGGTCTTAAACATACAATTTATCTATTTATTTTTATTATGTTAGTTCTTATAATGGAACAGAATTTAATTTTAAATTTAGAAAAAAATTTTACTGCTTATTTTACTAGTCCTACTACTATGTACACATATATAAAAGAAAAATTTGATAAAAATGCTAAGATAGTATATACTCACTGGGATTCTATTTCTAGGACAGATGTTGTAGAAGAAAGTAATGGAGATACAACTATTATAACCGATGGTGGTTCAAGTACCTCTATGATAAAATTTAATGGGAAATTACAAAATGTAGAATATTTAAAAAAGGAAATAGGTTTTTTACCTTTTACCCTAGGAAACAATGAAAATACACTAATTATTGGTTCAGGAGGAGGAAAAGATGTATTATTAGCACTGTTAGGGGGAAGTAGGAGAATAGACGCAGTAGAAATTAACGGTTCTATAATTGACGCCGTTAATCAATTTAAAGAATTTAATGGTGATATATATAATTTTGATGGAGTTAATTTATATATTGAAGATGGGAGAAAATTTATTGAGAAAACTGATAAAAAATATAATAATATATACTTGTCTATGGTTATGACAAAGGCAATAGAAAAAGGAGGATTGAACCTTTCTGAAAATTATGTTTTTACAAAAGAGGCAATAAGAGAATATTTTAAGCATCTGGAAGATGACGGTTATTTAAGCTTTATGTTTCATAGTACCCATGATATGATTAAAGGAATTAATACAGTTTTGGAAGTTTTGTTAGAAATGGGGGTAAAAAAAGAAAATTTAAATGAACATTTTATTGCGATTAATAGTATAACTAATTCAATGGATGAAAAACAAAATTCCAACATAAATATGCCAGTTGTAATATTTAAGAAAACACTATTTACTAATAAGGAATTATCTAACATATATGATGAAATAGTTAAGCAAGATAGGATAATAATTAATATGCCAGGATTAAAATATATGGATATTTATGAAGGAATTAGCAAAGGAGAATTGAAATTATCGGAGTTATATGATAAATTAACAATTAATATTAAACCATCCACTGATGATAGACCTTTTTTCTATAATTTCACAAAAGGATTACCAAATACATTGAAAATATTGCTAAACATAACATTTCTTTTAACAGCCACAACATATTTATATATTGTGAAATATCAAAAACTTTTTAGACATGCTGTTTATTTCGGAGCCATTGGGGTAGGATTTATGATGATAGAGATACCTCTTATACAAAAAAGCATACTTTTTTTAGGTAATCCAGCCAAGGCATTTAGCTATATATTATTCTCTTTATTGTTAAGCTGTGGTATAGGAAGTTTTTTTAGCACCAAGAAGGTTTTTATGACTAAAGTTAAAGAAAGACAAATTATTTTTATACTTATACCAATTATAACCATGGGATTACTAGCTTTAATTCCATTTATAATTAATAATTATATTAATATTGACAATGCTTATAAACTTTTACTAATTAGTATAATTTTGTTTCCTTTAGGTTTTTTCATGGGAATGGCCTTCCCAATGGGAATATTTAAATTAAGAGCCCAAAATAATCATAACTATATCCCACTTATGTGGGGAATTAATGGGATAACTTCTGTTTTAGGCTCCGTGTTAGCTTTAGCTGTATCTATGAGTTTTGGGTTTAATATTGCTATAATTACTGGAGCTTTGTTTTACTTAGCTATTTTTATATTTAACATATAAAAACTATAGAGAATTGAGGGGGTAAAGATATGGACTTAAACGAAAAATATACTAAGTTAAAAGAAATTATAGAAAATTTAGGAAGTGGAGCAGTTGCTTTTTCAGGTGGAGTAGACAGTACATTTTTAACAAAAGTCTGCAAAGATGTTTTAGGAGATAAAGCTATTGCAGTTACTGCTACATCATCAACTTATCCTCAAAGAGAATTTAAAGAAGCATGTAAGTTAGCAAAGGATATAGGAATAAAACATATAATTATTGAATCAGAGGAAACTGATATTGAAGGATTCAGTAAAAATCCTCCAAATAGATGTTATTATTGCAAAAAGGAGCTATTTACAAAGGTTAAAGAAGTGGCTAAAAAGTACGATATACAGTACGTATTAGATGGTTCAAATTACGATGATTTAGGAGATTTTAGACCGGGAATGGAAGCAGCTAAAGAGTTAAAAGTTGTAAGTCCACTGAAAGAAGCCAAACTTACTAAGGAGGATATAAGAAAACTTTCAAAAGTGTTAAATCTTCCTACTTGGAGTAAACCTGCCTTTGCATGCTTATCATCCAGATTTCCTTATGGACAAGAGATTACAGAAAAGAAGTTAAACATGGTAGAAAAAGCAGAAGACTATCTAAAAAATTTAGGATTTATACAATTTAGAGTAAGACACCATGGTGAAATTGCAAGAATTGAGGTAAGTCCTGATGAAAGAAATAAGTTTTTTGATGTAGAACTATTAGATGAGATTTCAAGGAAGTTAAAAGAAATAGGTTTTACATACGTAACTATGGATTTAACAGGATATAGAACAGGAAGTATGAATGAAGTTTTAAAGGAAAAGGATACAAAATAAATTGGTTTGCTGATGGATTTTATCCATCGGCTTTTTTAGTATTGAATAATATTATAAAAAGAGAAATTGCTTTTTAGCATTTTTATATAGGAGGTTAATAAAATGGATAAAAAGACGAAAGTAATTCAAAAAAGGTATAATCGAATTGCAAAAATTTACGATTTATTAGAATTACCACTAGAGAGATTAAAACTTTCTTTATGGAGAAAAGAAGCCATTTCTCACTTAGAAGGTAAAGTGTTAGAAGTTGGAATTGGTACAGGTAAAAACCTAGAGTATTATCCAGAACATTTAGAAGTTACAGGTATAGATATTAGTGATAAAATGATTAATAAAGCCAAAAATAGAGGAAAGAAACTTAATAAAAAAGTAAAACTAATCCAAATGGATGTCCAAAATTTAAGTTTTGAAGATAATAAATTTGATTCAATATATGCTTCGTGTGTTTTTTGTTCAGTTCCAGATCCAGTCAAAGGATTGAGGGAAATTAAAAGAGTGTGTAAAAAAGATGGAAAGATTGTAATGATTGAACACATGAGAAGCGAAAAAAAGATTATGGGTATTATAATGGATATATTTAATCCATTAGTAGTAAAGACTTATGGTGCTAATATAAATAGACGTACAGTTCAAAACATAAAAAAAGTAGGTTGGAAAAGTGTTGAAACTAGAAATTTATGGTCAGATGTAGTAAAAATGATTATCATAGATAATAGTAAATAAATATAATATTTACTATAAAATTGATAAAAATAAGAGGTGAAATTGTGGAGGAAAGTTTAATTATATTATTTATTATTTTAGGTTTGGGATTATTTGCACAAAATCAATCTTTGGCAATAGCAAGCTCATTACTTATTTTATTAAAATTATTAAATTTAAATTTTTTATTTCCAAAGTTAGAGGCTTATGGGCTAAGAATTGGAATAATAATACTTACAACTGGAATTCTAACTCCAATTGCTATGGGAAAATATTCAATTAAGGATGTATTAGAGTCGATCAAATCACCTATAGGACTGACAGCTTTAATAAGTGGAATAATAATTATTTATTTTTCAGGTAAAGGATTTAAATTACTTACTTTAGAACCGAAAGTAGTAATACCTATAGTGTTTGGTTCAATAATAGGTTTAATCTTATTTAAAGGTGTTCCTATAGGGCCTTTAGCTGCAGCGGGTATATCTGTTGTTATTTACAATTTATTAGGCTTTATATATAAGTTCTTTTAACAGAGGTTGAATTAAACATAATGTTAATGAACATACTAAATTTATTAACATAGGATTTGTAAAATAAATTATTTTATTTCTTGAATAAATTTTATTCTATGATATAATTAATAAAAAAATATAAATAAAACGATGACTAAGACTAGTAAGCATATAGGCTAACTAAAGCGATCCGGGGATGGTGGAAGCTCGGAGTTAAGCTGTATGCTGAATGGACTTAGGAGTGTGAATCTGAAATAGTAGTAGGATTTAACGGTTATATCCACCGTTATGGATAGAGTGGGCCGTTTATGGTCAATTAGAGTGGTACCGCGAAAGTTAAACCTTTCGTCTCTAAAATAGGTTAGAGATGGGAGGTTTTATTTTGTTTAATATCACATCAAAAGGGAGGTATATAAAGTGGAAGATAAGAAGGTAATATTTAGTGGGGTACAGCCATCAGGAAAATTAACCATAGGAAATTACTTAGGTGCTATTAAAAATTGGCTTAAATATCAGGATGAATATGATTGTTACTTTTGTATAGTAGATTTACATGCTATTACTGTTCCTCAAGTAGCTAAAGATCTTAGAAGGAATTCTTTAGAAGTATTAGCTTTATATATAGCAAGTGGACTTAATCCAGAAAAGGTAACTTTATTTATACAATCACATGTAAGTGCCCATACAGAGTTGGCTTGGGTATTAAACTGTATGACATATATGGGTGAATTAAATAGAATGACACAGTTTAAAGAAAAGTCTAAGAAAAATGAAGCTAACTTAAATGCGGGGCTTTATACGTATCCAGTACTTATGGCTTCAGATATACTACTTTATCAAACTGATTTAGTACCTGTAGGAGATGATCAAAAACAACACTTAGAATTAGCTAGAGACTTAGCTAGAAGATTTAATAATAGATATAGCCCAACATTTAAGGTTCCAGAACCTATTATCGCCAAAGTTGGTGCAAGAATAATGAGTCTTCAAGAACCTAATAAAAAGATGTCAAAATCTGATGAGAATGAAAACTCTTATATTCTATTAACAGATGACCCAGATACTATAAGAAGAAAAGTAAAAAGAGCAGTTACAGACTCATATAATACAGTTAAATTTACTGATGAACAGCCAGGTATTAAAAATCTTATTACTATATACTCTAAGTTATCAGATGAATCTATTGAAGATATAGAAAATAAGTATGAAGATAAAGGATATGCTGATTTTAAGAAGGATTTAGCAGAAGTTATAATAGAGGGCTTAAGACCTATAAGAGAAAAATTTGAAGATTTAATGAAAAATAAAGATTATTTAGAAGAAATATATTTAGAAGGGGCTAACAATGCAGAAAGAGTAGCAAGAAAAACATTAAGGAAAGTTTATAGAAAGGTAGGTTTTAGACCTAGAAAATTTAAATAGAAAATACCCACTAAAATAGTGGGTATTTTCTATTTGAGTGGTTATATAATAGAGGATGGGATGATTAAAATGCAACCTAAAAAAAGGTCAAAATTAAGAATTGTGATGGGTCAAAAGTATTATAGATTAAAAAGATATTTAGAATGGTATTTTGGGAATAAGAAATATGCTAGAGAATTATTAACTATTAAATTACCATATGTAATATTTACACATAGAACACCTTTAATAAGAAAACTAAAAGATGTTGATATGTGGATGCAATATAATAAAGTTACAAATCTAAAAATTGCTACAAAAAAGTTAAATGGAATTTTATTATATCCTGGAGAGACTTTTTCCTATTGGCGGTTAATAGGTAAACCAACAAAGAAAAAGGGTTATGTAGAGGGAATGAATTTATTCTATGGTAAAATTCGACCGTCAGTAGGAGGTGGATTATGCCAGCTTTCAAATCTTATTTATTGGATGACTCTACACACACCTTTAACGGTAACGGAAAGATATAGACATAGCTATGATATATTTCCTGACGTAAATAGAACTCAACCCTTTGGAAGTGGTGCAACATGTGTATATAACTACCTAGATTTACAGGTATACAATAATACAGATGATATTTATCAATTAATTGTTTATTTAACGGATGACCATTTAGTTGGTGAATGGAGAGCTGAAACTCCTAATCCTAGTAAATATAAAGTATATGAAAAAAAGCACTGGATTACACAGGAATACTGGGGTGGATATATGAGACATAATATTATATATAGAAGAGAATATGATTTAAATGGTGAAATTATAAATGATGATTATATTACTGAAAACCATGCTATCATGATGTATAATCCTTTAATAGAGGGTAAACCAAAAAGTGTTGAGGAAGATTAATCTTCCTCAACACTTTTAATTTTACTTATAAACTTTAGGAAACAAGATAAAATTTTCCGCATGTAATACGGAAAATTATTGGATTTTATTTTCTAATAAAAAGAATTATAATTGAAACTGTAGAGAGGGGAAGATAATCTTGAGTTTTGATGCGCGCAAAAAGAAAATATTATCTGGATTCATAAATAGTAATGGGCCCATAACTGGTAAATATTTGTCAAAAGCAGTAGGGGTATCTTCTAGAACAATTAGGAATGACATAAAATTACTTAATAAAGAGCTTAATAAAAAAGGAGTAAGGATTACATCTAATCCCGGAATTGGATATTCTATTGAACCCAATAATAAAGATTCTATTAAAATTTTGAAAGATTTAACTAAAAGTAAAAAGGATTTACCTATACTTCCAGAGGAAAGAGTTTTCTACATAATAAAAAAGCTATTGTATTCAGATGATTATATTACTCTTGAAAATCTTGCAGAAGAGTTATATGTAAGTAAATCAACAATTGTTAATGATGTTAATAGAGTTGAAGAGTGGTTAATGAAACGCAATTTAAAATTACATAAAAAACCTAATTATGGAATTAAAATAGAGGGGGATGAAATAAATTTAAGATTTTCAATATCAGATTATTTAACTAATTTAAAGTTAAGATATGATAATGTAGTAGAAAATCAACAGTTAAGGGAAATGTTAGCAGACATAGATGTTGATAAAATAAAAAATATTATCCTAGAATCATACAAAGATATGCCATTAAAGTTATCTGACATGGCCTTCAATAATTTAGTAATTCATATTGCAATCGCTATAAAAAGAATTAGGGAAGGCAAAAAAATATTTTTACCACATTCAGAGATAAATAGCTTAAGATATAAAAAAGAATATAGTATTTCAGAGAAGATTGTTTCAGAATTAGAAAAAGACTTTTGCATAGATATTCCAGATGAAGAAAAAGGATATATAACTATACATTTATTAGGAACAAAGGCTTTAAAGGATAAAAATTTAGATAATAGAGAAATTAAAAATACTATAGGTAATAGTTTAATGGAATTAATAGAAGAAATGGTTAAAGAAGTCTATAGAGTATATAATGTAGATTTTAGTGATGATAAAGATCTATTATATGGTTTAGCCTTACATTTAAGGACTACATTAAATAGGTTAAAGTACAATATGAATCTTCGAAACCCCCTGTTAAAAGAAATTAAAGAAGAATATCCCCATGCTTTTGAAATGGCTATTACAGCCTCTAAAGTATTAGAAAAAATAGAAAATACATCTATTGATGAAAATGAAATAGGGTATATAGCAATGCACTTTGGAGCTGCAATTGAAAGAAAGAAGTACCTAGAGAAAAAAGAAAGAAAAAGAATAGCAATAATTTGTGCTACAGGAATGGGAACAGCACAGTTTTTAGCTTCAAAAATTAAAAAAACTTTTATTAATGTTGATATTATAGGTGTATTTCCTTCATACAAAATTGATGAAATTTTATCTCAAAAACCAGATTTAATACTTAGTACAGTACCCCTAGAGGTAAAAGACATACCTACTATACATATTAGTACCCTTCTTAGCAAAGGGGATTTAGAAAGAGTTAATAGGGCACTAGAAAATTCAACTGAAACTGATGATAAGGAATTATTAATTGACTTATTTGATAAAGATTTATTTATTACAAATATTGAACATACAGATAAATTTCAAGTTATAAAAGACCTAAGTAGGTTATTATATGATAAAAATATTGTTAAAGAAAATTATGAACATTCAATAGTTGAGAGGGAAAAAATATCTTCAACTTCTATTGGAAATTTAATTGCAATTCCCCATGCTATTTTGGGAAACGCTATCAGCTCTAAAATAGCTGTAGGAATATTAAAAAAACCAATAAAGTGGGGAAAGGATAGGGTACAATTAGTATTCTTACTTGCATTTGAAAAGATGTCTGATAAGTATTTTGAAAAAATATTTGATGTTTTTTTTCAGATTATCAATGACAAAACAAAAGTGCTTAAGCTTATAAGCGCAAAAAATTTTGATGATTTTATTAATATACTACGAGGTAATTAATCCACTTATAAACTTCATATATTTACTACAAATGGCAAATGTAAAGGAAGTGTTAGGTTATGAATATCACTAGTCTAATAAATGAAAAATTAGTTAATTTAGAATTAAAGGCTAAAGATAAAACAGAAGCTATAGAAAAATTAGCAGATTTATTAAAAAAAGAGAAAAAAATAGAATCCAAAAAAGAGTTTGTTAAAGGAATCTTTAAAAGAGAGAATGAATCAACTACAGGTTTTGGTAAGGGAATTGCTATTCCACACTGTAAGTTAGATAGTATTAAAGAGGCAAGTATTGTAATAGGAAAGTTAAAAAAGGGTATTAATTGGAATTCTATAGATGGAAAACCTGTTTATTTAATTATTATGCTAGCTATCCCTAGTAAAGAAGCAAAAACTACCCATTTAAAAATACTATCAAATTTAGCTAGCAGTCTAATTGATGATAAGTTTACTAACAATTTATTAAAAGCAGATAGTTATGAAGAAATAATAAAATTATTAAATGAAAATAACTAGGAATTAAAGGAGGAGATTGTATGAAAATAGTAGCAGTAACAGCATGTCCTGCAGGTATAGCACATACCAATATGGCTGCATCGGCTATAGAAAATGCAGCAAAGAAGAGAGGGATTGAAATCAAAGTAGAAAAGCAAGGGGCATTAGGTCTACAGAATGAAATTACCTCTAAAGATATTGAGGAAGCTGATGTTGCAATTTTATCAGTTGCTACAAAAGTAGAAAAAGAATCCCGTTTTGACTCTTTACCTGTTTATAAGGTTAAAATTGATGAGACATTAAAAAATCCAGAAAAGGTAATTGAAGATGCTTTAAAATTAATTAAATAAAATAAGAGGAGGATAGATTATGGATAGAGTTAAAAGTTTAGGAAAAGAATTACAAGAACACTTAATGACAGGAGTATCTTATATGATTCCCTTTATAGCTGCTGCAGGTCTTATGTTAGCCCTTTCATCTATTATAGGAAAATTTACTCTAGGTACTGCAACTGTTTGGCTAGATGAATATTCAGGAACTTTTGCAAATACTATTAACAGAATCGGTGGAATGGGTTTTAGTCTACTAATACCTATAATAGCTGGATACATATCTTACTCTGTTGCAGATAAGCCAGGTATTGCCCCTGGTATGATTGGTGGAGTTTTAGCAAATGAAATGAAAGCAGGTTTTATTGGAGGAATAGTAGTAGGTTTATTTGCTGGATATTTAGTAAAATGGATGAAGGATAACATTAAATTACCAGTGCCAGTAATGCCTTTATTAACTATTATACTTATACCTTTAGGAGCAACATTAATTGTAACTTTAGTCTTCTATTATATAATTGGACAACCAATAGCAGGATTAATGGCTTTCTTAGAAAATTGGTTAAAGGGAATGCAAGGTGGTAGTAAAGTTATTATGGCTATGATTTTAGGTGGAATGATGGCGTTTGATATGGGGGGACCACTTAATAAAACTGCTGTTGCTTTTGCTTTTGGAATGTATGCTTCAAATATTTATGAGCCAAATACAGCAATTCATATAGCAGTGTCAGTTCCACCATTAGGTATGTGGTTGGCAACTAAATTAGCTCCTAAAAAATATAGTCAATCAGAGTTAACTGCAGCTAACCCTGCAGCTATTATGTCACTATTTGGAATTACTGAAGGAACAATTCCTTTTGCTATGGCAGACCCATTTAGAGTAATTCCTTCGATTATGATAGGTACAGCTGTAGCAACAGGTTTAGCAGCTTTATTTGATATTATTAATCCAGTGACTTTAGCTTTCTTTTTATCTTGGCCGTTTGTAAATAAACCAATTTTATATGGTGTTTGTATGATTTCTGGAATGGTAACTATTGCTCTATTAGTGAATCTATTAAAACCAACTAAAAAAGAAAAGAAAGCTGAAGCTATATAATATTGAAAATGTGCCATACCTTTTTGGTATGGCACATTTTTATTCTATTCTAAAGTTATTGTCTCCATAGCTTTTTCTGCAAACTTAGTTGTAACTATCTTGTCATATGGTGCTCTTTTGTCAAGTTGACCTGCCATTTCCATTATTTCCATTAAGTGATTTAAACCCTTTTCAGTTAATATAGGATCAGGTTTCCAAGTATCTTGGTCTCTATATCTATTTATTACAGTAACAAGTAATTCCTTATCAGTATCAGGAAAATGAGGCTGTATTGCTTCAGCTACTTCTTCAGCTGTATGAGATTGTACCCAAAGCATACCTTTGTAGATAGCATTGGTAAAACCTTGTATTATGTCTGGATTTTCTTCTATATAGCTCTTTTTAGCACTGTAGCATGTATAAGGTATATATCCTGCTTCTTTACCAACAGATGCAACTATATATCCTTTACCTTCCTTTTCAAGCATTGAAGCTGTAGGTTCAAACAATGTGGTGTAATCTCCTTCACCACTTGTAAATGCTCCTGCCATCATGGCAAATTGAATGTCTGTTCTAACGTTTACATCTTTTCCTGGCTGCAACCCATGTTTTTTAAGCACATATTCTAGGGTCATTTCAGGCACTCCACCTTTTCTTCCACCTAATATTGTTTTTCCCTTTAATTTTTCAATTGTAAAGTCTTCATCCTTTTCTCTACCAACTATGAAAGAACCATCTTTTTGGGTTAATTGTGCAAAGTTTATTGCATAATCTTTTTTACCTTGATTATATACATATATTGATGCTTCAGGACCCATAAAACCTATATCAGCTTGGTCACTTAATAGGGCAGTCATAGATTTGTCAGCACCTTTACCATTAGAAAGTTCAATTTTTATACCTTCCTCTTCAAAGAAGCCTTTAGTCATAGCAACATATTGTGGGGCGTAAAAAACAGAATGGGTTACTTCCACAAGTCTTACCGTTTTTAACTCTTTTTTTTCACAACCAACAATTATGGTAGAAGATATTAAGATAAGTATCAAAAAAAGAGTTATTATTTTGGATTTTAGCATTTTATCCCTCCCAGAAAAATTTATTACCTTGTTTCATATTATATTCGGATAAGGACATATTGGTGACAACTATAAGAGAATGTGAATATATAAAAACTAAAAATACATAAACTAATAAATAAAGGAGGGATTATGTGGAATTAAATATAAAAGTTGAAAAAAGCAGAAAAAATAGATATGGTTATATTAAGGGAGAAATTAATGATTATAGTTGGTTTGCACTTGTACATAGAAAAGATGTAGAATATGGCATAGATCCAAAAACTCTTAAAAAAGGTAATGGGAAGATAACAAGATTATGTGTTTATAAAGATATACCTATTTCCTTAGAAAATAATGTTAAATACGATGGAGTTATAAAAAGATATATATTTGCAAACTATAAAAGGGAATGGGATGTATTAAGTCCTGACCATAAATATATTGTTAAGAATTTAGTGGAATATCTTGAAAGAAGGTATAGTATAAAGCTTGTAAAATAAAATATAAAAATTGGAAGGAATTATATATAAAAATGTGGAATAATAAAGTAAGATTAATATTGCCAATTTTGTTATTTTTTTATATCATTATACAATGTACTAAACTTTTGAAAGATGAGGTGTAACATGAATATACCTAATATATTAACTATTTTTAGATTTTTTTTAATTCCAATTTTTATTACTATATTTTACTCACCAATTGACAATAATATAAAATATGCCATTTATATATTTATATTGGCTGGGATTACCGATGTTTTAGATGGATACATAGCTCGAAATTTTAATATGGTTACTAAATGGGGTACAGTTCTTGACCCCCTTGCGGATAAATTAATGCAACTTACAGTTTTAGTTTGTTTTACTGACAAAAACTTTCTGCCTATTTGGGTTATTTTAGTTATAGGTATAAAGGAAATACTAATGATAATTGGAGCTTTATTTTTGTATTATTTTGCTGATAAAACTGTTGTACCAGCCAATAAGTTTGGTAAACTAGCAACAGTTTTCTTTTATGCTGCTATATTAGTAATAGCATTTACATCTAACATAACAATAAAGTATGTATTTGTAGGTTTAACTTTATTGTTGACTATAATTGCTTTTGTTAATTATTTAATTGGATTTAATAAAATTAGCAAAGTTACTAATATAGTTGACAAATAGGTAATATATTGTATAATTGAATTAACAATAGTATAGATTATAGGCTGTGAAGGAGAGGAGTAAGTAAATACCCCTTAAAGAGAGTAGAACCCAAAGGCTGAAAGGTTCTACAGGGCAATATTTACTGAAGGTAGCTCTGGAGCCTTCAAACTGAAACTAGAGTAGGTTTGAACGGATTAACCGTTATCTTATTAAGTGTCAGATATACTAGGAATAGTATGTATATCTGGAAGTAAGGTGGTACCGCGAGTAAACCTTCGTCCTTATATGGATGAAGGTTTTTATTTTTTATTAAGGGTTTTATATTTTTCAAAGGAAGTGAAATAATGCTTACTTTAGGGGGTCTACTATTTATTTTAAGTGGTTTTATATTATTTGGATCAGATTTTTATTTTAAAAAGGGTAAGATTAAATCTTTAAAAACTCTTTTAAAAATTAAATTATCAGCACTAGTAATTGCCATTTTAGCTACATTATTAATGCTTAACAGCTAAGGATAAGGAAAATCTAAAGGAGGGATAGTGTGAAAAAAGAACTGGCAAAAAAGTATAATCCTAAAGACTTTGAAGAAAGAATTTATAAGTATTGGAATGAAAATGAATATTTTAAGGCAGACCCAAATGATGAAAAAGAACCATTTACTATAATGATGCCACCTCCAAATGTTACAGGGAATCTTCATATGGGCCATGCTCTTAATAATACTATTCAGGATATACTAATAAGATGGAAAAGAATGGATGGATATGAAGCCTTATGGCTTCCAGGAACAGACCATGCTAGTATTTCTACAGAGGCAAAGGTAGTTGCTAAGATACGTTCAAAAGGAAAGACTAAAGAAGAGTTAGGTAGAGAGAAATTTTTAGAGGAAGCATGGGATTGGACTGAGGAATATGGAGGAAACATTAGAAATCAGCTGAAAAAATTAGGTGTATCATGTGACTGGTCAAAAGAAAGATTTACGCTAGATGAAGGCTTAAGTAAAGCTGTAGAGGAAGTATTTATAAGATTGTATGAAAAAGGTCTTATTTATAGAGGGAATAGAATAATAAACTGGTGTCCTAGCTGTAGAACGGCAATATCTGATGCAGAGGTTGAGCATAAAGATTCAAATGGGAAGTTATGGCATATAAAATATCCTGTTAAGGATAGTGACGATTTTATCACTATAGCTACTACAAGACCTGAAACAATGTTAGGAGATGTTGCTGTAGCAGTACATCCAGAGGATGAAAGGTATAGACATTTAATAGGTAAAAAAGTAATTTTACCACTAGTAAATAGAGAAATACCAATTATTGAAGATGAATATGTAGACATGGAGTTTGGTACTGGTGCTGTAAAAATAACACCTGCCCATGACCCTAATGATTTTGAAATTGGATTACGACATAATTTAGAACAGCTAAAGATTATGGATGATGATGCTAAAATAAATGAAAATGGTGGGAAATATAGTGGATTAGATAGATATGAAGCTAGAAAAGAAATAGTAAAAGATTTAAAAGAACAAGGATATTTAATAGAGATTGAAGACCATGACCATAGTGTAGGGCATTGTGAAAGATGTTCAACTGTAGTAGAACCGATTATATCTAAACAGTGGTTTGTAAAAATGAAACCTTTAGCAGAACCTGCTCTAAAAGCGTACAAAGAAGGGAAGTTTAGATTTATACCAGAAAGATTCGGTAAAATATATGTACACTGGCTAGAAAATATTAGAGATTGGTGTATTTCAAGACAGCTTTGGTGGGGTCATAGATTACCTGTATATTATTGTAAAGATTGTGATGAAGTAATGGTAGCAAGGGAAATGCCGAAAGCATGTACTAAGTGTGATAGTAATAATATTTATCAAGATCCAGATACCTTAGATACATGGTTCTCATCAGCATTATGGCCATTCTCTACATTAGGCTGGCCTGAAGATACTGAAGAATTAAAATACTTCTATCCAACAGATGTTTTAGTAACTGGATATGATATTATATTCTTCTGGGTTGTTAGAATGGTATTTTCAGGTTTAGAGCACATGGGAGATATTCCTTTTAAAAATGTATTAATCAATGGATTAGTAAGAGACTCACAAGGTAGAAAGATGAGTAAATCATTAGGTAATGGTATCGATCCACTAGAAATAATAGATAAGTATGGGGCAGATGCATTAAGATTTATGCTTGTTACTGGAAATACACCAGGAAATGACATGAGATTCCATATGGAAAGGGTTGAAGCTAGTAGAAATTTTGCAAATAAACTTTGGAATGCATCTAGATTTGTTCTTATGAATCTAGAAGATGATATAGTAAGTGAAGAAGAAGCCCAAAAATATATGGAAGAAGAGGATAAATGGATTATATCTAGAGTTAATAACATAACAAAAGAAGCAACTGAAAATATGAATAAATTTGAACTTGGTATAGCTGCACAAAAGCTTTACGATTTTATTTGGAGTGAATATTGTGATTGGTACATTGAAATGGTAAAACCACGTCTTTATGGGGAAGATGAAAATAGTAAAAATACTGCAAGATATGTATTGTTAACAGTTCTAAAAGATATATTAAAGCTATTACATCCATTTATGCCATTTATCACAGAAGAGATATGGCAGCATCTTCCAAATACTGATGGATCATTAATAAAGGCTAAATGGCCACAATATCAAGAAGAACACAATAATGATAAAGCAGAAAGAGAAATAAGCTTTATAATGGAAGCAGTTAAGAATATAAGAAATATTAGAGCAGAAGCAAATGTTGCACCATCTAAAAAGGCTAAAGTAATTTTTGTTACAACAGATGAAGAAATAAAAAGTATTTTAGATAACGGAAGAAATCATTTTGCTAATTTAGCGGCTGCATCAGATATTGAAATAAGGGATAATAAAGAAGGTATAGGAGAAGATGCAATGTCAGCAGTAGTTGAAGCTTGCGAGATATATATGCCATTAGAAGAATTGGTTGACATTGAAAAAGAAATTGAAAGGCTAGAAAAGGAAAAAGAAAGATTAGAAGGAGAGTTAAAAAGAGTTAATGGAAAGCTTTCAAATGAAGGGTTTGTTAATAAAGCACCTGAACATATTGTAGAGAAAGAAAGGGAAAAGAAAAAAATGTATCAGGAAATGATGGATAAAGTATTAGAAAGACTTGAGGCTCTTAAAAGTAAAAAATAAAAGTTGAGGGGATATCCCCTCAACTTTTAATAAAATGTACTAATAACATTTGGGGGAGTGAAAATATGGACTACAAAGAGGCTTTAGAATATATACATAGTATTGGTAGATTTGGGAGTAAGTTGGGACTAGAAAAAATAGAAAAACTATTAGAATTATTGGGTAATCCCCAAAAAGACTTAAAAATTATTCATGTTGCAGGAACAAATGGGAAAGGTTCAACATCTTCGTTTATTACGTCTATTTTAGCTGAAGCTGGCTATAAAGTTGGATTATACACGTCCCCATATTTAGAAAGATTTACTGAGAGAATTAGAATTAATGATGATGAAATTCCAAGGAATACTTTGGCTAGACTAACAGCTAAAGTAAAAAGTAAAGTAGAAGAAATGGTAGAACAAGGCTATGATCATCCTACAGAATTTGAGATAGTAACAGCAATAGGTTTTTGTTACTATAAAGAAGAAAAGGTTGATTTTGTTGTGTTAGAGGTAGGTCTTGGGGGAAGATATGATGCCACAAATGTTATAGATAAATCTTTAGTATCAGTTATTACTCCAATTTCTATAGACCATAAAAATGTCCTAGGAGATACAATAGAGAAGATTGCTTGGGAAAAGGGAGGTATTATTAAAGAAAATGGACTTGTGGTAATTCATCCCCAAGAAGAAGATGCACAATATGTGATAAAAGAAATTGTACATAGAAAAAATGGACAACTTATAGCTACAAATCTAGATAATGTAACTATAAAAGAATCTAACCAGTTTGGAAGCAAGTTTGATTTTACATTTAATAAAGAAAACCTTAAAGATTTAGAAATAAAACTTAGAGGGAACCATCAAGTAAACAATGCAGCTGTTGCTTTAACTACTATACTAACATTAAGAGATAAGGGACTTTTAGATATAAAAGAAAAATCAATTAGAAATGGTTTAAATAACACCAAGTGGAAGGGTAGACTAGAAATATTAAAGAAAAATCCAACATTTATGATTGATGGAGCACATAATATTAGTGCCATTAAGTTTCTAAAAAAATCTATTAAAGAATTGTTTAAATATAAAAAACTTATTTTAGGAATAGGGATTTTAGGAGATAAAGAAGTTGATAAGATACTAGAAGAGCTTATCCCAGTTGCAGACAAAGTAATAGTTACACAAGCTAATAATCCTAGAGCATTAAGTGCTAGTGAATTAGCAGAAAAAATAAAAAAATATAATAATGATTATATTATTCAAAAGGATATAAATGAAGCTGTTGATATAGCCTTCGATATAGCAAAAGAAGATGACCTAATATTATTTTCAGGTTCATTATATCTAATTGGTGATGTTAGGAAAAAAGTTTTATCTAATTAGTTATTTTTTTCCTCCCTATTGAATAAAATAACAATATACTTAATAGGGAGGGCAGTTATGTCTGTAGTAAAATTTAGACCTTATAAAAAATTAAGTGATAAACAATTACTAGATGAAGCATACAAAAAGATGAAAAAGTTACAACAGTTAGAAAGAGAAAAGAAAGAAGAACTTTATAAAGAAGAGGTTATGAAACTTAATGAAATGATAATTGAGATAAAGAAAAGAAATTTAAAAATTGATAATAGGACACTATTAAGGAGAATATTACTTAATTAAATTTTTAAGTTTAATATTAAATCTACTTACTAATAAAACGTCTGCTTTAAGCAGGCGTTTTTTCTTTTTAAAACAGTTTTTTTATTTAAGATACATTAAATTAATATTTATTACAGAAAATAATTAAGAACCTGTTACATTAAAAAAATTATAGTAGTAAAACAATAAAGGATAGAGGTGAAACTATGAATCTAACAGAGTTACTTCAAAGTTTAAGTGCTTTTCTATGGGGAACTCCACTACTTATTTTATTAGTTGGTACTGGAATATTACTTACGTTTAGACTTAGAGGTATTCAAGTAAGAAAGTTTTTTAAGGCTTTTACATTATTATTTCAGAAAAATGAATCAGAAGGAGATATAACACCATTTCAAGCCTTAACAACAGCATTAGCTGCTACTATAGGTACTGGTAATATAGCAGGAGTTGCTACTGCTATTGCAGCTGGTGGTCCAGGAGCAGTATTTTGGATGTGGGTTACAGCATTTTTTGGAATGGCAACAAAATATTCAGAAGCTGTTTTAGCGGTAAGATATAGAATTAAAGCTGATGATGGAGAAATATCAGGAGGTCCTATGTATTATCTTGAAAGAGGACTCAATCAAAAATGGTTAGGAGTACTTTTTGCAATATTTGGAGCAGTAGCTTCATTTGGAATAGGAAATATGGTTCAAGTTAACTCCATAGCTCAAGCCCTTGAAGCATCACTTAATGTACCACCTTTATTTACGGGTATAGTAGTTGCTATAGCAGTTGCTGCAGTTATAATTGGAGGAATAAAAAATATAGGAAGGGTTACAGAGTTTATAGTACCTATTATGGCTGGTGTATATGTATTAGGATGTTTAATAATTATAATTTTAAATATATCCGAGGTACCAGAAGCCTTTGGACTAATATTTAGCAAAGCTTTTTCTACGACAGCTGCAGTAGGAGGCTTTGCTGGAGCTACTATAAGGATGGCAATTCAAAAAGGTGTATCTAGGGGTGTATTTTCAAATGAATCTGGTTTAGGTAGTGCACCAATAGCTCAAGCAGCAGCTCAGACTGATTCACCTTCAAATCAAGGTTTAGTATCAATGTTAGGAACTTTTATTGACACAATTGTGGTATGTACTTTTACAGCCTTAACATTAATTACAACTGATGTATGGAAAAGTGGCTTATCAGGAGCCAAACTTACAACTGAAGCTTTTAACAAAGGCTTACCGGGACCAGGAGGTTTTATAATAGCCTTTGGGATAATCTTTTTTGCATATTCTACAATTTTAGGGTGGAGTTACTATGGAGAAAAATGTCTAGAGTATTTAGCAGGTCATTGGATTGTTAAAATATACCGTGTAATATTTACCCTTGCAATAATTGTTGGTGCCACTCAAGAATTGGCATTAATTTGGAACTTAGCAGATGTAATGAATGCTCTTATGGCTGTTCCAAACTTAATAGGACTTATTGGGTTAAGTGGTGTTGTAGTAAGTGAAACGAAAAAATATTTAGAAGGTTATTAAATAAGAATGGCTGGATTTATCCAGCTATTTTTTATTTTTATCCTCTATTCACCAATGTATTTTAGAATGCATAAACTGTAAATAAGTTATAAGCGGTGATAGAGGTGATATTATGAGTATAAATAAGGATAAGTTGATAGTCGCTAATACAGGAAGTGATACTCTGACTGTTATAGACTTAAAAGATGATTATTCTCTAGAAACATTCAAACTATGGGAAATGTTAAATAGTAGTGGTATTCAAAATTTAAATAGTAGCTCTGCAATTGGCCCTTATACCTTAGCAGCAGGAAATGAAAAAAATATTATATATTCAGTAAATTCCTATGATAATAGTGTTTTTAAAATAAATATTAAAGATATGGTAATTGAAGAGGTAATTTATATAGGTAGGTCACCTAGTCATGTAGAAATTATAGATGGACTTATTTTTGTTACTAATACAGATTCTAATTCTGTTTCAGTAATTGATGAAGAAAATTTTGTTATTTTGGAGAATATAACAGTAGGAGAGAAGCCCTATGACATAAAAGCAGATTTTGAAGAAAAAAGGGTTTTTGTTGCAAATAGTAACGAATACAGTATTAGTGTTATATATTTGGAAAATAATAAAATAGAGAAGATTAGATTAGATAGTAATCCTTTGCATTTTTTTTTGAATTCAAAATTATTATATATTTTATCATCTCAAGTAAATGGAATGGTAAAAAGTAGTGTATCGATTCTTGATTTATCTAATAATGAACTTATAAAAAAGGTATATATTGAAGGGGTACTTGTTGATATGACTCCTATAGATAAAAAAGATGAAATATTTGTAACAAATGCTGAAGATGGGTATCTATATAAAATAGACCTAATTAGAGGAAAGATTATAGACAAGTATCATCTTGGAGGAATGCCAAGTAAATTATTATGGGATGGGAATAAATTGTTATATATAGTAAATTCTTTAAAAAACTATATATCATTATTTGATTGTAGTAAGGGTAAAATAATGAAAAACATAAAAGTTGGTATAGAGCCTAATGGACTAATTTTTCTATAACTAATAGGAGGGATTAAATGGATAAAAAAGAATGGTTTAGGTTAACAGTGGATGAGACTATTGAAAAATTAAAAACTAATAAGGATATTGGATTAACAGATGATGAAATAGAAAATCGCAGAAAAAAATATGGACTAAATGAACTGACAGAAAAAGAAGGAACTTCAATTTTTCAAATGTTTTTAAATCAGTTTAAAGATTTTATGGTAATAATACTTATTATTGCCGCTGTTATTTCTGGAATACTTGGTGAAGTTACTGATACAATTTTAATATTTATTATAGTTATATTAAATGCAATATTAGGAGTAGTCCAAGAAAATAAAGCAGAACAGTCATTGAAGGCATTAAAGAATATGTCAAAACCAACGGCTAAAGTTTTAAGAAATGGCAATATACTAGAGGTTAAATCTGCAGAGATATTTCCAGGTGATATAGTTATACTTGAAGCTGGCGATTACGTTCCAGCTGATGGTAGATTAATTCAAAGTGCCAATTTAATGGTTGAAGAATCGGCATTAACAGGGGAATCGGTGCCAGTAACCAAATCAATAGATATACCTAAAGGGGAAGATATTCCAATAGGAGATAGAAAGAATATGGTTTTCTCTTCAAGTATAGTAACCCATGGTAGGGGTAGATGTGTAGTTACAGAAACAGGTATGAATACACAGATAGGAAAAATAGCAGAACTATTGGAAGAACAGGAAAATATTAAGACACCACTTCAAGAAAAACTAGAAGAATTAGGTAAATGGCTAGGTGTATTAGCTTTAATAATTTGTGGACTTATTTTTTTAATAGGATATTTTCAAGGAAGACCAGCATTTGATATGTTTATGATTGCTGTTTCACTAGCAGTTGCAGCAATTCCAGAAGGTTTACCAGCAATTGTAACTATTGTGTTATCCTTAGGTGTTCAAAGAATGATAAAGCGACATGCTATTATAAGAAAATTACCTGCTGTAGAGACCCTTGGAACAGCTTCTGTGATTTGTTCAGATAAAACAGGAACCCTTACTCAAAATAAAATGACTGTAACAAAATTATATACCTATAATGAATTAAAAGATATAGATGACATTAATCTAAGCTTAAAGGAAGATAAAACTGCAATCGAAGTAGGTCTTTTATGTAATGATGCATCTATTGAAGATAAAAATGGAGAAAAGGATACTATAGGAGATCCAACGGAAGTTGCTTTAGTTGTTTTAGCATATGAGAAGGGGTTATATAAAAAAGAAGAAGAAAGTAAAATGAAAAGAGTGAATGAAATTCCTTTTGATTCAGAAAGGAAGATGATGACTACAGTTCACGAATATAATAATGGATATAGAATTTTAACAAAAGGAGCTATAGATGTTCTTTTAGAAAGATGTAATAAAATATTGATAAATAATGAAATAGTTGAATTAACAGAAGATATAAAAATGGATATAATGGATGCAAATAAAGAAATGGCATTAAGGGCTTTAAGGGTTTTAGGATTAGCCTTTAAAGATGTTGATAGCATACCAGATAAATTAACTTCAGAAAATACGGAGAAAAATCTTGTTTTTGTAGGTATGGCTGGTATGATAGACCCTCCTAGAGAAGAAGTAAAAGATGCAGTAAAAGAATGTAAAGAGGCAGGAATAAAACCAGTTATGATAACAGGGGACTATAAAGTGACAGCAGTAGCTATAGCAAAAGAATTAGGTATACTAAAGGATGAAGCTGAAGCAGTTGAAGGAAAAGAAATAGATAATATGACACAGGAAGACCTAGAAAAAAATGTGAAAAAATATTCTGTATATGCACGGGTTTCTCCAGAACATAAGGTAAGAATAGTTAAAGCATGGCAAACACATGGAAAAATTGTAGCTATGACTGGAGATGGAGTAAATGATGCTCCTGCATTAAAAAGGGCTAATATAGGATGTGCCATGGGGATTACAGGAACAGATGTATCTAAAGAAGCTTCTGATATGATATTAACAGATGATAATTTTACAACTATAGTAGCAGCTGTTGAAGAAGGAAGGACTATATTTGATAATATAAAAAAATCTATTCACTTTTTATTATCATGTAATATTGGAGAAGTTGTAGCACTCTTTATAGCAATATTACTTAATTTACCTAGTCCTTTAATACCTATACACATATTATGGGTAAACTTGGTAACAGATAGTTTTCCAGCTTTAGCTTTAGGAGTTGACCCTGCTGAACCAGACATAATGAAAAGAAAGCCTAGAGATCCTAAAAAAGGTATATTTGCAGAGGGACTTGGGAACTCAATTATAGTTCATGGGATTATAGTTGCATTAGTTACTTTGTTAGCGTTTAATATAGGTAGGAAAATAGATATTACTACTGGAAGAACGATGGCTTTTACTACTTTAGCCTTTTCACAACTTGTGCACAGTTTCAATGTAAGGGCAAAGGATGAATCTATATTATATGTAGGATTTTTCTCTAATAAATATTTAATTGGAGGAGTACTTGTATCCACTGTATTAATGCTAGGAGTAGTATTTATACCATTTTTAAGAAACATATTTAAACTGACATTACTAACAGTTAACCAGTGGTTTTATATAATTACTTTTTCAGTTCTACCATTAATTATAGTAGAACTATATAAAGGAATAATGAGAAGAATAAAGGAATAGGCTAGTAAAATCAGCCTATTCCTTATCACTATTATTTGCAAGTAACTCAAATATTTTCTTATATATAATTTGTGGATTTTCCTTCCAGTTTTTACAAATAAGTTTAGCTTGTTTATTTGAAGGTACATTTAATGATAGATCAAATAAAGTTATATCTTTTTCTATAACCTTTAATGATACAATATATTCAGTA
The DNA here is from genome assembly GCF_003609645.1 of Thermohalobacter berrensis. Lineage (GTDB taxonomy): Bacteria > Bacillota > Clostridia > Tissierellales > Thermohalobacteraceae > Thermohalobacter > Thermohalobacter berrensis. The sequence continues at coordinate 37,110 of NZ_MCIB01000015.1, forward strand.
TCATTTTTTTTGTAATAATTTCCTATAATTTGAGTTTCTTTAATCATTTCCTCTTTCTTTTTCTGTAGACTCTTACTTAATTGTAATTTTATATTATCTGGTATTCTATCGATAAAATAGTTAAGAGTATCTTTACCTATTTCTGTTAATTTATAATACTCATTTCCCTCTTCTGTTACTGTTTGTAAAAAATTAGAGGTTGTTAATTCACTTAAAAATTGTTGTACCATGAAATAATTCATATAATTGTTTTCTAAAACAAATTGAGTTATTTCTGAATTAGTAAGAGGAACCTCAGATATATCAATTATGTAAAGTAAAAGAAGTTTATTTTGTGCTACTTCTTTAGTATTTTCTCCAAACATATTGTCACCCTCTTTAAATTGTATATAAAAAATTATAACATATAAAAAAAGAGAAGTGTATTGCTACACTTCTCTTTTTTGTATATTATTTAATTATTTTCCAGATATTTGGTTTTCTGCATGTTCAATAAGTCTCTTTACCATATATCCTCCAACATAACCATTTTGTCTTGAAGTTAAGTTACCTTTATCTATATTATTATAGTTTTCTAAACCTAATTCATTGGCAATTTCAAGTTTCATTTGTTCAAGTGCTTGCCTAGCTTCTGGAACTACTATCTTATTATTGTTTCTAGCCATGTCTTTCCCTCCCAAATAGATTGCTTACAACATCATTAAATTGATGTTGTACTATTAATATAACCTTTTATTTAAAAATATATTCTGGAAAAAATATAATAAATGAATATTCTATAGAAAAATAGCATATAATTATTAAATTAGGCTAAAAATGTTTTTTTATAATCAAATTTAATCTAGTATAATTAAATTAGATAATAAAACAGGGGGGTATATTATGGAAAAAGATATAAAAAAAATAATAATTAATAAAGCAACTGATATGGGAGCAGCAAAAATAGGATTTGGAAACCTAAATGGCTATCTTCCTGAAGAATTATCACATTTAAACACAGGTATTTCGATAGCCATAAGATTATCAGATCAAATAATTAACGATATTAAGGATAAACCGACTTTCACATATTTCCATCATTATAGAACAGTAAATTTTTTAATTGACCAAATAACGTTACAGATAACAACTATACTTCAAAATAGAGGTTATTTAGCTATGGCAGTACCGGCATCTCAGACAGTAAAAACTAGTAAAGATGCATATAGAGGCATTTTCCAGCATAGAACAGCAGCCACTTTGTCCGGATTAGGGTGGATTGGAAAAAATGCCTGTTTAGTAACTGAAGAATTTGGACCTAGAGTGAGATTAGGAACTGTTCTTACTAATTTACCTGTTGACTATGATACACCAATAACAGAATCTAAATGTGGTAAATGTAATATTTGTGTAAGTAATTGTCCTGCATTAGCCTTAAAGGGCAATAAATGGTACCCAGGAATCCCAAGAGATGAACTAGTTGATGCATATGCATGTAGCACATTTATGAATGAACATTATAAAGGCATAGGTAGAGGTTCAGTATGTGGTTTATGTATATCAAAATGTCCTAAAGGAATAAAGGTTCTTAAGATTAATAAGGCTGCTAAGCAGCCTTATTAACCTAAGAAAGTTTATTTTTTATAGGAACTTTTACATCTTTTCTAATGCCATGTTGATGCCCATTTTCTAATTGAGCCTTTTGGGATTTTTTTTCTCTATAATAATGTCTTTCATCATTTGTAATAGTTATAGCTGAATATTCCCTTTGTCTACCTTTAATATTAGTATAGGTGCTTTTTCTTCTAGACAAAATTAACACCTCTTTAATTTGTGGTGTAGTTTTATTTTTACCTTAAGAAAAAAATAAATACTATTTAAAAAATGTATATGGTGAAATAGTATTATAAAAATTGTAAAATTTACAAAACTAAAAGGAGGAAAAACATTTGAAATCAATCATGAAAGTAATTGTAATATTTTTATTAATAATTAGCTTAGTTGGATGTACAGGTCCAAATACAGAAAAAGTTGATACAAATAATCCAGTTGAGGAACAAAAACAAGAAACTAAAAATACTGATAAAGAGCAAGGTTGTGAAACAGATAATAAAGAAAATGAAGTGAAAAAAGATCCGACAAAAGATATTGATTTATCAATTAAGCCGAATGAAGCAGGTCAAATAATGGTACTTATGTATCATCATATAGGAAAAAAAGAAGATACCTGGGTAAGAACAGTAGAAAATTTCAAAAAAGATTTAAAAGTACTTTATGAAAAGGGTTATAGACCAATAAGTTTAAAAGATTTTGTAAATAATAATATACATGTTGAAGCTGGTTATACACCAGTTGTAATTACATTTGATGATGGTAGACAAAATAATTTTAATATTATTGAAAAAAACGGAGAATTGATAGTAGACCCTAATTGTGCAGCAGGTATAATGGAAGAATTTCATAAAAAACATCCTGACTTTCCCTTAGAAGCTACTTTTTTCGTTTTCGGGAAAAGACCCTTTGGACAAAAAGAGTATGTAGAATATAAACTTAAATATTTGATAGATAAAGGTTTTGATATAGGAAATCATACGATTGATCATAATAATTTTAGTAATCTAACACCAGAAGAAATACAAAGAGCTATTGCTAAAAATGTAGAGTTTTTAAATGGAATCTTACCAGATTATGAAGTAAATACACTTGCATTACCATATGGAAGTAGACCTAAAAATAAAGAATATGAAATCTTTTTAAGAAAAGGTGAATATGATGGGGTAAAATATGAAAATATAGCTATATTAAATGTAGGTTGGAAACCCTCAGTTTCTCCTATTGATAAAAATTTTAATCCATATTCTATCCATAGGGTAAGGGCTAGTGAAATGAATGTAGATAATGTAGGTATGTATGACTGGTTAGAATATTTTGATAAATACCCTGAAAAGAGATTTATAAGTGATGGTAATCCAGATGTAATAACTGTACCAAAAAAATATGAAAATAGAATCGATAAACAAAAACTAAATGGTAAATTTTTATATTTATATGATAACGAAAAGAATCTTAAATAATATCCCAGAGCATATTTAATCTGGGATTATTTTTTTTGATATTTTAATGAGTAAAGGATAAATAGGAAATAGTATTATAGTGGTTGAAACATTAAAGATAGTGTGTGCATTAGCTAGTTGTTTAGATGGGTTTTCAGGAGATAAACCATGAACAATAGAGTATAGATAATCTATTAAAAAGTAAAAGATAACTACCCCTAAAATATTAAACATTATATGTATTAAAGCAGCTTGTTTTCCTTTTTTGTTAGTGATAAGGCTTCCTATAAAGGTATCAGTACATGTACCTATATTTTGACCTAAAAGTATAGGTATTGATGTTTTAACAGGAATTATTAAATTTGAAGCTAAAACTTGTAGAATTGCAATACCTGTACTACTACTTTGAATTATAGAGGTTATAATAAAACCTAAGAATATACCGGCAATTTTATTAGTTTCTATATTCTTAATCAATATTATTATTTTTTCATTTATGTTTGTTGAAGAAATTGAATTTTCAAGAATTCTCATACCTAAGAATATTATACCTAAACTTAAAATAACACGTATTAAAGTTCTAAATTTTCTTTTATTATAAAAAGGTAATAGGATTATTGCTAATATAAAAAAATAGGGTATAAAATCATCTAATTTAAAAGCAATTAACTGGGCAGTAAATGTTGTACCAATATTAGCTCCCATAAGTATTGGAACTGCATTATATAAATTTATTAAGTTACTGTGAACAAGGGATATCACTATTAAAGTGCTTGCACTACTACTTTGAAGTAACGCAGTTGCCACTATTCCCAATAGAAGTCCTATTAACTTATTAGAAGTAAATTTTTCTAAATTATTTTTTACTTTTAAAGAAACAATATCCTCAAATGTAGAAGACATTAATTTAATACCAAATAAAAAAAGAGAAAGCCCACCTATAACACCGAAAAATATCAATATTTTTCCCCCTTATATATTAAACTTATTTCTAAAACAGAGACATGTTTAATATATATGTAGTATTAGAAAAATTATATGCATAAGAATTATAAGGGGGAATAAACTTGAGAATTTATCTATTTGATAAGAAAAACATTATAAGACTTTTAGTATTAGCTCTTTTGGTAAGTACTTCTTTAATATATTCCAACCTAACACAAGAGGAAATTATAAGTGTATTTAGTAATAAAAAAGAGTTACCTATTTATTCAGTTGATACTGATGAAAAAAAGGTTGCTATAAGTTTTGATGCAGCTTGGGGAGCCCAGTATACTAAAAATATATTAGATATTTTAGATGAATATAATGTAAAAACTACTTTCTTTTTAGTTGGATTTTGGGTTGATAGATATCCAGAAATGGTTAAAGAAATTCATAATAGAGGTCATGAAATAGGGAACCATTCTAGCAATCATCCCCGTATGTCTAGATTGAGCAAACAACAAATAGTACAAGAATTAAAGGAGACAGAAGAAAAAATTAAGAAATTAACCGGACAAAGAACCAATCTTTTTAGACCACCATTTGGTGATTATAATAATAGACTTATACAAACATGTAGGGAAAATGGGTATTACGTGATACAGTGGGATGTAGATTCTTTAGATTGGAAGGAATTAGGAGTACAGCCTGTAGTAGATAGGGTTACTAGAAAAGTAAAAAAAGGCTCTATAGTTCTTTTTCATAATAACGCTAAATATGTTACCAAATATTTACCTGTTGTTATACGAAAACTTCAAGAAAAAGGATATGAAATAGTACCTATATCTGAACTTATTTATAAAGATAATTATTACATAGATCATGCAGGAAAACAAATCAAAAAGCCTCAATAGGCTGCTTTCATAGAGCAGCCCTATTTTATTGTATAGACAGGAAAAACTATGAAGAAAAATTATATTATATCATGTATATTAATTAGACTCATAACTAAAAAAATAAAAAAATAAGAAGGAAAATTATAATACTAGCTTGAATATTATAATTGTTAACAAAAAAGTTACAGAAATTTTTAAAAATTTATAATTTTTTTGAAGGCAAGAGATGAAATATGATAAAATATGTTATGGAAATTTATATAAAAATAAATTAAAGGAGTGAAACGGGTGATAAAGACCTTAAATGATTTAATCGAAAAGGCTAAAAACCAAAAAACAAGAAAACTTGCAGTTGCAGCATGTCAAGATTATGAAGTGTTAAAGTCTGTAATAGAAGCAGCTAAAGAGGGAATAGTTGAGCCAGTATTAATCGGGGATAAAGAAAAGACTTTAGAAATTGCAAAGGAAAATGGAATAGATATAGAAAAATATGAATTAGTTGATGAACCTGAACTTAAAGAGGCTGCAGAAAGGGCTGTAAAATATGTAAGTAGTGGAAAAGCAGATTTTCTTATGAAGGGTATTATTGATACTTCAATATTGTTAAAAGAAGTACTAAATAAGGAGTACGGATTAAGAACAGATAGTCTTTTAAGTCATGTTATGGTATATGAGGTGCCAACATATCATAAACTTATTTTCTTAACTGATGGTGGTATGAATATAGAGCCTAGCCTTGAGGATAAAGTAAAAATTACTAAAAATGCTGTTAAGGTAGCTAAAGCATTAGGAAATAAAAATGTAAAAGTTGCAGTATTGGCTGCTAAGGAAAAAGTTAATCCTAAAATGATTGCTACAGTACATGCAGTTGAATTGGAAAAAATGAACAAAGATGGAGAGTTTGGAGAAGAAGTAATAGTAGATGGACCTTTAGCCCTAGACTTAGCTATATCAAAAGAAGCGGCTAAAATTAAAGGATATGAAAGTGAAGTAGCAGGAGATGCAGATATATTATTAGTACCAAATATAGAAATGGGCAATGGAGTAGGAAAGAGTCTAACATATTTTGCAAAAGCTAGTTCTGCAGGTATAATCATGGGAGCTAAGGCACCTGTTATATTAGTATCTAGAGCTGATACACATCAAGCTAAATTAAATTCTATAGCTCTAGGAAGTGTTGTAGCAGGTTAATTACAGTAAATGTGTAAAGGTTTTCCTAAAAGCAAAATTTGAACAAGAATGTAAAGGGGTGTAAATTACATGAAAAAACTTCTAACTGGAAATGAGGCAGTTGCCAGAGGGGCCTATGAAGCAGGGGTTACAATAGCTTCAGCTTATCCTGGAACTCCAAGTACTGAAATACTAGAGAATGTAGCTAAATATAAAGAAATATATTCAGAATGGGCTCCAAATGAAAAGGTTGCTTTAGAGGTAGCAGTAGGAGCTTCGATAGCAGGAGCTAGGTCTTTAGCTGCTATGAAACACGTAGGAGTAAATGTTGCAGCAGACCCATTATTTACTTTTGGATATACTGGTGTTAATGGAGGGTGTATCCTTGTAACAGCAGATGATCCAGGAATGCACAGTTCGCAGAATGAACAAGATAATAGATATTATGCTAAATTTGCTAAAGTAGCAATGCTAGAGCCAAGTGATAGCCAAGAAGCTAAAGATTTTGTAAAAATAGGTTATGAAATAAGTGAAAAATTTGATATACCAGTTCTATTAAGATTGACTACGAGAATTTGTCATAGTAAAGGTTTAGTAGAGTTTGAGGAAAGAAGTGAAGTAGGAGTTAAAGATTATGAAAAAAATATACCTAAATTTGTTGCTACACCTGCCAATGGTAGAAAATTACATGTTGTAGTAGAAGAAAGACTTAAAAAATTAGAAGAATATAGTAACAATTGTGATATTAATAAAATTGAGATGAATGATACAAAAATAGGTATTATTACTTCAGGTGTATCTTATCAGTATGCAAAAGAAGTGTTTGGTGATAAAGCATCTTACTTTAAATTAGGTCTTACATTCCCGCTTCCAAAAGCTAAAATAAAAGAATTTGCAGATAAAGTAGATAAACTATATGTTATTGAAGAATTAGAGCCTTATATAGAAACAGAAATAAAAGCAATGGGTATTGATGTTATAGGTAAGGAATTAATACCTAATATAGGAGAATTAAATCCTGATATAATTGCTGAAAAATTATTAGGAGAAAAAAGAGATACAGTAAATATTAATGAAGATAAAATTGTATCAAGACCTCCAACAATGTGTGCAGGATGTCCTCATAGAGGATTATTCTATACTTTAAGTAAGAAGAAAGATGTTGTTGTAACTGGAGATATAGGTTGCTATACTTTAGGCTCAGCACCTCCATTAGAAGCTATGGATACATGTATTTGTATGGGAGCAAGCGTAAGTGCTGGTCATGGTTTTAGTAAGGCAGTAGAGGCAGCTGGACGAAATACTAAGGTTTTTGGTGTAATAGGAGACTCAACATTTTTCCATTCAGGTATAACTGGGCTAATAGATATAGTATACAATAAAGGAAATGCTGCTACTATAATATTAGATAATAGAATAACTGGTATGACAGGACATCAAGAAAATCCAGGTTCAGGCTACACACTGATGGGTGAAAAAGTTGAAGAAGTAGATTTAGTTAAAATATGTGAGGCGATTGGTGTTAAGCATATAGAAGTAATTAATCCATTAAACCTAAAAGAAACTGAAGAAGCTATAGATAAGGCTATTAATACTGATGAGCCTGTAGTTATAATAACAAAGTGGCCTTGTGTATTGAAAAAATCACCAAAAGAGGAAATTGAGGAATATAAGTTAGCAGATAGAATAATATGTGAAGTTGATGCAGAAAAATGTAAGAAGTGTAAGCTATGTTTAAAAGTAGGATGTCCAGCTATATCATTTGAAGAAGATAAAGGAGCAATTATTGATGACACGATGTGTGTAGGTTGTGATATATGTATGCAAGTATGTCCATTTAATGCAATAGTAAAGGTGGGTGAGTAACTATGGATAAAGTAAAGAATATATTATTAGTAGGTGTAGGAGGCCAAGGAATAATACTTGCAAGTAAATTATTATCAAAGGGACTAATGGATGCTGGATATGATGTAAAAATGTCAGAAGTACACGGGATGGCACAAAGAGGAGGTAGTGTAACAACTCAAGTTAGATATGGTAAAAAAGTATATTCACCAATTATAGGAAAAGGGCAAGCTGATATTATAGTTGCATTTGAAAAAATGGAAGCAATGAGATGGATAGAGTATCTAAATCCAAATGGAAAATTAGTTGTGAACAATTATTCAATACCTTCAGTGCCAATATTAACTGGTGAAGCTCAGTATCCAAAAGATATTTTAGATGAATTAAAAGATAAAGTAGATACAAAGGTAATTGATGCGGCTAATGAAGCTAGAGAATTAGGAAATATTAGAACACAGAATGTAATTATGTTAGGTAGTTTATCAAAAGCCCTTGGATTAGATGAAGTTGATTGGGAAGGTGTAATTAAAGAGCTTGTAAAAGAAAAATATATAGATATAAATATTAAGGCATTCCATAGAGGTAGAGAATTATAAAAAACTACTAAAATAAAAGCTGATGGACTCTGAGTCCATCAGCTTTTATTAAATTTTGACCATTTTTTATTTTTAAATACAAGACTTCTTTATAAGGATGATGTTTAAATTTTGTTCTATAGGGTAATAATAATGTACAGCGAAAAAAGAAAGAATATGTAGAATATAATAAAAAAACAAAGATAATTTAAAATAATGTACAATTATACGAATAAAGTTAATTTGAATGGGGAAAATAATT
>NZ_MCIB01000016.1 GCF_003609645.1 Thermohalobacter berrensis
CCCAGGAGCATTCATGGATAGATCAATCCTAGAAGGAGACCCTCATTCAGTAATAGAGGCAATGGCGATAGCCGGATATGCAGTAGGAGCAAACCAAGGATATGTATATATAAGAGCAGAGTATCCAATAGCAGTACAAAGATTACAAAAGGCTATAGACCAAGCAAAAGAGAAGGGATTATTAGGAGAAAACATCTTTGGTACAGATTTTAGTTTTGACCTTGAAATAAGACTAGGAGCAGGAGCTTTCGTATGTGGTGAAGAAACTGCCCTAATAGCATCAATAGAAGGCGAAAGAGGAATGCCGAGAAACAAGCCACCATATCCAGCAAACAAAGGGTTATGGCAAAAACCAACACTAATAAACAATGTTGAGACATATGCCAATGTTCCAAGTATAGTTCTAAAAGGAGCAGAATGGTTTAAAGGTATAGGAACAGAAAAATCACCAGGAACAAAGGTATTTGCTCTAGGTGGAAAGATAAACAATACAGGATTAATAGAAATACCAATGGGAACAACATTAAGAGAAGTAATCTACGAAGTAGGTGGAGGAATACCAAAGGGAAAAGAATTTAAGGCAGTACAAACAGGTGGACCATCAGGAGGATGTATACCAGCAGAACATATAGACACACCAATAGACTTTGATTCATTAACAGAGCTTGGGTCAATGATGGGTTCAGGTGGAATGATAGTGTTAGATGAGGATACATGTATGGTTGATATAGCAAGATTCTTCCTAGACTTCACAGTTGAGGAGTCATGTGGTAAATGTACTCCTTGCCGTGAAGGTACAAAACGAATGCTAGAGTTACTGGAGAAGATAACATCGGGAAAAGGTGAACCTGAAGATATAGATAAACTAGAAAGATTAGCCCATACAATTAAAAACACAGCATTATGTGGACTAGGACAAACTGCACCAAACCCAGTATTATCAACATTAAAATACTTCAGAAATGAATATGAAGCACACGTAAATGAAAAAAGATGTCCGGCAGGAAGCTGTAAAGAATTACTTTCATTCTTTATCGAAGAAGACAAATGTAAAGGATGCACACTATGTGCTAAGGCTTGTCCTGCAGATGCAATAAGTGGAGAGAGAAAAGAAGCACATACTATTGACCAAGATAAGTGTGTAAAATGTGGTGCTTGTGTAGAAAAATGTCCATTTAATGCAATTGTAAGGAAGTAACAAAATAAGGGGGGATAACAGATTGAGTAATGTTACGTTAACTATAGATGGCCAAAGGGTAACAGTACCAGAAAATTATACGGTACTTGAAGCTGCAAGAAGTGCAGGAATTAATATACCAACACTTTGTTATCTAAAGGAAATAAATGAAGTAGGTGCATGCAGAGTTTGTGTTGTAGAAGTTGAGGGAGCTAGAACTTTACAAGCTTCTTGTGTACTTCAAGTAGAAGATGGAATGGTAGTAAAGACTAATACTAAAAAGGTTAGAGAAGCTAGAAAAGCAGTTGTTGAGCTAATGCTTTCATCCCATGATAGAAAATGTTTAACATGTGAGCGTAATAATAAATGTGAGTTACAAAACCTAGCAAATGAATTTAATATAAAGGAAATATCCTTTGAAGGAAAAATGAAAGTAGAAACTGTTGATATGAAATCCACTTCAATAGTAAGAGACCCTAATAAGTGTGTACTTTGTGGAAGATGTGTAAGTGTATGTAATAGAGTACAGAATATTGGTGTATTAGGATTTGCCAATAGAGGTTTTGAAACAAAAGTAGGACCAGTGGCGGAAAAAAGTATTAGTGAGGTTCCTTGTATTAATTGTGGTCAGTGTATTACTGCCTGTCCAGTAGGAGCCCTACGAGAAAAGGAATCTATAGATTATGTTTGGGATGCAATTGAAGATTCAAATAAGCATGTTGTAGTTCAAACAGCCCCTGCTATAAGGGCAGCATTAGGTGAAGAATTCGGACTTCCAATGGGAACAAGGGTAACAGGGAAAATGGTAGCTGCATTAAAAAGACTAGGATTTGATAAAGTATTTGATACTGATTTTGCCGCTGACTTAACAATAATGGAAGAGGGACATGAGTTTTTAGAGAGATTAAAAAACGGTGAAAAACTCCCAATGTTTACGTCATGTTGTCCAGGATGGATTAAATATTGTGAACATTACCACCCAGATTTATTAGATAATATTTCTACTTGCAAATCTCCTCAAGAAATGATGGGTGCAGTCATAAAGTCATATTATGCTAAAAAGAATGGAATAGATCCTAAAGATATATATGTAGTATCAGTAATGCCATGTACAGCCAAGAAATTTGAATCACAAAGAGAAGAACTTCAATCTACTGGATACGCAGATGTTGATATTGTACTAACAACAAGGGAATTAGCTAAAATGGTTAAACAAACCATAAATGATTTTACCAGCTTACCTGAAGAGGATTTTGATGAAGTCCTAGGAGAATCAACAGGGGCATCAGTTATATTTGGTGTAACAGGTGGGGTAATGGAGGCAGCATTAAGGACTGTATATGAAGTAGCTACTGGTAAGAAATTAAAAAAATTAGAATTTGAAAATATTAGGGGAATGGAAGGAATAAAAGAGGCTTTAGTAGAAATAAATGGAAAAGAGATTAAAGTAGCTGTCGTTCATAGTATTGGTCAAGCAAATAAGTTAATAGAAAAGATTAAGGCTGGAGAGAAGTTTTACCATTTTGTAGAGGTAATGGCATGTTCAGGGGGATGTATTACTGGTGGAGGACAGCCATATGTTAATGATAAAATAAAACTAAGTAAAGATATAAGAAAGGAAAGGGCAAAGGCACTATATAATGAAGATAAGGCAAAGAAAATTAGAAAATCCCATGAAAATCCAATGATTAATAAAATTTATGATGAATACTTCGACAAACCAAATAGTCATAAATCACATGAACTACTTCACACACATTATAAGAAAAGAGAAAAACATCCTGTATAAAGGGGGATAAAAGGGGGGAAAATATGGTTTCTATCACAATTAACGGGAAAAAAGTAAAAGTGCCTAAAGATTATTCTATACTTGAAGCTTGTAAAGAATTAGGAATAAATATACCTACTTTATGTCATGATGAAAGGTTAGAACCCCATGCTGCTTGTAGAATATGTGTTGTAGAAATAGTAGGTATGGAGAAACTGCCTACATCATGTTCTACTAAAGTAGAGGAAGGTATGGAAATTTATACCCACAGTCAAAAGGTTAGAGAGGCTAGAAAAGAAATTTTAAATCTTCTAATATCTAATCATCCATTAAACTGTCTAATGTGTGATAAATCTGGAGATTGTAAACTTCAGAAATACTGTTATGAATATAATATAAAAGAAGTAGAATATGTGGGAGAAAAAAAGAACTATCCAATTGATGATAGCAATCCTTTTTATATAAGTGACCAAAATAAATGTATTGATTGTGGTAAATGTGTAAGGGTTTGCAGTGAATTACAATGTACTGGTGCTATAAGTTTTTCTGAAAGAGGATTTAATACACATGTTGGAGTACCTTTTGAAATGCCTTTAGAAAAATCTGATTGTGTATCTTGCGGTAATTGTGTATCTGTATGTCCTGTTGGAGCTTTAATCCCAAAAAGAAAAGAAAGATTTATGTATGAAGAAACTAAAAGAGTTAGAACAACCTGTTCATACTGTGGAGTAGGTTGTCAGATGGACTTAATAGTAAAGGATAATAAAATAGTTGAAGTTCATCCTGCCATGGGACCATCTAATAAAGGACTTTTATGCGTAAAAGGAAAATTTGGTTATAAATTTGTAAATCATCCCGATAGACTTAAAAAACCTTTAATAAAGAAAAATGGAAAATTTGTTGAAGCTTCTTGGGAAGAAGCATATAGTTTAATAACTGATAAGATTAATGAAATAAAAGGAAAATATGGTACTGAATCTTTTGCAGGTCTTACATCAGCAAGATGTACTAATGAGGAAAATTACCTGTTTCAAAAGCTTTTTAGAGCAGTTATAGGTAATAATAATGTAGACCATTGTGCACGCCTCTGACACTCCTCAACAGTTGCAGGTCTTGCAACTACGTTAGGAAGCGGTGCTATGACAAATAGTATAGAGGAAGTTTTAGGTGCCGATGTAATTTTTGTTACTGGGTCAAATACAACTGAGAACCACCCAGTAATAGCTGCACAGATGAGACAGGCTATAAAAAGGGGAACCAAGCTTATTGTGGCAGATCCTAGGAAAATAGAGTTAGCTAAAGACGCAGAGGTATTCTTACAAATAAAACCAGGAACAAATGTTGCATTATTTAATGGATTAATGAATGTAATAATTGAAGAAGGTTTACAAGATAAGGAATATATTAAAGAGAGAACTGAAAATTATGAGGACTTAGAAAAGTTAGTTAAGGATTATACACCTGAAAGAGTAGCAGAAATTTGTGGTGTAGATGCTAATGATATTAGAAAGGCAGCAAGACTTTATGCTAAGGCAGATAAAGCTGGTATATTTTATGCAATGGGTATAACTCAGCATAAATCTGGAACACATGGAGTTATGTCTATATCTAATTTAGCACTATTATGTGGGAATATAGGAGTAGAGTCTGGAGGAGTAAACCCATTAAGGGGACAGAATAATGTCCAAGGTGCTTGTGATATGGGGGGACTTCCAGCAGATTATCCAGGATATCAAAAAGTTAATGAGTCTGAGGTTAAGGAAAAATTTGAAAAAGCATGGGGAGTTAACTTATCATCAAAAGTAGGATTAACTATACCAGAAATGATGAAGGCTGCTGAAAAAGGAACTATAAAATTTATGTATATAATGGGAGAAAACCCAATGTTTTCAGATCCTGATATTAATCATGTAAAAAAAGCCTTAGAAAACCTAGATTTTCTTGTTGTGCAAGATATATTTCTGACTGAAACAGCTGAACTTGCAGATGTAGTACTTCCAGCTGCATCCTTTGCAGAAAAGGATGGAACTTTTACAAATACAGAAAGAAGGGTTCAAAGAATTAGAAAAGCTATAGAACCTGTTGGTGAATCAAAGCCAGATTGGGAGATTTTAATGGATATAATGAATAGATTAGGATATAAAAAGAAATATAGTCATCCATCAGAGATAATGGATGAAATAGCTGAGGTAACACCACAGTATGGTGGAATTAATTATGACCGTATAGAAAAAATAGGACTACAATGGCCTTGTCCAACAAAAGACCATCCAGGAACTAAATATCTTCATAAGGGCAAATGTGCAAGGGGCAAAGGATTATTTATGGCAGTAGACCATACAGAAAGTGCTGAACAGCCTGATGCTGATTATCCTTTCATTTTGACTACAGGTAGAATGCTTTACCATTATCATACTAGGACAATGACAGGTAGAGTTGAAGGTCTAAATAAGATATCCTCAGAGTCATATATAGAAATTAATCCTTCAACAGCTAATAAACTAGGATTAAAAGATGGAGATAAGGTTAAGGTAAGTTCGAGACGTGGAGAGATAACTACTAAGGTTAAATTAGTAGATATTATTAATGACAATATTGTTTTTATGCCATTCCACTATGCAGATGGAGCTGTAAACTATCTAACTAATACAGCGTTAGATTCAATAGCTAAAATACCAGAACTAAAGGTATGTGCTGTAAATATTAAAAAGATATCTTGAGGTGAATAGTATGTTTAAAGTTGGGGTAATTACTGCCAGTGATAAGGGATACAAAGGACAAAGGGAAGATTTAAGCGGAAAAGCTATTATAGAAATAATGGAAAAACAGGGGTACAAAGTTGAAAGATATGTAATTCTTCCAGATGATGAAGAAAAACTATATGAAGAGATGGTATACATGTCTGATGAGCTAAAGTTAGACTTAATTCTTACAACAGGGGGAACGGGTTTTAGCCCAAGGGATGTTACTCCAGAGGCCACAAGAAAGGCTGCAGTTAGATTAGCACCCGGAATATCTGAGGCTATAAGGTATTATAGCCTTAAGATTACCCCTAAGGCTATGCTATCAAGGGGAATATCGGGGATAAGAAAAGGAACACTTATAATAAACTTACCAGGAAGTCCTAAAGCTGTGAAAGAATCTTTAGAGTATATAACAGATGCCCTTCACCATGGTTTGGAAATACTTACTGGCCAAGCAGGTGAATGTGCAAGATAGAGGGATGGATATGAAAAAATTTGGTTCAGCAGTTATATTAGCTGGAGGAAAAAGCACAAGAATGGGATTTGATAAGCAACTATTAAAACTAAAGAAGAAAAGACTTATATCTATAATTGTAGAAAAGCTTAATAAGGAGTTTAATGAAATAATAATAGTAACTAACAAATTAGAATATTATAAAGGATTTAGAAATAAGGTTATTACTGATGAAATAAAACAGAAAGGGCCTTTAAGTGGTATACATGCGGGACTTAAGGAAGCAGAAAGTAAGTATGTATATTTTATCGCCTGTGATATGCCAAATATTAATCTTGATTATATAAGGTATATGAAAAAAAGAATTTACAAATTAGATATTGATGCATGTGTTACCAAGTTAGGTGAATGGATAGAGCCATTTAATTCTTTTTATTCAAAGGATATAGTTAAGGATATAGAGTGTTATTTAAAAGATAATAGAAAGGCAATTTATCCTCTATTAAAAGACCTAAAAACTTATTATATAGAAGAAAAAACTGCTAGACAATTTAGCCCAAATTGGAACATGTTTTTAAACTTGAATACTAAAAAGGATCTTAAGAAATATGTAGACTTATTAGATTTTTAATATCTAATATAATTTAAGTCATATGGATTTAATTTTGAGGGGCAATTTTGTCCCTCAAAAATTATATTTAAAGGGACTGATAAACATGAAGGAGACTAAAGAATATGAAATACTAAGAATTAAAGGAGACTCTATAAAAAGGGAAGAGGATTTAGTAATAAAAGAATACCCATTTACCATATATTTAAATGGAGAGGAGCTTGTAACACTTTTATGTACTCCTAAGTCCTTGAAATATTTAGTTATAGGTTTTTTACAGTCAGAAGGTCTAATTGATATAAAAGAAGACTTAAAGGATATAAAAATAGATTATGAAAAGGGTATTGGATATGTTTACACTAAAAGAAAAGATCAATTAGCATTAAAACTTTATAATAAAAGGACAATAACAAGTGGTTGTGGTAAAGGAACTATTTTCTATAATGTAATTGATTCTTTTAAAGCAAAAAAAATAAATAAAATTCCTAAAATAAAAAAGAAGGAAATATTTGGTCTTACAGAGAAATTTAATAAAAAGTCTCAACTTTTTCTAAATACTGGTGGTGTACATAGCTGTGCCTTATGTAGTAAAGATAAGATTATTTTCTTTGAGGAAGATATAGGAAGACATAATGCATTAGATAAGGTTTTAGGTAGGGCTTTGTTAGAGGAAATAGATTTAGAGGACAAAATAATTTTAACTAGTGGGAGGGTATCATCAGAAATACTTATTAAGGTTTTAAAAAGGGGAATACCGATTCTCATTTCTAGATCAGCACCTACCAGTTTAAGCATAGATATAGCTAGAAAATTAAATATCTTATTAATTGGTTTTGCTAGGAGGGAAAAAATGAATATATACTCAAATTTTCCGAGTATAAATTTCTAAGGCTTTTATGCTATGGAATTTATGCCGATAGGGTATAGAAAGAAATTTCTATGCCTCCCGTGTTAGGAAAGGGAAATTTGAGTTGTTGAAGCACTTATAAAAGTGTATATTTCATCAACTCAAACAGTCCTTTCAGGACTGTTTTTTAGTTAATCTACTAATTTACGAAATTTAAAATATTCAAAAACTAAGGGGGATAAAAATGAAAAGAATTTTATCAATTTTACTTGTATCATTACTGATTATTGGGGGATTAGTAGGATGTAGCAATAATAAAGCTCAAAGTGACACAGGTAAAAGAATAATACTTGCTACAACAACTAGTACTAGAGATAGTGGTTTATTAGATTACATATTACCTAATTTCGAAGAAGAAACTGGAATAAAGGTTGATGTCATAGCAGTGGGAACTGGTAAAGCATTAGAGATGGGAAGAAAAGGTGAAGCAGATGCTTTATTAGTTCATGCAAAACCATCAGAAGAGGAATTTGTAAAAGAGGGACATGGATTATATAGAAAAGATGTAATGTATAATGATTTTGTTTTAGTAGGCCCTAAAGAAGATAAGGGAAATCTTAAGGAAAAATCTCCTAGGGATATAGTAAAGGGTTTAAGGCTAATAGCTGAAGGAAATTACAAATTTGTTTCTAGAGGGGATGACTCTGGTACACATAAGAAAGAAAAGGCCCTTTGGGAAGAAGCTAAAGTAAAACCTGAAGGAGAATGGTATCTATCCTCTGGAAGTGGAATGGCTCAAACTCTAAAGATTGCAAGTGAAAAACAAGCCTATACAATTACAGATAGAGCTACATATTTAAACCTAAAGGATAAATTAGACTTAGAAATTATTATAGAAAAGGATGATAGATTATTTAATCAATATGGTGTAATACCTGTAAATCCTGACAAAAATGAGAACATAAACAACAAAGGTGCTGAGAAATTTATAGAATGGCTTCTATCAGAGGAAACTCAGAAACAAATAGGAGAGTATGGTAAAGATAAATTTGGAATGCCCCTATTTGTACCAAATGCTAAATAATTATGAGCTAGGTATTTATAACTAGAGGTATAAATTAATTATAATTTTAAGTATAGATTGTTAAGTAAAAAAACAGTAAAAGACGATTTTAAAAACGGGAGGCATAGAAATTTCTTTCTATAATTTTGTTTCACGTGAAACATTTATATAACATAGTTTTTGGACAAAGGTTAAAAAACTATTGGAGAATGGGAAAAAGGAGTATATTAAATGGATTACATTATAAATGGAATTATTGAAGCTTTAAAACTTTTAGTAAGTTTTAACAGGGAATTGTATGAAATAATATTCTTATCAGTATTTGTTTCCTCTACTGCCACATTAATCTCTTCTATAATCTTCATACCATTGGGATTATATTTAGGAATAAAGAATTTTAAAGGAAAAAAATTGTTTTCAAGATTATTATATACACTCATGAGTATTCCTTCTGTTGTTGTCGGTCTATTGGTGGCTATTTTACTTTCTAGAAGGGGACCTTTAGGTTTTTTAGAACTTTTATATACTCCAACGGCTATGATAATTGCACAGTCTTTACTTGTAACTCCTCTAAGTTTAGGATTATCCTATAATTTATCTAAGAATCGTGGTAAAAAAATAGAAAGGGTAGGAATTACACTAGGGGCTCGAGGTGTAAAGATAATATTCCTATTAATAAGAGAGTTAAAAATTGATTTATTTATAAACCTTGTAACTGTATTTTCTAGAGCAATATCTGAAGTTGGAGCAGTAATGATTGTTGGAGGTAATATTAAGAACCGTACTAGAGTTATAACAACCTCTATTGCTATGTTTAATTCTATGGGAAATTATTCAACGGCAATTGCTTTAGGATTAGTTTTACTTGCAATATCATTTATTATTAACAGTTTAATATATAGCTATCATCAGGAGGATTATTAATGGAAATAAAGATAAAAAATTTAAAGAAGTACTATAATGATAAATTAGTTTTAAAAATAGAAGAGTTGCATATAGAAAAAAGAAAAATTACTGGAATAATAGGTCCTAATGGTGCAGGTAAAACTACCCTTCTTAGAATTATTTCAGGTCTCGATGAGGATTTCTCTGGAAGGATAACCTATGATAATAGTACTTTAAATAATAATATATATGATAATATGACTTTGGTTTTCCAAAAACCCTATTTGTTTAGGAGAAGTGTTTATGATAATATCGCATATCCTTTGAAAATTAGGAAGAAGAATAAGGCTGAAATTGATAAAAGGGTAAGTGAAATGTTAAATAGATTACAAATTTACAACTTAAAGAATGAAAAGGCACATTTACTATCTGGAGGAGAATCTCAAAAAGTTGCATTGGCTAGGGCTTTAATATTTAAACCTAAACTTGTAATGTTAGATGAGCCTACATCAAATATAGATCCTGAATCCATTAAGACAATAGAAAAGGAAATAAAAAATTATAATAGCAATGAAAAAGCAACAATCATTATAATAACCCATAACCTAGAGCAGGCCAAAAGGCTATGTGATAATACTATATATTTAGAAAATGGAAGGGTGAATAGGATAAATGGATTTCTTTAAGGTAGTTTCAATAGAGGAGGCCAGAGAAAAGTTAATTAATAATTTTAAAGATTACAAATTACCTATAGAAGAAGTAGATATATTAGACAGTCTAAATAGAGTTTTAGCAGAGGATATAATATCTAATATAAATGTTCCTGAATTTAATCGTTCTACGGTAGATGGATATGCTATAAAAAGTAGTGATAGTCATGGAGCAAATGAATCAATGCCTAGTTTTTTAAATATAGTAGGAGAAGTAAAAATGGGGGAAAATACAAATATAAAAATAAAATCTGGAGAAGCAGTTTATGTACCTACTGGAGGAATGATACCCGAAGGAGCGGACAGTGTAATCATGATAGAAAACGCAGAAAGACTTGATGAGAATACCATAGCAGTATATAAAGCAATATCACCAGGAGAAAATTTAATATTTAAAGGTGATGATATAAAGAAAGGAGAACTTGTTTTAGAAAAAGGGAAAAGAGTAACAAGTCAAGACATAGGGGCTTTGGCGGCTATTGGTATATCTAAGGTGAAGGTCTATAGAAGGCCAAAATTTTATGTTATTTCCACTGGAGATGAAATAATTGATATTGATGAGGAATTAGAAATAGGGAAAATTAGGGATATAAACGGATACAGTTTATCTGCATTAATAAAGAAAATAGGTGGAGAAGTAGTGGATAAAGTAATAGTTAAAGATGATTTTGATTTACTGAAAGAAGAAATGGAAAAGGCTTTAAGTTTATCAGATATAGTTTTAATATCAGGGGGTAGTTCAGTAGGAGCTAGAGATTATACCTATGATTTGATAAATTCCTTTGATGATATAGGGGTTTTTGTCCATGGGGTATCTATAAAGCCTGGTAAGCCAACTCTTATTGGTAGAGCAAATGGTAAAGCTGTCTTTGGGCTGCCTGGACATCCTGTATCTGCAATAATAGTGTTTAAGGTATTTGTAGAACATTTTATTAAAGAACTTATAGACTACAAAGAAGAAATTAGAAAAACTAAAGCTATTATGGACTTTAATGTACATTCTTCACCAGGTAAAGAAACCTATCAAATGGTTACATTAGAAGAAAGGGATGGAAAATTATATGCCACTCCTATTTTTGGAAAGTCAGGTATGATTACATTATTATCTAAATCTAATGGCTATATAGTTATAAAATCCCATGAAGAAGGGGTTACTAAGGGAGAGGAAAGAGAAGTTTTCTTTTTATAGACTAGATTAATAATTAGGAGGGAGAGGATGAGAAAGGAAGAAAGAAATATATATATATCTAATACTGATGTAGAAAAAGCAAAATCCCTTTATATGGAAAAATTAAATATACAACCTAATGTTGAAGAAATTGATGTATTAGGTTCTATGGATAGGGTGACATATGAGGCAGTATATGCACAAAAATCATCACCATATTATAATGCAGCAGCAATGGATGGAATAGTAGTTAGGGCAGAATGGACTTATGGTGCCACAGAGGTAAATCCTTTAATTTTAGAGGAAGGGAAAGACTTTCAATATATTAACACAGGAAACCCTATACCAAATGATTATGATGCAGTGATTATGATAGAAGATGTTATTGAATTAGGTAGTGGAAAGGTAAAGATTATAAAACCAGCATATCCATGGCAGCATATAAGACTAATTGGTGAAGATATAGTTGCTACAGAAATGATAATACCATCAAAGCATAAAATTAGACCAATTGATTTAGGAGCCCTAATTTCAGGAGGAATAGAAAAAATAAAAGTATATAAAAAACCATTGGTTGGTATTATTCCTACAGGGACAGAACTTGTTGAAAATGTTAAAGAATTAGAAAAGGGTAAGATTTTAGAATCAAACTCAAGGGTATTTGAAGGCCTTACATTTAAATATGGAGGAATACCTAAGAGATATTCTCCAGTATCAGATAAATATAATTTGCTAAAGGAAAGTATTTTAGAAGGAATTGAAGAAAATGATATTTTAATTATAAATGCTGGTTCATCTGCAGGAACTGAAGATTATACAGCAAAGGCCATTAGAGAATTAGGCCAGGTAGTAGTTCATGGAGTTGCTTTAAAGCCTGGGAAGCCTACTATTTTAGGAATTATAAATAATAAGCCAGTTATAGGTGTACCAGGCTATCCGGTATCAGCTTACCTAACCTTTGATACGTTTGTAAAACCACTAATTTATAAGTATACAGGACAAAAAGAGGATACAGATACAATTAAAGCTACCATTTCAAAGAGGATTGTTTCGTCATTAAAACATAAAGAATTAATAAGGGTAACTTTAGGGTATGTACAGAATAGATATATAGCAACTCCTTTAACCCGTGGAGCGGGAGTTACTATGAGTTTAGTAAAAGCAGATGGAATATTAGAAATACCACAAAATAGTGAAGGTATAGAGGCTGGAGAAGAAGTAAAGGTAAAGCTATTAAAATCAAAAGATAAGATTAAAGATACTTTAGTATCCATTGGAAGTCATGATCTTATTATGGATGTTATAGGAGATATGATGAACTTATCATCAGGTCATATCGGAAGTATGGGTGGTATAATGGCCATGAAAAGGGGAGAATGTCATATAGCTCCTGTACATCTATTAGATCCAGAAAGTGGAGAATACAATATTCCATATATAAAAAAATATTTCCCGGGTAAAAGAATAGCTTTAGTAAAGGGAGTAAGAAGATTACAAGGATTTATAGTTCAAAAAGGAAATCCATATAGAGTAAAAAGTTTTAAAGATCTTATAAGAGAAAACGTAGCTTTTGTAAATAGACAGAGGGGATCTGGAACTAGAATGCTTTTAGATTATAATCTAAATAAATTAGGTATAAACTCTAATGAAATTAGAGGATATGAAAGGGAAATGACTACACACATGGCTGTTGCTATGGCAGTAAAGTCAGGGACGGCTACAACAGGATTAGGTATAATGTCTGCAGCAAAGGCAATGGACTTAGAATTTATTCCTGTAGGTTATGAAGATTATGATTTTATAGTACCTTACGAGTTTTTAGAAGATAAAAAGATAAAGGAGTTTGTAGATATACTTAAATCTAAAGAGTTTAAAGATAAGGTAAGTTTATTAGGTGGATATGAGTTTAAGGATACAGGGGAAGTAAAAATAATTAAATCTAATTAACTTTTTTAAAGGCGGCGATATAATGAGAGATTCTTTTGGAAGAATGATTAATTATTTAAGAATATCAGTTACTGATTTATGTAATTTAAGATGTATGTACTGTATGCCGCAAAAGGGGATATGTAAATTAAAGCATAAAAATATACTAAGAATAGAAGAGATAAAAGAGATAGCAAAAACATTTGTTGCTTTAGGTGTAAACAAAATAAGATTAACTGGTGGAGAACCGTTAGCTAGAAGGGGAATGATTAGTCTTATAAAAGATTTAGCAAACTTAGATGGACTAAAAGATTTAGCAATAACAACTAATGGTACTCTTTTAAAAAAGTTTGCAAAGGACTTAAAAAATGCTGGGTTAAAAAGAGTAAATATAAGTTTAGACACACTTAATGATGATAAATATTCTTTTATAACCAGGGGTGGCAAATTAAAAGATGTATTAGAAGGTATACAAGCAGCTAAAAGGGTAGGACTTAGTCCAATAAAGATTAATGTTGTATTAATTAAAGGATTTAATGAAGATGAGATAGAAGATTTTCTTAAATTTACTGAAGATGGTATAGATGTACGGTTTATTGAATTAATGCCAGTAGGAGAGGCCTCTAATTGGGCTTTAGAAAGATTTATATCAAATGAAATTGTACTTAATAAAGTAAAAGATTTAGTTAAAGTCGAAAATATTAATCCTTCTTCTCCAGCAGTTTACTACAGATTAAATAATAATAAAGGAAGAATCGGACTTATAAACCCTATTTCTTGTAAGTTCTGTAATAATTGCAATAAGGTTAGACTTACATCAACAGGTAGCCTAAAATTATGTTTACATTCTAATAGAGAAATAGACTTAAAGGGTCATTTAAGAAAAGGCTCTAATTTAAAGAACATAATAATAAAAGCTATTAAAGAGAAGCCAGAATCACATTATTTAGAAGATGGAACATATATAGAAAAAAATATGTTTCAAATAGGAGGGTAAAAATGGGATTTACACATTTAAATGAGAATGGAAGGGCCCATATGGTAGAAGTCGGGGACAAAAATGATACAAAAAGAACAGCAATTGCAAAAGGAAAAATAAAAATGAAAAAGGGAACCATAAAGAAGATAAAAGAAGGAGTTATTAAAAAAGGGGATGTCCTATCTGTAGCCCAAATAGGAGGTATAATGGGAGCTAAAAAGACTAGTGATATTATACCAATGTGCCATAATATACCTATAACAGGAGCAAATATAAAGTTTAATATTTTAGATGACTGTATTGAAATTGAGGCTGAAGTAAAAACTGTAGGGAAAACTGGTGTTGAAATGGAAGCTTTAAATGCTGTTTCTATTACTGCTTTGACCATTTATGATATGTGTAAATCAGTTGATAAAGATATGATAATTAGTGATATTATGCTTATAAAAAAGACTGGAGGTAAATCTGGAACATACTTGAGGGGGAATAAAATGGCTAAAAAAGGTAAGGTTGTTGCAGTAAATATTAGTGAAAAGAAGGGTGTACCTAAAAAGTCAATAGAGGAAGGTTTTTTTAAGGAAGGCCATGGTTTAGTGGGGGATGCACATGCTGGGAAATGGCATAGGCAAGTAAGTTTATTGGGTGTAGAAAGTGTTGAGAAAATGAAAAAACTAGGTATAAAGGGACTTTGTAGTGGTAAGTTTGCTGAAAATCTTACAACTGAAGGAATATATCTACATGAATTATCTGTTGGTACAAAATTAAAAATTGGAGAAACGATACAAGAAATCAGCCAAATAGGGAAAGAATGTCATTCAGGTTGTGCTATTGCTAAAGAAGTAGGAAAATGTATAATGCCTAAAGAGGGGATATTTACTAGAGTTATTAAGGGTGGAAAAATTAAAGTAGGAGATACAATTGAAGTATTAGAAGATAAAAAATAATAAATATTGGAATTAAATTTATAAAAATATAATGATATAATTAAATAAACTTAAAGATAAAAATATAAATGAACTATGGAGGTAAACTTATGCTTAATGAAATTATTAAGTGGAATAAAGAGTTTGTTAAAAAGAGAAAGGAAAAAGAACTAGATAGGCCAACAAATTCCCATGCTTCAAAAGAGGCCTTAATCTTTACATGTATGGATACAAGATTAATTGGACTAGTAGAAGAAGCAATGGGATTTAAAAGGGGAGAAGTTAAAGTATTAAAGAATGCAGGAAATAGTATTAGAAATAACTGTGATGATGTTATAAGGTCAGTATCTCTAGGAACAATAATGATGGGAATAAAAGAAGTGTTTATAGTAGGACATAAAGATTGTGGTATGGCAAAACAGGATTTAGATGATATTAAAAATAAGATGATTGAGAGGGGTATACCAGAGGAAGAAATAAATAAAATTGATTTAAAGGAATGGACAGGTATTATTGATAATGAAAGTGAAAATGTTAAGGAAGTAGTAAACAAACTTAAAAATTCTCCTTATATTCCTAAAGATGTGAAGATACATGGACTTGTAATTGACCCGAATAGTGGAGAGTTAGAGGTTATTGTAGAAGATGAATAAAATTTAGCATCCGCATTGCGGATGCTTATTTTTATAATAAGATCTATTCATTTCTATTTTCTAAATATTTAACTATGTTAGCTATTTTTTAAACTTATTAATTATATCTTTACACATATTTTTAGCATTTTCCAAATCTTCTCTTACTCCCTTACCATCATTGTTTTCAACTTTAATTAGCATTTAATCTCTTAGATTATGTAATTCAAGATACCTTTTAGCAATACTTTCCAAGTTCCTTTTATTCCTCTATAAATAGTTCAATAGAATCTCTAATTAAAGTTATCTTAATCTTTGTGTATACATAATAAATAATATAAAATAGAAATAGGTTAATTTATAAAAAATTTTAAAAAGTTATAAATAATTACAGGTTACCATAGTAATTATTTATAGAGTATTAATAAATTGTGTTGTGTATTTCAGGGGGGAGTAAGCTTGTTGGGAAGGCAGAATGGTGTCACCATTAAAGATGTTTTAAAAATGAATTGTATGGAAAAATGTAAATTAATTGCAGGTTTTAAAGGAGTAGATAATACTGTATCTAGAGTTAATATTATGGCAGATCCAGATATACTAAATTGGGTCCATGAGGGGGAACTATTACTAACTACTGCATATTCCTTTAGAAAGGATAGTATAGAAATTCAAAAAAAGCTTATTAAAGAATGCTCTAGAAAAGGGCTTGCCGGAATAGGTATTAAAATCCATCCATATTTAAAACGCTTATCTTCAGAAGTAATCGATTTAGCAAATACTCTCAATTTTCCAATTATAGACCTCTATTATGATATTCCTTTCTCAGATATTATGACACCTATTTTTAAAGAAATTTTTAATAAAGAGGCTTTACTGCTTCAAAGACTAGATAGGATTCATGAAGAATTGATGAATGCAATGCTAAGTGGGGCAAGTATAGAAAGTATAGCTAATGTAATACATAAAAACCTAAATAATCCTGTGCTAATTAAGTTAGAATTCCCTAATAAACAAATAATGAAATTTGGTGACTTAGATAAATATATAAAAGAATTGCTTATAAATAATATGAGAAGCTTTTACAATTCTAGTTCTTTTAACTACCACGAAAAAAAATTCACTGAAACTACAGAGTTGATTAGCGGGAAGTATATAAAAAGAGTTATATTACCTATAGTTGTAAAGAACACCATATATGGGCACATATTTTCATGGGCAATAGATACTCCCTTTAGTGGATTTGATTTGTCAATATTAGAAACTGCTTCTACTACAATTGCTTTAGAAATTTTAAAAAAACTTTCAGTAAGTGAAGTTGAAAATAGATACAAATCTGAGTATTTAGAAGATTTAATATCACTGGACAAAAAGAGAAAGAAAAAAGCTTTAGAAAGGGCTTCATTTTTTAATTTAGGATTAGATAATATATATGTTGTTTCTATTATCAATTTGATAAATTCTCATATGGGAAAAGATAAACTATCAACAGATGAAGTTCAACAGACAATATCAGGGATTATTAGAGCTATTAAAGATTTAATG
Organism: Thermohalobacter berrensis; assembly: GCF_003609645.1. Classification (GTDB taxonomy): domain Bacteria; phylum Bacillota; class Clostridia; order Tissierellales; family Thermohalobacteraceae; genus Thermohalobacter; species Thermohalobacter berrensis. The sequence goes on from NZ_MCIB01000016.1 coordinate 17,429, forward strand.
AATAAGCTGGATATTAAAGGGTTTGTATCTAGTAAAACAGATAGCATAAGAATACTCCTATTTGATAGCGATGGGGAACGATTAACTATGAAAATAGGTCAAATCAGACAAAATATAAAAAAAGTACTAGATAACAAAATAACCAATTTAGAATATAGAGCGGGATTTGGTAGACCATACAAAGGTTTGGAAAATGTTTACAAAAGCTATACAGATGCAATTAAAGCAATTCATGCAGGTGAAATTTTAGGGGAAAGCAAAATAACTTCCTTTAATGAATTAGGAATTTATAAACTACTATGTAATGACAATCTAAAGGATGAAATGGAAATATTCTATAATGAGACCTTAAAGATACTAGTAGAATATGATAAAAACAAATCTACAGAATTAGTAAAAACACTAGAATCATATTTTAAATATAATGGTAATCTTAAACAAATGTCTAAAGCTCTTTTTACTCACTATAACACGGTACTATATAGAATACAAAGAATAAAAGAAATTACGGGTATGGATTTAGATAACGCTGAAGATAGGTTAAATTTACAAATAGCCTTAAAAATAAAACCTATTTTAGATGTGTGATTTAGGGGGATATATATGAATATAACAATAATTCATTCTAATAAGAGTCATAAGATGCCTAAAACTGTTTTTGAAATGCAGACAGATACGAAATTTGCCAACAACAAATTTATTCCTCATTTAAAAGACGAGAAAAAAGTATGTAATTTATGTGGTAAAAAATGTTATTGGTGTAGAGGAGAATATAATTTAGATTTTAGCCAAAATATAAAAGAAATTATCAGTTTACCAGATGTATACCCTTTATTTGTGGACAATCCTTTAGATTATTTGCCAGAAAAATTCAAAAAAAGTGATGTTTTTATCCCTCTAGGTATACATGAGGATATTTTAATTGAAATCCCTAGACTAGCTTATGAAAGTGGAGGAAAAGCTCTTATTGTTCCAATCGAGGACTCAAAATGGGTATCAAGATGGGTTAAGGATAAAACCATAGAAGAGTGTAAGAAGTACTCATTAGAATATGCTTTTCCAAAGCCATTTTGTACGTTAAACAAGGGGAAGTCAAAAACAATAAATCAATTTATAGAAATATTTAAAATAGGTAAACCTAGATTTAAATTTTATGTTAATAGTAATGATATTATAGAATGGGCTGAAGTTATTATTTCAGCTCCTTGTGGGAATGGTTATAATATAGCTAAACACTTAACCGGTAGCAAACTAGGCGAAGAAGCAAAAATGCGAGTTGCCAAATATTGGCATAGTTTTCCATGTATGGGTAGTATGGAAGTTGACCCTGAACTTGGTGATACTATTTTACATATTGGTGGATATACACATTACGAAGCTTTAGAAAATGCCGAAATAGTTAGGATATAAAATTTTTAAGTTAAGAAAAAGTAAAAATATTTACCTTATAAAATTTTTATGATATAATATATGCGAGGTGAAAACATTTTGAGCAACAATCAAAATAGTCTAGGAAAGCATTTAAAAAGAGTTAGAAAAGAATTGGGTTTTAAACAGCATGAAATTACTGGTGGAGAAATTACAAGAAATCTTATAAGCCTTATAGAGAATAACAAAACACCTTTAAATGAAAAAACGGCAAAAATACTTGCTGAAAATATGAACAAGCTTTTAAGAAAAAGTAATATAAATATGATAATAGACCCAGAGGATTTACTTAACCCTGAAAGATATTATGCAAAGAAAAAGGTAGACCAATATATCAATCAGTTTGAATCTGCAGCTTCTGATAGGGACAAGGAAGAGAAAATAAAAGAAATTGAAACCTTTTTAATTAACTGGGATATTCCCGATAAGAAGACAGTTGCTTTTGGAAAAATTGGAGATTACTATTATTCTCAAAAAGAATTTTATAAGGCATATATTTACTTTATAAAGGCATTTGAAAATTCTATTAAAATATCAAGGCCTACTGTTATTTGTACTTTAATATTAAAAATAACAAGATGCTGTTTAAAGCTAGAAAAATATGATGAAGCTATTCATTACAGTAAAATTGTTCTCATATATGAAGAAATTATACCAGAAGATTTATTATCTAAAATATTATTTAATACAGCTTTAACTTACTACCATTTAGAGCTATATTCTCATTCTATTGATATAATCAGAAAGGTAGAAGATAAATTAAATAGAATTGATGGGCAAAAGTTATTTGACCTTCTAACCTTAAAAGCAATTTGTTATAAGGAAATGGAAGAATATGAAAAAGGCCTCAACATTCATGAAAAAATACTTACTATTATAGATGATAACTTAATAGAAAAAAAGATTATTGTTCTGGTAAATATTCTTAATACTCTTTATGGAATGAATGATAAGGAAAGAGTATCTGAATGTCTAAATACTATTTTAGAATTTCTAAATAAGTTACCTTCAACGAATGTTTATTTATGTCAGATTTATTATGAGATAGGATGTGCATATAAGTTTTTAGATAGATATAATGAGGCTGAAGAATACTTTGAAAAGTCATTAGAATATGCAGAAAGGAAAAATAATCTAACAATTCAGGCTAAAGCAACTCTAAATCTAATTGATATATATAAAATGTCTAATAATAAAAAGAAAATAGATGTCTTAAAGGAAAAGGTATTTGGGTTGGTAAAAAAAAATCTAATTCAGACTAATGATAATATAATTTTTAAACTAATATTATGTTATAACCAATTAGGTTGTATAGAAAAAAGTAATGAAATAATTAATTTTATTTTAAATAATAAAAATTAAATATATTAAGGGGGATAGTTTATGAAAACAAGTAAAACAGTTTTACTTATTATGTTACTACTTGTAGTTTCTATTTTTAACTTATGTGCAGTGGTACCAGAGCCAAGGAGTGTTGATGTAGCAGCAGTGGTACCAGAGCCATGGAGTGTTGATGTGGCAGCAGTAGTACCAGAGCCATGGAGTGTTGATGTGGCAGCAGTGGTACCAGAGCCATGGAGTGTTGATGTAGCAGCAGTGGTACCAGAACCATGGAGTGTTGATGTGGCAGCAGTGGTACCAGAACCATGGAGTATTGATGTGGCAGCAGTGGTACCAGAACCATGGAGTATTGATGTGGCAGCAGTGGTACCAGAGCCATGGAGTATTGATGTATAATCAATTGTTAACATCACTGCTATTTACATAAATATTTAAGGACCTAGTATTTAAATACTAGGTCCTTTTTGATTATTCCTCGACTAAAGCGACTGCCCTTATAGGTGATCCAGAACCATCCCTAATTTTAAGGGGAAGTCCAATATATAAAAAGCGTTTATTTAAAACCTTATCAAGATTACAAAGATTTTCTGTGTTTGTTATATTGTATTCTCCACATACTAAGTGTCCTGAAAAGTCTAAATCATCAGGATGATCTATTGAAGGAGCGTCTACTCCTATATTAACAACTCCTCTTTCAGCTAACCACTTTGCACCATCATAACTTAGTCCTGTATATGTAGTTTGCCATTTATCTGTACCGAAATTTCTATCATAATGACCTGTATATAAGAGTACTATATCTCCTTTATTTATTTCTTGTTCCGATTTCCTTAAAGCAGTTTCTAAATCTTTTGGTTCAATCATTTTACTTGCAGGTACATTAGATACATCGATACATATAGCACTTCCCCAAAAACATTCCATAGGCATTTTATCAATAGTAGGTCCAGATGGTTTAAATTCCCAAACAGCATCTGAATGTGTTCCACCGTGTTCACTTATAAGTAGATTTCTAGCTGAAAAACCTAAGGTTTTACTTCCTGTCTCCCTCATATTTTCTTTATGGGTCATATTAGTCATTATAAAAGTTTTCTGATGCATTGGGAACACGGACATACCTTCAAAAATTTCTTGAGATAAATCAATTAAGCGAAGCCCCATATGCTCCCCCTCCTTTTTTAAATAGCCTTTCAACATTAACTATATATCTTTATATAATTATATCTTTATTAATACAAATAGAAAAGTCTGACAATTCTGAAAAGGATTCGTTATAAAGAGCCCTCAATAATTGATACTACTGGATTAGAAATAGCTATATGGACATATTTATTAGATAAAGATATAAAAAATTTATAAATATGTCACAAAAGAAGTATCAAAATATTCAGATTATTATGTGTTTATTTATTAAATTATAATAAAGGTATTTTTGGATTTTTATGGTAACATGTATAGTGAAGGGATCAAGTAAGAATATTATGATTAATTTGAAAATTCATTAAATTTATTAATGTATATATTTTTTAAACAAAAGGGGGAGTTAAAATGGTTGAAAATAAAAAATATGTATTAGCTGTACCAAACTTTAGCGATGGTAGGAGAAAGGAAGTTATTGAGGCTGTTGTTGAACCGTTAAAAAATGTTGAAGGAGTTAAACTTGTAAGTTATGAACCAGAGCACGACTTTAACAGAACGGTTATTACGGTAATTGGAGAGCCTGAACCACTTAAAGAGGCATTACTTAATATGGCTAGTAAAGCTTATGAGTTAATAAATATGGAAGAACATGAAGGAACTCATCCTAGAATAGGTGCCCAAGATACCATTCCTATATTCCCGTTTAAAAATATTAGTTTAGATGAATGTGTTCAATTAGCAGAGGAAATAGGAGAAGAAATTTATAAAAGATATAAAGTACCAGTATACTTTTCTGGACAGAATGCTAGGAACGAAAAGAGAAAAGCACTTTCCTTTATAAGAAAAGGACAATATGAAGGTTTGAAAAAGGTTGCACACACTGAAGAAAGGAAACCAGATATAGGTCCGGCAGCTCTACATCCAACAGCTGGTGCCACTATAGTTAGTGCGGATACTGAAGGGTTAACTGCTTATAATATATTCCTAGACACAGAAAATTTAGAGATTGCTAAAAAGATAGCTAAAGCTTTAAGGGGACCTAGTGGTGGTTTTACAACAATTAGATCAGTAGGGATTAAGTTTCCTGAAAGGGATGGGGTAGTTGTATCAATGAATATGTTCGACTGTACTAGAACACCGCTTTATAGAGCATTTAATTTTGTTAAACAGGAAGCCCAAAGGTATGGAGTTAATGTAACAGGTTCAGAAATAGTTGGGCCAGTAAAACTAGACCATCTATTGAACTCATTAGAATATTTCCTAGGATTAGAGAACTTTAGAAAAGAGCAAATATTAGAAACACATTTGATGGAATAAAAGATAAATAAAAAGATAAAGAAGGAAAAACATATAAATAAAGAGAAGTTTATAAAGAAAATAACAATAGGAGGTATAAGATGAAGACAGATGTTCAAATTGCTCAAGAAGCAAAAATGCTACCAATTGAGGAGGTGGCTAAAAAGCTAGGGATTGAGAGGAACGAACTAGAGCTTTATGGTGATTATAAAGCAAAGGTTTCCCTAGATGTATTTAAAAGATTGGAGAATAATCCTGATGGAAAACTTATTTTAGTTACAGCTATTAATCCTACTCCTGCTGGTGAAGGTAAAACTACTACTAACATTGGCTTAAGTATGGGGCTAAATAAGATCGGTGAAAAAGCTATAACTACTTTAAGAGAACCATCCCTTGGACCATGTTTTGGGGTAAAGGGTGGAGCTGCTGGTGGTGGATATGCACAGGTTGTTCCAATGGAAGATATAAATCTTCACTTTACTGGTGATATCCATGCTATAACTACTGCCCATAACCTTTTAGCTGCCCTTTTAGACAATCACTTGCATCAAGGAAATAAACTTAATATTGATCCTAGGAAAATAGTTTGGAAAAGGGTATTGGATATGAACGATAGAGCCCTTAGAAATATTGTTGTAGGATTAGGCGGTAAAGGTAATGGAGTTCCTAGGGAAGATGGATTTGATATATCAGTTGCATCAGAGATTATGGCAATATTATGTTTAGCAACTAGCCTTGAAGATCTAAAAGAGAGATTAGGTAATATGATAGTTGCATACACATATGATGATGAGCCTGTTAGGGCAAAGGATCTAAATGCAACTGGAGCATTAACACTACTTCTTAAGGATGCTATTAAACCTAATTTAGTTCAAACTGTTGAAAATACACCTGCATTTATTCATGGAGGACCATTTGCTAATATAGCTCATGGATGTAATAGTGTAATGGCAACAAAGATGGCACTAAAGTTAGCAGATTATGTTGTAACTGAAGCAGGATTTGGAGCTGATTTAGGTGCAGAAAAATTCTTTAATATTAAGTGTAGATTTGCAGGATTAAAGCCTGATTGTGCAGTAGTGGTGGCTACTGTTAGAGCTCTTAAAAATCATGGTGGAGTTGAAAAGGATAAACTAAATGAAGAAAACCTTGAAGCCCTAGAAAAAGGTTTTAGAAATTTAGAAAAGCATATTGAAAATGTACAAAAGTTTGGAGTACCGGTAGTTGTGGCAATTAATAGATTCCCTACAGATACAGAAAAAGAACTTAACTTCCTATTTGAAAAGTGTAAAGAAAATGGAGCAGAAGCTGTAATATCTGAAGTTTGGGCAAAAGGTGGAGAAGGTGGAAAAGAGTTAGCTAACAAAGTAGTAGAAACTATAGAAAATAAGCCATCTGAATTTAAGCCACTTTATGATGAAAATGATTCAATTAAAGAGAAGCTACAAAAGATAGTAAAAGAAGTATATGGTGGTAATGGAGTTGTATTTACAAAGAAATGTGAAAAACAAATTAAAGAAATAGAAAAGCTTGGTTTAGATAAAATGCCTATTTGTATGGCTAAAACCCAGTACTCACTATCAGATGACCCAACACTTAAAGGAAGACCAAAAGACTTTAAGGTTACAGTAAGGGAAGTAAGAGTATCAGCTGGGGCTAAATTCTTGGTTGCATTAACAGGGGATATTATGACAATGCCAGGACTACCTAAAGTTCCTGCTGCAAATAATATGGATATTTCTTCTGATGGAGAAATTACTGGATTATTCTAATATTATATATAGCTAGGGTTATCTCTAAAGGGATAGCCCTAGCTAATCCAAAAACAAGAAAACCTTTTCAAGGGGTGTTTTCAGAAGATTCAAAAAATAAAAGGGGGATTTTACAATGTATGATTTAATTTTGAAGAATGCTAGAATTCCACAGGGGGATGACACTGTAGTTACAAATATTTTAGTAAAGGATGGGAAAATATCAGGCTTTACTCAAGAATTAGATGGAATTGAAGCTAAAGAAGTAATGGATGTTGAAGGACATCTAACTTTACCAGGTTGTATTGATTCACATGTACATATTAATGATCCAGGATTTACACATAGGGAAAATTTCCTTACAGGAACATCTGCTGCTGCAAGTGGTGGTATAACTACAGTAATTGATATGCCTTGTTGTTCAGTACCATCAGTAAGAAGTGTTGAACAGTTAGAAAATAAATTAAATGCAATAAAGGATAAAGCTATAGTAGACTATGCAATGTGGGGAGGAGTTACAGGAGAAGATGTTAGAGAAGGATGGCTTCATAACGTAAAGGAGCAGGCAGATTATGGTGTAGTTGCCTTTAAGGTATATATGACTCCATCAGTTCCAACATATCCTAGAGTAACTGACCCAGAGATGCTTGAAGCCTTTAAGGCAGTTGCTGAAACAGGACTTCCAATAGGTATACATGCTGAAAACTTTGATATGTGTGACTTTTATGTTAAGAAGTTTGAAGAAGAGGGACGTATGGATGGCCCGGCTTGGGCAGAAGCTAGAATGCCATTAGCAGAAAAGGTTGCAATTGAACTTGGTATTAGTTTTGCAGAAGCTACAGGTGCAAGACTACACATAGTTCACATGAGTACAGGTATAGGAGCAAAATTGGTAGGTGAAGCCAAGAAGAGAGGTCTAGATGTTACTGCAGAAACTTGTCCACACTATCTAACTCTAAACTATAAAGATGCCATGAGTAAATTTAAGCAATTTGCTAAAATAGCACCACCACTTAGAACTGAAAAAGATAATGAAGAACTTTGGGAAGGCCTACAAAATGGAAGTGTTGATTTTATAGCAACTGACCATGCGCCTTATGAAATAGCAACAGAAAAGGATGCTGAAGGAATGAATATTTGGACTGCATTCCCAGGAATTCCAGGAGTAGAGACTATGGTACCTATAATTATTAGTGAAGGATATAATAAAGGAAGATTATCATTAAGTAGACTTGTAGAAGTACTAAGCACAAGTCCAGCTAAACATTATGGATTATATCCTAAGAAGGGTGCAATGTTTATAGGTTCAGATGCTGACTTTACAGTGATTGATCTTGATAAGGAATGGACTATTGATAAAGACAAAATGTATACTAAATCTAAATATACCCCATTCCATGGATATAAGCTAAAGGGTAAACCAGTTAAGACAATAGTAAGGGGTAAATTAGTGTATGATGATGAAAATGGAATAGTAGGTCAAGAGGGATATGGTGAATTTATTAAGAGACAAAGTATTCAAAAATTAGATAAGGCTATTAAGTATTAAGTTTAAAAAAATAGATAAAAAATGAGGAATACTGAAATCACATTATGCAGAAAATTTAAAATTTTTAAAAACAAAAGGGGGATTTTCAATGCCAAGGCATGCAATTCTTGTTATTGATATGTTAAATGATTTTGTTGGGGAGAAGGCTAAACTAAGATGTCCAGGAGCAGATGATATTGTTCCAAATTTACAAAAGTTATTTAAATGGGTTAGAGGTAGAGAAGATGACAATGTGCAAATAGTACACATTCAAGAGGCCCATAGAAAAAATGATGCAGACTTTAGAGTTAGACCTGTTCATGCTGTAAAGGGAACATGGGGTTCTGATTTTATAAAAGAGCTTTATCCAGAGGAAGATGAATATATAGTTCAAAAGAGAAGACATAGTGGATTTGCATATACAGATTTAGACTTATATCTAAGGGAAGAGAATATAGATACTGTTGTAGTTACAGGGGTTTGGACAAATGTATGTGTAAGGAGCACAGCTTCAGATGCCCTTTATAGAGCATATAAAGTAATTACTTTAAGTGATGGATGTGCATCTAAGACACCAGAAATGCATGAATATGGACTAAAAGATTTAAGCTTGTTTAGTAAAGTAATGACTATAGATGAATATATTGATGCATGGGAAAAGGGAATAGACCCATGGCTAGGAGGAGGAGACAGAGAAAATAAGGTAGAGTAATAAAATATTAGCTGTAGCGGAGAATAAGTTCTTCGCTACAGCTTAATTGGAAAAGGGAAGTGGGAACATTATGAGGATTACAGTAGGAATTTCAGGTGGAAGTGGAGCTATATATGGGGTAGGACTTTTAAAGGTATTAAATGAACTTGGTATTGAGACACATCTTGTTGTATCAGATATGGGCGAATATGTAGTAGAACATGAATGTGGTATAAAACTTGATGAATTAAAGGAATTGGCAACATACTTCCATGATAATAGAAATTTAGCTGCACCAATTGCTAGTGGTTCTTTTAAAACAGATGGAATGGTTATAATACCCTGTTCCATGAAGACATTAGCTTCAATAGCTAATGGGATAACAGATAATCTTCTTACAAGGGCTGCAGATGTAACAATAAAGGAAAGAAGAAGATTAGTATTAGTTCCTAGAGAAACCCCCTTAAGTGTTATTCATCTAGAAAATATGTTGAAACTGGCTAAAGCTGGTGTAGTTGTATTACCTGCAGCACCTGGTTTTTATAATCATCCACAAACTATTGGTGATATTGTAAGTATTATTGTAGGAAGGACATTAGACCAATTAGGAATAGAACATAATCTAATGAAGAGGTGGGGTGAAGATTCATAAAAAAGGGGGGATAAAGTGGAAAAGCAGATGCTTAGGGCAAGCCTTAAAAGGCTTAAAGAAAAGAATGACCTTCTTATATGTGAAAAAGAGGTTGACCCTAAATATGAATTAGGTGCAGTTTTAAAATATTTTCAAAACACAAGACCTATTCTTTTTAACCGTATTAAAGGTAGTAATATACCAATAATAGGTGGAATGTTTGGAAATCGAAAGCTATATTATGAAATGATAGATACAACCCACGAAGAAAGAATACATGCCTTTATAAATGCAATTGCTAATCCTATGGAACCTAAAGTTATTCCTAATGGCCCTATAAAGGAAAACATTATAAGAAGAAACATCGACCTACCAAGAATGTTTCCAATTCCAACATTTCATGATGAAGATTCGGCTCCTTTTATAACTTCTGGGATTGTTGCCTTTAAAGATCCTGATACTGGTAATGTATATACAGCTGTTAGAAGACTTCAGGTAAATGGAGGAAATAATATAAATGTTTTAATTGCTTCGCCTATGATGACAGAGTTATTTGAAAAATTTGAGGCTCAAAACAAACCCTTAGAGATAGCAGTTATTTTAGGTTATGATTATGAATTCCTTTTAGCATCTCAGGTAAGCAGTGAATTATATGGTGTAGATAAATATAAGATAGATAGTGCTTTAAGAGGAGAACCCCTTGAATTAGTAAAATGTGAAACTATAGACTTAGAAGTTCCAGCATATGCAGAAATAGTTTTAGAAGGAGTAATGGTACCTAATAAGAGAATTGAAGAAGGTCCCTTTGGTGAATTGATGGGATATTACGGAGGGAAAGCACCCCATCCAGTAATGGAGGTTAAGGCTGTACTCCATAGAAACAATCCTATATTACAAGTTGCATTCCCATGTAGAGAAGAACATTTAGCAAATGGTCTTATGAGGGAAGTAGAGCTTTATTCTGCACTAGATAAGCAAGTAGATGTAAATGATGTTAATGTAACGGTAGGTGGAGGATATAGATTTCATGGGGTTGCATCTATAAACAAAAAAACAGAGGGAGACGGTAAGACAGCAATATTAGCAGCTTTAGGAAGTAATAAGGATTTAAAACATGTAGTTATAGTAGATAATGACGTAGATATATTTGATTCAAAGGAGGTTGAAGGAATTATAGCTACAAGGGTACAGGGTTCAAAGGACATAGTTATTATTGAAGGAGGAATAGGTTCTGGGTTAGACCCTTCACATTTTCTAAGGGGGGTTACAGATAAAGTAGGAATTGATGCTACAAAGCCTTTAGGAGAAGATGGAAAAAGATTTGAAAAGGCAAAAATGCCTGGTTATGAAAATATAAATATAAAAGAGTACTTTCCTTCAATTTAATTAAGTAAGATAAGGGTGATGAAAAGTGAAACAAGCAATAGGTATGGTTGAAACAAGGAGTTTGGTTGCTGCTATTCAGGCTGCAGATACTATGGTTAAAACAGCTAATGTTCAGCTTTTTGATTTAGATTTTGTTGGTTCCGGAATTGTTTCTGCAATAGTATCTGGAGAAGTGGCAGCTGTAAAGGCAGCTGTTGAAAATGGAAGAGAAACTGCAGAGCAGTTAGCTGAAGTTATTTCAACTAATGTAATTCCTAGACCACATGATGAGGTTGATAAGGTTGTTGAGAAGGTTATTGAATAAAAATATAGGCTCATGGTGGTGAGATAATGGCCAATCAATTGACAAAGGTTGTTATGCAGAATATCCTAAAAAAATCAGGAAAAGACAAGGGTAATACTGAAGGTCCTACATCTAATAATTTATCTAAAAAAGAAGAAAAAATACTATTAAATGTGATGTATAAAAATGTAAAAAAGAAGGGGAATAAAGATATTAACAGAGTAACATTAGAGGATTTAACTAGAAAAAACAACTTAGCTAGAAAGGATAAAGACTATGGAAAAACTAAAAAAAGTAATACTATGCTGACATTAAAAGATTTAGCTTCAAAAGCAAACAACCAAAGCAATAAAACAGAGGTAAAAAATGATTATAAAAATAGGGAAAAGTTAAAAGTTAAAAAGAGTAGTTTGAATTCCTATATACCTAAGGTCTCACTTAATTCAATAGGAAAGAATAACTCCTTAAAGTAGATTAATAGGAGGTGGAGATGTGAAAGCTGCATTAGGCTTAATTGAAACAGTTGGATTAACAACTGCAATTACAGCACTTGACGCTGCAAGTAAAGCAGCAGATGTTACTTTAGTGGGTTACGAAAAGGTCATAGGGGCTGGAAAGGCAGTTAGTGTAACTATACAGTTTGTGGGTGAAGTTGCTGCTGTTAAGGCCAGTGTAGAGGCTGGTGTTAATGCAGGTAGCAGAGTTGGTACTGTATTATCTCATAGGGTAATACCAAGACCCCATGAAGAAGTTGATAGTTTAATAAAAAGATTTGAAAAAAATATTAAGAAAAAAGAGTCTAAAAAAACAACTGAAAGTAAAACAAAAAAAGATTTAGATAATAAAAATTAAGGAGGTTGAAATTTATGAGTCAAGCATTAGGTATGGTTGAAACTAAAGGTTTAGTGGGATCTATAGAAGCTGCAGATGCTATGGTTAAAGCAGCTAATGTAACTTTAGTTGGATACGAAAAAATAGGATATGGATTAGTAACAGTAATGGTAAGGGGAGATGTAGGAGCTGTAAAAGCTGCAACTGATGCAGGTGCAGAAGCAGCAAGAGCAGTAGGAGAATTACATTCAGTACATGTAATCCCAAGACCACATACAGAGGTAGAAAGAGTATTACTAGAAAAGAATGAGTAAAAAAGATACTTTTTTCACCAGTGATACGAGGTGCTAAAAATGAATAAATATGATTTGACAAAAAATATAATAAGTGAGTTAGGCCTTAAGGTGAGTTTAGGAAAGGATATCAAAAAAGAAAATAGCCCTTTACATGGATACAATAGAACTAAATATTATAAAAGTAATATTTTAGTACTTTTTACTGGAACTGATGTAGGCTTATATTCCTCAATTTCAGAAATAAATAAGTTGAAGGAAAAGAAGATTAAATTTAATGCTGCAATATCTAAGGAAGCTGAAAGGATTATAGGTGTTGATACATTAAGGAAAGAACTTAAACCAGAAAAGGTTTATACTGATGATAACAAACTTCATTATAAAGATATCATCAAGGAGTCTGATGGAGCAGTTGTTCTAACTACTACACAAAATACAGCTATAAAATTGGCATTAGGAATACAAGATGAATTTATACCTACTTTATTATGGCAATTTTTATGGGATAATAAGCCTGTTTTTATGGACATGGAAGCAGTTGTAACTAAAGGTGGCAAAAGGTCTGAAAATAAGTATCTTTGTAATATGGTTGAAAGGTATATTGAAAAATTAGAGGATATGGGAGTAAATAGGATAAGTAAGGGTAGCTATATATCTAGTATAACAGAAGTATTAAGAGGTAATAAGACCAATTACAATTATAAGAGAACTTACAAAGAAGAAACTTATTGTAAAGAAAAAGGAGAAAAACAGGTGATAACTGAAGGGGATATATTAAAATTTGTAGGAAATAAAGATAGATTAATTATTCCAAAGGGAAGTATTATAACCCATTTAGCTAGAGATACAGCAAGGGAAAAGGGAATAGAAATCATAATGGAATAGACTTAAACAAAAGGAGAGGTAATATGATTCTTGGGAAAGTAGTTGGTACAGTAGTTGCAACTAGAAAAGACGAAAGATTAGTAGGGTATAAACTTATGGTAGTCCAACCTATAAACGAAGATAAAAAACCAATAGGACAATCTGTAATAGCCATAGATACAGTTGGTGCTGGAATAGGTGAAATTGTTATATATACTAAGGGAAGTGGTGCAAGAAAAGCAGCAAACAAACCAGATTCACCCATAGATGTGGCAATTGTAGCTATTGTGGACAATATAGATGTCTATAAAGACATTACATAATATTTGTTAAGGAAGGGGGCTGTCTCTTGCTTAATCCGTTAAAGGTAAAAGAGGCAATTGAATATAGACAACTAATTGATGTCTTAATGTCAGATAATAATTTTGCAGATATAATTCTTTATGGTGGGAATGTAGTAAATGTGTTAACAAGGGAAGTATATACTGCAGATATAGCAATAAAGGGTAAGTATATACTCCTTGTGGGTGATGGAGAAAAACTCATAGGGCCAGATACTCTTGTGGTTGATGTTCAAGGAAAATACCTAGCTCCAGGTTTTATTGATTCTCATATGCACTTTGAAAGTAGTATGCTTACAATTACTGAATTTTCAAGATTATCTATTCCTTCAGGTACTACTACATTAGTTGCAGATCCTCATGAAATAGGTAATGCTCTAGGGCCCATAGGAATGAAAGCTATGGCAGAAGAGGCAAGTAAAGTACCAAACCATGTTCACCTTGTTGTTCCTGCATTAACCCCAGATTGTCCTACATTAGAGACAGCTGCATATGATATTACTTCTAAGGATATGGAAGAAATACTTAATTACCCTAATGTAATAGGTATTGGTGAACTACAAGGATTTAGTAATGCAAAACATGTATATAGAAACACTCCAGAAGTAATTACAGATTTAATAGCCTCTACTTCATATGCAAAGTCTATAGGACAAATAGTTGATGGTAATGCTCCAGAGCTTTTTGGAAATGAACTTGCAGCACATATTATTGCTACAGGAGGAGAATGTTCCTGCCATGAGACTACAACAAAGGAAGAATGTGTTGAAAAATTAAGACAGGGAGTATACGTATTTATGAGGGAAGGGTCAACCCAGAAAAATATGGCTGAATGTATAAGGGCAGTTACTGAAGAAGGACTAGATTCAAGAAGATGTATACTTGCCACAGATGATATGGTAGCAGAGGATTTAGAAAAATTAGGTCATATGAATGAGATTGTAAAAAGGACAATAAAACAAGGAGTAGACCCTGTAGAGGCAATACAAATGGTAACAATTAACCCTGCAACCTATTTTGGATTTAAGGATAGGGGTGTACTAGCACCAGGTAAGTTAGCAGATATAGCAATTATCTCAGATATAAACGAAATGAAGGTAGATGCTGTATTTATTGAAGGAGAACTGGTTGCAGTTGATGGGAAACTGTTAATAAACCTTCCACAATATACTTACCCAGATTATGTAAAGAACTCAGTAAAACGTCAACCAATTACTGAAAGGGATTTAGAAATTTACGCAGATGGAAGGGAAGCTTTAGTTAGATGTATAGAACTTATACCTGATCAGAATTTAACTGGTAAATTAGAAGCAAACATAAAAGTAAATAATGGTATAGTTAATCCAGATCCCAATAAAGATATATTAGAAATTGCATGTATAGAAAGATATGGAAGAAACGGTAATGTTGGAAAAGCATTTATTAAAGGATTTGGGTTAAAGGATGGAGCCTTTGCCGAAAGTGTAGCCCATGATACTCACAATATTATAGTTGTAGGAACTAATATTAGAGATATGACAGAGGCAGTAAATAGGGTAATTGAGCTTGGTGGGGGATTGGCTGTAGCTAAGAATGGTAGAATAATTGAGGATATGAGACTACCAGTTGGAGGACTTATTACTGATGAGCTTAAGGGAGAAGAGGTAAGTAGAAAAATAGCCAAGTTAGAAAAAACTATTAAAGAGGATTTAGGTTGTAGGGTTCATGCACCATTTATGCACTTATCCTTTGTATCATTATCTACAAGTCCAGAATGGAAAATTACAGACAAAGGATTAGTTGATGTAAATAACTTTGAAATTTTAACACCTGTAGTAGAGTAAAATTTTATAAATATTAAAGGGGGAAGATTGTGTGAATAGTAAAGCTCATGCTAAAGATGGTTTTTTGGAAAAAATGTTTAGGTTAAGAGAAAATGGTACCAATGTAAAAACAGAAGTAATAGCAGGGCTTACAACATTTATGACAATGGCATATATATTAGTAGTTAATCCTTTAATTTTAAGTGAAACAGGAATGGATAAAGGGGCTGTCTTTACTGCCACTGCAGTTTCATCCTTTGTTGCAATATTAGTTATGGCCTTCTATGCTAACTACCCATTTGCTTTAGCCCCAGGAATGGGATTAAATGCTTTCTTTGCCTTTACTGTAGTTATAGGGATGGAATATTCCTTCCAATTTGCATTAACAGCAGTTTTACTAGAAGGGATAATTTTCTTAATCCTTACATTCTTAAATGTAAGGGAAGCAATACTTAACTGTATACCTATTAACATAAAACATGCAGTAAGTGTAGGAATTGGTCTTTTTATAGCCTTTATAGGGCTGGTTAATGCTGGACTTGTAGTTAATAATGATGCTACTTTAGTTGGGTTAGGCGATATTACTAGTCCTGCAACCCTTTTAGCATTAATAGGATTAATTATTACAGGAATACTTCTGGCAAAAAAGGTAAAGGGAGCACTTCTTATAGGGATTATAATTACAACAATAATTGGAATTCCATTGGGAGTAACTCCTATGCCAAATGGATTTATAAGTCCACCACCATCATTAAAGCCAATTGCTTTTAAGTTTGTTGGTTTTGACCAGATATTTTCAATAAACATGTTAATTGTATTATTTACCTTCTTATTTGTAGATATGTTTGATACTATTGGAACACTTATAGGTGTTGCCTCAAAGGCAGATATGCTAGACAAAGATGGAAACCTTCCGAAGGCAAAAGAAGCTTTATTTGCAGATGCTTTAGGAACAACTGTAGGTGCTTGTTTAGGAACAAGTACAGTTACTACATATGTTGAAAGTGCATCAGGGGTAGCTGAAGGAGGAAGAACAGGCCTTACATCACTTATAACAGGACTTCTTTTCCTATTGGCCCTATTCTTTGCTCCAATATTTACTATAGTACCATCAGCTGCTACGGCACCGGCCTTAATATTAGTTGGCTTATT
This sequence comes from Thermohalobacter berrensis, assembly GCF_003609645.1. Classification (GTDB taxonomy): domain Bacteria; phylum Bacillota; class Clostridia; order Tissierellales; family Thermohalobacteraceae; genus Thermohalobacter; species Thermohalobacter berrensis. The sequence continues at coordinate 34,187 of NZ_MCIB01000016.1, forward strand.
TATGATGTCACCAATATTAAAGATTAATTTAGAAGACTTTACTGAAGCCATACCAGCATTTTTAACTATAATAATGATGCCTTTAACTTATAGTATTGCAGAGGGATTAGTTTTTGGTGTTCTTTCATATGTATTATTAAAACTATTAACTGGAAGAGGGAAAGAACCTTCACCTCTAATGTATGGACTTGCAGTACTATTTGTAATTAAGCTTCTTGTATAGAAACAGGAATTGCTTAAAACAATATAACTCCCATCCATCTGGATGGGAGTTATATATAGTGCTCTAAATTTATGAAAGGGGATTGGGATAGATGTCTAGTTTGCTAATCAAAAATGGTACCATCGTCACTATGAACAAAAACAGAGATATTTTTAAAGGAGATATTTTAATTAATGACAATGAAATTATAGATGTTAAATCAAAAATAGATACAGAAGCTGACCAAATTATTGATGCAAAAGGAAAGGTAGTTATTCCTGGACTTATTCAAACCCATGTCCACTTAACACAGACCTTATTTAGGGGGCAAGCAGATGACTTAGAACTACTTGATTGGTTAAAAGAAAGAGTATGGCCTCTAGAGGCTACACATACTGAAGAATCAAATTACATATCAGCAAAACTAGGGATAGCTGAGATGATAAAAGGTGGAACTACGTCAATTATTGATATGGAGACAGTAAATCACACAGATGCAGCTATAAATGCTACTTATGAAACGGGTATTAGGGCCTTAACAGGCAAATGTATGATGGATTATGGAGATGGTGTTCCAGATGGTCTTATGGAGGATATTGAAGAATCTATAAAAGAGAGTGTTAAGTTACTAAAGAAATGGCATGGAAAAGGCAATGGAAGAATACAATATGCCTTTGCACCTAGGTTTGCAGTATCCTGTTCTGAAGAGTTACTAACAAGGGTAAGGGATTTAGCTAGAGAATATAATGTAATTATTCATACACATGCTTCAGAAAACAGGGAAGAGGTTCAAGTTATTCAAGAAGAAAGGGGTATGAGAAACTTAAAGTATTTGCATAAAATAGGACTTACTGGTAAAAATTTAGTCCTTGCCCATTGTATATGGCTAGATGATGAAGAAATGAGGATTCTAGCAGATACAGGTACAAGTGTAGCTCACTGTCCAAGTTCCAACCTAAAACTAGCATCAGGTATAGCTAAGATTCCAGAAATGCTTGATATGGGAGTTAATGTGTCAATTGGAGCAGATGGAGCACCTTGTAATAATAATATGGATATGTTTACTGAGATGCGAATTGCTGCATTAATTCAAAAGGGTAGGCTTCTTAAACCAACGGTAATGCCGGCAGAAAAAGTGTTTGAGCTTGCTACTTTAGGTGGAGCAAAGGCTATGGGAATGGAAGATAGGTTAGGTAGTATTGAAAGGGGTAAGTTAGCTGACATAGTAATTATGAATCTTAACAATTTACATAACAGTCCCTCTAAAGAGGTTAATATAGTTTCACAGTTAGTTTATTCAGCAAAGGCTCAAGATGTAGAAACAACTATAATCGATGGGAAAGTAGTAATGCTTGAGGGTGAACTTACTACTATTAATGAAGACTTATTAATTGATGATGTAAATAGAGTAATAAAAAAGCAAGTAGAATCTGCAGGAATAAAAAGGACATTGATTGCTAGATAAATTTAATTAATATTAATTTTCATATAATCATAGCAAAGTCATATCTGAAAAATTTAAGTAGTTAATAACTGACAGTTAATTAGTGACAATAAAGGCGGCCTTGGCCGCTTTTATTAAAAGGGGGAGTTTTATGGGTATAAGGGAGGTATATAAAGGTAGAAATATTGATGAAGTATTAGAACTCTTAGATAAATATAGGAATGACTGTAGGATAATAGCAGGTGGCACAGATCTGGTAGTACACCTAAGGCACAAAAGACTAAATCCAAAGGTTCTAGTAGATATTTCAGATATTGAAGAATTACATGGGATTAAAAAAGAAGGAGAATTTATTGAGATTAAAGGAGCAACAACTTTTACGGAAATAGTAAAAAGTAACCTAGTTAATAAACAACTTATTGGATTAAAGGAAGCAGCAAAATCTGTAGGATCACCCCAAATAAGAAACAGGGGGACTATTGGGGGTAATATATGTAATGGTTCTCCTGCAGCAGATATAGTTCCTCCATTATTGGCTTTAGATTCTACTGTTCTTTTAAAGAGCAAAAATAAAGAGAGAGAAATATCTTTAGAAGAACTCTTTTTAGATAAAGGTAAAGTTAACTTAAAGGAAAATGAGCTTTTATATAGTGTAAAATTTAAAAAAATTAATAAAAACCAAGTTTTATCTTTTTCTAAATTAGGTTTAAGAAAGGCATTGGCTATTTCTAGGCTTTGTATAAGTGTTTTTTTAGAATTAGATAAAAGCAAGGAATGTAAAAGGGTTAAGATCGCAGATGGGGCATTAGGTAAACATGGAGTAAGGGAGAGAAAAGTAGAGGAGTTTTTATTGGGAAAAAGGTTAAATGAAGAAACTATAGAAGAAGGAGCAATTATTCTTCAAGAGGAAATTTCACACAGGTTACAAGGCCGTTTAAGTTTACCCTTTAAAAAAGAGGCTGTAAAAGGTGTATTTAAAAGTGCAATTAGTAAGGCCTTGGAAAACTTACATTAATTATATGAATCTAATTTTATGAGGGTGTGATTGTATTGAAAAAAATAAAACTAACTGTGAACAAAAAAGAATATATGCTGGAGATTAAGGAAGATACAAGACTTATAGATTTATTAAGAGATGTTTTAGGCTTTACAGGTGTTAAAGAGGGATGTGGTGAAGGTGAATGTGGAGCTTGTACAGTAATTATGGATGGAGATATAGTAAATTCCTGTTTAGTGTTGGCTTTTCAGGCAGATGGAAAAGAGATAATAACAATAGAAGGTGTTGAGTCAGAGGAAGAAATTCATCCTATTCAACAAGCTTTCTTAGATGTTGGAGCTGTACAATGTGGATTTTGTACTCCAGGAATGATATTATCTGCTAAAGCTTTGTTAGATAAAAATCCTTCTCCTACTAGAGAAGAGATAAGGGCAGCTATTTCTGGTAATCTTTGTCGTTGTACTGGATATAACAAGATAGTAGATGCAATTGAAAGGGCAGCCTTATATTTAAAAAGGGGGAAGTAGGTTGTGAGACTAAATTCTATAGGTAAAAAGATTATACGAGTTGACGGGTTGTCAAAGGTTAAAGGAAAAGCCTTATATCCACAGGATATTTATATGGAAGGAATGCTTTATGGGAAAACATTACGTTCAAGTAGGCCACATGCCTATATTAATATAGATACTTCAAGGGCTGAAAAAATAGATGGCGTTGTTAAAGTGTTTACATATAAAGATGTACCGGGGAAAAATTGCCATGGTGTTTTATTTAAGGATCATGAGGTTTTTTGTAGTGAAAGGGTAAGAAGAGTAGGTGATCCCATTGCATTTGTAGTTGCAACAAATAAAAAGGCGGTAGAAGAGGCAATAGAAGTAATCGATGTTAATTATGAAGATATAGAGGCAGTATTTGATCCCTTAGAAGCTATGAAAGAAGAATCAGTAAAAATACATGGAAATAGTAATATTATTTACCATTATAAATTAAGAAAGGGAGATGTAGAAGAAGCCTTTAAAAGATGTCATGTAATAGTAGAAAGTGAGTATAAAACTCCAATGGTAGAGCATGCCTTTCTTCAGCCAGAGGCAGGTATTGCATATACTGAAGATGATGGAACAATAGTTGTATGTGCATCAACCCAATATCCACACTTTGACCAGATTGAAGTAGCTGAAGCTTTAGAAGTAAATAAAGATAAAGTAAAGATAATCAACCCTGCAGTAGGAGGGGCCTTCGGAGGAAGAGAGGATATTACTCTTCAAATTCACCTTGCAATTGCAGCTAAGGTAACAGGACGACCAGTCAAGGCCGTATATTCTAGGGAAGAGTCATTTTTAGCCCACTCAAAAAGACATTCCATGATAATGAGATATAAAACTGGATGTAATAAAGATGGAAAATTATTAGCTATGGAGGCTGAAATAATTGGAGATACAGGTGCTTATGCGTCATGGGCTATAAATGTATTAAGAAAGGCAGGGGTTCATGCTACAGGACCATATGAAATACCCAATGTTAAGGTAGACAGTTATGCAGTATATACTAACAATCCCTTTGCAGGCGCAATGAGAGGCTTTGGTGCAACCCAAGTTCCTATTGCCCATGAACAACAGATGGATATGTTATCAGAGAAACTAAATATGGACCCAGTAACCTTTAGGCTTAAAAATATATTTAAAAAGGGGTCAAAAACGGCTACAGGACAGGTCTTAGAAGAAAGTGTACCAATTGATAGGTGTATTAAGGAAGTAGCAGATAGAATAGGTATAACTCCATTAAGTGAAAGGGGTGGAGTTGTATGAAAAAAAGGGGAATTGGAATAGGTAGTATATTTTATGGAACAGGATATGGAAATGGATTTCCTGATGTTTCAAAGGCTGTAGCCCAATTAAAATCAGATGGAAAAATAGCAATATATGTTGGAGCAACTGAGGTAGGACAGGGGGCTAAAACTGCTTTAAGTCAGATCGCTGCAGAGGTTTTAGGGTTATCTGTTGATGATATAGTATTTATAAATGAAGATACCAGTATTACTCCCGATTCAGGAACAGCTGCTGCTAGTAGACAAACTTATAACACAGGAAATGCAATAAAATTGGCCTGTGAAAAATTAAAGAGGGACATTTTAGAAGTTGCCAAAGATTATCTTGGTCTAAATAGTATTGTAGGCTTAACTTTAAAAAATGGGTATGTGTATCCTAAAACTTTACCTGAAAAGAGAGTTTCTTTAGGAGAAATTTCAGAATCTTTAGAAAGCAGCTTGAAGGAAGAAGCTGTATTTACTGCTCAAACAACTGAAATGGATGAAGAAACAGGTCAAGGAGCACCCTATTGGCCCTATACTTTTTCCGCTTGTGGTGTAGAAGTTGAGGTTGATACGGAAACAGGAAGAGTTGAAATTATAAGGGCAGTATTAGCACAAGATGTAGGAAGGGCAATAAACCCTGAGTTAATAGAAGGACAAATAGACGGTGGTTTTGCAATGGGGGCAGGATATGCACTATATGAAGACCTAAAGATAGAAAAGGGGAAAATAAAAAACAATAGCTTTACTAATTATCTAATTCCCACTTCTTTAGATATGCCAGATATAGAAAAGGTGATTATTGAAGACCCTGAATCTACAGCTCCATATGGAGCAAAAGGGATTGGTGAACCAGTTATGATTCCAGTGGCACCAGCTATATTAAACGCAATATATGACGCAGTAGGAGTAAGAATGACAGAAATACCTGTAACTCCTGAGAAGCTTCTTAAGGCTATAAAAGAAAAGGAGATGACTTATAATGAAGGAAAGAATTAAAAAAATGATAGATATAGCTTCGGGAAGAGAAAAGGCAGAGCTTGTCCTTAAAAATTGTAGAGTAGTTAATGTTTTTTCACAGGAAATTATAAAAGGCGATGTGGCAATAGATTCAGGGAAAATAGTTGGGATAGGAGAATATGAAGGTTTAAATGAAACTGATTTAAATGACAGTTATGTTGCCCCAGGATTAATTGACGGACATGTCCACATTGAATCTTCAATGGTTTCCCCTATACAATTTGCAAGGGGAGTTGTTCCACTAGGAACTACTACTATAATTGCTGATCCACACGAAATTGCCAATGTATGTGGAATAGAAGGAATTAAATATATGATAAATGCAAGTGAAGGCCTTCCATTAAATATATACTTTATGCTCCCATCTTGTGTTCCTGCAACCTCATTTGAAAATGCCGGTGCAGTGTTAGGAGCCGATGAATTAAGAGAAATGATAGACCATGATAAAATTTTGGGACTTGGAGAATTAATGGATTACCCTTCGGTTATTTCAGGAAATGAAAAAACTATAGATAAGATAGTTGTAGCAAAAGATAAAATAATAGATGGTCATGGTCCCAATATAAAGGATAAAGACTTAAATGCATATGTAGTAGCTGGGGTTAGGACTGAACACGAATGTTCTACAGTAGAAGAAATGATAGATAGGCTTAGGTTAGGCATGTATATTTCAATCAGAGAGGGTTCAGCTGCAAGAAACTTAAGGACCTTAATTAGAGCTGTCAATAAAGAAAATATAAGAAGGTGTTTATTTTGTACAGATGATAAACATCCAGAGGATATTTTAAAGGCCGGACATATTGATAATAATGTTAGATTAGCCATTAAAAATGGAATTGATCCTATATCAGCAATACAAATGGGTACCATTAATGCTGCAGAATGTTATGGACTTAAAAATATTGGTGCCATAGCCCCTGGATATGATGCTGATATAATAGTTTTAGATAGTTTAGAAAATTTTAATATAACTAAAGTATATAAAAATGGAAAACTTGTAGCAGAAAATAAAAAACCTCTATTTAGAGAGACAGAATGTGATTATTCAAATGTAACCGATACAGTTAGAATAAAAGAAATTACCAAGAAAGATTTAGAAATAAAATTAAAATCAGATATAGTTAATGTAATTAGCCTTCTTCCTAGAAACCTTGTAACTGAGAAAGTAGTAAGGAAAGTAGACACAGAAAATGGGGTTTTTAAATATCATAAAGATTTAGATATATTGAAATTAGCTGTAATTGAAAGACATAAGGCTACAGGGAATATAGGTTTAGGGTTAGTTGAAAACTTTAAATTAAAGGGAGGAGCAATTGCTTCAACTATTGCCCATGACTCACATAATTTAATCGTAGTTGGAGATAATGATGATGATATGCTTTTAGCTATTAAAGAAGTTTCTAGTGTAGGTGGTGGGATTACAATTTGTTCTGAAGGGAGAGTATTAAAAACTTTACCATTACCTATTGCAGGTCTCATATCTGATAAATCTATGTCAGAAGTTAATGAAAGTTTAAAAGAAATGCTTGACATCGCCTATAATAAATTAAATGTAAACCCTGATATAGATCCATTTATGACACTATCATTCCTTGCATTACCAGTTATACCTGAAATTAAGGTGACAGACTTAGGATTGTTCGATGTAAATAAATTTGATTTTATAGAATTAAATGTTAATGAGTAAAAAAAGGACTGCTATTGATCTTTCAATAGCAGTCTTTTTTTATTGGCTAAGAAAGTATATTTCAACGAATTACTGAAAAAAAGATAATACTGCATTTAAGTATTATAGAAAATTATGTAAGACAATAAAAAATAGGGTTTGTATCAGCCGAAGGGGAACTAGGTTCCCCTAGCGGAAGTGAGCTTTGCTCGCTTTTTTATTATTATGATATATAATTATAAACAATAATTGTCCCAGTAAAAAGTAATATAATGGCAATATTATGTTATAATAAAGTTGTATCTAGACTTGGGGGTGAGTACGATGATATATCTTGATAATGCTGCTACTTCTTATCCAAAGCCAGATGAAGTTTATGAGGCTATGTATGTTTCAATGAAAGAGTATGGTGCAAATCCAGGGAGATCAGGGCATAAACTTGCTTTAAAGGCTGGAAGGGCTATATATGAAGTTAGAGAATTGATTGCAAAGCTTTTTAAGATAGATAATCCTATGAATATTATATTTACTTCAAATGCAACAGAGGCCTTAAACATTGGAATAAAAGGGCTTCTTGAACCTGGAGATCATGCAATAACTACTTCAATGGAACATAATTCAGTCTTAAGACCACTTAAGTCAATGGAAGAAAAGGGAGTAGAATTAACTATTGTACAATGTGATTCAGAAGGTAATATAAATCTAGAAGATATTGAAAAAAACATTAAGGAAAATACAAAGCTTATAGTTACAACCCATGCCTCTAATGTTACAGGAACAATATTTCCGATAAAAGATATAAGCAAAATAGCTAAAAAGAATAACATTATATATATGGTAGATGCAGCACAAACTGCTGGAGTATATGACATAGATGTTGAAGAAATGGGAATTGATTTACTAGCATTTCCAGGACATAAAGGTCTTTTAGGTCCACAAGGTACAGGAGGATTATATATAAAAGAAGGCCTTATGATAAGGCAAATGAAAGAAGGAGGTACTGGTAGCAAATCAGATTTACTTACACAGCCTGAAATGCTGCCAGATAAATTTGAAAGTGGTACTCCAAATACCCCGGGAATCATTGGTTTAGGAGCAGGGATTAAATATATATTAGATAAAGGTATAGTAAATATAAGAAAACATGAAGTTGAACTTACTAAATACTTTATGGATGAATTAAAAAAGATAGACAAAGTAAGAATATATGGCCCTATGGATATAGAAAAGCATGCACCTGTTGTTTCTATAAATATTGGTAATGAAGACTCTTCAGAAGTAAGCTATGTTCTTGATAAAGTATTTAATATTGCAGTAAGACCAGGGCTTCATTGTGCACCTTTAGCCCATAAAACTATTGGAACCTTTGAACATGGGGTTATAAGATTTAGTATAGGCCCATTTACTACCACAGAAGATATAGAAAAGGCTATAGATGCAGTAAAGAAGATTTCTAGAGAAATATAAAACTAGGAGGAGCTTAAGTGAAGGTACTTTTTGTTATAAATCCCATAGCAGGTAGGCATAGGTCACAAAGTATTATCCCTATTATAAAAGAAAAGATGAAGAATAAAGATATAGAGTATAAAATAATTACAACTAAAGCTCCCAAGGATGCAGTTAGTATTACTAAATATGGGCTAAAATCAGGTTTTAATATAATAACAGCAGTAGGTGGAGATGGTACAATAAATGAGGTTGCAACAGGAATTCTTTCAGTTGGACATGGAACTTTAGGAATAATACAAGGGGGTACAGGAAACGACTTAGCTAAAACTTTAAATATACCAAAAGAACCTCATAAAGCAATAGATTTAATCTTAAAAGGAAAAACTAAAGTTATAGATATAGGAAGTGTAAATGGAAGACCTTTTTTAAATGTTGCTAGTATTGGAGTTGACTCTCAAATAGCTCAAAACATTGAAAATATTAAAAAATATTTTAGGGGTAAGACCGCTTATACCTTAGGTTTTCTAAAGACTATATTTTCATACAAACATAAAAAACTGAAAGTTAAAGTTAATAATAATATTATAGATAGAAAAGTATTACTTATAGCTATAGGGAATAGCAAATACTATGGTGGTGGCATGGAAATTTGTCCAGATTCTATTATAGATGATGGAAATTTTGATATATGTATTGTAAATGAAATGCCAAAATATAAAGTAGTAACATTATTCCCTTCAGTTTTTAAAGGAGAGCATTTAAAATATAAAAAATATGTTGAGTACTTTAGAGTAAAGTCTTTAGAAATAGAAGTTTTGGACAAGGCATATCTTAATTTAGATGGAGAAACTTATCCTATTAGTGAAAAATTATTATTTTCAATATATAATAAAAAATTAAACGTAATATGTAACTAAAGGCATAAAAAAACCTCCAGTGATAATACTAAAAGTAAGGAACTATTGCTGGAGGTGTAGCTGTGTCCAAAAAGATAGCAGTCCAAGGACATTTAAATGAAATAAAGGAAAATTTAATTAGAAGAGGATATGAAGTTTTTGATATCAATGAAAATAGAGATGTTGAAGCAATTATATATATGTCAGATGGGCATGAAATTCCCTATTATGGTCAGGTTACTAACATGGATCAGGGGGAGGATATGACTGGTAAAGGAGCTATACTTATTAATGCAAATGGTAAATCTATAGAAGAAATAGAATACATTATTAACAATAGAATATATAGTCCTCTATTTTAAACTTAAAATGCTGATGGATTAAAATCCGTCAGCATTTTTAATATGTTTTACTATAATATATTTTCTTTTCCATTATAATATTTCCAAAGGCTAAAAAGTATAGATTTAGATATTACATTTGCCATTTTCATGACAATGCTTAATCTAGTATTTTGAAGTACAACATATTCCATAAAGCCACCCATATTTACAATCCCTGTAATATGTATATCTCCTATCTCAGGTAAATCTTTATTGACACCTGCACCAGGTTTAAGAGGTCCTGTAGAAATTGTTACATATCCTATTCGCTCAGATTTACCTAAAGATGCATCAATAGATATAATAAAGGGATTGCTAAATGAGCAATTTATTAATTTAATTTTATCTTCTAAATTCTTTGCATGTACAGGTTCATTTAGAGTGCCTAGAAGATGGACATTAGGATACCATTTCATAAAACTAGATAGCTTATCCCCTACAAGAGGTCCTAAAGAATCACCAGTAGACCTATCAGTACCTATACAAACTATTATAAGATTATCATAATTTTCATTATAATAATTATGCAAATATTCTAAGACTATATTGCTAAACTCTGAAATTGCAAAAGGAGAATCAGAATTAACACTATGCTTTTTTCTTTTGTTTAGTAAAGACATTTTACACCTCCCAAATATTTGGAACAATTATTATATTGAAACTAGATAATTTATAAATTTACTTAAAAAGAGTTTTCCCTAAAAATACTACTTTAATTCCTTGATTTGTAATACTTTTTCCGGTTTAATAAACAACTGTAGAATATGCAAAAAAGGATATAATTAACATTTGACAGGATGTAAAATTTATGTTAAGATACATACTGTCGCTAATTAAGGGCGGCGAAAAGGGAAGAAAAAACAATCAAAAAAATTGAAAAAAAGTCTTGACACCAAATCAAAAATTTGCTATAGTATTAAGAGTCGATACGAAA
>NZ_MCIB01000017.1 GCF_003609645.1 Thermohalobacter berrensis
ATAATAAATTTAGTAAACTCTCCTAATTCACTTTCTACATTTATTTCCCAGCCATGTAGATTTAATATCCTTTTTACAACAAACAAACCTATACCACTACCTCCCTTATCCCTTGCCCTAGATTTATCTGCTCTATAGAAATTGTCAAATATATATGGGAGATCCTTTTTCGATATACCCTGACCATTATCTTGAATAATTAAATATTTATTATCCCTTTTATCTTCATATACTATCTTAATATATCCATTATTTTTTCCATATTTAATACTATTATCTATTAAATTTATCATAACTTCTTTAAACATATCCTTATCTGCATATATCTTTACATCTCTTTTGACATCTGTAATAAACTCAATATTTTTCTCTTTTAATGAGTTTTTATATAGCTTCATTACATTGTTAATTTCACTATATAATTTTATCCATTCTTTATTTAATTGTATTTCTTCTAACCTAGTAACATTTAATAATGACTTTACAAGTCCAGTTAATCTATCTATTTCACTATTTACATCTATTAAATATTCTCTAAATGTCTCTAAATCCTCTTCACCATCTATAAGTGATTCTATAAGTGCTTTTATAGAAGCTAAAGGTGTTTTTAATTCATGGGATACATCACTTATAAATCTCCTTCGGTTAACATCAATTTTATAAAGTTCTTCACTCATCTTATTAAAGGTTGTTGCAAGCTTACCAATCTCATCTTTTCTCTTTATATTTACCTTTGTATTAAGATTGCCCTTTAATATTTTTTCTGATGCTGAGGTCAATTGTTTTATAGGATCGGCTATTTTATCTCCAATTATAAAAGATACAATAATAGCCAAAAGCCCTGAAAAAAGTGAAATTAAAATAACCCTTCTTTTTAGGCTACCAACATCTATATATACATCGTCAGCATATGTTGATATTAACACAACTCCCATTATTTTTTCATTTGATAGAATAGGAGTTGTAACCATCATTATTTTTTTATCTTCTACTGTATAATATCCTATAGATTCACTTTTATTTTGTAGTGTCATATCAATTTCTTTATTTTGTATCTTAGTTCCAATATAGCCATCATAATTATCTGCTATCACTTTTCCGTTACTATTTAATATTAATACCCGTCCCTCTATATTTTGGGCGTACTCTTTAACTAACCTGTTAAGATTTGTTCTATTTGTTATATTCTCCTTTGCAATATTTGAAATAATATTTCCATAGGTTGAATACTCAATTTCCTGCTTTTGAAATTGAGTATTACTATATGTATATATTAAGAAAAAATCTAAAACTGCTAAAGTTACTATTATGATTAAACCAAAAACAACTGCCATTTTAATACTTATATTTTTAATCATTATACCCTTTCCTTTCTAAAGAAATATCCAACCCCCCATTTAGTCTTTATATACTTTGGATTACTAGGGTCATCTTCAATTTTTTCCCTTAACTTTCTTATGTGTACATCAACAGTTCTAGTATCATAACCTAATTCATCCCAAACTAACTCATATAATTCTTCCCTTTTAAAAACCCTTCCCCTATTTGTAATTAAAATTTTTAATAAATCAAATTCTTTTGCGGTCAAAATAATTTCTTTATTGCCTTTATATAAGGTTCTTTCTAATGTATTAAATTTCAAACCATTTATTTCAATTATTTCATCTGGCTCTTTGGTCTTATTAAATCTTCTATATACAGCTCTTATTCGGGCTATAAGTTCTCTAGTATGAAAGGGTTTAGTTATGTAATCATCTGCTCCCATTTCCAACCCTAATATTTTATCTACATAGTCATCTTTAGCAGTTAGCATAATTATTGGAATATCTAGTTTTTGTCTGATTTTTTTACAGAGGGTTATACCGTCAATCTCTGGAAGCATTAAATCTAAAATAATAAAATCAATCTTTTCTTTATTTATTACTTCTAAAGCTTTTTTTCCATCATATGCTACATAAACGTTAAAATTCTCCCTTTCTAAGCTGCTTTTCAACCCTTTTACTAAAAGCCTCTCATCATCAACTACGAGTATATTCAATTTAATCACCTACCAAATTTATTTCTTTACTTAATATTTTAAACCATAATAAAAAAGTCTTCTATTTAAAAAATAAAGATTTTCATGATTGACTTTTTTAAAAATACATAATAGAGATTATATTTTATCTAAAACTTTTATTTATTATAATTTCCTATGTATTATAAAAAATTAATTAAGTTTTAAAAAAGAAAAGGCTATAACCTAAGTTATAGCCCTATCCAATTTAAACCTTCTTATATAATTTAACACTATTTCATATACATCATCATTATAGGATATATTCTCTGGCAATTCATCAAATAGCTTTACTAGATCGGTTTCACTCCACCTAGGTTTTGTTTCAAATTCATTTACTTGTCCTATAAAAATAGCTATTTTAAATTCATGTTGTTCATTTTTAACTAAATAGTATCCTAATGGTTTTATATTTGTCAATATAGCACCAGTTTCTTCATAGGTTTCCCTTAAAGCACATTCAACTATTGTTTCCCCTTCTTCCTTTTTTCCTGCTGGAAACTCCCACCCCTTCCTCTTTAGATGATATGTCATAACTATATTTCCCTTATAATAAGGGATTACTAAAGAACCATTGGCATCATCTATGTTTTCTACTGCCTCCTCTGTAAAATCTATTAATATATTTCCGTTTACCCCTTTCACATTATATTTTTTTTTCAAAAGAATCACCTACTATAGACAAATATTTTTAATGAAGAGGTTGTATTTTTTACTAATTATTTTTACATTAGTTTATGTATATTCAAGTTAAAAAGTTACTCTCATTATTTTTATTAAAAAATACTTAGATTTAATTCATTTGATAAGTCTCTCAAAACTCCATACCCTCCAATTGAGTTGCCTTTTTTATCTAAAGCTGGACCATATACACCAATTCCCATTTTATGAGGTACTACTCCTAATATTCCGCCACCAACACCACTTTTTGCAGGAATACCTACTTTTATTGCAAATTCCCCTGATGCATTATACATTCCACAAGTAACCATAAAAGTCTTTACTACCCTGGCTATATGTTCAGTTGTAATTTTCTCCTTTGTATCAGGTACAACTCCTTTATTTGCTAGAAAAAGTCCAATCTTTGCAATATCAATACAATCTACTTTAATAGAGCATTGTCTAAAATAAACGTCCAGTATCTCCTCTACATTACCTTCAATAATACCTACATCCCTCATGAAATAGGCCATAGCTCTATTTCTATCACCAGTTTTCTTTTCTGACAAATAAATCTCACTATCAATTTCTAACTCTTTATTTCCAGTTATTTTTCGGAAAAGATTTAAAAGCCTTTCAAACTTCTCATCTGCATTTTCACCTTTTATCATTGAGGTTACAGCAATTGCACCTGCATTTATCATTGGATTTAAGGGTTTTGAAGGGCGTATTGTCTCTAATTTTACTATTGAATTAAAAGGGTCCCCAGTTGGTTCCATACCAACCCTCTCAAAAACCTTTTCCTCACCATTATCCATAAGGGCAAGCATAAGGGAAATTGTCTTTGAAATACTCTGTAGAGTAAATTTTTTATCATAGTCACCTGCTTTATATATGTTACCATCTAAATCTGTAACACATATACCTAAGTTTTGAGGATTAGCTTTAGCTAAAGCAGGTATGTAAGATGCAACTTCCCCTTTTTGTGTAAGTTCTCTATTTTTTATAATTAATTTTTGTAGTAGTTCTTCCATTAAATTCTCCCCCTTTATAATGTAACATTAATTCTAGAACCAGTTTTTCTTATTCTTCTCTAAATAGACTTCCTCCTATAAACTCTCTGATTATAGAATTACGAGGTATATATTCCTCACAATCTAAATCTTTGAAATAACCTAAAAATTTAAGAATTCTTTTACTTTCTGAATAATATTGACTACTTCTATCAATATTTCTTAAAAGGGGTTCAGCATATTTTTTTAATACTGCTAACTCATATACTAATGCTGAATTAAACATTACATCAGCCTTTTCTTGGAAAGGGAATATATTATTTTCTTCTCCCCTTCTTACAGATTCCCAAAGTGATAATGTCTTAAGTGCATCATGACCTCTATATTTACTATCTCTAACTATTCTTCGTATTAATCTTGTATCAGTTGTTGGTATTCTATTATGGGAATCTATATTTAATTGTGTCAATGCACTTACATATATTTTAAACTTATTATTTTGTGGAATTTCACGAGTCAGTTTATCATTTAGCCCATGTATACCTTCAATAATTATTGGCTGATTTTTATCTAGTTTTATTACATTTCCAGTATATTCCCTCTTACCTTTTAAAAAATTATATTTAGGAAGTTCAACTTCCACTCCTTCCATTAATTTGATTAAATCCTCATTTAGTTTATCTATATCCACAGCATATAATGATTCAAAGTCATAATTTCCTTCTTCATCCAAAGGAGTCTCATCTCTATTCACAAAATAATCATCTATAGAGATAGGAATAGGACGTTTACCGTTCACTTTAAGTTGGGTAGCTAGTCTTTGGGCAAAGGTTGTCTTACCTGATGAAGAAGGTCCAGCTATTAGAATGACCCTTATATTGTCATCTTCACATATCTTGTCTGCAATATAAGCTATTTTTTTCTCATGGAGTGCTTCTGAAACCATAATAATATCTTTTATTGTTTTCTTTTCAATTTTTTCATTAAGTGAAGCAACATATCCTACATCTAAAATTTCTCCCCATTTTTCTGATTCTCTAAATATCTTTGCTAGTTTATTTTGTTCTTCAAATTTTGGTATCTTAAAATTACTTTCTTTTCTTGGAAATTGTAGTATAATTCCTGGATGATAATATTTTAAGTCAAATTCTTTTATATATCCAGTAGAAGGGGCTAAATATCCATAAAATGTATCATAATAGTCCTCTAATTTATAAACATGTATATTAGGTTCATTTTTATACTTTAGTAATTTTAATTTATCCTCCATATCCTGTTTCTTGAAAATTTTCCTTGCTTCTTCTTTACTTATTGATTCTCTGTATATTTTAATATCCCTTTCTATTATTTCTTTCATTTTATTTTTTATTTTTTTTACATCTCTTAACCCTATTTTCTTATTGTTATGTATTTCAGTATATAATCCCTTACTTAATGAATGCTCTATTGTAACTGTACAGTTATCAAAAAGTTCTTTACAGGCTTTTATATAAATTAAACAGAGAGTTCTAACGTAAATTCTTAAACCATCTCTATCTGTAATATCTAAAAACTCAATATCTCCTTTATCTTTAATCTCATGCTCTAAATGTTTTATTTCATTATTAAACCTTGCTGCAACATATTGTGAAGAATCTATTTCTTTGTTTATTTTGTTTAAAATATTAATTAACTTTGTTCCTTTATTTACTTTTAATTCTCCAAATTCAGTTATGTTAACTTTTATTTCCTCATTTTTCTTTCCCATCCTATCTCCTCCCCTATAGTATTAATTATACTATACTGTATTTTTATGTTTATATAAAGTAAATTTGCTAAAAAATCTTAATTTTAAATTTATTATCTATTGTCTTTTATTGAAACAAAATTAAATAAAAACAAAATTATAGTCCCTGGAAATCAGGGACTATAGTAAATTACTATCTCATTGATTTAACAGGTTGTGATATATTAGATAAGGCACTCCCAGCTTCATTTACATAAATATCTCTAACAGCTAAATCTCCTATTGATAGCATTCCTATAACTTTACCATTTTCAACTACTGGAAGTCTTCTCACCTGATTTTCAGCCATAATTTTAGCTGCTTGATGAACGTCTGTATCAGGAGTAACTGATACAATTTTTGTTGACATTACATTTCTCACCGCAGTATTTCCATCTTGTCCTTGAGCTACATTTCTTAAAACAATATCTCTATCAGTTACAATTCCTACAGGTCTATTATTACTATCACACACTGGTATTGAACCTACATCTAAATTTTTCATTTGGTTAGCTACTTCTTGAATAGAAGAATTTTCTCTAGCTGTTGATACACTTGAGGTCATTACATCTCTTACTTTCAAATTATTTCACCCTCCTTGTAGTTTCTCACAATTAGGATATGCAATTTTGTAATTTTTAATCATAATCTAATTAAATTTTAAATTTTGCTAGAAAAGATCATCTTCTATCACTTTCAACTTCTTATTTGCTTCTGCAGTAAAAACTTTCTGATTTAAATAATCAAGTGGAGGGTTTAAATCATTAAAAACTATTTTATACGCATGTAAATATTGATTTTTAAGTCCATATTTGTCATAAAACATTTTATTTATATCCTTATCTCCATATTTGTTATCACCTATAATAGGATGTCCTAAAAAATTAAGGTGTGCTCTAATTTGGTGACTTCTTCCTGTTATTAAATCTACTTCTAGCAAACTAAAATCAGAGTTTCTTTTTAATACTTTAATAAAGGTATGTATTTTTTTACCATTTTTTGTTTTTTCTTTAGTAACATAAACTTTATTACTATCCTTATCCTTAACTAAATATCCTTTTAAATCCATATCTTTTTTAATTTCTCCTCTTACAATACACTTATAATATTTTTTTAATTTCCCTTTTCTAATCATTTCATTTATCATCTGAAGTGTAGCAAAGTTCTTAGCACCTATAACAATTCCACTTGTATTTCTATCTAATCTATTACATATTGATGGTGTAAAGGTAGTTTCTTTAAAAAAATCATATTCGCCTTTTTTATGTAAATAACTTATAAGTTGTTGAACTAATGTATTTTCTCTTTCCTTTCCGTTTGAATGGGATAAAACTCCTTTTTCTTTATTTATAAGAACTATGTTTTTATCTTCATATATTATATCTAAGTTTATAGGTACATCTATTACCCTAGTATCTCTTCTAAATTTATCAATAGTTTCATCTGCCAAGTAAAGCTGGAATTTATCACCTTCTCTTAAAATTTTATTAGGTTTTGTCCTTTTACCATTAAGCTTAATTCTCTTTTTTCTAATCATTTTATATATAAAGCTTGAAGGCGCCTCAGGCATATACTTTTTTAGGAATCTATCTACCCTCTGATTTTTTTCATTTTTACCTATATAAATTTCCCTCATTAATACCAACCTTTCATTATAGTTTAGTTTAAAGTTACTAATATACTTTAATAATATTTTACCATTAATTCTTTTTTATAGTATTATCAATGGTCTATTGAAACTTGTATCTCCAATATGATATTATTTTATTAAGACTAAATGTAGAGGGTGGAAATTATATGGAAAAATTTAAGGACTTTCTATACGATGTTATTGATTATGTATTAGTTATAGTTATTATCGTTTTAGTCGCTGGAATCATAACTTGGAGGTTAGATATCTTATTTGCAGAAGATCTGGACAAACTCTCTGCAGATTTATCATCAGAAACTCAATCTACTGAAACAAATGAAAGTCTAGTATTAAATAATGATAATGACTCAAAAGATGAAAATGAAAAATCAGAAAATGAAGACACAAATAATGATGAATCTGAAGATATTGTAGAATCTGATAAAGAAGAAAATACATCTAGTGAACCGATTGACGAACCTAATGATAATCCTCCTAAAAAAGTCCAAACTATTATAGTAGAAATTCCCCAAGGGTCATTAGGGCCAGCTATAGCTGATATATTAATACAAAAGGGCTTAATAAATAATAAAGCAGAATTTCTAAAAGTTGCAAGGGAATTAAATTTAGATAGGAAACTAAAAGCAGGTACTTATAAAATTAAAGATAATAGTTCTTTAGAGACAATTATAAAAATTATAGCAGGAGTAAAATAGGAGCCATAATATGGCTCCTATTATTATTAATACATTAATATTTTTCATTTATATATTCATCAATTAAAGATTCTTTAACTCCCTCTGTAAATACCCCTTCTTCTCTTAAAATTCTAAGTAACCACTTACTCTTTGAATGTAGTATTGCATTATCATAGTCTTTTAGAACAATCTCATACAATTTATTTCTCAAATATTTAGACCTCACTTTAATAAAGTAAGCATCTATATTCTCAAAATTTAAATGCTTTAATAATTTTAATGTGCTTTTATCTTTTTGTCTATAAAAATAACTTGATTTACTTAAATAAGTATTATAGTACTTTGCATGTTTATTCCTTTTTTTTACATCACTAGCCATCATTGAATAGTATTTTGCCATCATGTTGTAATATTGATAATTATACATACCTTTTTCGTAACTATCAATTTTGGTAAATGGCTCTATCCTAAGTCTTTGTATATAATCAAAATTTAATTGTAGAAACTCCCTCTTTGTAATATCTCCATTCATATACTGTATTATCAATGCATCTCTTTGATTAAAAAACTTATCAAAAATAGTTTTTTCCTTCTTAAAATACAACACAACTAACACCCTATCTATCTCTAATTAATTATAATAAAAAATATACCGTCTAATTTATCTTTTTTTAAGTTTAATTTTGGTACTAATCATTCCATATGATAGTAGTAACATCAATATAGAGGTGAAGTACAAATTAAGATTATATTTAACAGTATATATTGACATTACTGCTAATACTCCTCCACATAATGTGATAGGTATTCCCATATAAATACCATCAAATTCAGTAACATTATATCTTGCCAGTCTGTATGCCCCTGATATAGCAAAAACTATAGTAATTATTATTCCTATAATTCCAAAGTTAACTAATTGGATATTCCATATTAAAATAGATGGAGCTACACCAAATGATATTAAATCACAAAGAGAATCTAATTCTTTTCCTATATTGGTTGTTGCATTAAATTTTCTCGCTAACTTACCATCAAACCTATCAAAAAGTGCTGCCATTAGGATAAGAACTGATGATATATAGTAATCATTATCAAAAATATACAAAATAGACAATATACCAAAACAAAGATTCAATATAGTAAAAAAATTAGGGATTTTAGCTTTTAAACCCATCCTTGATCACCCCAATTATAGTAATTCCGCCCTTTACTTTGTCACCTGCTTTTACATTTATGTTAACCTTATCCTTTGGCATAATAATTTCAGTACAAGAACCAAATTTTATTAAGCCATAAATCTGTCCTTGATCAATTTTATCTCCTATCTTAACCTTGCATACTATTCTTCTAGCTATAAAACCTGTAATCTGATTTACAATAATCTTAAAACTTCCATTTTGTATCCCAACAGAATTTCTCTCATTTATTTCAGATGCATGACTTTTAAAAGCAGGTAAAAATTTTCCTGGTCTATATTTAGTATATTTAATTTCCCCACATATAGGTGACCTATTTAAATGGACATTAAAAATAGACAAAAATATACTGATTTTTATTGCTTCACATTTTAAAAATTCATCCTCATATATTTCTGAAATATTAATAACTTTACCATCTGCCGGTGATAATATATGTTTATCATTCTTGGTAATCTTCCTTGGCGGATTTCTAAAAAAGAAAACTACAAATGCCAAAAGTATAAAAGGGAAAATTGAAAGATATATATTAAAATATGCAGCTACTGTAGTTATAATTGCTAATACTATAATATAAACTAATCCATCTGGTGCTATAATAAAGTTTTTCATTTCTTTCCCCCTTTTTATTATTTATTCTGACTAAATACTATTTATTACATTTATCTATTATACTTTTATATTATATACTACAATTTACTGAAGGACAATTAATTTCACTAAAAATTGTTTGTTAAAAGTAATATTGCTCACCTTTATGTCAATACTAATTTATGGAGGTGAGAACGTGAGAGCAAAAAAATTTAGAGTATCAAATCTTACAAATGAAACTGATATTACTACAATAGAAAGCTCCCTTTCACAACTTAAAGGTGTAAATGCTGTAAGGGTAGACGTAGTTGCTGACACAGTAACTGTGGATTTTAATGAAAATGAAATTGATGAAAAGCAGATTCAATCACAATTAAATTCTTTAGTTAATGGCTTAAGCTAAAATTGGCGTCCATTAATGGACGCCAATTTATTTATATTAACTTTTCTTTAAAAGATTAATTTCATTTTCTGTTAATTCCCTATATTCCCCAGGCAATAACCTATTATCAAGGCTAAGGTTACCCATTGAAATTCTTTTAAGATATATTACTTTCTTTCCTAAGGCTTTAAACATTCTCTTTACTTGATGATATTTTCCTTCTTTTATAGTCAATTTTACCTTTGATATTTCATTTGATTCTAATATTTCTAATTCAGCAGGCATAGTTTTATAACCATCATCTAGAATAATCCCTTTCTTAAATTTTTCAATATCATTATCTTGTACTATACCTTCTACTTCAGCATAGTAGGTCTTTTTAACATGTTTTTTAGGCGATAAAAGGTTATGGGCAAGTTTTCCATCGTTTGATAAAATAAGTAATCCTTCTGTATCTTTATCAAGTCTTCCTACAGGAAAAGGTTCAAAAATTTTATATTTATCATCTAAAATACTAATAACTGTTCTATTTATTGGGTCGTCAGTTGAGGATACAACACCATTTGGCTTATTCATCATAATATAAACATATTTTCTATACTCTACTAGATAGCCATTTACTTCTATTTTTGAATTATAGGGGTTAACTTTCAATGAATTTTGCTTTACAACTTTACCATCAACCTTAACATTTCCCTTCTTAATAAGTTTTTTTACATCCTTTCTGCTTCCATATCCCATATTACTTAGTATTTTATCTAACCTTAATCTTTCTTGCATAAAAACCACCTTATTTTTATTTTTTAGATTATTTCATCCTCCACTCAGCTCTATAATAGTTTTTTAGGAAGCTATCTGTCTGTTTCCCCCATCCAACAGGAAAGCCATCTATACATACTAATTTCCAACCCTTACTTTTTTTAACCATTAATGTTTCTCCTCTTAAATATTTAATAGCCTCAATGCTTTCACTACTTAAATCTATTGTTTCTTTTACTTGTTCTTTTTTTAATGCCATTGCAAGTGCTTGACTTGGCCTAAATCTATTCTTTTTAAACTCACCTAAATATAATCCTAATTTGGCTGTTCTTATGCCTGAAACATCAGGTATACCCTCTGGGACCATAAATAGTTTACTTCCTAATAAATGTAAATTTTCTTTTAATTCAATTTTTAAATGTTCATCTACAAATTCTATATAGCTTTGAAAATTACCTATATTAAACTTAAATTTTTCTTGTAATTCTTCTTCACCATCTTTTTTTCTTAAAAGTGCAATAAAATGACCTTCCCCTTCCGATTTGTGAGGCCAAATTCTTGCAGTATTTTCTATTTCTTTTCTGGCAGATATCCATTCAGGTCTTCCTCTATCTAGACCCTCCAATTTAATTTCTTCTACTTCAAACTCAGGAAATTTATTTAAAAACCATTCTATGGTTCCTTCATTCTCTTCTGGTGAAAAAGTACATGTTGAATATACTAATTTGCCCCCTGGTTTTAACATTTTAGGTACCCATTCTAGAATTTCTTTTTGCATTTTAGAGCACTTTTTAACTGAAAAACTACTCCAACTTTTATGAGCCTTAGAATCTTTTCTAAACATACCTTCTCCAGAACATGGTGCATCAACTAATATTTTATCAAAATAAGTTGAAAACTTACCTGCTAATCTTTCTGGCAATTCATTAGTAATTACGCTGTTTTTGATTCCAAATAATTCTATGTTTTTAACTAAAGCCTTAACCCTTTTAGGACTTATATCATTAGCAACTAGGACTCCTTTTCCATTAAGTTTTGCAGCAATTTGTGTTGCCTTTCCTCCTGGTGCAGCACTTATATCTAATACCTTATCACCAGGTTTTGGATTTAGAACTTCTACTGGTGCCATAGCACTTGGCTCTTGAATATAGTATAATCCACAATGATAATATGGATGTTTACCTGGTCTTGAGTCACTATCAATGAAAAAACCTTCTTTAACCCAAGGTACTTCTTTAATTTTAAAAGGTGTTATTTTCTTATAATCATCTACACTTATTTTAAGTGTATTTACTCTTATTCCCCTATGAAAATCATTGTTAAAACTAGATATAAAATCTGCATATTCTTCATTTAATAATTTTTCCATTCTTTCCTTAAAATCCTTAGGTAAATTCATTTTATCACCTACTTTTATTATTCTATATAATTTTATATTTTAGTTTAATTTTTTTCAATTGTTTTTAAAAAATTAAACTAAATCTTAAACGTATATTTTTTTATTTATTTCAAACAATAAAATTAGGCTATAAATATGCTAACAACAACTTAAAGGAGGATTTATTAATGCGCATTGAAAAGTCAAATAATAGTATTAACAGAGTAAAATGCTGTGTAAATAGTTGTTATTATTATGGTGAAGGTGACCATTGTTTAGCTTCTAAAATTGAAATTCAACCACCTAATGCTCAAAATACACAGGAAACTGATTGTGCTACTTTTGCACCTAAAACTCAAGGATAATCTTTCTAAGGCGACCTAGATTTGGTCGCCTATTAATTTATAAATAATTAATTAAACTTTATTAGAGCTTTTCCATTTAGATAATTACACCTTTTACCTTGATAGCTATTGTTTTGTTTCATTGTTTTAATTATTTCATCTTTTATTTTCCACCAGCTAGTATCCCAGTTAACAAATAAAGTATCTTCCTTTGGTGCCCTACCAATAAGCCTTTGTACTACTATATCAGGGTGTAGATATTCAAGAAAAGTTATTACCCTTTTTATATATTCATCTTTACTGCCTAATTTAATCCTACCTTCTTTATACATTTTACCAATTATTGTATCCTCTACTATATAAAGAGAATGAAGTTTAACCTGTTCTATACCTAAAGCTGAAATTATCTTTGCATTTTCAATAACATCATCCATATCATCCCATGGTAAATTAAGTATTAAATGTACACAAATATTAAATCCATATTTTTTTATTCTTTGAACACTATCTATAAATTCTGCAAGTGAATGTCCCCTATTTATTTTCTTTAATGTATGGTAATTTACTGTCTGTAACCCCAATTCTACTGTAATATTCTTATCATATTCCTTCTTTACTGAATCTAAAAATTTTAAGTATTTTTCTGAAATACAATCAGGTCTAGTACTAATATCTATCTCAACTATATCATCCATAATAGCTTCCTTTATATATCCTTTAAATCTCTCTAAAGGTAAATAGGTATTTGTAAAGTTTTGAAAATATGCTATAAACTTCATTGCCTTATATCTTTTACTTATATAATCCTTATTTTTAATTAACTGTTCCCTTACTGATAAAACATTTGAAAGATTTTCAAAGCCAGCTCCCTTTTCTCCGCAGAATATACAGCCTCCATATCCAACACATCCATCTCTATTTGGACATGTTACAGGAAGGTTTATAGGAAGTTTATAGACCTTTTCTCCATACTTTTCTTTTAAATACTTAGAATACACTCTATATAATTTATTTTCTTCCATTATTTCACCTCTTTTTAACTACTATATATTAATTTATCAGTTTTATATAAAATTATCAAAAAATATTAAATTTACTTTATTAATTATAATTTTTTAATTTTAACTTTATTAAATGTATGTTTTTAACAATATTTCAAGGGTAATAATACCTTAAGAATAGTTTACAATAATAGTTAAGGAGGTCTTTAATAATGGCTAAGTTGTTTGAACCTTTCCGAATAAAATCATTATTACTTCCAAATAGAATAGTAATGCCTCCCATGTGTCAATATAGTTCAAATCAAGATGGGTTTGTAAATGCTTGGCATCTTACCCATTATGCTACAAGGGCTATAGGTAAGGTAGGTTTAATAATTGTAGAGGCTACTGCAGTTGAACCTAAAGGTCGTATTACTTCAAAGGACTTAGGAATATGGAGTGATAAACATATCGAGGGTTTAAAGAAAATTGTGGATATTTGTAAAAGCTATGGTGCTAAAGTAGGAATACAACTTGCCCATGCAGGTAGGAAAAGTCAAGTTACTGATGAAACTCCAGTGGCACCTAGCCCTATACCATTTAGTACTGATTACAAAACACCAAATGAACTTAGTGTAGATGAAATAAATGATATAGTAGAAAAATTCAAAAATGGGGCAAAACGAGCATTAAAGGCAGGTTTTGATATTATCGAAATCCATAGTGCACATGGTTATTTACTAAATGAATTTTTATCTCCACTTACTAATAAAAGAAATGATAATTATGGAGGTTCCCTTGAAAATAGAGTAAGATTATTAAATCAAGTTCTTAAGGAAGTAAAAAAAGTATGGCCAGATGATAAACCTATATCTGTAAGGATTTCTGCTGAAGAATATGATAAAAAGGGCAATCACCCTGAAGATCTAGTTAATATATTAAATTTACTAAAAGATAAGCCTGATATTTATCATGTTAGTTCAGGTGGGGTAATAAACACAAAAATTAATGTCTATCCAGGTTACCAAATAAAACATTCTGAAATAATAAAAAGAGGTACAAATAAACCTACTATAGCAGGTGGATTAATAACCCAATCTTATATGGCAGAAGAAATATTACAAAATAAAAGGGCTGATTTAGTTTTTGTAGGAAGAGAGCTTCTTAGAAATCCCTATTGGCCACTTCAAGCTGCCCATGAGCTCAATCATGAAATTGAATGGCCTAAACAATATGAACGTGCAAAATTAGATAAATGAAAACAGGTCCACAATGGACCTGTTTTTATCTTATGCTTGTACTTTATCTTTTAATTCTTTAGTATTAAACTTAGCTAAGAAAGTTACTAAAGCAATTAGTGCTACAATTATACCTACTGGATATGAAACTGATGTTGAAAGCTTGAATCCTTCTGGTGCTTGTAAAATATAAGTTACACTAACAGCTGTCATAAAAGTGGCAGGTATTGTTGATATCCAATGGAATTTATTATTTAATATTAGATATGCAGCACCAGCCCATAGAACAATCATTGCTAATGTTTGATTTGACCATGCAAAATATCTCCATATTATACTAAAGTCTATTCTTGTTAGTCCAAATCCTATTGCAAATAAAGGTATTGCAAGGATTAATCTATTTTTAATTTCTCCTTGTTTAACTCCAAATGCATCTGCTATAACTAATCTTGCACTTCTAAATGCAGTATCTCCTGATGTTATTGGACATGCAATTACTCCTAACATAGCAAGTAAACCACCTATTGGTCCAAGTAATGTGCTTGATATTGCATTAACTACTGCCCCTGGTCCACCATTATTTACTGCCTCTTGTAGACCTAAAATTCCACCATCAAAGAATGTCATAGCAGCTGCTGCCCAAATCAAAGCAATTATTCCCTCTGAAATCATTGAACCATAAAATACTCTTCTACCATACTTTTCATTTGTAACACATCTTGCCATCATTGGTGACTGAGTTGCATGGAAACCACTTATAGCACCACATGCAATTGTAACAAATAGCATAGGCCAAATAGGTAATTCCTTTGGATGAAGGTTAGATAATGTAATCTCTGGTATATTGTAACCTTTTATAACTAACATACTACCTATACCTACTGCCATTATAAGCAAAGCTGCACCGAATAGTGGATATACCTTTCCGATTACTTTGTCTACTGGAAGTATAGTAGCTAAGAAATAATATATTAATATTACAGCTAACCAAATATTGATGCTATCAAGACCACCTAGCTTAAGATTAGCTAAAAGTGCAGCCGGTCCAGTCATAAATACTGTACCAACTAGAATTAAAAGAATTACAGAAAATACCCTCATTATTTTTCTAGCATTTTCTCCTAAATAGATTCCTACTATCTCAGCAATACTTTTACCTTCATGTCTAATAGAAAGCATTCCTGAAAAATAATCATGAACTGCTCCTGCAAAAATACTACCTAAAACTATCCAAATAAAAGCTGCTGGTCCAAATAATGCTCCCATAATTGCACCAAAAATTGGACCTAACCCAGCAATGTTTAGAAACTGAATTAAGAAAATTCTTGGCCAACTTAACTGAACAAAATCAACTCCATCATTCATTGCTACTGCTGGTGTAGGTCTATTTTCATCTACACCGAAAACCTTTTCCACAAAGACACCATAAGTAAAATATCCTATAATTAAAAGAGCAATAGAACTTAAAAATGAAATCATTTTCATACCCCCTACTTCATATTGGTCTAATAAGATTATAGCTAGAAAATAAAAAAAAGTAGGGAGCTTAAGATAAAATACAATTATTCGACACCGAATTGCAATATACATATCTAAATTACAATTTTAGTCAATATTCATCAATTTTCTAAACTCTTTACAATGATTCCTACTAACTGGTATCTTTTCCTTATTATTCTTTAACTTTACTTGATATGTGCTATTAAACCAAGGTTCAATTTCTTCTATAAAATCTAAATTAACAAGAAAACTTCTATGACTTCTAAAAAAATTATGGTTCTTCAATTTTTCTTGTAATTGACTCAGTGTATTATTAGTTTCAAATTCTCCCTTAGTTGATACTATTACAGTATTCTTTTCTTTTACAGTAGCATAAATTATTTCATCAAGATCTAATGGAATTAGTCTACCATTTTTATATACTGAAATCTTATCAACCTTTTCATTTCTACCTTTAATTTCTTTAATAAGTTTCTCTAATTTATTTTCATAATCATAATTTTTAGCTTTGTATAAATTTATAGCCTTTTTTATAGATTTTTCTAATCTTTCTTTACATAATGGTTTTAATAAATAATCTATAGCATTTACTTCAAAGGCCTTTATTGCAAATTGATCGAATGCTGTAACGAAAATAATCAAAGGTACATGTGTTGAATCCAGTACTTTTTCCGCCACTTCTATTCCTGTAATCTGTGGCATTTGTATATCTAGAAAAATTAAATCTGGTCTAAGTTTTTCATTAAGCTTTATTGCTTCTACTCCATTACTTGCCTCTCCAATTATATCTATTTCATTAAATTCTTTTAAAAGGAATTTGAGTTCTTCTCTAGCAGGCATCTCATCATCAACTATAATTGCTTTTAGCATTAGCTTACCTCCTTAAATCTTTCAGAAGTATCTTTAGGAATCCTCATTGTAACTATTGTTCCTTTTCCTAGCTTACTGTTAATTTTCAAACCATACTCTTTTCCATATTTATTAATAAGTCTATTATTTACATTAATAAGTCCTACAGAGCTAGTTTCTTTATTCTGAGAAAATAAGGAATTTACATATAATGTATCCATTCCAACTCCATTGTCTTTTACAATTAGCTTTACTTCATCTACTTCGTCTATAGCTTTTATTTCAATAGTTCCACCTTCTAGTTTTTCCATTATACCATGCTTTACAGCATTTTCTACAATTGGTTGTAATATAAGGGGTGGTAAATAACAGGTTAGATTATCAGGTATATGGAATTTTACCTTTAATTTTTCTCCAAATCTGGCCTTCTCTATTTCTAGATAGGACTTTACATGTTCTATTTCTTTATATAATTCAACCTCTTCTTTGTTTTGCTGTAAATTCTTTCTAAAATAAGATCCTAAATGTAATAATAATTCCCTTGCCTTATCTGGCTTTATCCTTACAAATGAAACTATAGTATTTATAGCATTAAATAAAAAATGTGGATTTATTTGTGCTTGAAGTGCTTTTAATTCAGCATCTTTAAGGAGTTTAGCTTGATATTCAACTTTACTTACCTCTATTTGAGTTGAAAATAATAATGCAAGACCTAATGCTAACTCTACATCAATTTGGGTAATAGATTGTTCTTCAGTTTTATATAGTTTAAGAGTACCAATTACTTTATTTTTTTCTTTAAGTGGAACTATAATTGCAGATTTTAAGCTACAGCTATCATTATTACAATCAATTTCCCTTTGTGAATTCGCTACTTTATATTTACCAGTTCTAATAACTGATTTTGTCAAATTAGTTTTTATAGGATTGCCTAGTTTATGGTGATCTTCACCTGCACCAACATGGGCCAAAATCTTCTCAGTATCTGTAAAAGCAACTGCCTTTAAATCAGCCATATTATATATAATCTGAGCTGTTTTATATGCTGTATCTGTATTAAACCCTTTTCTGAAATACTTTAAGGTTTTATTTGCAATTTTTAAAGCTATTTGAGCTTGATATGCAGCTGCCCTTTCCTGATCTTTAAAAATACTTTCTGTTACTGCTATAAACATAGATATACCTATTGAATTAACTGTTATCATTGGTATCCCTATTATTTCTACTAATTCTAAAGCTTGAGAAAATGGCTTAGCTACTATTAAGATAATAATCATTTGGACAAGTTCAGCAAATGCCCCTGCTACAAGGGAAAACATCCACTTATTTTTGGATTTATAAAATTTCTTACTTAAAATACCAGCAAGTATTCCTTCTACAGTTGTAGAAATTCCACAGGCTACAGCAGTAAATCCTCCTATATCTATAGCCCATCTATGCAAACCTGCAATAAATCCTGACATTATTCCAACAAAAGGTCCCCCTAATAAACCTCCAGCAAATACACCAATAACCCTTGAATTAGCTAAAGCACCTTGTATTTTTATCCCTGAATAAGTTCCAATTATACCGAATATCCCAAAGAAAATTGATAATATGAATTTATCTAAAATACTTACTTTTCGTTTTGTAACTAAATTCCTAAAAAGCTTTGCTTTTGACAAAATAAAAGCTAAAACTATTATAATCCCAACTCTATTAACTAATCCTGTTAAAATGTGTAATATCATTTATAACACCTCTTTTATAAAAACTCTATAATTATTTTATAACATTTTTTTGATAAGTTAAATATCCAATGGAATTTGAATCTCATATTTGCTATAAAAAATTATCTTTAAAATGTAGATAAAAAACTTTGTATCTTAATTTTGTAATTTTTGGATAAATAGTTTATATTTTGAATAATTTCAGTAAATTTTTAATACATTTCCTTCCTTTTTTTCCTTATAAAAATAATTATTTTTTCAGTATTTTTATCAAAAAATAATAATACACTATTATTATTTTAGGAGGTAATTTAATGAAAGCAAGGGAAGGTTTAATCCCAACAGTATTAGGAACTGCAGTTACTGCATCAGCTCTAGCTGCAAAAAAATCAATTCCTACAACTTTAGCATGGGGAATAGCTGGATTTGGACTTGCTCATATATTGTTAGGAACTATTGATTTAATCGAGCATCAAGAAAGTAGATAATTTTTATTACAATTGCTAGGATATTGTTGGGGGATTATTAATCCCTCAGCAATTTAAATAAAGAACAAATGCGTCTGACGACGCTTTGTTAGACCTCAGCCCCTAGCTCTTAGCTCTTAGTTTTAAGGTCAATCTTTAGGGATAAAAACATTATTTGCAGCGACAAAATCGACTTTGTCGATTTGTTAGTTAATTGTTATTTGTCTTATTTCAGCAATTCATAGAAATATACTTACTTATACAATAAAAAAAGCGAGCAAAGCTCGCTTCCGCTAGGGGAACCTAGTTCCCCTTCGGCGGGTACTTGGTACCCTGAGCACCCCTCTAATACGGCAGGGGATTTCATCCCCTACAACCCCTCTTTTTTATTGTCTTACAAAATTTTCAATAATACTTAAATACAGTATTCTTCTTTATTTCAGCAATTCATAGAAATATACTTACTTATACAATAAAAAACCTGAGAAATTTCTCAGGTTCTAAAAAATTAAGTATAAAATTGTAAAAATACCTGAAAGACCGATTAAAGTATAAGCTATTCTAGCTCCTAAAGAAGTTTTAGATTTAAAAATAAATTCTATTAGGTCAAAGTTAAAAAGTCCTACTAGCCCCCAATTAATAGCACCCAAAAGGATTAATATTGAAACTATTGTTTTTAATATAGACATCTCCCCAACTCCCCATAAAAAGCTTTTACTAAATTATATTATTTATAATAGTTGTACTATTCTTATTAAATACAAATATTAAAAATATCTTTTAGAATATAGGCAACACCTGCTTCATCATTCGTTTTTTTTGTTATAATATCTGCTACTGCTTTTACTTCTTGGGTAGAATTTTTCATTCCTATTCCTAATCCAGCTTTTTCTATCATTTCAATATCATTATTATCATCCCCAATGGCAACTATCTGATTAGCAGCTATCCCCTTATCTTCTGCATATTTTTTTAATGATAGCCATTTTGACCCTAAAGGATTCATCACCTCTAAAAGGGGGCCAATTTTGGAATTGTTATTCATTATATGGGTATTAAATTTACTGGGATATTCCTTCTTCAGTTTATTTTGAAAGTATTCAAGGGTTTCATAATCTCCTTCATAACAAACTGCCAATGTCTTATTACCATCATATTTTAAAATATCGTCAATTTCTTTATGTCTAAAAATATTTTTACTAATATAAGGTGAATACTTTTTCTTTTCATCATCTAATTCTATTATAAGGTCATATCCTTCTTCATAGTGGTCAACATACATAATAGGATTTAAACCTAATCTATTACTTTCTTTTACTAATGTTATAAAGTCATTCCTATCTAAATATTTAGAAATCAGTACTTTATCATCTTGAATTCTTCTTGCAATATTACCGTTGTTGGCCATAACTACCAAATCAATATCTAATTTTTTTACAAACTCTTTTGCTGACCAATATCTTCTTCCAGTTGCTATTACAATCTCTATTCCCTTTTTATATAGTAATCTTAAAACTTTTATGTTTTCCTTTGGAAGCTTTTTATTTGTTGTAAGTAATGTTCCATCTAAATCAATCGCTAATAATTTATATTTCATTTTTAACACCTCTAAGTTAGATTATTTTAACCTCTTTTTATTTATTATTTCTCTATCTTTATCTTCATTAATACTTTATTTTTACAAAAGCTTTTATATTTTTTAAAAAACGAATCATTTATAACTCTTATTTTGAATTATATAACAATCTTTATCTAAGTTAAATCTAAATGTCAAGTAACCTATATATTTCATATATTAACTATAAAGGAGGTTGTAAATAATGAAAAATCCATATTGGTATTACATGCCAAGGCAAAATCCTATGAAATATTATTCTCAAAATAATTATATACCTAAAAATGAAAAAGAAAGGGAATTAGAAATAGAAGGAAAGTTAAAAGGGCCCATAGAAGGTGGGTACTATTGTGATTATTTTGATTTAGGGGATTCAGCACCAGATTTCACTTTAGAAGGTGTTTTCTGTGGAAACAGGGGAAAATTTACCCTTTCTGATTATAAAGGAAAATGGGTTTTATTATTCTTTTATGGTTCAGATTTCACATTTGTTTGACCTACTGAACTTGCAGCAGTTGCTGCTAGATATAAAAAATTTAAAGAATTAAATACAGTTGTTTTTGGTATAAGTACTGATAGCATTTATTCCCATAAAATATTTACCCAAACCTCACCTTCTGGAAGAAAAATTAATTTCCCATTATTATCTGATAGAACTCAAAAAGTATCTAAAGAATACGGTATATTAAACGAAAAAGAAGGTTTTGCTTATAGAGGAGCTTTCATAATTGACCCTGAGGGAACAATTCAAGCTATTATAATTAATCCTCAGCCTGTTGGTAGAAATATAGATGAAATTTTAAGAATAATAGCAGGTCTTCAATATAATAGAAGAACAGGCTTAGCTGCCCCAGCTGGGTGGAAACCTGGTGAAAAAGGAATAAAAACTGGATGGGAATACGTTGGAAAATATTAAAAATAAATGGCAGTCTAAATGACTGCCATTTATTTTCTAAAGTTTATAATACTCTTCAAATGATTTTATTATATAATAGTGGTCTTTAACTCCTGATAACTCCCTTACAGAGTGCATAGCTAATATTGGATTTCCAATATCTATAGATCGAATATCCAATTGACTCCAAGATATTGGTCCAATTGTTGAGCCACCTCTTTCATCTGAACGATTAACAAATTTTTGTACAGGTATATCTGAATTTTTACATATCATCTCATATACAGAGTTTGAATCACTATCTGTTGTATATGCAAAATTTGCATTAATCTTTATTACAGGACCTTTATTTATTATTGGTTTATTAACTGGATCATGCTTTTCTGTATAATTTGGATGTAATGCATGGGCCATATCTGCTGATATAATAAAGGAATTATATATAGCTCTAAAGAAATCTTCCCTTTCTTTTCCTAAGCTATAAACTATTCTCTCTAAAATATTTCTAAGCATTGGAGATCCTGCACCCTGTTTTGTACTACTTCCTATCTCTTCATTATCAAAACATACCATTACATTTGTTGCTTTAGCAGGTTCAGTATTTATTGAAGCCTTAATACCTGCATGTACCATAGCTAAATCATCAAGTTTTCCAGATAAAATAAATTCACTTTCTGCCCCTACAATTTTTCCTTTTTCACATTCATATATAAATAAATCAAAATCTAAAATATCTTCAGCTTTAACATTTAGTTCTTCTGCCAATAACTTTATTAAATAATTATCCTTCTCAAATTCTTCATTAATAGTAGAAACTAATGGCAATACATCTTTCTGTTTGTTTATTTCAATACCTTCATTTACTTTTCTATTCATGTGTATTGCCAAATTTGGAATAGTCAAAATAGGCCTTTTAATATTAACAAGCCTTATTTCTGGGTATAATGGATTATCACTCTTTAGACTTACTCTACCTGCAATTGATAATGGTCTATCAAACCAAGTATTTAATATAGGGCCACCATAAACTTCTGTATTTAGTTTAAGATAGCTATCCTCAACAACCATTTCTGGTGATGGTTTTATTCTAAATGTTGGACTATCTGTATGGGCTCCTATCATTTTAAATCCATCTTCTTCTATTTCTCCAGTTCCTACTATAAAAGCAACTATTGCAGAGTTATTTTTTGATACAAAATATTTTTCTCCTTTTTCTAACTTCCATTTTTCTGTTAATTTTAACTCTTTAAACCCATTATTTTTTAACATATCCTTTGTATTTTCTACAACATGAAATACACTAGGGCTTTCATATATAAAATCTATTAATTCCTGTGCCAACTCCAGTTCTTTGTTCACCTTTATACCTCCCATATTGTTTCTTATTTTATCTCCTTAAGCACTTCAAGAAGATATTCCCAAGTTCTCTTAGTAGATGATATACTTAAATGCTCATTAGGAGTATGTACATCATACATATTAGGTCCAAAGGATATCATATCTACATCTTTAATTTTTTCTCCTAAAAGGCCACATTCTAATCCTGCATGAATTGCTGTTACTTCTGGTTTCTTATTATATAATTTTTCATAAACTTTAACAAATATATCTCTAATGTATGAATCTTCTCTATACTCCCATGCTGGGTAATCTCCTTGCTTTACTATATTAGCACCGACTACCTTTGCTGCAAGCTCCATTCGTCTTACAATTTCTTCTTTTAAGCTCCTTACTGAGCTTCTCACTGCACTATCAAATGAAACTTCATCCTCTGTAGTTGTTATAACTCCTAAGTTAGTTGAACTTTGAACCAATCCTTCAATTTCTTGGCTCATTGTTTGAACTCCATTTGGTATTAATGCTAATAAAGAAATAACTTTATCTACGGTATCATTTGAAAAAACTTTATCAACTTTTTTATTAGATTTTTCTAATTTAATCATAATATCTGGATCTGAAGATTTTAGTTCATTTTTAAATGTATTATTCCAATATTCAATCTTATCTTCTAATTTCATTTTATCTTCAGGTGAAACTAATATTGTAGCTTCTGCTTCCCTTGGAATAGCATTCATTTTAGCTCCACCATTAATGTCAACTAATGAGTATTCAATTTCTGAATTTAAATCATCTAATATTCTTCCTATTAATTTATTGGCACTACCTCTACCTTTATCAATTTCCATTCCTGAATGGCCACCTTTAAGGCCTTTTATTTTTATGTTATATGTATCGAAGTTGTCATTAACTTCTTGCCATTTAATAGGAAGCTTTATTTTAACCCTTATTCCTCCTGCACAGCTAACTAAAAGTGTCCCCTCTTCTTCTGAATCTATATTTATAAGAATTCTTCCTGATAAGTATTCTGGATTAAGTTTTGAAGCACCACCCATTCCTGTTTCTTCTTCTGTTGTTATTAATACTTCTAATGGAGGATGTTGAATGTCATCAGAAGCAAGAATTGCCATACAATATGCAACAGCTATACCATTATCTGCTCCTAATGTAGTTCCTGAAGCACTAACAAAATCTCCATCTACTTTTAGCTTTATTGGGTCTTTTTCAAAATCATGCTGAATATCTTTCTCCTTTTCACATACCATATCCATATGGCCTTGAATAATAACTGTAGGAGCGTTTTCATACCCTTTAGTACCAGGCTTTTTAATAATAATATTTAAAGCTTCATCTTGAATTACTTCTAAATCATGTTTTTTAGCAAAGTCTACTAAATAATTACTAATTTCCTTTTCATTGCCAGAACCTCTAGGTATCTTAGATATCTCTTCAAAATATTGAAATACTTTTTTTGGTTTTATATTACCTAATATATTAGCCATAATAATCCTCCTTTAGCAATTATAATACTTTTAATACCTCCTATTATATTATTATATTTTTTTACCTCTTTTCCTTCTTATACCCTCATATTAATAGTAATATTTTGTCGATAATGTTTGAATTGTCAGAATTTTTATGTTATAATTCATAATATCTTTGTAAATATTAATTTTTTTTAACAAACATTAAATTTTTTTCAAGGAGGATTTTTTTAATGGAACAATCTAAAATTTCTTTTAAACAGGCAATTATTCCTGTTATTTTTCTAATCGTTTCCTTATTTGTTACTCTGCAATATTGGGGAGGAGATCCTCAAATACCGATAATTGCATCAGCCGGAGTAGCAGCTTTTATAGCAATAATGAGCGGTCAACCGTGGGAAGATTTGCGTGATGGAATGGTTCATACTATAGGTATGTCAATGCAAGCAATACTTATTCTTGCAATAATAGGTATGGTAATTGGTACTTGGATATTATCAGGTGTTGTACCAACAATG
The DNA here is from genome assembly GCF_003609645.1 of Thermohalobacter berrensis. Classification (GTDB taxonomy): domain Bacteria; phylum Bacillota; class Clostridia; order Tissierellales; family Thermohalobacteraceae; genus Thermohalobacter; species Thermohalobacter berrensis. The sequence goes on from NZ_MCIB01000017.1 coordinate 25,069, forward strand.
ATTTATTATGGATTACAAATTCTTTCTCCAAGTATCTTTTTAGTTGCTACATGTTTAATATGCTGTGTTGTATCTCTTGCCACTGGTAGTTCATGGACAACAGCAGGTACAGTGGGTATAGCACTTATAGGTATAGGACAAGGATTAGGTATTCCTCTTCCTATGGTAGCTGGTGCTATAATCTCAGGTGCCTACTTTGGAGATAAGATGTCACCTCTTTCAGATACAACGAACCTAGCTCCTGCTATGGCTGGGGCAAACCTTTTCGATCATATTAGGCATATGATATATACTACTGGTCCTAGTTTAATTATTGCTTTAATATTATATGGATTTCTTGGAAGCAAATACGCTGGCAAGGCTTTAGATACTGCAGCTATTAATAATATTTTAGAAACTTTAGCATCTAATTTTAATATAAATCTCCTTTTATTACTTCCACCTGTACTTGTTATAGTCATGGTAATATTAAAGATACCAGCAATTCCTGGTTTAATAGGTGGAACAATATTAGGAGGAATCTTTGCAGCTATTTTCCAAGGAGCTGGAATGACTGAAATAATTAGTGCTGCACATTACGGTTTTGCAGCAGATACAGGTGTTGAAGCAGTAGATACACTATTAAGTCGTGGTGGATTAGATAGCATGATGTGGACAATCTCACTTATATTATGTGCAATGTGTTTTGGTGGAGTTATGGAAAAATCGGGTATGCTTAATGCTATTGCAGAGAAAATCCTTTCTCTTGCAAACAGTACTGGATCACTAATATTAGCTACTATCTTAACATGTATAGCTACAAACATACTAGCAGGAGACCAATATCTAGCAATAGTAATTCCTGGTAGAATGTATAAGAAGATGTACGATGATAAAAAGCTTCATCCAAAGGTTTTATCTAGAACCTTAGAGGATGCAGGTACTTTAACGTCTTCCCTTATTCCTTGGAACTCTGGAGGAGCCTACATGTATTCAACATTAGGTGTTCATCCATTCGCTTATGGAATGTATGCATTCTTAAATCTTATTAACCCAATAATAGCTGTTATTTATGGATATTTAGGATTTACAATTGAAAAAATTTCAGATAAAGATATAGCTGAACAAGAACAAACAGCTTAGATAATATATACAAAGAAGGCCAATGGTGAATTCACCATTGACCTTCTTTGTTATCTATATTAAATTTTACGCACTTTTTAATTTTTTGTTTTGGATTTTGCTATCTTGAGCCTTTTTAATTAAACCAGTAGCATGACCCATTGGACATACTTGACACCAGCTTCTTGGCTTATATATAACACCCATAATTATTCCAATTGCTAGTGACATACTCATAAATCTAAACACACTAAATGCTATTCTTTTAAAATTCCATCCAGCATGATATAGAGAAATACTAAATACTGTTATCATTAATGTTAATAGTATATTTTTAAATGTTTTTGTTCTCATCCATTTTGGTAAACTATTTTGTAAACTTATTCTTGCTAAAAATTTTCCTAAAAGTGAACCCCTTGGACAATATTTTGCACAATGAACTTTACCTCTTCCTCTAATTGCATGGTAGATAGGTGCACCCATACATACAAAGCCAAATATTCCAAATCTAATATCTAGAATACCTAGTAATAAGAATGATACCATAATAATCCATGACCAACTCATATGTGATTTTTTTGCCATAAACATCCCTCCTGTTGATATTGTTATATCTATATATTATGATATTATGATATATTTTTCAATAGTGTTACTAAAATCCGCAATTTTCTGAAACTTTTTTATTATAATCTCAACTCATAAGAATCTTCTTTTTCATTTCCTGCTACCTTAACAAACCCTAATGACTCAAATAAATTCCTAGACCTCTCATTATATTTATATATACTTGGTATATATATCTTCTTAAGCTTTATATCTTTAGCCCTATTTATTAATTTACTAATTACCTTTTTTCCAATTCCTTTACCCCAATATCTTTCTTCTCCAATAACTATAGGCATATTTTTTTCAGATAGAGTAACATCTCCAATAGCTTTCCAATCTTCATTCTCGAAGACCTCAATAAAATATAATTCACCTATATTACTTAAGTGTTTATACATTCTTTTAATAACTTCCATGCTATAAACCTTTGTAGTAACCCCTTCTGAATAGTACAAAACTTTGGGATTTTGATACCAATTTAAGGCTTTCTTCCAATCTTCCTCTTTTGTTCTTCTTAATCTTAATTTTTTGTTTATACAAATAATTTCTGGTTGTTTTATATTTTCAAATGGCATTTTTGTTCTCACCTTCATTTAAACATTTCAATTTTTTATTCTCTCTTATATATTTATCTAATATCTCTTTGTCATCAGATTCTATTCTTATTGTAATCTGCTTAGTAGGCTCTTTGGTAAACCAAGCTATAAATTTACTATTCTTAAGAATAATAATCAAATCATAATAAACTCTTTTTTTATTTAGTAATTTTCTTTCATAATACTCTCCCCATTTATACCCAACTATTTTATCCCATTTATAGTTCCCCTTATTTGTATATATACCGCTTTCACAGATTTGTCCTTTTTTTATTCCAGTATAAAAATTAACTAGTCCTGATAAGGATGTAGCCAATCCACCTAATAGTTTATAAAAACAAGATAAAGCTAAATTAAGCTTAAAAGTATCTTTTATTAGTTTATTATTAGAAAAATAGCTTCTTAAACTGTCTAAGTATTTCTCATCAAAAAATTGTAATATATTTGTTATATACCTTTTCTCATATAGATACCTTACATCCTTAATATCCCTTTGAATAAGCGTAAAAAGTATTAGTGATAAGCCTATACTAAGGATACCTAAGATTATGTTACTATTTAAGCTTCTAGGTATTTCTACAATAATTTCATAAGCCCTAAGCTTTCCTTTGATATAATCTATAATTGTTTTATTTATGGTTATAAAAATAAGCAAAACTGTAAATAGTAAAAGAATTTTAGTCGCCATTTTATACTTTTTACTCCTTTATTTTATATTTAAATTATTCCTTTACTAAATCTTCTAATATCTCTATATTAATGTCACCTATAGAATCTACTATTAAATCAGCCTGTGAAAGGTCTTGATTACCTGAATTTATATTTTTAAACCCAATACATTTCATATCTGCAGATTTAGCTGCACTTACTCCATTCCTTGAATCTTCTACTACAACACATTTTTTAGGATTTACATTCAACTTTTCTGCTGTATGTAAAAATATATCTGGGTTTGGTTTTCCATTTTCTACTTCTTCTCCACTTACAATATAATCAAAAAATTCCGTTATGTTTAATTTCTCTAATATAATTTCTATCAATTTTTTAGGTGAAGAAGAAGCTACTGCAATTTTAACTTTTTCCTTACTTAATAACTTAATTAACTCTTTTACATGTAAAACCATAGGTAAATTTTGAGCATTAGTCATATAATGAAATATAGAATCTTCATGAAGTTTAATTAATTCGTCTATCTTATGTTCTAGATTATATTGGCTAATAATTTTTTCCCACATTCCTTCCATTGTCATTCCAACAAAGGAATGATGTTCTTTCTTAGAAATTTCTATATTTAATTTTTTAAATAGTTTTCTCTCGATGTCAAAATATATTGGTTCACTATCAATTATTACACCATCCATATCAAAAATTACTGCTTGTAGCTCTTTCATATTATAAAACCTCCTATAATTACTGTAATTTTATAATGTAACTCTTATTCTTCTTTAGTTCTTTATATGTTATTTATAATTTCTCCATTTAATTCCATTTTCCTTTAAATAAATTGGTATAAAGTATGTATATTCAGATAGGTTACCTAAATAAAAAAGTGATGGCTTAAACCATCACCTTTTATAACCTATGTATTGCCTTATCAATTACTCCTCCACCTAAACAAACTTCTCCATCATAAAAAACTACAAACTGTCCTGGTGCAATTGCCCTTTGTCTTTCTTCAAATATTACTTTACATGTATTATCATCTTTCATTTCAACTTTAACCTTTTGGTCTGGTTGTCTATATCTAAACTTTGCTGTACATGTAAATGAAGTTCCTGGAGCCTCCCCACTTATCCAGTGAAGATCTGTTGCTATTAATCCTTCTGAAAATAATGCTGGATTTTTATTTCCTTGAGCAACATATAATATGTTCTTTTTAACATCTTTTCCTACTACATACCATGGTTCACCTGTACCTCTTCCACCAATTCCTAAGCCTTTTCTCTGACCTATTGTATAATACATTAGACCATCGTGTTTTCCTAATACTTCTCCTGTTTCATATGACTTTATCTTTCCTGGCTGAGCAGGAAGATAATTACTAAGGAAATTTTTAAAATTTTTCTCTCCAATAAAACATATACCTGTACTATCTTTTTTCGTAGCTGTTTTAAGTCCTTCTTCTTTTGCTATCTCCCTTACCTCTTCTTTTGTTAAATGTCCAATTGGAAACATAGCCTTTGATAATGCCTGTTGATTAAGATTGCATAAAAAATATGTTTGGTCTTTATTTGGATCTGCGCCCCTTATAAGACGGTACTTTCCATCTACAAAATCTACTTGTGCATAATGACCTGTAGCTAAGTAGTCTGCTCCCACTTTTAGGGCATAATCTAAAAAGGCTTTAAATTTTATTTCTTTATTACATAATACGTCTGGATTAGGTGTACGACCCCTTTTATATTCATCTAGAAAATAGGTAAATACTCTATCCCAGTATTCCTTTTCAAAATTAACTGTATAATATGGAATTCCTATCTGGTCACATACTCTTCTTACATCTGCATAGTCCTCTTCAGCAGTACAAACACCAGATTCATCTTCTTCATCCCAATTTTTCATAAATATGCCTACAACATCATATCCCTGTTTTTTAAGGAATAATGCTGCTACCGAAGAATCTACTCCACCTGACATTCCAACAACTACTCTTGTATTTTTAGGATCCTTCATTTCATACCACCTTCTTTTTTATATTCCTAAGTTTAGTATAACCTAATTAAATAATTTCTTTAAGAAATATAATAACATATTTATATAAATTATAAAATAAAGTAGTAAAAAAATCGGGGATTTAAATCCCCGATTTTTTTACTACTAAAATATCATAGCTCCTATGATACCAAATATAACTAATGGTATATTAAAGTGTAGGAAAGTAGGTACACATGTATCCCAAATATGGTCATGCTGTCCATCAGCATTTAATCCTGCCGTTGGTCCCAATGTACTGTCTGAAGCTGGGGAACCAGCATCTCCTAAAGCAGCAGCAGTACCAATTAATACTATGGTAGCCATTGTACTAAAGCCTAACGCTGAAGCTAAAGGTACATATATTGCCGCTATAATTGGAATAGTACCAAAGGATGTTCCTATTCCCATAGTTATAATAAGACCAAGTAGTATCATTACAGTAGCTGCAATAAACTTACTACCTGCCATCATTCCTGATGCTGCCTCAACTAAGGTTTCTACTCCTCCAGTTTCTCTAATAACTGCTCCGTAGCCTGATGCCACTAACATTACAAATGCTATAAATCCCATCATTGATACACCGTCTGACATTAAATCATCTATATCTTTCCATTTAATTGCTCCAAAAAGCAGCATAATAGTTAAACCTACTATAGCTCCAAGTGGTAAAGAGTCAGTTATTAATTGTATAACTAAAGCTGCAACAGCACCGATTAAAGCTACATAATGAGTTTTATTCATCTTCTGAGCCTTTTCCCCTTCTATAGTAGCTGCTGTTTCTGAACTTGCAATATTAACACTTTTATATATCCTAGGCTTTTTATAGGTTATAAATACTGCAATAAGTAATCCTAAAACCATTCCAAGACCAGGTAGCCACATGGCCTTCCAAACCATATTAGTAGCAATCTCCATACCGTTAGCTGTCATTTGGTCTCTAATTATATTATGGAAAATAAGACCAAACCCTACTGGTAATGCAACATAAGGTGCCTTAAGACCAAATGTAAGGGCACAAGCAACAGCCCTTCTATCAATGTTAAGTTTATTCATAACTCCAAGTAAAGGAGGTATAAGTATTGGTATAAAAGCTATATGAACTGGTATAAGGTTTTGTGAAAAACTACTTACAACTGCTATGATTAATATTAAGACCATACCTTTACCTTTAATAGTATCAGCTATCTTTCTAGCCAGAATACTTGCAACCCCTGTTTTACTTACTGCAGCTGCTAATGCACCTAATAGAATGTAACTTAAAGCTGTTTCAGCATTTCCTCCCATACCATCTACTAAAACACCCATTATTTCACCTACTGGCATACCTGCTAACAGTCCACCAACAATAGCAGCTACAATTAAAGCAATAATAACATTTAATTTCAAAAGACATAAAACAGTCATAACCAAAACAGATATAACAACTGGATTCATTAATTAGCCTCCTTTGTATAATTATTAAGTTGTATTAAGATTTTTTAATATTTTACTATACTTTTTCCCTTTTGTAAAGTTACTTTAATCTTCCTATTTTATCCTCAATTGCCTCAACAATGACATTTCCATCAATTAATTCTGCAATTTTATTTATATCAGTGTACATAATTCTATCTTCTTCTAGCTTCTTAACTACCTCTCTAACCTTTTTATAAGCTATCTTTGTCCCTTTACCTAGTTCATCAGGATTTTTGAAATCAACAGCCTGTGCTGCAGCCATTAGTTCAATAGCTAAAACCCTACTAGTGTTATATAGTATTTCCTTTGCTTTTCTTGCAGCTATTGTTCCCATACTTACATGGTCCTCTTGATTTGCTGAAGAAGGAATAGAATCAACACTAGCAGGATGGGCTAATACTTTATTTTCTGACACTAATGATGCTGCCGAATATTGTGTTATCATAAAACCTGAGTTTAGGCCACCCTTTTCTGTTAAAAATGCCGGTAATCCGCTTAACTGTGGGTTTACAAGACGTTCTATTCTTCTTTCTGATGAGTTAGCCAGTTCTGCCAATGCTATTCCTAAAAAGTCAAAGGCTAATGCCATAGGTTGACCATGGAAGTTACCTCCAGAAATAGCATCCTTATCTTCACTAAAAATTAATGGGTTATCAGTAGCTGAATTTATTTCAATATTTATCTTGTCAATAACATATTGGATAGCATCCTTACTTGCACCATGTATTTGTGGTACACATCTTAAGGTATAAGCATCCTGTACTCTTATTTCCCCTTGTCTTGTAGTAAGTTTACTTCCTTCTGTTAATCTTAATATATTTTTAGCACAGTTAATCTGTCCTGTATGAGGCCTTACCTTATGAACCCTTGAATCATAAGCATCAGTTATTCCATTTAAAGCTTCTAATGTTAATGCAGCAGCTATATCTGATAATTTGGTAAGATTTATAGCATCATAAGCTGTTAATGCACCTGCAGCTGTCATAACTTGAGTTCCATTAATAAGTGCAAGCCCTTCTTTAGATGTCAACTCTATTGTTGGAATTCCTGCCCTTTTCATAGCCTCTTTTCCATCTAGTACTTCTTCTTTATAATATGCTTTTCCCTCTCCAATCATTACAAGAACCATATGTGATAAAGGAGCCAAGTCTCCGCTTGCACCTAAGGAACCCTTTTCTGGAATAATAGGGTGTACTTGTTTGTTTAACATTTCGATTAAGGTATTTAATGTTTCTAGTCTTACTCCAGAGAATCCCTTTGCAAGGGCATTTGCCCTAAGTACCATAATAGCCCTTACAACATCTTCAGGAAATGGTTTTCCTACTCCACAAGAATGGCTTACTATTAAATTTCTCTGTAGGTGTTTTGTCTCTTCTTTAGAAATAACTACATCACTAAATTTACCAAAGCCTGTAGTAATTCCATACACTACTTTTTCTTTATTAACAAATTCATCTACTACTGCTCTAGATTTTTTTACTTTTTCTACTGCTTCATCTGTTAATTGCACTTTTACTTTACCCCTTGCAACTTGAATCAAATCTTCTAACGTTAAGCTCTCTCCATCAATAAATACTGTTTTCACTTTAACTCCCCCTTGTACATTTAATTCACTATCGGTTGAATTTCAAAATATTTTAAAATATCTTAATATTTTATAAATATTCTACCATATTAAGTAATTATTTTCAAAAAGAAAGCAAAAACTTTAGTAGTTTACTATGATAAAGTGATAAAATTTTAATTTGCATATTTTGTATATTTATACATTTTTCAATACATGTCATAACTAAAAAAGGAAAGAAGCAAAAATTTTTCTATAACTTCTTTCCTTTTTTAGAATTATTATTTAACTTCCTCCGGTTCTTTTTTCATTATTTCTTCCTCTAACATCTTCCTTACTATCTCTTTTGCCGTTTGATGTATCATTTGATTGTGTTGTAGATTCTTTAGGTAGTTGTGATACCCGGGATTTTCCTTTATCATTTTTTCTTCTATGTCTATCATCACTTCTTTTGCCCAACTGTTCAGATTCTCTATAAACTTGGTTATCTCCCCTGTTTTCATTAGTTCTTTGTATAGTTTTGGATTCAGTTCTGCCAGATAATTTTTTATTGTCCTTTTAAACATTCTTTTCATCTTCTTTAATATTCTTTTTTATCAATCTTGAATACATCTTATGTTACGGTTCTACCACTGAAAAATACACAATTATATAAGCTCTTTATCCTATGGAAATCTCAGAAATTAGAGCTTTTCTATATTTTTTTACCAAGCTAATTACTAAATTTATTAAAAGTAAATTCAAATATACTCTATATATTGAAATTTCAACAATTATATTAAATATATATTATAAATCGGTTGGTAAATTTTCCACCTCCTATTTAAAATCATTTTATATTTTTAAGTTTATATTATCATATTCTAGTTAATATTTTTGTCATATTTTGTTGATATTTATCTTTATTAGAAAAATGATATAAGATA
>NZ_MCIB01000018.1 GCF_003609645.1 Thermohalobacter berrensis
GAAATACAGTTATTAGTTCTCAGTTCTTAGATCTTAGCAAAAAAGTTTATCGTTGCTAAGGGACGCCCACGTCCCTCAACTAGCGTATTTAAAATCCAAATACAAAAGACTATTTTTACTAAGAGCTGAGAGCAAAGAGCTAGGAACTGCTTTTAAATACACTAGGAACTGCTTTTAAATACAATTGAAAATTGAAAATGTAAAATTGAGAATTAGAACAAGTTAGTAGTTAGTAGCATGTAGTTAGTAGTACAATCTTCAAATCATTACCAAAAACTAACAACAAACCACTAACCACCAAAAACTGCTTTTAAAGTAACGGACCACAACGCACTACTTCCTAGGTTAAGTAACGGACGTCTTAGAATTACTACCTAGGTCAAGTAACGGACATCGAAGGCTAGACCTCATTGGCATAGTAACGCTCTACAAAGCATTACCAAAGCCTAACCACTACCCACTAATCACCAAAAACTGCTTTTAAAGTAACGGACAACAAAGGCTAGACCCGTGAGCATAGTAACGGACCACAACGCACTACTTCCTAGGTTAAGTAACGGACATCCTAGACTTTCTTCTTAGGTTTAAGTAACGGACATCGAAGGCTATGACTTCATAGACTAAGTAACGGACATCAAAGCTTTACTTCTCAGGTTAAGTAACAGACCTCGAAGCCCTGCTTCCTAGGGACTAAAAATTACTTTCAAAAAAATAACATTATATCAAAAATATTCAAAAAAATACACACTATTTTAAAAAGTGACATACTTTTTATATAGCTCTATAAAATTTTTGTAATACTTTTTTTCTGGAAAAATAGAGGTTTGTAAAAAAAATCACAATCTATAGGACTTGATAAAAATCTCTAAAAGTTTTATCATATATTTGTGAGTATAAAAATTTCTTAATATTAATAAGATATTTTTATATGTAATTTTGGAGTGATGTAATGGGAAAGAAGGATAAATCAAGTATTTTAGAGAATTTAGCATTAGTAACCCAGATAGGAATTTCTATGGCGCTGCCGATTGTGGCAGGTATATTCTTAGGAAATTTTTTGGACAATAAGCTTGGAACAAACGTTATCTTTTTGGCAATATTTTCGATATTAGGTGTAATAACTTCATTTTTAAATCTATATAAGCTAACGAAAAGGCAAACTAAAGGGAAGTGATTATTTGAGCCTGGAAAATAATACCCAAGCAGAAGTGGTGAAAAGGGTTTCCTACATAAGTTTGGTAATTGTCGGAATATTTTTCTTTGTTTTTGACAAACCTTCAATATATATTTATGGATTTGTTTTTGGGGTATTAATAAATATCCTTAACTTTAGGCTCATGTCTTTAACACTATCTAAGGCTGTAAAAATGCCTAAACAGAAGGTAATGCCTTATGTAGTAGCCAATTACATAGCAAGATATATTATATATGGTATTGTGTTAACTGTATCGGCTATAGCAGACTATTTAAATTTTTATACTACTATTTTAGGACTTTTTATGGTAAAAATTGTTATACTTTCAGACACATTTTATGACATTTTAAGAAGAAAATAAGTAAATAAGATTAATTTATGATATAATTATAGTCGAAATGTTAAAAAAATTTAACAAAGTTTTAGTTAATTTTTATAGAATAGTTTTTTATAGAAGTTATTATAATTTGCAAAATAATTAAATATTTGGCAATATTTTATTCTTTAAATGAAGGGAGGGAAAATATTGAGAATAGAGTTAATATTAAATCTATTTGGGAGAGAAATATTTCTTCCCGATACTATTGTTAATACTTGGATTATAGTAGTACTACTTAGTATTTTTGCATTCTATGTAAATAGACAAGTAAAGAAAGCAAGAGTTGAAGACAAACCTTCAGGATTTTTAAACTTTATTGAATTATTAGTTGAGGGAGTAGAATCATTAGTTGAGAGTACAATGGGGAAAGATAAATTAGGCTTCGCTCCATATATAGGAACTTTAGCATTGTACTTAGTTGTAGCCAACTTATTTGGCTTGTTGGGATTTACACCACCAACGTCAGATTATAGTGTTCCTTTTACATTAGCATTAATTACATTTGTTTTAACACAATATTATGGAATCAAATCAAAGGGTGCAGGAAGTTATTTTAAAGGATTCTTTGAGCCCTTTTGGCCAATGTTTCCATTAAACGTAATAGGGGAGTTAGCAAACCCTATATCATTATCATTCCGTCTCTTTGGTAATATTTTAAGTGGTGTTATCATAATGGGGCTTTTATATACAGCATTAGCACAATTATCAATAATTGTTGCTCCAGTAATAACACCAGTATTCCATGCTTACTTTGATGTATTTGCAGGAGTTATCCAGACATTTATATTCATAATGCTTACAATGGTATTTATTTCAATGGCAATGGATGATTAAAAATAATTGACAATGGACAATTTACAGTTAACAATTAAATAAAATTTGCTACATCCGGACCCTTCTGGTCCGATACTACTTAAATAAGAAACACAAGCTAAACCTTGAAAGGAGGGGAATTTTATGCCATCAATAGATCCAAAGGCTTTTATTCTTGGATGTTCAGCAATAGGTGCTGGGCTTGCAGCGATAGCAGGTATAGGTCCTGGAATAGGACAGGGATACGCTGCTGGTAAAGGTGCTGAAGCTGTAGGAAGACAGCCAGAAGCACAAGGTGATATTATTAGAACAATGATTCTTGGTCAGGCGATTGCAGAGACAACTGGTATCTATGGATTAATCATCGCTATAATCCTATTATTTGTAAGACCACTACTTGGTGCACTTTAATATTTAAAAAAGAGGTGGGTATACCTACCCATCTCTGTTTCTGTAATCCTTTGCAACTATATGGTTTGATTGCCATTATATATAAATAATTCCCATCATGGAGGGAGGCTAAAATGGATGTTTGATGTTAGAGTTATACCTGAACTTAGTTCGTTAATTGCTCAACTTATAGCAACAATTATTCTATTTTTCATACTTAGACACTTCTTATTTGAACCTGTATCTAAGTTCTTAAGTGAAAGAAGAGAAAAGATAGCCAATGATCTTAATGAGGCTAAGGAGAAAAAAGAAGAGGCATTTAGCTTAAAGGAGCAGTATGAAGCTAAAATAGATGAAGCAAAGAATGAAGCACAAGAAATAATAGAGTCAGCAAGAAAAAGAGGAGAAGAATTAAGAGAAGAAATAGTTTCTAAGGCTAAAAAGGAAGCTGATGACATAATAAATAGAGCTAGAGTAGAAATTGAAAGAGAGAGAAAGAAAGCTGTAGAAGAATTAAAAGAAGAGGTTGTTTCTATAGCTATGATAGCTGCTTCAAAGGTTGTAGACCAAAACTTAGATTCTAATAAACATAAAGAACTTATTAATAAGTTTATAGATGAGGTAGGGGAGACTAAATGGCAAAATTAGTAAGTAAAAGGTATGCAGAGGCATTGTTTGAAGTAGCTTTGGAAATGGATAAGTTAGATAATTTTAAAGAAGAGATTAGCGATATTTCAAATGTTTTTGAGTCTGAAGAAAAACTTAAGATAGTTTTTGAGCATCCTAAACTATCTAAAAAGGAAAAGAAGGATATAGTAGATTCAATATTTAAGGATAGAGTATCCCAAGAAATTTTAAATTTACTATATATCATAATAGACAAGGGAAGGGAAAGATATATAACAGAGATTAAAAAAGAGTATATAAAACTATACAATGAAGAAAAGAATATAGTAGAGGCTGTTGCAATAACTGCAGTTCCAATGGCTGAAGAAGAGAAAGTAAAACTACAAAATAGATTATCTGAAAAACTTAATAAAAATATTGTTCTAAAGAACAAGATAGATAAAAAGGTTATAGGTGGAGTACTTATTAAAATCGGTGATAAGATTATAGATTCAAGTATCAAGGGACAATTAGACAATATTGCTAAAAAACTGAAAGATACAAGAGTAACAAAGATAGGGGTGAGTAGCTAATGAGTCTAAGACCTGAAGAAATTAGCTCAATTATTAAAGAACAGATAAAAAAATATGAAAAGAAGCTTGATGTAGTAGATGTTGGTACAGTTATAACTGTTGGTGACGGTATTGCAAGGGTTCACGGCCTAGAAAATTGTATGGCAAGTGAGCTTGTAGAGTTTTCAGGTGGAGTATATGGTATGGCCCTTAACTTAGAAGAAGATAATGTTGGTTGCGTTCTTCTAGGTTCAGATGAAAATATAAGAGAGGGAGATACTGTTAAAAGAACAGGAAGAATTGTTGAGGTTCCTGTTGGAGATGAAATGATTGGTAGAGTTGTAAATGCTTTAGGACAGCCTATAGACGGTAAAGGACCAATTAATACTGATAAATATAGACCAGTAGAGAGAAAAGCCCCTGGGGTAATAACAAGAAAATCAGTTAATGTTCCGCTACAGACTGGTATTAAAGCTATAGACTCAATGATTCCAATAGGAAGGGGACAAAGGGAGCTTATAATTGGAGACAGACAGACTGGTAAAACAGCAATTGCTATAGATACTATCTTAAACCAAAAAGAAGAAGATGTAATATGTATATATGTTGCAATAGGACAGAAAAAATCTACAGTTGCTCAGATAGTTGAGACATTAGACAAACATGGTGCAATGGATTACTCTATTGTAGTATCAGCAACAGCTAGTGAAATGGCACCATTACAATACCTAGCTCCTTATGCAGGATGTGCTATAGCAGAGGAATTTATGGAAAAAGGAAAAGACGTTTTAATAATATATGATGACCTTTCAAAACATGCAGTTGCGTACCGTGCATTATCACTATTACTACGTCGTCCACCAGGGCGTGAGGCATATCCAGGAGATGTATTCTATCTACATTCAAGACTATTAGAGCGTTCTGCTAGACTAAATGAAGAACATGGTGGAGGTTCTATAACTGCACTTCCAATAATTGAAACACTAGCAGGGGACATTTCAGCATATATACCAACAAACGTAATTTCTATAACAGATGGTCAGATTTACCTAGAATCAGAGCTTTTCTTTGCAGGACAAAGACCAGCTATAAACGCAGGTCTGTCAGTATCACGTGTTGGTGGTTCTGCACAGATAAAAGCTATGAAGAAGGTAGCAGGTACACTAAGACTTGAACTTGCACAATATAGAGAGCTTGCTGCATTTGCTCAATTTGGTTCAGAGCTTGATAAAGAAACTCAGGCAAGACTTGCTCAAGGTGAAAGAATAATGGAGATATTAAAACAGCCACAATATGAACCAATGAGAGTGGAAAACCAAGTCATGATAATATACACAGTTATTAATAAATATCTAACAGATATACCTGTAGAAAAGGTTAAAGACTTTGAGAGAGAATTCTTAGACTTTATGAATAATCAATATCCTGAGGTAGGAAGTACTATAAAGGAAACTGGACAATTATCAGAAGAAATAGAAGAAAAGCTTAAGAATGGAATTAAAGAATTTAAAGAGAAATTTAAAAGAGAGCACAATATAGAGCAGTAGATACAGTCCATGTTAGAGGATAGGAGGTGAAACTGATGCCCAAGGGTGGAATGCGAGATATAAAAAGAAGAATTAACAGTGTATCCAATACAAAGCAGATTACAAAGGCAATGGAACTGGTTTCATCAGCAAAATTGAGAAGGGCTAGGGAAAGATTAGAAAAAACTAGACCATACTTTAATACAATAGTAAGAAGTATAAGGGAGATTCTTTCATCAACATCAGGTATAAAGCATCCTTTCTTAGAGGAAAGGGATATAAAGAAGAGAGCCTTTATAGTTATAACTGCAGATAGAGGATTATGTGGTGGATATAACAACAATATTATTAGGTTAGCAACTGAAAAAATAGAAAATATAAATAATACGATCATGGTACCTGTAGGTACTAAAGCAAGGGATTATTTTAAAAGAAGAGGCTATGAAATAGCTGAAGAATTTACCCATATATCAGAAAAACCTAAGTTTTCAGATGCTCAAAAAATAGGAGAATTAGTAATAAAACTATATAGAGAAGAAAAAGTTGATGAAGTAAATCTAGTATATACCCACTTTAAAAGTACAATCTCACAAGACCCTACAGTAATGAGGCTTCTTCCTGTAGAGGGATTAAGAAATGGTGAAGATAAAAAGAAGACAGCTATTATAGAATATGAGCCTTCACCTGAAGAAGTTCTTGATTATCTTATACCAAAGTATATTGAAAGTACTATATATGGTGCTTTAGTTGAAGCTTCAGCAAGTGAACAGGCGGCAAGAAGGGTAGCTATGGAAAATGCTACCGATAATGCTGAGGAAATGATAGATAAACTTACCCTAAGTTACAATAGAGCTCGTCAGGCATCAATAACACAAGAAATTTCAGAGATTGTTGGAGGAGCAGAAGCGCTTAAATAATTGACAATTTATAATTTACAATTGACAATTGAAACGTGAACCGGGTTCGTGTTTCATATTTAAGAAATAACCCTATTAAAATATATTTACTAGTTGAGATAAACTGTTAACTAGATAACAGAAAGGAGTTGTGAACATATGGCCGATAAAAATGTTGGTAAAGTTGTTCAGATAATCGGGCCAGTTGTAGATATAAGATTTAGTGAAGAAAACCTTCCAAGACTTTTAAATGCCATAGAAATTCCACGTGAAGATGGTAAGCTTGTTGTAGAGGTTGCTCAACACGTTGGAGACGATACAGTAAGATGTATAGCAATGGATTCAACAGATGGTCTTGTAAGGGGAACAGAGGCTATAGATACTGGAAAGCCAATTACTGTACCTGTAGGAAGAGCAACTTTAGGAAGAATGTTTAATGTACTTGGTGAACCTATTGATGAGGCAGGAGAAGTTAATGCGGAACAATCATCACCAATACACAAGCCTGCTCCTGCATTTGAAGAGCAAGAAACTGCAACAGAGATTTTTGAAACAGGAATAAAGGTCGTTGACCTTATAGCACCATACGCAAAAGGTGGTAAAATAGGACTATTCGGTGGTGCAGGTGTTGGTAAGACAGTTCTTATCATGGAGCTTATAAACAATATTGCTAAAGAGCACGGTGGTTTATCAGTATTTGCAGGAGTTGGAGAGAGAACAAGAGAAGGTAATGACCTATACTATGAAATGGAAGAGTCAGGAGTTTTAGATAAAACTTCACTAGTATTCGGTCAGATGAACGAGCCACCTGGAGCAAGAATGAGGGTAGGACTTACAGGACTTACTATGGCAGAGCATTTCAGAGATCAAGAAGGTCAGGACGTACTTCTATTCATAGATAATATATTCAGATTTACTCAGGCAGGTTCAGAGGTTTCAGCCCTACTTGGACGTATGCCAAGTGCCGTTGGTTATCAGCCAACATTAGCAACAGAGATGGGCCAGCTACAAGAGAGAATTACATCAACTAAGAAGGGGTCAATCACATCAGTACAGGCTGTATACGTACCTGCAGACGACTTAACAGACCCAGCTCCAGCAACAACATTCGCACACTTAGATGCTACAACAGTTCTTTCACGTCAAATTGCTGAGCTTGGTATATACCCAGCAGTTGACCCACTAGATTCAACATCCAGAATACTAGACCCAGCGGTTATTGGTGAAGAACATTACAAGGTAGCTCGTGGAGTTCAGGAGGTACTTCAAAGATATAAAGAATTACAAGATATCATAGCTATACTTGGTATGGATGAGCTTTCAGAAGAAGACAAGATTGTAGTTGCACGTGCAAGAAGAATTCAAAGATTCTTGTCACAGCCATTCCACGTAGCTGAGCAGTTTACAGGAATGCCAGGAAAGTATGTACCATTAAAGGAAACTATAAGAGGATTTAAAGAAATCCTTGAAGGTAAGCATGATGACTTGCCAGAACAGGCATTCCTAATGGTAGGTACAATAGATGAAGCAGTAGAAAAGGCTAAGAAAATGAGAGAAGAAGGAGTAGCGTAAAAATATATTAATATAAATGTTGCTTACGGTGTAATAAGGGAGGTGAAGTGGTGGCATCAACATTTGTTTTAGAAGTAGTAACTCCCGATAGAAAATTCTTTGAGGATGAAGTAGAAATGGTAGTAGCTAGAGGAAAGGAAGGAGATATTGGTATATTAAAGGGACATACTCCTTTTGTAACACCTCTAGACATTGGAAGAATAAGAATTAAGCAAAACGGAGAATTTAAAGAGGCTACAATAGCAGGTGGATATATAGAGGTTGGTAAAGATAAAACCACAATTATTACAGATGCTGCTGAATGGCCTGAAGAAATAGATGTAGATAGAGCAAAGGCAGCTAAGGAAAAAGCAGAAAAAAAGCTAGAATATAGTAAAAGTGAAAAAGACATTATAAGGGCCCGCATAGCCCTAAGAAAGGCCCTAAACAGAATTGATATGGCAGAAAAACATAGGTATTAGATAGGGTTGGAGGAAAATAACCTCCAGCCTTTATTTTTTTAAAACAAATGTTTTAAAAAAATAATTTTAAATTTTAAATTGTGAATGTTGAATTGAAAAAGCAATTGAGAATTAAATAAAAATAATAGTTATTAGTGGTTGGTGGTTAGTGGTTAGTAAAGTACAGTTGTTAGATATTGGTTCGTAGTTCCTAGACAAAAATTTTTAGTTTTGCTAAGAGCTGAGAGCAAAGAGCTAGGAACTGCTTTTAATAGCAAGAACTTAGTACGATGTTTTTCTAATCAAAAATCTTCATAGCATTACCAAAAACCAACCACTACCCACTAACCGCCAAAAACTGTATTTAAAGTAACGGTCGTCTTAGGCTAGACGTCTTAGGCATAGTAACGGACATCAACGCATTACTACTTAGGTTTAGTAACGGACTACGAAGTTTCGGCATCTTAGGTCAAGTAACGGACATCATAGGCTAGACGTCCTTGGCAAAGTAACGGACCTCGAAGCATAGCTTTCTAGGTCAAGTAACGGACATCATAGGCTAGACATCTCTGGCAAAGTAACGGACGTCTTAGAATTACTACCTGGTCAAGTAACGGTCCTCATAGGCTAGACTTCAGGGTATAGTAACGGACCTCTTAGACTTTCTTCTTTGGTATAGTAACAGACAACGAAGCATAAACATCTTTGGTCTAAGTAACGGACTTCCAAGGCCATGACATCTTTGGCATAGTATATGCAAAATAAAAACTTAAAAATAAATGTATAATACTAAAATCCTCTGTCAATACTTGATATTGAGGAAAGGGTAAATGACGGTGTAATGTGTTTCGTCCCCCTTTTCATATTGCACCTAATCCTTTCCTCAATTTTTAGGCTTTGGGAGGGGATAAAATGAAAAGATTAAAGGTAATAACTTCAATAGGACTAATATTAATTTTGTCTATTATAAATTATGTATGGGCAAATGATTCTATACAGAAGGATGAAAAATTATTATTAAAGGTATTTAATAAGACAGAAGCTAATTTTTTAGAAGCAAATGTAAATTTTACTGGTAAAATTTTAGACAAGTTAGTTGAAATAGATGAATTAGAAACAATGGCAGAAAAGCTTAAAGATAATTTAAATATTCTAGGTACAAAAAGGGATGGAAACTTTTTTAATGATATGAATAATGTAAAAATAGTTAGTGAAGATTTCTATGATATGGATATAACTAATGGAGAAAACTTTAGGCAAATAATAATATCAGGAAAGGATAAAGAAGATAGAACTATAACAATAATATTATCCTCATATAAAGATGTTTATGGAAATGCAGAAGAAACAGACCTTGTTATAGATGTAATAGAAAATAAAAATGCCAGTAAAATAGAAAGGGTTATAAATAGGGTTAAGGAAGTATTTAAAAATTTTAACACAAAACCACAAATTACCACTTGCATAACTGGCACATTTAAGGGAAAATTAAAAGAAAAGGATATTTATAAAAAAATAACAAGAGCCCTCCAGTCAGTAGATGCAAAAAAAGTTGAAGGACTAACAGACCCATCAGTAATAAGCATATCTGCATATTCACCATATTTAAAGAATTATATATATACAGGAAATAAAAAAATGAATATAAACCTTGCAGTAAGATATAACCAATATGAAGATAAAACATATATCTGGCTAGCAAACCCAATAATTACAATAGGATACTAAATTAATTGACAATTAACAATTAACAATTTACAATGTAATAAATACAATTGAGAATTGAGAATTAAAAGAGTTAGTAGCATGTAGTTAGTAGGAAATACAGTTATTAGTTCTCAGTTCTTAGAAAAAAGACATTATTAGTTATTTTACTAGAAGCTGAGAGCTAGGAACTAAGAACTGCTTTATTTTATGTTGTTGATGGATTCGTAATCCATCAACTTAAAAACCGTAGAGCACATTTTAATGTTCCATTAATAAAAGAGTAAAATAAGTGAAACTAAGACCTGTCCCCAAGTTGCACGAGAAAAAGACTGAATAAATTGAAAATTTGTTAGTAGTTAGTAAAGTACAGTTGTTAGTTCTTGGCTCCTTGTTCCTAGCCAAAAAATTTTTAGCTTTGCTAAGAGCTGAGAGCAAAGAGCTAGGAACTGCCTTTAAATACAATTGAAAATTGAAAATGTAAAATTGAAAATTTAAAAAAGACCACGAAGCTCGAACATCTTTGGTCTAGTAACGGACAACAAAGGCTAGACCCATGAGTAAACTAACGGACACCAGAGCATTACTTCATAGGCATAGTAACGGACCACAAAGCTCGAACATCTTTGGTCAAAGTAACGGTCCTCGCAGGCTGGACATCTTGGGATTAAGTAACTGACATCACGGCATTACTACTTAGGTTTAGTAACGGACTACAGAGCATTACTTCCTGGCCAAGTAACGGACCACAAAGCATTACTACTTAGGTATAGTAACGGACAACAGAGGATATCTACAAAGGTCAAGTAACGGACATCATAGACTCTCTTCTAAGGTTAAGTAACGGACCCCATAGCATAGCTTCCTAGGTATAGTAACGGTCGTCGAAGTATAGCTTCTTAGGCCAAGTAACGGACATCATAGACTCTCTCCCAAGGCATAGTAACGGACCTCAAAGCATCACTACCTAGGTCAAGTAACAGACCTCGAAGTAATACTTCTAAGGTCTAAGTAACTGCTTTTTACATCAATAGGGACTCTAAAAGTCCCATTAGGAGTAAAGGAATATAGTAACAAAATCTGATTTACAAATAGAGGAAAATGTTATACAATTAACACGATAATTGTAAAAAATCATAAAACCCATGTCAAAAAATGGAAAAACTGAAAAAGGAACGGTTCTAGAACCGTTTATGTTTTCATAACAGCAATAAAGGAGGAAAACTTGTGGCAAAAATAATAGTAGAAAAAAGTCCTCCTCTTAAGGGAACTGTAAGAATAAGTGGTGCTAAGAACTCTGCTTTACCGATAATTGCGGCTTCCCTTTTGGGCACGGAGAACTGTGTATTAGAAAATATTCCAGATCTTAGGGATGTAGATGTTATTTGTGAAGTTCTAACAGCATTAGGGGCAGATGTAAAGAGAATAAATAGAGAAAAAATTGAGATTAATTCAGCAGTAATCGATAACTACGAAGCCCCATATAGTCTAATGAGAAAAATGAGAGCCTCCTTCTTAGTAATGGGCCCTCTTTTAGCTAGAATGGGAAAGGCAAGAGTATCACTTCCAGGAGGTTGTGCTATAGGTACACGACCTATAGATTTACATCTTAAAGGGTTTAAAGCATTAGGGGCAGAAATTCAGGTAGGTCATGGATTTGTGGAGGCCACAGTTGATAAGTTAAAAGGAAACAAGATATATCTGGACTTTCCAAGTGTAGGTGCCACAGAGAATATTATGATGGCAGCAACCCTTGCAGAAGGAGAAACTATAATTGAAAACCCTGCACAGGAACCAGAAATAGTAGACTTAGCTAACTATTTAAATAAGATGGGAGCAGATGTAAAGGGAGCAGGTACAAGTAGTATAAGAATAAGAGGAGTAAAAGAATTAAAGGGAGCAGACCACTTTATAATTCCAGATAGAATAGAAGCAGGGACTTACATGGTAGCAGCTGCAATAACAGGTGGAGATGTATATGTGGATAATGTATTAACAAATCACATAAAACCTGTAATCGCAAAGCTTAAGGAAGCAGGTGTAGAAATAACAGAAGATGGAGATAAGGTTAGAGTTAAAAGTAATGGCCCTTTAAAGGCTGTAGATGTAAAGACCCTTCCTTATCCTGGATTCCCAACAGATATGCAGGCACAATTTATGTCACTTATGAGTGTTGCAGAGGGTACTAGTGTAATAATAGAAACAGTATTTGAGAACAGGTTCATGCATGTAGACGAATTAAAAAGAATGGGAGCTAATATAAATATAGAAGGAAGAAGTGCAGTAATAAAAGGGACTAATAAGTTAATGGGCGCCCCTGTAAAAGCTACTGATTTGAGGGCAGGTGCAGCATTAATACTTGCTGGACTTATAGCTGAAGGTTCAACAGAACTAAATAATATTTACCATATAGATAGAGGTTATACTAATATAGAAGAAAAGTTTAGAAGCCTTGGAGCGAAAATATATAGAGTTGAATAGGATTATCCTATTCAACTCTATATTTATTTTACATAAATTTACAAAACTGAAAAATGGGGACGGTTCTGTTTTTCACAAATGTAAAATATTTACATAACCTAATAGGGCACATTTTAAACGGTGTAAAGCTCGCTTTTTTTATTGTCTAAGAAAATGTAATATATACCTTTCCCCTTGCATAAGATTTAGAGAGTGAAACTTAGGACAAGAGGGGGAGGTTATGTGAAGGAGCTAGCCATATATTTGGCTTTTATTATATTTATAACTGTAATAATACCCATTGCATTAATAAAGGGATATGATCTAGTAATGAAGGATGAAAAAAAGATAGAAAGAGTTGAAGAAGAATATACTGTTAAAGTTTATAATACAAAAACAGGAAAGGTTCAAAAAATGAAATTAGAAGAATATATCAAAGGTGTGGTAGCTGCCGAAATGCCAGCAGCATTTCATATAGAGGCTTTAAAGGCCCAAGCTGTAGCTGCTAGAACTTATGCAGTATATAAAATGGAAAAATATCCAAATGGGGACCCAGACCATCCACAGGCTCCATTGTGTAATGATGTACACTGTCAGGCTTGGCTTTCAATGGAAGAACTACTGGATAGACATTCTCAGGATTGGATGGACAAATATTGGGGCAAAATTGAAGCTGCAGTTGAAGATACAAAGGGAGAAATAATAACGTATAATGGAAAACCTATAGAACCATTGTATCATTCTACAAGTGGTGGGATGACTGAAGATTCTGAGGCTGTTTTTGCCAATGCATTACCCTATTTAAGAAGTGTAGAAAGCCCCTATGAAGATGGAGCTCCTAGACTAAGGGATACTGTTGAAATGGCAATGGATGAATTTATAGGAAAAATTGAAGGAAAATATCCTAATATTAAACTAACTAAAGAAACTTTACCCCATAGGATAAAGCTAATTGAAAGAAGTGAAAGTGGAAGAATACTAAAACTTCAGATTGATAACCAAATTGTTACAGGCAGAGAAATAAGGGAGTTATTTGGACTTAATTCAACTAACTTTACCATTACTATTGTAAAAGATGAAGATAAAATAAAGATAGAAACTGTAGGGTATGGACATGGAGTAGGTATGAGTCAATGGGGGGCAAATGGAATGGCTAAAAAGGGAAGTACATATAGAGAAATATTAAAACATTATTATACGGGAGTGGAGATAGAGCAATTGAGAATGGAGAATTAATGAAACACAAAGTTCTTAGTGTTTCATAATGTTAAATTTTAAATTGTGAATGTTAAATTAATCAAATTGAAAATGTAGAATGCAATTGGTAAAAATTGGTGAAAAACAGAACCGTCCCGGTTTTTCAGTAACGGACCACAACGCATTACTACTTAGGTCAAGTAACGGACATCATGGGGTTTGACTTCTAGGGTTAAGTAACGGACTACGAAGGCTGGACATCATTGGTTTAAGTAACGGACCCCAAAGCATTACTTCTGAGGCATAGTAACTACTCTCGAATCTTTACCCACCACTAAAGACTGTCTTTTTGCTAATATTTGTTATATAATAATAATTAATAATACTAATAGGGGAGTAGGCAAATGCTTAAACCAATAAAAAATAAAAAAATTTATGAATATGTTATAGAACAAATACAGGATATGATAATGAATGGTGCCATAAACAAAGGGGATAGGCTGCCTTCAGAAAGGGAACTAGCAGAACAACTAAAGGTAAGTAGAACCTCAGTAAGGGAAGCCCTAAGGGTTTTAGAGGTCATAGGTCTTATTGAGAGCCGACAGGGAGAAGGTAACTTTGTTACTGGTAATATAGAAAATAAGTTTTTTGAGCCCTTATCAGTTTTCTTTAGGCTTAATAAAGGTAAACCATCGGATATATTAGAACTAAGAAAAATTATAGAAATAGAAACTGCATCATTAGCAGCCCAAAGGATAACGAAAAAAGATATAGAAAAGCTAGAAAACCTTTTAAACAGAATGAGAGAAACAGATGATGAAGAGGAAAACTCAAGGATAGATAAGGAATTTCATTATACAATTGCCAAAGCAACAGATAATTACTTAATAATAGGCCTATTTAATATTATACCTTCATTAATGGAGGCCTTTATAAAGGATGCTAGACTAAAAATATTAAAAAGGGCACAAAACAGGGAAATACTAGTTGAACAACATGGAAAAATATTTAATGCCCTTAAGGACAAAAAACCCAAAGATGCTGCTAAGGCTATGCTTGAACACCTAGAGTTTGCAAACAAAATGATGAATAAGAAATAGACCTTTGAGCAGGTATTGTTACGCCAATTATTGGTAAAAAATAAACAATACTCTGCTTATTTTTTATTTTTTGCATGAAATTTAAAATTGTACAGACAATGTATGTTCCCAAAAATAAGGAATTATTAATAATAGGGAAACGTGAAAAAAATATCAACTGTTGAAATATTCAGAAAACTATAATATGATAATGGTAAGGTGGTAATACCAATTCCGTTAAAGCTATATTATATAGTCCCTGGTAAAAGTATCAAGAATAGATACCAAATATTCTAATGACAATCAACAATTAATAGGATAGCTTTTATTTTTACCTATTATGAAAAGGTTTACCTAATTACTAAAATAAATCAGGGAGGTATAACATAAAACGACACTTTAGGGAAACCTAACTGGTAAGACCATAATACCACTACTAATGAAAGGGGGATTTCATGGCTAATATTAAAGTGCCATATGGAAAAACTCACTGGGATATTAAAATACCTGATGAAAATCTAATGGGAGTGTTAGAGTCTAATGTTAATGAATTTAAGCCTGAGCTAACTCAAGAGGAAATTGTAAATAGGGCGTTAGATACTCCAATAGGAAGCCCTAAACTTGAAGAGCTTGTAAAGGATAAAAAAGACATAGTTATTATAACAAGTGACCATACTAGACCAGTACCAAGTAAAATTACCATGCCTATACTACTTGAAAGAATACGAAAGGTAAATCCAGATATAGATATAAAAATACTTATTGCTACAGGTTTTCATAGGGCATCAACAAGGGAAGAACTAATTAATAAATTTGGTGAAGAGATTGTTGAAAATGAAAATATAATAATTCACGATTCTAGAGATGATGAAAGCTTAGTAAAGCTTGGTATATTACCATCTGGTGGAGAATTATGGCTAAATAAATTGGTAGAAGAAACTGAGTTACTAATAGCAGAAGGCTTTATAGAACCTCATTTCTTTGCTGGATTTTCTGGAGGAAGAAAAAGTGTATTACCGGGAATTGCCGGGGCTAAAACTGTCCTTGCTAACCACTGTTCAGAGTTCATAGCTAGCAAACATGCAAGAACAGGAATTCTTGATAGAAATCCTATACATGAAGATATGCTATATGCAGCTAAGAAGGCTAATTTAGCCTTTATCCTAAATGTAGTAATCAATAGTAAAAAGAAAATAATAAACGCCTTTGCAGGGGATTGTGAGGAAGCCCATTTAGAGGGATGTAACTTTTTATTGGATATATCAAAGGTAGACAAGGTAGATGCAGATATAGTTGTTTCAACAAATGGGGGGTATCCATTAGATCAAAATGTATATCAAGCAGTTAAAGGCATGACAGCTGCTGAAGCTACATGTAAAGAAGGCGGAGTTATTATAATGATTTCTGCATGTAATGACGGACATGGGGGACAATCATTCTATGACAACTTAGCAAATGCAAGCAGTCCTAGGGAAGTTCTTCATAAGGTTCATAAAATATCTAGGGATAAAACTATACCAGACCAATGGGAATTCCAAATACTAGCGAGAATATTAGACAAATTTACAGTCATCTTAGTTACTGATATGTATGATCCAGAAAAAATTCGGGCTATGCACATGGAACATGCATATACCTTTGAAGAAGCCTTAGAAAAGGCCTTTGAAATAAAGGGCAAAGGTGCAAAGGTTGCTGTTATACCTGATGGTGTTTCTGTGATAGTTAATTAGTTTTAGTTAAGGGGGGTTATATATGGAAATTTTAGTTTGTATAAAACAAGTTCCAGGAACTACAGAGGTTGAAGTTGATGAAAAAACTGGAGTATTAAAAAGGGATGGTATTGACTCTAAGACTAATCCATATGATCTATTTGCTATTGAAACGGCTTTAAGGATGAAGGAGAGTAAAGGTGCAAAGGTTGGGGTTATAAGTATGGGTCCACCTCAAGCCAAGGAAGTTATAAGGGAAGCCTTTATGATGGGGGCAGATGAAGGAGTACTTTTAACTGATAGAAGGTTTGCTGGTGCCGATTGTCTAGCTACTGCATATACCCTTTCCCAAGGTATTAAAAAAGCTGGAAATCCAGACCTAATTATATGTGGAAAGATGACAACAGATGGAGATACAGCTCAAGTAGGTCCAGAAATTGCAGAATTCTTAAATATACCCCATGTGGCAAATGTAAAGAGGATAATTGAGATAAAGAAAAAGTCAATAGTAGTGGAAATGGATATGCCAGATACTGTAGAAATAGCAGAAGTACAGTATCCATGTCTTATAACAGTAGATAAAGATATATATCAACCTAGGCTACCATCTTTTAAAAGGAAACTGGCTACTAAGGATAAGGAGATTGTTGAATACAGTTTAGATGATTTAGAGGATAAAAATGAAAAAAATTATGGTTTAAACGGTTCTCCTACACAGGTTAAAAGGATATTCCCACCAGAAATAGATACAACTCACGTTATGTGGAAAGGCTCATCAGATGAATTGGCAGATAAAGTGTTCGGTAAATTAAAAGAATTAAAGTTTATTTAGGAGGGATATTATGGCTAAGATTATAGTCCATCAAGATAAGGTTACTAACCCTGAAGAACTCACTAGTCTTTGTCCTTTTTCGGCTATAGAATACAATGATGGTAACCTTGAGATAAATGCAGCATGTAAGATGTGTATGATATGTGTAAAGAAAGGGCCAGAAGGAGTCTTTGAATATATAGAGGAAGAGGTAAAGACAGTAGATAAATCAAAGTGGAAGGGTATAGCTGTCTACGTAGACCATGTTGAAGGAGATATTCATCCTGTAACATTTGAGCTTATTGGAAAGGCTAAAGAGCTTGCTGCTAAGATAAAGCAACCAGTTTACTGCCTTTTTGCTGGACATAACATAAAAAGTAAAGCCCATGAAATTTTACACTATGGTGTTGATGAAGTATTTGTATATGACTATGAAGAGCTTGAGGATTTCAGAATAGAGCCCTATACTGCAGTATTTGAAGATTTTATTAAGAATATAAACCCAACAATTGTGCTAGTTGGAGGAACTACTTTAGGTAGATCCCTTGCACCTAGGGTAGCAGCTAGATTTAGAACAGGTCTAACTGCTGACTGTACTATACTAGATGTTCAGGAAAATACTGACCTAGACCAGATAAGACCAGCATTTGGCGGAAATATCATGGCACATATCCATACACCTAATCATAGACCACAGTTTGCAACTGTAAGATATAAAATATTTTCTGCTCCTGAAAGAAGTGAAAAGCCAAGTGGAAAGGTTACTCTTTGTGATATAGAAGAAGAAAAATTAGATTCAAAAATAAAAGTACTGGATGTAAAGAAAAAGGAAAAGGTAGAAAGCCTTGAAGATGCTGAGGTAATAGTAGTTGCAGGTAGGGCAGTTAAGAAGGAAGAGGATTTAAATATGATTAATGAATTGGCTGACTTACTAGGTGCACAGACAGCTGGAACAAGACCACTTATTGAAGCTGGATGGGTAGACCCAAGGAAGCAGATAGGATTAAGTGGTAGGACTGTTAAGCCAAAGCTTATAATAACATGTGGTGTATCTGGAGCTGTACAGTTTGTTGCTGGAATGAATAATTCAGACTGTATTATAGCAATAAATAAGGATGAAAATGCACCTATATTTAATGTTGCACATTATGCAGTTGTTGGTGATATTTACGAAGTTGTTCCTAAATTAATAGAAAAAATCAAAAATGGAGAATTAAGTGTTAACCAATTAATGGATAATAAAAAGATAGTTGCAGGTGCAAAATAGGGGGGTGCTATTATGAATTATAAAAAGATTGATAAAAATGATATAGATTTTCTAATTTCAGTATGTGGTGAAGATAGAGTATTTACTGGAGATGAAATAAATGAAGACTTTAGTCATGACGAATTAGCAGGTATAAAAAAATATCCTGATGTATTAGTTGAGGTTAAGAGTACAGAAGAGGTTTCTAAAATAATGAAATATGCTTATGAAAATAATATCCCAGTTACTCCAAGGGGACAAGGTACAGGTTTAGTAGGAGGTGCTGTTCCACTATATGGTGGAATAATGATAAATTTAAGTACAATGAACAGGATTTTAGAGTTAGATGAAGAAAACTTAACATTAACGGTAGAACCCGGAGTTTTATTGATGGAAATAGCAAAATATGTAGAAGACCATGATTTATTCTATCCACCAGACCCAGGAGAAAAGAGTGCAACTATTGGAGGAAATATAAACACTAATGCAGGGGGAATGAGAGCGGTTAAATATGGTGTAACTAGAGACTATATAAGGGGCCTTGAGGTAGTACTACCAAATGGTGAGGTAATTGAGGTAGGAGGAAAGGTAGTTAAAAATAGTTCAGGCTATAGTCTTAAGGACCTATTTGTAGGATCTGAAGGTACCCTTGGTATTGTTACTAAGGCAACACTTAGGTTATTACCTCTTCCTAAGAAGGCCATAAGCTTACTTATTCCATTTCCAAATCTAGAAATGGCAATAGAAACAGTTCCTAAAATCATCAAATCTAAAGCTATTCCTACAGCTATTGAATATATGGTAAGGGACGTTATTCTAGCCTCAGAAGAATTCCTAGGTAAAAAATTCCCAGATAGTTCTGCAGATGCTTATTTACTACTAACATTTGACGGAAACAGTAAAGAAGAAATTGAAAATACCTATGAAAAGGTTGCTCATATCTGTTTAGATTCTGGAGCTATTGATGTACTAATTTCAAATACTCAAGAAAGGCAAGAATCCATATGGTCGGCAAGGGGAGCATTCTTAGAAGCAATAAAGGCATCCACATCAGAGATGGATGAGTGTGATGTTGTTGTTCCAAGGAATAGAGTAGCTGAATTTGTCAAATATACAGATGACCTTCAAGATAAGTTTGACATAAGAATTAGAAGTTTTGGTCATGCAGGAGATGGAAACTTACACATATATGTTCTAAGGGATGATTTACCAGAGGATGTTTGGAAGAAAAAGCTTAATGATGTATTTGATGAAATGTATACAAAGGCCCGTGAGCTTGGTGGTAAAGTATCGGGGGAACATGGTATAGGGTATGCTAAAAGACCATATTTGCAAGAGTCAATGGGAAGTAAAGGCATGGATCTAATTAAAAATATTAAATTATCCTTTGACCCTAAAAACATATTAAATCCTGGCAAAGTTTGTTAGATTAATTTGCTAAAGGGTCATACTAACTATGGCTCTTTAGCAGATACCTATAGCTTAGAATGTTGGACAAGCAATAATATGTATATGACTAAAATATACAGAAAATTCTAAAAATTTCAAGGAGGTTTATAAATGTTTGCTTTTATCGCTTTTTTACCTATTTTAGTAACGATTGTTTTAATGGTAGGCTTTAACTGGTCTGCTAAAAAAGCCCTACCTTTAGCATGGCTATTGGCCTCTATCATAGCTTTAACTGTTTGGAAAATGAATTTCCACCATGTATTATCCTACTCTGTATATGGAGCATTAAAGGCAATTGATGTACTTGTAATTATATTTGGTGCTATACTTATACTTAATACTTTAAAACAATCTGGAGCCATGACAACAATAAATAATGGATTCAGTGGAATTACACAGGATAGAAGAATACAGGCAATTATTATTGGATGGATGTTTGGAGCATTTGTTGAAGGAGCTGCAGGCTTTGGTACACCTGCTGCATTGGCAGGACCTCTATTAGTTGGATTGGGATTTCCTCCTTTAGCAGTAGCAATGGTTGCACTAATTTATGATAGTACACCTGTTGCTTTCGGAGCCGTTGGAACTCCTATATTTGGAACAATGAGTACCATAGCAGGTAATCTTCAAGCTACAGGTGCAAATGCCGAAGCATTTAAGCTTAGCTTAACTACATGGACAGCTGTTACACACGGTATAGCAGGGGTATTTGTTCCTTTATTAGGAATATGTATGATGACTAAATTCTTCGGTAAAGAAAGATCAATAAAACCTGGCCTTAAGGTTGCTCCTTTTGCTATATTTGCAGGATTGGCTTTTGTTGTACCATATGTACTAATAGCAACAATATTTGGTCCTGAATTACCGTCATTAGTTGGGGCATTTATTGGTCTTGCAATAGTTATATTTGCAGCTAAGAAAGGATTTTTAATGCCTAAGGAAAATTGGGATTTCCCTAATAAATCTGAATGGGAATCTGATTGGAAATCATCTGTTAATTTAGGAAATATCGGAGAAGCAAAAATGTCACTAGTAAAGGCATGGACACCATATATATTAATTGCAGCTACCCTAGTTTTAACTCGTATTCCTTCCCTAGGACTTAAGGGACTACTTTCATCACAGGCTATTGAGGTAGCAAATGTTATGGGAATTGAAAACTTAAACTATAGCTTTAAATGGGCTTACTTACCAGGAACTATTCCATTTATATTAGTAGCCTTAATAACCCACTTTATGCATAAGATGGATAAGGAACAAGTTAAAGAAGCTTGGACAAATACCTTTAAGCAAATATCTGGTGCTGCAATAGCATTATTCGCCGGCGTAGCAATGGTGCAGTTAATGCTTAATTCAGGAATAAACAGTGCAGGATTAGATAGCATGCTTACTGAAATGGCTAAAAGTGCAGCAAGTATTTCTGGTGGGGCATTTCCATTCTTATCACCTTTTATAGGTATACTTGGAGCATTTATGTCAGGTTCTAATACAGTATCTAACATTCTATTTTCATCACTACAGTTTGAAACAGCATCAATACTTCAGATGCCAGTTGTACTAGTTGTGGCATTACAAGTAATAGGTGGGTCAATCGGTAATATGATTTGTGTTAATAATGTTGTAGCTGCCTGTGCAACAGTAGGTGCAATAGGGGTAGAAGGAAAGCTTATAAGAAGAAACTTTATACCTACAGTTATATATACTGCAATTGCAGCAGGATTCATAGCACTACTGATTTATTCAGGCTTTAACCCATTTCCACTTAATTAGTACAATTGACAATGGACAATTTACAATTGACAATGGACAATTAATGAAACACAAAGTTCTTAGTGTTTCATAATGTTAAATTTTAAATTGTGAATGTTGAATTAAAAAAAATAATAGTTATGAATGGCAGGGGGTTAGTGGTTAGGACAATGTAAAAGATAAAAAATAAAAAATAATAAACTATTAAATAGAAAGAATTTAGTACGATGTTTTTCTAATCAATAATCTTCTTAGCATTACTAAAAACCAACCACTACCCACTAACCACCAAAAACTGCATTTAAAAAGCAATTTACAATTAAAAGAAATTAAAAATCGAGGGACGCCCACGTCCCTCGATTTTTT
>NZ_MCIB01000019.1 GCF_003609645.1 Thermohalobacter berrensis
ACTTTTTCTAAATGTATATTATTACTTCGTTGTATATCTATTCATTTTTGTTATTTTTCTTAATTTTCTTTATTTTTGTAAAAAACCATAAATTCAAAAATGTAATTCTTTTGCAAATTTTGCTAAGCTTAGACTTATCATATTTATTCAGAAAAAAAAATAAAAAAAAGCTTCTAGTGAAATCACTAAAAGCTAAGTTAGTTAACCAATATCTATCTTTTCCCTTATTTTTTTCATATTAGTTCCAAATTCATCATCTAAAACTTTTTTGTATTTAGAATATATTTCTGCAATCATTATATCATGGATTATAAAAGCCTCTGTCAAAAGCATAAATGGTTTGTTTTGTGTCCAAACTGCATTATTTTCATTTGTTTTATATATTCCAAATAAGCATTCCTTTTCATCAGCTACTACAGTAATCCATCTACCGAACCTATTAGCGTTTGAATCCATTCCAGACATTTGATGGTAATATATCGTACCTACTTCTCGCTCAGACTTGCCGTATAATACAGTTACTATATTGACTCCTCTTTCCTTTGCTTTATATATATCTTCATAAAAAAAATCAAACTCATAATTCCACATTTCAAAATATAGGCTTTTTTTAGCCTCATCAATTATTGATTTAATTTTATTATTAATCTGAATTTTCCCTTTAAAATGCCACATATATTCTATATTAGGATCCTCATTTAAAGTTTTTATGTTCTCTTTTATATAAGATATTGAGTTTTCTATATTAGATTTATACCTATCAAGAAATTCATCAATTGGTAATGCAGTATACCTAACTGGATTAGTTCCGCTGGCAATAGCTAAGCCCTTTTGAACCATTTTTTTAATAGTTTCATAAACCTTTGATTGTGGAACACCTGAAATCTTACTTATTTCGTAAGCACTTATATTTGGGTTTTGAATTAATGCTAAATATGATTTAGCTTCATATGTATTTAAACCAATGTTTATAAGCTCATTAATAATTTTTTCAATCTTTTTATTATTCATTTAATCACCCTTTTTAAAAAATAATAATCAAATATAAAAAGCAGCTTTACGCTGCTTTATTCTAGAGTATTTTTTAGTTGATCGTATATATCGACAGGGGATCTTCCTGATGCGTTTATTACAGGTGTTTTTGTTACAGTATCCCTAATCCCCATAAAGTTGTCATCTTGTCCAGAAACAATTACTGCATCATATTGGTCTAGATTATTCTTAGTTTGACTTAAGTTGCTAACTTGATATCCTTGATTTACAAGAAAATTTCTAACATTACCTAAAGTATCTTCTATTGCTATTTTTTTATTCATAGCCTCACCTCCAGATATTCTCATGTTTATTTTGACCTTATCTGGAGGCTTTTATACTTTTATTTTAACTTTTTTGTACTATCTCTTTTTTCAATTTTAAAAGGTAATATAATGTCTTTTTCCTCAACTTTTTCTCCTTTTAATTCTTTTATAATTCTTCTAATAGCAACTGCCCCTATATCATAAAAAGGCTCTCTTATTGTGGTAAGTTTTGGCCTTAAAATAGAAGCAATCTTTATATCTCCACATCCTGTAACTGAAATATCTTCAGGTACTTTTATATTATTGTCATGAAAATAATTGATAACCCCTATTGCTAATTCATCATTACTACAGAAAATAGCTGTTACATCACTATTTTTATCAAGTATTTCTTTAGCAACATTGTATCCATGTTCTATTTTTTTACCTTTTGCAAGGTAAATTATTTCACTTCTTTTATCATTCTCTTTAATAGCTTTTTTATAGCCCTTTAACATTAACTCTGATAAAGAATTTTCTTCACCTTTATTTCCTAAATAAGCTATATTTTTATGTCCAAGGCTAATTAAATAATTAGTCATTTCATAGGCAGCATCAAGATAATTAATTGTAACAGTAGGATAATCTTTTTCATAGGTATATCTACTTAAATATACAAAAGGTATTTTTATCTCCTTTACTTTTTCCTTTATTTCACCCCTTAACTCATCAGAAATAAGTATAATACCTTCTACCTGCTTTCTATTCAAAAGCTGCATATATTTCATTTCTGCAGCTTTATCACCATAAGTGCTACATAATAATACATCGTAGTTATACATTTTACCTATTTCCTCTACACCTCTAACCATCTCAGCTATATAAGGATTACTTATATCCGTTACAATAAGACCTATTAGATAAGATTTTTTTGTTACAAGTGTCCTTGCTATTTCATTTGGTCTATATCCCAATTCATCTATTACTTCTAAAACTTTTTTGCGAATTTCCGGACTTACTGGTTTAGACTTATTTATTACTCTTGATACAGTTGAAATTGATACCCCAGCTTTTTTAGCTACATCTTTTATAGTAACTGCCATATTTTCACCTCCAATATTGTAAATCTATATTATGGTTGCAATTATATTAGCTACAGTATTGGCAAAGTTAAAACTATTATAATCAAACTCTTTTTCTTTTATAGGTACAGAAATTTGCAAAATTCCTTTGAGTTTTCCATTAAAAATTAATGGCACAACAATTAAAGACTGCCAGTCAGGTTTTCCTGTAATTGGGTCTATATTTCTTATATCTTCCCAATCGATAAGATATTTGCCCACTTTGTTTATTATTACTTCATTAATAATTTTTTCATTATATCGTGGATTTTGTATCCACCCTTCTAAAAATCTCCTTCTAGAATACATTTCTTTCATTCTTTCATTTTCGTCTAATGTCATAAGAATTGCTTCATATGCCCCAAAAAATTCTATAAGTCTTCCCAATATCAGATATATCTTATCTTCCCTATATAGTTTTTCTCTGATTAAGTTAACTATTTCAATTACTGTTAATACATTTCTTTGGTCTTTTGGAGTATTACCTGATACTATACCTGCCAATTTATCAAAGCGTTTTGAAGTATTTTTGATTTTTTCATTCCAAAAAACTGTTTGATTTCTTCCTAACTTTTTAGCATAATAAAGTGATTTATCTGCTTTTTCTATGAGTTCTTCTTTATACTGACTATCTTCTGGGAAATTAGCAATCCCAAGACTTACAGTAAGTGATCTTTCATCTCCAAGTAGTTTTGATTCTTCAATTTCTTTTCTAATTTTTTCTGCTACTATGAAGGCCTCATCCTTATTAGTATTCATAGATATTATAACAAATTCTTCTCCTCCATATCTAGCCACAATGTCAGTACTTCTAGTACAATTTAGTATTATATTACCAACTTTACTTAATATTTCATCTCCTTTTTGATGACCATATTTGTCATTTACACTCTTGAACTTATCAATATCTATTATAATGACTGAAAATGGAACCTTAGTTTTCTTGGCTTTGTTTAGTAAATCATTAAATGTTTTGTCAAAATATTTTCTAGTATATGTTCCTGTTAACTTATCAATGGATGAAATAGTCTTTAAGTTATAATTTTCAATATTTAAAAATATAAGATTGGCTAAAACTTTAACCAAGTTATATCTTTTATTATCAAATCTATTAAAAATTCTATCACTATCTAAATATATATATCCTATAATTTCATTATTGTCAAATGTATTTTTCTTTTTCCTTCTATCTTGTATTTCAGGTTCAAGTTTGTTTTTTAATTTAAATATAGGAATACATATTAAAGAAACTGCATCATTTGGTAATATGAGTTTTTGATTATTGGGACTTTTATTGTATCTATTATTAATAAGCACACCTTTTTTTGTTTGTCTTACTTTAGCGATGACATCCCGTATCTTTGATATATTACAGATTTCATTTGTTTGCGTTACTATTTCTAAATTGTCTGTTCCTTCTTTATATATTACAATAAAACCTCTTTTAGCAAGGGTTTGACTAACACCAAACTGCAAAATTAAGTTTAAATTTTCCTTATAATCATCTGCAAAATTAGATATAAGTTCGTTTATATTATTTATTTTATTATTAAAATTATAATGTTTTAAAGCTTCTGTATATATTTCTTTATTATTAAATAGTTTGCTTACAGTATTAATATCAAAAAAGTCTTCAATTTCTGTATATTTTAGATCATCTGATTTTATATTTTCCTTTTTATCTTCTATTAAAATATCCTTAATAACATTTATTCTTTCTTTTATTTTATCCTTTGAATAACTTTTAACTAATCCTATTTGCATTTGTCTGTTTGGTATGTTTTTAATAGATCTATATAGTTTATCTAAAACTTCTAAATAGTAATTAGCTGCTTTATAATATTCACCTTTTTCAAAATATCTACGCCCAATTAAACCATAAGATAGAAATTTCAATTCAGGATATTTGTAGTATTTAAGTTTATTAGAACTTTCTAGTAACTTATCAGTATTATTTTCATTTATAAATAAATATAATATTTTATGCAAGAAATCCATATATTCAGATGAAAATTTCTTAGAAACATCTTTATCTTCAACTAACAAATTCATTGCATTTTTGTAGTCATCTTCTAATATAAAGATATATACCAAATTAAGCAAGAAATCTCTTCTATCTCTAAATAATAAGCTTTCACTATATTTCTGGCGTAATTTATTAACATTATTTAAATCTATTATGCCATCTTTATAGTATTTTATTAAAATCAAAATACTTTCTGCTAATAATCTCTCTTTATTTTCAAATTTTGTAGATTCTTGAATAATTTTTTTACAATAATAAATTGCTTTATCCCATTGTCCAAATTTAAAGTAAAATTTGCATAAAAAGCTATAATATTCACTTGTATTTTGGTTATAAAAGGTAGATTCATTAAATTCATCTTTTAGCTTTTTATATTGATTATAACACTTTTCATATCTACCAGTATTTAAATATAAATTTCCATAATTAATATTTGCCTGAATAATTAGCCCTTTATCTCCTATCTCCTCTGCTATATTAAGAGCTTTACTTAATTGTTTTTCTGCCTCTTCATATTCATCCTGATTTATATAAACAACTGCTAAATTATTCAAAAATACAGCCTCATGCGGACGAGAATGATGTTCTCTAGCTATACTTAATCCTTCCTTTAAATACTTTATACTTTTATCAAAATCATTAAAAAGCTGAAAATACAATACACTTAAATTATTTATTGGCTTTGCTGCTTCACTATAGTTTTCCATTTTTTTGAAATATTCTGCGCTTTTTTCAAAGTACTTTATGGCTTTTTTTACTTTATTAAACCTCATTGATATTATACCTAACTGATTATAAAATTGCGGTATAAAATTAATTTTTTCCGTATTATAAGCTAATTTTAAATATTTTTCAATATCATTAATTAAATGTTTGTAATTTTTAAGCTCTATATTTATCCTATTTGATACTACTGCTGCATTTAGATATCCATCAATATCATTTATAGAATCTGCTAATTTTAATGCATTTTTAATATATTTATTAGCTTTTTGTATATTATTTCTTTTAATATAAATTTCAGCTAGCTTAATTTTACCTTTAACTAATATTTGGGGTTTGTCTAATTTTTTAGCACAATCAAGTAGATTTACATAAATATCTATTGCTTTATCATTAGCCCCCTCTTTTTGGTATAGTCTTCCCATATTAAGTAATACTTCTAGTTTCCTTATATCTTGTTTTTCATCAAAAAGTTTGTATGCCTTTTCCCAGAATAAAATTGATTGTGTATTTGTAATAATTTTATCCATTTTTTTTGCAAAATCTATTGAATATTTAATAGCTTTATCTTTCTGATTTGACTTGTTTAAATGATAAACTAGCTCATCTATATTATTTAATTTATTATCTTTATATAATTGTTCTAATACATCAGAAATAACCTTATGCATTTTTACTTTTTTATGGTTAGATATATTTGATTTTACATGTTTTTTTAGATTTATATTATTATAATCATAAGTATATCCCCAATCCTCAACCCTTTCATCTAGTATTTTCATACCTACTAACTTATCTATTTGCTTGTCTAGTTTATTTTTATCAATTGAAATTAGTTTCTCCAGCATATCTTTAGAAACTGGAGAATTAAATAAAGAAATTATCTTAATTATTCTATATAATTCTTTATCTAATAAATCAATCTGATTTTTCAAAGCCTCCTCAATATCAGAAGGAATATACATTTTTGAATAGCTTTCTGAAGTGTAATCCCATAAACCATCATCATTAATATATAAATGTCTTAATCCATATAAATTTTTTATAACTTCTTCAATAAAACGTGGATTACCTCTAGTTTGTTCTAATAGTCTAGTTGAAAAATTAATAGGTTTATAATTAATACCAAGTATATCTTTTACTAATTGGGCTGTTTCATCTAAATTTAATTTTAAAAGATTTATTCTCTTGACTCCATTAAGATTTTTCATTTTTAATAAGTATTCTTTAATCTCCTTGCGTTCATTGACTATGTTTTGGTTGTAGGATATTATTAATAAAAGAGGAATATTTTTATTATGTCTAACTATATAGTTTAAAAGTTCTACTGTATATACATCAGAATTATGAAAATCGTCAATAATTATATAAGTCAATCTATATTTTGCATAATCAAATATGAAATTAGCAATTCTATCATATAATCTTAATAATTCTCTATTGCCTGAAAGCCTAGTTGATGGTTTAATATTATGGTTTATACCAATCTCGGGTATTATTTTTACTAATTCACATCCATATTTTTTAATTAAATTGCTACTACAGTCTTTAATCATTTTCCTTAATAAATCTTTAATAGGCTCTAGCTTGTCATTACTCTTTTGGGAAACTGAAATATTATAAACATTTCTATCTTTTATCTTTAATTTAAAAGCTATTTCCTTTAAAAATCTTGTTTTCCCTATTCCACTCTCACCTGTTATCATTATCATCTTATCGGAGTATTGTCTATCCTCAAATTTTTTATCTATCTCTAATATTTCATTTACTTCTTTATCTCTACCTATTAAACACGTTTTTAAAATTAGTCTTTCTCTATTTTTCTTTTTATCTAACTTATAATTTGTTTTAAATAGATTATTTAAATCATTAATTACTTCTGTTACATCTTGATATCTATTATTTGGATTTAATTTAGTCATCTTATTTATTATTTTTTTTAATCCTTTTTCTACTGCTTTATTTGAGAAATCAGATATATCAAACTTTTTATTGTTAACCAACTTGTCTAATATCATTCCAATAGAATAAATATCAGACCTAATATCTACTTTATTATCATTTAATTTTATTTCAGGGGAAATAAATATTCTATTATAATTATCAACAGTATCGG
This sequence comes from Thermohalobacter berrensis, assembly GCF_003609645.1. Classification (GTDB taxonomy): domain Bacteria; phylum Bacillota; class Clostridia; order Tissierellales; family Thermohalobacteraceae; genus Thermohalobacter; species Thermohalobacter berrensis. Next base: position 7,264 of record NZ_MCIB01000019.1, read on the forward strand.
TATATTCCTGTTCTTTTATAGCAGCTAAATCCTTTAATTTAACTTTTAGTTTGCCTTTTTCATTAACTATATAAATATTTTCTGGATTTAAATATTTATAAACAAAACCATGGAAATGCAAATCATCTATAGTGTTACATATCTGTACTATAATATTTAAAACTTCCTTCAAATTTAGTTTACTTAATAAGTCTTTTAAAGTAACTTTTGGTACATATTCTTTTGTATAGAAAAACCTTTTTATATTTGTCTTTTTATTATCTATAGTCTTTATTAAGTTAAAACTATGATTAGATAGGACATTAGTATGTCTTATGGACGTTAAGTGCAAAAACTTTCCAGTAAAGTATTTAATAATTTTCTCACTGTATTGATTTTCATCTATAATTTTTAATAATCTTTTTCTATTTGACCTTAAAAGGTCAATAACTTCATATATAGTTCCATTTGCTTCCTCTTGATAAACTTTTTCTACTTTATACCTATCATTAATTAAATCCATATATCAAAATCCCCCTGAAAATTGATTATATTAATCAATATTTTATCAAAATTATACCATAATGGAGTATACTTTTGTATTGATATTTTTCATTAACTGTTGTTATTTACTTAATCTTCAACATCTTCATCTTTCATTGCTTCATATAAAGCCTCTAAACTATTTTTTAAAAAAATCTTATTCTCTTCATCAAAACCCTTTAACTTATCTGCTAAATAATTCCATCGTCTTTCTAAAACCTTATCCACTAATTCATACCCTTCATCCTTTACTTTTATTCTTACAACCCTTTTATCTTTTTTATCTTTTACTCTAACAACTAAATTATTTTTTTCCATCCTATCAATTAAATCTGTTATTGTACTACAAGCCAATGACATTTTTTGGCTTAATTCACCTATAGTAAGCTCTCCTTTATTTATTAAAACTTGCAGGGCATGAAATTGTGGTACTGTAATATTAAAATCCTTAAGTATTTCCCTTCCCTTTTTTCTAATAATATAATCTACGTTTCTTAAATATTTTTCTATCTCTTTAACATTTTCACATGCATGATTATTCATTATTATCCCTCCATTTATTTCGATACACTAAATATTTTATCATCAATATTTTTTTTATTCAATAGAAGGATTTTTAATCATTTTATAGAATTTAAATATTGTGTGTCTAAATTATGAAAGGACTGAATAATTATGAAATATAATCACATCCAAAGTAAAAAGGATAATTGCTTTTCTTTATTAATAGTTTCACACTCAAATGATATAAAACAACTAAAAGTTCCTACTTGGATTCCAAAATTATTAATCCTATTTATATTATGTACTATATTATCTATATCATATCTAATCTATTCGTATAATTACATAAAGACAGATTATACTGCTAAGGTTAAAGAATTAAATTCACTAAAGGAGATAAATAAAAAGCAAAAAAATGAAATAAAAGACCTTAAAATGAAAACAGAAGAAATAGAAAAAAAATTAGCATCAATTTCGGAACTTGAAAAAACTATAAAAGATATGGTAGGTTTAAAAGATTCAAAAAATAATGAAACAACCAGAGTAACTATTAATGCTTCAAGGGGTGGTAGTTTAGCTTTTAGAGCAACATCTAAAGATAATATAGACACAGCCCAAATTAGTAGTGATTTTGATAATCTGTCAGAGCTATTAGATCAGAGTAAAGAAGATCTTGCAAAATTAAAGAATGATGTTAAAGAACGTCTAAGATATTTGGAAGCTAAACCAGATTTAATGCCTACTTGGGGTAGAATCACATCAGGCTTTGGCTATAGAAAAAATCCATTTGGTAGAGGAAGGGAGTTTCATTATGGTATAGATATTTCAAATAAGTATGGAACTAGTATAAAGGCTGCAGGTACCGGTGTAGTTACGTATGCTGGCTATAATGGAGGATACGGAAAAGTAATTATGATAAATCATGGTTACGGATATCAAACTGTATATGGACATAATAATAAATTGTTAGTTCGTACAGGTGAAAGGGTAAAAAAAGGACAAGTTATCGCAAAAATGGGGAATACAGGAAAGAGTACCGGTCCACACCTTCATTTTGAGATAAGATATTACGGAAAACCTATAAACCCCAAAAATATACTAAACAATTTTAAATAGTAAGGAGAGATAGTAGTGTTTAGTAAAAAAGATAAAAACCTAGAAAAGATTGATACTATAATTGGGAAGAATACCAAGCTAGAAGGAAAAATGGAAACTACTGGAACTATAAGATTAGATGGTGAATTGATTGGTGATCTAAATATAAAAGGAAATTTAATAGTTGGAGAAAATGGAAAAATAGATGGCAATATAATTGCTAATAATGTACTTATATCAGGTATAGTTAATGGAAATATAACATGTAATGAACAATTAAGATTAACAAATACTGCAAAGTTATATGGTGATATTATAGTAAAAAGCTTTATTGTTGATGAAAATGCAGTTTTTGAAGGAACATGTAAAATGCAAAGTAGCTCTAATATAAAAGAAAAGGATTCTCAAAATAATAATAGTAATAAAAATAAAGGAGCTAAATAAAGCTCCTTTATTTTATAAATATTCTAAAACTATTTGGAATAACTTCAAAGGTTGCTGGCAATTTTCCAGCATATTCTCCATCCACATCTATATCTACTGAATTATTTGTATCTATTGTTATTTTTCTAGTTTTAAAGTATTTTACATTAGGATGTTCAATATGTTTTCCTTTAAAAATGTTTATAAATATTGATACTATATCTTGAATATCTGATTTTTTTATAATAATACAATCTAAGTATCCATCTTCTACTTTGGCTAAGGGGGCAAGTCTTTTAAATCCCCCTATAGATGAGCTATTTGTTATTAAAAAAAGTAAAACTTCCTCATTTTGGGAATACTCTTCACTATGAATAGTCATATTTATTGGCTTAAAATTAAAATTTTGCTTAGGTATCTCTTTTAGCCCTTCTAAGTAATATGCTACTCTTCCTAAAACTGTTTTTATTTCAGATGGAACTTGATAAGCAACATTAGTTAATAGACCACCTGCTGCTACATTAACAAAATATCTATCATTTGCTTTACCTAAATCAACATCTACCGTTTTTCCCTCTATAATCATATTACAAAAATCCTTTGGATTTTTTGGCAATTTCATATAATTAGCAAAATCATTAACTGTTCCTGCTGGTAAAATTCCAACTGGTATCTTTCTTCCTCCTTTAACAATTCCATTGGCAACTTCATTTACTGTACCATCCCCTCCGCAGGCTATTATAATATCCCAGTCTTCTTTACAGCACTTTATGGTTTCATTTTCAGCATCATACTGTTTCCTAGTAGCAAATTTACCTACAAGGTAACCATTATCCATTAGTATCTTACATACATTATCAATTCTTCTTTGTATTAATTGTCTTCCTGAAGAAGGATTATATATTACTTTAACTTTTTTCACTTTTATCCTCCTATCTATATCAAACTCTTGGGCTTATTATCTTTGTTACTATATTAATTATAATACAAATAATTGCTATAGTATAGTTTTAGTTAATTGGCTTAATAATTTTTAAAACAGTGGCGTTCGCAATGCGAACGCCACTGTTTTATCTATTTTATATTATATCTAGATAATTTCCTATATTAGCATTACTATTTTTTACACCTTTTATTAGAGACTTTTTACTTGTCATTATAATCGTCACACCTGGACCATGGCCCATTTTAATACAATCACTATGAACAATTACACCTATTGATACTGCTCCTTTAAGATATCCCCTTCCATAAGTATTATCACAATCTCTAAGTAAAACCAGATCTCCAAATTTTAGTTTGTCTAAACCATATTTCTTAACCACTTCTTTGTCTGAAGTCATAATATCATAATCACCTTTAAAGGAAGTTGATGTGCCGATACCTGAACCCATAAGGTAAGCAGGTACTTCTGCCACTACAGGCACTTCAATTTTTCCATCACTTGTTTCTTTAATCCCTATTTTGCAAAATAGATTAGGATCTAAACTCATAACCTTAATTTCAGGATAATCAAGTAATTTTAGACCCTGTCCATGGGCTTTTATTAAAATCTTGTCATCAACTACCATTTTATCTAAGTCTTCTTCTTTAAAATATACAATAACATGGTCTATTCCTCCATGTATTCCTGTTACATATCCTTTAGCCCCTTTAGCCTCACCAGTTATAACTTTAGCTTCATTCCCTATACAAGCTAAAAGATTTAATGCACCATTTTCTCCTTTATCTTCATTCCTTATACTTACACCTGGCTCAATATGGTCACCAACCCATCCAAATGCTGGATCTCCTATTTTTACATTATAAGTTATTCCTCCTGTTGCTGGTAAAACATTGGCTTGCCCTTCTGTATCAATTCTATAGGGATACACAGCCATAGGATGATGAATTTTTCCTTGTACTGACTGGATAACAAGATTATTGATATTTGTTTTTATCATATTATTTCCTCCAATCCTTTATTTTAAGAGAAGCTTAGTCATGGAAAATGGCACAAATAATAAGTTTGAAAAATATACATCAACAACTATAAAAAATACTATATATGCTATATAGCTTCTCTTTTTATTCTCACTATAAAAAATATATAGTGTTATCCCAGAAATAAGATTAATAATCAATGGAACAACATATGGTGCAAGATAAAACTTAAGAAACTCTGGCATAAACCTTATAATGTTTTCTGTAAAATAGGTGCTTTTATATAAAATTAAGTTTAATACTATATAAGCAAACAGACAAATGGCCCCTTTTAATTTTTCATTTTCAACTCTAAATCTATGAAAAATAAATCCTATTGGTAAAAAAACAGCCAAAATATATATAAGCATTTGAGTCCCTTTTAAAAATACAAATGCTATGGCATAAAAAGGTGATGATAGGGCATTAAGAAAGGCAGATTTGTAGTCATTGGATGTAGGTTTTGAATTTAGGCTTACAAACTCTTTATTTGTACTAGTTAACATAAGTTTATAGCCTTCCCCTTTTATATCATACCATACCAAATATCTACCATATTTAATGTCAAGTAAAGCAGGATATTTAGAATAATTTTGCGTATAAGTAATAAAATCAGTAGACACAACTTCTCCACTTTTATCTATTTTAACTTTAAATATATCTGGATAAATAGCATATTTATTTAAAGTATTTATTCCTGACGCAAAGACCTCAATATAAGCTCCACTACTTTTAATAAATACATTTTCACCAAATTGATACATTGAGTCTATATAGGTATCATTAATTACATTATCCTTTAATACTTGAAATGTATTACTGTCTATAATCTTATAATATAAAGTAGTAGCTCGTTCCCTCCCAGAAGATGTTATTGTATAGCCAATAAAGAAACTTTTATCTATTCTTTCAATATAAATTTGGTTTATAGTCTCACTAGATTTAATAGCTCTTCTATCTATAGATTTTAAATTATTAATACTTTCGTTTTTAATTTTCCCTCCAATAATTTCATTAGCATAATTGTTAGAGTTACAAACTAAAAATATATATTCCTTATCTGAAAAAGTTTTAAAATATACCTTTTTTAAATTCCATTTATTCTGAAATTGGTATAATTTTTCTAAGTTCCCATCTTCAAAGTTATAAATACTTATATTTTCTTTATTATAGGTTGAAACAACATTTTTATTATCTGCAATATTCATATTTAAGCCTAAAACATTTTCTAAAAGTATTTCTGGTTTTGTAAAACCAATTCCCTTTTGGTATTTGGTCATGTATACATTATTTTTGTGCTTATAAACTAGTTTATCCCTTATTAAGTAAATTTCAAATATTTCATCTATATCAAAACCTTCAAGTGTACTTTTCCCTTTGTCTATTATATTTCCCTGGTAATTATAATTATAGTAATTTAAACTATTCTTTCCATTAAAAGTTACTGTTAAAATAGAATCTTCAATTTCTCCTATTAAAGGCATTCTATTAAGGTATGATTCCCCTATTTCTTTATGTTTTCCCCAGTTATTTGTATATCTTATTGCTTTTATCTTTACATGATTATAAGTGTGAATGGTTAAAAAACATAATATTATTAATACTATTAAAGCTATTGTTTTAACATAAAACCTTCTTTTCATACATACACTCCCCCTATGAATCAAATGAACAACTGTAAAAATTTGCATAATTATATTATACCATTTTTGATTTGAAATGAATTTACCTTTTTACTTTTTTAATAACATTCTATAAAAAAACATACAAAAAAAGCACATTAAAATGTGCTTTAAAGTCTTTCATATCTTATTTTCTATGTTCTAATTATAAATTGTTAATTTTTTTGCTTTTTTCGCAATAAAAAAGGCCTCTTATGAGGCCTTATAACTACTTTCTACCTTCTAATTTATCTAATATTGCCTGTAATCTTCTTGCTTGCATTCCAGACTCTTCGGCAAACATTTTAAAAGTTTCAGCTAATTCAGTATCCCTAATTTCTTTAGAAAACATTTCATAATCCCTTACCATTTCTTGAGCATCTAATAATTTTTTCTTTACTGCATCTTTAAGATTTATATCCAAAGTAAACACCTCCTTAAAGTTTCTCTTAATTATTGTTTCTTAATTACATATCTAATATGTAATTAACTTTACTAGTTAATCCTACTAAATTTTAATCCTTTTTATTTCTACCCTTTTGTCATAATTGCATCCCTTACATCTAAATAAATGAACACACTTATCATGTTCTGCTCCATCAACTAATTGTGTAATATCTTTTGGTAGATATGGACTATAATCATCTAGATAATTAACTATAGGCCCTTCGTCCATCATATTTTCCTTACACATTGGACATTCCATTGTATATTCTTCTAGATTATTACATAATGGACATACAAGTTCCATATTTACACCCTCTTAAAGTTACCAGCTTGCTTTTTTTACCCCTGGAATTTTTCCTTGATGGGCTAATTCTCTAAAACATACCCTACAAACTCCATATTTCCTTAAATATCCCCTAGGTCTTCCACATATTTTGCATCTGTTATATTTTCTAGTACTAAATTTTGGTTTCTTTTTTTGTTTTTCTTTAAGTGCTTTTCTTGCCAAAGTTTCGCCTCCTATAGTTTTTGTTATTTATAATTTTCCCTTTAAATCAAATTTTTATTAGTATTTAACCTTGAAGCTTAGATTAAACCTTAAGTAATCTAATTTAGCTTTATTTTTTAAAATATTTCTAATTAGTGCCTTAAAACATGGAATATTAAACTACATCTAAAGAATATCTTTATACTATATTCAATACTCATTTACTGAGGTGATATTTTGAGTTCTGAATTTATTTATGGATCATTTATATTGGCAATAATAAATTTTGTAGTAAGATTAATTGGTTTTAGCTATAAAATAATACTTTCAAAACTTATAGGACCAAAGGGGATAGGTCTTTTTCAAATGGTTTTCCCTATTTTAATGGTTTTTGTTACCATAACTACTGCAGGTATACCTATAGCTGTATCTAAGTTAATCGCAAAGGAAAAATCCCTAAACAATTATTACAGAATAAAAAAGGTTTTTAAAATTTCAGTAACCTTAACAATTACTATTGCCATATTTTTAGCAGGAATTGTTATTATATTTAGTAATTTTATAAGTAATAACATATTTAAAACTAATGAGATTTATAATAGTGTTATACTCCTTGCTCCTGCCATTATACTTATCTCTATTTCTTCAGTTATTAGAGGTTACTTTTATGGATTAAAAAAAGTTACAATATCAGGAATAGCCCAAGTCATCGAGCAAATCGCTAGAATTGTATTTGTTATAGGTATTATATATTATTTCTATCCTATTACACCTAGTAAAGGGGCTTTTATAGCAGTATGTGGAATATCTGTAGGTGAAGCATTTGGTTTGATATGGTTAATATTTAATTATAAAATTCAGAGATATAAAAATACTTTTAAAAATGCAAAAAATATAACTTCACTAAAGATACTTTATAAAATTTCATATATAGCTCTTCCAATAACAATTTCAAGAATTATAAACGTACTATTGCAATTTGCTAATGCCGTATTAATACCCCAAAGGTTAATGATTGCAGGATACAGCCATCCTGAGGCAGTATCAACTTTTGGTAGAGTTGTTGGTATGTCTTTACCCATAATCTTTTTACCTTTTATTGTTACATCAGCCCTAGTAATAAATATAATACCTAATCTTTCTGAACAAGTAGCCTTAAAAAATTTCTCCAAAATAAAGAATAATATTTCCTTATGTATTTGGATTACTTTATTAGTTTCTATACCCCTTACTTTTTTATTTATTTTCTTTGGCAAGTCAATAGCTATGTTTTTTTACAAGGATAGATTGGTTGGTAAGTATATAGAGATATTAGGTTATAGTACAATTTTTATATCAACATATCATACACTCTCAGGTATTTTGCATGGATTAGGAAAACAGATAATAGCAACGATAAATTATCTTATTGGAATGTCTTTTCAACTTCTAGCTACATACTTTTTAGTAGCTAATCCCAGTTTTGCAATAAATGGTTTTTTCATAGGTTTTATAGTTTCCACTGCAATTATTTGTATATTAAATTTTATTAGCTTAAATAAAGTAGTTAAAGTAAAAATAAACGTGACCAACTCTGTTCTAAAACCTGCTATTTCTTCAATATTAATGGTATTAGCTATTTTCATTACTAGTAACTTTTTATCAATAAAAGAAATTAATACTTATTTTTCTTTTGTTATTTGCATGTCAATAGGTAGTCTGGTATACGTTTTAACTCTATTTGCAACCAAAGGAATCTCCATTTCCTTAATAAAAAAGATCTGGAAATAAAAAATGCGGCTTACGCCGCTTTTACTATTGTAACCAAATTATTTGAAATCAAAAAAACAAAATCCCCTAAGCTTAAAGCTTAAGGGAAATCCCATGATGCCGCCTGCTCTTTAATCCACACCCAGTCCTCACGCAAGTGGGTACCCTGCCAATAGCTTTTGATGTCCTTACTCTATAAGGCATATCATACACTATTGGACCCGGATTCCCTCTTCTATAGTGTCGGTGTTGGATTATTAGAGCCGACGTACACCTCAGGAACCTTTGTTGTTTATATTATACCACAAAATAGTTTTTTTAAAAATATGTAATAAATGTTATTTTAAAAAATTATTTTAAAATATATAAGGTTATGTAAACTTTATTTTTGATTTCACCATTTTTCAGGTTAAAATAGCATAATAAAAGCTTAGAGAGTTTGACTCCCTAAGCTTTTATTAATAACTCTAATTCTTCTTCGTCTATAGTTTCCTTTTCTAATAAAGTATTGGCAATTTTGTCTAAAGTGTCTTTATTATCTTTTAATAATTGCTTTGTTTTATCATATAATTTTTTCATTAATTCTTTACTTCTTTTTAATACATAATTATTAGCTTTATTTCCTATTATAACTTCGTAATCTAGAAGACCTGTTTCTTCATCCATACCAAATTTACCAACCATAGATAACATCATTTGAGTAGCTTTTTTAAGGTCATTTGAAGCTCCTGTGGTAATTTTTTCTTCTCCAAATATAATTTCTTCAGCAGCCCTACCTCCTAATGCAATCATAATATTATTTTTAATATCTTTTTTTGTCTGGTACATTTTATCAGGAGGAATATTCATACTAAAACCTCCTGCTCCTTTTGTACTTGGTATAATTGTTATTTTAGTAACTCTATTTTCAGGTGACATAAGTTTAGTAATTAATGCATGTCCTGCTTCATGGTAGGCTGTTATTCTTTTATCTTCTTGTAAAATACTACTTCTGTCCTTCTTTTCTTCTCCAGCAATAACAGTATAGAAAGCTTTATCTATATGTTTCATTTTAATTTTTTCTTCATTATTTTTTGCAGCAATCATAGCTGATTCATTTAGCAAGTTCTCTAATTTGGCTCCACTAAAGTATACTGTTTCATATGCTACCTTTTTTAAATCTACATCATCTGATAGTGGTTTATTTTTACTATGAAGTTTTAGAATTTTATATCTACCATTAACATCTGGTAAGCCAACTTCAATTTGTCTATCAAATCTTCCTGGTCTTAATAAGGCTTCATCTAAGGTATCAATTCTATTAGTAGCTGCAATTACTATAATTCCTTCATTTTCTTTAAAACCAGACATTTCAGTAAGAAGAGCATTTAATGTTCTGTCACTTTCATCACTTCCACCATTTCCTAAACCTCTTCTTTTTTTACCAAGTGCATCAATCTCATCTATAAAAATAACACATTTCCCTACTTGTCTTGCTTTTTTAAACAGAGATCTTATTCTACTAGCACCTAATCCAGCATACACTTGAATAAAATCTGAACCTGTAACTGCAAAAAATGGTACATTGGCTTCACCAGCTAATGCTTTTGCAAGGAGGGTTTTTCCTGTACCTGGAGGACCATATAGTAAAACCCCTCTAGGCATCCTTGCACCATATCTTGAATATTTTTCTGGATTTATAATAAAATCTACAAGTTCCTTTAAGCTTTCTTTAGCTTCTTCATTTCCGGCTACATCTTCAAAAGTAATCCTTGAATCATTATTAGTATCACTATCAATCTTTGACATCTGAGTTATTTCTTTTTGGGCTTGCCTTGATGAATTTCTACTCATAAAATAAGCTATAGCCCCAAAACTTCCTAAAAATAGCAAAGACATAAGTATATCTTTTGCAGTACTATTACCTTCAGTTTCTTCAACAGTAGTACCAAACATTAAAAGTCTTTCTTTAAAATCTTCTGTTCTAGGGTTATCTGTTATAAAATAGGTTCCATCTTTTAACTTACCTTTTATTTTAGGACTATTACTTAAGAAAACTTTATCAACTTTTCCTCCTTCAACCATAGTCATAAACTTTTTATATGAAATCTCATCATATTCTTGATTGTTATTTATATAAATATAAGTTGCTATCCCAATTACTATTAAAAACAAAAAAAGTGCTATACCTATTTTACTTTTTTTGTTCAGTTTCATGCTATCCCCCTCTCTCTAGTTTACATAATATCATGCATTATTATATCAAATTTTGCTTAGTTTGTCCAATTTTAAATATTTGTTTTGGTTTACATAATCCATTATTTTGTTATTGTCTTCCAAAATTTTTCATAATACTTAAATACAGTATTTGTCTTTGTTTCAACAATTTGTTGAAATATACTTTCTTAGCCAATAAAACTGGCAGCCATATGGCTGCCAGTTTTTATTCTTGTTCTTTAAGAACATTTAGTAATTTATCTAGTTTCTTTTTCTGATCCTCATTCAATAATGGACGTATTTTTTCAAGCTTTCTTATTTTATTTTTATATTCTTCTTCATTCATTCCTTTTAAAAAATTTCTTAATTTCATCACTTCAAGTAATATTTCTTCTTCAGATTTGCCTTCGTATTTACTTGCTAACTCCTTTAATTTTTCAAGCTGTTCTTCAGATGCATTAAATTTTTTACCTAAATTTTCAAACATTTCCTCTGCTTTATTGTATTTGTCATTACTCATAAAAGCCCTCCTTAATTAGGAATATTGATTAAAGTGATATTTACCCTGTTTTAATATATAAATATTCTCAATATCAAAAAATATTACCTTTTATAACTGTATTAAAATAAACTTTTTAAATTAAGGCTTTATTAGTAACAAATATTAACATAACTTCATAGTATAGTATACAAAGCATTGTTTTAATCTATATTCTAGGAGGCTTAAAATGAACAGTTTAACTGTAGCTCCATCTGACAATAAAATAAAGACGAAATCTTCAAAAAATAAATTACTTATTTTTCTACCACTTTTTTTACTTTTTAGAGTTTCACCTAAGAGAAATTCCGCTTTTAAGAGAAATTCTGCTTTTAACTTTTTAAATTCTATATCAGCTGAAAGTATTGAAAAAAATTTAAGAATACTTAAAAGAGTAGGCCCCTATCTACCTGAAAACACAATAAATACAATTAATACCTTTATCCCTTTCCTTGACAGAATGTCAAAGATTTTAGGTCTTCTCGATATTATTAAATCTAATGATTCTTATGAGCCTATAAAATCTGTTAAAACTATGCATAAACAAGAAAGGATAAAAAACATAATTACAGCAATCCAGGAAGAATTACCTAATGATAAAGCTAAAAACTTAAAACCTATTACTGACTTAATTTTAAATGCTAATAAATTTAAACCACTTATGGATACTTTTACTAAACTAATGGAGTCAGATAAACAAAATATTGGAATAGAAGATATGATGGAAATTGTTAAGCCATTATTAGGTAGTGAAAATGATAAAAACATGGACAAAATGGAAGATATGCTTCAAATGATGGAAGTATTAAAGGTATTAAACAGTCCTGATGAAGAAAGTGATGAAAATAATAAAAATAATGAAGGAAAAAAAGATTAATAGAAATTATATTAAAAACGAGGGACTTGATAGTCCCTCATTCCTTTTGTAACCTTTCCAAAAAAACTCTTATTTTTGTATTTAATGTATTTATTTAATAGTATTTAGGATCTGTATGTTTATTATCAGTATAATGCAATTCTGCCGATATATTAATAATATGTGAATTTTTATTATACTTTACTTGAACTTTTTCAGGTCTACCATCATCCTGATGATAATTTAAATACTGATCAATAATTTCATATCCAGCATCCTCATTAACACTATCATACACTGAAAAATAGGCTTTTTCTGAAACACTTAAGTTTAATCTATATATTCCATTTTCTTCCCTTTTTCTACTTTCTACAATACTATTTAACATTGTTTCACCCCATTTAAATAAACTTGTGTAATTAGTTTTCCCCATTATCATAACTTTATTTCAACAACTTTATTAATCTTTTCATATCATTTGGTATTTTTGCTATAACTTCCTTTTGTTTTCCTGTTCTAGGTATTTTAAATTTAAGTGAATATGAATGTAAAGCCTGTCTTTTTATTAGTTCAGTTTCTTCATTATATAAAGTATCTCCAATTATTGGATGACCTATTGAACTTAAATGCACCCTAATTTGATGAGTTCTTCCTGTTTCTATTTTTACTTCAACAAGGCTAGCATCTTTATATTTTTCTATAACCTTATATTTAGTTACTGCTTCCTTCCCTTCATCTTTTACCTTCCTTCTTATTGGATTATCATCATCTATCCCTATTGGTTTATTTATTAGACCTTTTTCTTTTTTTAATCTCCCTTTAACTATGGTTATATATTTTTTCTCAACAATATTATTCTCAAATTGTCTTGACATTTGTTGATGTCCAAAGGAATTTTTAGCTACTACAAGTATTCCCGATGTGTTCATATCAAGTCTATTTACAAACCTTATTTTTTTATTTATTCCTTTTTGATTAAAATAATAAGCAATACCATTAGCAATTGTATTATCTTTATGGGATTTTGTAGGATAAACTACCATATAAGGCTGTTTATTAAGTATAAGTAAATCATAGTCTTCATAAATAATATCTAGTGGAATATTTTGAGGTTTTATATTTTGATCTTCATCTTTCATAATTATAGTTATAGTATCTCCTTTATTAGTTAGCTGCCCTGGCTTTACTTTTTTATTATTTAAAAATATTAGTTTATTTTTAGATAATTTTCTAAACAGTCTTGTAGAAATTCCTAAATTATCAAGTAAGACTTTTTTTACAGATAATCCCTTACTCGTTACTCTATATTTTATAATGTTCTCACTTTCCTTTAGATTATTTATATTTTTCATTTTTATTCCTCCATTTTATTCTATAATATTATAGTATATAATATAACTATGGAAAAATTTTAACAAGATATAATATGTTTATATTATTATTTGAACTTTCGGAGGTAGATATTTTGGATTCAGTAAAAGGCGAAAACAATACTGTAAATATTATACATAATAATAGTGATATATCAAAAAAAACGGTTGCACTTTTAGAAAAAAAACTTACAGATAATGGATTTGTAGTATCTGAGCAATATGATTATAGTGCATGGTTAAATATTTGTGTTGGAGGAGATGGAGCTTTTTTACAAGCAGTACATAAACATAATTTTCCTGATATCCCTTTTGTGGGAATTAATACTGGTCATTTAGGTTTTTTTCAAGAAGTATCTCCCCATGAGATAGATACTTTCATAAAAAAATTAAAATCTAAAGATTATAAAGTAGAGGAAATATCACTTGTTGAAGGTATAATATGTACACGAACTAGTTGTATTGAACTTATTGGTGTAAACGAAATTGTTATAAAAGGTATAGAATCAAAAACGATTCATCTTGATATTTCTATTAATGATAGTTTTCTTCAAAGGTTAAGTGGTGATGGTGTTATAATATCAACCCCTATTGGTAGTACGGCATACAATTATTCTGCTGGTGGAAGTATAGTTTACCCTTATATAAAAGCTTTACAGATAACCCCATTAGCTCCTATTAATTCTAGTGTATATAGATCTTTAAATTCAAGTGTCATTGTTCCTAGAAATATGACAATAAAAATAAACCCTGAATATAGATTTGAAAACTCTATACTTATTGTTGTTGATGGTAAACAACATAAATATGATAATATTGTAGAGATAAATCTAAAACTATCAGATATGACTATTAATATGCTAACTTTAAAAGATAAAAATTTCTGGACTAAGCTAAAAGATAAATTTTTATAAATGTCAATATAAAAAAAGGTAAT
>NZ_MCIB01000020.1 GCF_003609645.1 Thermohalobacter berrensis
ATTTCCTACTAACTACATGCTACTAACTACTAACTTGTTCTAATTCTCAATTCTCAATTGCATTTCTCATATTGTTAATTGCAAATTGTTTTTTCCAAAAGTATATTAACTATCCTTTCAGCTGCTTTGCCATCACCATAAGGATTTACTGCATTAGCCATCTTCTTATATTCTTCTTTACTGTTTACAAGTAAATCTACTTCTTTAAAAATATTTTCCCTATCTATTCCGACTAGTTTAGCAGTTCCTGCTTTAATTCCTTCTGGCCTTTCTGTTTCCTTTCTAACTACAAGTACAGGTTTTCCTAAGGATGGAGCTTCTTCCTGTATTCCTCCTGAATCTGTAACTACAAGATAAACCCTCGCCATAAGGTTTGCAAAGGGTAGATAGTCAAGGGGTTCAATTATATGTACTCTATCTAATCCTTTAAGGATATTATTTGCAATTTCTCTAACCTTTGGATTTAAGTGTATAGGAAAAACTACCTCCACATCTTTATTCTTAAGGACTACATCCCTTATAGCACTAAAGATATTCTCCATTGGTTTACCTAGATTTTCCCTTCTATGGGATGTTAAAAGGATAACCTTTTTGTTTTCATAGTCTATATTGTTAAGAAGTTCATCCCCAAATTTGTAATCCTCTGATACAACATCTAATAATGCATCAATTACAGTATTTCCTGTAACAAATATTTTTTCTTCAGGATATCCTTCTTTTAATAGATTTTCCTTACTTTTCTCTGTAGGTGCAAAATGGAAGTCTGTAAGAACTCCTGTAAGCTTTCTATTTGCTTCTTCTGGATAAGGTGAGTATAAGTTTCCACTTCTTAGCCCTGCTTCCACATGTCCAATTTTAACCTTATGGTAAAATCCAGCCAATGCCCCGGCAAATACCGTTGTTGTGTCACCTTGTACAAGAAGTACATCTGGATTTTCCTTTTTTATAACATCTTCTAAGCCTTTAAGGGACCTTGTTGTTATCTGTGTAAGAGTTTGACCTGGTTTAAAAATATTAAGATCATAATCTGGTTTTATATCAAATATGTTTAAAACTTGATCTAACATTTCCCTATGTTGTGCTGTTACACATACTTTCCCTTCTATATTCTCATTTTCTTCAATTTTTTTTACTATAGGTGCCATCTTTATAGCTTCAGGTCTTGTACCAAATATTGAGAGAACCTTTAATTTTGACAAGTTTATCATTCCCTTTCCTTTTTTACAAGATATAATTTTTCATTTTATAATTACCCACTTTATTATTTTAACATTTATTTTGCCCATTTAGTAGAAAAAATTCCTGTAATTACTATGTTATGCCTAGGGAGTCTAGCCTCAGTTGTCCGTTACTAAGACCTTAGAAGTCAAAACCTATGATGTCCGTTACTATGCCGAAGAAGTCTAGCCTTCGAGGACCGTTACTTGACCAGGAAGATATGCTTCGAGGTCCGTTACTTTACTCATGGGTCTAGCCTCTGTTGTCCGTTACTTAACCAGGAGTTACTTAACCAGGAAGATATGCTTTGTAGTCCGTTACTTAAACCTAGGAAGTAAGACTCTGATGTCCGTTACTTGACCTAGGAAGTAGCGCGTTGAAGTCCGTTACTATGCCTATAAAGTAATGCTCTGTAGTCCGTTACTAGACCAAAGTAGTAATGCGTTGATGTCCGTTACTTTGCCAAGGACGTCTATCCTGCGAGGACCGGTACCAGACCAGAGATGTTATAGCGTTGAGGTCCGTTACTTAGTCTATGAAGTCATAGCCTTCGATGTCCGTTACTATGCCTCAGAAGTAAAGCTTTTTAGTCCGTTACTTTGCCTCAGAAGTAGTGCGTTGATGTCCGTTACTATCCTCACGGGTCTAGCCTTTGTTGTCCGTTACTTAAACCTAAGAAGAAAATCTAAGATGTCCGTTACTTTACTCATGGGTCTAGCCTTCGGAAACCGTTACTTGACCAAAGATGTTTAGGCTTCGTGGTCTTTTTTAAATTTTCAATTTTACATTTTCAATTTTACATTTTCAATTTTCAATTGTATTTAAAGGCAGTTCCTAGCTCTTTGCTCTCAGCTCTTAGTAAAAACTAGGAACTATAAGCTGTTTTTTATTCTAGGAACCAAGAGCTGACAACTGTATTTCCTACTAACTACATGCTACTAACTACTAACAAATACATCTAAAATTAACTAAAGGTAGGATACAGTTAAAACTGCACCTACCTTTTATTATCCTTGACGATTACTCTTTTGTTTTTTAGTTTCTGTAAGTCCAAGACTTGAAGCTCCTAAAAGAATAAAAGTTAATACTATTCCTAATAATATTACACCTTTACTTGGCTCCATATCTGTTAATACTATTGCTAGTCCACCTAGTATTGAGCTAATTCCATATAAAACCACAACTGTTTGTCTATGTGTTAGTCCCCATTCTAAAAGTCTATGATGTAAATGTCCCTTATCTGCTTCCATTATTGGTTTTCTATTTAAAAATCTTCTTATAATTGCAAAGGTAGTATCAAATATTGGAAGACCTAAAATAAGTATAGGTACCCCTATTGTTAAAGCTGCTACACTCTTCATGACCCCTTCAATAGCTACAACTGAAAGCATATATCCTAAAAAAAGTGCTCCTGTATCTCCCATAAATATTTTAGCAGGATTGAAATTATGTGGTAAAAATCCTATACAAGCCCCTGCTATTATTGCAGACATTAATGCTGCCACTGCAATACCCTGTGAAGATGCAACAAAAATAAAGAATATTGCTGCTATTGATGCTACACCTGCTGCTAGCCCATCTAATCCATCTATTAAGTTTAAAGTATTCGTTATACCTACTACCCAAAAAACTGTCACTGGTACAGCAAAAACTTTTAAGTACATCATTCCATCTGCCTCATCAAATGGATTTGTTATAAATTCTATTTTTATGTCTCCCCAAATAAGTATAAGGGCTGCTATTATCTGCCCCAGTAGTTTTACTTTTGGTGAAATTGATTTTGTATCATCTATAATACCAGTTATAACTATTATAGTTGATCCTATCATTATCGAAAATAATGTTTTATTTATAGGAAGGAAAATCAACATTGAAACCATTGTAGCTAAATATATAGCAAGACCACCTAACCTAGGGATAGGTCTTTTGTGCACTCTTCTATTATCTTTAGGGATATCTATAGCCCCTATTTTATTTGCTATCCATTTTGCTAAAGGTGTAAGTATATATGCTATGGATACTGCTGTAAAAAATACTTTATAATAGTTCTCCATTATAACACTCCCTTTTACTAGGTAAAATACGCACTTACTTATTTTAAATTTTACTTTAGTTGCTAATCTAAGTCAATAGAGTCAAGCTTAACAAGTTCTACATTAGCTTCCTTTAAAAGGTTAATAGATAGTTCATCTGGATAACCTTTCCCAAAAACTACTCTTTTTATACCTCCATTAATTATCATCTTTGCACATAAGACACAGGGTTGGTCTGTACAATAAAGTACTCCTCCCTCTATATTTACGCCAAAATTAGCAGCACTTACTATTGCGTTCTGTTCAGCATGAAGCCCTCTACATAGTTCATGTCTCTGTCCTGAGGGAACCTTTAATTTATCCCTTAAACATCCAGTCTCTTTACAATGTTTTAGTCCAGAGGGTGCTCCATTATACCCAGTGGATAAAATCCTCTTATCTTTAACAATAACTGCTCCCACATTCCTTCTCATACAAGTAGATCTTTTCTTTACAACATGGGCAATTTCCATAAAATATTCATCCCATGAGGGTCTCATAAAATCACCTCAATAAGTTAATTATAAATGTTGAGTATTTAAGATATATGTAAACATTAACTTTATTATACCATAAAATGCAGTTGTTAGTTGTTAGGTTTTGGGTAATGCTTTGTAGTCCGTTACTTAAGCCCAGAAGTTAAGCGTTGAGGTCCGTTACTCTGTCCAGGATGCCATGCTCCGATGTCCGTTACTATGCCTATGAAGTAATGCTCTGTAGTCCGTTACTAAACCTAAGTAGTAATGCCGTGATGTCAGTTACTTAATCCCAAGATGTCCAGCCTGCGAGGACCGTTACTTTGACCAAAGAAGTAAAGCGTTGACGTCCGTTACTTTACTCATGGGTCTAGCCTTTGTTGTCCGTTACTAGACCAAAGATGTTCGAGCTTCGTGGTCTTTTTTAAATTTTCAATTTTACATTTTCAATTCTCAATTGTATTTAAAAGCAGTTCCTAGCTCTTTGCTCTCAGCTCTTAGTAAAAACTAGGAACTAGTAACCAAGAGCTGACAACTGTATTTCCTACTACCTACATACTACTAACTACTAACAAATTTAATTTTAAATTTCTTCCGGGCATAAATTATCTATTTAGGTGAAATACTGATTATAGAAACCTCTATATACATAAATCGAGGTGTTTATATTATGACTTTTAAAAATATTATAGGATTTTTAACTAATTGGGAAACATGGTTTGAAGCACTTATTGTTTTTCTCATTCCTTTTGGAATTTCTAGAATTGTTAGATGGCTTCGTACTTAAAGAAGGTGGAATAATATGTTTAAATGGTTTAATAAAAAGAAAAATAAGGAAGAAGTGATTGTTAGAAAGGAAGCATTAGAGGATTATAGAAAACCCTTAAGTAAAAAATTAGATACTAACATTAAATTAATTAAAGAATCAATTGGACATAATCCTGATGTATTAATAAGAGAGTTTAAAGTTGGTGGATCAAACCTTAAGGCTGCAATTGTGCATATAGATGGACTTGCTGACACCAAACTGATAGATGAACAAATTTTAAAGCCTTTAATGTTAGAGCTTCCTAAAATAAATGGAAGTAAAGTTGCGACAACTATAAAAAATAAATTAAAAAATAGCATTATTACAACTGCATATATAAAAGAAGTAGAAACGTTAGATAAATGTATTCTACAGATTCTTTCAGGGTCAACTACTCTTTTTATTAATGGAAACAATAAAGCATTGATTCTAGATACACCTGGTTGGGAAGTAAGAGCCCCACAAGAGCCAGATACAGAACCTGCTGTTCGAGGTCCTAAGGATGGATTTGTAGAAACACTACGAAATAATATTATACGTTTACGTCGTAGGATTAAGGACCCAAACTTAGTAATAGAAAAATTTCAAGTAGGCAGAAGGTCAGTAACAAATATTGCGATGGTCTATATTAGGGATATTGCTAACAAAACAGCAGTAGATGAAATAAGGATTAGGTTAGAAGAGCGCCTTGATGTAGATGATATAATAGACTCTGGTTTTATAGCACAGGCAATAAAGGATGACTTTTTATCACCTTTTCCTCAGCTTATGTTTACAGAGCGACCAGATAGAGTAGTAGCTGCACTAATGGAAGGTCGAGTGGCAATAGTTACTGATAATACTCCATCTGTACTTATTGCTCCAGTTAACTATACAATGTTTATCCAGGCACCAGAAGATTACTATGAAAGCTGGATATATAATTCCCTTGTTAGAATATTAAGATATATTACAACTTTTCTTTCAATTTTTCTACCTTCTTTATATGTTTCATTGGTGTCTTTCCATCAAGGGCTAATTCCAACAAAACTGGCTATTACAATAGCAGCTACAAGGGAAGGCGTCCCCTTTCCTTCCCTTATCGAAGCACTAATAATGGAGGCAACCCTTGAAATACTTAGGGAGGCAGGACTCCGTTTGCCAAAACCAATAGGTCAGGCAGTAGGAATTGTTGGAGGTCTTGTTATTGGAGAAGCTGCAGTTAATGCAGGAATAGTTAGTCCTATAATGGTTGTAATTGTTGCATTAACGGCTATTTCATCCTTTGCTACACCACAGTATTCAATTGGTATTACCTTTCGTACATTAAGATTTGGTGCAATTATTGCTGCAGGATTTTTTGGATTATATGGTGTTTTAATGTTTTTTATATTAATTTCTATCCATGTTATTAAATTGAAAAGCTTTGGTGTTGAGTATCTAGCTCCATTTGCTCCGGTTAGAATAAGAGATCTTAAAGATACTTTAATAAGAGCACCTTTATTACTCATGAAAAGAAGACCACAACTTTTAAAAACACAGGATGAAAATAGGAGAGGAGAATAGGATGATTACAAAACCTAAAGATAAAATTTCTACTATACAGGCAACTTTAGCAATATCAGCAACTATTATAGGTGTAGGGATTTTAACATTGCCAAGAACAGCAGGGAAAGCCGTAGGAACACCTGATATCTGGCTTGCTGTATTACTAGGTGGATTAATTGTATTAGTTTTTGGATATATAGTAGCAAAATTAAGTCAAAGGTTTCCAGATAAAACCTTTTTTGAATATAGCTTAGATATAACAGGAAAATCTATTGGATATTTGATTAATATATTTATTGTAGTTTACTTTACATTATTAGCAGCCTACGAAGCACGGATATTGGCAGAGCTTATTAGAACTTATTTACTGTCTAGGACACCTATTGAAGTAATTATTACTATTTTTATAAGTGTTGGTGTTTACCTAGTTGTAGGCGGCATTAACCCATTGGTTCGAATTTTTGAATTCTTTTTTCCTATTGTTGTATTCCTTTTTTTGTTTACTATGTTTATAGGCTTAAGTATATTTGAATTAGAAAATTTACGACCAGTGCTAGGACAAGGAATAATGCCTGTGTTAAAGGGGGTACAGGCTACAGCTTTATCCTATTTAGGATTTGAAATTATGCTTATATTTACCTCCTTCATGGAAAAACCAAAGGATGCAGTTAAGGCTACCTTTATAGGCATTTCCCTTACTATAGTATGTTACCTTATTACAGTAGTTGTAGCGATTGGAGGATTAACAGTAAAGGAAGCACAATCACTAACATGGCCTACAGCTGCAGTAGCAGCAGAAGGTGAGATTCCTGGAGCTTTCCTTGAACGCTTTGAAGTGTTTTTTACTATAATGTGGACATTGGCTATTTTTACAACCTATGCCATCGCTCATTATATCAGTGGTCTAGGTTTAGGCCAGATTTTTAAGAGAAACATCAACCCTTTTATATATGGTTTAGTCCCAGTAATATATATAATAGCTATGGCTCCTCAAAACTTAAATACTGTTTTTCAACTTGGAGATATCTTAAGCTATATGGCGATTTTAACATCAGGTATTATTCCAACTACTTTATTGCTTATAGCCATGATAAGGGGGATAGGTAATGAAAAGAAAAAATTCTAAAAATAAATTATTAATTATTATCTCCCTTTTTATGATCACCTCAATTTTACCGGGATGCTGGGATAGAGTGGAAATTGAAGAATTGGGAATTGTAGTAGGAATGGCTATCGATTTAACTGAACCAGAAAAAAGTGCATTAAGGAAAAATCTAGAAACTAGAGAAAAGGAGCGCCCTAAACATCATCGTATAACATTAACTCAACAGTTTATTATTCCAAGGGCATTAATTCAGGGTGGCGGCCAAAATCAAGGTGGTGGGGGACAGAAACCCTATTCAAATATTGAAAGTGAAGGAGATACTATCCTAGCAGTTGCTAGACAATATGCTTCACAGAGTTCCCGTGTAACCCATTATAGACATCTAAAGGTAATTGTACTTAGCGAGGAAGTAGCTAGATTATTTAATATAAAAAATCTACTTAATGTATTCTTAAGGGACCCGGAAATAGAGCGTGATGTTAAAATCATGATTAGTGAAGGTAAAGCATTTAAAGCACTTGATGTTGCTCCAAAAAAGGAACAAATACCAGCATTTAAACTAAATCAGTTGGTAGATAATATGAGAAGGTCAGCTAGAATAGCTCCTGAAGTAACCATAGCAGACATGTCAAAAAGACTGGTTGCTAAATCTAGCTTTATAGTTCAAAGGGTTATTCCACATAAAGATGAGGTTAAGCTTGCTGGAGCTGCAGTTATAAGTGGAAAAACTAGAAAAATGATTGGATGGTTAGGTGAAGAGGAGGTTGACGGAATAAACTGGCTTACTGGGCAAACTAGGGGTGGTGTAGTAGAAGCAGTTGATGAAAAGACTGATGAATATATTGTATATGACATTCAAAGTGTTACTAGTAAGATTATTCCTGAAGTAAAGGATGGAAAGATATCCTTTACTATTGAAATTAACTCTGAAGGTGCTATAGGTGAAGACTGGCTAATACCTGGTAATGCATTTAAAAATGAGTTTTTGATCAGGGCAAAACAAGCCATAAAAAGAGAGGTTAGAAATATTGTAGATGATGCATTAAATAAAACACAAAAACAATTTAAAGTAGATGTAATTGGCTGTGGAAAACAGCTAAGTATTAAATACCCTCAAGTATGGCAACAGGTTAAGGATAATTGGGATGAATATTTCAGTAAAATTCCTGTAAATGTTCAAATTAAAATAAATATTCGTACATTTGGTAGAAGAGGAACAAAGAGATAAATAGGCTTTTAGCCTATGGTCTAATATTGTATAGAAATTCCCCTAATATTATATTAGGGGAATACTTTTTAATTTAATAACTAACTTTTTAGTATTTCCAGTTTACCCTCTGTATGATAAACATAAAGACGATGATGTGCTCTAGTCATAGCTACGTATAATAATTTAATATCAATATTATTATTTTTATAATCTTCCTCTAAATTAGTAATAAAGATTACGTCAAATTCCAACCCTTTAGCAAGATGAGAAGGAACTAAAACCACTTTTCCATCAAAAACCTCCTCATTCTCATCAATAACTTTTACATCTAACTTTCCACTTTTCTTTAAAAATTTCTCTAATTTTTCACATTCTTCCATAGTCTTACATATTACAGCTATAGACTTATAGTTTTCATTTAACATTGCTGATATTTTATCTTCTAAAGATTTGATTAATTTATTTTGGTCCTTAAACTCCTTAATTTCAGGTTTTTCTCCATGCCTAATAACAGGTTTTGCATATACCAATTTTTCATCATTAAGCTTTTTAAGAACTTTATTGGCAAAATCCATAATTTCAACTGTTGTTCTATAACTTTGGACTAATGTCATATAGCTTGTACTATTTTTACCGAATATATCAATTACATCATTCCAATCATTAATTGACCTATAGGAATGGATTCCTTGGGATAAATCTCCTAGTAATGTAAACATGTTGGTGTTTAAAATTTCCTTTAATGCATAGAACTCAAAAATATTAAAGTCCTGTGCTTCATCTATTACAACACTATTTATTTTAATATCCTTTTTAAAGCCAAATATTTTGTGTTTCATATATGCTAAAGGGGCATAGTCTTATAATTGAATTTTCTTATCTTTATATAATCTATCTGAAACTGTAGCAAAATAGTTTACTTTCTCCTTAGAAATTTCTTTATTACTATATTTTTTTATCTTCCCTTTATCAGTAATTAAATCTATATAGTAATCAAGTAGCTTTTTCTTTGGAAATTCGGAAACAAATTTTCTTACTAAGCTTCTAGATTTTTTCTTAATATCTTTTAACTTTGTATCCCTTTCATCTGCAAGGGTTGAAATTTTTTGCTTCCTTTCCTCAGACGCTTCCATTGTATATAAAATATCTTCTATTTTTTCATCATATTCTTCTTGAATTTTCTTCAATATGTTGTTTTTGTTATGTTTCAATCTATTTGATAAACTATTTTTAATTTTATCAATCCTTTTATACAGGGGTAAATATTTTAAATTCTTTGTAAACATAGTTTTTATTTCATCATATGTTACTATAGTATAGTCATCTAATTTAAAATCTTCCTTTGGAAGGAAGTCATCTTCGATATCTTTAATATAATTATCAATAATTTCTTTAAAGTCTAGAGACCCCTTAAAAGATACTAACCATTTCATTAAATCTAATTCTCTATCTTTATTATCTTTTATTATCCTTTTTAATATTTCATTTTTATTAATAAATTCAAAATCAATTTCAACAAGTTCTTTCATGAAATCAATAAATGTAGTTTGTTTTACATTTTCAACCCCTAATTCAGGTAAAACTTCAGATATATAATTAATAAACAACTTATTTGGTGCTATTATCATAAAATTTTCAGGGTCAAAAGTCTTCTCATATCTATAAATAAAGTAAGCAATACGATGAAGAGCTATTGTCGTTTTTCCACTACCTGCTACACCTTGAACTATTAGAGGCTTACCTATATCTGCTCTAATTACTCTATTTTGTTCAGCTTGAATTGTAGAGGCTATATCCTTAAGCTTATTATCTACATTAACATCTAAAGATTCTTGAAGGAAAGCATCATTAGTAGTAATATCTATATCTAAAATATTAGCAAGCTCATCATCTTCTATGGTAAATTGCCTTTTTAATAATATATTTCCTTCTTCTATGCCCTCTTCTGTTCTATACATGACTTCACCAAGTCTTCCTTCATAATAAATATTAGCTATAGGAGAACGCCAATCCACAATAAGGGGAATATCATCTTCTGCCCTCATTAGAGATGTTTTCCCTATATATACCTTTTCAACCTTGTCCTCCCCTTTTCTTCTAAAGTCTACCCTTGCAAAATATGGTTTTTTCCTAACTCTAGTTAGATTATCATAGTTTCTGTCTGCTATCTCCATAAACTTAGTGTTAAGTATAATGTTTATATAGCTTTGACTGCTGTCTAATGGGTCTAATTCTATCATCGCCTGCTTTATGTTCTTTTTATATGTGTCTCTATATTTATCTGTTGCCTTTATTACCTTTTCTATATATTCCTTTGTATATTCAAGTCTCTCTACTTCTTCCTTGTAATCTGGATGTTCTTTTACTGACATTATTATCCCCTTCCTCTTTTGTTTTCTACTTCTATTCCTAATATACTAGTATACTATCCACTATATTTTGGGGGACGAGATATAAAACAAGCTATACTTCCTAATAACGGGAATATCATCATTAAAGTTAATATTTCTTTGTATCCATGGAAAAAGTCATAGGCAAAACCTAAAGGTAATGGTCCCAAAGAAGAACCTATTACAATTGCTGTCATTGCTATTCCCCTAATACTTCCTAAATACTTTCTACCAAAGTAATTAGGCCATATTACGTTTGTACTTACAGAATCAAATGCAATAAAAATTCCATTTAATATACCATAACCTATAAGCCAGATACTATCTTTTGAATATGCCATAATTATCAAACCTAACAATAATAGTAAATAATTTATTCCTTTAATATAATGAACTTTAAATTTATCTACTGAATATCCTGCTATAAAAGTGAATGGGAATTGTGTAATAGCTACAATACTTAGGATAGAAGCTGCGAAAGTAGATGAATAGCCTTTACCCTCAATTATAGAAACTATATGAAAAGTAAGACCTGTATTAATCATTGAAGGAATTAGCATGCAAAATAGTATTAGCCAAAAGGCTTTTGTTGTCATTGCCTCTTTAAGTGTCCAAGATTTTTCATCATTAATTACAATTTTATTTTTAAAATCAAATGTGTTTCCATTTCCATCTGGTTTCAGACCTATATCTTCAGGTTCATTTCTTACAAAAAACCAACCTATAGGTGACATAATTAAAATTAATAAAATTCCTAATGTTCTCCATGTAAATTTCACTCCAAAATTGATTATTAGATAATTGTTTAGAACAGGTATTAATGCCGAGGATAAACAACCACCTATTGACATTAAGCTTAAAGCTAAACCCCTTTTATTTATAAACCACTTTGGAACTAAAGTTGAAGGCATAAGTGTCATTGACCCTTGACCTAGAAGCCTTAAAAAGAAAAATCCAATAAAAAGCATTATTATATTTGATAAATAGCTCATCCAAAAACATATTATTCCTAATAAAACAGGTATTATGGTCATCATCTTCCTATGGCCTATATAGTCAATTTTCCTGCCTATAAAGGGTAATGCAAATCCTGCTGTTAAAGTTGCTATAGAATAGGAAGCTGAAATAAATGACCTGCTCCAATCAAAGCTTTCTATATATTTGTCAATAAATATAGATATGGAATATGTTTGGCCAGGTCCTGAAAAGAATATACCTAGGGCAGCTATGACAACAATTATCCATCCATAATAAAAGGGCATTTTAAATAGTGAATATTTTTCTACTCTTTTTCCCTCCACTTATTTCCTCCTTTTACATATCTAACACTAAACAGAATTATCATTACAACTCTAATTCTTTTAAAACTATATTTCCTCTATGTTTATATTTAATAGTAACAACATTCCCTTTTATATTGGTAACAAAGATATTTGTAATCCCAATTTTTTCTAAAGCATTTCTAGTCTCTTTAAAATCTGTTACTCCTATTTCGTTATCTTCTTCACCAAAAAGGTTTAGTGAATAAGTTGTCCATATTTTTAATAATTCTTCTATTTTATTTTTGTCACCCATATTAAATCCTCCTTACAATTGCTTCATCCTCCGTTTTATAATCTTTCTCCCCTTTTTAGCTTTTCAATAAATTCCATAAGGTCACTTTTCTTTACTCTCCAATGGCGTCCTATTTTAAATGCAGGTATTTTTCCTTCTTGCACAAATTTATAGGTTGTAACTTCACTAATTTTTAAATATTTAGCAACTTCACTTATAGTCATTATTTCATCATTATTATTATCCACATTAATCATCCCTTTCTATCAACTTGGAGTATTGCCTTTTGTATAAATAATTTTATTTATAATTTCTAGATAAAGTTTTTCTTTCCTGTAAAAATACCTAGCCATTAAACCTTCACTCCTTCTAAGTTATTTTAGCCATAATAAATTATATATAATATTTTAAGTTATAACAAGTTATATTATAAATAAAATTGAACTGTATTGTTTATTTTGTTATAATATCAAAGGAGTTAAAAAGACTACTTTTAATTATAATCATTTATAATTAATTATAATTAGTTGCAAACTGTTAAAAAATATAAATATTAGAAAGGGTTATAGCATGGAATACACAGGAGAAAGAGTAATACCTGAGCTAATGAATCCCAAAAATGGGTTATTAATTGAACATATAGCTAGATATAAGTTTGCAAAAAAATTTGCTAAGGGAAGAGTTTTAGATATTGCTTGTGGGGTAGGATATGGAAGTGAAATCCTTTTAGAGGATAATAGAGAAATTAAAGAAATTGTTGGTATAGATATTTGTAAAGATACTATTGAATATGCAAAAAAACATTATAATTTCCCCCAAACCTCATATTTCTGTGATGATGCACTTAATACAAGGTTACATGAAATTTATGGAACATTCGATACTATAATAAGCTTTGAAACTATTGAACATTTTAGGGGTGATGAAATTTTTATAAATAATCTATATAACCTTTTAAAGCCTAATGGTACACTTATCATTTCAACCCCCTTTGGTAGAGGTAAAAATTATCCCTGCTCATGTCCTTTTCATGTATATCAATATACAGAAGAAGAATTTTTAGAAATTCTTAAACCTTTTAATGAGATTACTATGTATCATCAAGTTGATACTACTATAGAGATTCCAAAAAAAGATAAAAAATATTATTTAATGGTGGCTGTTTGTAGAAAAAAATAATTTGGAGGTTATTTTCCATGGCTGAAAATAAAAAAACAGAAGAGTTTGCTCTTCTAAGCTGGACTAGACTTAAATATCAATTGTCAACATGTAAAAAAGGTAAGAGAAATATTGAAGATGATATTAAGAAGTTAGAGGAATATTTATTCAGTCTAGATATTAAAGATATAGAAATAATATATAAATCCCCTGATTATTATACTTTAAGATATCTTAAAAATCAGCAAACACGCATTAAACAATTTCTAACAGAAGATATAGAAAAGCAGATATAACTCCAAAAGCCTCTCTTCTATTCCCATTCTTCTACAATCCCTTTAAATATAAATAATATTTTCCTAGATACTTTTAAATTTTAGAATTTTTATTATAGTGTCCCTTGATTTGCGAAAGGAGATTGATAAATGATTTATATTGTATTACTTATAAGTTTAGCCGCACTTAAAATTGCCATAAAAGCTTATATGAAAGCAGAAAAATAAAATTAAGGAACGCCCAACCGGGTTCGTTGTTCCACAACGGAACGCCCAACCGGGTTCGTTGTTCCACAATAGGAACGCCCAACCGGGTTCGTTGTTCCACAATAAAAAAGCCTCCTAAAGTAGACACTGAAAAATGAAATGTAATATGGTCTACCTTAGGAGATTTTTGTATGGAAAATTATACTTTTAATTAGACTATTTAGTTCCGAATAATCTGTCTCCTGCATCACCTAATCCAGGAACTATATAAGCATGGTCATTTAGTTTTTCATCTATAGCAGCAACATATATATCTACATCTGGGTGGGCCTCTTCAATTACTTTAATTCCCTCTGGTGCAGCTATTAGACACACTAATTTTATGTTTGTAGCTCCTCTGTCCTTTAAGAAATTAATAGCAGCTTTTGCAGAACCACCTGTAGCAAGCATAGGGTCTAATACTATTAATTCCCTCTCTTCAACATCAGTTGGAAGCTTACAGTAATATTCAACAGGCTCTAATGTTTCAGGGTCTCTATAAAGACCAACATGTCCAACTTTAGCCGCTGGCAATATGCTTAACATCCCATCAACCATTCCAAGACCTGCCCTAAGTATAGGAATTATCCCAAGCTTCTTACCTGAAATTACTTCAGATTTTGTTTTAGTAATAGGTGTTTCAATTTCAATATCTCTTAGTGGTAAGTCTCTAGTTACCTCGTATGCCATAAGCATTGCTACCTCTTTTACAAGCTCTCTAAATTCTTTAGAACCAGTATTTTTATCCCTTATAAAAGTAAGTTTATGCTTTATTAAAGGATGATTCATTTCAACAACCTTGCCCATATTAATTCCCCTTTCTCTTAATAATCTTAAGTTATCCCCCTGTTTTTATCTAATTTGTTACTATATATTGAGGGATAATCACATCCCCCAATAGATTCACTTATATTACATACTTGTTTTCAATATCTGATATCTTATTTACCCTTCTTTCGTGTCTTCCACCTTGAAATTCTGTATCAATCCATACATCTACTATTTCTAATGCTAAATCTTTTCCTATAACCCTTGCACCTAATGCAAGTACATTGGCATTATTATGTTCCCTTGACATTTTAGCAGAATAACAATCACTTACTAATGCACATCTTATACCTGGCACTTTATTTGCTGATATAGATATTCCTATTCCTGTTCCACAACATACTATTCCTCTGTCACATTCTCCATTTTTAACTGCTTCTGCAACCTTTTGACCAAACTCAGGATAGTCTACTGATTCTGTTGAATCTGTACCATAGTCAATATATTCAATATCCCTTTTTTCTAAATGTTCTTTAATATACTCCTTTAATTGAAAACCTCCATGATCACTTCCTAAAGCAATTTTCATTTTAATCCTCCTTTAAAAAATAATTAAAACTTTCATTTTATGTTTACTTCCTTTGTTTATTAACCATATTTAAGTATATTAGCTTTCCATTTCTTTAATCTTTCCTAGTACTTTTTTTAAGGCTTTTTTTATTTCTTCTGCAGTTTTTCTATATTCTTCAACTGGTAAACCATATGGGTCACTTATATCAAGCAACTGAAGTGTCTCTTGTTCTGTAAAAGCAAACTCCTTTAATGTATACACTTTTTCTTCTATATCTGGTAGCATTTTTAATAATGTATTTTTATGACCAGTAGTCATTGTAAGGATAAGGTCCGCATTATCTATCATTTCTCTGTTAATAGGTCTAGACCTATGATTAGTTAGATCTATACCTTCACTTTTCATAACCTCAACTGCCTGTCTTGAAGCAGGTTGATTAGGCATTGCATATATCCCTGCTGATTCTACTTTTATTCCCTCAAGTTCCTTTCCAGCCTTTTTTATCATATCTCTAAAAATTGCTTCTGCCATACTACTGCGACATGTGTTTCCTGTGCATACAAAGAGTATTCTTTTCAATGGATAACCCTCCTAGAGTATTGTTTAGTTTACTTAAGGGTCACTTAGACCTAAGGAGTAAGGCTACGATGTCAGTTACTTGACCTAGGATGTTGGGACTTCGTGGTCCGTTACTTTGCCTAGGAAGAGAGTCTGGGATGTCCGTTACAAAAGCCATGAAGTCTAGCCTATGTAGTCCGTTACTCTGTCCAGGATGTCAGGCTTCGAGGTCTGTTACTTGGCCTAAGAAGCTATGCTTCGACGACCGTTACTATGCCTAAGAAGCAAAGCTTTGATGTCCGTTACTTAGACCTAAGTAGTAAAGCTTTGTTGTCCGTTACTTAGTCTGAGATGTCTAGCCTATGAAGTCCGTTACTTTTCCAAAGAAGTAGAAACTCTGTTGTCCGTTACTTAACCTAGGAAGTAAAGCTTTGTTGTCCGTTACTTTGAAACGCGAACCCGGTTCATGTTTCAATTGTATGAATCAGGTCTTAGTTCCTAGCTCTCAGCTAGCTTCTAGCAAAAACAACTGACAACATCTTTACCCTAAGAACTAGGAACTGAGAACCAAGAGCTGTATTTTTTACTACTAACTACATGCTACTAACTAATTGTCAATTCTTCATTCTCAATTCTCAATTGTCTTCACATTTCCTCCTGCTGCTTTTCTCATTCTGTTCATTATTGCCATTCCTATTCCACTTTCTTCTACTCCTTCAGCTAAAATTAAGTCTACTCCCTTTTTATCAAATTCCCTTAATACTTTAAATAGATTAGCTGCAATAGTTTCTGGTCTATCTCTATCACCAACTACAATTACATTTTTACTCTCATAAATATTTTTAGTTTGTTCTGTTGCCATTATTCCAACTTTTAAGCCCTTTTCTTCATATTCTTTTAATAATTCTTTAATAGATTGAGAAATTTCCTGTAACTCTCCCTGTATAACAATCATTTGTGCATTTGGAGAGTAATGCCTATATTTTTGTCCTGGAGATTTTGGTTTTAAATCTTTGGAACTCTTTTCTAGGGCTGGGTCAATTTTTACTTCTGGGAAAATCTCAAGAAGGTCCTCCTTTGTTATGCCTCCTGGTCTAAGAATAGTTGGCATATCAGTAGATATATCTAATACTGTGGATTCAACTCCTACTCCTGTATTACCACCGTCTATTATCATATCTATTTTTCCCATTAGATCTTCAATTACATGAGATGCATTTGTAGGACTGGGCTTTCCAGATGTGTTGGCACTGGGAGCAGCAACAGGTAGATTCGCTTCTTTTATCAACTCCACAGCAATTTTATGGTTAGGCATCCTAATAGCTACTGTTTCAAGACCACCAGTAATTTTAGAAGGGATTTTATCACTCTTGTTAAATAATAAAGTAAGTGGTCCAGGCCAAAATCTTTCCATTAATTTTAGGGCCTTTTCTGGAACTGACTCAACTAAAGGATATATCTGGTTAACATCTCCTATATGTACAATTAATGGATTGTCTTGTGGTCTACCCTTAGCTATAAATATCTTTTCTACTGCCTTTTCATCAAGGGCATTTGCTCCTAAACCGTAGACTGTTTCTGTTGGAAAGGCTACAGTTCCTCCATTTTTTATTACGTCTGCAGCCATTTTTATTTTTTCCTTGTCAGGGTTATTTCTGTCTATTTTTAAT
Organism: Thermohalobacter berrensis; assembly: GCF_003609645.1. Taxonomy (GTDB): domain Bacteria; phylum Bacillota; class Clostridia; order Tissierellales; family Thermohalobacteraceae; genus Thermohalobacter; species Thermohalobacter berrensis. The sequence continues at coordinate 17,607 of NZ_MCIB01000020.1, forward strand.
ACTTCTGTGTTTATTCTTTTCATAGAAATTCCCTTTCTTTTTAATGTTCTCTCTAAACTTTCAAATATATATTATATAGTATTTTCCCTATATGGTCTAGGTATCATTCAAAAGTATTACAAAATTTAAGTATTTATTTTTTTGTATTGAATAGATATATATTAAAGAGTAGCCCTTAGTCACTAACTCTTAGCTGTTAGTGAATAAAAAAGACGTGTTTCGTGTATAGACCTGGGAAGTAAGGCCTGTTATTATGCCTAGGAAGCAAAGCTATAGGGACTGTTACTTAAGCCAGGATGTTAGAACGTTGAGGTCCGTTACTTGACCTAAGGAGTAGTACGTTGTTGTCCGTTACTTTACCTAGGAAGTCTAGCCTATGTGGTTCGTTACTTGAAAGACAGTTTTTGGTGGTTGGTGGGTAGTGGTTGGGTTTGTTGTTGAGGATTTGTAATCCCTCAACAACGTTTAAGCTAAGAACTAATAACCAAAAGCTAACAACTGTATTTACTAACTACTTGCTACTAACTACTAACAAATTTATTTTCAATTTTTAATTGCTTTTATAATTGTTAATTGTCAATTGTTAATTGCAAATTGCATTTCCGGGGTGTTTTTATGAATGATGTTGTAATTGCCACAATAATAGGTGCTATTGTAGGTATTAGCGGTACTGGAATTGGTGGTATAATAGCTTTAATCTTAACAAACCATAATAAAAGATTTTTAAGTATATTATTAGGCACAACCAGTGGTTTAATGCTTGCTGTAGTAACCTTTGATCTTTTACCTGAATCATATGAAATTGGGGGACTTGGAACCGAAATTTTAGGAATAATATTAGGAATTTCACTTGTCTTTTTATTAGAAGGGATATTGCCCGATTCTAGTAAAAGTATTTATTCTACAGGAAAGGGAAACTTTTTAAAAATAGGTATACTTATAGGTATTGGTATAGCTATTCATAATTTTCCTGAGGGCCTTGCAATAGGGTCAGGATTTATGGTTACAACTAGTATGGGAATAAAGACTTCTCTTGTAATAGCCCTTCACGACCTGCCAGAAGGAATTGCAATGGGTACACCCCTTAGGATGGGAGGGTACAAGAAAGCAAAAGTTCTTCTTCTTACCTTACTATCTGGAGTTCCAACGGGAATTGGCGCCTGTATAGGAGCATTACTTGGTAGTATTTCTGATTTTTTTATTGCCCTATGCTTATCCTTTGCCGGTGGAACCATGCTTTACATAACCTGTGGTGAGCTTATACCAAACGCAAAATCCCTTCACAGGGGAAGGGCTTCTACTATTGGTGTTGTTCTAGGGTTTATATTGGGAATGATTATTACAGTTAAGTTGTGATTGTAGCCTAAGAAGTAATGCTTTGAAGTCTGTTACTTAGACCAGAGATGTTAAGGCTTTGAGGTCCGTTACTTACACCTAAGGAGTAAGGCCCTGATGTCCGTTACTTTGTCTAGGATGCCATTCTCCGATGTCCGTTACTTAAGCCATGAGGTCTAGCCTATGAGGACCGTTACTTAAAAAGAAGTTTTTGGTGGTTAGTGACTAGTGGTTGGTTTTATGTTTTCACACATTGAAATGAAGCTCGAAACCGATTCATGTTTCATTTAATTATCAATTGCTTTTAATATCGTGTTTTGTGTTTCGTGATTTAGAAATGCTTTGAAGATCGTACTACTAACTACAAGCTACTAACTACTAACAAGTATTACATATCCCTTAACAATATTAAAGCTGATGGATTACGAATCCATCAGCAACATTAATTACGCACATTCATTAGGTGTTCCTGATCCTCCAAAGGATAGTTTAAGTAATGGAGGAGTAATTATTGTAGATACTAATACCATAAGTATTACTGCTGTGAAAATATCATTACCTATAACGCCTATTTTTAAGCCCAGATTTGTTACGATAAGGGCTACCTCTGCCCTTGGTATCATTCCTACACTTACCTGCAGTGCTTCTCTATTTGAAAAATGGGAAATCTTAGCCCCAACCCCAGAACCAACAATTTTCCCCATAATGGCTGCAAAAATAAGTGCAATACTTAAGCCTATATTTCCTCCAACACCTGTTAGGTTAACCTTCAAGCCTATATTTACAAAGAATATCGGTGTAAATAGTTGATAAGCAATCCTCTGTATTTCATTAGATACCCTATTTCTATGGGGGGTTGCCGAAATTGCTACTCCTGTAAAGTACGCACCTATTATAGCTGCAACTCCCATCTCTTCTGCAACAAATGCTAAACTAAAGCAAAATATCAATGCAACAGTTAAAACTCTATTTTCTCTGCTTATGGCATCAGAATACTTAATAAGCATTTTTGAGAAAGCAACGCCTAAACCTATTGATAACAAGAAAAAAGAGATTATTTTTATTATAACAATTGTAATATTTGTAGTCTCCGCTGGTGTAATAAGCCCAGTTACTAAGGTTAAAAGAACAATCCCTAAAACATCATCTATTATTGCAGCCCCTAAAATACCTACACCTTGTCTGCTCCTTAGTACTCCTAGCTCTTTTAAAGATTGAACTGTAACACTTATACTGGTAGCAGTTAATATTACTCCAACAAATAGTGCTTCTATTAGATTGTCACCTGGTTTAAATAAATATACAGTCAATCCTCCAAATATAAGGGGAATTAAAACTCCACCGATTGCAATAAAAGCTGAAGATTTTCCAGAGGCCCTCAAATCCTCAATATCTGTTTCAAGTCCGGCTATAAACATAAGAAGTATTATACCAATTTCAGCCATTTGGGTTATAGCCATATCTGTATTAATTATATTTAAGATTGAAGGTCCTAAAACCAGTCCTGCTAATATTTGCCCTAATACCGCAGGTTGTTTAAGTTTTCTGCTTACAAAACCTCCTAGATTGGCAAAGGTAAGAATTACAGCCAAATCTAGCAAGAAGGTAAAATCTTCATGCACTTAAATCATCTCCTAAAAGTTAAACACTCACCTACTCTACAGCTTTTAGTTTTTCTGCTTGATCATGAGTTATAAGTGCATCAACAACTTCATCAATTTCGCCATCTAGGAAAGCATCTAAGTTATATTTTGTTAAGTTTATTCTATGGTCAGTTATTCTTCCTTGTGGGAAGTTATATGTTCTTATTCTTTCACTTCTATCTCCTGTACCAACCTGACTTCTTCTGGCCTCTGCTATCTCTGCATCCCTTTCTGCTTGAAGCTTATCATATATTCTTGCCTTTAGTATTTTAAATGCCTTTTCTTTATTCTTTAGCTGAGATTTTTCGTCCTGACATGATACAACTATACCTGTTGGTATATGTGTTAATCTAACTGCTGAATCTGTTGTGTTAACACTCTGTCCTCCATGTCCTGAAGATCTGAATACGTCTACACGTACATCATTTGGATTGATTTCTACTTCTACATCATCTACTTCTGGAAGTACAGCAACAGTTGCAGTTGATGTGTGTATTCTTCCCCCTGATTCAGTACTAGGTATTCTCTGAACTCTATGAACACCACTTTCATACTTTAATCTTGAATAGGCGCCTTTACCCTTTATCATAAATATTACTTCTTTAAATCCTCCAACACCTTGAGAATTTGAACTCATTATTTCTACTTTCCATCTATTTCTTTCTGCATATCTTGAATACATTCTAAATAAATCTCCTGCAAATAGTCCTGCTTCGTCTCCTCCTGCACCTGCACGAATTTCAACTATAACGTTCTTTTCATCATTAGGATCTTTAGGAACTAAAAGAAGCTTTAACTCTTCTGCTAATTCTTCTATCTTTTTAGTTAATTCATTTACCTCTTCTTTTACCATTTCCTTAAAATCATCATCTAACTTATCTTTAAGCATTTCTTTTGCATCTTTTAGTTCTTTGTCTGCTTTTATATATTCTCTGTATTTCATAATAATTGGCTCTAAGTCTGCATGTTCTTTAACAAGTTTTTGCCATTCCTTTGTATTATTAATAACTTCTGGATCACTTATCTTTTTACTTAATTCTATATATCTTTCTTCTAACCCTTTCAATTTTTCTAGCATTTCATTCACCTCTACAATTAAATTGTACAAAAATATATTATATCATAATTTTGGTATTTAGTCGATAGTTTAAGAACAGCT
>NZ_MCIB01000021.1 GCF_003609645.1 Thermohalobacter berrensis
AGTTTTCAAAGACCAACTAAAGTTCATTTTTGTGACGACTCTTATTAGTTTATCAAATTAGTTGTTGTTTGTCAAGAGTTTTTTACTTGTTTTTTTCGTTTGTTTTTTGCTGTTTTTTTATCAGCGTTTATTACTATAGCAAATATTTAATAGACTGTCAAGGTTTTTTTATAAAAAAGTCTTCTATTTTTAACCGAAGACTCTCAAGGTTGACTTTTTTGAAACTCATAACAGAAATTATATTTTATCCACAATTTTTATTTGATTATAATTTCCTATGTGTTATAAAAACTCATAAAACTTAATTTACTAAGACAAATTCTCTCTTTTATAATATTACAATAGTATAATTACTTTATTCAATGAAAATAATGAGAGGCTATAATCCCCTCATTATTACTTTTTTATCTTTTTAAATTCATACAAAATTATTACATGATCTTTTTTAATTCTTTTCTAAACTTTTTAATAATATTTTTTTCTATTCTAGAAACAGTCATCTGGGATACGCCAAGTTCTTCTGCTATATCTACTTGCGTCTTTCTTTTAAAGTACCTATCCTTTAAAACTTTCTTTTCCCTTTCATCCAATTTTTCAATTATACTTGCTAAAAAGTCACTATTTTCTATTTTATCAAAGTATTTATCATCTTCTCCTATAAGGTCTCCAAAGTTTATATCTTTATCATCTCCATCAGTTTCAAAGGTAGAATCTAGGGATTGGGGTGTATATACTTTACTTGCTTCCATTGCTTCTAATACCTCTTCTTCTGTACTATTTAAATAATCGGCAATTTCCTGTACTGTAGGTACTTTTTGGAGTTTTTGACTTAATGTCACCTTTGCATTGTTTATTTTCTTAGAAAGCTCTTGAATTCTTCTAGGTACCCTTACAGTCCAACCTTTATCTCTAAAATATTTTTTTATTTCTCCTATTATAGTGGGAGTTGCAAAACTGGAAAATTCATAACCCTTTTTTATATCATATCTATCAATAGCATATATTAAACCTAAACAAGCAACCTGATAAATATCATCATAATCTATACCTTTGTTAGCATACTTTTTTGAAAGTATTTCTGCAATATATAAGTGTCTATTTATTAATTCTTCTCTTATATTTTTATCACCAGTTTCCTTATATAGTTTAAACAATTCTTTATTTTCAAAATTTTTAAATTGATCTTTCCTTATAAAATCAGACTGCATCGCCATCTCTCACAACCTCTATTCTTTTTGTCATTCTTATTTCTCTACCAATATCCTTATAATTAATAAACTCAACATCATCCATTAAGGCATCAATAATAAAAAGGCCTAATTTACTCTCTTGATTTTTTAAATCATCTTTTTGTATTTCTTCATTTGTAAAAGTTCCCTTTTTATCTTTTACAATAATAATCAATTTATCTTTATATATATTAAATTCTATTTCATAGTTGTCATTATTTTCTTTTGGACTTGTTTGTATTAAATTTATACAAGCTTCAGCTATTGCAACTTTTATATCATCTATTTCTTCAATATTAAATCCCATTTTACTTCCCACGGAAGAAGCTGTTAACCTGGCTATACTAACATATTCTGCCTTTTTAGGTATACTAATTTTTAGAGAATCTTTTTTGTCCATTTATTTATATTCACTCCTTAACTATAAAAACTTTGTTTAATCCAGTTATATCTAGAAGTTTTTTTATGTTTGGTTTTATATGCTCTATAATTATATTTTTATCTTTTTCTTTTATTTTTTTAAGACCACTAATTAATACACCAAGACCTGTGCTATCTATATATTCTAGTTGTGAACAATCTATTATTACATCTGTTTCATTTTCTTTAATAATATCTGTCAGTTCTTTTTTAAAGTTAGGAGATGTGTATATATCTACTTCTCCTATAGGTTTTATTATCCAAGCATTTTTATCTTTATTATATTTTTTTTCTAGCTTTAAAGCCATTGTATACCCCCTTTAACTCCCCTTAAGTTTAAAAGTTTATATATATTTAATATATAACAAAATAATCCTAATGTAAAATAAATTTAATTTTAAATATTTTATTTATCGATAATTATTTTCCACTAATTTTCTTTATCTATTTTTTATTAAATAAAACTAGCGTGTCTATACAGACACGCTTATTCTTCATCTATTTCTATTTTGGCTATAGAAACTACTTTATCATTTTCTTTCATTTTCATAAGTGTTACACCCTGAGTAGTTCTTCCCATCTGAGATATATCAGATACTTTAAGTCTTATTATTATTCCATTATAACTAATTATCATAATTTCATTTTCCTCTGTTACTACTTTTGCATCAACAACCTTACCAGTTCTCTCTTTTACATTATATGTCTTTATACCTTTACCACCTCTTGATTGTGCCCTATATTGCTCAATTGGAGTCCTTTTACCAAAACCATTTTCAGTTATTACAAGTAGGTCGCTACCTTCTTCAACTAAATTCATAGAAACTACCATGTCATTTTCACCTAAACTTACTGCTTTTACACCCATAGCATTTCTTCCCATATCCCTTACTTCATCTTCTTTAAATCTAATTGACATACCTTTAGTTGTAACTATAATTATTTCTTTATTACCATTAGTTCTTCTTACACCTATAAGTTCATCATCATCTTTTATATTTATGGCAATAAGACCATTTCTTCTTATTGTTTCATATTGATCTAACTTTGTCTTCTTTATAAGACCTTTTTTAGTAGCAAATACAAGATAGTCATCAGGGTTAAACTCACTTATAGGTATAACTGCCTTTATTTTTTCATCTGGGTCTATTTGTAATAGGTTTATAATAGGGGTTCCTTTAGCTTGTCTTTTTGCCTCAGGTATTTCAAATGCCCTTAGTTTATAAACCTTTCCTTTGTTTGTAAAGAATAATATATTGTCGTGTGTTGATGTTACAAAAACATTCTCAACAAAATCTTCTTCTCTTGTTGTTATAGCAGTTATCCCTTTTCCTCCCCTTCTTTGTAGTCTATAAGTTGTTTGTGGAAGTCTTTTTATATAACCAAAATGAGTTAAAGTTATTACTACATTCTCTTCTTCTATCATATCTTCTATATTTATTTCTTCCATACTTCTTTTTATCTCAGTTCTTCTCTCATCTTCATATTTTTCCTTTATTTCTAAAAGCTCTTCTTTTACAATACCGTAAATAAGTCTTTCGTTAGCTAAAATCTCTCTATATTTATTAATTAGTTTTATTAATTCTTCATATTCTTCTTCTATTTTGTCCCTTTCTAAACCAGTAAGTTTCTGTAATCTCATATCAAGGATAGCTTGTGCCTGCTTTTCAGTCAATCCAAAGTTCTTCATTAATCCATTTTTAGCTTCTTTAACTGTTTTAGAACCTCTAATTAAACTAATTACAGCATCAATATTATCTAAAGCTATCTTTAATCCTTCAAGTATATGAGCTCTAGCTTCAGCTTTATTTAAATCATACTCTGTTCTTCTTGTAATAATTTCTTTCTGATGATCTAAATAATGTCTAATTACTTCTTTTAAGTTTAAAATTTTTGGTTGATCATTAACTAAAGCTAGCATAATTATACTAAAAGTATCTTGAAGCTGAGTATATTTGTATAGGTTGTTTAATACAACATTAGGATTTGTATCTCTTTTTAGCTCTATAACTATTCTCATACCAGTTCTATCAGATTCATCTCTTAAATCAGAAATACCTTCTATTTTCTTGTCCTTAACTAAATCAGCTATTTTTTCGATTAACTTAGCTTTGTTTACTTGATAAGGTATTTCAGTCACTACTATACGATGTTTTGTTTTACTCATTTGTTCAATTTTTGCTTTAGCTCTTACCTTTACTTTACCTCTTCCTGTTTTATAAGCCTTTTCAATCCCATCTCTCCCCATTATTATTGCTCCAGTAGGGAAATCTGGACCTTTTATAACTTTCATTAAATCTTCAACTTCTATATCAGGATTATCTATCATCATAACTACACCATCTATTACTTCACCTAAATTATGAGGTGGTATTGATGTAGCCATACCAACCGCTATACCAGATGACCCATTTACTAAAAGGTTCGGAAATCTACTTGGAAGTACTTTTGGTTCTTTTAATGTTTCATCAAAGTTTGGTCTATAATCAACAGTATCTTTTTGTATATCCCTTAACATTTCTGTAGATATTTTAGCCATTCTTGCTTCTGTATAACGCATTGCAGCAGCACTATCTCCATCTATCGAACCAAAGTTTCCATGCCCATCTACTAATGGATACCTTGTTGAAAAGTCTTGAGCCATTCTTACCATGGCATCATAAACAGATGAGTCTCCGTGTGGATGATATTTACCAAGTACGTCTCCAACAATACGTGCAGACTTTCTGTAACCTTTATTAGGAGCCAGTCCTAATTCATTCATAGAATATAGAATTCTTCTATGAACAGGTTTTAATCCGTCACGTACATCTGGAAGTGCCCTACTTACTATTACACTCATGGCATAATCTAAGTAGGATTTTTTCATTTCTTCTTCTATATCTACTGATATAATGTTGTGTTTTTCTTCCATTTATATCCTCCTTATACCGGTTAATTTAACCTCTTTAGCCTGTTTGACAGTAGTAATTTAAAACCATCTTTATCTATATATCTAAGTTTTGTACATATTTTGCATTCTTTTGTATAAATTCTCTTCTCGGTTTTACTTTATCTCCCATAAGTGTAGTAAATATTTCATCGGCTGCAAAAGCATCTTCTACACTAACTTTTAGTAATACTCTATTTTCAGGATTCATAGTTGTTTCCCAAAGCTGTTCTGGGTTCATTTCTCCAAGACCCTTATATCTTTGCACAGAGTAATTGTTTCTTCCAATCTCATTGAGTATCTTGTCCATTTCCTTATCACTATAAGCATAATATACTTTCTTACCTTGTTTTATTTTATATAAAGGAGGTTGTGCAATGTAAACATATCCATTTTCAATAAGCGGTTTCATGTATCTGTAGAAGAATGTTAAAAGTAAAGTTCTTATATGGGCTCCATCAACATCGGCATCTGTCATTATGATAATTTTCCCATATCTTACTTTACTTAAGTCAAACTCGTCTCCTATACCACAGCCAAAAGCTGTTATCATAGCCTTTATTTCATTATAATTTAATATTTTATCAATTCTTGCCTTTTCAACATTCATTATCTTTCCTCTAAGTGGTAGTATAGCTTGTGTTCTTCTGTCTCTTCCCTGTTTTGCTGAACCACCTGCTGAATCTCCCTCTACAAGGAAAACTTCAGATATTGAAGCATCTGTTTCTGAACAATCAGCAAGCTTTCCTGGAAGTGAAGAACTCTCTAATACATTTTTTCTTCGAGTAAGTTCCCTTGCCCTTTTTGCTGCTTCTCTTGCCCTAGAAGCTCTTATTGATTTATCTACTATAGTTTTTGCAACCTTTGGATTTTCTTCTAAAAATCTCTCCATTGCCTCGTAAACTAATCCTTCTACTATACCTCTCATTTCACTATTACCAAGCTTAGTTTTTGTCTGTCCCTCAAATTGCGGATCTCCAAGTTTAACCGATAGTACAGCAGTAATACCTTCTCTAATATCTTCACCATTTAAATTTTTATCCTTTTCTTTTAAAAGGTTGTATTTTCTTGCATAATCATTTACTACTCTTGTTAAAGCTATTTTAAATCCACTTAAGTGTGTTCCACCTTCATGGGTATTTATATTGTTTGCAAATGTAAAAATATTTTCACTATAATCTTCTGTATATTGTATAGAGAATTCTACTACAGAATTTTCGTCTTCACCTTCATAATAAATTATCTCTTTATGCAATGGATTTCTATTCCTATTTAAATGTTTAACAAAAGCCTTTATTCCACCTTCATAATAAAATACTTCTTTTTTATCTTCATCATCTTCTCTTTTGTCTTCTATACTTATTTTTATTCCTTTATTTAAAAAGGCTAATTCTCTTAGTCTATGCTCTAACGTGTCATATTTAAAATTAGTAGTTTCAAATATTAGGTCATCTGGTTTAAATGTTATAGAAGTTCCTGTATCTTTAGCCTCACCAATAATCTCTAAAGTTGTTATTGGATTACCCCTTTCGAATTTCTGTCTATATTCTTTACCATTTCTCTTAACTCTAACTTCAAGCCATTCAGATAGTGCATTAACTACTGATACACCAACTCCGTGTAGTCCTCCTGAAACTTTATAGGCACTATTGTCAAACTTACCACCTGCATGCAGTACTGTTAAAACTGTTTCTACTGTTGATTTTCCTGTTTTAGGGTGTTTTTCAACTGGAATACCACTTCCATTGTCTATTATTGTAACAGAATTATCCTCATTTAAAATTACTTTAATCGTATCACATCTTCCAGCTAAAGCCTCATCTATACTATTATCTACTACCTCATAAACTAAATGGTGTAATCCTTTAGGTCCTGTACTTCCTATATACATTCCAGGCCTTTTTCTAACAGGTTCCAAACCCTCTAATACCTGTATCTGTTCTGCACTATAATTAGTACCATTTTGTCTTTCTTCCATCAAATTGCCTCCAATCCATTTTATAATTCATCGAAATAATAATTTTATTTATATAAATTAGTTTTACAATCTATTTTGTTAAAAAGAAGATTTTGCCATCATACCTGCCCTTTTATACAAAGTAGATGTTGAAATGTTTGATCCATAGATAATACTTCTTCTTATCTCATCACCAGTATCTTTATCCTTTTCCACCTTCTCTGTAATTATATAAGACTTTATTTTTTTATCTGATATTTTCTTTATAAATCCCTCTTCTTCTGCTATTTTAATAAACTCTTTTGTATCCTTTAATTTTAACAATTGAGCATCTATTATAGCAATAACATCTTTTAATGGTATAACACAATCTTTACCAAGATGTAAAAACATAATAAACCTCCTTAAGGTTTCTTTTATTCAACAGGTTTTATTTTTCCGTCGTTAATATAAAAGATACTTTTTTGATATTTTTCAACCTCTTTTAATTCTATATCATCTGTAGTGGTAATTATAGTCTGGATATCTTTAAATGTTGATATTAGGTCTTTTCTCCTATTTAAATCAAGCTCTGATAATACATCATCAAGTAAAAGAACAGGGTATTCTCCAACCTCTTCTTTAATAAGTTCAACCTCTGCTAATTTTAAAGACAATGCTGCTGTTCTCTGTTGACCCTGTGATCCAAAAGCCCTACTATCTATACCATTTATCAATACTTTTATATCATCTCGATGTGGACCTATAGTGGTTGTTCCTTTTTCTATATCTCTTTCTAAAAGATTTTTTAATTGTCTTCTAAAGACCTTCACTATTTCATTTTTATCTAAATTAACATCTATATCTAAAGATGGAGAATATTTTAATTCTAACTCCTCCAATTTATTTGTTATTTCACTATGGATATTTTTCGATATTTTAGATATTTTGTTTAAAAATTTTATTCTACTTAATATAATTTCTGCACCTATGTTTGATATCTGCATGTCCCATACATCTAAAACCTTTAATTTACTTTTATCATTTTGAGTTATTTTTAATAGATTATTCCTCTGTCTTAGAATTCTATTATATGATGAAATATTATAGCGATATTTAGGTTTGATTTGTGATATTTCAGTATCTAAAAAGTTTCTTCTTTCACTTGGACCCTCTTTAATTAATTTAAGGTCTTCAGGTGAAAATATTACCACATTTAGTATACCAAATAAATCAGAAATTTTATCAACTTCTATTTTATTTATCCTTACCTTCTTTGACTTTCCCTGCTCAAATTTAACTTCTACAAATTTATTAAAACCATTTTTCTTTAAATTTATACCTATATAGGCCTTATCTTTACTAAGGTTTATCAGTTCTTTATCTTTATTTGTTCTATATGACTTTCCAAATGCACAAATATATATAGATTCTAAAAGATTTGTTTTTCCCTGACCATTATTTCCAACAAATATATTAAGCTTTCTATTTAAATTAATATCTGCTTTTAAATAATTTCTAAAATTTATCAATTTTATACTTTCGACATGCACCTATAGCACTCCTTTTGTAAGCAATAGGAATTTTAAGAAAAGCATTTAGCACAACTATTACTTTATTACCACTATATATTATACCATTTTTTATTTTTCGAACAAACGTTCTTTAAATAATAGTGTATTTTTTTCCATCTACTTCTACTTCATCTCCACTTCTTAACTTTTTTCCTCTTTGAAATACTATTTCTCCATTTACTTTAACCTGTCCATTCTTTATAAGAAACTTTGCTTGCCCACCAGTATCTGCTACTCTTACATATTTAAGTAATTGGTCTAACTTAATGTATTCACTATTAATCTTTACTTTTTCCATTTAAGGCACCTCCTAAAATAGTAATAGACACCTATTAAAGGTGTCTTAATTTAATGCTTAGTTATCAATCAGTCTTACTGGAAGAACCAAATATGTATAACTTTTATCTTCCACAGGTCTTATTATACACGGTTTTACATTACTTACAAAATCCATATTAATTTCTTCACTGTCAATTACTTTCAGTGCATCTAACATGTATTTTGAGTTAAATGCTATTTTTATATCATTACCTTCTAGTTCAATAGGAATTTCTTCGTGTACATTTCCAATTTCTGAATTAGAGTTTATAACTAATTTATCATCTGATATATTGAATTTAACTAAATTGTTTTTTCCTTCCCTTGCTAATAAAGAAGCTCTTTCTATACTTTGTTGTATATCTTTAGTTTTTACTTTAACCCTTGAATTATACTCATCTCTAATAATATCTTTATAATTTATAAACTCACCTTCTAAAAGCCTTGATATTATTACAGTATCGCCACAGTTAAATAAAACATGACTTGATGTAAACATTATATTTACGTCTGAGTCATCATCATCAATAATTCTACTTACTTCATTTAAAGTTTTACTTGGTATTACAACTTTTACATCATGTTCACATTCAACAGAAACATTTTTTAATGCAAGTCTATAACCATCTAATGCAACTAATGTAACTTCATTTTTATTTATTTCAAGTAAAGCTCCCGTTAAAATTGGTTTAACTTCATCTTGAGCTGCAGCAAAAACTGTTTGTCTAATCATATTCTTTAATAAATCTTTAGGTATTTTTATGGATACATCTTCATTTACTTGAGGTAATTGTGGATATTCTTCTGCTGGTTGACCAATTAAATTAAATTTAGAAGTTCCACAATTAATATGAACCTGATTATCTAAGTCAACTTCTAATTCTACCTTTAAATCAGGAAGTTTTTTTATAATATCTCCAAATATTTTTGAAGTTATTACTATAGACCCCTCTTCTATTACTTCACAATTTATATAAGACTCTATTCCTAATTCTAAGTCTGTACCTGTTAACTTTAATGTATTATCTTTAGCTTCCAATAAAATACCGTTTAATATTGGTAAAGTCGTTTTTGAAGTAACGGCTTTTTGTACAATCCCAATGGCCCTATTAAGTTCTTTTTGATCAACTATAATTTTCAATTGTGGATAACCTCCTTTAATTTGTTTAGAAAAAAAGAATAAACAAACTTTAGTAGTAATAATAATAGTAGTAGTGGATATGTGGATAACTTATTCAAAATATGAATTTAAAAGAATCCTAGCTGTTTATAAATAAGTGAATTAGTAGTAAAAGATATCCACAATACTAAGAAAGAAAACCAATTATAAAATATATTAACAATAGATTAACAGTTTATCAACATAAACTTGTTGATTATTCACCTTTTACTTCTTTGATTATACCCTCTATTTTTAATTTTAGATTTGGGTCTTTCTTTATATCCTTTGAAATTTTTTCATATGCATGAATTACAGTTGTATGGTCTCTACCACCAAATTCATCTCCAATTTTAGGTAGTGATAAATCTGTTAATTCTCTGGATATATACATAGCTACTTGTCTTGGATAGGCAATAGCCCTTGTTCTCTTTTTAGAGTCTAAATCTTCTACCTTTACATTAAAATGTTGAGAAACTACTTCTTTTATTAAATCCACATTAATTTCTCTTGGCTTATTATTAGCAATTATATCTTTTAATGCTTCAGTAGCTAAATCAACCGTTACTTCTCTATTAGTAAGGGAGGAATAGGCAACTATCCTAATAAGAGCTCCTTCAAGTTCTCTTATGTTTGATTGAATTTTTGTAGCAATATAAAGCATTACATCATCCGGAACATGGATATTTTCAACTTTAGCTTTTTTTCTTAAAATAGCAATTCTAGTTTCTAAATCAGGTGGCTGAATATCCGCTATTAACCCCCATTCAAACCTAGATCTAAGTCTGTCTTCTAAAGTTGGAATTTCTTTAGGAGGCCTATCGCTTGATATAATAATTTGCTTATTGGCTTCATGTAAAGCATTAAAAGTATGGAAAAATTCCTCTTGAGTTCTTTCTTTTCCGGCTATAAACTGAATATCATCAATTAATAATACATCTACATTTCTGTATTTATTTCTAAATTCTACATTTCTATCGTCTCTAATAGAATTAATAAGTTCATTTGTAAACTTTTCAGATGTAACATAAACTACTGTAGCATTAGGGTTTTGATTTAATATATAGTGACCTATAGCATGCATTAAGTGTGTTTTACCTAGTCCCACGCCTCCATAAATGAATAAGGGGTTATAGGCCTTAGCGGGAGCTTCAGCAACTGCCAGTGATGCTGCATGAGCAAATCTATTACTATTACCAATAACAAACGTATCAAAGGTATATTTAGGATTTAATTGGGATTTTGGAGTATTATCAGCAATTTTTTCTTTTTCTTCATTTTTTACTGTTTGTCCAAAATCATTTCCCATTTCTTCCCCTGGTATAAGGAATTTGATCTCGAAATTTTTGCCAGATACCTGTTTAATTGCATTCTTTATTAAAGTCAAATATCTAGCCTCTAATATGCCCTTTGTAAATTCATTTGGGGCTCCTAAGATAATAGAGTTTTCAGTAATTGAAATAGGTTCTATTGTTTTAAACCATGTGTTAAAACTAACTTCTGTTAATTCTGTTTTTATAAGATTTAAAGTCTTTTTCCAAATATCATCTAAGTTTAAACTCATCTTTTTTCCTCCCATTCCTAAAAGGATTATAGACAATTATTGAATTTTTATAATCCGTAGGGAATATAAATTTAGTAAAAATGTAGATTAATCTGTATGTTTTGTTAAAAAGGGACTAGGTATAATGTATTAAATTAAAAAATTTTTCAACAGGATTATCCACAAGTAAGGTATTATAAAAATGAATAATATTTATCAACAAGGAAAATATAAAAATTGTGAATAACTTGTTAGATAATTTGTAAAAGAAGAAAAAAAAATTAAACTTATTAAGTTTTCCACAATATGTTGAAAAGTATAAATGTTAATATATAAATAAGTTTTTACCAATATTTTTTAGGAATCTTATTAGAAAATATATAAGTTATACACAACTTTATCCACAGATTGTGTATAAGTAGTGGATTATGTTAAAAATTAATCCACATGCTTTATTAATAATATCAAAAAAAACTAAACTTATCAACAGATTTATCAAGATATCCACAAGTTCACACAGTTGTTGATTTTTTTATCAACAATAATTTAAAAATGAAATTCTTGACATTGAGCTTGTATCCAGCTATAATCTATAGTAGCGTTTTCAGTTTTTGTGCGGATAACTATGTTTATTTGAAATATATAATTAAAGATATCCTGGTAGTAATTGAAGGAGGTGTATAAAAGTGAAAAGAACATATCAACCAAAAAAGAGACAGAGAAAGAAGGAACATGGTTTTAGAAAAAGAATGAGAACTAAAAGTGGTAGAAGAATACTAAAAAATCGTAGACGTAAAGGAAGAAAGAGGTTGACTGCATAAGGCCGCATTAAGTGGCCTTTTTGTTCAATATATAGGAGGTTTTAGCCTTTTAAGGTGATAATATGGATAAAGTAGAAAAAAAGAAGAGAAAATTAAGAAATAGTAGAGAGTTTAGACGTGTATATGATAAAGGTAAATCATATGCTAATAAAAATTTAGTAATTTTTTTTATAAGAAATAATTTGGAATATAATAGAATAGGTTTTTCAGTAACGAAAAAATTGGGTAAAAGTGTTGTTAGAAATAGGGTTAAAAGGTTAATAAAAGAAGCCTATAGATTAAATAGCTGTAAAATTAAAAAAGGATATGATATAATCTTTTTATCAAGGATAAGGGCAAAGAATGCTAGTTATAGTGAGATTGAGAAGGCAATGTTACATCTTTTGAAAATATCTGGGTTATTGGAAAAAGGTGAATAGATTTGAAGAATTTAGTTATAATTTTAATAAGATTATATCAAAAACTCATTTCGCCAATAAAACCGAGAACCTGCAGATTTTATCCAACTTGTTCCGAATATTCGTTAAAAGCTATTACTAAATATGGGATATTAAAGGGTGGATTAATGAGTATAAAGAGGATTGTTAAGTGTAACCCTTTTAACCCTGGAGGATACGATCCGGTTGAATAAAGAGGGGGTTAGTAGATGATTGATTTATTTGCACGACCGTTAGGTGCACTTGTTGAATTAATATATAATTTTGTAAAGGGAATAGGATTTGATGCTAAATTAATATCAGCATATGCTATATCTATAATAATATCTACTATAATATTAAAATTTATATTATTACCTTTAACTTTAAAACAAACAAGGTCAATGAAAAAAATGCAGGAGTTGCAGCCTAAAATTAAGGAGCTACAGAAAAAATATAAAAATGACCAACAGACTTTAAACACTAAAATGATGGAACTATATAAAGAAAATAATGTAAATCCTTTTGGTGGTTGCTTTCCTATATTAATTCAATTTCCAATAATTATTGGATTTTTTAATGTACTAAGACAACCAGTAAAATATATTTTTGGAAGTGAAGCTGTTTATGAAGCTATTAATAAGTCCTTCTTTTGGATATCGAATTTAAAGGATCCTGACCAATGGGCACTTCCAGTTATTGCAGCGGTTACAACATATTTACAAAGTAAATTAATGAATACTTCAGGGGGCAATCCTCAGGCAGAAGCTACTCAAAGGACTATGACACTCGTATTTCCAGTTATGATATTTGTTTTTTCAAGAAGTTTCCCTGCAGGTTTAGCACTATATTGGGTAGTAAGCAATATTTTCCAAATTGTACAACAACTTATAATTAATAGATCTGTAGCTCAGGTTAAGGAGGAGTCAAATTAATGAGGTCAGTAGTAAAAACTGGGAAAACAGTTGATGAGGCTATTGATGAAGCTTTAAAGGAATTAAATGTTGTTAGAGATGATGTTACTGTCGAGATTTTAGAGGCGCCCAGTAAAGGATTTTTAGGTTTAATTGGCTGTAAAGATGCTAAAGTAAAAGTAACTTTAATAAATGATCCTGTAGAAATAGCCCAAAACTTCCTTGAAAAGATGTTTAAGAAAATGAATATTAATGCTAGGCTAAACATTAAAAAGAGAAATAGTAACCTTTATATTAACATTGAAAATGTTAACAAATCAGATTCAGGTATACTAATAGGAAAGAGAGGAAAGACTTTAGATTCAATTCAGTATTTAGTTAGCCTAGTTGTAAATAAGGATAGAAATAAGTATATAAGAGTATTATTAGATACTCAGAACTATAGAAAGAAAAGGGAACAAACACTAATTAAGTTAGCTAAAAAAATGGCTTCTAAGGCTAAAAGACTAAATAGGCCAATAAAATTAGATCCCATGAATCCTTACGAAAGGAGAATAATTCATTCGGCCCTTCAAGAGGACTCTTTTGTGGAAACATATAGTGAAGGTGAAGAACCTTATAGAAGAGTAGTAATTAGAGCAAGATAATCTTTGTATTAAACCCAGTATTTAAATACTGGGTTTATGTTATGTTTAAAGCTTTATTACACAATATTATTAATGGTTAACCAGTTGTTAATGTTGGTATACTAATATAGTAGTGATTGAAAAAATACAAGGTTTTCTGAATCGAGGTGAAATAAGATGTATGATACCATAGCTGCTATAGCTACAGCTCCAGGGGAAGCAGGAATAGGAATAGTTAGAATAAGCGGTAATAAGGCTATAGAAATAGCTGACAAGGTTTTTAAAGGAAAAAGAATAGAAAAACTTAGTGAAGCAGAAGAGAGAAAACTCATATATGGTTATATTATAGACCCAGAAGATGGTAAAAAGATAGATGAAGTTTTAGCAGTATATATGAGAGGACCCTATACATATACTAGAGAAGATGTAGTTGAAATAAACTGCCATGGAGGAATAATACCTGTAAGAAGAATATTAGAAGTTATTCTTAAAAATGGAGCAAGACTTGCAGAGCCTGGAGAGTTTACTAAAAGGGCATTTTTAAATGGTAGAATTGATTTAGCACAGGCTGAAGCAGTAATGGATTTAATTAGTGCAAAAACTGATACTAGTTTTGATGTATCTTTAAACCAGTTAGAGGGCTCACTATCTAAAGAAGTAAGTAAAGTTAGAGAAATACTTTTAAAAATGCTAGCCCATGTAGAAGCATCAATAGATTTTCCAGAGCATGATATAGAGGAAGTAACTTATGATAATTTACAAAATGAAGGTAAAGAGGTATTAAGTAGAATAGAAAAGCTATTATCTACAGCAGATACAGGTAAGATATTGAGGGAAGGTCTTAAAACAGTTATACTTGGAAAGCCTAATGTAGGAAAATCATCATTAATGAATGCTATTTTAAGGGAAAATCGTGCAATAGTTACTGATGTACCAGGTACTACAAGAGATATAATTGAAGAATACGTAAATATAAGGGGAATACCACTTAAAATTATTGATACTGCTGGTATTAGAGATACAGATGATATTGTAGAAAGAATTGGGGTAGAGAGAGCTAAGGAGCTAGTTCAAAGGGCAGACTTAGTATTTGTAGTTTTTGATATTTCACATGATCTGTCAGATGAAGACATAAAAATAGCTGAACTTATAAAGGATAAAAAGGTTATAGTAATAACAAATAAGATAGATCTTCCTAAAAAGGTTTCAAAGGAAAAAATAAAAGAACTTTTACCTGATAAACCTATAATAGAGACTTCAATAGTTGAAGGTGTAGGTTTAGATTTATTGGAAGAAACTCTTAAAAATATGTTCTTTTCTGGAGACATAACTATTAAAGATAGAGCCATTGTTACTAATGTTAGACATAAAGATTTACTAATTAAGGCTAAGAAGAATATAGAAGATGCTTTAAATTCTTTACAAATGGGAATACCTATAGATTGTATAGAAGTTGATATAAAAGACTGTTGGGAAAATTTAGGTCAGATTACAGGAGATACTGTTACAGATGATATTATAGATAGAATATTTGAGGATTTTTGTATTGGCAAATAGGAAACAAAGGAGGAACCCTTTATGGAATATTTTGCAGGTGAATATGACGTTATTGTCATTGGTGCAGGACATGCTGGTTGTGAGGCAGGACTAGCATCAGCTAGACTGGGAATGAAAACTTTAATGCTTACAACTAGTTTAGAATCAGTGGCACTTATGCCTTGTAACCCAGCAATTGGAGGTACAGGTAAGGGACACCTTGTAAGAGAAATAGATGCATTAGGTGGAGAAATGGGAAAAAATATTGATAAAACCCTTATTCAAAGTAGAATGTTAAATACCTCTAAGGGACCTGCCGTTCATTCTTTAAGAGCACAGGCTGATAAAAAAAGATATCAAGCAAGTATGAAATTAACATTAGAAAAAGAAAAAAATCTTGATTTAAAAGAGTCTGAAGTAGTTGAAATACTTGTTGAAGGGGAAAAAGTTAAAGGTGTTAAAACAAAAACAGGGGCTAGATTCGCTACTAAAGCCATAATTGTAGCAACTGGAACATATCTAAAGGGAAGAATTTATATAGGAGAAGTAAACTTTGAAGGTGGTCCAAGTGGTCTATTTCCAGCAAATCGCCTATCAGAATCTTTAGAGGACCTAGGTGTTAAACTGAGAAGATTTAAAACTGGTACACCTGCTAGGATTCACAGGGATAGTTTAGATTTCGATAAAATGGAAATACAACCGGGAGATAAAGAAATTGTTCCATTTTCATTTATGACAGATAAAATCGATAAAGAGCAAGTTCCATGCTGGCTAACCTATACTAATGAAAATACACATAAGATTATACTAGATAACCTTAGTAGATCTCCTATGTATAAAGGTGAAATAGAAGGTGTTGGTCCAAGGTATTGTCCTTCTATAGAAGATAAAGTTGTTAGATTTTCAGATAAAAATAGACATCAATTATTCATAGAACCTGAGGGCCTTGATACCTGTGAAATGTATGTACAGGGAATGTCTACTAGTTTACCTGAAGATGTTCAGATTAAAATGTTAAGAAGTATTCCAGGTTTAGAAAATGTTAAAATTATGAGAACAGCTTATGCAATAGAGTATGACTGTTTAGATCCCACTCAACTAAAACGAACTCTAGAGTATAAGGGGATTGACAATCTATTTTTTGCTGGACAGATAAACGGTAGTTCTGGTTATGAGGAAGCTGCAGCACAAGGGATAATTGCTGGAATAAATGCTGCATTAAAAATAAAGGATAAGGAACCTTTTATTTTAGATAGGTCTGAAGCCTATATTGGTGTCCTTATAGATGATTTGGTAACTAAAGGAACTAATGAACCATATAGAATGATGACTTCAAGGGCTGAATATAGACTAATCTTAAGACAGGATAATGCTGACTTAAGATTAACTGAAAAGGGATATAAAATTGGGTTAGTAGATGATGAAAGATATAACAGATTATTAAATAAAAAGAAACTAATAGAGGAAGAAAAGAAAAGATTAAAAAATATAAAATTTACTCCAACAAATGAAACAAATGAGTTTTTGAAAAAACTTGGTACAGCACCTTTAAAAACACCAACTACTTTATACAACTTAATTAAGCGTCCAGAATTAAGCTATGAAGGCCTTAATGATTTAGACAAAGATAGGCCAGAACTTCCAAAAGAAATAAAAAGGCAAGTAGAAACTCAAATAAAATATGAAGGATATATTAAAAAACAACTTAGACAAATAGACCAATTTAAGAAACTTGAAGGGAAAAAATTACCTAAAGATATTGATTACAATAAAATTAAAGGCTTAAGATTAGAAGCAAGACAGAAGCTAAATGAAATAAGGCCAGATTCATTGGGCCAAGCTTCAAGAATATCTGGAGTTTCTCCAGCAGATATTTCTGTTTTACTTGTTTACCTTGAACAGAGAAGAAGACTTCAAAATAGGAGTGGCCAAGATGACTAATGTAGATACTTTAATAGAGGGGCTTAAAAAGCTTGATATATCTATAGATGATAATAAAGTTAATAAATTTAAATTATATAAGCAATTACTAAAGGAATGGAATGAAAAAATTAATATTACAGCTATAACAGATGATAAGGAGATTGATATTAAACACTTTTTAGATAGTATGACTGTAGTAAAGACAGGTTATATTAAAGAAGGTTTAAAAGTAATAGATATAGGAACAGGGGGAGGCTTCCCTGGTATTCCTGTTAAGATAATAAAAGAGGATATTGATTTAGTACTCTTAGATAGTTTAAATAAAAGGATTAAGTTTTTAGATGATGTAATATTTAAATTAGACTTAAAGAATGTAAAAACAATACATGGTAGAGCAGAAGATTATGGAAAAGAATCTCAATATAGAGAGCAATTTGATATTGCTGTATCTAGGGCAGTAGCATCCCTTAATATTTTATTAGAGTATTGTCTACCTTTTGTTAAAGTAGGTGGATATTTTATAGCTATGAAAGGTCCTGATGTAGAAGGTGAAATTAATGAAGCACAAAAGGCACTTGAAGTATTAGGTGGAAGTTTAGAAGAAAAGTTTAAAATTGATATACCTTTTAGTGAATTATCACATACACTATTGATTATTAAAAAAGTATCACAAACTCCGACAAAATATCCTAGAAAACCTGGAAAACCGAAAAAAAGACCTTTATAATTATAAAAAATGATGAATTTTGTAATACGAAAGTTTGTTTTTTTTCTTAAAAAATGCAGGAAGAAAGCTTTTTATAGAGAATTAAATATAATAGAATAAAGGGATAAGTAAACGGGAGAGGAATGATGGTATGAGCAACATAAAGGGAGAGATAGTAAGTATACCTATTGAAAATATAAAACCTAACCCATATCAACCTAGGAAAAATTTTAATAAAAGGACCCTTGAAGAATTGTGTCAATCTATTATATCCTATGGTGTTCTCCAACCAATAAGTGTTAGAAAAATTTGTGAATCTAGTTATGAGCTAGTAGCTGGTGAAAGAAGATTAAGAGCAGCAGAAATGGCTAATTTAGAAACTATCCCTGCAGTAATTGTTGATATGCAAGATGAAGATTCTGCGGTATTAGCTTTAATAGAAAACCTCCAAAGAGAAGACTTGAACTTTATAGAGGAAGCAGAAGGATATTATAACCTTATAAACGACCATGGGTTTACACAGCAAGAACTTGCCAAAAGAGTTGGGAAAAATCAATCAACTATAGCAAATAAACTAAGAATATTGAGGTTACCAGATGAAGTTAAAAAAATAATACTTGAAAACGGACTTACAGAAAGACATGCAAGAGCACTTTTAAAACTCCCGGATAAAGAGCTTCAGATGCAGGTGTTGGACAAAGTTATTAAGAATGATTTAACGGTTAAAAAGACAGAGAAACTTATTAAAGGTCTATTAGAAGATTTAACTAAGGAAGATGAACCTGAGATAAAACAAAATATTAAAAGTGCAATTAACTATAGAATTTACTTAAACACTTTAAAAAATGCCTTTAATGCAATTAAAGATAGTGGAATAGATGCAAAATACCAGCAAAAAGATAAAGGGGAATTTATTGAAGTAGTTGTAAAAATACCGAAGAATAAGTAATTTTCAAGCGGCTATATTTAGCCGCCTTTTTATAACACATAGGAAATTATAAACAAATAAAAATTGTGAATAAAATATAATTTCCGTTATGTGTTTCAAAAAAGTCAACCTTGAGAGTCTTCTATTTAAAATAGAAGACTTTTTTATTTTGAGTTAAAATGTAGTTTAGATTTAACTTCCTTTCGTAAATCCAAAAATTTCTTAAAACTTATAAACTAAAATAAGAAGGAATATTTTTAATTATTGAAGAAATATATTTAAAAAGGAGGGACAAGGTGAGGTGAGATAATGTCTAAAGTCATAGCTGTTTTTAATCAAAAAGGGGGAGTAGGTAA
Source organism: Thermohalobacter berrensis (assembly GCF_003609645.1). Taxonomy (GTDB): domain Bacteria; phylum Bacillota; class Clostridia; order Tissierellales; family Thermohalobacteraceae; genus Thermohalobacter; species Thermohalobacter berrensis. The sequence continues at coordinate 19,335 of NZ_MCIB01000021.1, forward strand.
AACTACTACTAATGTTAATTTAAGTGCTTGTTTAGCTAAAAAAGGAAAAAAGATATTAGTTATAGATGTGGATCCACAGGGTAATACCACAAGTGGTTTTGGAATAGACAAAAATAATGTAGAAGTTTCAGTATATGATAGTCTAGTTGATGGAGTAAGTTTGAAAGAAGCTGTAATTGATTTAAATACTGAAAATTTGTTTTTAGTACCTTCAAATGTTGAACTAGCAGGGGCCGAGATTGAGCTTACAGGCAGAGATGAAAGGGAGTTAATTCTTAAAAAATTAGTTAATGAAATCAAAGAGGATTATGATTTTATTTTTATCGATTGTCCTCCATCATTGGGACTTTTAACAATTAATTCTTTAGTTGCTGCAGATAGTGTTATAATACCTATTCAATGTGAATATTATGCATTAGAAGGGGTAAGCCAGTTAATGGATACTATAAGGCTAGTCAAAAAAAGTTTAAATCCTACCTTAGAAATCGAAGGTGTTGTTTTAAGTATGTTTGATGGAAGAACTAACCTCTCAATACAGGTAGTTGAAGAGGTTAAGAAGTTTTTTAAAGGTAAAGTATATACTACAATTATTCCTAGAAATGTAAGGTTAGCTGAAGCACCAAGTTATGGAGTTCCAATAATTGATTATGATTCAAAATGTAAGGGAGCTCAAGCCTATATGGAACTAGCAGATGAATTTTTAGAATACTTAGAGGATGTGATATAGATGGCTAGAAAAAAGAGGGGACTTGGAAAAGGATTATCAGCTTTAATACCTGATGAACCAATTAAGGAAATAGGATCTTCAAATAAGGATAAAGAGGTAGTAACCAATATAGATATATCATTAATAGAACCAAATAAAGAACAGCCGAGGCGTGAGTTTAATAAGTCTTCTATAGATGAATTAGCTGCTTCTATTAAAGCCCATGGAGTGTTACAACCTATTATTGTCAGAAAAACTGATGGTGGGTATCAAATAGTTGCAGGAGAGAGAAGATGGAGAGCAGCACAAAAGGCTGGCTTAAAGGAAATACCTTGTATTGTACGAGATTTAGAACAATTAAAATCAATAGAAATTGCAATAATAGAAAATATTCAAAGAGAAGATTTAAACCCAATAGAAGAAGCCTTAGCTTACAAAAAGCTAATTGAAAAATATGGATTAACTCAAGAGGAAACTTCAGAGATAGTAGGCAAAAGTAGATCATATATAGCTAATATGATTAGATTATTGAAGCTGGATAATAGAGTAATTGATATGATATTAAATGGAGAAATTTCTAGTGGTCATGGTAAGGCTTTATTACCAATAAAGGATAACGAAACTCAATATAAAATTGCTAAAACTATTGCTGATAAGAATCTAAGTGTAAGAGAAACTGAAAAATTGGTAAAAAAAATATTATCTAAAGATAATGAAGATAAAAAAGATAAGAAGAAAAATAAAAAAGATCCTGTAATAGTAGAAATAGAAGAAAGGTTAAGAAAAGTATTAGGTACTAAAGTTAATATTAATAAGGGCAAGAAAAAAGGAAAAATTGAAATAGAGTATTATAGTGATGAAGATTTAGAAAGAATTTTAGATATATTATCCCATAGTTAATGTTCTACGTGAAACAGTCCGCTTTTTAGCGGACTGTTTTTAAAAGAAATTGACATTACATTAACAAATAATTTTAAATATTTTATTGTTATAAAGTCAATTTTTCTCAATATCAAACATAAGAATAAATGAAGGAAAGAAATTATGGAATATAGTGGAATATGATTGACAAAAAATAAACAATCTGTTTATAATTAAAAAGAATAGACAATATATGGTATATATTATCTCAAAATATTAACTAGACCTTGAAAAGGTTTTAATTATGGAAGTATGAGGGGGATGAAATATGGAGTTTAAATTTGATTGGGAAGT
>NZ_MCIB01000022.1 GCF_003609645.1 Thermohalobacter berrensis
AATATAATAAAGTATAAGATTGACTTAAAGTAAAAGTATGATATAATTATACTAGAAATATACCCTTACGGGGTAATAGTAAAGGAGGATAAAAATGAGGGTAAATATAACTGAAAAAGCCAAAGATAGGCTTAAAAAGATTATGGAAGAAAAAAATGCATTATCTAAAAGTATAAGATTATATATAGCAGGCTTTGGTTGAGGTGGCCCTACTTTTGGAATTGCTCTGGATGAGCAAAAAGAAGATGATGAAGTTAATTCAGTAGATGGTATTAACTTTGTAGCTAACAAAGACCTTACTACTCAATATGACGAATTTAATATTGATTATTCCAATAGTTGGCTAAGAAAGGGATTTGTCGTTACAACAAATATGGGACCAACATCTTGCTAGTAATTAAATGAATAGTTGCTGATGGATTTTAGATCCATCAGCTTTATTTTTTGCCAATATTTTTTATGATTAAAATAATATTTTATGGATATAAAAAAGTATAGAGAAAATAAAAGAAGGTGTTAAAATGAGACAGCGTGAAAAGGCCAAATTAAGGAAAGAAATGCTTAAAAGAAGAAGTAGTATGTCTAAAAAGCAGGTACAAACTTTAAGCGATAAAATTATAGCTACTTTAACAAAGTTTCCAATTTTTACAGATGGCAAAAATATAATGACCTATTTAAGCTTTAATAATGAAATTAATACATTTAATTTGATTAAACATTGTATGGAAAATAACAAACGAGTGATAGTTCCTTACTGTGAAGAAAGAAATATAAGGATTATACCAAGTGAAATAAAAGATATGTCTAAAGAATTAGTGAAAAATAAGTTTGGATTTTACGAACCTAAACATGACTATTTAAGGCCCTTTAATCACAACAATATAGATATGATTATAGTACCAGGCTTAGCCTTTGATAAGAGGTGTTACAGGATAGGCTTTGGAAAGGGGTATTATGATAGGTTTCTTTCTAGGATCAAACCAGAAATTCCGACTATTGGATTAGCATATAGCTTTCAAATAGTAGATAGAATATTAGAAGAGGATTTTGACGTACCTTTAGACTATGTAATTACTGAAAAAAAGATAATTGTAAAAGGGTAAGAAATTATTTTTTAAATATGCGATGGTAGTACACATCCTTATCACCAACATTTTCTAGACTAACTTGATACTTAAAACTTGGATTTAGTCCATTTACAAACCCTTCAATCCATGTTCTTTTGAAATCATATATTATATTATAGCTAATTTCTGTGTTATGCCAATATTTAAAATAATCTCCTTTGTATTGAATATATCCTAGAAGATCCTTTTCTTTTTTTGTAATTTTAAATGAATTATTACAGGAGCTATCTTCAAATATATAATTGCTCATAATAATGAAAATATCATATGCTGATGATATTTTCTCTTTGTTTTTAAGTTTTCGTCCATAGTTGAACCCATGGTATTCATGTACAAGTCTTGCAAGTAGAATACCATTTACCTTATATTTCCTTAATAATTCTTTTAAAATTGATGTATATCTTTTTTTAGTGGATTTCATCTTTTTTTCCAACCAAGTATTTATATTTGAACTAGTTATTTCTTCTACTGATTTATAAACAATATAATCACCGTATTTTTCAATATGCTTTTTTACTATAGTTTTTACCTCATTTATACCATATTGATTCTGGAATCTCTTCACTATTTCTTTTTCTAGACCTTCAAGTAGTTTGATTTTACTAAATATTTTGTGATAATCAGAATAAAGTTGAGGCAATTTATAATCCTCCCTAGCTTCTTTTAAAAATAGAATTTCCAAAAGCAAAATTAATTATAATTTTTTGTTTTATATAGAGGAGTAAATACTTTGCTATTTTTTTAGACATAAATATAATAAATACAAAAATTTATGGACAGATTAATTAAATGAAAACAATTTAAAGATAAATTTATTTAGAAATGGAGGTATACTATGGATTTAAAGGCTAAAATTTATAAAGTTCTAGAAGAAGTATATGACCCGGAAATAAAGAAAAGTTTAATAGAATTAAATATGATAAAAGATGTAACTATAGATGATAACGGAAAAGCTATAGTAAAAGTAGCTCTTACAACAAAGGGATGTCCTTTAAAGGCTACAATGAAGGATGATATAAAGGAAAAGGTAGGAAAAATAGATGGGATTAAAGATGTAGATGTAATTTTTGGAGAGATGACTAAAGAAGAAAAGAAGAAACTAATAGAAAAGTTACATGGAAATAAGAAAAGAGAAGATTTATTTAAAAATACAAAAGTTATAGCTGTAGGAAGTGGTAAGGGAGGAGTTGGAAAATCAACAGTAGCTGCTAATTTAGCAGTAACACTAGCCAAAATAGGTTATAAGGTTGGACTCATTGATGCGGACATACTAGGGTACAGTATACCTCAGATACTAGGGATAAGAGGTGTTAAGCCAGTAGTACCAGAAAAAGGATTAATGCTTCCTATAGAGAAAAATGGAGTTAAAGTAATATCTATGGGAAACCTGGTTGAAGAGGAGCAAGCACTTATTTGGAGAGGACCAATTTTAGGAAGAGTACTTCAACAGTTTTTTAATGATGTTTACTGGGGAGAACTTGATTATATGTTGATAGACTTACCGCCTGGTACTGGGGATGCACCATTGAGCCTTATGCAGCAAGTACCTGAAGCTGAAATATTAATAATTACAACTCCACAGGTAACAGCTGCTGATGTAGCTAAAAGACTTGGAATTATGGCATCTAAGACAGATAGTAAAATAATTGGTATAGTTGAAAATATGTCTTATTTTATTTGTGACAATTGTGGTGAAAAGCATTATATATTTGGCAAAGGAGAAGGAGAAGAATTAAGCGAAGATTTAGATACAAAACTTTTAGGTAAAATCCCCCTTATGACAGAAATTAGGAAAGATTCTGATAAAGGGAGACCAGTAGTTCTGGATAATGATGAAGTATTCAAAAGTTACAAAAATATAGTTGATAATTTAATAAAAGAATAAAAAATATATAAAAATACAAAAGCCCCTTTAAAGGGGCTTTTGTATTTTTATACAAAAACTAAACATATAATAGCATTCAAATAGACTATAATGGGAACAAAGCATTCATAAATATCCACACCATAATAAATATTCAAAGGGACAAACAAGTAACAAATGGGGAAAATGAAAAGTTTTTAAAAAAACATATTGAATATTTATAAATAATATTTTATAATATTACCAATACTGATAAAGTAACAAGAGCTTACTAATTTATAAATAGGAAATAATTATACAAAATTAATAAAGAATATAAAAGGGGGCATAAGATTGTGAAAGAAAAAGTTGTTTTAGCTTACTCAGGAGGATTAGATACCTCAATAATAATACCATGGTTAAAAGAGAATTATAACTTTGAGATAATTGCTGTGTGTGTAGATGTAGGGCAAGGAGATGATATGGATAAGGTTAAAGAAAAAGCTATAAAAACTGGTGCATCAAAGGTATATATAGAGGATGTAAAGAAAGAATTTGTTGAAAACTATTTATATAAGGCTATAAAAGCTGGAGCTGTCTATGAAGGGAAATATCTTTTAGGTACTCCTTTAGCAAGACCACTTATGTCTGAAAAACTGGTGGAAATAGCTCATAAGGAAGGGGCTAAGTATATATGTCACGGATGTACGGGTAAAGGTAATGACCAAGTACGTTTTGAAGTTTGTATAGCTGCCCTTGATCCAGATATAAAGGTAATTGCACCATGGAGAATGTGGAATATTAAGTCAAGAGAAGATGCAATAGATTATGCAAAATCTAAAGGTGTTGACGTACCTGTAACTAAGGAAAAAATATACTCAAGAGATGAAAACCTATGGCATGTAAGTCATGAAGGGGGAGATATTGAAGATTTAACAAAAGAACATAATCAAGATATATACTTTAGGGTTACTCCTCCAGAAAAGGCAAAGGATAAGCCAACCTATGTTGATATATATTTTGAAAATGGTATACCAAAAAAGATAAACGGGCAAAGTCTATCTCCTATTGACATCATAAAAACAGCTAATAAGATAGCCAGTGAAAATGGAATAGGGGTTGTAGACTTATTAGAAAACAGACTTGTTGGCATGAAATCAAGAGGGATTTATGAAACACCAGGAGGGACTTTATTGTTAGCAGCCCATAAAGAGCTTGAACATTTAAATTTAGATAGATGGACATTCCATTATAAACAATTAATTTCTCAAAAATATTCAGAATTAATATATGATGGACTTTGGTTTAGTCAGTTAAGGGAAGCGATTGACGCCTTTATTGATAAAACTCAAGAAGTAGTTACAGGCAAGGTAAAACTTAAACTTTATAAAGGCAATATTATGGTAGCAGGAATAGATTCAACCTTTGGATTATATAGAGAAGACATATCTTCCTTTGGTAATAGTGATGATTATGATCATAAAGATTCTGAAGGGTTTATAACTTTATATGGATTACCTTTTAAGATAAAGGGAATGATAAACAAAAAGAACGGAGGATGATAATATAGTATGAAACTTTGGGGAGGAAGATTTAGAAAAAAAGAAAGTGAATTAATGGATAAGTTTAATAAATCAATAAATATTGATAAGAGATTATATTGTGAAGATATTAAAGGGAGTATAGCCCATGTAAAAATGCTTGTAAAATGTAATATTTTATCTGAGGATGAAGGAAAAAAGATAATTAATGGTCTTAATTCTATCCTTTATGACTTAGAAAATGGAAAATTAAAAATAGATGCTTCCTATGAAGATATACACACTTTTGTTGAGATGACTTTAACTAAACGAATTGGAGAAGTTGGTAAAAAACTTCATACAGCTAGAAGTAGAAATGACCAAGTTGCCCTTGATATGAAACTATATATAAAGAAAAAGGGTAAGGATGTAATTGATGAAATCGAGAAATTACAAAAAATAATTGCCAAAAAGGGAGAAGAAAATCCATATATAATGCCAGGCTATACCCATCTTCAGAGGGCACAAGTTGTAACTTTTAAACATCATATTATGGCATATTATTATATGCTCGAAAGGGATAAAAAAAGAATTTTAAATGGATTAGATATATTAGACGAAAGTCCCTTAGGATGTTGTGCCTTAGCTGGTACTACCTATAATATAGATAGAGAATATACAGCTAAAGAACTTGGCTTTAAAAAATGTATTGATAACTTTTTAGACGGTATAAGTGATAGAGATTATATTATTGAACTCCTTTCTGCTTTTTCAATAATAATGATGCATTTAAGTAGATTAAGTGAAGAATTAATCCTATGGAGCAGTAAAGAATTTAATTTTATTGAAATAGATGATAATTTTACAACAGGAAGCAGTATAATGCCTCAGAAAAAGAATCCTGATGGGGCAGAGCTTATAAGGGGTAAAACAGGAAGGGTATATGGAAATCTTGTTGCTTTATTAACTACAATGAAGGCTTTACCCCTTTCTTATAACAAAGATATGCAAGAAGATAAAGAACACTTTTTTGACTCACTTGATACGGTTATAGATTGTTTAGTAATAATGGGTGAAATGTTAAAGGGTCTTAAGGTAAAAAAGGATAATATGATAAAAGCTGTAAGGAAAGGTTTCTTAAATGCTACTGAAATTGCTGATTACTTAGTTAAAAAGGGAGTTCCCTTTAGAGATGCACATAAAATTGTAGGGGATATTGTGCTATATTGTGAAGACAAAGGTATTGAAATAGAAGAAATGAAAATACAAGAATTAAGACAATTTAGTTCTCTAATAGATGAAGATATATATGACTTTATAGATTATGAAAATATACTAAATAAGGGAATTAAAAAGAAAATGCTTTAATACAATTTAGAAAAGCAATTAAAAATTGAAAATGTAAAATTGAAAATTTGTTAGTAAGTAGTAGTTAGTGGTTAGTATAACAAGCTTCGAAGCATTACTATATTACGAAACACAAAACATGATACATGAAACATGCTCTAAAATACAATTGAGAATTAGAAAAGATAAAAAAACAAAAATAGAAAAAAACAAATAAGTAAAATGGGAACGGCTTTTAAAAGCAATTTAAAAAAGACAAAAATTGTAGAGTGCATTTTGATGTGCTATTAATGAAACGTAAAACTAGTATAGCGCAGACTTTAGTCTGCGTTTTTTATGTTGAGGGACGCCCACGTCCCTCAACAACGATAAAGATCTCAAAGCTTTGCTTCTTTGGTTAAGTAATAGTCTTCAAAGAATGACTTCTTAGGTCTAAGTAACGAACTAGTAAATACAATTGACAATCAAAAACAAAAATGCTACAATTGAACCACACCCCGCATAGGGGGGGTTAAAATAAATTAATTAAGAACCCAAATTGCTGGGTAAAATAAAAATAGCTTTAATTAAAGAGAGGTGAAATATATGTCTATAGATAAAGTTACATTAAAAGTTACTGGAATGACATGAGCCGCTTGTGCAAAAAGGGTAGAGGTTTCTCTATCAAAGTTAGAAGGTGTAAAAGAGGCTACAGTAAATCTTCTTTCTGAAAAAGCAACAGTAGAATATGACAAGAATAAGGTTAATCTTAAAGATATGATACAGGCAGTAGAAAAATCAGGCTATAATGCATTTATGGAAGAAGAGGATGAAAAAGAAGATAATAGGGAAGAAGAAAGGCAAAAGGAAATAAAAACTTTAAAAATACTTTTTATAATATCAGCTATTTTAAGTTTGCCACTTTTATCAGCAATGTTTTTCCATATGGCAGGTACAGAAACAATTTTAAGCAATGGATATGTACAGCTGGCCCTAGCAACTCCAGTACAATTTGTAATAGGATATAGGTTCTATAAAGGAGCTTATCACTCCCTTAAGGGTGGAGGAGCAAATATGGATGTTCTAGTTGCAATGGGTACATCAGCAGCTTATTTCTACAGCTTATACAATGTCCTTGAAGGTATAAGAGAATATTACTTTGAAGCTTCTGCTATAATAATTACCCTTATTCTTTTGGGAAAAATGATGGAAGCTATTGCAAAGGGAAGAACTTCAGAGGCAATAAAAAAACTTATGAGTCTTCAAGCCAAAACTGCAAGGGTAATAAGAAATGGTAATGAGGTAGATATACCTGTTGAAGAGGTTAAAGTAGGAGATATAGTTGTAGTTCGTCCAGGAGAAAAAATACCTGTAGATGGTGTAATAATTGAAGGAAGTTCTTCAATTGATGAATCAATGTTAACAGGTGAGAGTATACCTGTTGATAAGAATAAAGGAGATGAAGTAATAGGTGCAACTATAAATAAGCACGGAACATTTAAATTTGAAGCTACAAAAGTAGGGAAGGATACTGCATTATCACAGATAATAAAACTTGTAGAAGATGCTCAAACGTCAAAGGCACCAGTACAAAGACTTGCTGATAAAGTTTCTAATATATTTGTTCCTAGTGTAGTTACCATAGCTGTTTTAACCTTTATAGCATGGTATTTTGTAGCAAGGGATTTCTCTAGTGCCTTAATTGCTGCAGTATCTGTTTTGGTTATTGCTTGTCCTTGTGCCTTAGGGCTTGCTACTCCTACAGCTATAATGGTCGGAACTGGTAAGGGAGCAGAAAATGGAATACTTATAAAAGGTGGAGAATACTTAGAAAGGGCTCAGGATATAAACGCAATAATATTAGATAAAACAGGAACTATAACTAAGGGAGAGCCAGAGGTTACAGATATTATTCCTTTTGAAGATGATGATAAAACCCTTCTTAAATATACAGCTTCTGCTGAAAAGGGTTCAGAACATCCCCTTGGTGAAGCTATAGTAAGGAAAGCAGAAGAAGAGGGAATAGAGTTAGTTAATCCAGAAAATTTTGAGGCTATACCAGGACATGGAATATATGCTAAAGTTGAAGGAAAAGATGTTTATATAGGTAACAGAAAACTTATGAAAGATAAGAATATTAATATAGATGATATAGAAAATGATATTGTAAGTCTTGAAAATAAAGGAAGGACAGCAATGCTTGTATCAATAGAAGGAAGTATTAGTGGAATAATTGCAGTTGCAGATACTGTTAAAGAACACTCAAAGGATGCTATAAAAAATCTTAAAGATATGGGAATAGAAGTATATATGCTTACAGGTGATAATAAGAGAACTGCTAATGCAATAGCAAAAGAAGTAGATATTGATAATGTAATAGCAGAGGTACTACCAGAAGATAAAGCAGAAGTTGTTGAAAAGATAAAAGGTCAAGGCAAAAAGGTAGGAATGGTAGGAGATGGAATAAACGATGCTCCCGCTTTAGCACAATCTGATGTAGGCTTTGCTATAGGAACAGGTACAGATGTTGCTATGGAAGCCGCTGATATTACGTTAATGAGAGGAGACTTAAGAGGGGTTGTATTAGCAATAAAATTAAGTAAAAGGACTTTAAGAACTATAAAACAAAATCTTTTCTGGGCTTTTGCATATAATACTGCTGGTATTCCCCTTGCAGCATTAGGATTTTTAAATCCTATGATTGCAGGTGGGGCCATGGCATTTAGTTCAGTATCTGTTGTGTCAAACTCACTAAGGCTTAAAAGATTTAAAATGAAAAATAAATAATATAAAGGAGTGTGGTTTATATGAAAAAAATATTAACTGTTGAGGGAATGAGTTGTCATCACTGTGTAATGGCAGTTAAAAATGCACTTAAAGGATTAGAAGGAGTAAAATCTGTAGATGTAAGCCTTGAAGAGAAAAAAGTAGAGGTTGAAATTGGAGGCAATATAGGGGATAATAAAATTAAAGGAGCTATAGAAGAAGCAGGTTATACTGTTGTAGAAATTAAATAATAGTGAGGTAAGTTTATGAATGAAGAAAAGAGGAAGGCTTTAAATTTATTAAAAACCTCTAAAGGTCAAATAGAGGGTATTATAAAAATGATAGAAGATGATAGGTACTGCGTAGATGTTTCAAAGCAAATACTAGCAGTACAGGCCCTTCTTAGAAAGGCAAATTTAAACATACTAGATCAGCATATTAGAAATTGTGTAAAAGATGCAGTATTACAAGGAGAAGGAGACAGAAAAATAGATGAAATAATTAATATTATTGATAAATATGTAAAGTAATATTTATAATAATAGTGGGGATATATTCTCCACTATTATTTTTTGTAATGGTAAAAATTCTTATATTTAAGAATGTTTATATTGAACAGTTTAAAAATATAAACTAAAATTAATATATATTCTTTTTTACTCAAAGGAAGCCCTTCATAATTTGAAAGGTTTTTCTAGAGAATATAATATTATAGTTTGCGATATTATTAATACTAATTTAATGATTTTAGTATATACTTTAATTGTACGGAAGGATGGTGGTATTTATGGAGTCGGTTCCTTTATATAGATTTAACTATATTATAGGTATAGGTTTAATCATAAGAACCCTAATTTTTAGGAAAAGGGGGATGATTATTATATCAGGAGGTGGTTAGGTGAATAGAAGGGTAGTAGAACTTATAGAGGATAAAAAGTATAGAGAGGCTAAAGAAGAAGTTAAAAAGCTAATTCCAGCAGATGTACCAGAACTTTTAGAAGAACTTGATCAGAATAGTTATTTAATATTATTTAGAATGCTTCCGAAAGATACAGCTGCAGAAGCATTTTCTCATCTTAATCAAGAACAAAGATGGTATATTATAAATTCTATTACTGAAAAAGAGTTAAAAATAATATTAGATGAATTATTTTTTGATGATATGATTGACCTATTAGAAGAAATGCCAGCTAATATGGTTAAAAATATATTGAAAAATACTAAAGAGGAAGAAAGAAAGCTTATTAACCAGTTTTTAAACTATCCAGAAGACTCCGCTGGTAGTTTGATGACTATTGAATATGTAGATTTAAAAAAGGAAATGACAGTAAAAGAAGCCCTTGAATACATTAAGAAAACTGGACTTACAAAGGAAACTGTATACACATGTTACGTTACTGATGCAAATAGAAAATTAGAAGGTATAGTATCATTAAGAAAATTAGTAACTAGTGATGAAAACTTAACAGTTGAGGAGATAATGGATAGAGAAGTAATCTATGGCCATACCCATGATGACCAAGAAACTATAGCCCATTTATTTAAGAAATATGATTTCATGGCAATACCAGTAGTAGATAAGGAAGGAAGACTTACGGGAATAATTACTATAGATGATATAGTTGATGTTATTGAACAGGAAAACACTGAGGACTTTCAAAAAATTGCCGCTATGGCCCCATCAGAGGAGGAATATCTTGGCACTGGTGTTTTAACCCTTGCAAAACATAGGCTTACTTGGCTTTTAGTTCTTATGATATCGGCAACTTTTACAGGGAATATTATTGAAAGATACGATAGTATTTTACAATCAGTTGTTATTTTAGCAGCCTTTATTCCAATGCTAATGGGTACTGCAGGAAATGCAGGAGCACAATCATCTGTCTTAATAATAAGGGGATTGGCATTAGGAAATATAAAGATTAAAGATATATTTAAAGTTATATGGAAGGAGCTAAGGGTAAGTTCCCTTGTGGGATTAATATTGGCCTTTGTAAACCTACTAAGGGTATATTATCTGGAAAATGTGGAATTTAAAATAGCACTTACAGTATCTTTAACCCTTTTTACAACTATTGTAGCCGCTAAAATATTTGGTTGTATCCTTCCTATAATAGCAAAGAAGCTAAAGTTAGACCCTGCTATTATGGCAAGTCCTTTAATTACAACAATAGTTGATGCATTAACATTAATAGTATATTTTACACTAGCAAGTTTTATAATAGGACTGTAAATACAATTGACAATGGACAATTAAAGAAATTAAAAATGGAAAATTTAAAATGTAAAATTACAGAATACAGTTATTAGCTCTTGGCTCCTAGTAGAGCAGAATTCATTCTGCGGTGAATAAAGAGCAACAAAAAATAGGGGCTTTAATATTCAGCCCAAAATAAAAATTGTAGAGTACATTTTAATGTGCGATTAAGGGTATGTCAACCGTTGCTGATGGATTCGCAATCCATCAGCTTTGTGAAGTTTGAGGGATATGTAAATACAATAATTGACAATGGACAATTGAGAATTGAGAATTAGAAAAGATTAAAAGACTAAGAATAGAAAATATAAAAACCGTAGAGCGCATTTCAATGTGCGTTGTATAGGAGTAACAATTCTAGGAGCTAGACGTCCTTGGCAAAGTAACGGACAACAACGCATTACTACTTAGGCTTAAGTAACGGACCACAGAGGCTATCTTCTTAGGTTTAAGTAACCGACATCTAAGGCTATGACTTCTTAGGTCAAAGTAACGGTCCACGTAGGCTAGACATCTTAGGCTAAGAAACAATCCTCAAAGTCTTCACTTCTTAGCCATATTAACTTTACTCCTGAACAATTATAATGGGGTGATAAAGATGATAATTAACCATAATAGGACACCTTTGTTTGATGCCCTAAAAGACTACTATGAGAGAAATGTTATTTCATTTGATGTTCCAGGCCATAAGAAAAATAGAGAAGGATTAAAGGAATTTGCAGATTTTGTTGGAGAAAAAGTATTAAAAGTAGATGCAAATTCCATGAAACCCCTTGATAACTTAGGAAATCCTATTAGTGTTATAAAAGAAGCTCAGGATTTAGCAGCAGATGCCTTTGGGGCTGACCATTGTTTTTTTATGGTAAATGGTACTACTGCTGCAGTACAGGCGATGATTATGAGTGTATGTCAGCCTGGAGATAAGATTATACTTCCAAGAAATGCACATAAATCAGCTATAAATGGATTAATATTAAGTGGTGCTAAGCCAATATATATACAGCCAGAAATAAATGATAGATTAGGTATAGCTATGGGGGTATCCCTTGAGAAGATAGAAAAGGCTATAGCTAGAAATTCAGATGCTAAAGCAGTTTTTTTGATTAATCCAACATATTATGGTGCTACTTCAGACTTAAAGAGAATAATTAGTTTAGCACATAAACATGGAATGGCTGTCCTTGTAGATGAGGCCCATGGTGCTCATTTTAGCTTTCACAAAGAGCTTCCACCTTCTGCCATGGAGTTAGGTGCTGATATGAGTGCCGTTAGTATACACAAAACTGGTGGTTCACTAACACAAAGTTCTATGTTACTCCTAAAAGAAGGTTTAATTGATAAAAGGACAGTAAGGACTATATTAAATTTAAATCAAACTACAAGTGCTTCATATCTTCTAATGACAAGTCTTGATGTTGCTAGAAAAATGCTAGCAGTTGATGGAGAAGAAGTACTAACTAAGGCATTAAAACTAAGTAGAGAAGCTAGAGAAGAAATAAATAATATAGAAGGTTATTACGCTTTTGGTAAAGAGTTAATTGGAACACCGGGAATATTTGACTTTGATGAGACAAAGTTAGGAATTAATGTAACTGGATTAGGTATTACAGGTCTTAAGGCATATGATATATTAAGGGATGAGTATAATATACAGGTAGAGTTGGGAGATGTTTTTAATATATTAGCTATAGTAAGTGTTGGAGACACTGAAAAATCCCTACAGAAATTAGTTCAGGCTCTGAAAGACATGAGCCAAAAGTATAGGGGAAAAATTATTAAATATGAAAGTATAGCGCTAGAAAATCCAGAGGTTATAATTTCTCCTAGAGATGCTTTTTACAGCCGTAAAAAACTTGTGAAGCTGGAAGATGCAGAGGGAGAAATAAGTGGAGAATCTATAATGATTTATCCTCCAGGAATACCTATAGTAACTTTAGGTGAAAGAATAACTAAAGATATAATAGAGTATATAAAACTACTGAAAAGTCAGCATAGTGTGTTTAATGGGACTGAAGACCCTTATGTAAACTATGTAAAGGTACTTGGAACATAAAATAATGCTGCCAACTGGCAGCATTATTTTTATACTTGAGAATCTTCTATTTTAATAGAAGGCTTTTTTATAGTAAACTATCTATTCTTTCCTTATCAAAGCCAGGTATTTCTTCACCGCCTATAATGATAACAGGTACTCCTCTATATCCCTTTTGAATTAGTTCTCTTCTGGCCTCAGGGTCTTCATTTACGTTCTTTTCAATGTAATTTACACCTTTTTCAGTAAGGTATTCCTTTGCCATTGTACAATATGGGCAAGTATTACTTGTATAAACTATTACATCTTTCATAAATTACCCTCCTTAAAATCAATTTTCTAATCACATTATACCCTATAGGGGTATATAAGTCAAGGTTTTTTATCCATTTACTTAAAAACAGCGACGATTTTGTTTTTCCCTAGCTTATATCATTTATTAAAATTGAGATTCACTTATTTTTTATTGATTAAAAAGTTTAGTAAATTTCCCGTTTAAATTTTTACATAATAAAATTGATGGATTGGTTATACATCAGCATAGGGGCTGAATATATTCAGCCCCTAATATTAACTACTTACTACACGCTACTAACTGATTTTAATTTTACATTTTTCATTTTAAATTTTTAATTTCTTTAATTGTCAATTGTGTTAAATCTTATACCTATCTAAATCTTTACCAAATTCTTCAGCCATTTTTCTAAATTCCTTAATATTTTCTGTCATTTTTTCAATTTCATTTGTATAAGTTGTTACATTTGAGCTTACTTCCTCAGATGAGGCTGAGTTTTCTTCTGCAATGGCTGCCAGTGACTCAATATTAGATGATACACTATTTATGGATTCTGTTTCATTTGTTAGCTTATTAATCATTTCAATTAATGAATTTGATACATTTTGAATTGATGTAACAATATTTTGGCTCATATCTGCAACATCTGAAAGCTTTTGGTTTTCTTGCTCTAATACTGAGTATTGATTTTCTATTTGTTCAACAAGTTTATTAATTTCCTCTATAAAAGATATAAGATTATTATTTATATTATTAACTGATTCCTTAGATTCCTCTGCTAATTCCCTTATTTCTTGTGCTACTACAGCAAAACCTCTACCAAGTTCTCCTGCTCTTGCAGCTTCTATAGATGCATTTAATGCAAGTAGATTAGTCTGGTCAGAGATTGCTTCAACAGCTTCAACTATTTTAGTAACATCCTTTGCTCTATTTTGGAGTTTTAAACCATTTTCTTTAACCTTAGAAAATTCAACCATAATCTCTTGAAGATTTTTTGAAGTATTTCTAAGTTCTTTTTGGCCATCTTCTAATCTAGATACTGAACCTTGCAGGTCATCTTTACTTTCATTTTCTTTTTCAACAATTTGATTTAATGTATTAATATTGTTATTTAAAAGGTAAGCTGACGATTCAGTTTCTTCTGCTTGATTTACAGCTCCTTCGGCAACCTGTTCTACTACTCCTGCTATTTCTTTAGATGTATCCCTCATATTGTTAGCTATCTCGTTAAATTTATCAGTGAAAACTGTAAGTTCGTCTGTCATACCTTTAAAGCCTACAAAATCACTCTTAACAGTACTTTTATAATTTAAAATTAGATTATTTATTTCTTCAAAGAAATCACCTGTAGATATTTTCATTTCTTCCGCATAGTTCTTATCTATAAGATGTTCTAAATGAGTTATTATACTCTTTTTAGGCATAAAGAGTAATTTCGATACTAAATATGGAATTATAAAAGTTAAACCTATTGTTATTCCAGTAAGAATATTATTGTTTACTACATTTGAAAACAGAAGATAAGGTATACCTATAAAAATTAATGAAGCTGTGGCTATTTTTAATTCGAGACTTTTCATGAAGCCTAATGAAAAAAGCTTATTTATTTTATACGTTTTTTGATAAGATATTTCATTTTCAAACTTTATATGTATTTTAGTAAAATCGTCTGTTTTCTCGATTGTGTGTATTTTGATTTCTTCATTATAATATTTTGCAGCACCTTCTAATAATCCATGAAAGTAACCAAACATTCCCCTAGAAGATTTATATGTCATTTCAGCAGTATATTTATCTATTGCTTTAACCCTTAAAATTGGTGGTTTAGCACCTTTTATCTTTTTAGTTACAACTACATGTACATCATACATTGACTTTAAAAATGAATAAAGATTATCATGCTTAAAAAATGCAGGGTAATCTTTGGAAAATGTAAATATATTGTCTCTACCTATTTCTTTCCATACTTCATAATTAGACTTTCCCTGTTTGTCAGCTATATATTTCATCATATTTAAAGGATAAGAATCACCTATATCCTCTATTGGCTTGAATATTCTATTAGGGTTTAAGCCTACAGATTCCATGGCTTCATCTACTAAATTATCATCATAAAGCTTTCTTGCTGTTTTTATCCAAGTAGATACTATTGTTCCTTTCATAATATTGGATTAAATCCTTTCCCCCTTTCAGTTAATGTATATATATATTATACCGTATTTTTACCCTGTTGGCGGATTATTATAGATATTTTACATAATCCTTACTCACAGAGCACTTAATTTCAACATATTATAATTATACCAATATTGTCTTCAAATTAATCAATAAATGAAAAAGCCTTCTTGTTAAGTTAAGGAGGTAAGGGGGTAGGTAATATGTGCCAAAAGGGTTTAAATTATATAAAGGTTTTTAGTAAAAGATTGGGAAAGGTAATTGAAAAAACTGTAGAAGATATTGTAAAAGTTATGGTAAAGAGTGATATTCCAAAGGATTTTTCTGATTATCATATAGAGTTTTTAAAAGCACAGGCTATTATAGAAAGAACTAATCTTATTAAAAGGGCAAAATCCTTTGGGGGAAGGGGCTGCTCAAGGCACCCAGAATGTGATATTTGTGATACTTCCCACTGTATAAGCACAATTAATGAAGATGAGTTAAAGGAAGTTTGGAAGGATAGTTATAAGGTGAATATAGACAAGGTTAATAAAGCAGTTGAAGATACTCAAGGATTAATTATCACTGTAAATAATAGGCCCATAGATGCAAAATTCCACCATACATGTGGTGGTTCTACAGTTAATTCTGAAAATGTTATTAATAATAAAGTAATATATTTAAGAAAGGTACTGTGTGATTACTGTATAGATTCACCTAATTGGGAAAATTACAAAGAGATTTCTATAAAAGAAATAGAAGAAAAACTTAACGTAAAATTTCCCAATATAAACCCTATGTTAAAATCCAACATTAAAGGATTTATTGAAGAAGTTGAAAGGGATAAAGATGGGAGAGTTTTAGAAATAAAAATCGGAGATAAAAAATTTAAGGGAACAGAAGTAATGGAACTTTTAGATTTGGATTCTACAAAGTTTAGTATGGCTCCTGAAGTTATAAGAATAACAGCACAGGGAAAAGGACATGGATTAGGACTATGTCAATATGGAGCTAATGAAATGGCATTAAAGGGAAATAGTTATGAAGATATAATAAACTATTATTATACTGGAGTAAAAATAAGCAAAGTTCAAAAGCCATGTATAGAAAAGCCTTTAAGTGGAAGAATAATAATGATTGATCCTGGACACGGCGGAGATGAATGTAAAGATTTAGTAGGAGTAAAGGGACTAAGAGAAAAAGATGTTGTTCTAAAAGTAGGTAAGAAAATGAAGAAGTATTTACAACAATTGGGGGCTACAGTTTATTTAACAAGAGAAAAGGATGAATATGTTTCTCTCGGTAAACGGGCTGAATTAGCAAATAATATGAGGCCTAATTTTTTTATTAGTTTACACTTAAATTCCTTTCCTAATCCTTCAATACACGGATGTGAAATCTACTATTATAGAGGAGATTATGACAGTGAGGTCCTAAGTAAATTTATAATAAATAATTTAGAGGAAAAGTTAGGTATAGTAAACAGAGGGACCAAAACGGCTGAATTATTTTTATTAAGGGAAGTAGGAGTAAGTTCATTACAAATAGACTTAGATTATATAACCAATCCTGAACAGGAAGAAAAAATGAAAGATGATAACTATCTTGATGAAATGGCTAAGGCAATAGTAAGTGGGATTAAAGATTATTTTAAATATTAGTGTAAAATAAATAGTATTTAATATTTTTGTCGTTTTTTTATTTGACAAGTTCTACAGAAAGTAGTATAATATTAGATTCAAATATTGACAAACCAATGGAAATATGATAAAATTGGCATGTATTCTTTAAAGGAAGGTGGTTCTTTGGCTCAAGGAAATTCTCTAGATAGAATCAGAGAAAATGTAAAGAACTATGTGGGAGAAAAAGTTAGGTTAAAAGCCAATAAAGGAAGAAAGAAGACCACGATCAGAGAAGGAGTTCTAGAAAGCGTATATCCTAATATTTTCGTAGTAAAAATTGACGGAGGATATAATTCAATAAGGAGAGTATCATACAGTTACTCAGATATATTAACAGAGACGGTAGAAGTTACTGTATATGATGAAGGAGAACAAATAAGAATTAGTTAAAATATAAACCGCCATTTTGGCGGCTTATATTTTTTTTGGCAATTAATACATTTTTATAACATATAGCTATTATGTTACAATGAAAATAATACCATAATAGTAGAGGAGAATAAATTTGAACAAAAGAGCATTTTTTATAGCATTCACATTAATTATATTATTAATTGGCTGTCAACTTAGTAAACAAAAACCCAATATGGATAATAATATGAAAGCAGATGTAGCCACTGAAGATACTAAGGATACTAAAAAAGAAGATGAACCCAAAAAGGAAGAATTAGAAAAAGAAGAAAAATATATTGGACAAGCCCTAAATACCATTGAAAAGAATGGAAAAGTTAAAGTATACAGTAAAAAAGATACAAAGAGTCAAGTTATACATGTCCTAAAGGATTTAGATAAAGTTCAATTACTAGAAACATTACCCTATGGATGGTTTAAAGTAAAACTGGAAAATGGCAACATAGGATATGTAGATGCTAGATATATAAGGACTAATAAGATACCACCACATAAATTTAATAAAAATAGAAAAGGATGTACACTTGTTTTTACACATAAAGACCAAACCTTAAGAATATATAAAGATGGAGAAATTGTTAGAGAATCTTTAGCATCTAGTGGTTTATGGGATACCTTTACACCTAAAGGTATTTTCCAAATTGAAGATGGAAGAAGGGGTAAATGGTTTTATGCCAAAAGGTTTCAACAGGGAGGCAAATATTGGGTTGGCTTTAAGGGCTCATACCTGTTTCATTCTATCCCATGTGATAAGAATGGAAATATAATACAAGAAGAGGCCAAAAAAATAGGACAACCAGCTAGTCACGGTTGTATTCGTTTACCTTTAGATATAGCAAGGTATATATATGAAAATGTTCCAGATGGAGCACTTGTGCTTATATATTAGTAGATCAGAAATGCAATTGAGAATGGAAAATTGAGAATTGACAATTAAAGAAATTAAAAATTCAAAATGTAAAATGTAAAATTAAAAAAAACAAAAACAGACTACAGAGCATTACTTCTAAGGTCAAGTAACAGACCTCAAAGCTTAACGTCCTGGGCATAGTAACGGTCCCCAGAAGCTAGACTTCATGGCATAGTAACTAATATAGTAACAAAAAAGTAGCGGAGAATTAATTCTCCGCTACTTTTTTTGCATTACCGATAGAAGCTTGATTGCTATGAAGTCTTTCTTTATCTGTAACTTTAGCGCCAAAGAAATTTAAAGTTGCAAAAAGTACAACTGTTCCTATAACTAGAGATATATAAGGATTTATTCCAAATCCTGCAGGAATAAAACCAACTATAATTGAAACGCCTGCAACAACTAAAGCGTATGGCATTTGAGTTTTAACATGTGCCATATGGTCACAAGCACTTGCCATTGATGACATAATAGTTGTATCTGATATTGGTGAACAATGGTCTCCAAATACTGCTCCAGTTAATACTGCACCTATAGCTGGAACTAGAAACTCAGCTCCTCCTAATTCAAAGGCTAAAGGTATTGCAAGGGGCATTACTATTGAGTTTGCTCCCCATGATGAACCAGTTGAGAAAGCAACTATACAAGGGATTATAAACATTAGTACTGGTATCATAAATGGTGGTATTGAACCTTTAGCTACAGATACTATAAACTCTGCAGTACCTAACTCACCATTTAGGCTTCCTAATGCCCAAGCTAATACTAATATAATTGCTGCGGTTGTCATTGACTTTATTCCTGCAACCCAAGCATCCATAATTTCTTTAATAGTTAGTATTCTTTGGGCTAGACTCATTACTGCTGCTATTATTGTACCTCCAATAGATGCCCAAAGAAGAACAACACTTGCATCCGCATCACCAAAAGCAGCTTGTACTGACTTACCCTCAAGTCCTCCACCGTTTATATAAAGTCCAAATATAGTTATAACTATTACTGACAGAATAGGTATTACTGCATTATACCATCTTTCATTTTCTATGGAAGATTCAAGCTGGTCTACTTCATCTGTAACAAGTGGTTTTGCATCATCGTCAAGAAGTTTTCCTGTTAGATAGCTTCTTCTCTCTGCCTTTGCCATTGGTCCAAAATCTTTTCCAGTAAATATTATCATTAGTACAAATCCAAGGGCTAAAATACTATAAAATCTAAATGGTATTGTTTCTAAAAATACACTATATGCACTTAAGTTTACTCCTATTTCTTCAAGTCCATTTTTTATTAATCCAGTTTCAAATCCTACCCAAGTTGAAATTAAAGCGATACTTGATATAGGGGCAGCAGTTGAATCTACTATATATGCTAATTTTTCTCTTGATACTTTCATTTTATCTGTTATGCTTCTCATGGTATTACCAACAATAAGTGAATTAGCATAGTCATCAAAGAATATTAAAACTCCCATAAGCCATGTACTAAATAGAGTAGATTTATTGGTTTTAGCTCTAGATACTATAAGATTTGCAATTCCCTTTGTTCCTCCATTTTTACTTAAGATTCCTATAAGTCCTCCAATTGTTAAGCAGAATATCAAGATTGACACATTCCATTCATCGGTTAATGCACCCACAATAAATGTATTTAATGATTTAGTAAAACCCACTAAAGGATTAAAGTTTGCTAATATAGTAGACCCTACGAATACAGCTATAAAAAGAGATAGAAACACTTCCTTAGTTACCCAAGCTAATACGATAGCTAATAGAGCTGGTACAAGTGATAACCATCCAAATTCCATCATAAATTCCTCCTTATAATGTTATGTTGTTTAGATTATGTTTTAACTTTTACAGCAATAAAAAAACACGCGACAGAATGTCACGTGTTTATCACCTAAATACACAAAAACACGCTCATCCCTCCTTTTGCCCAGTGTGAGATAGCTCTCCATCAGGGAAGCGGGCTTTTTCCCTGATGACAGTCCTGCACCTATTCGGATACAGGCCCAGCCCCAAGCTTTGGATGCTTGAGACTTCGGCAACAACTCCTTTCACTATACTTCATTGGCTTCCGGCCTTCATATAGTTACTAATAGCTGATGCGCCTCTACCTCACCCTCAAGAAATGGAGGATGAGGTTTTTCTTATTATTAAATTTTACGTAATTGTAACACAGGTAAAAAAACATGTCAAGAGCCTGTATAAAAATTCT
>NZ_MCIB01000023.1 GCF_003609645.1 Thermohalobacter berrensis
AAATCAAAGGGACGGTTCTTTTGATTTATAAGTAAAAAGCAGGTATTGCTCTTACTTGGCCAATGTAGCTGTAATATATATTTGATAAATGTTTAAAATCTGGTCTAGTTGCAGTATTTGTTAAGTATGCTGATTCAGTTGCCCCTTCCCGTCTAAAATTGTTTAGAATTCTTATCATTTCTTCAATAGTTTTTATTCCTATACCATGACCATAATAATAACCATCTCCAAGATCTATGGCATTTTCACCCTGCCAATACGGGGTTTCAGGATCTACATCAGGGTTTTTGATATATAAACAATCACCAGGAATATAATCAGTAATATTTCTATAGAGATTTACTCCTAAATCTCTATCAATGTGATGCCAGTTCATTAGATATATACGTTGAAATGTACGATCAAACAACTCCTTTGGATAAACATCAATAACTGCTTTATAAAAAACAATAACCATGGCTGTAGCACATTCTGTACCGTACATGTAGCTGTTTATATAAATATCATTTATTGCATTCAAAGGACTTACACCATCCTTTAATAAAAAACCCCCCTCATTAGTACGCTCCCAAAATTCAGGATTACAAGTAGACTCCCTAAAAACTTTAAAAGAAAACCTACTTCTATAAAGGTCTTTAGATGCCTTAATTATATTTATTCTTAATTTAATTTCAAAGGTTAGCTGTTCTAAGGATTCATAATTATATACTGTCTGACTTGTAGATAGTTTTCTAATTATTTTTACTTCAATACTATTAGGGGGATATTGACTAATAAGACTAGTTGGATCAAATCTGTTACCTGCTATTATAATCATTATATCCCTCCTTTTCTAATACGGGCTATCCTTAATTGTTCTTCTATTGACTTATTAATCCATGAATTCCACCAATGGATATTTTTTCTTCGCATTTTGCATGAAAAACTAGCCAATAAATCTCTACTACTATCATCTAAACTATTAAAATCCTTTATTTTACCAAATTCTTTGGAACTAAGTGTACCATATATATTTTGAGAGTTAGTTGGAATAGTTTCACAAAGATATTTTGCTTCAAGGGAAACTGCATAAGGTATAGGATTACACCCTTGCTGAAAGCTTTCTCCTGTAAAATATAAGAATGATCTGTTTTCTTCAAACCAATTAATAAAGTTAAAGTATAAGTAATCTTTATTAGTTTTATATTTGATATCTATGCCGGGTATAAATTTAAGAAGGTCACAGGCAAGCTCAACTTCCTTCATATTTTCTGAACGTAGTCTTTTGCCTATTAAAAATAAACAGTTAGGATCTCTAGACTCATAAAAGGCCCAAACTAAATCATGGATTAATCTTCCTTCTTTATATCTTTTAAAAATTATATCTAAAATAAGGGGTAGTAAATCTAATTCATTAAATACTTTTATCAAAATTATAGCTACAATGTCTAATAATTTATCGAAATTATCATCTAGTCCATCATCTTTAGAGCCGGTTTTTAATATCCATATTAAGGTTGATTTAATTAGGTGTATTAACTTAGGTATGGTATGTTGTATATTAGTAATTTTTCCATCCTTATCTAGAATCTCTCCAGTTGTTTCTAAAGCAATTTGATTTCTGGGAGACAGATTTTCAAGTATATCTGGATTTTTAAGCTGTTCTTTTAGAAGAAATAGAGTAGTAAAAGATAGGTTTTGGTCATTAATATAATCTATTGCTTTATCTGGATTTGAATTAACTAATTGAGTAAAATGACTACATAACCTTTCTTTACCACTTTGTATTCTAATTTCATCTAAAGGGGTTTTAGGATTAGAATTATCCATGAAAATTACACTCCTTTCTATATATTAGAATTCAAATTAATTAACCACAAATATATAAGTTTTAAAAGAAAAGTTTATTTACAAAAAAACTATTACTATATCATATTAAAAGTGAATCTATTTGGTCAGAAAAATTACAAAAAGTAACAGACAGTTTGAGTTATTTTTTGATAACAGAGCATAACTTGACAAATTAAGAGAGATAATGTATCATTATATACGAAAATGATAATCATTATCAATAATATGAAAGGAGAAGAAAAATGAGTGTAGTTGTCCTTGGGGGACATGAGAGAATGGAAAAATTATATAAAAAAGTCTGTAAAAAACATGGATGTAGAGCAAAGGTTTTTACACATATGAAGACAAATTTAGAAAAAAGAATAGGATGTCCTGATTGTATAATACTGTTTACAGATGTAATATCACATAAATTAACTAATACTGCAATGAAAATATCAAAAAAGAAAGATATACCTAAAGTGAGACTACATAATAGTAGTTTAAATACATTGGAGAAGGCTTTAAAGGAGATTAAACCTGAAAACTAACGTTCGCGAAAGCGAACGATTATTTTTTTGCCAATATAACTGACATATGCCCAAAAATGAAAGGAGCTTTTTTAATGCCAAGGGGAGATAGAACAGGTCCATATGGAGAAGGTCCAGTGACAGGAAGAGGAATGGGTTACTGTAGAGGATTTGGAAGAGGTTATATAGGCAGAGGCTTCAGAAGAGGATGTAGTAAAAGATTTGCAGCATATAATGCCCACCATAATGCACCTATAATTAAAAAATCAAACAACTATAGAAAAAATTTTTAAAATTTTTTTAGTGTGATTGGTTGATTTTTTTGCTTATCTCTTTTTATATAGTGTAAGGCGAAAATGTTGGCCAACAGATAGAAGTCTTACAAATAAAAATATTATATAAGGAGAGATTAATTATGAGTAGAAAAGAATATATTGACACACTTACGTTAACAAAAGATGATCTATATAAAGCTAGAAGAGCACAAGCTGAAATAAGACAAAATGGTTTTAAGCAGCCAGATGAATCTAAACTTGTAGAAGGCTTAACAACTTTTACAACAGTTTTATCACTTATGTTTAAATTACCAACTCCAGTAACGTTAGCAGCGGGAGTCATTTCAGCAGTAGGAAGTATGATCCCAAGTGATATTGATACTTTTATTAGCGTTTCTCTCAATGGAGAGGATTTTTTAGATGAAGTTTATAATTTTCTGTACGATAATCTAGACTACGATCTTGTAGAAGTAAAATTGCCATTTCTTGAATTTGTTGATGAAGGGTTTAGAATTGTCCAGGGTAGAGGAGTGGTTACTAAAGTACACGCTGGAAATGGATGGATTTTAGTATAAAAATTTAAATCAACAAAGTGGGTTGTATTACAATTTTATTGTAATACAGCCCACTTTTGTTATTTTTGAGAAGTATTAATTAAGTCATTAACATACTTATAATCAAATTTGGAATCTATAATTTTATAGTATCCATCATGGAATCCTGGTTTATTAGATCTAATAAAAAGAACAGATAAATTATCTAACCATATTTCATCAATAGTTATATAATAATGTGTTGATGGTTTTGGTGGACGAAATCTAAACCTGTAAGAAAAATTTATATCACTCTCGTGTTCAAAAATTTCTTCTTTATTTGTTTCTTCTTTTAAAGGTATCAAATTTAAATCACTAAAATATTTAAAAATAAGAGTATTAGTATTTAAATTATAACTAGCATTGGTTATCCCACCATTAGAATAATTTAAGGTAAAATGACAACTATAAGGATTATCTGTGATGTCTTCTAAAGGATTATAAGGAATTAGATAGTATATATAATTCTGATAAAGATTTACTAACAAAACAGATAATATCAATACAGTGAACAAATATTTGATTTTTTTCATATTTATTATTCACTCCTTTCTATCTATAACAAATTCTATAAATATCATATACAACTATTATATGTATATGGAAATCAACCGAGCATTACTATAATAAATGTAATTACTTGTATTGATTTATAAATCATTCTTTCCTTTTCCAAATAGAACATTCCTTAATTTTATATTTGTTATTTATTAATCAAGTCAAAATATATTTAAATTATATTTATTATATAATTAGTAACCAGATTTTGTAAACACTACAAGGGAAATTAATTGAGGAGCAATAAGTAATAAAAAATATACATTTTGTTCATTCTTTATAAAATCTAGGCTACAAAGAGTTTGTAATTTATCTTTTGCGCAATTTGGTAAATCTTCTATTACTAGAGCTTCAATATATTTTTTATAAGGGAATTTAGTATTCCTTATCCTATTTTTTCTACCATTTTCTTTTCTAACATCATAAGCATTTTTGAAAACATAACATAAAAATTCTTCATAAGTTTTATTTTTTCTATCGGCTTCATTTATTTTCTCTTCTAAATACTTCTGGACTCCTTTTATAGGTAGCTACTAATTTATTATCATAATATACTTTAATTTTTTCAGGATATATTTTTACAAATGTAAATTTACCAACTAAATCTTCTAGAACTGAGTATTTATTTTGCTCTATATCAATAACAGAATATTTATTTACTCTAAGCTCTTTTGTTCTTGCAATATCATAATCTAGCTTAATGGCTAACAAATAATCTTTTACGTATATTACAAAATAAAGTGATAGTTTTAAAAGCTCTTCTGTAGGAATCTTTTCTGTTTTACTTACAAATATTTTTTTGCCAATATAATTGACATATGCCCAAAACCATAGTATAATAAAATCAAATAACAAGCATATGCTCAAAATAAAAGGAGGTTTTTTAATGCCAAGGGGAGATAGAACAGGTCCATATGGAGAAGGTCCAATGACAGGAAGAGGAATGGGTTACTGTAGAGGATTGGCAGCACCTGGATATACTAGAAGCAATAGAAGAGGTTTTGGTAGGGGATTTGGAAGAGGTTATATAGGCAAAGGCTTCAGAAGAGGATTTGGTAGAAGATTTGCACCATATAATGATTACAATAATGTACCTAGTAATGAAGATATTAAAGGATTTTTAGAAGAAGAAAAGAAAATATTAAAATCAGAAATAGAAGAAATCGAAAAAAGATTAAAAGAAATAGAAGATAAAGATAATGATTAACTGAAAATTTGGGACGGTTCTGTTTTTCACCATAATTTTCCAAAAGTGAAAATCAGAACCGTCCCCTTTTTCATTTAAAAGGATATTTATATCTTTTGTTGAATTATAGTATTGATATTACTATAGGAGTGATTTGTGTGAATAAAGGGATAATTTACTATGGACCTATAAATAATGATAATAAAGAAAAATTTATAAAAAAGGCAAAGGAGTATCTTAAAGAGAACAGAGGTGATAAATTTTTCTACATTCTTCCATCGGGAAATCTTCTTACTAGATATAGAGAAAGATTAATGGAAGGATTGATAGGTGTTCTTGATATAAATGTAATTACCTTTGACGATATAGTAAATAGATTACTAGATTCAGACTTTTATACAAAAATAGATGAAAGTACTAAGGAAACTATTATTTCTAAAATAATTAATGATTTAGATAATAGGGGTAATATCTCATACTATAAAAACTTAATAGATAAGGAAGGATTTATATCGTCCTTAAGCTATATAATTAGCAAAAATAAGATGTCTTTAGTAGAACCTAAGACATTTAATTTAGAGATACCAAATGAAAAAAGATTTAAAGAAATAGGATTAATTTATGAAATGTATCAGGAATTTATAAATGAAAATAAACTTTTAGATAATGAAGAAACATTTATTAAGGCTATAGAAAATTTTAATGAAAAAAAGGATATATTTAGTCAATTAGATTTCATAATTATAGACGAATTTTTTGATTTTAGACCTCAAGAGTTAGCCATTTTAAATAAATTAACTACACTTGATATAGATATATACATAAATATGCCTTTTAAGACAAAAGAAAGATTTAAAACAGTTGAGAACACATTAGATACATTAAGGGATATGGGATTTACAATAGAGGAAAATAATAAAACTAATAATAAAACCTATTTTGAACAAATATCAGACAACATATTTAATTCTAAACTTCCAATACTTAGTAAAACCGATAAAATAAAACTTATTAAAGCTCCTAATAAGTACCTTGAACTAAAAAAGATTTGTGAAGAAATAAAAAGACTTGAATATAATGGAGTTTCCCTTAAAGATATTGCAGTCATAGTAGGAAATTTAAATAATTATAGGGAGATTTTATCTAAGGTATTAAAGGAAGAAGGAATTCCATCAACATTAAAGGAAGAGATTTCCCTTTATGATATACCCCTTGTAAGAGAAGTTTTAAGTTTAATAGAGCTAAAAATAAATAACTTTAAAAAGGATAATATAATAAAGACTTTAAAATCAGGGTATTTAGATATTTCTGAAGGCTCTATAGATAGTGACAAGCTTGAGAACCTTTTTTATAATTTAGGAATACAAGATATGAATAGTGAGTTTAAAGAAAAGATAGAAAAGGAAAAAAGAAGACTAAGGCTTTTAATAAAAAATGATGATGAAAATAAAAAAGTTTATGAAGATAAATTAGAGGATATAGTAAATTTTGAGTTTATAATGAAAGATTTAACTGAGAAGATGTCTGAACTTCCAGAAAAAGAAAATCCAAAAGGGATTAAAGACAGTATATTAGATATTTTAGATTATTATTCTTTAAGGGAAAAAATAAATGATATCTACAAAAAAACCGATGATTATTTACTTTTTTATAGGGATAAAGCTGCCTATTATAAACTAATGAATATAATTGAAAGGGCTACATTAGTAGCAGAAATTACCTTTAAAAAAGAAATTTGTATAAAAGAATTTTATGATATTATGGTTAGAATCCTTAAAGATGAAACAATAGTTATGAACCAACCAAATAGAAAGGGAATTAGTATATTAACTCCAACAATATCAAGGGGACTAAAGTTTTCCTATGTCTTTTTTGTTGGACTATCACAAGGAGAATATCCAAACATTAAAGAGGATAATTGGTTCTTTAGAGAAGAAGATTACAGCATTTTTAAGAAAGTAGGAATAGATTTAAAAAATTATGATGAACTATTTGATAAAGAATCACTTATTTTTATTTTAGGAATTACAAGGACAAAAGAGGGATTAATAATAAGTTATTCAGAAGATGTTGGGAAGGATACAAGTATACCTTCTATATTTTTAGAAGAAATACTTAATATATTTAAAGGAGATAAAATTGAAAATAAGGTTAATTTTCTTCCTTTAGATATGACTTACCTTTTAAAAGAAAAGCTTGAAGATGTAACCCATGAAAGAGAACTTGTAAAATGTATTCTACATAAATACTATAATAGCCAGGATGAACAGGAGCATTTAAGTTTGCTAAATAATATAAATAAAGATGTTGTTAAGGAAATAATAGAAAAAATAGAGTGTGAAGTAAAAAGGGAAGAAAATGAATTTAATGAATTTGATGGACTTATAATTGATAAGGACATAAAGAATGATTTAACAAATAGTTTTTCTAATAGTAGGTTTAGTATTACACAGCTTGAGACCTATGGTAAATGTCCCTTTAGATTTCTTTATGAAGTAGTGTTAGATGTAAAAGAAGTAGAAAAGGAAGTATTAGATTTTTCTCCAATAGAGCGTGGAAGCTTATATCATAAGGTTTTAGCAGAATATTATAATAGGCATAAAGATGATTTTAGAAATTATGTATTAAAAAATGAACAATTTAAAGTAGAAGATACTAAAAAAGAGATCGAGGAGCTTGTAATAGATGAAGTATATAATTTAGGTGTTAAGTATATAAACAACATGTGGAAATTAAGAATTGAGCAAATAACTGATAATATTATAAACTTAGTTAACAAGGATTTAGAAAGACTTAAAAAGTATAAGGGTAATTTATATCCAAGTGAATTTGAAGTAGAGTTTGGTTTTAAAGAAAAATATATTATTAAGATAGATGATATTGAAATTCCCCTATTAGGAAAAATAGATAGGATAGATATGATAGATGAAGGAGATAGTCAAAGTTTTATAGTTTATGATTATAAGTATTCTTCATACGGGATAAAGTACATTAAAGATATATTAGAGGGTATATCCTTTCAGTTACCTGTATATATAATGTCTCAAATTGATAAAGGAAAAGAGGTAATAGGTGGAGGATATATTATTATCAAAGATGGTAAGGTCTATATACAGATGATTAAAGAAGATAAAAGGTCCTATTTAAATAAAAGAAAGAGTAAAAGTACATTATCTGATGAAGAATGGAATCTTTTAATAGAAGAGGTAAAGAAAAAAATAAAGGATTATATTGAAAAAATATTTATGGGTGACTTTAGATTAAATCCACATTACTGTGAAGATTTCTGCCAATACAAAAATATGTGTAGGTATGATGAAGAGAGAATATTAAGAAAGGGGCAGAATAATGGAATTAACTGATAGTCAAAAAAAGGCTGTATTTACAATAGATAAAAATATTGCAGTAAGTGCAGGAGCTGGTTCTGGTAAGACAAGGGTACTTGTTGAGAGATATTTATACATATTAGAAAAGGGTAACCTAAGAAAGGGCAGAGAAATAGATTCAATAGTAGCAATAACATTTACCAAAAAAGCAGCCGCGGAAATGAAAGAGAGGGTACGAAGGGCTGTATATAAAAAAATTGAAGAAGATGAAAAATGGAAAAGGATATATATAGATATAGAAAGGGCTAATATATCCACAATCCATAGTTTTTGTTCTAAAATATTGAGGGAAAATCCAGTTGAAGCAGGGATAGATCCAAACTTTGCCCTACTTGAAGATTATGAGGAAGATAGGCTTCTAAATGATGTCATAGAAGAATATATTACTGATGGTATAGAAAATAGTAATAAGGTATTTGAATTAATAAAGCATTTTTCAGCATCTAAGTTAGATGGAAGCTCATTTAAAGGTGGGCTTATTTCTGATATAAAATGGGTTTATAGAAAGGTAAGAAGTACAGGAATAGATTTTAAGGAATTAAAAAGGATTACCCTTGAAACTATAGATAATATTAAAATAGATAAAGAATTACTAAACAAAATAAAATATAAATTTCAAGAATTAATAGATGATTCTACAAAGAGGTCAAAATTAGGCAAACTTGCAGATGATGAAGTATGGATAGATTTTAAAAACAATAATTTTAATGATGTAGACGAGAACATTTTAGATACACTTTATTATCTATATAAAAATATAGGTACTTCATCAAAGGAAGAAAAGCAGAAAAAGATAGATGAATTAAAGGGCCTAATAGGTAAAGCTTTCTTACTTAATGAGAAGAAAATGATAAATATATATGAAAGCTTTTTAGATGTTCTTATTGTAATCGATAATAAATATACTAAGGAGAAGAAAATAAGAGGTTTACTAGATTATGAGGACCTTCAGATTAAATTACTTAATCTTTTAGATAATGATAATATAAGAAAAAGATATCAGGATAGATTTAGATACATAATGGTAGATGAGTTTCAAGATACTAATGAGCTTCAGAAAAAGATAATCTACAAACTGTGTAGTGAAAATAGTGACCTTGATAGAGAAAATCTTTTTATAGTAGGTGACCCAAAACAATCTATATATGCATTTAGGGGAGCAGATGTAGATGTTTTTTATGATGTAGTAGAGGATATTAAAAGGATATCAAAAGAAAGCCCTATATCCCTTAAGGATAACTTTAGAACTATGGATACAGTAATGAATTTTATTAATGATATATTTAATAAATTAATGAACAATATATATGAAGAACTTGTTCCTAATAGAACTTCCTCCAACGATATAGATGTTGAAATACTGGAAAATGAAAATTTAGAAATACCAGAAGGAGTTTCTAAAACACAATATGTAAGGGAATATGAAAGTGAACTTATAGCCAAAAGAATTAAACAGTTAGTCAATAATGAAGGATATAATTATAATGATATAGCAATATTATTTAGGTCTATGTCAGATACCCATATTTATGAAAAGGCTTTAAAGGATTATAATATTCCATATTATAACTTGGGAGGAAAGGGCTTTTATAATAAACAGGAAATATTAGATATTATAAATGGTTTAAAAGCCATAAATAACAAATATGATCCCCTTTCTATTGTAGCTGTATTAAGAAGTCCTATGTTTGGACTTTCAGATAAGACTATATACTGGTTAATAAAGAATATGGAAGATAATTTAATTTCTACTTTATCAAAGGATATACAAAATATTACTGAAAAAGAGATGAAAAAGGTAAAAAAAGCATATAAGATATTGTCTAGTCTTAATACTAAAAAATATATGGCTAAGATATATGATTTAATAGAAGAATTGTTAGATAGAACCTACTATATTGAAACATGGATGCTTAAGTTTGGTAGTAGACAGGCTATAGCCAATATATATAAGTTTATTGAAATGGCAAGGGAATTTGACAAAAAGGATAATAACAGTATAGAGGATTTTATCCAATATATAGACAGTAAATCTGACAGCTATGATGAAGGACAAGCTCAAATTGAATCAGAGGAAGGTAACACGGTAAAGATTATGACAATACATAAATCTAAAGGATTAGAATTTAAAGTTGTAATTGTACCTCAGATGGCTAAGAGGTTTAATATGAATTTTTCCAGTATTCTTTTCGATAAAGATAAGGGTATAGCTATAAAACATAATACTTTCTACGAAAAAGATAAAGGGTTAATTTCTCCATTATATTATGATTTAAAGGAAATTGAAAAGAAAAGGGAAAAGGAAGAAAATAAGAGAATACTTTATGTTGCAATGACTAGAGCTGAAGATAAGCTTATAATTGGAAATCAAGATACTGATAAAGATACTAAGAATACCTTTAGGGAGTTTATAAAGGATTTAATACCTGAGGATAGGTGTGTAAAAATAGATAGTATTGATATAGAAAAGGATAAATTTATTAGTATAAAAACTATAAATAAAGTGGATACAAATAAAACATATGAGAATAAGTTTCCATTACTAAAGAAATTTAAGGAATATGGTAGCAAAGATTTTAATAGAGTTAGTATAACCCAGTATATGACCTTTAAAGAATGTAAAAGAAGGTTTTATATGTCTTATTACAGAAAAATACCTATAGACACTATTATTGAAAATGAAACAAATATTGAAAATTATATAATAATAGATTCTGCTACTAAGGGATTAGTAGTACATAAAATATGTGAAAATTATAAAAAGGGAATAAATACATTAGAGCTTATAAAAAGTGTATTAAAGTCATATAACTTAAAACCTTCAAAAGAGATAATCGATGAAATAAAGGTATATGTAGATAACTATTCTAAATACCATAGTGAAGATTATGATAAAAGATTCAATGAAAAAAGCTTTTACTATAAAATACAAAATAAATTTATATACGGAATAATAGATAGAATAAATATAAAGGGAAAAGAAGCCGAAATAGTTGATTTTAAAACAAATAAAGTTGAAAATATAGAATACATTAAGAAGAAATATGAACCTCAAATCCATTTATATTCTAAAGTCTTTAAAGATATATATAAAATACAGGTAAAGAAGGCAGGACTTTTACTTTTAGAAACAGGTGATTATGTAGACATAGACATAAGTAGTCATAAAGTAGATAATTCTATGGAGGATATAAAAAATTTCATAAATTATATAGATAAATTTAAAAATATTAAGGACTATAAAAAAGATAAGAAAAATTGCCAGTTTTGTAAGTTTAACAAATTTTGCATAGATTAGAGGTCAGGTAATGATTACCTGACTTTTTGTATTTGTAATAAAAAATTTACAAAAAATTCGCAATAGTATGATAAAATAATATTAAACATCATTTGAAGATAACAAAAAATTTGGGGGAGAATGTATGGAAGAGATAAAAATTTTAAGCCAAGGAGAAAGATTAAAAAAGATTAGGAAGACTCTAAACTTAAGCCAAGAGGAATTAGCTGGAGAAAAGTTTTCTAAAAACTATATATCTATGTTTGAAAACGATAAAAGAAGAATTAGTCCAATAAATGCAATATATCTAACACAACAGATTAACAATTTTGCTAAGAAAAAAAATAAGAACATACATATTACTACTACCTATTTACTAAAAACGGAAAAAGATATAGCAAAGGATAAATGTGAAAAGCTTCTTAGAGAGGTAGAATCTAATCTTGGTATTTCAAATTACAACATACAATTAAATCTTTATGTTGCTTATGTCCTATCTAAAAAATATAACCTTAAAAACTTTTTAGCTAAATCACTATATCTAAAGGGATTGAATTCCCTAAAAAGAGAGTTAGACCAGTGTGCTGTTATTCAATTTCTAGAAGCATTAACTTATTTCTCTAAAATAGATGATTTTCAAACAATAGCCCAATTATATACCAACATAGGAGTAATCTATTTAAAACAAAATAGAACTGTTGATGCCCTTCCATATTTTAATCTTGCAAAGAATTCTCTATCAAAACTAGAGGAATTTGATGATGTTAACTCAACTATTAAGCATATAGACTATTATAGGACTTTATGCTATCCTAGAACTGGGGTAAAAAGTTAAAACATACAATAAATGTAAAAAAAGAGTCGAATAATAGGGGGCTTATTTTGGCTGATCAATGGAACGTAACTAAGACTATTGAAAACCTTTTGAAGAAATGAATAAATTATCTATACCTGTAATTAATATAGGTCCTTGGGGTAAGGATTTGCATAAGTTTACAGAGAGGGTATATAAAGAAGACCTTTTTGAAAGAACACCAAGAATAATTGATTTAGCAATAGAACATGTTTTAAATGAATAAAGTTAATTATTTTTTAATTAAAAAGTAGCAGCTACTTTATTAGCTGCTACTTTTAATTTAGTATGAAGGAATTTTATTGTTTTTGTAGAAATTTTATAGAAACAATATTAAAAATCAGAGAAAGAGAGGCAGCTAAATGGATTTTTTACAGCTTGTTAATATGGTTATTGGGGTTGTAGGAGTATTTTTAGTTTTGTTAATGGTTATTTTAGTATCGTTAACAAAAGCAACCTTTGAGTGGAAAATAACCCGTTATTTAACTGCCGTTTTTCTAGGTTTTTCTATTTGGGCCATATATAGATTTTTAAAACTCTTTCCTGAAGTAACTATATTTGACTATTTGACTTTAATATTTAATATTGGCCTGGTAATAGTTTCGAAATATGCATCTACACATATAGATGAATAATATTAACTTAATACATGTTCTCTGCGGGGCTTTACAGCGTACCTTATTCCCATAAACTCTGCTAACTCCTTATCTACAGTAACTAAATCCTCTTTACTTAATTCTTTTATTGAATATTTTCCTACAGCCTGAACGGCTAATTTCATTTCTTCAAGGCAGGATTTTAAGAAGTTAGCTAGATTCCTAGCTGCTTTATCTACATTTAGCCTATCTGTATATTTACCTATATATAAAGAAAGTTGAGTAGGTGGTGCTTCAGGAAGGGTTTTAATAGCTTCACATTGTATAGCTGCAAAAACCGCAATAGAACCAATATAGACAGCATCTGCTCCTAAAGCAATAGCCTTTAGGAAATGACCAGGTGTTGTTAAACCACCGGCTGCTATGACACTAAATCTATCCCTTTCATTATTTTCTTCAAGCCAATTAATAGTTCTAACAAGTGAATGTAAGGTAGGTAAACCTACATTATCTTCAAGGGTTGGAGGGGCAACTGCTGTACCTCCTTCTGAACCATCAACTACTATATAGTCAGCATTTGTCTTAGCAATAACTTCAAGTTCGTATTCTATATAATCTGTTCCAGCTATTTTTATTCCTACAGGAACATCATATTGTTCCTTTAAGTTGTTTACTAAATCTATAATATCCTGAGTTGAAGTTACCCCGGGCATACGTGAATAAATTGTGCAATCCTGTCCATCTTTTATATGCCATATTTTCCTTAAATGAGTACCTATATTTTCAGATTCCATAGTAGATTCAACAGCTCCACCCCATGCTCCTTGACCTAGTTGTACTTCTATTGCATCAAGCTGACCTAAAAGTTCAGGACTAGTCTGTAAACCTCCGCGATTATATTGACCTATTAAATATTTTGCATTATCTCTTACTTCATGGGTTACTGCAGATTCTCCTGTATTTGTTGATGTTCCAACCATTGCAGCACCTTTAGCTAGAGCCATTTTCATCTTTAAACTTAAAGAACCTCCATAGGACATACCAGTAATCATTATAGGAATATCAAGCTTAAGGGGTTTTTTGGCATTTGGCCCTATTATAGTAGCAGAGTCAACATTACTAGTACTAGGTGTTGGAAGTTGGAATAACTGTTTAGGACTAAGTAAAATTTTGTTCCATGGTGATAAAACTACAGGACTTCCATATGGAAGTTTTAATACTTTACCACTTTCAGCCCTTAACATTGCTTCTACTATTGCTTTAGGTGTAAGCTTTTGGCTAGCAGTTACCATTACATACGGATTATCTGGAAAATCTTCAGTAAACATTTTCTTTACTATATCATCTGAAAAAGGGTCTAATAATTTAAGTAAAGCCCAATTAAGCATAATAACACCTCCAAATAAAATTTATAACTAAATATAGTATTTGTTTGGAGTAAATTTTTATTTATTGTTGCATAATAAAACTATGGTATATAATGGTTTATTTTTTTTATTATAGTTTCTATAAGGAAAATAAGGGTAAAAATTACCATATAATATTAAAAAATAGAAAATAGGAGGATGATGTTATGATACTTGTAAATACTGACTATATTCCAAACAAAAAGATTGTAAAAACATTAGGTATAGTTAAGGGGAATACTATTCGTGCTAAACATATAGGAAAAGATATTTTATCAGGATTAAGACATATAGTTGGAGGACAAATGAAGGAATATGAAGAAATGTTTACAGAAGCTAGACAATTTGCTGTTAATGAAATGGTAAAGGAAGCAGAAAAATTAGGTGCAAATGCTATAATAAATATTCGCTTTTCTACTTCAGCAATTATGCAGGGAGCAGCAGAGATGCTAGTATATGGTACAGCTGTAGTTGTAGAGGATGAAAATTAAATTTAAAATTTCCATTTACTCTTTTTAGCTTGTAAGAATAACATTTTATAATTTTTTTAGAAAACAGTTGCAAAATACAACTGTTTCATGATACAATTAATTTGAGGTGAGAATATGAAAAATTTTACAGAAGCAAATCTTTTAAGGGAACTTGTAAGGTTACTTGTTAGAAATTTAGGAATTTTAGAAAAGGATGAAGCAACTTGCTGTGGTGTAACTATTTCACAATGTCATACTATTATTGAGATAGGAAAACATAAAGAAATTTCTTTAAACGATTTAGCCACAATACTTAATTTGGACAAAAGTACAATAAGTCGAACAGTTAATAGACTAGTAAAGGAAGATTTAGCCCAAAGAATACCTGATGAGAATGATAGAAGATTTGTAAAAATAATGCTAACTGATAAGGGAAAAAGAATATTTAAAAATATAGAAAAAAATATGGATGACTATTACCAGAGAATATTTCAATCTATACCAGATGATAAAAAAGACCAAGTTATAGAGAGTCTTAATATTCTAATTAATTCTGTAAAACAAAATAAATGTTGCTAAAGGAGTGGGATTATAATGAATTCAGACATAAAGAAAAATGTTAAAAAATATTATGGAAGTATAGCTAAAGAAGTATTGAATGGTTCAACAAATGGATGTGGATGTGGTCCAAGCTGTTGTAGTAATCCTATGGATGTAACTCTTTTTTATGAAAAAGAAACTATAAAGGATTTGCCTAAAGAGGCTGTTAATGCATCATTAGGATGTGCTAACCCTATAATATTTGCAGACATTAAAGAAGGAGAAACCGTATTAGATTTAGGTAGTGGTGGAGGAATAGATGCATTACAAGTATCTAAACAAGTAGGATTAAATGGTAAAGTATATGGTTTAGATATGACTGATGAAATGCTTCAATTAGCAAACAAAAATAAGGAAAAAAGTGGTGTTACAAATGTTGAATTTATGAAGGGATATATTGAAGATATTCCCCTAGAAGACAACATTATAGATGTTATAATATCAAACTGTGTAATAAACTTATCTGAAAACAAGAAAAAAGCAATCTCAGAAGCCTATAGAGTTTTAAAAAATGGTGGAAGGCTATGTATTGCAGATATTGTAACTACTAAAGAAGTACCAAAAAAATTAGTAGAAAGCGTTGGAATGTGGGTAGGATGCATAGCAGGAGCATTAAGTATTTCAGAGTATAAAGAAATATTAAAAGAGGTAGGATTCAAGAATGTTAGAATTATAAAAGCCCAGAGTTATGATAAAAGATTTATTAAAGACATGGCAGAGAAGTTTAACGAAAATATAAATGAGATTTTTAGTGAAGAAGAAATAGAGCTTTTAGACAATGCTTTTGCAAGTGCTATTATAAAGGGAGTTAAGGATGAGTAATAAAATGGAAAAATATAGGACTAGGATAGCCAATTTAGATGATATTTCAAGTATAACTAAGATATATAATGAAGGTATAGAAGATAGAATGGCTACACTAGAAACAAGGCCAAGGACAAAAGAAGAAATGGAAGAGTGGTTTGTTAAAAGAAATGAGAAATATAAGGTAATAGTAATTGAAAATACAGAAGGGAAAATTTTAGGTTGGGCTTCATTAAATCAGTATAATTCAAGATGCTGCTATAAAGGAATAGCAGACATTTCAATTTATATCAAGGGAAGTATGAGGGGAAAAGGGATAGGTAAAAAATTAATGAGATATTTAATCAAAACAGCTAAGAATGAAAGTTTTTATAAGCTAGTTTTAAAGATGATTAGTCATAATAAAGCAGCAAAAGGGTTGTATTTATCAATGGGGTTTAGAGAAGTTGGCATATATAAAAGACATGGGATGTTAGATGGAAATTGGGTTGATATAACTATAATGGAAAAGCTTCTTACAGATTGATTTTTTCTAAAAATTCGTTGGTCTTTAGCAGTAGTTAAAGGTCAGCGAATTTTTTATATAAAAAAATTTATTATTAATATATTCACTAATACTATAGGAACTAACTACATGGCCAGTACATATTATAAAATTGACAAAAATATAATATAGGAGTTGATGATATGAATAACTATCCATACGATATGAAGCCAATGTATCCTACAATGTCTACTCAAAACGTAACCTTAGTAGATCCATATGTTATAA
The DNA here is from genome assembly GCF_003609645.1 of Thermohalobacter berrensis. Lineage (GTDB taxonomy): Bacteria > Bacillota > Clostridia > Tissierellales > Thermohalobacteraceae > Thermohalobacter > Thermohalobacter berrensis. The sequence goes on from NZ_MCIB01000023.1 coordinate 17,116, forward strand.
GGACATTAGAAACAATTAGGGGAAGAAATGTTGTTGTAGAAACGGTTAGAGGTAGTTTACATGGAGTATTGATGGATGTAAAACCTGATCATATCGTTGTTAAATCTGATAATGGAGATTCTAGATTCTTTGTGCGTATACAACAAATTGTTCACATAATGCCAATTTAAAAATTTTTTAGTAGCCAATCTATAGAATAAGATATCTATAGATTGGCTAATTTTTATTAAACTGGAATAGATTCAACAAATTAAAAATTAATAAAGTTTAGATTAAAAATATACAGTGATATAATATAAGCTGTGATAGGAAGATAATAATATACTTTAAATTATTATAAAGGATTTGATTTACATGGAACATGAAATAAGGGTGTCAGTGAGAAATTTAGTTGAATTTGTAATGCGTTCAGGAGATTTAGATACTAGATTTATGGGGAAAAGTAGGGCACTTGAAGGAACAAAAGCACACCAAAAGTTACAGAAATCAAGTGATGAAAACTATACTCCAGAGGTTACAGTAAAACACCAGTTTGAATATGAAGGTTTTAAATTTACCATAGAGGGACGAGTAGATGGAGTTATTGAAGATGTAGAAGATATAATAATCGATGAGATTAAGACAACAACTAAAGAGCTTAAATTAATAGATGAAAACTATAATCCAATCCATTGGGCTCAAGGAAAATGTTACGGATATATTTATGCAACACAAAATAATCTAGATAAAATAAGTATTCAGCTTACTTATTTTCAGTTAGATACAGAGGAAATAAAGAGGATTAAAAAAGATTATAGTATTGAAGAGCTAAGACAGTTCTTCTATCAATTATTAGATAAATATCTCTATTGGGCTAAATTTGTTAAGGGTTGGGTAAATAAGAGAAACAATTCAATTTTGAGTTTGGAGTTTCCCTTTAAAAACTATAGAAAGGGCCAAAGGAAACTTGCAGTTGCAGTCTATAAAACAATAGTGGATGAAAAAAATCTTTTTGCACAAGCACCAACGGGAATAGGAAAGACTATATCTACAGTATTTCCTTCAGTAAAGGCTATGGGGGAAGGTTACACATCTAAAATATTTTATTTAACAGCAAAAACTATTACTAGACAGGTTGCAGAAGAAACCTTCTGTATTTTAAATGATAATGGTCTAAAATTTAAAACTATAACATTAACTGCAAAGGATAAAATATGTTTTAAGGAAGAGTCAAACTGTAATCCTGAAAAATGTGAATATGCCAAGGGACACTTTGATAGGGTTAATGATGCAATATTAGATATATTAAAAAATGAGAATTTAATAACTAGAGAGATTGTAGAAAGGTATGCTAAAAAACATAGAGTATGTCCCTTTGAATTTTCATTAGATATTGCCATTTGGACTGATGGGGTTATATGTGACTACAATTATGCATTTGACCCTAGGGTATATTTAAGGAGATTTTTTGACGAGGGAGATGGAGATTATATATTTTTAGTAGATGAGGCCCATAACCTTGTTGACAGAGGAAGGGAAATGTTCTCTGCTGAGCTTTATAAAAAGACTTTTCTAGATGTTAGAAGAAAAATTAAAGATAAAAATAAATACATTGCTAAAATACTAAGCAAATTAAATTCTTATATGTTAAAACTAAAAAAGAAATGTGATAATAAAGATTATTATATTTTAGATGATGAGCCAGAAGGAATATATGGTTATTTAAGACAATTAATCACAGAATCAGAGGATTGGCTTGCTAAAAATCAAGATGTAGACGGATATGAAGAATTACTTCAACTTTACTTTGATGCCCACGCTTTCTTGAGAATAGCTGAATTTTATGATGAAAGATATGTAGCATATGTTGAAAAAGTTAATAAGGATTTTAAATTAAAATTATTTTGCCATGATCCATCATATTTACTAGGAGAGGCTGTAAAAAGGGGAAATAGTGCCATTTTCTTTTCGGCAACCCTTACTCCTATTAAATATTTTAGAGATGTTTTAGGGGGAAAAGAAGATGACCATATAATGAGACTTCCTTCCCCATTTGATAGGAAGAATTTATGCTTAATGATTGCTAGTAATATTTCAACTAGATATAAAGATAGGGAAAATAGCTACTTAAATATAGCTGAATATATAAATGAAGTAGTAAAGGGGAAAAGTGGTAATTATATGGTGTTTTTTCCATCATATAAGTATATGACCTCAGTAATAGAAATATTTAAGGAAAGATATCCTAATTTTTCACTTATAGAACAGGCTCCATCAATGACAGAAGAAGAACGGGAAGAATTTTTAAGACAATTTAAGCCAGATTATAAAGAAACTTTAGTTGGGTTTGCAGTATTAGGTGGAATCTTTTCAGAGGGAATAGATTTAAAGGGTGAAAGGCTTTCAGGGGCAATTATTGTAGGGGTTGGTCTTCCACAGTTATGCCTTGAAAGAGATATAATAAGGGATTATTTTAATGATGTGAATGGTAAAGGGTTTCAATATTCATATATGTATCCGGGAATGAATAAGGTTCTTCAGGGGGCTGGAAGGGTTATACGTTCAGAAAAGGATAAAGGTGTAGTTTTATTAATCGATGACCGTTTTTGTTATTCCAGTTATGAAAGATTGTTTCCAAGGGAATGGTTTCCATATATTGGGATTAAAAATAAAAAAGATATTCCATATTATTTAAATAAATTTTGGAATAGATAAAAACCACAGTATTAATACTGTGGTTTTTATAAAAAACTATTTCATTTTTTTCAAAAAAATATTGTTTACTAAATAGATATAAAGGATTAAAATACATATGTGGACAAAGGACATTTGCTAGTAGAGGAGGTAATAAAAATGAAAATAATTTTTCTAAGTTTACTTTCAGGGTTTATTCTAGGTTGTGCATTTAAGTTTTTTAGATTACCATTACCTGCACCGCCATCATTAGCTGGTATAACAGGTATTGTAGGTATATATCTTGGTCATATATTTTATGAAATAATACTTAAATATTTGAGATAAAAGGTTGAAAATTTATTCGACAAAACCCATCTGTTCTTGACAAAATATCAAAATACTATTATAAATATTATTTGTACGCATACAGTTCATCTTTTTTTAAATATTTAACCTCTCTCATCACGGTGTATTATTTATTTTTGCGTCCTTTAATGGGCGCTTTTTTCTTTTTTAAAAAGGTTTTTCTATAGATAATATAGAACTATTATGAATAATATAGAATAGAAAAAATTAAGGGAGAGGTTTGGTGAATAATAGAGTTAAGTTGTTTTATATATTTAAGCTTGTAACACTTGTTATATTATTTATTGGTGCAATAATGTTTGAAAATGCCCATGGAAGCAGATTATATCTTTTAAGCTTAATATTTATATTGTATATTTTAATAGGGATATTAAGAGGTAGAATTTTTAAAAATAAAAGGATTTATAGTCTTTCATATTTTATAGATATAGCCTTAGTTTATTATCTTGAACATAATTCAAGGTTTCTAATTAATTATTTTTTTCATACCTTCTATATAGGAATATTAATAGAATCCTCCCTTACCCTAAAGAAAAAGGACAGCCTTATTATAGGGATTATAACTGTAGTTACCTCTCTAATTAAATATGTACTTTTAATTTATTATAAGACAAATCTGTCTAATATTTCCCAAATATCATTTTTTACACTTATAAATGTATTTATTTTAGTACTTACACATTTTGCACAATATTATAAAGAAGAAAAGGAAAAACAAGATAAATTGTATAAGCAGCTTATAAAGGCACATAAAAAGCTAAAAGAGTATGCTGATAAAATTGAAGGACTTACTATAATCGAGGAAAGAAATAGGATTGCAAGGGATTTACACGACACTTTAGGACATAATATGACAGCTTTAATAATGGAGATGGAAATGGCAGAGCTAATGATAAATGATGATATTGATAAGGCAAAGGAGTTAATAGGAAGGAGTAAAAAGACGGCACGGGAGGGATTAAGAAAGGTTAGAGAAGTTGTTGAAACTTTAAGGCCTGAAAAAAGAATATTAAAGGGTGTAGAATCTATAAAGGAGTTAATAGAGGATTTTTCTAATAAAGCTAATATAAATGCAGAATTAAATATAAAAGGAAAAATTGTAAAGACTAGTCCTACAATAGATGTTACCTTATATAGAATTGTACAGGAATCTTTGACTAATGCTGTAAGACATGGTAAAGCCAGTAAAGTTAAAATAGATTTGGAGTATACATATAAAACTGTTAATTTTAAAATTAAGGATAATGGAATAGGTATAAAAAAAATAGAGAAAGGTTTTGGACTTAAAGGGATGGAAGAAAGGGTAAGGAACATAAATGGTGAAGTTAAGTTTCATTCAGACAAAGGATTTTTAATAGAAGGATATTTGCCGTTGGAGGTGAACAGAGTTGATTAAGGTTGTCATTGTTGATGATCAAAAGATATTAACAGAGGGACTTAAAATGGTTTTAAGTAAAAAGGAGGAAATAGAGGTTTGTGGTATTGCACTTGATGGAGATGAAGCATATATGGTTTGTAAAAAAACTAATCCAGATATAGTTTTAATGGATATTAAAATGCCTAAAGTAAATGGAGTAGAGGCTACCAAAAGGATAAAAAGGGATTTTCCAAGAACAAAAATAATTGTACTTACTACCTTTAATGATGATGAATATATATATGATGCACTAAAGAATGGGGCATCTGGATATCTTTTAAAGGATGCTGACCCAGATAAAATTGCTGAAGCTATAAAAACTGTTTATAATGGAGGAGCATTAATACAGCCTGATGTTGCTACAAAGGTTATAGATAAGTTTTCACAATTAGCTAAGGGAAGTTTAGAAAAGGATATAGATAAAAGGGTAGATAAGCTTACAAAAAGGGAAAAGGATATATGTAGGCTTTTAGGTGAAGGTAAAAATAATAAGGAGATTGCAAAAGAACTTTATTTAAGTGAAGGAACAGTTAAAAACCATATTACAAATATTTTAGGAAAGCTTGAATTAAGGGATAGAACACAGCTTGCAATATTTGCAGTAAAAAATGGTTTAAGTTAGTAAAGCCACTTATGTGGCTATTTTTTATTATGCAAAAAGTCATAGGTAAAAATAGAATAAGTGAAATAAGATAGAAGAATCCCTTTATGGAAAATAATACAATATAAGTAAATAAAGACAAACAAGGAGGATATATATGAAGAGATTATTAGTACCATTTATTTTAATTATATTATTAGTTTCAGCCTTTGGATGTAGTGAAAATACCCTAAAAACATATAAGGATGCAGTTAAAAAAACAGATGAAATAAAAAGGGGAAAACTTTATAGTGAAATGAAGATTACAAATGATTTTAACTTAGAAGGCCTAACACCTGAACAAATAAAAAAAATAAATTACTTTAAAGAGATTGAAGGATCAACTGAGATGACCTTTGATTGGGAGAAGGGTAAATTAATTACTAGAAATTATTTTAACTTTGGCGGAATGGGTTTTGACTCAACATTTTATAAAAATGGAGAAGAAATGTTTATTAAAATGCCTATGATGGGGAAATATCTTAAAATAAACGATTTAAAAGAAGTAGAAAATAATGCTGAAAATAATACTGAAAAAAATTCTGACGTGCCTTTAAGTGAAGAAAGTAGACAAAAAATTAAAAAACAGTGGATAAAGGTTTTAAATGAAAAGGATGTTTTAAAGGGAGAAGATACAGTACTATCTACTCCAGATGGTGAAGTTAAAGTAAAGCATTTGACTATAAAACTTAATCAAAATCAGATTAAGAATATATTAAATAAATGGATAGATATTTTGTCTAAAGATGAAAAGCTTAAAGAGTTTATAGATAAAAATATAGAAGCTGAAAAAGACTTATTTACAATTGCAAAAGAATCAATTGAAAATAGTAAAATTAAAGAGTTTACAAATAATGTATATATAGATATAGATGGCTATATTATAGAAGAAGATGTAATGATAAAGATTAAATTTAATAATCCAAAGAAAGGAAATGTAAAGGAACAGGAAATAGACTTTCAAATAAGAAGATGGGGAATTGAAAAGGAGCAAGAATTTGATTTTCCAAAGCTTACAGATGAAAACACCCTTGAAGAAGAAAATATAGAGCAAGGAGTACCTTTTATATTTGAAGATTTTATAAAAAAAGAGGGGGAAAAGTAGGTGACTTTATTAGAAATTAGGAATCTAAAAAAGTATTTTAAAAATGTAAAGGCCGTTGATGATATTAGTTTTAGAGTAAATAAGGGTGAAATATTTGGCTTACTAGGGCCTAATGGAGCGGGAAAGTCAACAACAATTTCAATGATTTCAACCCTTATAAAACCCACATCTGGAGAGATACTTTACAAAGGAGAAAGTATAGTAAAAAAACCTTCCATTATACAGAAAAAGCTAGGAGTTGTACCACAGGATATAGCCCTGTATCCTGACTTAACAGGATATAACAACTTAAAATTTTGGGGACATTCATATGGATTAAGAGGTAAGCTTTTAAATAAAAGGATAGATGAGGTATCAGAAATAATAGGATTAAAGGATAAATTGAAAAAGAAGGTTAATGAATATTCAGGTGGTATGAAAAGAAGGTTAAATATTGGTGCAGCACTTTTGCATAAGCCTGAGCTTTTAATAATGGATGAGCCAACGGTTGGTATAGACCCTCAATCCAGAAACCATATTTTAGATACAGTACTAAAACTGAATAAACAGGGGATGACAATTATATATACAAGTCATTACATGGAAGAAGTAGAGTATGTATGCTCAAGAATTAGTATTATGGATAATGGGAAAATAATAGCCATGGGAACTAAAGATGAGTTAATAGATATTATAAAAGGTCAAAAAAAGATAAGTCTTAAGTTTGATGAATTTTCAGAAGATGTTGTAGAAAAAATTAAGGGGATAGAATCTGTAAAGGATGCTTATATTTTAGATGATGAGATTATTATTAGTACAGAAAATGGTGAAACAATCTTTAAAGATATTATAACAGAGGTAAGTACAACCAACAGCAGCATAACATCAATTGATATACAAAAACCAAATCTGGAAACAGTATTTCTACATCTTACAGGTAAATCCCTAAGGGATTAGGAGGCTTTATTATGAGAGTTTTAGATATAGCAATTAAGGACTTAAGATTAATGTTAAGTGATAAAAAAGCATTGGCTATTATGATTATGATGCCTATAATATTAACTTCAATTTTAAGTTTTGCTTTAGGTGGTACTTTTACAAGTGAAGATTCCATAGGTAAAACAAAAATAGCAGTAGTTAAAAAATATAATATTGCCACTGAAATTGAAGATTTTAGGTACTCTTTAAGTAATGGTATTGTAAGTGAAAATATTTCTAAATCAGATTTAGAAAAAATTTCGAAAGGAGTAGAAGAACTTAGTATTGAAAAAATCTTTTTTAAAGACTTTCTTGACAATAAAGATATAAAAGAGTTTTTAGAGTATGAAATAGTTAGGGAGGATGAAGCTCTAAAGCTGTTAAATAGTAAAAAAATATCAGCTATTGTAATTCTTCCTGAAAATTTTATTTATGACATGTATACAAATTTTTTAACTCCCTTTAGAAATAAAGTAGAAATTAAGGTTATAACTCATCCTGATATGAATTTTAAAGGTAGGATAGTAAATGGTATAATGGAGAGCTTTACAGATATGACATCCACATTAATAGTAGGTAAAAATGTGTTGATAGAAACAGCTTTAGAGGAAGATGTAATAGATAAGGTATTTAATAATATGAATGATGTAATAGATGATATAACTGTAAATCTTAGTAACAATTCACCTGAAATTGTTTATGAAAGCCTTAATGGAAGAAATCCAATATCAAGCTTTTCTTATTATTCAGCAGCAATGACATCTATGTTTATATTATTCTCAGCAGGATATGGTGGTAAATCTCTATTAGAAGAAAAAGATAATATAACATATCAGAGGATGATTATAGCTGGGGTATCCAGGTGGAAAATACTTGTTGGAAAATTCTTTACTATACTTGCCTTTACACTTATTCAGATATTTGTGATGGTTACATTTTCAACCTTTGTATTAAAGGCCAATTGGGGAAATATATACATTGTAACTATTATAAGTATACTAGCTGCATTTGCAGTAGCTGGTTTAGGAACTTTGATTGCAGTATTAACATATAAGGTTGGAAACTATAAAATGACAAACATCTTTGAATCAGGCATAATACAGGTAATGGCATTTGTAGGAGGAAGTTTTATTCCGATAGATGTACTTCCAAAGTTTATTAGATTCTTAAGTAACTTAACAATAAACGGGCTTGCTTTAAATTCATATTTTAGAATAATGATGGGGTATGGCATAGGGGAAATATTAAAGTACTTGGCATTATTAGTTTTAATTGGAATTGGATTAATGTTTATCTCAATATACCTATTTAGGGAGAAAGAGAGGTATTATTATGTTGAGCGTGTTGATGCTGAGAATTATGAAACTGCGTAATGAGTGGATGCTCTTTTTAATGATGATAGCTATGACATTAGTTTTTTCAACAGTATTTGGGTTTACTTTATCCCAAGGTCATAGCCCTAAAATATTAATAGTTGATAAAGATAAAACTGAATATTCCCAAATATTAATAGATGAACTAAGTAAAGATGAAATATTTGAATATGAATTTGCAAATTATGAAGATGCAGTAAAGATGGTAGATGAAAATAAGGCATTAAGTGCAGTTATAATTGAAGATGACTTTTCTGAAAAGATTAAAAATGGTAAGAAGACCACCTTAAACATACTCAAGGTCAAAGAAAATAGGGAACTTATGATATTTGAAAATCTTTTATCTAAAACTACAGCTAAAATTGCTGGAAATATAAATATTGCAGAAATAATAACTAATTATATTACTGAAAACGGTAGTGAAGATAAAATAGAGATTTTTAATAAAGCATATACTAGAATGAGTAAAGGTCTAAAATATAGAAGACCTCTAATGATAGAAAAAGAGATTTTCAATAGTTCTAATAATAGATATGATAATTATAAACATCTTGTAATAGGATTAATGCTATTCTTTTCTATGTATACAATGGTTTTTGGAATAGGTGAAATTTTAAATGAAAGAAAATATAATACTTGGCAAAGACAGTTAGTTTCCCCATTGTCAAAGTTTTCAATATTGTTAGGTAACATGGTATATACTTTAATAATTGGAATGGTTCAAATAAGTATATTAATACTTTTTAGTAAATATATTTTTAGGGTAGAGTGGGGCTCAAGTATAGGAGGCATACTTTTAGTAGCATTTGGTTTTACTTTCTCTGTAACTTCATTGGGATTATTATTATCAGGTATAGTAAAAACCCATGGACAGCTATCAGCAATAACGCCTGTAGTTTTAACAAGTACTTCCATGTTAGGTGGATGTATGTGGCCACTTGAAATAGTTAATTCAAAAATACTTTTGGCACTTGCTAATATAACACCTCAAAAATGGGCAATTGAAGGCATGGAGAGGATTGCAATGTATGGGCAAGGTTTTGAATCAGTTCTATTTCCAACATTAGTTTTATTTATGATGGGTATTATATTTTTAGGAGTTGGCACAAAACTAGTAAAGTTTGAATAAAAAGAAACGCGAATCGGGTTCGCGTTTCTTTTTGATTTACTTATTTATATTAGTTAAAATATATTCTACATATTTTTTTTAGTTGTTAGATCTTCTTCTAATTCTCTAATTGTGTTTTTTAGCTTCGTATTTTCTTTCGAGCAATCATTATATAGTTTTTCATAGTCTATGACATTAACTTTAGTATTGATTAGAGGTTTAAGATAGTCTCTTACAATGGATTTCCCATAATCAGGGTTAGGAGCCCACTTACCTCCTAATTCTTCAACATATTTGATACTACCAGCCCAAGATAGGTTTTTTACAAGATAGTATCTATCATGGGGTTTTCCTATAGGATTAACACCTATATAAGCTGCTATATGATTAAAATGGGCCCTTATACCATCTTCCATAGTTGGAAAGCTTTCATGGTCTTCTGTTCTATCTCCCTTAGGATTTTTTGTTTTTATTCCAGCAAAGTTGTTCATATCTTCAGTAACCTTTCCAGTATACTTTCCAAAATTGGTCTCTTTTGCACTTTGACAGTAAAGTACATCTGCTCTTATTCCTATAAGCTTATTATATTTTGCATAAATTTCTGCAGCATTAATAAATTTTTCTGTAGCGTTATTATTCTTGGCCCAAGCCTTCATTTGCTCTAAAGTTGCTTTGCTTTCTCCTAGTATTTCTGTCTTTTCTTCAGCTTGTCCTTCAAGACCTAAATAATTTAACAGCCCTTTAAAAATATGCTGTGCACATTTCTGTCTAAAATTATCATCTTCTAACTTTTTACGTCCTTCTGGATTAGTATAAAATTCATGTTCAATTAATACAGCTGGCATTTTGGTATGCCTAAGAACATAAAAGTTTGCTTCTTTTATTCCTCTATTCTTAATTTCAGTTCCAATACCTAGAATCTCTTTTGCTGCTTCCATTATAGATTTAGCAATTTCGTATCTTTCTTCACTCTTCCTAAAAACATATATTTCATATCCACTTACATCAGGGTCTGAATAGGCATTTGCATGGATAGAAATGAATATTGATTTACCCTCAACACTATTCGCTACATTACATCTATGTTGAAGGTTTGCTCTTCTTCCATATGATGTAGTTTCAGGATATGGATGAGTAGGCTCTTTCATAGTAAGAACTACTTTGCCATAAGGTTCAAGTAATGATTTTAATCTATATGCAACATCATAATTAAATTCATATTCAAAAAAACCGTTAAATCTTTTTCCAGGTGTATCCTTACCATGACCAGGATCAATAATAAAATTCATATAAGTCCCCCCTTGAAATAAATATATTTAAAAACATCCATACTAATAGAATAGTCACTGACTTTTTTTTATACTATTAAAAAAAATAAACCCTTCCCTTAGACTAATTCGACATTTTTCTCAAGTTATGCAAACCGGGACGGTTCTCCTTTTCACCATTATTTTCCAAAACTGAAAAATAGAACCGTCCCCATTTTCCATAGTTTACATTCTTTAATATTAAGTAAAATTCAAATTATTATTAAAGTAACATTTAACAATAATTTATAAATGCTGAGTTTTATCGTAAAACATTTCTCCTTTTTATCTCTTGACTTATTTCGGAATATACAGTATACTTTTAAGGCATTAACAAAATATGGAATATACATTGTAAAAAAATCTAAAGTTTTCGTATTATGTTTTATTTCATTTTTTCTAATTTAGTATTAGAAAACCAAATTAATGATTCATATGTTGATTATAAGGGAGTACGGTAAAAATAAAACAAGATATTTCAGAAATGAAAGTTAATAATTCAACTCAAATAATCCTTTCAAAGCCATTATCTTCATCAGCAAATATTAGTAAAACAATAATAGTAGATAAAAGGAATGAGATTGATTCTACTAAGGCTAGTTTTGAAAAATGCGTAGTTATGTATGAAGAGAAAATAATTATTACATTGCAAGATAATAGTTTATATACGAATATGTATAATTTGAATAGTGTAACATCTAAATTAGAAACAGATACTAAATACGTCACTTTTCAAGGTGTTACTATTGAATTAATTTCATAAATATAAGCTTCAGTAATTTATTACCCTATTGAAGGGGTCGATACAGATGTAATGAAGATAACCCAAGTTGAAGATTACTGAGAAGGCAATAATTTAGAATATAACACAGTAATGCGTGGAGTTGAAAAAAAGACACCGACAACAAAAAAAGGGGGAATTTAATGAAAAAAATAATTTTATTTATATTGATAAGTATACTAACTTTAACTAGTTGTAATATCAATTCAAATAACAAATCAAACGAAAAAAAAATTAATCAATTAGAATTGGAGAATTTAAAATTAAAAAGCAGAATACAAGAACTTAAAAAAGAAAATAAAAAATTAAAAGAAAGAGATAAATTATATAAAAGTCATATAAATGACGAAAGTTTTAAATGGATAAATATTAAAGAATGGGATAAAGTAATAATTTCTAATCCAGTAACAAATCAAAAAGTAGATGTATTAGAAACTAAGTTATTCAAAATGATTGATTTGAAAGAAATTTTCTATCCACTTACAAATTATTATATTGCAAGTGAATGGTTACCTGATGTTCAGCCATATTTTTTTGATTTCATCAAAGACAATTCTGCTTACAGGATAGAAGTAAAGGGACGTAACATAATAAAGTTTAAAGACAAATATTATACTGTTTCAAACAAGTTATATCGATTAGGAAATGCACTTCTTCCTTCTCCTGAATATATGAAAGTAGGTAATACATTAGCAAAAATGTATTATAGTGGATATATGATAGAAAAATCTTTAAATTTAAATAATAAATACGAAAAATCTTTACATTCTGATATTGGATTGATACGTACTTTCCCTCAATATATACATAAAGAGTTTTCAAAAGGCAATTTAGTTATAATTGATGCTTTACCTTCAGACAACATAAAGTTAGCATCAACTTTAAAATTTTATTGGCATGGAGATATAGTTATTATGAATATATATAACTACAATGGAATAGAAAGTAAATATATTGAAATAACAGATGATAAGAAAAAAATAATATATGAACAAAAAAATAGAGGTAATATTCGTTTGTTTTTAGGTATGTAAATATAAGGAATGGGTTTAAAATAAAAACCCACTCCTTACTATTGATTTAATTTACCATCTTCCTACATGAGTAAATATATCAGCTAAATAATCCTGGTAACTTGAAGAACTATCTCTCCACTCACAGTTACTTAGATCATTCATATCAGTTAATATAATATATCCTTTATGTGGTCCACCAACTCCACCCCTACTGGAATGGGCATAGTTAATTCTCCAAGGTTCGTATAATCCTGTATCTGGATTTTTTGCATATTCCACTTCATATATAACAGCTACATGTCCTGTAAAAAATATTAAATCATTTGGCCTAATATCTTTTATATCAGTGACTTCTGTACTATGTTCAATCATATCCTCAACATTTGTATAATATCTAGATTCTCCTATAACATTTGAAAAATCACCACTAGTTGCATTATCTAATGTAATATATACAAATCCAGAACAATCAACCCCACAGCCAGATGTGTTGTTATCCATAAAACTTTGTAGTTGAGAACTAGAAGTATCATCACCATTATAATTATTATCAATATAGCTTGTGATTTGTTCTACAGTATTTTTGCCACCTAAATGATACGGAACATCTAATGAAATACCGTTGTATTGATATTTTGTGTATTTTTCAATTTCAGCTAATAATGTTTCGTTTTTATAACCAGTAAAAGCCATAAAAATTCTCTCCTTTCACTTTTTTTAATAGGATTTCTAGTCGGCCGACTAATTTTACTTTCACTATATAAAAAGAGATAATGTACAAAAAAATCAACTATATCTTAAAAAATTTATAAAAAGCTTCATTTTCGGATTTTAAATTTCTTCTTATTTAATGGGGAATAAATAATAAATGCAAACCGGGACGGTTCTCTTTTTCACCATTATTTCCTAAAACTGAAAAACAGAACCGTCCCTAATTTTCACAGATACAAAAAAATAGAGGGATTTACAACTTATTGAAGAATACCTTAATTAAAGAAAGTATTATGATAGGTGAATGTGATCGCCAATGTATGTAATAGACATAGTTGTAAAAGGAGATGAGGTAGAAAAAATGCAAAAGAAAAGCATTATTTTATTCAATGTATCATTTGGAATACTTATTTTTCTTCCCCCAGGTTGGATAGTGATAGTCCTAGTATTAGTACTAGAGACGTTTCTTTTAAGTAGATATTTGGAAAATAAGAAATTTTATTCACCTATTACTAAATCAGTTTTGTTAGCTAATATAATAAGTGGAGCTGCGGGCATTTTTCTTTCTAGTAAACATAATGGAGGCTGGTGGCTAGTATGTTGGTTTCCTTGGGTTAGTAGAAATGAAGTGAAGTTTGATGACATACAAAGTTTTATTATATATTTTGCAGTAGCTTTAATAGGATCTATACTTATAGAAATTTTAGTTAACTTATTACTACTGAAGAAGAAATTTGAAATCTCTAAGATTACCAAGGGTACATTAATTGCTAATTTGTTTTCAAATGTAATCATAATTCCAATAATGTATCTTATTAGTTTTTTAATATAACAATATTATAGTGTTATTGTATTGAAATGTGGCAAGGCTACGTAGCTATTTTCCCAACATCGTATAACAAGATGTTTGAGAAAGGGCGCCTTAGAGGTACGCTTTTGGGCTCGAATCCATTGGTACAACATCTCTTTGCTGGGAGCAAAGCTCCAACAAGGAGTATTCTTCTCGGGTCCAGTTCAGAGACGTCTTAAGCACCAGAACGTTAGGTGAAATCACGACAAATATGGAGGTGTACAATGAAAAAGAAAATATTGTATGTGGGTGATAGTATAACTGAAGGTATCTCCGGTGTGAACTATGTTAAATATATAGAAAAAGAGTTTCCTAATTATCTGCACATAAATCAGGGACTAGGTGGAGATACACTTTTAGGTATTAGCAATCGACTTATGTCTCTACTTGAAAATGAAGAGTTTAATTACATTGTATTTGAAGCGGGACATAATGATATAATAATACCTTATTTTGAGAAACAAGGTTTATTATTAAAAATGACAGCAAAAAAGTTAAGATCTAGAGGAAGTATTCCAACAGATATTAATAATTTTAAAGAGGTTCTTGAAAATAAAATGAGAGAAATAAAAAAAATAACAAATGCCGAGATAATATTAACTACCTTAAGTTGTATTGGAGAAGTTTTAAACTCAGATTTAAATAATAAACGTGCAGTTATAAATAGGAGTATTAAAGAAGTTGCAAAAAAATATAAATGTAAAATAGCAAATGTTGGAGATGCCTTTGATGAAAAATTAAGAAGAGTAGATAGTGGAAATTATTTACTAGGTGGATTTTATAAATTAATGCTTATTGATCCGATATTTTCTAAAAAAAATAAATGGGCAGAAAAGATTAGTAGGCACAGAAAATTATATTTAACAATAGATGGGGTACATATAAATGGAGAAGGTGCAAAGATATATGCTAATGAAATCATTGAAACATTAAGAGGGTGTCCTGACTTCGTATAAGATGGTGTTCCATCCGCCAAAAGAGTGGGTGACCCTACGGGACATGCTCTCTAGCACAAAGTTTGCATAAACTTAAGTAAGTTATGCTACAGCAAACTTTGCACCAGGCCTTTGGCACGACAACGTTTGCAGACATAATTTTTATGGAAGTATTTTTAAACTTAGGGGTAAACAAATATTATTTAGTTATTATTGAATATATTTATGATAATAAGGAGTGTGTTTATGAGAACAGAAAAAGAAGTTTTATCACAGTTCAAAGAATGGGCTGAAAGAAACGAATTAATTAGAGCGGCAATATTAACTAGTTCTCGTGCTAAACCTGATGCAAATGTTGATTTTTTATCTGATTATGATATTGAATTATATGTATCAGATTTGAGTAAATTTAAAAAGAGTGATGATTGGCTAGAAGAATTTGGAGCTATTATGGTACGTTGGCCATTTAAGCCACGTTCTACAGGTTTCAAGACTGGTTGTTGGATTACTCGACTTGTTTTATTTAAAGATGGTGTTAGAATTGATTTTCAAATTACAGATCAGCTTAAAATAGACTCAGATGCTTATGATAATGGTTATAAAGTCTTAATTGATAAGGATGAAATAACTAAAGGATTATCCAAACCAACATATTCAGAATATATAATAAAAAAACCGAGTAAAGAAGAATATGAAGTTTTAGTAAATGAGTTTTGGTGGAATGCGTATTATGTTCCCAAATATCTTTGGAGAGATGAGTTACCATTTGCTAAATATATGTTAGATTACACACTTAAGTATTCCTTTTTACATAAGATTATAGATTGGTATATTGGAATGAAAAATGATTGGTCAGTGGAAACAGGAGCTTTTGGGAAAAAATTTAAGAAGTATCTTAGCTCAGAAACTTGGAAAGAGTTTAAAGAAACATATGCAGGAGCAGATATAGAGGAAAATTGGAATGCATTTTTTAATACAATTACTTTTTTTAGAAAGATAGCAAAAAAAGTTGGAGAAAATTTAGGATACAAATACCCGGACCAAGTAGATAAAGAGGTTATACAATTTTGCAAGAAAATTAAAGAAACAAAGAAGATTGATTGATTTTAAAGACATATGTTAAATTGCAACTTTAGTTAGAAGTTGTAAGCGTTTATAGTAATGTCGCGAAGTTGCGGAACGTTATGTAAAATCGGCTAAAAGCCATAAACAGCATTAATAGACCAGAAACTTGGGTACTTCTTTAGAAATAATTGTTTACATATAATAATATAATTAACGCTTTAAGTCATTAATTTTGAGGAGGAGTTATTTTGAAGGGAAAATTTTGTAAAATTTTAGTGTTAATTATAATTATATCTATTGCTGCTAATGTTGGATGTAGCAATAAAAATGAAGACAACAAAACAATCGCTTATATTTCATCAAATGAAGGTTCGGAATACGAAAATACATTTAAAGAATTAAACCTTGGGTTATTATTTGATTTTAACTTTAAATTGTCTAGAGCAGATAAAAGTTGGGTCAATTTATGGGTGGAAGGATATAGTAACGGAAAAGCTATTAAGCCTTTTCCTCTTATACAACTTTCTCAGGGGTTAAGTCCTGAACAATTTGAAGAAGGGAAAATAGGATTTGGAATAATAAACTCCAATAAAAACCCCTTATTTTTTTTATATTCAACAGGTGCTAGTGTAGGACCCCTTGCTATTGATAATAACTTTTTTGTTGATTCTGGCATTAGTAGCTGGGACTATGCTATTAGAAGTGAAACAGTTGGATTAGAGTATGGTGAAGAAATGGTATTGGCAGTATATAGGCAAGGAAAAGAGTCATTAAGGACAGCTTATGATTATCAAGATCCAGAATCTATTAAAAAGATTATAGATGAAGACATCACTGTGCTTTTACTTAAAATTAAAGTAACAAAGAAAAATGAATTATAAGATTGAATATATATTAATACTTTATAGTTTAAAACAAAGACAAATTCGACTATCAGCTAACAATATGTTTCCATAAGGACGTTGCAGGACAGATGGATTTTGGGAAAGGAAGCGACACACCTCCTCACTAGGAGCAAAGCTCCACCCATGAGTATTCCGATGAGGTCCAGCTCGAAGGCGTGGCAAACAAGGAAAGTTATGTGAAATGGCCAACTATATAAACAGGGACGGCTCTCTTTTTGACTATTATTTTCCAAAACTGCAAAAGAGAACCGTCCCGCTTTTCACCATTATTTTCCGTCTAGTCAAATTCTCTTTTTACTGCATCCCATTTCTTTTTGTTTGCCCTCAAAGTTTTAACATCAATTAGTTCATCATGGATATCTGGATTAACATAGAAAAATGAACTTTCTGACCTTTTTGGCTTTTTTCTAAAGTGATGTTTTCTCTCCATAAAAATCTCCTTTCAGATGATTTGTAATATATAGTTTCTCTAATTTAATAAAATATATAAATAATACTTTACCAATGTTTAAAGAGGGAATAGAGGAATTTTTGATTTTTTTGTAGAATTTATGTAAAATAAAGAAAATTAATAAAATTAAGAACACATTTATATTGTTAGGGGGCCTATTTATGAAAATAGAATTTTTAGGAGCTGCTAAGGTTGTAACGGGCTCTAATTTTTTAATTACCACAGATAAGTATAAAATTTTAATTGATTGTGGAATGTTTCAAGGAAGTGAACAATTAGAGAAGTTAAATTTTGAAGATTTTAAGTTTGATCCTTCTGAAATAGATTTTATGCTTCTAAGCCATGCACATATAGATCATAGTGGCAGGATACCTAAGCTAGTAAAAGAGGGCTTTAATGGTAAAATTATATGTACGAAGGCTACTAAAGATTTATGTGATATTATGCTTAAAGATAGTGGTCATATACAGGAATCTGATGCAAAATGGGAAAATAAAAAGAGAAAGAGAGAAGGTAAACCTTTAGTAAAACCACTATATACCGTAAAAGATGCAACTGTTAGTTTAAACTATTTTGATCCTGTTTTATATGACCAAAAAATTGATATAAATGAAGATGTAACAGTAAGATTTAAGGATGCTGGTCATATATTAGGTTCATCAATAATTGAGCTTTGGATAAAGGAAAAGGGAAATACAGTAAAAATAGTTTTTACTGGTGATTTAGGTATGAGGGATAGACCAATTATAAGAGATCCTGAGCTAATAGAAGAAGCCGATTATCTTATTATTGAATCAACATATGGTAATAGGCTACATGAAAATGCAGAAAAAAGAACGGAAAAATTAGTAGAAATCATTAACTCTACTGTTATGAATAATGGTACAGTAATAATTCCTTCTTTCGCTGTAGGACGAACACAAGAGCTTATTTATGAACTAAATAAATACTATGAATACAATAAAAATCTTGACCAATTTATGAAAATTCCTATATATATAGATAGTCCAATGGCTGTATCAGCCACAGAGGTTTTTCAGGAAAATACCTACTGTTTTGATGAAGAGGCTAAAAAATTGATATTAAGCGGAGATAACCCATTTGAATTTAGCAACCTTCACTATGTTAGAGATCAACAAGAATCTATGCGTTTAAATAATGCAAACTATCCAAAGGTTATTATTTCTGCAAGTGGAATGTGTACTGCAGGAAGGGTTCGTCATCATTTGAAACACAATTTATGGGATGAAAAAAATAGTGTTGTTTTTGTAGGATATCAGGCAGAGGGAACCCTAGGAAGAATATTAAAGGATGGAGCAAAAAAAGTAAAGCTTCTTGGAGAAAGAATAGCAGTAAAAGCTAAAATATATGATATAGAAGGTTTTTCAGCCCATGCAGATAGGGATGAATTAATCAGATGGCTTAATGGATTTAAAAGTATGCCTAATAAAATTTTTATTGTACACGGAGAAGAAGATTCAGCTGAAGAATTTGCAGATTTAGTTTCTGAAAGGTTTAATGTTGAAACAATTGTTCCAGATATGGGAGATGTTTTTGATCTTAAGGATGAATTTTATAAAGAAAAATCTGGAGAAGTATTAAAACCACTTCAGCAAAAAGAAAATATACAAGAAGAGTTGCAGAAGGTTTATGATGAATTTGAAATATTAGCTGCTAAAACGGACCAACTTATTGATAAGGATTTTCTTAAGGATAATTATGATAAGCTTAATAACAAACTTCTAGAGCTTCAACAAAAACTAATGGATATAAATATTATGTTAGGTAAATAAATTAAACTGCGTCCAATTGGACGCAGTTTAATTTATCCTTTTACACTTACCATTAAAAAATGCTCCTCTGTCTATAATAAACTTTTTAGTTATAATATCACCTGTAAGTATACTGTTTTCAGTAAGATGAATTTTAGTTTTTGCTTTAATATTACCATTAACTTCACCATTAATAATTATATTATCAGCTTCTACATTTCCAATAATTTTACCCGTTGAGCTTATATATACATTATTTGCAGAATATATATCACCCTTAAAAATACCATTAATTTTAATATCTCCAGATGCATTAAGTGTACCTTGAAAGAGGGCATTCTTCTCAAGAACCATTAATGATTTAGATTTACTCATAGTTCGTCCCCCATAAGGTTATTTTAATTATATTATATTACTTTTGGGGAAAGAACTAATGAGGCTTAGATACTAATTTTATATCATACTTAAGTTCTAATTGTCAGTTTCTTCCTTGAGCTTTTCTACAGCAGCACTTACTGAATTGGAGGCATCTAGCTGTACTTGAGATAATTTCTTTAAATTATCTATTTCATTATTTATTTTCTCTATTTCAGTAGATAATTTTACTAATATATCATTAATCTCTTTAGCAAAGTTTTCACTCTCATTTGCAAGCTTTTGAATCTCACTAGCTACTACAGAAAAACCTTTTCCATATTCTCCTGCCCTTGCAGCTTCTATATTGGCATTTAATCCTAATATTTTAATTTGCTGAGCTATTTTATTTACATACTGAACAATCTTGTCACTTTCCTCAATATACTTGTTTGAGGCTTCCGTTGTATTTACTAACATTTCACTTACATTATGTATGTCCTCTACAGAAGTTGCTATTTCTTCTAATCGATTTTGGACTACTAAAGAAGTTTCATTTATTGCACTCATTTGAGCATCAAGCTTTTCTAATGTTTCTATATCCCTTTCAACTAAAGTCATTATAAGGAAAGCACCTTGAGAATCAATAATTTTACAGTCATCTCCATATTTATCATGAAGTGTGTTAGCTACATTCTCTATCCCAGTAGCTTCTATAATCATATCTGTATCTACAGGGTTTATATCTTCTATAGATGTTGAGGTATCAACATTTAATTTCTTTGCAAGTTTAATTCCAGATGCATTTACATTGGTATCAATTATAACACTTACATGGACCTCATCTAATCGAGCTAGTGATTTAAGAATAGCTGTTCCACCTTTTCCAGCTCCAACTATTGCAACCTTCATATATTTGTCCCCCTTTAATATAACCTTATATTTAATTTTATATTATAAGACAAGAATTTTCAATTTTATATAAAAAATAGAAAATAATTTTTGCTGAAATTTAGCAATAAGTATAATTATTGCCACATGGGATTACAATAATTAAAAAAGGGTGATATCTTTGCTATATATAGGACTTATTTTCATAATAAATGGCTTATATCTTATTCTAAGTGATGTATATGATTTAAAAGTTTTAATAAAGGACAGGGAATTTATAAAAAAGAAAGGCTTTAAGGTAGATACTTTTTATGAGTTAAAAGTTTCGGTAGGACTTCTATCAATAGCTTTAGGAATTTTCTCCGTATTAAATTATATTTACTATTAAAAGGGTGTATTTATGAGAAGATATTTGGCTGTTTTTTTTACTATAATTATTTTAATTTTAAACATAAATAATACTGTTATTGCAGATAAAAATAAAAAAACTTTAATTATCATTGTAGACAAGTTAGATTTTTTTTTGGCTAAAGAAATCTATAATGATAAAAACATGTCTATAGGGCTTATGAATATAAAAACTGGTAACATATATAAAAATAATAGTCAGGAAAGTTTTTTTACTACTATTTCAACTGGTAGAAGGGTAAAGGTAGAAAAAGGACTTTTTAAAGGAATTACTAAAAAGTCAAAAGGATTATATATAAAAGGATATGATGACATTTTTAGTTTTTCCTGGGAAATAGATATCTTCGGTCAGTTTTTTAAAAAGCAGAAAATTAAAGTTGGATATATAGGAAAGGACCCTTCAGCAATTATTGCTGCTGATAAAAATGGATTCATAGAATATGGGGAAAATAAGGTAATATATAACCTTTCATGGCTTGAATCAGAAATAGAAAATATTTATAAAAAAGTTGATATTCTTATACTTTCATATAAATTTAAAGAGGAAAATAAAAGGATTAGAATACTAAACAATCTTTTAAAAAATATTGACTATCAATACCTTCTTATTTTTCCACAAGATATAAAGGGAGATATTAATAAAAGGTGGAATACTACGCTAGTTCCATTGTTATATAAACTTCCCTATTCTAAAAAAGGTATTCTTACAAGTGGTACAACCAAAAGAGTAGGAGTAATAACAAACTTAGATATCTTTCCAACTATAGCTTCAATTTATAATATAGATAATTCAATGTTTATAGGAAACCCTATTGAAGTAATAGATAATAAAAAGGCCTTTAATATATCAAAGGATAATCTAATAGAGTTTTTAAACTTAAATATTATTAAATATATTATCCATGGAATTATTATTTTATCTCAATTTTATATTATTTTAAAATGGAATAGTAAAGATAAAAAGAAAATCAGAAATTTAAAAACAGTTTCTACTAGTATATCAGCTGGGATATTTATTTCTTTGATACTGGGTTTATTAGATATCCATAAAAGTATAATCTTATATGTATTAATTTTTTTACTATCTTCCATAACAGTATCATTTATATTTTTAAAAAAGGAAATTAAAGTTGTGATGTTATTATGTATAGGAACAAGTTTTATGATATTATTTGGTATATTTATATATAAACCGATTATTTATGATTCATATATTGGATATAACAATATAGTAGCAGGTGGGAGATTCTACGGTTTAAATAATGAGATAATGGGTGTACTGTTATCAACCTCTATAATAGGATACTTTTCCTTAAGAGAAAAAATAGAAAATAGTATTATTAAGAATAGTATTTTATTTTTATATTTCCCATTAGTAATTTTATCTCTATCTAATAGATATGGAGCTAACTTCGGGGGCTTTTTAGGAGCCATAACAGCATTTTTAATGATTATATATATAATTATTTTTGGAGCTAAACTAGAAGAAAAAAATTTTTTACTATTAGCATCTATAGGGGTTGTAATTTTTTTATTTAATATATATTTTGATGTAAATAATGCTGAAAAAACACATATTGGTAACTTAATTGAAAGAATTAATTTAAATGGATTAAATGAGTTTGTAACGGTATTTATTAGTAAAATAAAGCAGTTTATGTTTATGATTGTAATTCCACCATGGAGTATTATATTTTTAGGGCAGCTATATTTTATAATAAAAATATATAAATCTGAAAAAGGACTATTATTTAAAATTAAAGATATATATCCAGAGATTATGAAGGGAATGTATGTAGTTTTTATTACTTCAGTTGTTGTTCTATTTATGAATGATACTGGGGTTATTTCCTTTGTATATATGAATACATATCTAATATCAATTATTATAAATTTATTAAATTAAACATAATAGGGGGACAAAATATGTTAAAGAAGCTTTTAAATAAAGATACTATTAAATTAGATATAGTAGCAAATGATTGGAAGGAAGCAATATTTAAGGGATGTGAAATACTTTTAGATAAAGGATACATAGAGAAAAAATATATAGATTCAATAATAAAAAATATTGAAGAAAATGGGCCCTATATAGTTATAACTAAAGGTGTAGCATTTCCACATTCTAAACCAGAGGATGGGGTTAACCATCTAGCGATGAGTCTAGTTACTTTAAAAGAGCCAGTTTATTTTGGCCATGAACAAAATGACCCTGTAAGATTAGTTATTACACTTGCAGCTGTAGATAGTAATACACACTTATCTGCATTAAGTAAATTTATTAGTCTTTTAAGAAGTAGTGAAGATATAGAAAAAATTATTAATTCTAAGACTAAAGAAGAAGTTATAAAAATAATTGAAAAGTTTTAAAAGAATAAATATCGAATAATAACAAATTAAGAGAAAGATAAATATACAGGAGAAAAGATACAAGTTAAGGTCATAATGATAAATGTGATATAATAATATTAATAAATTGTAGGATGTGGTAAATATGCCAGTAACTATTAAAGATGTTGCTAAACTTGCAAAGGTATCTCCATCAACTGTATCAAGGGTTATTGCTGAAAGCCCCAAGATTAGTGAAGAAACAAAAAAGAGAGTATATAAAGCAATGAAAGAGTTAAATTATTATCCAAATGCCATAGCTAGAAGTTTAGCAAACAAATCCTCTAAAACCTTAGGGATAATTTTGCCTAATACTGCTGAAGACTTATTTGTAAATCCTTTTTTTATACAGGCTATGAGGGGAATAAGTACTTATGCTCAAAAAAGAGGGTATTACATAATGCTTGCCTATGGGGAAGAAGAAGAAAATGAAATAAATATCATAAAAGATTATACAAATAGTAAATTAGTAGATGGAATTATTCTTTTGACAGTAAGACAGAATGATAAAGCAATAAAATATTTAAGAGAAGCAAGACGTTCCTTCGTTGTTATAGGTAGACCAAAAAACTTAGAAAATGTTTTATGGGTAGATAATGATAACTTTAAAGCAATGTATGATGTAACTACATATCTTATAGAAAAGGGACATAAAAACATAGCTTTTATCGGTGGACCATATAATCTAAATGTTACTAAAGACAGATTTGAAGGATACAAAAGGGCACTTGAAATTAGAGGTATTTCATTAGATAAGGAGTTAATAAAGGAAGCGGATTTTAATGAAGTTAAAGGATATCAAGCTATGAATGAGATATTAAAAAATAAAACTCCTTCAGCTGTTATTACAACAGATGATCTTATAGCCTTTGGAGCATTAAATGCTATTAAAGAACAGAATAAAAAAATAGCATTAGTGGGATTTAACAATACACCACTGGCAGCTTATCAGAAGCCTACATTAACTTCGGTGGACATTAATGCAGAAAAATTAGGTTATAATGCTGCAAAGCTTTTAATAAGCAAGTTAGAAAATAAGAAAGTTGATAAAAACCATTATATTGTTGAAACAAAGTTAATTGAAAGGGAATCTACAAAGGGGTAAAAATAAAAAACACAATAAATTTGACCCTACTTGTAAAAAAGTAGGGTTATTTTTTACTTGAAATTCATAAACTGTTATACAACAAATAAAAGAGGAGAATGTCTGATGTATAAAAAAGAGGATTTGTTAGATATGGTTTATACAGGTGATGATTTAGGAGCAACATACAGGAAAGATTATACTATATTTAAAGTATGGTCTCCTGTGGCAGATAATATGAAGGTAGTAGTTTATGAAAATTATGATGATAATGTGGGAACAGAATATCCTATGAAGTTAAGTGAAAATGGAGTTTGGGAACTGAAACTAAAGGGTGATTATAAAAATAAGTATTATAATTATAGGGTAACTATAGATGGAGTTGAAAAGGAGACACCAGATCCTTATACAAAGGGTGCTACAGCTAATGGGAAAAAGGGAATGATAGTTGATTTTAAATCAATTAATCCTAAAGGATGGGAAAATCATAAAATTCCAAAGGCTTTAGAGCTGACAGAATCGGTAATATACGAAATACATGTAAGGGATTTTTCCGTATCAGAAGATTCAGGAATAAAAAATAAAGGAAAGTATCTTGCCTTTACTGAGAAAAATACTAGAGGTCCACATGGTATTAAAACTGGCTTAGACCATTTAATAGAATTAGGAATTACACATTTGCATTTATTGCCAGTTTTTGATTTTGCAAGTGTGGATGAAACTAAAGAAGGAGAATATAATTGGGGTTATGACCCTTACCTTTATAATGTTCCAGAGGGCTCCTATGCAACAGACCCTTATGATGGAAGGGTGAGGATTAGGGAATTTAAAGAGATGGTTAAAACTCTCCATGAAAATGGTATAAGGGTTGTAATGGATGTTGTTTACAATCACACATATACAACAGGTGACAGTCCCTTTGATATACTTGTACCGAAGTATTATTATCGTACTGATATTGATGAAATCTATACAAATGGTTCAGGTTGTGGTAATGAGATTGCAACAGAAAAACCTATGGTAAGAAAGTTTATTCTTGATTCAGTTAAGTTTTGGGCAACAGAATATAAAATAGATGGATTTAGATTTGACCTTATGGGGCTATTGGATATTATAACAATGAAAGTAATTGAGAAAGAATTAAAAGAAATTAATCCTAATATTTTAATATATGGAGAGCCTTGGACAGGAGGAGCTTCAGCTTTACCATTTGAAAAGCAATTCAAAAAGGGTAGCCAAAGGGGAATAGATATTGCAGTATTTAATGATGATTTTAGAAATGTAATAAAAGGTGATAATGATGGTATAGAAAGAGGATTTGCAACTGGAAAATATGGACTTGAAAAGGAAATTAAAAAGGGAATAGTAGGAAGTATACACTATAATGATGAAATTGTAAGTTTTACTGAAAATCCTGTTGAAACTATTAATTATGTAAGCTCCCATGATAATCTCTGTCTATTTGATAAGATAGAAAAGAGTAATCCTGATAATACGCCTAAAGAAAGAGAAAAAATGAACAGATTATCATTGGCATTAATTATAACCTCACAGGGGATACCATTTATACAGGGTGGTACAGAATTTTTAAGAACTAAATTTGGAGACCATAATAGTTATAATTCAGGTGATAATATAAATAAAATTAAGTGGAGCAGAAAAGCTGAATATAACCAAACCTTTGAATATATTAAGGGTTTAATTGATTTTAGAAAAAGTCAAAGGGTAATGAAGCTTAATAAAGCTGAAGAAATTAAGAGTAGTTTAACCTTTATTGATACCCCTGAAAATTGTGTAGGATATTTGTTAAATTCACCTTATAGTGAAGATTATCAATATATATTAGTAATCCACAATGCCAATAGGGAAAGTGTAGAGATAAAACTACCTATGGAAGGTAAATGGAAGGTAATTGCTAATGAATATAAAGTTAATAAAAATGGAATAGAAAATGAAAATATATACTGTGAGGATGTAGTAAATGTAGAATCAATATCCACCTATATTTTATGTAAGTAAACTATAAACAAAAAATTATCGAGGGGGGTTTATCTCCCTCGCTTTTTAATTGTCTACTAAAATTAACAAATCTAAAGGTTTAAGATTAATTTTTAGTCTTTTATCATTAACTTTAAGTACTTTATTAGATAAAATATCTTTATAATTTTTACTATCATTAGGTATATTAATAGATACTTGTTTTTCTTTATCCCGTATATTCATAACAACAATAACAGAATCTTTCCCTTTTTGTCTTATATAGGAAATGAAATCTTCATCATAGTCTAATAATCTAAATTTCCCTTCTTTTAAAGCATTATTATTTTGTCGAAGGTTTACTAATTTTTTATAGAATTTTAACATCTTTGAACTATCAACTCTATACCACTCCATGTCCCTTCTATTATCAGGATCATCTCCACCAGCCATGGCAATTTCAGTTCCATAGTATATTACAGGTATTGCAGGATAGGTCATTACAAATGTTAAAGCTTGCTTTAAGTATTTATCTCCATGTTTTCCTACTGCAGTAATAAACCTTTTATTATAGTGGTTATCCAAGAAAACCCCATTGATACTAGGATAGCTAAAGAATCTTTCTCTTTTTATTGCATTAATTAAGGCAGAAGTTTTTCCATACCATGTAAATGTTTCCCTTATTCCTTTAAATAAAGAGTAATTTGTTAGTCCATCAATACCAAGCTTGTGGTATAACTCAAGGTATCTTGGATTTTCGCTCCAGACTTCACCTAGAAGGTAAAAGTCAGGGTATTCTTTTTTTATTCTATAGGCAAATTCATTCCAAAAATCCTTTGGTACATGCTTAACATTATCTAGTCTCATACCGTCAATATCTGTTTCTTTTATAAACCATAATGCGTTATTAATTAAAAAGTTTCTGACCTTTGGATTACTCTGGTCTAGATCTGGAAGTCCATAAATCCAACCATTTTCTAATTCAGTCTGGTCATTCCAATCATGTATATCTTTCTTAGGGTGGAACCAGTCTTTATGTTTTTCGTCTTTAAGCCATGGTGATTTATACCCAGTATGGTTTACTACATAATCAAGCATAACCTTTATATTTCTCTTATGTGCCTGATCTACAAGCTTTTTTAAATCTTCTAATGTACCTAAGTGGGGGTCTAATTTATTAAAATCAGTAATCCAATATCCATGATATCCATAGGATTGATTTTTATAAACAGGAGTTATCCATATAGCTGTTGCCCCTAAAGATTTTATATAGTCTAATTTTTTTATTATACCCTTTAAATCTCCACCATGAAATGCTTTAGGGTCTTTTTTGTTAACATCTTTAAAATTATTATTACTTTTATCACCATCATAAAAACGGTCAGTCATAATAAAATATATTAAATCTTTATGGGAAAAATCTCCACCATCGTTCTTTACTTTTAATATAGTTTCTTCATTTGATTCTTGATTTTGTGAAATAGGTTCAGGTTCATTTATATTACTACACCCTATACTAAGAATAAGTGAAAAAATAATTACAAAGCTTATAAACTTTTTAAACATTAATATTCCTCCCAAAGATTTTAATACCAATTTAATAAGACAGTTAATGTTAAAAAATAATTAGCTTTGTTAAAGTATAATTCTATTTTAGGTACTAATTACCTTTTTAAGAAAAAATTAAATTTTAGTAATACTAATAATATTTTTATGACATTTTACAAATAAATTGTATTTATTAAATTTTTTTAATCCTACTTGATTTTTTGTAAAAAATATATTACAATAATGTAAACATTTTATTTTTATAAAAAAACAATAATAATTATGCAGACAATAATGTTGAAGGGAGGAGAATATACTGTCTGAGAAATCAGAAAAACAAATTCATCCTATACTTAAATCCTATATACCGATTGTAAAGGGGTTGGGAAGGACACTTGGTAAGCATTATGAAATCGTTTTACATGATATATCCCAGTCAGAGTCATCAGTTATAGCTATTGAAAATGGTCATATTACTAAAAGAAAAGTAGGTTCTCCAGTTACAGATTTTCTTTTAGAGTTACTAAGTTTGAATAAAGAAAATGGAAAGGATATGGCGTTAAATTATATTTCTAAAACTAAAGATGGGAAGAGATTAAAATCATCAACTATTTTAATAAAAGATGAAAATGGGAAAGTAATAGGTTGCCTTTGTATTAATTTAGACTTAACAGCAATTGAAGTATCAAAAAAATTTCTTGATGAAATATCAAAGGTAGAACATGAAAATTCAACAGAGAGTTTCCTAGAAGATGTAGAGGACTTTTTAGAAGTAATGATTCATAAAGGACTATCTATAGTGGACAAGCCAGCTAATTTACTTACAAAGGATGAAAAAATTAAAATTGTAGAATACCTTAAAAATAAGCATGTATTTAACATAAAAGGAGCCGTAGATGCCGTAGCAAAGGAATTAAATGTTTCAAGATATACAGTTTACAACTATATTGATGAAATTAATTCAAAGGACATTTATAAATAAAAAATGGAGGGATATTAGTGAAAAAATACAATAAAGCAGAACCATTCAAAATTAAGATGGTAGAGCCTATAAGACAAATTCCTTATGAAGAGAGGCTTGCTGCATTAGAAAGGGCTGGATATAACTTATTTGCCTTAAATTCAGAAGAAGTTTATATTGACCTTTTAACTGATAGCGGAACAGGAGCTATGAGTGATAATCAATGGGCAGGAATCATGCTAGGTGATGAATCATATGCTGGAAGTAAAAACTATTATCATTTAGCAGATACAGTTAAAGATATATTTGGCTATAATTATGCAATACCAACTCATCAAGGTAGAGGTGCTGAACAAGTTCTCTTTCCTCTTTTAATAAAACCTGGTCAATATGTTATAAGTAACATGCATTTTGATACTACTAAAGCCCATGTTGAAATAGCAGAAGGACGTGCAATTAACTGTGTAATTGAGGATGCCTTTAATACAGAAGAATATCATCCTTTTAAAGGAAATTTTGATGTAGATAAAATGGAAGAGTTTATTAAAGAAAAGGGTAAAGGAAATATTGCTTTCATAATAATTACAGTTACTTGTAATAGTGCCGGTGGACAACCTGTTTCTATGGAAAACATTAAAGAAGTTTCTGAGATTGCTAAAAAATATGACCTAAGAGTAATTATTGATGCTGCTAGATATGCAGAAAATGCATATTTCATTAAAACAAGGGAAGATGGCTATGGGGATAAATCAATAAAAGAAATTGTAAAAGAAATGTTTAGTTATGCTGATGGTTTTACTATGAGTGCTAAAAAAGATGCAATTGTTAATATCGGTGGTCTTATAGGTATTAAGGATGATGAAGAATTATTTAATAAAGCTAGAGCAAGATTAGTGCCACTTGAAGGATTTGTAAC
Source organism: Thermohalobacter berrensis (assembly GCF_003609645.1). Classification (GTDB taxonomy): domain Bacteria; phylum Bacillota; class Clostridia; order Tissierellales; family Thermohalobacteraceae; genus Thermohalobacter; species Thermohalobacter berrensis. Next base: position 47,057 of record NZ_MCIB01000023.1, read on the forward strand.
TTATGGTGGACTTGCAGGAAGAGATATGGAAGCCCTTGCTAGGGGATTAAAAGAGGGAGTTCAATTTGAGTATTTAGAATATAGAATTGGTCAAGTAGAGTATTTAGGAGATAGATTAAGAGAAGCAGGAATTCCTATTCAGTATCCTGTAGGTGGACACGCTGTATTTGTTGATGCTAAGAAATTATTACCACATATTCCTTATTATCAATTCCCTGCCCAAGCCTTAGGTAATGCCCTTTATCTAGAGGCAGGAGTTAGGGGAGTTGAAATAGGTTCATTCCTATTAGGAAGAGACCCAGATACTGGTGAACAAATTGAATCACCTCTAGAATTATTAAGATTAACTATACCTAGAAGGGTATATACTAACAATCATATGGATGTAGTAGCAGATGCCTTAATAAGTATTAAAGAAAAATCAGAAACATTAAAGGGACTAGAAATAGTTTATGAGCCTAAGATATTAAGACACTTTACTGCTAAACTAAAGCCTGTTGAATAATAGGTTTATATTAAGTAGAAAGATTAGCATATAAGCTGTTAATCTTTCTACTTTACTAACATAATTTAAATAACAGAAAGGGGTTTTCAGATGGAGCAGCGTGAAACGTGGACAAGTAGAATTGGCTTTATCCTTGCCTGTATTGGAGCTGCAATTGGGCTTGGGAATATATGGATGTTTCCTTGGAGGCTAGGAAGATATGGGGGAGCAGCCTTTTTAGTACCATACTTTATATTTGTATTTATTTTAAGTAGAACAGGGCTAATGGGGGAATTTGCCTTTGGTAGAGCAAGACAAAAAGGAGCAATAGGTGCATTTGAAGATGTATTTAAGGAAAAAAACCTCCCCTTTGGATCTTTAGTTGGAACAATCCCTGTTTTGGGAGTTTCGGGGGTTTTTATTTTTTATCTAGTTGTAGTAGGTTGGATTATAAAATACTTTTCAATTTCACTTTTAGGTACATTTAGTAAGGTAGATATACCAGCATATTTTGGGGGATTTGCTGGACAACCTGAAAGTATATTTTGGCATTTACTTGCTATAGTTATTACTTTACTAATTGTAAACCTTGGAATTGCTAAAGGTATTGAAAGGGCTAATAAATATATGATGCCATCCCTTTTTATTATATTAGTACTTTTAGCTATAAGGTCAGTAACACTTGAGGGAGCAAGTGAAGGTTTAAAATTTATGTTTCTACCTGATTGGTCTTATCTATTAAAAGTAGAAACATGGGTTATGGCCCTTGGACAATCCTTCTTCACTGTTTGTCTAGGTGGAGCTGCTATGGTAGTATATGGTAGTTATCTTAAAAAAGATGAGGATATTCCTTCCTCAGCATTCAACACAGTAATATGGAATACTGTTGCATCATTACTTGCAGCTACAGTAATAATACCTGCAGCCTTTGCCTTTAATCTAGATCCACAGGCTGGACCTCCTCTACTTTTTATTACTGTACCATTCATATTTAAAATGATGCCAGGAGGATATATATTTGGTATTCTATTCTTCTTAAGTGTAGTATTTGCAGCATTTTCTTCCGCCGTTAATCTTATGGAAGTTCCTGTTGAAGCTGTAATGGACCGCTTAGGATGGACTAGAAAGAAAAGTACAATAGTTGTTGGTATTTTAGGATTTTTATTCGGACTTCCATTAGATTTAAGTGTAGATAGGCTTGGTAAATTTGCAGACTTTGTAAGTGTTTATCTTGTTCCACTTGGAGCAGTTTTAGCAGCTATAGCTTTCTTCTGGATTTATGGAATTAAAAAGGCTAGAATGGCAATTAATGAAGGGGCTAGTAAACCTGTAGGAGAATATTGGGAGTTCCTTGCCAAATATGTTTTCACACTTGTGTCTATTGCAGTATTAATTTTAGGCATTGTTTTTGGAGGAATTGGTTAATATAAAATAGAATTATAAAATATAGCAAAAAATATAAAATGGAGGTAGTAAAGATGGCGAAAAAGATTGGTATTACAGCTAAGAATTGTGCGGCTGCTATAGGTCCGTACTCCCATGCAAACAAGTTTTGCAACCTAATTTTTACTAGTGGACAAATTCCTTTTACACCTGAGGGTGAATTGATAAGTGAAGATGTTCAAGAACAGACAAGACAATGCCTTGAAAATGTTAAGGCTATATTAGAAGAAGCTGGAAGCAGCATGGATAATGTGCTTAAATGTACTATTTTTATTAGTGATATGAATGATTTTCCAAAAATAAATGAAGTTTATGCGGAATATTTTGGTAAACCTTTTCCAGCACGTAGTTGTGTAGAGGTAGCGAGATTACCTAAAGATGTTAAGGTTGAAATTGAAGCTATAGCAATAGCTGAATAAAGCTTTAATTCCCTATATCTATGAAAGATATAGGGAATTTTTTATTGTGACACAAGGACGTTTCCTTTGTCATTATTGCAGATGGAGTTGTGTATTGGTAAACTATTAGTTTTTTTAAGATAAAATTAAAAAAATGATGCAACCGTTTGCATAATTATGTTATAATAATTTTAAGATAAGAATATAAAAGAAATATCTTGTTAGATATAGAAAAAGCATATAGTTAATAAGAGTGTAAATTATTATATACTATATGGACTTAAATGTTTAAATAAAAAGGATAGGGATTAACAAGAGGATTAGGAAAAAACTTGAAGAATTTTATAATCATATGAAGGATGGATGTGTTGGTAGCATATCAGAAATTTATGACGGGGATTTTCCACACTATCCTAGGGGAGTATTTTCCACAGGTTTGGTCTGCAGCAGAGGTTTTAATAACCTATATGAGCTTCTTGATAACTAATATTGTTAAATAAGTAAGTCAAAAAGGGACTTACTAAAAATAAATAAAAATAAAAGGGGGATAAATATGATAAGAAAAACAGATTATGGGTATTGTGCAGAGGGAAAGAAGGCTTATTTACATATTCAATTTTTTTCAGATAGTATAGTAAGGTTTGCTTATACTAAAAATAATATACTTCCAGAATCTACTCCTGCTGTAATAGGACAATCTAAAAATATTGAAGCTTTAGTAGATGGAAACTACATAAAAACTCAAAATTTAAAAATAAAAATTGATTCAGAAGATTTGAAAGTATCTGTATTTGATTCTGAAGATAACTTATTAAGTAGAGATTTAAGTGTTGATATTGATAATATAAAGGTTGAAAAGGAATTATTATGGGAGAAAGGATTTTATGGTTTAGGAGAAAAATATGGTTGGATCAATAAAAAGGGAACACAAACAGAAAACTATAATTCAGATGTTTTAGGTGCCCATCCACTACATAATCCAACTATAAAAGAATACCATACTTCAATTCCATTTTATATTGGACTAGATAAAGATAAGGCCTATGGAATCTATTTTGATAATAGCTATAGAACATATTTTGATTTTGGAAAAGAGAAGGATAAGGTTGTACAATTTAGTGCAGATGGAGGACATATAGATTATTATTTTATATACGATAAAAAGGTTTCAGAAATAGTAAAAGGATATAGTGAAATTACAGGAACAATGCCATTACCAAGAAAAGAATTCTTAGGTTTTCAACAGTGTAGATGGAGCTATATGAACAGGGAAGAATTAATGGAAATAGCAAAAAGAATGAGAAAAGAGAATATACCATGTGATGTATTGTATTTAGATATAGATTATATGGAAAACTATAAAGTATTTACAGTTGATTCAGAAAAATTTAATGAGTTTAAGGAAATGGTAAAAGAGTTAAAAGAAATGGGTTTTAAGATTGTGGTTATTATTGACCCAGGAGTTAAAAAGGAAAAGGGATATTATGTATATGAAGAAGGACTTAAAAATGATTACTATATAAAGGATTCAGATGGATTAGTTTATGTAGGTGAAGTATGGCCTGGTGCAGCAGTTTTTCCAGATTTTCTAAGAAGTGAAGTTAGAAAATGGTGGGGAGAACTTCACAAGGGTCTACTTGAAGATGGTGTTGAAGGTATTTGGAATGACATGAATGAACCTTCTGATTTCAGTACAGAATCAAAGGTAGTACCAGAAGATATAGTACATGTTGATGATGAGGGAAGGGAAAGAAAACATGCAGAAATACACAACATGTATGGAATGTTAGAAGCTATTGCTACTTATGAAGGGTTAAGGGAATTACAACCAAACAAGAGACCTTTTGTACTTACTAGGGGTACCTTTGCAGGTACACAAAGGTATGCAGCCCACTGGACTGGAGATAACACAAGTCTATGGGAGCATATGGAATCAAGCATGCCAATGTTTATGAATCTTGGATTAAGTGGATATACCTTTATTGGTTCAGATGTTGGGGGATTTGCAGAAGATTCAAATGGTGAGCTGTTAGCACGCTGGACTCAGTTAGGTGCATTTACTCCACTGTTTAGAAACCATAGCATGAAGGGGACAATTAACCAAGAGCCATGGTGCTTTGGGGAAGAGGTTTTAGATAATACCAGAAAATATATAAAATTAAGATATAAGTTTATAACTTACCTTTATAACTTAATGAGGGAAAGTTCTAAAGAAGGACATCCTGTAATGAGACCTCTATTCTACCATTATCAAGGGGATGAAAGAACATATAATATTAATGACCAGTTCCTATTTGGTGAAAATATAATGATATGTCCTATAGTAAGACCAGGAATGGATGCAAGGATGGTTTACCTTCCAGAGGGAGATTGGTATGATTATTGGACTGGAGAAAAGATAGAAGGTGGAAGATATATTATAAAAGAGGCGGCAATTGATACACTTCCTATATTTATAAAAGCAGGTGCAATAATACCGCAGGATGAAGTAGTAGAATATATTGGACAAAAGGAAAATACAAAATTAGACCTACATTATTATGTTGGAGATAATGGAGAATATACACTTTATTTTGATGACGGAAGAACCTTTGATTATGAGAAAGGAATATACTCAGAAATCAAACTAAATGTAGAAGAAAATGATGGAAAGATTACTGTAAAATCAGAGGTTTTAAAGGATGAATATAAAATTCCAGAATTAGTACTTCATATACATGGTATCGAAGAATTCAAATCAATTGATGTAGATAATGGAAATACTCCTGTTGAAAAAGGAGATGTTATATCAATAGATATATGTAAACCAGAATTTAAAGTAGTTATAGAAAAGTAGCAAGAAGGTATCCGCATTTGTGGATGCCTTTTTTATTAAAACCCAATTGGAAAATACTGGTGAAAAACCGGGACGGTTCTCTTTTTCAGTTTTGGAAATAATTGGTGAAAAACAGAACCGTCCCTGTTTGCATAAGTTGAGAAAAATGTCGAAAAGTTATAAAGTTGTATTACAGTTAAATAGTGATTTGAGTTGCTAAAAATTATGTTATTTTAAAATATCATCTAATGTGATAAACTTTACATAAAATAGAGTTAATGAATTAGGTGATTTTTATGGTAAAGACAAAGATTTTTAAAGATAAATACTTTTGGATAATTACTATTTTAGTTACTTGTATAACTTTTCTTCATTATTCAACTATTATGTCAAAGTGGGAATTACATGTTTTTTACAGAAGGCTTTATTATATTCCCATAATCCTTTCTGCATTTAAGTATAGATTAAAGGGGGGACTAGTAACTTCCATATTAGTAGGTATATTATATGCTCCACATCTAATTTTTTATGGTAATAATTTAAATATAGGGTCAATAAATCAATATCTTGAGATTATACTTTTTATATCAATTGGCGCAATAACTGGAAGGTTAGTAGAGCTAGACTATAAAAAGCAAAAACTTCTTGAAAGAAAGGTGGTTGAAATTACTAGGTTACAGAACTATACAAGAAATATTGTTGACAGTATAAAGAGTGGAGTGATATCACTAGACAATAACCTATATATAACATCTATTAATAGAGAAGGTAAAAGGATACTGGATTTAGATGAAAACCACAAAATAAAAATATCTAATATTTTAAAAGATGGAAAAATTATTGATATTTTAGAACAAGTGAAACTGCAAAAGAAACCTATTACTAATATTCACCTTAATCCTGAAATAAATGGAACTACTTTATATCTTGAACTAAAAGTTTTCCCATTGTTTGATATAATAGGAAGGGTTAAGGGGTTGGTAATGGTTATAGAGGATAAATCAGAAGAAAAGTATCTTGAGGCTCAAGCCCTTAGGGCAGATAGGCTTGCTGCAGTGGGAGAACTGGCTTCAGGGGTAGCCCATGAAATAAGGAATCCATTAGGTATAATAAAGACGACAAGTCAAGTTCTTAAAGAAGAAACCGATGATAATGATTTAAAAGAAGGTTTAGACATTATAGAAAAGGAAATAGATAGGGCAAATAGGGTAATTAAAAGCTTATTAGATTTTGCCAAACCTAAAAAAAGTGTAAAAGAAGACACATCCTTAAATGAAATTATTGAAGAAGTAGTCCTTATAATTAACAAGTATTCTAAAAAACAAGATGTTTCGATAAAAACGAATTTAGAAAGAGATATTATATTGTATATAGATAAAGAGAAAATGAAACAAGTATTTATAAATATTATTTTAAACTCAATACAGGCAATGCCTAGGGGAGGATTAATCACTATAAGTTCAGAAATTTTAGATGGTTGGGTAAATATAAAGTTTGTTGATACAGGAAAGGGAATACCTAAAGAACATCTCCAAAAGATATTCAACCCATTTTTTACTACTAAGAAAGAAGGAACTGGTTTAGGTTTATCAATAAGCAATAGAATAATTGAAGATCATAAAGGGTATATAACAGTTGATAGCACTAAAGGAAAGGGGACAATTGTAGATATATATTTACCTATTAAAAAGAGGTGAACTAAATGGCAGGAAAGATTTTAATAGCAGATGATGAAAAAAATATGTTGTGGGCATTAAAGAAGGCTTTAAGAAAAGTAGGTTATGACATTATTACGGCTGAAAATGGATTAGAGGCTGTTAATATTTTTTTAGAAGAAGGCCCAGATCTTGTTTTATTAGATTTAAAGATGCCCAAAATGAATGGAATAGAAGTATTAAGAAAAATAAAGAAAGAAAATCCTGATACTCCAGTAATAATGATTACAGCCCATGGTACAGCAGAAAGTGCAGTAGAAGCTATGAAGATAGGGGCCTTAGACTATATTTCAAAGCCCTTTGATATTGAAGAATTAAAGGTAGTAATAAGAAAAGCCCTTAAATATAAGAACTTAAACGACGAGGTAAAGTATTTAAAAGATAAGCTTAAAGAAAAAACAGGATATATAAAATATAAAAGTAGTAAAATGGAAGAGGTCTTAGATATAGTTTCAAGGGTTGCTCTAACAAATTCTACTGTTTTAATATTAGGTGAAAGTGGGACAGGAAAGGAGCTTATAGCTGATGCAATCCATGATAATAGTAATAGAAAGGATGGGCCTTTAATAAAGATAAATTGTGCTGCTCTTCCGGAAAACCTATTAGAAAGTGAATTGTTTGGATATGAAAAAGGAGCATTTACAGGAGCAACTAAGAGTAAACCTGGAAAGTTTGAAATGGCCCATAATGGCACAATATTTTTAGATGAAATAGGGGAAATAAGCCCTTCTATGCAAGTAAAATTGTTAAGGGTTATTCAGGAAAAGGAATTTGAAAGAATAGGTAGTACCGATACTATAAAAGTAGATATTAGAATAATAGCAGCAACAAATAGAGATTTAAAGAAAATGGTGGAAGAAGGGAAATTTAGAGAGGATTTATACTATAGATTAAATGTTATTCCTATATATATACCTCCACTAAGGGAAAGGAAAGAAGATATCCCCATTTTAGTTAATCATTTTATTGAAAAGTACTGTAAGCAAATGGGGAAGACTAAGATGAGTATTAGCCCTAGGGCTTTAGATAAATTAAAGAATTATGAATGGAAGGGAAATGTAAGGGAACTACAGAATGTCATTGAAAGGTGCGTTATATTATCTACAGAAGATGAAATCAAAGAGGATATGTTCCCTGAGGAAATAAGAAAAACATCAGCTACTTCATTAGAAAATTTTATATTACCAGATGAGGGAATTTCACTAGAAGAAGTTGAAAAAAGTTTAATTTTACAGGCATTAAAGAAAACAAACTATAATCAAACTAAAGCAGCTAAAATGCTAGGAATAACTAGACATACCTTACTTTATAGAATGGACAAATATGGAATAAAAAAGACTAATTAAAAATTACAATGCAGTGATTAAAGGTGTTCCTTTTGGAACACCTTTTTTGTATGAAAAGAAACATTAAATGAATTAACTGTGTGATATCCTACAATGTGAATTTATAAATGGAAATAATAGGTGAAAAACCGGGACGGTTCTCTTTTTCAGTTTTGGAAATAACTGGTGAAAAATAGAACCGTCCCGGTTTGCATACAGTTTTGGAAATAACTGGTGAAAAATAGAACCGTCCCGGTTTGCATAAGTTGGGAAAAATGTCGAATAAGTTGGCAGATGTGTTGAATCTATCACATGTGGACATATGTTTGTAATAACTCATCTAGAGAAATTGTTAAGCATTTTAGTAAGTTGGCATGTTATTTGCAATTATAAATTTATAGAAAATGAATCTAGGAGGGTTTTATATGAAAAAGTGGTTTCAAAAACTATTAAAAAAGATAGAAAAAGCTAATAAAAAGAATTTTGGTTCAGGTAGAATGGATTGCTGTGACTTAAATAAACATCATACTAATAACAGTAAAAAATAGAAGTCCAGTTTTATATCTGGACTTTTACACTAAATACATTTAGACCTTCTATTAAGGAAGTGTATATTATGATGTTTTTTTATATTTAATTCTGATTATTATAATTTTTTTTCTGTGTAAAAGGGATAAAAAAATTTCTTATAAAGAAAAGTGTTCCAATTGTTATACATTAGTTAGTCAAGATGAACTATATTGTCCCTTTTGTAATGAGCAACTGAAGAAAAAATGTCAAAGGTGTAATAAATTAATAGAAATAGATTGGAGATACTGTCCATTTTGTGGGGAATTTAAAGAAATTGTTAATTATAAATATGAAGGTAATAAAAACTTTGTTAAAAGATTTTAGTTAATACAAAAATAAGGGAGATGAAAGAATGAGAAAAAAAGTAAGTATAATTGTTTTAGTATGTACTATAACATTACTATTTTCAGGTTTAGTTATAGCTAAAAGTTTGGATAATAATGAAGAGGTATTGCCTGTAGGAATTAACAAAAGGTTAGAAAAAATTGAAGATGAAAAAATAAAAGAAATGGTAGAAGAATGTGTAAATTTGGGTAACCAAAATGGAGAAGAAGGAGTTAAAAATATGTATGATATGCATAATTCAATGAAGGACCCTGGAGCTATAAACAAAATGATAACTTTCATGCAAAAATTTGGATATGACAATATGATAGAAGTACATGAAAAAATGCATCCAAAATATCATGATAATTTAGATGGGTGTCACTAGAAGGAAAACCCCTGTGTTAGCAACAGGGGTTTTAAAAGTTTAATTAAACCGAGTGGTTAATTAACTATTTGTTACATTAACTAAATTTTAAACAATATTAGAAAGGAGAAAATTAAGTAAAAGTACTGTCTAATATAGGTGGAATTTCAGTTTATTTATTTGGGGTTTTTATATCTCTAGCAATGATTGCAGGCTATATTGTATTAATAAAAGAAGTAGATTTTTCAAAAATAAAATAACCTATATAAAAAAAGAATGTCGATTTAGGCATTCTTTTTTTATTTTTAAGTCCATAAGTCGTAATATTATGAAAAAGCATTATATAAATATAGTATCAAATAACTAGATTAATTTTCTAAAGGAGTGATATATTGGAGCAATATATTCACATTATAAAAAATATTATTGATGTTAACTCTCCCTTTAATTTTGTCTTAGCTTTTGGAATAGGTTTTATATCTTCAATTAATCCACATATGCTTTCAATGGTACCAATGTTCATAGGATATATTGTACAAGAAAATATACAAGATAGAAGAAAATTATTACTGAAGACAGCTGGATTTTCTATTTTTTTTGCTATAATACTTACTATTTTAGGTTTAATAATGTATGTAGTCGGACATTCTTTACATATTTTAATGAAGTTATCATATATAGTAGCTTCAATCATTTATATTATTTTAGGTTTTAAATTATTAGGAATTAGATTGTTTAAAAATAGAAAATTAATAGAAATATATTTTATAGGTGGATATAAAAAGAGAAAAATTTTTTCCCCGGTATATATTTTGTTTACTTTAGTATTTACTCCATGTAGCTTACCATTTATTATTTCTATTTTGACAATAACCTTGTTTAAAAATAGTATTATATATAGCCTTCTAACTATTTTTTTATTTGGTATTGGACATAGCTTAATATTTATCATTGCAGGTGTTTCTTCAACTTTATTTACAAAAATTCAGAACAAAAGTATTATTGGTTTTTATCTAAAAAAAGTTTTCGGTGCTATTCTTTTAGTTTTAGCATTAGTAATGTTAACTTTAGGTTCTAATCATTAATAAGAGTAGGGGATTTATGCCCTGTGTGTACCATATATATTTAAGTAGTAATCATTTACAATATATGAATTGGTCTAATATTTAAAATGAATCAAAAAACTCCTAAAAATAAAGTATATTATTAGCTTTTTTTGTATAATTAAATCTTATATAGCATAACAAATATAAATGTCTAAAATTATTGGAAAGATATAATAAAAAATATAAAATATAACCAGTAAGATAGTAATTATAAATTTTGTAACCTTTAACTTCTATTATAGTTCCATTGGAGGGGAATTATTTGAAAAATTTTATTAAAAATGTAGTTGTAGTGGCAGTTGTAGCTTTTATACTTCAGCTTATCTGGGAATATGTACAGTGTGATATATTCTATACGATGGATGAATCAACTAACCATACAAGGTTAATGTTTAGTGCTACATTTGGAGACATGATGATGAGTGTAGTTTTATATGGATTATTGGCTTTTGTAAATAAAGATGTTAATTGGATTTTGAAAAAGTGGAATAGACATGACTATATAATTACTACATTATATGCTTTGTTTTTAAGTTTCTATTTTGAAATAAGTGCACTATATAATAATAGGTGGGGATATAATGAGGAAACAATGCCACTATTCCCCAACACAAATATTGCATTAGTACCTGTTATTCAGCTTATAGTACTCTTTCCTATAATTTTTATAATTAGTAGAAAAATACTAAGGCGGTTAAACAAGTAAAAACATATAATTTTTAAGAGAAAATGGACAGGAGGATTAAAATACCTCTCTGTCCATTTTTTATTTTATTTATATATTGATTTATTTATAGATTTATCAATACTATAGTTTAGAGATTTTAGAAAATGTAAAGGCAAGCTTAATATCAAAAAAAATGAATAATTAAATAGAATCTAAGTTTAAGTATACATTATCATACTTATTATTAAAATAAATCCAAATATTAAGTGTAATTTATTTGTTATTGGGACAAGTCCCTTTTTTGCCTCTTTTATCTTTCTATAGCTTTTTACTGCAAGTGGTATTGTTATAAAGGTTGTAAGTGAAATTATTGGAAGCATTGATAATATTACATATATAGCAACTAGTAAGTATGACAAAATTATAAGGCTAAGATAGAGTTTTTTTCCATTGATAAAACCAATTCTTACTGTAAGGGTTTTTATATTAAGCCTTTTATCTCTTTCATAATCCCTTAACTCATTACTTAGCATTAATACAGGTATTAAAAGACTTACTGGCATTCCTAAAAGTATTGGTCTTAAAGAAAAACTATCTGAAAAAACAACATAACTACCATATACCATCAAAGGTCCCATTAAAATAAAAGATAATACAGTTCCTAGGCCCCTTCTTTTATAAACAATAGGCTCACCTGTGTAGGAATAGCCTCCTATAATTCCCATAATACCTATTAATAATAATTTTCTACTTGATATATAAACTAGATAAATCCCTATAAGTGCAGTTAATCCAAAGCATGCTATTCCTAATAAAAATATAAATATGTCAAATCTTGTTCGCATTTTGCCTAAAAATTTATATTTTACATTACTTTGTTCTCTATACTTGTATTCACATTCAAAGAAGTCATTAATTAAGTTTGTGGCAGTTTGAACTAGAATTCCAGCAATAGTAACTAAAAAAATCTTCCATAAATCCATTGTAACTGAACCAGTTTTAAACAAATATCCATCCATATGTGCTATAATAATTCCTAAGGTTGTTGAATAAATAGCTAAGGTTAAAGATAGAGGTCGGGTTGCTATAAAAACATCTTTAATATTTTTTTTATTTATTAAATTTTTAACTTGTGATTTTGTAATTATGGCCATGTTTACCCTCCGAAATTAAATTTTATGTCGGTTTATAGATAAATTTTTTCATAAATAGATATTCATGTCAAGAAGCACTATAGAATATTTACAGTAATTAGTACAACATTCTATAGATTGACAAAAAATACTAAAACCATATAAAATATTGTTAGTCTTATTTTGGAAAATTTTTAACAAAACTAAAAGGGGATGATCTATATGAAGAAAGCATTAAAAAGACTTTCTATTTTATTCTTACTAGTATCATTATTGGCAGGATGTGCTACAAATCAAGCATCAGAAAAGGAATTAAATTTAAAGATTGGATTAATGCCTGCCGTTGATTCTGCACCAATATTTTTAGCCCAAGAGAAGGGTTATTTTGAGGAAGAAGGATTAAATGTTGATATACAAGTTTTTAATAATGCGGTTAATAGGCAAACAGCCCTTCAAGCTGGGGAATTAGATGGTGCTATGACAGACCTTATATCTTTTATTAATAATATTAATAATGGTTTTGATGTTAAGGTTGTATCTAGTACAGATGGAAGCTTTCCTATTTTAGCAAATGAAGGATATGAAAAGAAAGATGTTAAAAAGGTAGGACTTATGGAAATAAGTGTTTCTAATTATTTAACTGATGAGTTTATAGGAGATAAGTATGAAATAGAAAAGATTTTTATTCCAAAGATTCCTGCAAGGCTAGAAATGGTTAAAAAGGGTAAACTTGATATGGCTGTAATTCCAGAACCTTTAGCATCAATGGGAGAATTAGATGGATTAAAGAAACTAGTTTTTGAAAGTAAAGACGGTTACACACCAGATGCTATGATTTTTACAGGAAAGGCTATTTCTGAAAAACAAGAGGCAATTAAAAGGTTTTATAAAGCATATAACAAGGCTGTAGAAGATATTGCAAAGGATGATTCAGTGGCAAGGGAAGTATTAATAAATAAACTAAATTTAAAGCCAGTAATTAAAGATAAGATTGTTTTACCTGACTATAAAAAGGCAAGGGTTCCAAGTAAGGAGTATATGGAAAAGGTAATTAATTGGGTTGAAAAGGTTCAAGAAATTGAGGTAAAAGTAAGCTATGAAGATATGATTGAGAGGAAGCTGGTTGAATAATGATAGAAATTGAGGATTTAAATATTAGATACGGCAATTTTATTGCTATAGATAATTTAAATCTAAATGTTGAAAAGTATTCAAGTTGTGCAATAATAGGACCTTCAGGATGTGGTAAAACTACACTTTTATATGCAGTTGCTGGGATACTAAAGCCATCTAGTGGATTAATAAAGATAAATGGTGAAAAGATTAAGGGTAATAGGAAATCAACAGGTATTATTCTTCAAAATTATGGGTTACTTCCTTGGAAAACTGTATGGGACAATGTTGCTTTAGGATTAAAAATAAGGAAAGCTAATAGAGAAACAATTAATAAAAAGGTTACTAATATATTAAAAAAATTAGACTTAGAAGATTTAAAGGATAAATATCCAGTCCAATTAAGTGGTGGACAAAGGCAGAGGGTAGCTATTGCTAGGACTCTAACAATTGAACCTGACTTATTACTTATGGATGAGCCCTTTTCTTCTTTAGATGCAATATCAAGGGAAAGCCTTCAGGACTTATTATTAAGGTTATATAAGGAAAATAAAATGACAATGGTAATAGTTACCCATAATATTGAAGAGGCAGTATTTTTAGGACATAAAATAGTTATTATGGCTAAAAGGGAAGGAAAGATTAAAAAGGTAATAGAAAATCCCTATTTTGGAGATGAAGAGTTTAGAAATAGAGTTGATTTTTATAAGATATGTAGAGAAGTTAGGAACCTTATGGAAAAGGATGAAACATAATGAAAGGGATAAAGACTAAAAATTATAGTACATTGTATGGGATGATGGTAATATTAGCGGTATGGTATACTTTGGATTTAATTATAGATTCGTCAATTATCCCAAGTCCCTATGAAACCTTTAAAAGATTTGTAGAGCTAATAAAAAATGGAGAATTACTAATTCATGTAGGGGTTAGTATTTATAGAATTGCTTTTGCAACTATTATTTCTTTAGTTTTAGGTGTGTCATTAGGTTTATTTCTAGGAATGCACGAAAAGTATGATGAATTAGTTTCACCTATTATATATCTTTTATATCCAATTCCTAAAGTTGCTTTTTTACCTGTGTTTATGATTCTATTTGGTATAGGGAATACTTCAAAAATAGTTCTTATTATTGGAATAATCTTTTTTCAAATACTTGTTACAACTAGGGATGCCATCAAAGGGTTAAGTAAAGAACTTTTTTATTCTGTTAAATCCTTAGGTGCAAATAAGATACAGATGTATAGACATTTGATTTTCCCAGCAGTTTTACCTAAGGTCCTTACAGCATTGAGATTAAGTGTAGGAACTAGTATTGCTGTACTTTTCTTTGCTGAAAACTTTGCTACACACTATGGGATAGGGTATTTTATTTTAGACAGATGGACTAGAGTAAGCTATACTGAAATGTTTGCAGGCATCTTAGCAGTAAGCTTACTTGGACTAATATTATTTAAGTTGATAGATTTTATGGAAAAAAGGCTTTGTAAATGGATTGTGTTAGAAAAGGTGAAGGACGGATCTGTTTCTGATAAATGGTAAAAACTGGTGAAAAACAGAACCGTCCCCATTTGCATAAGTTGAAAATAATGTCGAATGCTAGTCGATATACATTTTTTCATAATATTCTTCTAGCATTCTCTTTATGCTAAACATATCCTTTGTACTTAAAATACTGTTTTTCATCATTTCTACCCATTTTTCTCTATTCTCATAATATGTTGGAATAACTTCATTTAATAATACATTATAAAGGGCCTTTAAATCATGAGAATCCTGTTTTTCTACATTTTTGGTTTGGAAACCATCACCAAACTGCCAACCATTTACTCCATGTTCACAGGCTTCAGGCCACCAACCATCTAATATACTTAGGTTTAATACACCATTCATTGCAGCCTTCATACCTGAAGTACCACTTGCTTCCTTTGGTCTTCTAGGATTATTAAGCCATACATCACAACCTCTAGTAAGCATTTTACCTATATTCATATCGTAGTTTTCTAAGAATACTACTGACTTAGGGTACTTTTTAGACATTTTTACTATGTTTTGGACTATTGTTTTCCCTACATCATCTAGTGGATGGGCCTTACCAGAGAATATAATTTGAATTTTTCTTTCTTCTAATAGAGGAGTAATTATTTCCTTATTTTTAAATATAAAATCCCCTCTTTTATATGGAGCAGCCCTCCTTGCAAAGCCTATTAATAACTTATTAGGCTCTAATCTAACACCAGTTTTTTCTCTTACAAATTCAATTAGTTCATTCTTATTTCTACAGTGTGTTTCCCATATATTCTCGCCCTTTTCTGCAGCCTCAATCATCTTTTCATCTACCCAAGTTGGTAGATGCACACCATTTGTTATACCAATAATATCTGATCTTTCATCTACATGTTTCCACATCTTATTTGCTGTATCACAATGAAGTTTAGAAACAGCATTTGATACTCTAGAAAGTCTAAGACCTGCAACTGTCATATTAAATGGAGAACCACCTATTTTAATCATTTGTTCTAAAGTTAGACCATTATTTGCACCCATATACATAAGTCTATCCAAATAGTGGGATTCATTACCTTCAACAACCGGGGTATGGGTAGTAAAGACTATTTCTTTCTTAGTTTTTTCAAATGCCTCTTCAAAAGACATTCCATTATACATTTTTTCTCTTATAAGTTCAAAGCCAGCAAATACAGCATGGCCTTCATTAAAGTGATATACGTCAATATCTATTCCCAATGCCCTTAATGCTCTTATACCTCCAATTCCTAGAACCATTTCTTGAGCAACCCTATCTTCACCAAAGCCACCATAAAGATTACTTGTAATACCTGTATCTTCATTTTCAGGTATGTCTGTATCAAGTAGATATAATTGGTTATTTCCAAACTTATCAACTTTCCAAACTTTACACATTACATCCCTTTGGCGAATTTTTACTGGTACTTTAATACCTGTGTCTTCTAAAAAATCATAATCATAATTCCGATAGGTATCATATGGCTTTCCATCATTTCCGATTAATTGGTCTGTATAGCCTTGTCTCCATTTAATTCCAATACCAACTATAGGATAGTCATAGTCTTTAGCTCCTTTAAGGTAGTCACCAGCTAAAATTCCAAGACCACCAGCATAGATTTTAAAGGAAGATTCTAGGCCATACTCCATGCAGAAGTATGCCACCTTAGGAAGTTTTTTTAACTTTTTCACATATATCCCCCCATTTAATTAATCTACTTATTAAGTTTTACTATTACTTTGCCGTCTTTAGGAAGTAAATAGTTTTCATCATAAACTCTTATATTAAAGTTTTGTCCTTTTTCTTGTTTTATAATAACTTCTTTTTTAGTAACCGTAATTTTTAACAGGTGACCCCTAAATAGGATTTTAAAGGAATATTTATTCCAGTTATCTGGTATAAAAGGCTTAAAGCTTAGTGTATTATTTTTTACTTTCATTCCACCGAAACCTTCAACTATTGCCATCCATGTACCAGCCATACTTGTTATGTGAAGACCATCATCAGTATCCTTGTTTATATTATCTAGGTCTAGTCTTGCAGTTCTTAGGTATAATTCATATGCTTTATCTTTATAACCAATTTCAGAGGCTATAACTGAATGAACACAAGGTGATAGGGAAGATTCATGAACAGTCCTTGGTTCATAGAAATCAAAGTTTCTCTTTTTAGTCTCTATATCGAATCTATCACTTAAAAAGTATAGTCCTTGGATAACATCTGCCTGTTTTATGAAACATGAACGAAGAATCCTATCCCAAGACCAGTTTTGATTAAGGGGAAGTTCATCCTTCGGAATATCTTCTACAACCTTTAATTCTTTATCCATATATCCATCCTGTTGTTCAAAAACATCTAATGATTCAACATATGGATAATACATTTTATTTATAATATCTTTCCATTTATTAAGTTCTTCTTCTGTTAAATTAAGCTTATTAACCAATTTATTGTATTTTTCTGGATATTCTGTCTCTAGCAATTCTTTTACTTTTAAAGTATATTCTAAATTCCATGAAGCCATTGTGTTAGTATACCAATTATTATTAACATTATTTTCATATTCATTTGGTCCAGTTACACCAAGGATCATGTATTTATCTTTACGGGGATTATATGTTACTCTATCAGCCCAATATCTACTAGTTTCTACTAATACTTCAAAACCATAATCTGCTAGATAATTCTTATCACCTGTATATCTTACGTAGTTAAAAATAGCATAGGAAATAGCAGCATTTCTGTGTATTTCTTCAAAGGTTATTTCCCATTCATTATGACATTCTTCACCAGTCATGGTTACCATAGGGTATAGGGCACCCTTCATACCAAGTTTTTTAGCATTTTCCTTTGCTTTTTCTAGATGTTTGTATCTGTAAAGTAAAAGGTTTTTTGCAACTTGTTCTCCACGTGTACTTAAATAGAAATTAAAACAAAAAGCTTCTGTATCCCAATAGGTACTACCACCATATTTTTCACCGGTAAATCCCTTTGGTCCAATATTGAGCCTTGGGTCATCACCTAAGTAAGTTTGGTTTAATTGGAATATATTAAATCTTATGCCTTGCTGGGCTTTAGTATCACCTTCAATTACTATATCGCTCTCTTCCCATAGTTTATCCCATGCTTTAGAATGTTCATGGAATAATTTTTCAAACCCTTTATTGTAGGCATTTTCTACTTTCTCTAATGCCTTATCCTTAATTTTATCAGTTGGATAATCCCTATTAGTTGTTACAGAAATATATTTATAAAGGGTAGTTGTTTTATCTTTTTTAGCTATAAGGGTTATTTTATTACCTACATATTTTTTCTTTTCAATAGTTTCAACATCAACTTCAGTTTTATCATCTTGTATTACAGAATATTTCATTGCAGTTGAGACATAAAAATTAAGCTTTTTAGTTTTAACAGTTAAATATCCTTTATATTTTTCTACCCATTTATCTATTTCTACCCAAAATTTTTCATTATAATTAGAATCTTCATTAGATACATAACCATCTAGATAGGGAATAAAGGTAACTTTTGCATCATGTCCTATAGGGGTAACACTATAGGATATAGCTGCAATCTCCTTATCTGCAATACTTAAAAATCTCTTTACTTCAATTTTCGTTTCACGATTTTTAGAGTCAATAATAGTAAAGGTACGTAAAAGGTATCCATGCTTCATATTAAGGATACGTTTAAAATCTTTAACCTTTGTTTTAGCAAGGTCTACCTTCTCACCATTTATATAAAGATCGATTCCAATAAAATTTGTTGCATTTATGACCTTTGCATAGTATTCTGGATAGCCTACCTTCCACCATCCAACCTTTGTTTTATCTGGATAATAAACTCCTGCAATATATGTTCCTTGAAGGGAGTTACCTGAATAGCTTTCTTCAAAATTTCCCCTAATTCCCATATGACCATTACCTAAACTCATAACACTTTCATAAATACGATTATCTTCTGGATGAAGGCCTTCTTCGATAATGTTCCATTCATCAACTTTAAAATACTGTTTCATAGTAACACCTACCTTATAAATATTTGATATTATTTAATACAACATGAATGCAAACGGTTGCACAACTAATAAAATAAAAATAATTATATACAAAAAATATTAACTCTTTTCTTATATTATAACAGAAAAGTTTGAAAATTTTGATAACAACTAGAAATTTAATGAAAAATTTGATTTTTTCTTCCAGAAGTATTACAATAAAAAGTGAGTAATCACTCAATTATCCCTGGAGGTGAAATTATGGGACCGAGCAAGAAAGCACAAAAAACAAAGGAGCGTATTTTAAAGGCAGCCATTGAAATTTTTTCTGAGAAAGGATATTCGGCTGCAAGAACAAGTGAAATTGCTAAAAAAGCTGGTGTAGCTGAGGGGACAATCTTTAGGTATTTCCCGAAGAAAAAGGATTTACTCCATGAAATAGTTTTAGAAGCTATAGATACTTTCGGTGAGATAATAGCTTTATCATCACTTAAAAAGGTGGTAGAAGAAAATAAAGAAAAATCACTTGAAGAGTTTCTAAAGGCTATAGTATTAGACAGGGTTAAAATTTTTAATAATTATTTTAATCTTGCTAAAGTAGTTTTTTATGAAATGCAGTTTCATGAAGATGTAAGAAAAATGTTTGTTGATAAAATAGCAAAAAAGGCTGTAAATCTAGGTAAGGAGATATTTGGTGAAAGACAAGAAATGGGTGATTTAAAGGATATTGACCTACTTATTGCTGCAAGGTCATTTATGGGAATGGTTTTTATTATGCTTATTCAAAAACAGTTTTTACCTGAAGTAAGTACAACGAATGATTTTGAAAAAGAAATTGAAACAGTAATAGATATATTTTTAAATGGGGTAAAGAAAAGGGATTGATTTATCACTTTGGAGGTGTTTTTATGAATAAGAAAGGAATACTTTTAATTATTGTGACTATATTAATTTTAAGTGGATGTACTAATACAGAAAATAAAAAGCTTGTTTATACAGGTTTTGTTGAAGCTGAAGAAATAAATATTCCCTCTGAAATTGGTGGAGTTATTAAAAGGGTTTTAGTGAAAGAAGGTCAGAATATAGAAAAGGGAACTACTATAGCAGAAATTGATACAACAAGTCTAGAAATACAGTTAAAACAGCTTAAGGCTCAATTAAAGTCTGCTAAAGCACAGCTTGAAGAACTAAAAGAGGGAACAAGAAGTGAAGAAATAGATTTAGCGAGGACAAACCTAGAAAATGCAAAAGTAGTTTTAGATGGAGCTAAAAAGAATTATGAGTATAGATTAGAGAGGCTAGAAAAAATTGAAAAGATGTATAAAGAAAATGGTGCATCAGAACAACAGGTAAAGGATGCTAAGGCCCTAGTAGATGAAGCCTATACAAAAATGAAGAGTGCAGAGAAAAATTATTATTCTGCTAAATCAAGACTAGATTTACTACTAAAGGGACCAAGGGGTCAAAAAATAAAGGCAGCTGAAGGAAAGGTTGAAGGTATTATAGCTCAAATAGAGCTTTTAGAGTATCAAATATCTAAGGGAAAAATAAAGTCTCCTATAAATGGGACTGTGGAAAATATAAATTTTAATAAGGGTGAACTCATACCTAAGGGAGGCAACATAGCAAGTGTTATAGATTTAGATAACCTATGGGTAAAGGTTTATATACCTGAAAAATATCTTCATAGGGTATCACTTGGAGATGAGTTAAATCTTTATTCTAATCATTTAAAAGATGAAGAAATTAAGGGAAAAATTATATATATTTCTAATGAAGCTGAGTTTACTCCTAAAAATGTTGAATCTAAAGAAAATAAAGAGGAAATGGTATTTGAAGTAAAGGTAGAAATAAATGACAAAAAAAGAGTCTTAAAGCCTGGAATGTTAGTGGATGTAAGACTGGATGGTGGTAAGTAATGAAAACTGAATATTCAATCATAACCGAGAATTTAACAAAAAAGTTTGATGATTTTACTGCTGTTGATGGAATAAACCTAAAAATAAGAAAAGGTCAAATTTATGGATTATTGGGACCTAATGGTGCTGGAAAATCTACTACCATAAGAATGATTTGTGGAGTTTTAACTCCAACAAAGGGTAAAGGAGAAGTACTAGGACTAGACCTTTATAGCCAAGCTGAGGATATAAGGCAAAATATAGGATATATGTCCCAACGTTTTAGTCTATATGAAGATTTAACTGTTTTAGAAAATTTATCATTTTATGCTAGTATATATTCATTAACTAGAGGAGAAAAGAAAGAGAGAATAGCAGAACTAATAAAAATGGCAGGTTTAGAGGGAAAAGAAAAGAGGTTAGCAGGGCAATTATCAGGGGGATGGAAGCAAAGACTAGCCTTAGGTTGTGCCCTAATTCATAAACCTAAATTACTTATACTTGATGAACCAACTGCTGGAGTAGACCCAGTATCAAGAAGAATTTTTTGGGAACTAATATATCAACTGGCAAATCAAGGTATTACAATACTTGTTACAACCCATTATATGGATGAAGCTGAAAGCTGTGATGAGGTATCATTTATATTTAAAGGTAAGATTTTAGCAAAGGGAACACCAGAGGAACTTATAGAAAGTAAAAATGCAAATAATTTAGAAGATGTCTTTATAAGTTATGTTGAGGAACAAACAGGGCAGAAGGTTAAAACATCATTTAATGACATGCGATTTATCTGTAACAGGAAAGAAGGTAGAAAAAAATGAGTTTTGGAAGACTAATAACAATAGTCAAAAAAGAGTTTATCCATATTAAAAGGGATAAATCAAGCCTTGGTATAGCAATTATGATGCCCTTAGTTTTTATATTAATATTTGGTTACGCTGTAAATACTGATGTAGAACATATTAAGATGGCTATTCTAGATCAGGATAAAACTTTAGAAAGTAGGGAGCTTATTCAAAAATTTGCAAGCTCTAATTATTTCCAACCTAAAATTTATGTAGATAATATATCAGAAATTGAAAGACTTCTAGATAAGGGAAATGTAAAAACAGGACTTATAATTCCACCTAATTTTTCAAAGGATTTTAAAAGAGGGAAATCCCCTATGGTTCAATTAATCGTAGATGGAACTGATCCTACAATTGCTAGAACTGCACTGCAAAGTGGTGTTTTAACTGGTAAAATGTACTCTATTAAAAAACATGAAAGCATTGCAAATAAGAAGGGAAATATACTACAAGGTATTCAAGAAATAGATGTAAGAACTAGGGTATGGTATAACCCTAACTTAGAGAGTAATAAATTTACTATTCCTGGTCTTATAGGACTTATTATGCAAAATGTAACTGTAATGCTTACGGCATTTGCATTAGTTAGGGAAAAGGAAAGGGGTACAATAGAACAGTTAATAGTAACTCCTATTAGATCAGTGGAGCTTATAATAGGAAAAATGATACCATATATAGTTATAGGTTCAGTAGACTTTCTCATAGCATTATTTTTAGGAACATATTGGTTTAATGTTCCCATAAGGGGAAATATATTACTTTTAATATTATTAGGTTTTGGTTTTGTTATCTGTGCCCTTGCAATAGGTATGCTTATATCTACTGTTGCTAGTAACCAACTTCAGGCAATGCAGATGACAATAATGATTATTCTTCCAAGTGTCTTACTTTCTGGATTTATCTTTCCAAGGGAGTCAATGCCCTTAATAATTCAAAAGGCAGGATACCTAATACCATTAACATATTTTCTTGAAATATTAAGGGGTATTATCCTAAAGGGAATAGGTATAGATTATTTATTGAAAGAGATAATAATTCTTATAATTATGGGAACATTATTGCTTACTATAGCCTCAATAAGGTTTAAGAAAAAATTAGATTAGATAATATAAAATTGAAATTAAAAGAGGCACATTTTGATGTGCCTTTATTTAGTTTCATAAAAAAGAAAACTTTTTGAAATGATTGAACATTATTCCATAATAAGATATAATATTCGTGTGTCGAAATATTTTTCAGGTTATAGTGGTATTTAAAGGGGGAATTCCATGCTCAGTAAATTTATTTCATATTATAAAAAGCATTCAAAGCTTTTTATAATAGATATAATTTGTGCCTTTTTTATAGCAGCCTTTGATTTAGTATTTCCTATAATGTCAAGGGAAGTTGTAGATAATGTAATACCAAGTGGAAAGATTAGAACCCTTTATATTTTTATAGTAGTTTTAGTAATTTTATATATTTTAAGGGCTATATTTAATTATGTAGTTGATTACTGGGGACATGTTATGGGAACCAGAATGGAATATGACATGAGAAGGGATTTATTCACACATTTACAAACACTTGATGTACATTATTTTGACAACACTAAAACTGGATACATAATGTCTAGGATAGTAAATGACCTTAGAGATATATCTGAGCTTGCTCACCATGGACCAGAAGATATCTTTTTATCCTCTATTATGTTAGTAGGTTCCTTTTTAATACTAATAAGAATTGAATGGAGACTTACTCTAGTAATATTTGCCTTTGTGCCTATAATTATATGGTTTGCAATAAAGAAGAATAGAAAAATGCATAAGGCATTTAGAAGTGTAAGAAAGAAGATTGCAAAGGTAAATGCACAGGTGGAAAACAGTATATCTGGAATAAGGGTAGCAAAATCCTTTACAAATGAAATATATGAGAGACAGAAATTTGATGAGGGAAATAGGGAGTTTAAAAATGCTAGGGAATTTGCATTTAAATCTATGGCAGAATTTTTTACAGGGGTTCATTTTTTACTAAATATACTAAATGTAGTTGTACTAGGCTTGGGAGGATATTTTGTATATAAGAATGTTATAAAGGTAGGAGAATTATTGGCATATATTTTATATGTAAACTTTTTTATGCAGCCTATTAGAAGACTTACCTTCTTTGCTCAACAGTATCAGGCTGGTATGACAGGTTTTGAAAGATTTTGTGAAATAATGAGTATAAAACCTAGAATAGTAGATAAGAAAGATGCAGTAGACCTAAAGGATGTAAAGGGTAGAATTGAATTTAAGAATGTTTCTTTCAGCTATAAGGATGATAAAAATACTGTTTTATCAAATATTAATCTTACTGTAGAGGAAGGAAAAACATTGGCCTTAGTTGGACCTTCCGGAGCTGGAAAGACTACCTTATGTCATTTACTACCAAGATTTTATGAGGTAGATGAAGGAGAAATTACAATAGATGACATAAATATTAAAGATATTACTATTAAATCATTGAGAAAAAATGTAGGATTGGTCCAACAGGATGTATTTTTATTTACTGGAACTGTTAAAGAAAATATTTTATATGGAAATCCTAATGCTACAGATGAGGAAATTATTGAAGCTGCTAAAAATGCAGATATACATGATTTTATAATGAGTCTTCCAAATGGATATGATACATATATTGGTGAAAAGGGAATAAAATTATCCGGTGGTCAAAAACAAAGAATTTCTATAGCAAGGGTTTTTCTAAAAAATCCACCTATTTTAATACTAGATGAAGCAACGTCAGCCTTAGATAATGAAACAGAAATTAAGATTCAAAAGGCTCTAGAAAGGCTTTCTAAGGGTAGAACAACTATTGTAATCGCCCATAGGCTATCTACAGTTAAAAATGCAGATGAAATTGTTGTATTAAGTAATAAGGGTATAATTGAAAGGGGTAACCATGAAAAATTAATTGAGGAAGATGGATTATATGCAAAACTGTATAAAGCCCAATTTAAAGGATATATTCCTGATGAAATAGATTAATTTTTGTGTCAAAATCCTCCCTCTTTCATAAGATGATATTGTAGGGAATTATATGAAAGGGGGATAAAGATGTTAGAATATCCACAATTGTACTATGATGTTTATCCTAGAGTTAGATCATGTGTAGATAGACATAATTACCCAGGTAATCCTGATATGTATCCATATCCCAATAGAGAACAATTAGATACAATGGTTAATGAAGTATATGATGAAATGATTGAAGAGTATCCAGAAATTGACAATGATCCAGGTGAAAGAAGACGCCCTAGATCACAGCAAAGACCATTTTTTGGTAGAAGAAGAATATTTAGAGATTTAATAGGTGTACTACTTATACAAGAGCTATTAAGAAGGAGAAGATATCCCTATGGATACTATAGAGGATATCCAGGCTATCCATATGGTTACTTATATGATTATCCAGGATATGATTACTATTAAAAATATGCCCACAAAAGGTGGGCATAAATTTTTTTATATTAACAATTATTTCCTTTACAAACCTTAAGGCATTGGGCACATCCCTTTAAAGCATAGGGCATACATCTATAAAGATGGAATGTATTGTTTTCAAAGGCATTTGCCGGACATGATTTAATGCACTCTTCACATTCTGTACAGTGTTTTTCAGAAGTTTGTAATATAAGAGTATTTTCTGTTTTAAAAGGTGCATTAGTAAATATGGCTGCATATAGAAGACCTGAACCGTATTTTTTGTTTACAACTAATCCATTTCTTCCCCATTCTCCTAAACCAGCTGATACTACAAGGGGTCTAAAATCACCATATATTGATAAAATAGTTTTATAATTAGTTATATATCCTTCTCGTTTTAATTCTTTAGCAATCATATCTTGTACATTTTTGCTAATAAAATAGACTTCTCCTAATTTTTTAGTTAGGGTAATAGGAAAATTAAAAAACCATTTATCTGAATATTCAAAACCCATTATTATTACAGGTTCTGTTCTTCTAATTTTAGTATATCCAACTAATAAAGCCCCATTATTTAGGGCCTTTTTTGTTATATATCTCTGTAAATCTGTAGTATCCAAAAGAACCCCTCCAAAGCTGAAAGTATAAGATAAGTTTTTGTTAAAATAATAAAAATATTCATATATTAATTTTTAGGCCTTTATAGTAAAAATTAAGTTAATTTCTCTATGACTATGGATTAATTGAAGAATTTTTAGTAAAATGTAAATAAGAAAACCTTTTTAAGGATGTGCTGCTATGAAAAATATTGTAAAGTATTTTTCTTTTAGTGACAAAAAATTGTTTTATATTTTTAATGGTACTCTTAAATGTAAGCTTCTTGATATTATTATGCCCTATATAACAAAATTAGGTGGTGCATTTTTTACAATAGTTTCTGTTTTATTATTAATAGTACTTGGAAAAGATAAAGTAAGAATTATTGGTTTTGAGTCTTTAACTTCACTGACGGCAAGTCATCTATTAGTTCAAATTTTAAAACGTACTATTTCAAGGATTAGACCATACGATATCCTTAAGAATATAAATACCTTTAATATAACCCTAGAGGACTATTCATTCCCTTCAGGCCATACTACAGCAATATTTTCAATTGCCATTGTATTATCACTTAATATTCCTAGTTTTATGATACCGGCAATTTTTATAGCAACTCTAGTAGGTTTTTCAAGGATATATCTAGGAGTTCACTATCCATCGGATGTTGTGGTGGGAATAATATTAGGTAGCATGACATCAATATTAACCCATTCTACTTTTGTTAATTATGTAATATAAAAACCAGACAGATAATCTGTCTGGTTTTTATATTACATTTATATTTTGAACCTAAACATTTTCTCTTTAGTTTCTTGGGCTATATTTAGTAATTTTTCAGATGTGGAATAAATTTCTCTAACTGATTCAGTAACTTCTTCAATTAAGGAAGTTGTTTGGCTTATAGAACTTTGAATTTTATTTGAAGTATCTGAGATTTCATCCATGGATGTAGAAGCTTCAGAAATAGATGATGCTTGCTCTTCATTAGAAGAGGATATCTCTTGTATCATATTATCAACTTTTTCAACCTCTTCTGTTACTTCCTCTAGTATTTCATAGGAGTTTTTAGAAATGCCTTCTATTTTATCTAAGACTTTATCAAAGCTTTCTATTTCTCCACTTAGGGTTGAAATTTCAGACTGTATTGAGCCAACAACTGCTTCAATTTCATTTATTGATGATGCTGTATTTTCTGCTAGTTCTCTTATTTCTTCTGCTACAACTGCAAATCCCTTTCCATGTTCACCAGCACGGGAGCTCTCAATCATAGCATTTAATGCTAAAATAGATGTCTGTTCTGCTATTTTGTTTATAGTGTCAACTATAATACCTATTTTATCAAATCTACCCTCAAGATTATTAAAAACCTCTTCAATATTATCGAAGGATTTTTTTAGATTAACAATTTCACTTACTATATTATTAAATGCATTTTTACCTTTATGGGTTGTATCACTTGTATTATTGGAATATGCGGCTATTTCTTGGGAGGATGCTGTAATTTCTTGACCTATTTCATTTAATCTTGACAGTTTATTGTTTATATCTTCTATTAAATTGTTTGTATTAGCCATATCCATATTAATATGCTCAGATTTTTCTGCAATCCCATCCATACTTTCAGTAATAGTATTAATATTTCTTTCTATACTATTTGCAATATTATTTAAACTTTCAGTTGATTTAGTAGTATCTTTTACCATACTTGAGATACTATCTACCATTAAATTAATACCTTGACCTAATGCAGTAATTTCATCACCTTTTTCAATAGGAAGCCTTTTACTTAAATCCCCCTCTGCAATTTTTTCTGTAAATTGGATTAATTCTTTTATTCTACTTAATATTAATTTTCTTACTATTATAACTGTTACAATCGTTAATACTATCATGTTCATAAATGAACTTAGATATATCCCAAGTTTTATACTAAAAAAGCTAAGTTTACTTATGTACTTGTTTATAAAATTTGCTATAAAAGGTGTAAAAAATTGAGCTATTACAATCCAGAAAATAAACTTATATACAATTGATTTTCCAAAGTTTAAATTAGTAAGTTGCTTAAAGCTTTTAATTTTACTTATTTCATCCTTCATTATTTGCCTCCTTTTCAGTAATAGTTAATTTTACCATGTTAACAGTTCCCATTTTATAACCAAAATATCTATTTTTCAAGGGTTTTAGAGGATAATAACAAAAATTTTACATAAAATTTCCCCTAGCATAACACTAGGGGAAAAAATTACATAATATTAAAGTATTTCTATTTAGAAAAAAGGTATGAACTTATATCCTGCCAATTTCCTTTTAACATTTCTTGATATTTACCATAGAATAAATCCTTATGTTCTTCTTCCCACTCAGCAAGTCCTTCTAAGAAGCTTTTAACAGCTTCATTTTCTACTTCCTTAGCAGCATTTTTGTAGAATTCTGCAAAATCATTTTCTATTAAATAGGCTATACGCATAACTGTTAAATCATATAAGTACTCATCATCTAATATTGAATTATCTGCAAATATTTTTGGACTTTTTACATAATGTTCTTCATCTATAACCCATGAAATTACCTCTAAATCCTTTTTAGCATCTAACTCATTAAGTTTTTTCTCAAGTAAGTTGTAATGGTCCTGTTCAATATTAACCAATTCATCAAAAAGTTCTTTTACTGATTCATTTTTTACCTTATCCCTGTAATGACTGTAAAAGTTAACCCCCTGTTTTTCCATCTTTTGAGCAAACTTGAGTATTTGAACTATCTTTTCAACATTACCCATAAAAAACCCCCTTTTTATTATCTTAAGTTTTTTATACCCTAGTAAAACGATAATAAAAGTAAAAATAGATTAATTTTAAAAATAAGTGGTATATATAAGATAAGTTAAAAATTAAAAAGGGGGCGTGGATATGCGTTATAATAAATTTTTAAAAGAAAGAATTTCTGTAAGGGAGTATAAGGATAAAAAAATAGATGACAATTTAAAAGAAAACATAAAAGAAAATATTAATCTTATACACAAGAAATGCCGTGACAATAATATAAAATTAAGCTTTTTAGAAGATGGTAATAAAATATATGAAAAATTAGAAGGTAAAGCAGGATATTCGGGAGTTATGATAAAAAGTCCCTATTATATTGGACTTGAAATAAAAGAAAAAGACTATAAGACACTAATAAGTTCAGCCTATTTTACAGAATCATTAATAACTGAAATAGAAAATTTAGGATTAGGAACATGTTGGATTGATGTTAATGATGTTTCTGATGAAATAAAGAAAGAATTATTTTCATCTATCCATTTAAAATACTTAATTTCTATAGGATATCCTAAACATAAAATAAAACAGATGGACTCACCTAAGGAATTTGATTACTTAGGTAAAAGGTGGATTGTAGGTAAAAGACCTGCAGGTTCTTCTCCAACTAGTAGTAGGCTTTCTGTAGAAGAAATTGTATATAAAGAAAAATGGGGAAATAAAATTGGTACAAATGAACTAGAAAATAGGGGATTATTAGATTTATTCTATTATGTAAGATATACACCATCCCATCTAAATAAGCAACCATGGAGATTTATTTTAGAAAATAATAAAATAGTTTTAAATACTATAGAACCTAAGGATAAGAAAAATTTTATAGACTTAGGGATTATGATGTATTATTTCGAGAATATAGCAAAGGAAATGGGGATTACAGGCAACTGGAAATTATTAGATATAAATAGTGAAAATGTAGAAGATAAGGATTATATTGCTATAGGAGAATTTAAAATTTAGTTTTAAAAGATAAATATGTATGATACAATATAAATTGTTTTAAATTAACCTCAAGTAGGATACTACTTGGGGATTTTTTTGTGTTATTTATCTAATTTAATGGTATAATAAATTTATAATTATTTTAAATGGATAATTATTTTCTTTTAAGAATGGAGTGATTTTAATGGAAACTTTATTAAAGGTTTTAAAAGAGAAGGGATACAAGATAACTCCACAACGTATAGCTATTTACAGGGTATTAAATAACACTAAAGAACATCCAAGTGCAGAAATTATATATAAGAAACTTGAAAAGGAATTTCCAACAATGAGTTTAGCAACTATATATAAAACACTTGAAATATTTAAAAAGTCTGGTTTAGTACAGGAATTAAATGTTGGAGAAAATAGCTTTAGATATGATGCAAATGTAAAGGACCATCCTCATATAATATGTTTAAAATGTAATAAAGTTGATGACTTACCAGAGAATTTATTTACCCATCTTAAAGATGAAGTAGGGAAAGTTTCTGACTATAAGGTCCTTAGTAAGCAATTATATTTTTATGGCTATTGTCCTGTCTGTAAAGGTGAGTAAGGTTTCACTTGTAATAATAAATAAATATATAGTACTTGCTACCTAATTTAATCTTATTTAGTAATATAATGTCGAAACTGGTTGCATAAGATTAGTAACTAATTTAAAATAATAATAGTCACTATACAATATATATGTATAGAAAAAGGGATACACCACAACATGAAGGGGTTGATAGCTTGGTAACTAGAGTGCAAAAGAGAAATGGAACCATCGTTGATTTTGACATCAAAAAGATAGCAGAAGCTATTTTTGCAGCAGCAAAGGCAGTAGGGGGAGATAATAGGGA
Source organism: Thermohalobacter berrensis (assembly GCF_003609645.1). Lineage (GTDB taxonomy): Bacteria > Bacillota > Clostridia > Tissierellales > Thermohalobacteraceae > Thermohalobacter > Thermohalobacter berrensis. The sequence continues at coordinate 77,480 of NZ_MCIB01000023.1, forward strand.
AGAAGCAGAAAGACTTGCTAATATTGTTAAGGGAATATTAGACGAGTTGTATGGAGCTAGTATTCCTACGGTAGAAGAAATACAAGATGTAGTTGAGAAGGTACTTATAGAAGAGGGACATGCCAAAACTGCTAAGGCTTACATACTTTATAGGCAAAAGCATGAGGAATTAAGGGATGTAAAAAATCTATTTATGGATGCAGAACGAATGATTGAAGAGTATGTATCATTTGAAGATTGGAGAGTTAATGAAAATGCTAATATGGGATTCAGTCTTCAAGGGTTAAATAATCATATTGTTGAGTCTATAACAAAGAAATATTGGTTAAATAAGATATATAGAAAAGAATTAAGGGATGCACATATAAATGGAGATTTACATATACACGATTTAGGACTTTTAGCGCCCTATTGCTGTGGTTGGGATTTAGAGGCCTTACTTCTTCATGGATTTAAAGGAGCAGAAGGTAAAATAGAATCATCACCTGCAAAACATTTTCAATCTTTTCTAGGACAAATAGTAAATTGGCTTTATACACTACAGGGTGAGGCAGCTGGGGCACAGGCTGTAAGTTCCCTTGATACATATGCCGCACCTTTTATTTATTATGATGGTTTAAATTATGAAGAAGTTAAGAGGATAGTTCAAAGCTTTGTATTTAATCTTAATATACCTACAAGGGTTGGTTTCCAAACGCCTTTTACAAATATAACATTAGATATAGCTCCACATCCAATGCTTAAAAATATGCCAGTTATTATTGGTGGTAAGAGAATGGATAAGACATACGGAGAATTCCAAAAAGAGATGGATATGTTTAATAAAGCCTTCTGTGAAGTAATGATGGAAGGTGATGGAGCTGGAAGAAGCTTTAGTTTCCCAATTCCTACAATTAATATAACTAAAGATTTTCCATGGGATTCTAAAATTGCAAACAAGATTATGGAGATGACAAGAAAGTTTGGTACACCTTATTTTGCTAATTTTATTAACAGTGACCTAAATCCAGAAGATATTCGATCAATGTGTTGTAGACTTCGTCTAGATAACAGAGAATTAAGAAAAAGAGGTGGAGGTCTATTTGGTGCTAATCCACTAACAGGGTCAATTAATGTTGTAACACTAAATATGGCTAGAATAGGCTATCTTGCCAAAGATAAAGAGGATTTCAAGAGAAGAGTTAGAAAGCTTATGGAGCTTGCTAAAGAAATATGTGAGGCAAAGCGTACAGTTCTTGAAAGATACATGGAAGCAGGCCTTTATCCATATTCAAAATTCTATCTTCAAGGAATTAAGGATGCAGAGGGAGAATATTTCAAGAATCACTTTAGTACTATAGGATTAAATGGTATGAATGAAGCATGTGTAAATTTAATTGGTAAAGATATTACTACTGAAGAAGGAAATGAATTTGCAGTTGAAATAATGGAATTTATGAATAAAGTTATTCAAATATTCCAAGAGGAAACAGGAAGCCTATGGAACTTAGAAGCATCGCCAGCAGAAGGAGCAGCCTATAGATTTGCAAGATTAGATAAAAGAATGTATCCTAAGATCTACACTCAAGGAGATAAGGAACCATACTATACAAACTCAACTCAACTTCCAGTAGGACATACAAAGGATGTGTTTGAAGCAGTAGAACTACAAGAAAGATTGCAGACACTATATACAGGAGGTACAGTACTTCACGGATTTATTGGAGAAGAGATAGATAGTGTTGAAATAGTAAAACAATTAATTAAGAAAGTATTTGAAAAAAGCCAAATACCATACTTTACTGTAACTCCAACCTATAGTATATGTCCTGATCATGGATACTTAAGGGGTGAACAGTTTAACTGTCCTGAATGTGGTAAAGATACTGAAGTTTGGACGAGAGTTGTAGGGTTCCATAGACCAGTTCAATCATGGAATAAGGGTAAAAAAGAGGAATATAAAGATAGATTAGAGTTTGATGTAAACCATAGTTTAGAAGGCAAAAAGAAAAGACATACTGCTTAAAATATGATAATTACTAATGAGGTGTATATATGTATTTTAAAGGTCACCAAAAATCCTCTTTTATAGATTATCCTGATAAAATAAGCACAGTTTTATTTACTGGTGGGTGTAATTTTAAATGTCCCTATTGTCATAATTCTGATTTAGTTTATAACAAAGGAGAAAAGATAGAGGCTGAATATATATTTAGCTTTTTAGAAAAGAGAAAAAAGTTTATAGACGCTGTCTGTATATCCGGTGGAGAGGCAACCCTTAATAAAGGATTATATGACTTTGTTAAAGAGTTAAAAGATAAAGGCTTTTTAGTAAAACTAGATACAAATGGAACAAATCCTAGATTATTAAAAAGTTTTATAAAAGATAAACTCCTAGATTACATTGCAATGGATATAAAGGCACCATTTAACAAATATAATAAGGTTACAGGGGTTATGGTTGAAATAAATAAAATAAAAGAAAGTATAAGTCTAATAAGGGAATCTGATATAGACTATGAATTTAGAACTACTGTATGTAAAGAGCTTATAACTGAAGATGATATAATAAATATTGCAGAAGAACTAAAAGGCTCAAAACGATATATTATTCAAAACTTTAGAGATGGTGATACGATTTTAGCAGGAAAGGGAAGGTTAACACCCTATAAAAAAGAAGAATTAAAGGATATTGAAAGAAAAATAAAGGATAATTTTATAGAGTTTAAGGTTAGATCATAAAACGCAATTCTAATATATGAATTGCGTTTTTATTATTAATAATATAATTAATATGTTAAACTAATAGGGAAACTAATTATAGAGGTGAAGACTGTGAAAAAGCTAACTAAAGCAGATAAAAGAAATAATTATCTTATACTTGCTAAAAAGTTTCAAGAAGATGGTAATGAAATAAAGGCCTTAAACTTCTACAAAAAGGCATTGGAGTTTGATATTAATGATATTGAAAGATTAAATATTTTATTTAATATAGCCCTTTTACATGATAAGTTAGGCAATAAGAAGGAGGGAATAAAAACATATAAAGAAATACTTAAAATAGATTCAAAACAAGCTGGAGCATATTATGGTATAGCTATAATTTATGATGAGTTGGGTAATAAGGATACTGCTCTAGACTATTATTCTAAAGCAGCAGAAATAGATCCAGAATATGATAGGGCATATTTTTACATGGCTAATATATACGATGAAAGGGAAGATAAACAAAGGGCTATAAAGTATTATAAAAAGGTTATTTCACTGGTACCTGAAGATTATATAGCATATAACAATTTAGGTTCTATATATGAAGAAATAGGAAAATATGATAAGGCATTAGAAATGGTAAAAGAAAGTATAAATATAAATCCTAATTATTATAAAGCATTATTTAATATGGGGGTTATATTAAAACACTTGAAAGATTTAGATGGAGCCCTTAATTATTATACACTAGCTATTAATGCTAATAAAAATTATCCCTATTCATATTTAAATAAGGCTGTTATTTATATAGAGAGTAAAAGATTTGACGAAGCTATAGATGTATTAACAGAGGGGATAAAACACAACCCAGAAGTTGGATTCCTCTATTACAACAGGGCATGTTGTTTTGCTAGAAAGGAAATGAAAAGAAAAGCTATAGATGACCTAAAAATGGCGATAAAATTATACCCTAGATTTAGAGAAAAAATAAAAAAAGACAAAGATTTAAAAGGATTACAAAGTGAAGAAGAATTTAAGAAATTATTATAGGGAGATATATCTCACTGTAATAACCAATGGTTAACAAGAAAAAATAATTTTTTGTAAAATAAAGAAGGAATCTATATAAAAAAATCGAATAATGTAAGATATATGTTAAATTAATTAATAAATTAAAAATATAAAAAATACGAGTTATTATGTAACGGCATTATTTAAAGGGGGGCGTATATGAAGGACGAAAATAATAAAGATAAAAAAGTAGTAAAGGCTAAAAAAGCCTCTAAAGGAAAATCTAAATTAAGGACAAAACTTTTAGTAATTAGTATGCTATCTATTTTAGTTCCACTTATTGTTTTAGGATATTTATCTTACCAAAAATCCTTTGAGATTTTGGAAAATAAATTTCAAGTTACAAATGAGCAAAGAATAACAGAGATTAATAGTGGAATTAATAAATTTTTAGAAGGCTTAGAACAACAGGCATATGTTTTAGCGGACAACTCATCATTCCCTAAAATGTTAGAAGAAACAGATAGCATTGAAGATAACGTTTTACCAAATTCAGAAAATGAAGAATTAAAAGAAGATAATCTAAAAGTCGAATATAATAAACTAGCTATGGAATTATTAAAAAATACTAATGAAAGCAGTAAAATAATACTAAATACATATTTTGGAACAGAAGGGGGACAAATGCACCTATACCCCGAAACAGAACTACCAGATGATTTTGACCCAAGAACAAGACCTTGGTATAAAAAGGCTTTGGAAAACAAGGGACAAGTTATATGGACTGAACCATATGCTGATGCTTCTTCTGGAAATACAACTATTACTGCTGCTAAAGCAGTTGAACATAATGGAAAAATAGTAGGAGTTATAGGTATAGATGTCCTTTTAAATGAGCTTTCTAATGAGGTATCTAAGAAAGTAATAGGTAAAGAAGGTTATGTTTATATTACTAGTAGAGATGGAATTATTTTAGCTCATCCTGATAATAAATTAATAGGAACTAATGATGTAACTAACTATAGCTTCTGGGAAGATATTAAATCTAATAAAAATGGATTTATTGAGTATTTACATGAAAACACTAAAAAATTTGCAAGCTTTGTAACTAATGAAAAGACAGGTTGGAAATTAGTTGCAGCAATGAATGAAGATGAATTACTAAAGGATACAAATGTAATCAAAAACTTTGTTTTAACAGCTATAATTATTGCAATAGTCTTAGCTATTATAATGGCTACAATTGTTGCAAGAAGTATAGCAACACCTTTAAATAGGCTTAAGGAGGCATTTAATCAAGCAGCCTCTGGAGATTTAACTACTAGGGTAAATATAAATAGAAAAGACGAGTTTGGAGAGGTAGCTGAAAGCTTTAACAAGATGGTAGAAGATATTAGTAAACTTATTAAGGATGTTAAAGAAGCTTCAAGAACAGTACTAGATTCTTCAAGTTCTTTAGCAGATACAACAGAACAGACAACAACTGCAACCAATGAAGTTGCAACTACTATAGAAGAAATTGCTAGAGGTGCAAATGACCAAGCAAAGGATACAGAAATAGGGGCAGGTAAAGTTACTGAATTAGCTAGTAATATAGAAAGTGTTGCAAATTCTACAGAAGATATGAGTAAATTATCAGATGAGACTAATAATTTAGTTGATAGTGGATTAAATACAGTTGAATTATTGACTAAAAAGTCTCAAGAAAATAAAGATGCATCAGCTAAAGTAAATAGTATTGTAAAAGAAGTTGACAAAAGGGCTGATGAAATAGGAAAAATAACTGAAACAATAGGTGAAATAGCAGAACAAACTAACTTGTTAGCTCTTAATGCAGCTATTGAGGCTGCAAGGGCAGGAGAAGCAGGAAGCGGTTTTGCAGTAGTGGCAGAAGAGGTTAGAAAACTTGCTGAACAATCTTCAGCTGCTGCAAATGATATAAAAGTACTTATAGAGGGAATACAAGGACAATCTAAAACAGCTGTTGAGGCAATGGGTAAAGCTGGTGTAATAGTTGAAGAGCAAAATGAGGCTGTAGGTGAAACAGAAAGTATATTTAATCAAATATCAAATACTATAAAGATGCTTACTCAAAAGTTTGATGAAGTGAAAAACTATAGTGAAGTTATGACTAATAAAAAGGATGAAATTGTTAAAGTTATTGAAAATATATCAGCTGCATCACAACAAACTTCGGCAGCAACTCAGCAGGTTTCTGCATCAGCAGAAGAACAGTTGGCAGCTATTGAAGAAGTAGATAGATATGCTAATGAGTTAGAGGGACTTGCTAAGAGGCTTCAGGAATCAACAGAAAAGTTTAAAGTAAATTAAAAAGGATATAAATATTAAAACTCCTTCCCATTTATATGGAAGGAGTCTTTTTCATTCTTTAAATTTTCAAGAAAACAAACAAGTTTCTACAAAATTTGACAGACCTTTTTTTATAATATTATAAGTGGTAATGTTGTGGACTGACCAGTTGTTTTTCACTGGAAGGGGGAGAATAATGAAATATAGATTGGAAAATCTGATTGATATAGAGAAATTTAGAAAGCTAATGGAAGAATTTTACAATATATCTAATATTCCCTATGGTCTTATTGACTTAGAAGGAAATGTTGTATGTGGTGCTGGTTGGCAGGATATTTGCACCAAATTCCATAGAGTTAATCCTAAAAGTGCAAAAAGATGTGAGGAAAGTGATGCTTCAATAAAAAATAGAACTAAAAAGCTAGATCTAAATAAAAAATATGGCTTCTATAAATGTAAAAATGGCTTGATAGAGGGTTTTATTCCGATTATCGTTAGAGAAAAGCATATAGGTACTTTATGCTTCGGACAATTCTTTTTTGAAAAGCCTGATGTTGAGCATTTTAAAAAGCAAGCAGAGGAAATGGGATATGATAAAGAAGCTTATCTTAAAGCCCTGTCAAAAGTACCTGTATTAGACAAGGAACAAGTAGAAGGTTACATGAGATATTTTGTCAGATTAGCAGAGATGTTATCTGATATTGGACTCCAGCAATTTAAATTAAAAGATTCAGAGAAATTACTATTACAGTATAATAAAGCCTTAGAGGATTTAGTTGCTGATAAAACAGAAAAATTAGAAGAATTAAGTGAAAAACTTCAGAATGATGAATCTCAACGAAAAACTATTGAAGAAAATCTTAAAGAAACTAATAAGCGTTATGAAAAACTAATGGAAGTTTTACCAGGAGGTATAGTTATTCATAAGGAAGGAGAGATTATTTTTGCTAACTCTTCCTTTGCTAAACTCTTAGGAGAAGAAGATTCAGAAAAATTTAAGGGAAAAAGTGTATTTAGCTTTATACATCCAGATCATTATGGAAAAGCAAAAAATAGAATAAGTAGAAGTAAAAAAGGAGAACCTTTATCATTAAGGGAATACAAATTTGTGAAAGTTAATGGAAAAGTTATAGAAGTTGATGCAATCAGTACTTCATTTCCGTATGATGGAGAAACAGCTATACTGTCTGTTATTAGAGATATCTCATATCGTAAGCAGGTTGAGAAGCTTAAACAAAAGGTTGAAGAAAAAATGAAACTTCTTAAAGAAGTACAGGAATATGATAAAATTAGGACAGAATTTTTTGCTAATTTGTCCCATGAGATACGAACTCCTTTAAATTTAATATATAGTACCTTACAATTACTTGAGTATGATCTAAAAAGGGTTTCTAATGATTTAGAGAAAACAAAGTTTAATAAACGCTTAGGAATAATTAAGCAAAATTGTAACAGGCTTTTAAGATTAACTAATAATATTTTAGATATGACTAAAATAGATTCTGGATATTTTAAATTAAAATTTCAAAATTGTAATATAGTAAAGATTATAGAAGATATAACATTGTCAGTTGCAGAGTTTGGACAAAATAATAACATAGAAATTATTTTTGATACAGATGTTGAGGAAAAAATTATTGCACTTGATACTAATGCAATTGAAAGGATTATGTTAAACTTATTATCAAATGCTGTAAAGTTTACTGGAACTGGTGGTAAAGTTTTAGTTAAAATAACCACTACTGACGATACAGTAATTATATCTGTAAAAGATACAGGAATAGGCATACCAAAGGAAAGGATTAATACTATATTTGACCGTTTTACCCAAGTAGACAAATCCTTTGTAAGGAGTCATGAAGGTAGTGGTATAGGTCTATCTATTGTAAAAGCCTTAGTAGATATGCATGATGGAGAAATAAGTGTAGAAAGTGAATATGGAAAGGGAAGTGAATTTATTGTTAAGCTTCCTGCTAGACAAATAGAGAATGAAAATGGAGAATTAGAAAACTGTAAATCAGATAAAGATTACAAGGATTATATGGAAGTAATTGATGTAGAATTTTCAGATATATATGCATCTTAAATGGCACTTTTTATCGAGGGACATATACGCCCCTCGATTGTTTATTGTCTCCATTTCATAAATTTATTTTCAATAATAGCTACTCCCTGATACATTACTGCTGCTAATATTGCAAGGATAAATACACTCATCATTACTAGATCAAGCCTAAATACCTGTCCACCATACATGATTAAATAGCCTATCCCTGCCTTTGAAACTAAGAACTCTCCAACTATAACTCCAACCCATGAAAGTCCTATATTTATCTTAAGGGAACTTATCATGGAAGGTACACTTGCTGGAAGAATTACTTTCTTTAGAATTTGAACCTTGTTAGCTCCAAAGGTTTTTAACATCTTTATCTTATCTTCATCTACTTCCTTAAAACTATTATATACATTCATTATAGTTACTACTATTGAAACTGCAATGGCCGTAGCAATAATTCCAGTATATCCTGCACCAACCCAAAGGATAATTATTGGTGCAAGGGCTGTTTTAGGCAAACTATTTAAGACAACTAGATAAGGGTCTAATACCTTTGATATAAACTCTGACCACCAAAGTAATATGGCAATTAGTATACCTAAGAGGGTTCCTAAGGTAAAACCAAATATGTTTTCCATTAGAGATATGCCTACATGGTGAAATAAGGAACCATTTGATATATAATTTACAAATAAGTTCCATATCTCGCTTGGATAACTAGTAAGGAAAGTATCTACCCAGTTTAACCTTGCAGCAATTTCCCACAGGGCTAATGCAACAACAAATACTGCTACTTGAGTTATTTTAATATTTCTTTTTCTTCTTTGAAGCCTTTGTATATATTGCTGGTGTTCATATGATACTTTATTATTATTTGACATGGACATCAAGCTCCTTCCATATTTTATTGAAATAGTGTCTAAATTCAGGGGCTTCTCTACACTTCATAGGTGTTCTTACTCCATTAGGACATGTTAATTTAATATCTATAATATCCTTTACAACAGCAGGTCTGTTAGACAATACAACAACCCTATCTGCCATAGATATAGCTTCTGCTATATGCACAAAAGGCATAAAAGTTTATTTTCTTATGAATAGGTAGAGAAATTTTCTAACATAGTAATTTACACTTTAATATTTTTATGTATAATATACATAAACAATTTAGTTTTCTACTATAAATAAAGGAAATTTATAAAAATGGTAGAATTAATTCAAATAGTTTTATTGTAAAATGTAGTTAAGATGATACAAACTAGAGGTGATATTATGTACGATATTACAATAGTTGGAGCAGGACCTGCAGGTTCTACCTTGGCAAAGTTATTAGGTAGTAAATATAAGATACTTGTTATTGAAAAGAGAAATTTAGAATACTACAGTAAAGGTAATAATAGAGAAAAATGTTGTGGAGGGCTTCTTGCTCCTGATGCCCAATATATGATTGCTAAAATGGGATTAGGAATTCCTAAGGATATACTTGTAGATCCTCAACTTTTTGCAGTTAGGACTATTGATCTTAACAATAATATTGAAAGATATTATCAAAGATTTTATTTTAATATGGATAGGGAAAAATTTGACCGATGGTTGGTATCACAGATTCCAAAGGAAGTAGATTTAAGGTTTAATTCAGTATTTAAATCATTTACACCTATAGATAATGGGTATGAAATAAGATTTTCTCATAATAAACAGGAATATGTTGAGAGGACAAAGGTTCTAATTGGGGCAGATGGAGGGAATTCATTAATAAGGGGACAGGCTTTCAGTAATCATTTGTTTCCTAAAAATTACATTTCAATTCAGGAGTGGTATGAAACTAAATCAGAAATGCCCTATTTTACAGCAATTTTTGATAAGAATATTACCGATTTTTACTCTTGGATAATACCTAAAAATGGGTATATTCTCTTAGGTGGTGCATTTGATATAGGAAAGGAAGCTAATGAAAAATTTCAGTTACTTAAAATGAAACTTCAAAAGCGTGAGTTCCAATTTGGAAAAAGAATAAAAAGGGAAGGGGCCTTCATATATAGACCTACATCGTTAAAAGCCTTACTTCATGGTAAAGATAACATTGCATTAGTAGGAGAGGCAGCAGGTTCTATAAGTCCAAGCTCTGCAGAAGGATTCAGTTATGCATTAAAAAGTGCATTATATCTTGCTCAGAGTTTGGAGTCTGGAATTGACGGTTTTCTCAATAGATATAAAAATAAACTGAGAAAATTAAAAGCAAATATTTTATTAAAAAACCTTAAATCCCCTGCAATGTATAATACTTTTTTAAGAAGATTAGCAATGAAGTCGGGTATACAGAGTATAAAAGTTGAGAACTAAAAAGTAAGAAAATATTAAAGGATATTAAGATAAATATTTAGGAGATTAGGTGAAGTATTATAGACTTAGAAAAGAGTTCTATTATAAATTAAAGGCATGGTTCATATTATGCCTTTAATTAAAATTTACTTTCTGTTATAACTTAATATATCTATTTCTAATTTTTCACCATCCCACCAAATCTTATCTATTATCTGATTAAGCAGTCTCTTTTTTTCTTCAAATTCTAATTTATCTACATTACTAGAAAAATTCCTTATTAGCTTTAATAATATTTCAATATTGTATTTTTCTAGTTTGTTTATTTCATTATTTTCATCAAGATTCCCTAACTTTTTTTTAATGGCTGTAATTTTGCTATCAAATTCTTCAATTTGCTTAACTATGTATTTTGTAGCTTTAGAATTTTGACTTTGGGATAATTGTAGTGTTAAATTGTTGATTGCCTTTTCATACTCATGTAATTCCTTTTTGAGCCTATTTTTGATTAATACTTGACCATCTGATTCATTTTTTAAGTTTTCCTTCATTTCATGAAGATACTTAAAAACATCACTTTCTTTATAATTAATCTTTTTTATTTCATTAATTACAAACTTATCAGCTAATTTACCATTTAAATTTTTTATCTTACACTTAGCTCCCCTAGATCTTTCCTTTAATAAACACTTGTAGTAGTAATAAATTTTATTTTTCTTCCTAGAAACAGTTATTCTCATTTTTGAACTACAATTTTTACATCTTAATAAATTTGTTATAAGACCTATTTTACTTGTTCCTGTTCTAGGTGCTTTTTTACTGTTTTTTTCTAATAGGTTTTGTACCCTTATCCAGTCTTTAGAGGGTATTATTCCCCTATGCTTTCCAACAGCAACTATCCATTTAGATTCATCATTTCTAATGATTTTATTTCTTTTTTCATCGTGTTTATTGTAAACCATTAATCCATGGATACCGTCAAACTCTTCTTTATAACTGGCTATATCAGAGCTATTTTCCTGAAAATATTCATATATTAGTTCATCAGCTATAACATAAACTGGATTTGTTAATATTATCTTCAGTACACTTTTATCAAAATACTTATTCCGTTTAGTCCTTATATTATTTTCTAAGGTCCAGCTTTCCAATCGGGTTAGGGAACCAAGCTCAAGGAACTTATAATAAAGGGTTTTAACTACATCTAATTGTTCTGGTATAGGGGATAACTTATACATCTTCTTTTTGCCTTTTCCCTTATCATCTACATATATAGGCTCACTTTTATATCCAGTAGGGGTTTTACCTCCTAACCACCTTCCTGTTCTTGCTAACTGGTGCATATTATCTTTAATCCTCTGTGCTATGGTTTCCCTTTCAAGCTGTGCAAAAACAGAGGTTATATACATCATTGCTCTGCCCATAGGGGTTGAAGTATCAAACTGTTCACGGATAGACACAAAGTCTATGTTGTTTTCGTGAAGCAGTTCAACAAGGTTAGAAAAGTCTGTAATATTTCTGCTTATACGGTCAAGACGATAACATATTAAAATATTAAATTTTTTCTTTGAAATATCCTTAAGCATCTTTTGAAATTTAGGGCGGTCTGCATGTCCTCCAGAATATCCCTCATCTTCATATATTAAAAACCTATCTACATTAAAATGTTTCTCAGCATATTCTTTACACAGTTCTACTTGGTTTTTAATAGATTCACCTTTATCAGTATATTTAGATTTTCTTGAATATATGGCAACAATAGACAATAATTTCACCTCGATATATATGTTTTCATAATTATGATATGGAAATTGAAAGGTAATTATTTAAGGTGTTTTTTTTAACTTAATACATACAATGGATTCTATTACATTTAATGCCAAGTATCTTAAATATATGACAAAATCAAAAGGAATAGGACAAACAAACCCTCTAATATGATTTAGCAGAGGGGGAGATGGAATGAAAAAGAAGGATATTAAGGTTATTGTTAATTTACCCAATGAAGATATAGTTGAGGATATAATGGCAAGGATAATAGCTGAGATAGTTATGGGAAGGGTTAATAGATTTAAAGGAGATAGAACTTCAATAGTTGAGAAGATATTAAAGGAAGGTAAATGTGAAGGGGAGTAAGTGTGATAGTTGGACGTTTGAATTTATGATAAAATATGTATAACTAAAACTGGAAATAAGTAATATTAATGTTTTCAATAGAACAATTAGAAGTAATTAAAGAGTTATATACAAGATTTTTCCTTAATAACATCATTAGTAACCAAGTCTATGAGCAAGATTACAATAGCATTATATTCAACTCTTAATAAGTGTCGATGGCTAAAATTATTGGAGGTAATTCTATGGGATGTACATTTTGTAATATAGAAAGTTTAAATATTATATTAGAAAATAATTTAGCATTTGCGATATATGACAAATATCCTGTAAGTAAAGGACATATGTTGATAATTACTAAAAGACATATTGAAAATTATTTTCAGACTAAGGATGAAGAAAAAATAGCTATAATGGAATTATTAGAGGAATGTAAAAGATACTTGGATAAAAAGTATAAACCTGATGGATATAACATAGGTATAAATTGTGGTAAAGAAGCAGGACAAACTATAATGCATTTGCATGTACATTTAATACCAAGATATAAAGGGGATATAGATGATCCAACTGGAGGAGTTAGGGGAGTTATACCTAGCAAAAGAATATACTAAAACTGTATAATATCTTTTAGATTTAAATTATGAATAAAATTAATCTTCTTTGGAACTATACTCATTAAGTACATTTATTATATTATCAATTAATTTTGAAGTTTTTTCTTTTTGTTTTTCTCTTTCTTCTCTTAACAATTTAAGTTCTTAATTTAATTTACTAATACTATTTTCTAGCTTGTTTATTTTGAAGAATAAACCTTTAATATTTTCATTTAATTCATTTAAGTTTGGTTTAGTTGATTTATGATTAGAAACAACTTTTTCATTTGCAATATTTTTACCAGCATTTGAAGCTAAAGAATTTACAAATTTTTTTCCCTTGCTCAACTTTGCTTTCCTTTTCCTTCATTAAGCATATCAAGGGTAATTTTAGTAGCCTCACGATTCAATTCAGTTTTCATTATTACCACTAACCTTTTACAAGAATTTTCAATACAAAAATACTAGAAAAAGGTTGAATTTATTACTCAAATTCAAAGGAATTAATAAATTTATACAGAAGATTGGAAAGAGGATGAATAAAAAGGGGAATTAGACAAGTAGGCAGATAGTCTGTCACGGTATAAAAGTAATTTATATGTATTTTACCATGAAACAGGTAGATTGGAAAAAATTGAAAAAGATAAGGATATTCTATCAATGGCACTAGTTAATGATAAAATTATTATTTCATTTTTTAATGACTTGAATAATTTTTCAAACATTTATTACTATGATCTGGATAAGAATGAAAAAATTAATTTAACTAATAATGATAATGAACACCTATATTATACATTGTTTAGAAAGAGTATAAAAAATGAGTGTATTTTTAGAGTTATAAATAAAAATGAAATTAAATATTTGGTAATTGAATTTTATCATCAATGAAATTTTAAAATTAAAATCTAAACTTTAGTATACTATATAATTAATAGCATATTAAATATAAAAAAACTGAATAATATTGTTAAAAATAAATATGTTAATTAACAAAATATTTTATACTATCCAAAATACAAGGGGGTAAAAATATGAAAAAATTATATCTTTATATGCTAATTTTATTATTTAATATTGTATTGTTTACTGGTTGTGATAATCTTAACTCAAAAGTAGTTACAGAAGAATCTACAATTCAAACAACTACAGATAATAAAACTAATGAAGAAGTGGATAAGCTCAAAAAAGAAATTTCAAAATTAGAAGAAAATTTAAGAAAAAAACAAGTATTTATTAAACGGTTAGAAGAGGAGAGAGATTACTATGTAAAATCTATTGATTTTATGTTAGAAAAACTAAGTGAAGATGAAATAAAGGAAATTATTGAAAAAGAGTGGTGGTATACACTATCAATAGTATATAGTGAAAATGATGATAAAAAAGACAAAAGACTTTCTGTTCCTAAAAATGGTAAAATTACATTGAATAATTCAAATTTTAATGTAGTATTTAGCGAACATAATAAGCTTTATCATGTAGTAAAAGCGACAGATAAATATGAGAAAATATTTGAAGAAGTTTTAATAGGGAACTGGAGTGATAATATAAAAGTAAAAAATTATGATGACTATTTTGAAGCAGCGGCTTCAGGTACAGTTGTAGACTCAATGTCATATCAATTTAAAAATGTGCCTAAGGGAACGGAAATTAAAATAGAAATTTCAGAGAAATTAAGAAAAAGACTTGAATTAGAAAGTAATATTCTATCAATATCGATTAAATAAAAATAAGGTAAATCCTATTGTGAACGGCAAGTACCTATTTCATCAGCGATTGTCAGTCTAGTTTGATAGTCTAGGGCAGAAAAGGATTCATCTAGTAGTAGAATTTCAGGCTTTAAAGCTAGAGTCCTTATAAGAGCTGCCCTTTGTCTCATACCACCTGATAACTGTCTGGGATAATGATCCTTAAATTCTCCCAAACCATAGGTGTCTAATAGACTTTCAACAAACTTTTTCTTTTCATCGGTTAATTTATTTTGTATCTCTAAACCTATAATGGAATTTTGATAAATGGTTCTCCACTCAAATAAGTGGTCCCTTTGAAACATATATCCTATATCTCCACTAGTTCCTTTTACTTCATTACCATTGACAAATACTTTTCCTTTAGATGGCTTAAGAAGCCCAGCTACTATAGATAATAAGGTAGATTTACCGCAACCACTAGGCCCTATCAAAGCAACTATTTCTCCGTGATATATATCTAAAGATAAGTCTTTTATAGCTTCAGTTTCACCATCAAGGGTATGGTATATCATACTTACATTTTTGATTTCAACAGCTTTCCCTGGGTTCATCGCTATGCCTCCTTAAGGAGATAGTCAGCCTAACTGCATATATTATATTATTCAGGAAGCATGTAAGGTGTGATAGGTGTATGAAAATAAAATTTGTTTTAAAGATTACTTACTAAAATTTATAAAATAGGAAAACGGACCCAAAAATTTATAATATTGCGAAAAGTAATTTACAAATATATCCATAAATAGTATGATTAAGTTAACTGAAGTGAACCTAACAACAACGTTATTCACATAAAGTTAAAAAATTTTATAATTATTATATTTATTTAATTGGAAGGAGGGGAAAAAGATGTTATATCCAAGACCACCAAATGAAAATAATCTCCTATTAAAAAATTACAAATTTTCAAATAGGAAGTTATAAACATGTTGCGTAGAAATATATAGTGATGATAATTTTTAAAATATGAAAGGAGAGGATAAAAAGATGAAAAAATATTAATATTTACATTAATAACAGTTTTACTATTAGGATGTTTTCAAAGTTCATATGCTATTTCAAACAAAAATGAATCTAAACTGGAAAAAGTTCATGGTAAGTCAATTTCAATAGAAAATATAAAACGGAATCTTGGTATCAAAGTTAAATCTACAGAAAAATCAGAAACTAAAGTATCTTATGATTATTTTACCGAATTTAAAAAAGGGGAAAAAATAGGAATTGCTGTTGTAAAAGGTCAACTTGAAATTGAAGGAAATAAATATGATTTTAAAGCTGAGGGAGAAGTGGAAAAAATTCAACTTAAATCAGGTGAATTAATAGAAGGATCACTTGAAGGGAATATAGTAATTGAAGATAGTGAATATAAATTATTAATTGGATTTGCTAATAAAAATAATAAAGTGAGTCTATCTATGAATATATATAATGAGTCTGATTCATCCGTAATGATATTTGGAAAACCTGTTATTTCAGAAAATGATATGAAAGAGATAGAAGAAAAAAGACTTAAAGTAACAGAAAAGAAAAAATCAAATATATCAGAATTTAATTTAATAAATAATGAAGAAACTGTTAATTTGATGTCAACAACACGTACTTTCGATTATGTAAAATCTGAAACAGCATATATGGATAGTTCTAAGATTGATGATGTGTATGGAGTAAGGGTAAAATTGTATCAAGAAGAAAATAATGGGGAATTATTACTTTTAAAGGGTAGATCCTATGCAGAAGATATAGAAGTAGCTTTAAATAATTATGATGGTTTTAGTGAAGCAGTAGAATTGTATGAGGTTAGGGCTGGATTTTATTTTGAAGAAGGACACTCTACTGGTACTCACCCAGCCGAGGATGATGATGGTTCAGATGTATTTGTCTATAGAATACTGTACGATGTTTTAAGTTTATTTGGTATACCAACTAGCACACTTGATGCTGCGCTTAATGATGGTAAAGGTTCTTTAAACGTTGTTGATAGTGTTTTGCAACCTAGTATAGAAATTCAGGCAGGGACAGACTTAGAAATGGATTATGATGATAAAGACGTTGAAATTTTTATAGTTGGGTTAAATGCACATCAAGGAAAAGTTGAAGGTGATTTCTATGCTGAAATGCAATATAAAGAAAGATATCACGTTCCATTGGGAGGTTATGTTTATAACTATTATGAAAGTGAAAGGGCACAAGATTATTTTAATTTAACAGTTGTAGATTAAAAAGAGGGGAAATTATGAGAAAAAATGAAATTTTAATTATAATACTAATTTCTATAATAATCGTATTAAGCATTTTTAACATTTATCAATATAAGAAAAATCTAGAAATTAAAATAGAATATGGTCAACGTATTCGTCATATCGAACAAATTGCTTTAGTAATAGTTCCCAGAAGAGTGTTGGGTGAACTACAAGATAGCAATAATATAGATGAGGTAGGTTTAGCTGAAACAATTGAACATGTAATTACTGCTAAAAGCTTTGCTTATAGTGGAGTAAGAGGTTTTTCTCAAGTAACATCTTTTCTTGATAATACAGAGAAAGACCTAAAAGAACTCAGAAAACTTATTAAGCAAAATGGAAAAGAAAAAGAGATAGATATTTTGATCCAGAAGATAAAGAAGAATCAGGAAAAAAGCTTAAAAACCTATGAAGAAATTGAAAAGTTTTTTGAAGGATATATGAATCCAATACATGAAGAAAAAGAAGAAGAGAAAAAGAATTTGCTATGGTATAAAAATAGTGCAGGGGAGTCAAATGAATTAATCAAAATAATAGAAGAAGGGTTAAAATAGTAGAAAAATACAAGGGGACAGTAACACAAGGGGACTGTCCCTTTGTGTTATTATATGACAAAGGGACGTATGACAAAGGGACGTTTCATTTGTCACATTAAAATTGAATAAATCCAAGCTCAAAAGCCAGAGGATACCAATATTCCTCTGACTTTTTTTAGTTTAGACAGAGACCTTACTTTCAAAAGTATCAAGGTTTTTAATAAAGTATAGTTCTTCAAGTATATGATTGGTAATATACTCTATAATCTCTGGGTTATAGTCAAATTTTGCTAAGGCAGCTAAATATATGACAATGGGACGTTTCATTTGTCATATTTTTTACTTTCAATTTTTATGTAGTCGTATAAAACACTCTAGTAATGTGAGTAGCACTATTTTTTAAAAACAATTTTAAAAGAAAATTAATTGAAAAAATTTATAGTGTTGTACAATAACTAAAATTCTAAAGAAAAATTATTAAATAAGCCAACTTTTACACATTTAATGATTAAAATATGGCTAAATATGCCTAAATATGCCTTGAATATGGTTAAATAAACTTTTAGACAGGAAATTACAGCTTAATCATGTAATTTTAGTATAAGAATCAAAAAGGAGGTGATTATGTGATATATCCAAGAGCACCAAATGAAAAAAACCTACTAACTCAATTGAATGCTACAAGCATGTTTAATAGCAGATTTATAGGGGAGTCAATTAAATTTTATTTTAAATTGGTGCGAATATCAAGATTAGAGTGCAAGAATTACTCTATACCTTTAACACTACGGTGTAAATATAAGTCCTACGGTAATATGTTAAGGGAGAAAACAAAATAAATATTGATCTTTTAGCTGTTAGCCAGCAAAAAAGACATCACGAAACTAGCTCAGTCCAAATCGGTAAAAACTGGGTGTGAGTAAAGGAAATTGTGCAGGCGTCAGCCTATCTATTCACCTTCCTTTTTGGCGAATAGATTTGGTCGTTGCGTAGCAGCGCATCAACCAATCGCACTAATTTTCTTGCAGTTAACACGAGGGCTCTTTTGTGCTGATGTTTTGGTACTTCATGATACTTTTTATGGTAATAAGCATTAAATCCAGATTCATGATTTTTTACCGAAATGGCAGCCTTAACAAGGTAATATCGAAGATATCTGTTACCATAACGTATCATGTTAATTTCATTGGCTTTAAATTTGCCAGATTGATGCTTCTTAGACCAAGTAAGGCCAGCATATTTGGCTATTGAAGCTTGACTTTTAAAACGATGAATATCACCGATTTCGGCTAAAATACCAGAACAGTAAACAGGTCCAATACCTGGTATTGTTTGAATTGTATTTGGTATACCATCAAGAAGTTTAGCTATAGATTTATCTAGTTGCTTGATTTGAGATTTAATACTACGAATTGACTCTATTGAAGTAGCTAAAAGCACATCTATAGAGTTCTCAACACATTTAGATAGCCTATAGGAAGAACGAGCAGCTTTTTGAATGCAATTTGCTACTTTTTCTGAGTCAGAGAATCGATTTTTGCCTTTTTCTTTTAAATAATCTGCAAGAACTTTAATGTCCATGGAACTAATTTCATCAAGGCTATATTTTTCCATAAGTAGTTCCATAATGGCATTGCCCAATGCTGAAGTTTCAACTTCAGTTTTAAATGCACTGCATTTAAAGAACAAATTTTGAAGGAAATATTGCTTTTCTCTAGTAAGATTTTGAACGAGACGAAATCTCATTCTAATGAGCCTTTGAAGAGCAATATATTGTTCTTGCATGATTACAGTTAAAGGTAATTTACCAAAGCGTAGACGGTCAGCTATGATAAAAGCATCAATCTTATCTGTCTTATCCAAATCCACATAAGACTCTTTAAATTTTTTAATAAGTTTTGGATTGATTGTATAAACTTTGGTATCTAGTTTATTTAGTTCAGGGAAAGTGTCTGTGTAGCCAAATAGCTTAACATGAGAACCACTCTCTGTAAAGGGTAAAATGAATGGACTACATTGTTATGAAAAATCAGTTTTGTGTTATTAAAGTTGGAGATTTATATCTCTAAACATATTATACGAGGAGGTATTAAAATGAAAAAAATATCATTGCTTTTAATTGTATTTTTTATTTATACATGTAGTAGTTCACCTTTATCTTTTGCTATAAATGATGATTATACAATAAATATACCAAAAGAAACAAGAGATAGACTTGAAAAAGAAGATACTTATATCCTAAATACAGTAAGAATTATTCCTTCTAAATTAACTGGAAAAATACTTAAAACTGAAAATACAAACTTAAATCGTGATACTACTGATTTAGGAGATATTGAAACTTCTACTTATGCACCAGTACCCACGTATGGAACAGTAAATATTATAGATACTTTAGGGGATGAAAGTGGTTACACTACAACTACAGATAAATCTTTTACTAGCTTCAAAACGTTTAAATATGCTTCAATTAAAATAATAGAGAAAATACCCGGAATAGGCGATGTTTATAAGATAGGTTCAGATATTTACAGTGCACTTAAAGCAATTTATTCTGATTTAAGTACAATAAATAGAAGTAAACAAGTAGATGTTGAAACAAGATATGCTTATAGATACTTTTGGCATGATCTGTATGTGTATGATTATAGCGATTCATGGAAGTGGGTAGGAGAGAGTTTAAGTAAGTATTATTATAAACATTATGCAATGTTTGCTTATTTGGATTCAGTAGGAGAGTTTAGATGGAAAGCATATAGTTTTTCACATAACAATGGTTTTCCTCCTGAAGAAATAGCTAAAGCTCCTAATTATATGGATTACTCTAGTTTAGCAGATATAGCTTATGAATGTTGGATATATGACAAAACTTATAGAGAAAGTTATTAAGTCTAAAGGAATATTAGTTTATAAAGGTTAAAAAATAGATATAACAGCATAATAAATTTTAGAAATTTATTATGCTGTTATATTATAAAAGAGGAGAAGATAATATGGAAAAGAGAAATTTAAGTTATGGCAGTTCAGTAATAATATTAGCGTTTCTATTTGTTGTTATAAACACTATTAGTGGTTGTGAACAAGCTCCTAGTTTTTCTAAGAATGTTAAAGATATTAAATTTATGCTAAAAGAGAAAAAGTCTGAAATAGATTATGAGAATTATGTAAATGTTAAAATGAAACCAAGTAAGATTTTATTTAATAAAACAACAGAAGAACAGGTTCTTGATAATAAACTATGTAACATTGTTTATACGGTAATAGTTGAAAATATTAGTAGTGAAAATATAAAAATAAACCTTAAATTGTTTATACCTGACGAGTTATCTTCTACAATAGTATACGGTGCAACTACTTTAGGTCCAAGGAAGAAAGATGTTATTTTGAAACCAGGTGAAAGAATAAACATTGGTATGGGAACGCTTATAAAGCATTTAAATAATTTAAGTGAAAAAGAAAAAGAATTATTTGATGATTATAAAGATATTCTATATATAGAATTATTAATTAATGATAAAAAATCATATGCTAAGATAAGTGCATTAAAGTGATGTCAATATAGATGACAAAGGGACGTTTCATTTGTCACATTAAAATTGAATAAATTCAAGCTCAAAAGCCAGAGGATACCAATATTCCTCTGACTTTTTTTAGTTTAGACAGAGACCTTACTTTCAAAAGTATCAAGGTTTTTAATAAAGTATAGTTCTTCAAGTATATGATTAGTAATATACTCTATAATCTCTGGGTTATAGTCAAATTTTGCTATGGCAGCTAAATAGGAGGAAAAAATATCATTAAGTTTTTTATTTATGTACTTTATATTGGTACTATTTGATTGAATTTGACTTTTATACATTTTTATTAAATCTTCTTGTAAACTTAAATCTCGAATATCAAAAGAATTTGATTGTAATAGCTCTCCTAAAGAAACATTTAATTCTTTACAGATTCTCAGCAATAATTCTAACTTAAAAACATCATTTCTCCCATTTTCAATATTATTAACAAGCCCTGTTGATACATCAAGACGTTTTGCTAATTCAGGTGTGGATAGTTTTTTTGCTTTTCTATATTTTCTGATTTTTTTACCCATTTCTACATATACATTAAGCATGTCCTTCACCTCCTTGATAAAAATTATTGACAGGAATAAGGTTTTTATACGGGAGATTTAGGTAGGTTAGATAAATACAATTAATATCTGTTTGAATTTTATTGAATAAAAATTTAAAAAAGCTCTGATATACTAGTAGTATTAAAAGATTTTATATTAAATTTAGTAAAAAATTCTCCTAAACAAAATATGTAAATATTTATAACGAATAATAGCATAAAAATAGTTAGGTCAAAAAGTCGTCGACCTCCAGTAGTGCAAAAAGCCTTGGGGATCGACGACTTTTTGTTTTTGAAGATAAAAGTAGCTGTAATATAGTGTTTTGAAGGGATTAAAGGGTATTTATAAGGAAGAAAGTTATAGAAAAAAGTGGAAAAAACTAAATTGACAAAAAATAGTAAACCTGATAAAATCAATATATGTAATGGTTACTAGACTACCTATAAGGAATTGAAACAATACAGGATATAGGACAATGTATCAGTTTGATAGTGAGTTACTAGACTACCTATAAGGAATTGAAACTCAACACTATTCGCAGGAATATTGCTGTGTTTTCTACCTGTTACTAGACTACCTATAAGGAATTGAAACTATCACTAAAAAACCAAAAACCTCCTAGGTCTATTTTGGTTACTAGACTACCTATAAGGAATTGAAACTAACCTGTCTTTCATCTTCGTCTAGTCTAGATATTGCGTTACTAGACTACCTATAAGGAATTGAAACCTCTACATGCTAAATCTTCGAAACTAATTCCCAACGTTACTAGACTACCTATAAGGAATTGAAACTGTTCCTTCAACAATAAATGTGAATGTTGAGGTGAGTTACTAGACTACCTATAAGGAATTGAAACCATCTTTTAAATACTTACATAAATTAATTACTTTTTGGTTACTAGACTACCTATAAGGAATTGAAACGAAAGAAGTTTCACAAGCTAGCCGAACATTGTAGTTTCGTTACTAGACTACCTATAAGGAATTGAAACTCCCTTTGTGTTTTTATCCATGTAGAAATTGTTGTTGGTTACTAGACTACCTATAAGGAATTGAAACCGATATTTCAGAGTTGGAGGACTCCGAGATTTACAAGGTTACTAGACTACCTATAAGGAATTGAAACTTAAAATTGATGAATTACCTTTTATAAATTACACTATGTTACTAGACTACCTATAAGGAATTGAAACTCATAGATTGCTTTTTCTTCATCAGGTAACATATCAGTTACTAGACTACCTATAAGGAATTGAAACTGGCTAAGATATATGCTCCAAATAAAGATTACACCGGCGTTACTAGACTACCTATAAGGAATTGAAACTGAACAGTTCGCAAAATTAGTAAGTAAAGCTGTCTTAGTTACTAGACTACCTATAAGGAATTGAAACATAAAAAAATAGATGAAGTGTTCGATATATATAGTAATGTTACTAGACTACCTATAAGGAATTGAAACCATCTTCCCAGTGAGTCATAACTTTCCTAAATCCCTCTGTTACTAGACTACCTATAAGGAATTGAAACAATCCATATTTTTCTACCAAATAATCAGCTGTTACATCTGTTACTAGACTACCTATAAGGAATTGAAACTAATAAATAATAGGCTTGTAAATATGAAAATATAGCAGTTACTAGACTACCTATAAGGAATTGAAACCTTTCAAACTGGAATATGCTATCCGTTTTACCTTCCGTTACTAGACTACCTATAAGGAATTGAAACTCATCACTCAACCCCCTCTGTTTTTTCTAATAAGTCATGTTACTAGACTACCTATAAGGAATTGAAACTCATATAGCTCTAAATTATCAATAGCAACACCAACAAGTTACTAGACTACCTATAAGGAATTGAAACATCAAAGAAAAATTGAAGTAAGGAGGTTTTATATGTATGTTACTAGACTACCTATAAGGAATTGAAACGATGAAGCTTTTGAAGGATGGGATCAACTGGATCCTGCGTTACTAGACTACCTATGAGGAATTGAAACATAAAGATGGGTAAACTACCCCTCAATTTTTATAATGTTACTAGAGTACCTATGAGAAACGTAAGTAATTGAAAATTGAAAATATAAAATGAAAAATAGGACAAAAAATGTGAAATATAAAGAAAGGAGAATAGGTACAAAAAAATATTTTAAGAAGTAATTTTAAATTCTAAATTTTAAACTTTAAATTTTACATTCCAGTAGGACTGACTATAAGGAACGTAAAATCAATTTTAAGTTCTGAATTGTGAATTTTAAATTTAAAGATGAAGGAAAGAGTATGTTTTAGTTAAAAAGCACTTCACGTAAGGAATTGAAAATCTAGAATAAAAACTAAAAAAAGTTTAGAAAGAAATATGGGCTACTCAAACTATAATAACCATTAAGTGTTGTATAGTTTGAGTAGTTTTTTTATTTAATAATTAATATTTTTACACTAATAATAAGGGTATTTAATCGAATATAGATAAAATAAAAGGTTGCTTGTTTAATTAAAGTTAAGTTAATATTGAATAAATTGGGGGAGGAAAATGAATGAGAATATTCAAATTATAGCTCCTTATAAAGAACTAAAACATATATCAGATGAAGTACTTCAAGAGTTAAATATTAATATTGATACTACTATTGGAGATTTATGGAATGGTGTGAAAGAGGCAAAGCTGGCTAGAAAAAACAAAAAAGAAATTGTAATTAGTCGTGGTGGTACTGCACAATTAATAAAGGAAAATGTTGATATATCAGTAGTAGAAATAAAAGTTACAGGGTATGATCTTTTAAGAGTTTTAAGTAAATATATAGGGAGCAGGAAACGTATAGCAGTAGTAGGATATAGTAATGTTATAAGTGGTGCCAGAACAATAGGAGATATTTTAGGTTTAAATATTTATTATTTTGTTATTGAAAAGAAAGAAGATGCTTATAGCAAAATAAGAAAAGCGGCTCAGCTAGGAATAGATGTAGTCATTGGAGATACAATTTCAGTTAAAACAGCTAAAAAATTAGGTTTAAACTATGACTTAATAGTTTCAGGAAAAGAAGCTGTGATTAATGCTATTAGTGAAGCAATAGAATTGTACAAATTTACAATAAAAGAAAGAAGAAAAAAGAAGCAGCTACAAACTATATTAAATTTTGCACATGAAGGAATTATTGCAGTAGATAAAAAAGGGATTATTGGTGTTTATAATGCAGCAGCTGAAAAAATTCTTGGTATCCCTGCATCTGAAGTTATAGGAAAAAAGATTAATGAAGCCATTCCTAATACCAAACTACCTTATATATTAAAAACAGGAAAAATGGAGTTAGGCAGCATTCAGAAAATCGATAAAACCTATATAGCAACTAATCGCGTACCAATTATAATAGAAAATAAAATCCTTGGAGCAGTAGCTACCTTTCAAGATATAACCAAAATACAGGAATTAGAACAGAAGATTAGACAACAACTTTCTGAACGTGGACTAATTGCTAAACATACATTTAAAGACATTAAAGGTAAAAGTAAAATAATTAAAGATACTATAAAGTTAGCTAAAAAGTATAGTCTAATCAATTCAACTGTACTTATACAGGGTGAAAGCGGTACAGGAAAAGAATTGTTTGCCCAAGCAATTCATAATGAAAGTGATAGAAAAAATGGCCCTTTTGTTGCAATTAACTGTGCTGCACTTCCAAGTAATCTATTAGAAAGTGAACTTTTTGGTTATCAGGAAGGAGCTTTTACAGGAGCTAGAAAAGGAGGAAAACAGGGTCTATTTGAATTAGCCCATAATGGAACAATATTTCTTGATGAAATAAGTGAAATGGATATTAGGTTGCAGTCTAGAATATTAAGAGTTATTCAAGAAAAAGAAGTAATGCGAATAGGTGATGACAAGGTAATACCTGTTGATGTTCGTATAATTGCGGCAACTAATAAGGATTTAAGGCAGGAGGTTATAAATGATAACTTTAGAGAAGACTTATACTATAGACTTAATGTACTTAATTTAAAAATACCTCCATTAAGAGAGAGAAAAGAGGATATAAGATTATTAGTAAAAGTTTTTTTGGAGAAATTTAAGAAAAAATATAATTCAAAGATTGAAAGAATAGATTCTGAAGTATTGACAATTTTAGAAAATTATGACTGGCCCGGAAATGTTAGAGAACTGCAGAATGTAATTGAGAAAATAGTTGTAATTTGTGAATCTAAGCTAGCTAAAAAAGATAATGTAAATATGGCTTTAAGAGAATTAAATTCACATAGGAAAATCTCACAAAATATTGAAAAGGAATTATTAAGAGGCACATTAAGAGAGATTGAAAAAAGAATAATTGAAAGGATTTTAAAGGAAGAGGGATATAATAAAACTAAAACTGCTAAAAGGTTGGGAATAGATAGAGGAACTATAAACCGAAAATTAAAATAGACTGCTGTATAATGCATCGAAGGTGATGTATTATACAGCAGTTTTTTTATTTGAGAAAATAAAAAATTAAGAAAAATACAGATTTAATAAGTTGGCATATTATTTGCTGATTTATATAAGTAGAATGAATCTAAAGGGGGGATTTTATTGAAGTTTAAAGCAGTTATAGCAAACTTCAAAGACAATGTAGCTACTGCAATATCCAATATTAAAAAAGGAGAAACAGTATCAGTAAAGATAGACAAAGAATTATTAGAAATAACTTCAAATGAAAATATTCCTTTTGGACATAAGCTATCTTTAACTGATATTCCAAAGGGAGAAGATGTAATAAAGTATGGAGAAGTAATAGGAAGAGCAACTAGGAATATTAGAAAAGGTGACTATGTACATATTCACAATGTAGAAAGTAAAAGAGGAAGAGGAGATTTAGTTAGATAAGGAAAAGGGGGATTGATTATGAAAATTATGGGCTATAGACGACCAAATGGAAAAATAGGTATAAGAAATCACATCGTTGTTCTTCCAACATCGGTTTGTGCTAGTGAGACAGCTACAAGAATTAGCAATCTTGTAGAAGGTACAGTGGCGTTAACACATCAACATGGTTGTTGTCAGGTTGGGGCTGATCATCAACAGACCGTGCGTACTCTAATAGGTTTAGGAAATAACCCAAATGTTGGTGCTGTTTTAGTTGTAGGATTAGGTTGTGAAGGTGTTGAGCCAACATTTATAGCTGAAGAGATAGGAAAAACTGGAAAACCTGTAGAGATGATAACTATACAAGGATGTGGTGGAACATTAAAAACAATTGAGAAGGGTACACGCATTCTTAAGAATATGGCTCAAAAGATACTAAATATGCCTAGAGAAGAAGTAGATATTAGTGAAATAACATTGGGAATAGAATGCGGTGGCACAGATACAACTTCAGGTATAGCAGCTAATCCTGCGGCAGGTACAGCTTCTGATATGCTTTTAAACTATGGAGGAACAGCTATGCTTTCAGAAACTACAGAATTAATTGGTGCAGAACACATTTTGGCCAAAAGAGCAGTTAATGATAAGGTAGCTCAGAAACTATTAGATATAGTTAAAAAAACTGAGGAAAGAGCTATGAGTTTAGGTGTGGATATTAGAGGAAGTCAACCAACACCAGGTAATATAGAGGGTGGTGTAACGACGATAGAAGAAAAATCCCTAGGGTGTATATATAAAGCAGGTTCAGCCCCAATACAAGGGGTTCTTAAATACGGAGAACCACCAGAGGATAAAGGTTTTTATGTAATGGATACACCTGGTCAAGATATAGAGTCAATTACTGGAATGTTAGCAGGTGGAGCACAAGTTATTATATTTACAACAGGAAGAGGTACACCTACAGGGGCACCTATTGCTCCGGTTATCAAAATTACAGGTAATAGTAATACCTTTAAGAACATGATTGATAATATTGATATTAATGCAGGTAAGGTTATAGATCAAGGTGTATCTATTAAACAAGTAGGAAAAGAAATATTTAATGAAATAGTAAGTGTATGTAATGGGAAATTAACAAAAGCTGAAATACTTAAACATAGAGAGTTTGGCATTTATAAAATTGCTCCAACATTTTAAATTAATATAATTCTATCTTTAACTTAATTAATTACTAGGGAGGTTATTTATATGAAAATTAAAGAGTCTATTGAAAGAATTCCAGGGGGAATGATGGTTATACCGTTAGTATTGGGAGCATTTATGAATACTTTCTTTCCTCAAGTTCTAGAAATTGGAGGCTTTACAACTGCAATATCAAAAGGAGCAGGTGCTCTAATAGGGGTTTTCTTAGTATGTATGGGAGCAGGAATTACTTTTAAAGCTGCACCAAAGGCCTTAAAGAAAGGGGCAGTTATAACACTTTCAAAGTTTTTAGTTGGTGTTGCTATTGGTTTAATGGTAGCCAAATTATTTGGTGAAAACGGGTTGTTTGGACTTTCAGCTTTAGCTATAATTTCAGCAATGACTAATACAAATGGGGGACTTTATGCAGCTTTAACAGGAGAATTTGGTGATGAGACAGATATTGGAGCTATTGCGGTAATTTCTGTAAATGATGGTCCGTTCTTAACAATGATAGCATTGGGAACTGCTGGAATAGCAAGTATTCCTTTAAAAGCTTTAATTGCTGTAATATTACCAATTATTGTAGGAATGATTCTGGGAAATTTAGACCCTAAAATGAAAGAGTTTTTAACTAAAGGAGGTCCTGTATTAATTCCTTTCTTTGCTTTTGCATTAGGGGCAGGTATTAATTTCCAAATGCTTATTAAAGCAGGATTACCTGGAGTATTATTAGGTGTAATGACAACAGTAGTAGGAGGAATATTTAATGTATTAGCAGATAAGGCAACTGGTGGATCTGGAATTGCAGGAGCTGCAGCCTCTAGTACAGCAGGGAATGCAGTTGCTACACCTGCTGCAGTAGCTATGGCAGATCCATCATTAAAAGCTATAGCAGCTATAGCTACTCCACAAGTAGCAGCATCTACGATTACTACTGCATTTCTAACTCCAATCCTAACAACTTATGTAGTAAAACGAAGACAGAAAAAATTACAAAAACAACCACAATAAATTAAATAGGGAGGAGTTTACAATATGAGTGTTAAAATAGCTGTAATAGCAGATGATCTTACAGGTTCAAACGATACAGGAGTTCAATTTGCTAAAAAAGGTTTAAAAACGGGAGTAATAATAGATATTAATAGTCTTAGTAAAGGATTAAAAAAAATAGATGTTCTTGTAATTGATACAGAAAGTCGTTTTGATTCTAGAGATGTAGCTTATGAAAAAGTATCAAAGGCTGCCAGTATCTTAAAGAAAAATAATGTTAGCTATATATACAAAAAATTAGATTCTACTCTAAGGGGAAATATTGGAGGTGAGATAGAAGCAACATTAAAAGCAAGTAATAGTAAACTAGCCATTGTTGTACCTGCTTTACCTCAAAACGGTAGAACTACAATAGGTTCAATACATATGGTTAATAATATACCACTAGAAAAAACAGAAATAGCAAAAGATCCTATAACACCAGTAAAACACTCATATATACCAGAAATTATCTCACAACAAACAAATAAAAAAATAGGTACAATAAATCTTCAAACCGTATTAAAAGGTCCTAAATATATAAAAAATGAAATAAGAAGTTTAAGGAAAAGGGGAATAGAAATTGTTGTAATTGATGCTATAAATGATAACAATTTAGTAGATATAGCTAAATCTATTAAGTTATTAGATGAAAAAGTAGTAATAGTTGGTTCTGCAGGATTAGCTGAATTTCTTCCTGAAGTTCTACAACTGTCAGATAACAGAAAAGAAAGGGAAGGTAGTGTAATAATTATTGCAGGTAGTGTTAGTGATATTACAAGAAAACAGATTAATTACGCTACAAAAGAACTAGATATAGATGTTATAGATATAAATATTGATAAAGTTTTTGAAGATTGGAGTAGTGAAAAGATAAGAATATTAGAATTAGTTAAAGAGTCTATTAAAAGTAACAAAGACGTTATAATCAGATCAGCTAAAAGTAGAAAACAGGTAGAATATGCAAGAAAAATTGGATTAAAAAAAGGATTAAACAATTATGAAGTTAGTGAAAAAATAGCACAGTTTCTAGGTGAAATTGGTAAAGAAATTTGTAAAAGCTTAGAAATTAAGGGGCTTATGTTAACAGGAGGAGATATTGCAATAAAAACTGCAAAACTTATGGAAGCAACAGGAACGATAATAGGAGATGAAATATTGCCAGCAATTCCCTATGGTTATTTTATAAGCAAACAATTTGGTGATATTCCAATTGTTACGAAGGCTGGAGCCTTTGGACCAGAAAATACAATAATAAAAGTTATTGAATTTTTAAAGAAAGGTTGATATAAAATGTCTGCTGATAATTCTATTATAGGTGTAACAATGGGGGATCCAGCTGGTATAGGACCTGAAATTATATTAAAGAGCTACAAGAATAAATATTTAAAAACTTATAATTTAGTTATAATAGGTAATGTAGATGTAATGGAAAAAGTAAAAAATAAAATAGGAATTAAAGGTATTGATGTCAATAAAATTAATAATATTTCTAAAGCAAAATTCAAGAAGAATACTGTAAATGTATTACATCTAAATAATGTCGAAATTAAAGAATTAGTCCCAGGCAAAGTTCAAAGTATGGCAGGGAATGCAGCTTATGAATATGTAGTTAAAGCAGTGGAACTGGCAACAAATAATAAAATAGATGCTATTGCAACAGCACCTCTTAACAAAGAAGCTATGCATAAGGCAGGTCATAAATACCCTGGTCATACAGAAATCCTTGCTACATTGACGAATACTAAAGACTATGCAATGCTTTTATACGATAAAAAATTAAAGGTTATACATGTTTCAACACATATTTCTTTAAGAGAAGCAATTTATACGTTAAACAAGGATAGAATTGTAAAGGTTATAAAAGTTGCTCACAATACAATGGAAAGGTTAGGATATAAAAACCCTAGAATAGGAGTAGCAGGTATTAATCCCCATGCAGGAGAAAATGGTCTGTTTGGAAATGAAGAAAAGAGAGAAATAATACCTGCTATAGATATGGCTAGGGAAGATGGAATTAATGTAGATGGTCCAGTTTCTCCTGATACTATATTTGTGAAAGCTAAAAATGGTGAGTATGATATTGTTGTTGCAATGTATCATGATCAAGGACATATACCACTCAAATTATTAGGATTTAATACAGGAGTTAATATAACGGCAGGTCTTCCAATTATACGCACTTCAGTAGACCATGGAACAGCATTTGGGAAAGCTTGGAAGGGAACAGCTAATGAATTTAGTATGGTGCAAGCTATTAATTTAGCCTATAAATTAGCTTCTTCATGTAAGTAAATTAACAGTCGTCGACCTCCAGTAGTGCAAAAGCCCCTGGAGATCGACGACTCTTTGTTTTTGAAGGTAAAAATAGCTGTAATATAGTGTTTTGAAGGGATTAAAGGGTATTTATAAGGAAGAAAGTTATAGAAAAAAGTGGTAAAAACCAAATTGACAAAAAATAGTAAACCTGATAAAATCAATATATGTAATGGGTTACTAGAGTACCTATAAGGAATTGAAACAGGTATTAAAATCAGTATTTAAGTAAGAAAGAGAGAAGTTACTAGAGTACCTATAAGGAATTGAAACTCTTTAGTTGCTTTGTTACCAAAATAATATCCTATCACGTTACTAGAGTACCTATAAGGAATTGAAACGTTTCTATCCGTACCACCCTTTCAAGTAGTTCATCAAGGTTACTAGAGTACCTATAAGGAATTGAAACCTTTAAATTCGTTTTCTTCAAGTTTTGAATCTAACTGTTACTAGAGTACCTATAAGGAATTGAAACCTGGTAAGTTGTTTGCTCCCTTAATATACTCAAAACTGTTACTAGAGTACCTATAAGGAATTGAAACCCCACTATTTTAATTAAAGAAGTAAGTATTTTTCCTGGTTACTAGAGTACCTATAAGGAATTGAAACTTTAAAAATTCTGTACTACTTGATGTTTTACTACCATGGTTACTAGAGTACCTATAAGGAATTGAAACCATCAATAGACTAATTGAAAAAATGCCAGAAATAGAAGTTACTAGAGTACCTATAAGGAATTGAAACTATGATACTTGTTCTGCTAAAACACTAATAAGTAACTGTTACTAGAGTACCTATAAGGAATTGAAACCAGTACCCGGAAGTGATATAACCATTAAACAAGAAAAAGTTACTAGAGTACCTATAAGGAATTGAAACACAAAGATTTTTCAGACAAAATACTATGGGAATTAAGGTTACTAGAGTACCTATAAGGAATTGAAACACTCTACTTGCTGTTGTAATTCTTTTTTCTGTTCGTTACTAGAGTACCTATAAGGAATTGAAACTGATGTAGATAATAGAGATGCTACAAATATGTATTTATGTTACTAGAGTACCTATAAGGAATTGAAACATACATTCTATTTCTTTAATCGGTAATATTTCAGTACCGTTACTAGAGTACCTATAAGGAATTGAAACATGTAATACCAGTAATGAAAGAAGGAGATAAGGTAGGGTTACTAGAGTACCTATAAGGAATTGAAACTCTTGCAACCTCTTTCATTTTCTCACAATTTAAACAGTTACTAGAGTACCTATAAGGAATTGAAACTTGCCCCTGCCCTTTTTAGAATTAATAATGTTTTGTAAGTTACTAGAGTACCTATAAGGAATTGAAACGAAAATGTAAATCAATAAATTCTTTTAGTAGAACAGCGTTACTAGAGTACCTATAAGGAATTGAAACGATTTCGTTTACATGGGCGACTGGTTAGTAATCGACAGTTACTAGACTACCTATAAGGAATTGAAACTATAGAAAAGTCAAAAGAAAAACTAAAAACCAGTAATGTTACTAGACTACCTATAAGGAATTGAAACTACTAGAGCTGTTGTCTGAACTGCTTGAGAAGCTGTAGTTACTAGACTACCTATGAGGAATTGAAACTGTTCATCTAAATAAGGTATTTGTCCTGTCTTTAGCGTTACTAGAGTACCTATAAGGAACGTAAAATCAATTTTAAGTTGTGAATTGTAAATTTTAAATTGAAAATACATATCGAAGTTTTTACTGTTGAGGAATTACAACTTCCTCAACTTTTTTTGTCTTAAAAAGAGGAATTTTAAGGATATAAATAGAAAATATAGTAATATCAGCAAAAGCTTGGAGGGGAAATATGAGATTAGAAGTTGATTTTACATTTAAGGATAAATTAATTTTACCAATCCATTATAATCACATAGTACAAGGATTTATTTACAATAACATTTCTGATGCTGCATTTCGTAAATTTCTCCATGATAAAGGATACAAATATGAAAAGAGAAATTTCAAATTATTTACATTCTCCAGAATAATGGGAAAATTTAAAATGAATAAAAAGGAATCTACCATTACTTTCTTTTCACCAATAAAACTTGTCGTTTCTTCAATTTTAGATGATTTTGTTAATGACTTTGTTACTACTCTAATGAAAAAGGAAGATCTTAGACTAAGAAATACACCCATCAATTTTGATAAGATGGAAGTTCATGATTATAATAATCAATCAGATGAAGTACATATTAGTATGCTTTCACCTATGACAACCTATAGTACCGTTGAA
Organism: Thermohalobacter berrensis; assembly: GCF_003609645.1. GTDB lineage: Bacteria > Bacillota > Clostridia > Tissierellales > Thermohalobacteraceae > Thermohalobacter > Thermohalobacter berrensis. The sequence continues at coordinate 110,861 of NZ_MCIB01000023.1, forward strand.
ATACACAGAAAGAAAAAAACTATTTATCATAAACCAGGTGATGATATCTTTTCTGATTTAATTTATAAAAATCTTAAGAAGAAATATAAATCTATATATGGAGGGGAAGCACCAGAAGGAGAGTTTTTAATAAAACCTGTAGATGAGAATAAAATGAAGCTTATATCAGCTAAATACAGAGGTTTTATCATAAAAGGTTGGCTAGGTGAATACATATTAAAGGGTGATCCAGAGTTAATAAAACTTGCATACGATACAGGACTAGGTAGCAAAAATGCCCAAGGTTTTGGGTGTTTTAAAATTAAAAATAGAAGGGAGGGAAGTTGATGCAAGAAGGTATTTTACAAATAGGAAAAGCAGTATATGATAAAGAAAATTTTTTAAATAACATTGTCGAAAAAATTGATATAAAAGATAAAAAGGGTAATCCCAAATATATAATACAGATAAATTTTGACACAAAAAGTCAGAAAATTGAAATAAAACTACGTGAAGAAGCAAATACAAAATCACCTCAAAATCTCCTTTGGATAGGCACAGCAGATGGGCCTAGTTCTCCTCAGTGGTACACAACAGGAAATAAACCTACTTATTTAATATCCCAAGTAATACCTAACTTAGTAAATATGGAAATAGAGGGTTTAAGTAACGATTTAAAAAGTATCTTTGATAATTTTTTCTACGATATGGGAGAACTAGATAAAAGAAAAAAAAGATATAGATATGTAATCGATTTAAGTAAACTATCTACTGATTTAAAGTCTAATGAAGAAATTCTAAAAGAATGTGATGGAGATGTAAAAAAGGCTATAAAAAAGGTAGAAAAAGAGATAAATGATTATATCAAGAAAGAACTAGGAATTAAGCCAAAAGAAGTAGCTCTTTATTTCTTATCAATAGATAATGTACCTATAAGTGATAATAAGGAATATAGAAAAAGGGTAAAAAAAGAGAAACTTAAGGCGTTTGAACAGGGAGAAAAAGGGGTTTGCTCTATATGTAGCAGTAAAGAAGGATTAAGTTCTGATACCAGTAAATTACAACTTAAATTTTATACCACTACTAATCTTAACTTTCCATCAGGGTTTTCAAAGAAAAACTATTCAAAAAATATGCTCTTATGTAAAGAATGTATGTTACAGTTGATAGCTGGAGAACAATTTATAATGGATAAGCTAAAAACTAATATAGGTGGCCTGCAGATATATTTAATTCCCCATTTCTTATATGATTCTAGTTTAACAAGAAATGATATGGAACTAATTTCAGAAAGAATTATGGATACCTTTACTACTTCAAAAAAAGTAGAGGGAATAGTAGAACTAGAAGGGGAAATATGGGATACTATTGATTTAAGTGGTAAAGAAAACTATTATCTTTTAAATATTTTATTTTATAAAAGTTCACAACAGGCTGTTAAAGTACAAAAACTAATAAAAGATGTACATCCATCTAGATTTAGTACAATTATTAATAATTCTCATATAGTTAGAAATGACTTTAAAAAATTAATATCAAACAAACTATCTATTCCTTTTGGTTTAGAGAGTGTTTATTATCTAATACCAGTAAAAATTAAACAGGGTGAGATAAAAGAATATAGGAAGCTTTTAACTATTTATGAAGCAATATTTAAAAAGCTTCCAATTAAAAAAGATATGCTTCTTAAATCTCAAATTAAATTAATGAGAATTCATTACTTTGAAAATCAAAGACAATATAATGTAAAAAAAGCTAAACTACATAATGCAATGATACAGTCAAACATGTTTTTTAAATTCTTAGAAAATATAGGATGTTTAGAAAGGGGGAGAGTGATGGATACAGATAAGTTAAACATTGAAGATGATATGAAAAATTACATAGAAGAAATGAGATATAACGAAGAAGAAGCTGCTATGTTTTTATTAGGTTGTTTGGTAGGTAAGGTAGGTAATAAGCAATATACTGATAGAAGTGGTAAGAAACCAATTCTTAATAAACTAAATTTTAATGGTATGGATATATCTAAAACAAAGAGATTATCCTCTGAAATAGTAAGTAAATTAAGACAAAATAAAATATTAAAATATAACGAAAAACTATATGCAGCCCATAAACAGTTATTTGATAAGAATATAAAAAATTGGAGTTTAAACAAGCATGACAATTTGTATTATATACTTTCAGGATATTCTTATGTTACTTCAAAAACAATGTTAAGAGAAGGGGGAAGCAAAGATGAATAATAGTGAAATACTATTTTTGTATGATGCCAAAATGACTAATCCAAATGGGGACCCTGATGAGGAAAATAGACCAAGGATGGATTATGAAAGGGACATAAATTTAGTTTCAGATTTAAGACTTAAAAGATATATAAGAGATTACTTAGAAATGCAAGGAGAAAGGATATTTGTAACAAAGCTTGAGGATAAATCTGTAAAACCTGAAAAAATAATAGATAAGCTAAAGAAGGATTTAGGTAAGAAAAAATTGACAAAGGAAGAAATATTAAAGGAGCTTATAGATGTAAGATTATTTGGTGCAACAATGCCAATAGAAAGGGATACTAAGACATTTACAGGACCAGTTCAATTTAATTGGGGGTACTCTTTAAATAAGGTTGAGCTTATTGAAGCTGCAATTACTTCACATTTTTCTACAGATAGTAAAAACCAGCAAGGGGCCATGGGTAGAGATTATAGAGTGAAATATTCTTTTATAGCTTTTTCAGGAGTTATTAGCGGAAATAGGGCAAAACATACACTATTGACTGAAGATGATGTTAATAAATTAGATAAAGCCATGGTTAAATCTATACCTTTACTATCCACTAGAAGTAAGGTTGGACAATATCCAAGATTATATATGAGAGTAGAGTATAAGGATAATGAAACAATATTGGGAGATATGAGAAGTACAATTGAATTAATTGAGAAAAATGAAAGCCCTAGGGATATTTCAGAGATAAAAATTGATGTTACTAAATTAGTAAAACATCTTGAAGATAATAAAGATAGAATAGAGTCTATATATTATTTTGCAGATCCTAATTTAGAAATATATCAAGAAGGGGAAGAAAAAGAATTTAAAGATATATTTAATAGTTTTAACCTTGTGGAAGTTAGGTGATAAACATGAAAAAGGATATTCTAATATTTGATGTAGAAGGATATGCAGCCCATTTTAGAAAGTTTTATACAAATTCATCTTCACTATCATATAGTGTTCCTCCAAGAACAGTAATATCTGGTATAATAGCAGCTATTATGGGAATTGAAAGGGATACTTACTATGATGATTTTAGTAAAGCAAATCTAGAAATAGCAGTAAGAAAAAATAAAAAAACTAGAAAAATTATGCAGACAGTTAACTACATGAAAATCACATCAAACAAGCATTTTCAAATACCTGAAGAACATACACAAATACCTTTTGAAATTATATTAGGTGAAAAGGGATGTGTAAGCTATAGGTTTTATGTTTCTCATCATGATAAAACTTTTTTAGACCAATTAGAAAAAAGAATAAAAGAGAAGAGATATTATTACTCTCCCTATCTAGGTACAGCTTCCTTTTCTTGTAGTTTTAAATATATAGACAGAGTTAAGGGAGATGAAAAACAAACAGATTCTGAAATTTATATTGCTACAGTAGTTCCATTTAATTCTATTATCGAAAGGGGTATAAAATTAAGTAAAATAAATACTACACAAGTATTATTAATGAAAGAAAAAATGCCTTCAGAATTTACAGGAGATAGAGAAATAAAATCTGTAGAATCCTATGTATATGACGAAAATACTAATCCATTACCAGTTATCTTAAAAGAAAATTATATAAACCTTAATTATAATGGAGAAAGTGAAAATATAGTTTTTATGTAGAGGTGTTTAATATGGAATTTAAATCCCATCCAAATAAAAAATTGATAAGACACCTAAAGGAAGTAGAAGATTATGCTAGTAAATTTTTAAAAGATAATGAACAAAGAATAAAAACATCTTTAAGCATTATATGTAAGTGTCATGATTTTGGAAAATATACTACATATTTTCAAGAACACTTATTTGAAAATTACAGTGGTGATTTATCAAACCATGGATTTATTTCAGCACTTTTTGGGGGATTTGTGGGATTAAAAGTATTTGGGGAGGATAATTATCTTCCCCTTATCTTATATAGTGTAATACTCCATCATCACGGTAACTTAGATGATATATATGCTGATTTACCAAATAGATTAAGGTTTAACAGACAATCATTAAAGGTAGAATTAAAAATTAAACTTGATGCTGTAGATAAACAATTGGATAACATGAATGAAAACTTTCAGATTATTTATTCAGAATTAGAAGAACTAGGTATACATGAGTATTTTAAAGAGTTTATTAAAAATAGACCTTATGAAGAAATATTAAGGAGTTTATTAAAAATTGCTAAATTAATAGAAAGAAACAAAATAAATAAAGATAAATTATATTCAACACATCAATTATTATATTCTTGTCTTATAGATGCAGACAAACTTAGTGCGTCCCAAACACCGTTACCAGAAACAAAGGAACTTACATATTCTAGTTTACTTGAAAAATATAAAAGAATGTTTAAAAAGAAAACCTATGGAAAGCTAGATGAAATGAGGACAGATATTTTCAACAGGATACAAAAAAACCTTGTATCTAGTTATGAGGATAATAAATACTTTTCCATTACTGCTCCTACAGGTTCAGGAAAAACTTTAGCTGGATTTTATGCAGCCAAAAAACTTAGAGAACTTTTAGGAGGAAATCGTAAAATAATCTATGCCCTTCCATTTACTTCAATAATTGACCAAAACTATTCTGTTATAACAAATTTACATGAAGATAATGAAGATTTTAAAAATAACCCCAGTCAATATATATTAAAACACCATCACTTATCAGATATAGATTATAGAACTGAAGAGAAAGATTATAATATTGATGCTTCAAATTTGCTTCTAGAAGGTTGGAAAAGTTCAATAATTGTAACTACTTTTGTACAATTATTTGAAACCTTGATTGGATATAGGAACAAAATGTTAAAGAAATACCATAACCTTAGGGGTGCTGTAATACTATTAGATGAGCTTCAGACAATAGACATTAGATATTGGAAACTAATAGATTATGTATTAAAAAAGTGTTGTGAAGAATTAGACTGTAGAATAATTACCATGACAGCTACTAAACCCATAATATTAAAGGATAGCAAGGAATTGCTAGATAACTACAAGGATTATTTCAAGAAATTAAACAGAGTAAAACTATATTTTGATGATAAAGAGAAAACTATAGACGAGTTTTGTAATGATTTTAGAAGTACTATTGAAGATAAATCATATTTGATAATATGCAACACTATAGGACAATCCATAGAAGTATATGAAAGATTAAAGGATTTAGATAGGGAAGTAATATATTTATCAACAAATATAATTCCAAAAATGAGAAGGAAACGTATAGAAAAAATAAAGGATATAATGGATTCAAAGCCAATAGTTGTATCAACACAGGTTGTAGAGGCAGGTGTTGATTTAGATTTTGATGTGGTATATAGGGATTTAGCTCCATTAGATAGCATAATACAGGCAGCTGGAAGATGTAATAGAAATGCAGAAAAAAAGGGAGAAGTTAAGGTAATAAAATTAGTTAAAGATGATATGTTAACTGGCAAATACATATATGGTTCTATACTTTTAATCTTAACGAATGAAATTTTAAAAAAGGGAGAGTTTGAAGAGTCGGAGTTTTTAACTTTAATTCAAACATATTTTAGAAAAGCTATTGAAAAGGTAAATTCAACAGATGAATCTGATAAATTAATTAAATGGATAGAAAACATTAAGTTTGGAGATATAAAGAGTTTTTCTTTAATAAAAAATAGACCAGATTATGTGGATGTGTACTTTGAAATAGATGATTTTGCAAAAAAATTGTTTCAAAAATATAAAGACGAAGTTATTGGTGAAACTGATTATAAAAAAAGGAATAAAGCAATATTAAGGCTGAAACCTAAACTTAGAGATTATATTATATCCTTGCCTGTTAAATTCTGTAAAGAATTTATAGATGAGAAAACTTTTTTAAGGATGCCTATTGAAGATAAACAAAGGGTATATAGGGATGATATAGGATTCAACAGAGATAAAATAGACGAAACAATAATATTTTAACTTTTAAATTAGGAGGAGTTTTGTGGAAGATATAAGGGTTAATGGTACTCTTATTTGGTACTACCATATATGCAAAAGGGAAGTATGGCTTATGGCACATGGAATAGTAGCTGATCAAGAAAATACTTACATGGATTTAGGCAGGTTTATACATGATAATTCTTATTCTAGAAAAAAGAAAGAGGTATCAATAGGAAATATAAAAATAGATGTAATAAGTAAAGGGGATGGACAAGTAGTTGTAGGAGAAGTTAAAAAGAGTTCAAGGTTTAAGGAAAGTTCTAGGATGCAGCTTGCATATTATTTGTGGCAGCTTAAAAAACAAGGTGTTGAGGGAGCAGGGATTTTGATGTTTCCAAAGGAGAGAAAAAGAGAAGAAATAAATTTAACTGATGAGCTAATAAATGAGCTTAAAGCTATTGAAAAAGATATTTTAAAGATAATATATAGAACTTATCCTGAGAAACCTAAAAAAATTCCTTTTTGTAAAAAGTGTGCATATAGTGAATTTTGTTGGTCTTGATGAGGTGATTTAGTGAAAAAAACCATTTATATTTTTAATGATGGACGATTAAAAAGAAAAGATAATACTTTATATTTTGAAACTGAAAAAGGTAGAAAGTTTGTACCTGTAGAAGATGTAAGCGATTTTTATATATTTGGTGAAGTTGACTTAAATAAAAGACTTTTAGATTTTCTTACAAAGAAAAAAATAATTCTTCACTTTTTCAATTACTATGGGTACTATATAGGATCATATTATCCTAGGGAGTATCTAAATTCAGGCTATATGATATTAAAACAAACAGAACATTATATTGATGAAAATAAAAGACTTAAAATAGCAAGAGAAATAGTAAAGGGTAGCAGTAAAAATATGCTTAATGTAATAAAATATTATATAAATCGTGGTAAAGAGCTTGAAAATATTAATAATAGTATAGAAAGTCTTTACAATCAAATTAATGAATGTAAAAACACATCTGAATTAATGGGGATAGAGGGGAATATAAGAGATGTTTATTATAAGGGATTCGACGAAATAATTGATGATAATAATTTTGAATTTAATCAAAGAACGAAACGTCCACCAGAAAATAAATTAAATGCTTTAATAAGTTTTGGTAATTCAATGTTGTATGTACTTGTATTAGGAGAAATATATAAAACCCACTTAGACCCTAGAATAGGATATTTGCATACTACTAATTTTAGACGTTTCACCCTAAATTTAGATATAGCTGAAATTTTTAAACCAATTATAGTTGATAGGATTATATTTTCACTTATATCAAAAAAAATGATTACTAAGAAGGATTTTGAAAAGGATATGGGAGGAATCCTTTTAAATGAAAAGGGAAAGAAAACATTTATACAAGAATTTGATAAAAGATTAAAGACTACCATAAAGCACCGAAAGTTAGGAAGAAAAGTATCCTACAGAAGACTTATAAGAATGGAGCTATATAAATTAGAAAAACATCTGATAGGTGAAAAGGAATATACACCTTATGTTTCCAAATGGTAATGAGGTGGTATTTTGTTTGTTATTTTGGTATATGATGTAGGTGTTAAAAGGGTAAATAAAGTATTAAAAACATGTAGAAGGTACTTACATTGGGTACAAAATTCAGTTCTAGAAGGAGACATTACTGAAGCAAACCTGATAAAACTAAAAACTGAACTTAAAAGTATTATAAATGATAATGAAGATTCAGTAATAATATATAAGTTTAGAACTAAGAAATATCACAACATAGAGACATTAGGGATAAAAAAAGGTGGGGAAGAAAATATTTTATAAACTTTAATAAACAAAAAGTCGTCGACCTCCAGTAGTGCAAAAACCCCTGGGGATCGACGACTTTTTGTTTTTGAAGATAAAAGTAGATGTAATATAGTGTTTTGAAGGGATTAAAGGGTATTTATATGGGAGAAGGTAATAGAAAAAAGTGGTAAAAATCAAATTGACAAAAAATAGTAAACCTGATAAAATCAATATATGTAATGGGTTACTAGAGTACCTATGAGGAATTGAAACCTTATGTCAAGAGTTACTGTATTTGAAAGCGTATTACCAGTTACTAGAGTACCTATGAGGAATTGAAACTATAAAAAAACTTTCTAATACAGTAATAATCTAATGTGTTACTAGAGTACCTATGAGGAATTGAAACAAAGAAGTAGATAAAAGATACAATTTGTTTTATGAAAAGTTACTAGAGTACCTATGAGGAATTGAAACTCAAATTGTCATAATTGATGAATTTGCAGACCTTCAAGTTACTAGAGTACCTATGAGGAATTGAAACCTCCATTGTATTCTATGATATGTGTTTTAGTTTCTGCGTTACTAGAGTACCTATGAGGAATTGAAACATAATCTTCCTAATAATCTTCATCATCTTCTAAATCTGTTACTAGAGTACCTATGAGGAATTGAAACGTGAAAAAGCTAAGCAAGATATATTAAAATACTTAGAAAGTTACTAGAGTACCTATGAGGAATTGAAACTATTGATATTTAAAAATTGTTAATGCTTCAGCTATAAGTTACTAGAGTACCTATGAGGAATTGAAACAGCGTTTTCTATTATATATATAGTGGTTTATTCCGGGTTACTAGAGTACCTATGAGGAATTGAAACCCATCTCTATCTTTGCCTAAATATCTTAATTGTCCAAGTTACTAGAGTACCTATGAGGAATTGAAACTTGACGAGAAACTAGTAATAGAATAAGGAGGCGACACAGTTACTAGAGTACCTATGAGGAATTGAAACTATATTGGTGTTTTTCTGGCCCGTATTTGCTGCAAGTTACTAGAGTACCTATGAGGAATTGAAACCATAATTTATCAATTTCAGTTGTCATATCCTTACCATAGTTACTAGAGTACCTATGAGGAATTGAAACTCTAACTACAACACAAGTATAATTTTGCTAAAACTAAGTTACTAGAGTACCTATGAGGAATTGAAACTCTAATTTTTTAAGTTTCTTTTGGGCTTTTTCTTCATTGTTACTAGAGTACCTATGAGGAATTGAAACAATTAAGTGTTTCTAACGCCCTATCTATTTTTCTTAGTTACTAGAGTACCTATGAGGAATTGAAACACTTGTTCTTCTGCAATACTTGAAGGCAATGTAACTGTGTTACTAGAGTACCTATGAGGAATTGAAACTGTTATTAGCAACGTCTACTGTTACTCTATACTTCCTTTGTTACTAGAGTACCTATGAGGAATTGAAACTATAACTCTCTTTGTATATCTTCATCTGGATGTTCAGTTACTAGAGTACCTATGAGGAATTGAAACAATTCTATAGATATTGAAGGTAAACCCATTTAAAACTCGTTACTAGAGTACCTATGAGGAATTGAAACATAGAAAAAAACAAAAAGACAGGAAAAGAACCGAGCAGTTACTAGAGTACCTATGAGGAATTGAAACGCAACTGTATAGCTGATACTGCATGAAAATCCTGTAACGTTACTAGAGTACCTATGAGGAATTGAAACCCAATCCATTTGTGCCTTCTGCCATTCCACTACTATTGTTACTAGAGTACCTATGAGGAATTGAAACTGGACATAACAATTTTCTTCATTGCCATATCCACTCCAAAAGTTACTAGAGTACCTATGAGGAATTGAAACTCGATAGTGAGAGGTTTTTCATATTGATATATTTTAGGCGTTACTAGAGTACCTATGAGGAATTGAAACATCTTCCTTTTAATTCTTTCTTAGTCGGATATTTACGTTACTAGAGTACCTATGAGGAATTGAAACTATCCTTTCTCTCTCAAATATTGCACTTGGTTTCCAAGCGTTACTAGAGTACCTATGAGGAATTGAAACAACAATATAAAACAGACTGCCACTCAAATTTAAAAGTGTTACTAGAGTACCTATGAGGAATTGAAACATCTTCCTTTTAATTCTTTCTTAGTCGGATATTTACGTTACTAGAGTACCTATGAGGAATTGAAACCTTTTCCCATAATTTGTAACAACCTGAAATGCTCCTTGGTTACTAGAGTACCTATGAGGAATTGAAACTGTATAAAAAATATACATAAATGTATAAATAAGGTACGTTACTAGAGTACCTATGAGGAATTGAAACTCGTGATGAAAATGGTTGGAGGTATGATGTTGCATATGGTTACTAGAGTACCTATGAGGAATTGAAACTTGCACATGGAAATATAGTGAAAAAGACTTATGTAAAAGTTACTAGAGTACCTATGAGGAATTGAAACCATTGGAGACTTTTTCTAAGACGTGGACGGCTGAGGAAGTTACTAGAGTACCTATGAGGAATTGAAACGCGACCGTAACCTCTGTACGTGTATGGAGATTTTTTACAGTTACTAGAGTACCTATGAGGAATTGAAACAAGGTCTATTTCAGACCGATAATAGCGCCGTAAATGGTTACTAGAGTACCTATGAGGAATTGAAACAAAATATACTAAGAGGACACCCGCCGAATAGATTAAGTTACTAGAGTACCTATGAGGAATTGAAACGTTTTACAAGCTACTAAGCAATAGTAAAAGGAGGTGGTTACTAGAGTACCTATGAGGAATTGAAACATGCTCTACAACCTACAATTCTACCTTGTTCATCTCGTTACTAGAGTACCTATGAGGAATTGAAACTAACTACTTTTTCCCTTGTTTTCTGCCATCCTTCTATGTTACTAGAGTACCTATGAGGAATTGAAACTTGTATCAAATTTTGCTGTGACTGTCAAGTGTTTTTTTGTTACTAGAGTACCTATGAGGAATTGAAACAAATCACAGTGTCACAGCGTCACAGCGTCACAGTGTAGTTACTAGAGTACCTATGAGGAATTGAAACAAATGTTTACACCTCCTTTTACTATTGCTTAGTAGCTTGTTACTAGAGTACCTATGAGGAATTGAAACCTATTTGTTTTGAATCTTTATATAGTTTATCTAGTGTGTTACTAGAGTACCTATGAGGAATTGAAACTTGCACATGGAAATATAGTGAAAAAGACTTATGTAAAAGTTACTAGAGTACCTATGAGGAATTGAAACCATTGGAGACTTTTTCTAAGACGTGGACGGCTGAGGAAGTTACTAGAGTACCTATGAGGAATTGAAACGCGACCGTAACCTCTGTACGTGTATGGAAATTTTTTACAGTTACTAGAGTACCTATGAGGAATTGAAACAAGGTCTATTTCAGACCGATAATAGCGCCGTAAATGGTTACTAGAGTACCTATGAGGAATTGAAACAAATGATGAACAAACGTTCACTGGAAAACAGAAAAACGTTACTAGAGTACCTATGAGGAATTGAAACTTTCTTGTCTTTATTTTCATCTTATTTACCTCCCTTGTTACTAGAGTACCTATGAGGAACAAAAGAAGTTGAAAATTGAAAATATTAAATAGGCAATAGAAAAGGATTTAAGTTACAGAGGTGGAAAAATGGACTTAAAGGGAGTCTTAAATATTTTAATAAAAATAAGTATCACATTTTTGTATAGTGCAGGTATTATAGGAATGATTTATGATTATGCTTATACTTCAGAAAGAGGATTTACCTTTTATTTATTAATTTTTATAATCGCAGTACAAGCAACTATGTTGCATAAAAAGAAGAAATTTTCTAATGACTAGATATTTTGTAAAATAAACAATAAAGAACTAATAGGTGTAATAGATTGGATTGTTAGTATACCTATGGGTAATTAAAATTTATTAAATCCCTTCAAAAATGTTTTTGAAGGGATTTAATTTTTTTTGCAGAAAAATATATTATTAGATAGAAAAGGGGGATAACAGGATGGAATTTGATGCAAAAAAATTAGCCAAATTAAGAGATAAACCTAAAGAGTTAATTAAGCTTATTAATAATAGAGACCAAGACTTTATGAACTATCTAAAGACATTCGAGAATAAGAAAGAAATCCAAGAAGTGCTTAAAGAAGAATATGACATAGCTATCTATACTGTAGGTTTTTCAATTTATCCGTTACTTTTCAGTCTTAAAGTAGCAAATCCTAAAGAAAAAGCAATTTTTTTCTATACTAAAGCAAGCTCAAAGTTTAAAGAGGTTTTTGATGAGTTCAAAAAAGAATTTAATTTAGACTTTGAAATAAAACATAGGACGACTGAAAGTTCATCTGACACAGCAGAAATATACCATGAGATTGAAAGGGTATTAAGAAAGCACAGAAATAAAAAAATTGCTATAGATATTACTGGAGGTAAGAAACCAACTATTGCAGCAGGTTTTTTTGGAGCTTCTTTACATAGTGATGAAAATGATATAGATATATTATATATGGATTTTTCAGAATATAAAAATGATATACCTGTTTATGGTTCAGAATTTATAACTATTTTGTTAAACCCTAATGATATATTTAGTGCAGTTGAGAGAAAAGAACTTGAAGAGCTATTTGATTCTGGACAATACAGGGCAGCAAGAAGATTTTCTAAAAGAATAAGGGACAGACTTAAGGCTATATTAAAAAAAATGAAATCTTATGATTTAGATGAACAATTGGCTGAAATTAAAAAGATCTACTATTTTTCAAAGTTATACGAATTAAGAAATGACTTTAATTATGAAGAATGTATAATAAGAGAAGAATATTTAACAAAAGCTGAGATAAAGGGAATATCTAAATTAAAAAAGGCATATAGTAAGATAACAGATTTAGAAGATGAATTATTAAGTAAAGGGTATAGGGGAATAGATGTAAGCACTCAACTTACAAGAAGATTACATAACAGATTTAAAGACGATGATTCATGTTTATATCTAGCTTTAGATAGATATATAAGTGCATTAAGATATAAAAACATAGACTATCAAAGTTATATTTTAAGACTTGTAAGTGTATTAGAACTAGCTGGTACTATTTATACTAAAGGCAGAAGTGAATTATTAAAGGATAAGTTAAAAATAGTGCCTGATTATGAGTTGAGATATAAACTCAATGAATTAAAAAATACAAGAAATAATCTAAGTTTAATACATGGATTTAGAGTTGTAAGTGCACCAAAGCTTGATTATGAGGTAGCAGTACTTAATTATATTTGTTTAGCATTTGATGTTGATAAGCAAATGGTAGAAAATATTATAGAAAAAGAATTAAAGTTTAGAAACTTCAATGAAATAATTTGATAAAATAATTAATATCTAATAGTAAAGTATACACAATTGAACTTGCTAGCAAAAATGTCTCATAAGATATTCAATCAAACAATTAATCATATAAAAGTTGGCATGTTAAATTTCGAAGATACAAAAAGTTCAAAATTGGCTAATAATAGTCGTCGACCTCCAGTAGTGCAAAAACCCCTGGGGATCGACGACTTTTTGTTTTTGGAGGTAAAAGTAACTGTAATATAGTGTTTTGAAGGGATTGAAGGGTATTCATATGGAAGAATATTATAGAAAAAAGTGGTAAAAACTAAATTGACAAAAAATAGTAAACCTGATAAAATCAATATATGTAATGGGTTACTAGACTACCTATAAGGAATTGAAACAAAATTAAGTGAGGTTATATTATGGAATTGATAATTGCGTTACTAGACTACCTATAAGGAATTGAAACTAGCTTCTCCATGCGATTGTGTTTCTGCTTTGTGGTTGGTTACTAGACTACCTATAAGGAATTGAAACCAGTCGCATGCAACCACAAAGCAGAAACACAATCGCATGTTACTAGACTACCTATAAGGAATTGAAACTTACATACGAGAGAGGGTGTATTGGATGGAAAGAGGGAGTTACTAGACTACCTATAAGGAATTGAAACTCTATATCTAAGGCTGTATTGCTTATTTGTACCTCTATGTTACTAGACTACCTATAAGGAATTGAAACTGACATTGGGGGGTAATAAATATGATTGAATTTGATAGTTACTAGACTACCTATAAGGAATTGAAACTAGACAACCTCTAACTCATTTAGTTGTTGAGGGCTAAGTTACTAGACTACCTATAAGGAATTGAAACAGCAAATCCCTTGCGTGTTTTGGTGTCAAATTCATTGTTACTAGACTACCTATAAGGAATTGAAACTTTCATCAAATTCATAATCGTCTATAACTTGTAATAACGTTACTAGACTACCTATAAGGAATTGAAACCTATCTCAACATCATTATGACTACTAAATTTTATTACGTTACTAGACTACCTATAAGGAATTGAAACTCTAGCCTCATTCATTCTTCTAAAAGCTCTTAAATAAGTTACTAGACTACCTATAAGGAATTGAAACTCAACAGGAAGGAATAATCCTTCCTAAACTTGTGCTAGTTACTAGACTACCTATAAGGAATTGAAACAACCACAAAGGAACACAAGTAACTCAAGATCATTATAGTTACTAGACTACCTATAAGGAATTGAAACGAGATAAAGATGATGCAAATTTAACCTTTAATGTTGAGTTACTAGACTACCTATAAGGAATTGAAACTTCGCAGGTTGTAGAATGGGCTTCTTGTTCAGGAAGGGTTACTAGACTACCTATAAGGAATTGAAACCCATCTAAAACTAAAGTATAAGATACTGCTCCTCCCCAGTTACTAGACTACCTATAAGGAATTGAAACAGGATTTCGACGGAGTACCGACTGACCCTGACGACGTTAGTTACTAGACTACCTATAAGGAATTGAAACGCCCTCTCAAGTACATCTTTTGAAGGAGAGGATAGGGTTACTAGACTACCTATAAGGAATTGAAACGATGGGGGAGTAATGAAGAGATACAAGAATTAATTGAGTTACTAGACTACCTATAAGGAATTGAAACTCTTATATGGACTGCTGGAAACGATGGGGCAGGCAGTGGGTTACTAGACTACCTATAAGGAATTGAAACTAACAAAGTATTACTGATTGACCTTGACAAACAAAGGTTACTAGACTACCTATAAGGAATTGAAACGAAAATGTACCAGAAGGTGCGAGTATATATGGGAAAGTGTTACTAGACTACCTATAAGGAATTGAAACTATTGGCTTTCGGTTAAGTGAGGCACAAGGGCTTCTAAGTTACTAGACTACCTATAAGGAATTGAAACTCACCACACTTCTCACATTCTCTCTTTTCTTCTATTAAGTTACTAGACTACCTATAAGGAATTGAAACCAGAGGAACAAGTGTCAAGGTTGGCAACTGGATTAATGTTACTAGACTACCTATAAGGAATTGAAACACCTTGCACATTGTTTGTATCAACCTGAAATGCTCTTTGTTACTAGACTACCTATAAGGAATTGAAACAAAAATTTTTCTAAAAAAGAAGGATATTGGACAAGCTGTTACTAGACTACCTATAAGGAATTGAAACCACAAAATAGCCAACGAGGTGGGATACCCTGTGGAATAGTTACTAGACTACCTATAAGGAATTGAAACTATTTCCCATCATTGAATACTTTTTTCTTTTTCCTCGCGTTACTAGACTACCTATAAGGAATTGAAACCTAAAAGAGCTAAAAACAAAGCTAAATTTAAGCTTTGTTACTAGACTACCTATAAGGAATTGAAACATTCTAAAACTTTTCATATTCATCCCTCCTAATTTGTTACTAGACTACCTATAAGGAATTGAAACCTAGAAAAATCAAGAATATGTATAGCGATAAGGAAGTGTTACTAGACTACCTATAAGGAATTGAAACTCATAATGTAATCTAACAAAAGAAAATGGATCTGCTGCGTTACTAGACTACCTATAAGGAATTGAAACTTTGCCCATTGAAAGGATCATATATCAAGGGGAACTGAGTTACTAGACTACCTATAAGGAATTGAAACTTAGTTCGTCTACTCTTTTTTCTGTTAATCCAGATTGTTACTAGACTACCTATAAGGAATTGAAACACTTTATCCCACTGTACCATGTCATGCACAGTGGCTAGGTTACTAGACTACCTATAAGGAATTGAAACCATACTTGTAATCTTTTCTTTGTTTTTTTCCTTATGTTACTAGACTACCTATAAGGAATTGAAACCCTTTTGATTTTACGTACTTTCTAACGTCAAGATACTTGTTACTAAAGTACCTATGAGGAACTTAAAATCAATTTTTAATTGTGAATTGTGAATTTAAAAGTAAAAATTTAAAATCCAAATGTAGTTTACTGTATTTAGAACCTACCAATAAAATCCTTGTCAACAAAATATAACCATATTAGACAAAGGATTTTATTTTTTTATGTAGAAAATTATTAATAATAGTAATTAATGAAAAATTTTATATAATGTTATTTAAAATTAAAAAAAGGAGGTGGGCAGATGTCTCAAAATTATCAAATCGCCCTTGCTGCTTTAGTACATGATATTGGAAAAATAATGCAAAGAGCAAAAGAAAAAATTAAAAGTAGTCTAAAGGGACAGGAAAATGTATTTTGCAAATATACAAATAATTATTACAGTTATAAACATTCATTGTATACTGTACAGTTTATAGAAGATTATTTAAATAATATCTTAGCTGAAGAATACCTAAAGGTTTCAGCTAAACATCATGTCCCAGAAACAGAACTAGAAAAAATTGTAGCTAGGGCTGATAGACTTTCTGCTGGTTTAGACAGGCGAGAGTATGAGGACATAAATAATGAAGAATCAAAAAGGTACAATTATATTAACACTAGACTGTACTCTATATTTAGCAATATAAATATAGGAAAAGATTATAAATCTTCAAATTATTTTTATGATTTATTTCCTTTGGAGGTCTCTGAAAAAATATTTCCCCAAAAAGAACAATATAAAAAGAGAGATACAAATGAATCTGTGAATGAATATAGAAATATACTTAATAAGATATATGAAGAATTTCAAGAAATAGATTTTAGTAACTCAGTTGAAGAAATATACAATACTATACATGGAATACTTGAAAAATATACAACATTTATACCTTCCTCAACAATAAATTATCCTGATATTAGCTTGTTTGACCATTTAAAAACTACAGCAGCTATAGCTACTTGTTTATATGAAGTACATAAGTCAAAAGAGAAAGTAGACAATGAATTTATACTTCTAGAAGGTGATGTATCTGGGATACAAAATTTTATTTATAGAATAGTTGAAGGTGAGGAAACTAAAAAGAATATTGCTAAAAGCTTAAGGGGAAGATCAGCTTATGTAAATGTTCTAATAGATTTCATAAGTAAATATATAGTTAAGAAATTAAATTTAACAATATCAAATGTTTTATACTGTGGTGGAGGAAAATTTCAGTTACTACTGCCCAATACCCAAAAAGTAAAAGAAAAAATTGAAGAGATAGAAAAAGAAATACAATTTTATCTGTACGATAAATATAAAACAAAAATAGGTTTAGTACTAGCATATATTGAAATAGGAGAAAAAGAACTAAAAAATTATGCTGATTGTATAATCAAACTTACAGACAAAATGAATAATGCTAAAAATAAAAAATTTATTAATATAATAAACTTTGAAAAAGATAATTTCTTTATAAAAACAAAGAAGATGAAAAACTTATGTAAATATTGTCATGTAAATGAAGTTAAGTATGGAACAGATATATGTAAAGAGTGTGATACTCATATAGAACTAGGTGGTAACCTAGTAAAAGATAGAATTAAATATGTAGTTTATGATTTTCAAGACCAAATTACCAAATCTGATATATGTGTTGAATTTGGAAAACTAGGTAAAGTTCATTTTTTTAGAGAATTACCTAAAGAGGTTCAAGGATATTTAATAGAAAATATTAATAATACAGGAAATATAGGAAGAATAAAATTTATAGGTAATATAGTACCACTTGATGAAAGTAAAGTGGCATCATTTAATACTATAGCTGAGTTATCTGAAGGTGACAGTAAAATTGGAGTATTAAAGATGGATATAGATAACTTGGGAACTATTTTTTCAAGGGGACTATCGGGTGAAAATAGGAGCATATCTAGAATTTCAACTTTAAGTAGAATGATAGACTTATTTTTCTCAGGTTATATAAACAAGATTTGCCAAGAATTATTCGAAAAATATAAGACTCAATTAAAAGAAAAAAGAATAGACCTTGATAACATTTTCTACATAAACTATTCAGGTGGCGATGATTTGCTTTTAATTGGACCATGGGATTGGACATTAAAATTAGCTTTAGAAATAAACAGGAAATTAGAACAATTTGTTTGCAAAAACCCTAACATTACTCTATCTGCTGGAATATATATATGTGATTCAAAAACTCCGATAAGAATAACTTCAGAAGATGCAGAAAACTATTTAGAGCTAGCAAAAAGTTCAGAAGGAAAAAATTCTGTTTGTGTTTTTGGAGAGATACTAAATTGGTATGGAGATAATAGTCTGGAAAAATCGATAAAAGAGGCAGAAAATTATAAGAAATGGCTTGAGAATAAACATATTTCAAGAGGGCTTGTCTATAACATAATGATAGCAAGTAAAAATTTTAATAAGGAAAATAGACCTGATTTAGATATAATTCCGAGAATAGCGTACTCACTGTCAAGGAATATAACCGATAAAGACATAAAGAATTATCTATTTAAAAAGCTAATTACTTCAGATATTGAAGACTCAGAATTAGACTTCATTAAGGTTCCACTTATAATTACTCTTATGAAAACTAGAAAAACTAAGGAGGCGTAGATATGTCTAGGTATAATAGGGGTAGAAATAAAAATTATAGAAATCCTCTAAGTCAATTAATAAAAGAGATACAAAAAGCAAAATCCCTAAAAGAGGTTTTTGTTCCTGAAAAATATGCCCTTCCAGATGGTTGGGCCTTTAAGACAGCAAATACTTTAATAGGTAGTAATGCGATGAATACCAATCAAATTAGAAAAATATTTGGTGAACTTAAATCTATAGAAGAAAAATTAAAAAGAGAGAAAGATTTAGATAAATGTAAAAATGATATCTTATTAATAATGCCACAAGTTGCTTATGCGTTAGGAAGAAGAGTAGTTAGTAAGAATTTTTATGATTTGATGAAAGAATGTATTAATCTTAATAAAATAAAAGAACCAGAGGATTTTATAGCTTTTGTAAAATTCTTTACAGCTGTAGTAGCATATTCAAGTGTTGTTAAATCAAAATAATGTAGAGGAGGATATGAGAAATGTTAAAAAAATATATAATTAAATATAGATTATTATGTGAAACCGGTATAAGAATAGGCGCTAGTAATAATTCCTTTGATATAGGAGGAATTGATAATCCAGTTATAAAAAATCCCTTAACAGGTGAACCTTATATTCCTGGCTCGTCCCTTAAAGGAAAGATGAGAAGTCTTTTAGAATGGTTTGAATATCCAGAAGCTGTTATAAAAAATGAGGGAAAGGTTTTAAATGATAGTAACTATGATGTGTGTAAAATTTTTGGTTTAGCACCATCAAGTGATAAAAACACAGATGAAAATGTTAAAGTAACCAGGGTAATTGTAAGAGATGCCTTTTTAACAGATGAAAGTAAGAAGAAACTACAAGAAGAATTGGGAAATAATATTTTTACTGAAATTAAAGCAGAAAACAGCATAAATAGATTAACATCAAGGGCTAATCCTAGGTTTTTTGAGAGAGTGCCTAAGGGAGCTGAATTTGAAGGGGAGATTATTTTTACAGTTTACAAAGAAGAAGATGAAAAGCTACTAAATAAATTGTATGTAGCTATGAAATTATTAGAAGATAATTATTTAGGTGGAAGTGGTTCAAGAGGCTCAGGTGAAGTTAAGTTTATAAAGATTAAAGAAATTATAAGAGATAGAGAATATTATTTTGGTAGAAAAGAAGAAGAAACAAGGGACATCAACTTGAATGAAATAACAGTAGAATAGGGGGGATACAATGAATACATATATGGTAAAATTAAACCCCTATGGCAGTATTACAAGATTTCCTGATTCTCAAACATTGTTTGGTAGTATATGTTGGGCTATAAGGGATATGTATGGGGAAGATGTATTGGAAGACATTCTGGAGAATTTTTATGAACATGAAAATCGATTTGTAGTTTCTTCTGTATTTCCACGGGGACTTATAAGTATTCCTATGGAAGTATGGACAACAGTGGAAGAAACTAATAATTTGTTAGATAGTATAAAAGGTGATAAAAGTAAAATTATAAAAAGGGCAAAATTATTAAAGAAGGCCAAGTATATGACATTAGAAGTGTTTAGATGTTACATGAAAGGTAGCTTTAATAAAAAAGATATGTATCAGAGTATATTACTAGGTGACGGAAAAGGAAAGTACAAACTTATAGAGAACATTTTGGCTTTTTCTGATGAAAAGGTTAGTAAAGTTTCATATAAAGTTGATAAGGGTAAGAGAAATAAAATAAATAGAAAATCTGGTTCTACTGAAGAAGGAAATTTGTATTATTACAATAGAACTTTTCTAGACAAAAATGCAGAGCTATACTTTTTCATAAAAACTAACAACATAGAATTTTTTGAACCAATATTTAGATATCTATCAGATTCAGGGATAGGATCAGACAAAAGTATTGGTGCTAATAGTTACAAAGTAGAGTTAGGAAATAAATTTACATATGAAAAAAACATATATGAGAGCATATTATTTTCTAAATATATACCCTATTATGATGAAATAGATTGGGATAATAGTTATTTTAAAATTGAGTTTGGTAGTTATAAGGTAGAATCTAGGTTTAAATTTATGGGACAAGATATTTTTAAAAATGAAGTAGGATATTTAACAGAAGGTTCTAAAATTATGCTTAAAGCTAATAAAGAAATATATGGTCAACTTCCCATAGTTAAAATATTAAATGGCAAAAAAATTAGACATAATGGATTAGGATTCTTTTTATAAGGCAGGTGAAGAGCTTGGAATATAGAATAGAAGTATTATCACCTATACATATTGGTAGTAGTAAATCCTATAGACCGATTGATTATATAGAAAAGGAAGAAGAAGTACTAATTTTCGACGAAAAAGATGTGTTGTCTAATATAAAAGAAAGCCATATGCTTAATAGCCAATTGTTGAGGGGAATAGGATACACTGGTAAACGAGCTGAATATTATAAAAATTTAGATCATTTTATTCATAAGGGGATAATTGATAATAGTATACTGGATAAAGTTAAAGTAAGAGCAATAAAAAAGATTGATGACTTAAAAGCTAAAGAAATTAAAGGAACTATGAGAAATATACAAGGAACATATATACCGGGAGGAACATTAAAAGGAATAGTAAGAACGGCAGTATTCTATCATTACGTAAAAAATAAAGGAATTGATTTTATTAAAAAAGGAATAGAAGAGATAAAAAGAAATAGGAAAGTTAAAGATATTGAAGATTGTATAATAGGTAAGTTTAAAAAGAATATATTAAAGGATCCTTTTAGATTCTTAAGAATTAGAGATGTAAATATTAAAGGGGATGTGGCTGTTTATCAGGAAAATATATTTAATATTAAATCCTACTTTCTATCAGATATTATTGAAGTTATGTGTGAAGGAAGCTATTCAGAAAAGTTTAAGTTTAAAACAACTCTTAAAAAGGAAATTGCTAACAAATTAGATTTAGATAATGAATTAACATCATATTTAAATGAAAAAAATATATTAAAAGCTTTATACGAGTATTCAAAAGATATAATTGAGGATGAAATAAACTATTTTAGTAAAAATAAGGCAAAATTATTTAATAATAGTGAAATACTTAAAGAATTAGAAAAGTATAAAGATTTAAATAAACAAGAAAGTCCTATAATAAGAATTGGTAAAAGTACTGGATTTAAATCACATACACTAGGGTTAGCTGTAAAACAGTTAGATAAAGATTTTTATAATAGAGAGTTTATAAAGTTTATAAGACCACCTAAATATGATAAGCGATATGAATTCCCTAAAACTAGAAAATTCGTAGGATTATCAATTGCTCCAAAACTTTTGGGATTTGCAATAGTTAAGAAGGCTGATTAGCATGAAAATTAAAAGGTTTGAAGTAATATTAGAGTTTAAGGATAAAATAAAATTTATAGAAGATCCTGAACTTGCTTTTTATAAAATGATTTTCAGGAGACTAAAAAATATAGTATGTATAACTCCAACAACAGAATGTAGTAGATGTTCATACTTAAAGAAATGTGTCTATTATTATCTTTCAGGGAATAACTTTTTTGATATAGAGACAATACCAGTAGTAATAAAGAAACCTCTAATTTCAAAAAAAATATATAATTCAGGAGAAAAATTAAATTTAAAATACATTTTTCTAGGAAAAAGCACAGCACATATGGATTTTTTTTCATTCATAATAAAAGAGTTTGAAACTAGAGGAATTTTTAGAGAAAGGTATAGGTTTTTTATTAGACGTCTTAAGTATGATAATATAGAACAGATTAATGGGGAAGGTATAAAAGGTTTTAATATTATTACTCCTATTGATTATAGAAAAAATATATTTAAAGAAGAATTTAATAAAATTTCACGTTTAAATGAACAACATAAAATAACAAATAATACAATAGAATATAAAGATTATAAATACGAGAGTTTTCTAAGAGATTTCCAGTTTAAAAACAATATATATTTAGTAGGGAACAAGATAAAGTATAGAGGAAGAGTAGGAAGGATATATTTTGAAAATAAAATAGTAATTGATAATTTTTTAAATCTCTTAAAGATTGTCGGATTGGGTAGCTTATATAGTTTGGGAGGAGGAAATTTTGAATTTATTGGTAATAATGTCACATGACCTTACAGACTTTCAAATTTATGAAGCAAAAACTAAACTAGGAATAAAGAAAGTGAAAACTTTACCACAAAACCTTCAAAAAATATGGGGCAATATAAACCCTGAAGGGAAACTACCAAAAGATATATTAGTGGAAATTGTGAACTGGATAGAAGAAAACTCTAATGAAAAGGATTATGTACTTGTTCAAGGGGATTTTGGAGCAACCTACTATATAGTAGATTATTGTTTTAAAAAGAATAGAATTCCAATTTATGCTACATCTAAAAGAGATGTAGAAGAAAAAGTAATTGGTAACAAAGTAGTTACCAATAGAGTATTTAAACATGTCAATTTTAGAAGATACGAAAAGTTTAAAGATTAGTAGAAAAAAAGTCGTCGACCTCCAGTAGTGCAAAAACCCCTGGGGATCGACGACTTTTTGTTTTTGGAGATAAAAGTAGATGTAATATAGTGTTTTGAAGGGATTGAAGGGTATTCATATGGAAGAATATTATAGAAAAAAGTGGTAAAAACTAAATTGACAAAAAATAGTAAACCTGATAAAATCAATATATGTAATGGGTTACTAGAGTACCTATGAGGAATTGAAACTATTACAAAGTAAGGGATGAAGATAAGGCAACAGAGTTACTAGAGTACCTATGAGGAATTGAAACAGTAATAGAGAGGACATAAAGGAAATGAAAGACAATCAGTTACTAGAGTACCTATGAGGAATTGAAACGAATCCAGTAACATCTTTTATTTCATAACTATCAGCTTCGTTACTAGAGTACCTATGAGGAATTGAAACGAAACATAACAACCTATCTCTTTAATTGTAGTTGTAGGTTACTAGAGTACCTATGAGGAATTGAAACTCTAATCTATTGGCAATTGAATGATAATTAATATCTTGTTACTAGAGTACCTATGAGGAATTGAAACTTGTGGAGGTCGGCGACTTTGTCATTGAAGCAAATGTTACTAGAGTACCTATGAGGAATTGAAACTATTCTTCCCATGTTTCAGAGCTGAAGAAGTTCTTTCTGTTACTAGAGTACCTATGAGGAATTGAAACATAGTAGAAAAAAGAATGCCTCCAACAAGATTAGTTAGTTACTAGAGTACCTATGAGGAATTGAAACTAATTATTTATTATCCTTTGCCCTACTTTCTTTGCTAGTTACTAGAGTACCTATGAGGAATTGAAACTTAAGACCCTGTATTCTTTCCTTCCAACCACTAGATAAAGTTACTAGAGTACCTATGAGGAATTGAAACCTGTAATGCTTCGGTATAATACACTGCCCTGCTCTTTGTTACTAGAGTACCTATGAGGAATTGAAACTGTGTCAACCAATGATAAAAGCGACTTTTAGCACGGTTACTAGAGTACCTATGAGGAATTGAAACGATTTCTCGCTGAGGCAGTAGCAGACCCGCTAAACTGTTACTAGAGTACCTATGAGGAATTGAAACTATTGTATGATTATTGGACAAGAGAGCCACGTTTTAAGTTACTAGAGTACCTATGAGGAATTGAAACAATTAAAATGGTCAATCTTTGGACATCCTTTATTTGGTTACTAGAGTACCTATGAGGAATTGAAACGGAGTTCCAGTTGCATTGACTAGAGATAAAGATATTTAGTTACTAGAGTACCTATGAGGAATTGAAACTAGGAAAACCATATACTCCGCCGAAAACTGAGATAGAGTTACTAGAGTACCTATGAGGAATTGAAACATTTCATTGAATAATCAATTGCCTTTAATCCCCCATCGTTACTAGACTACCTATGAGGAATTGAAACTCAGCCCATTTTTTATCAGTACAATAATTTTTATTAATGTTACTAGACTACCTATGAGGAATTGAAACTATTCCACATTCAAAATTTTTCCCATTGTTCCACGTGAGTTACTAGACTACCTATGAGGAATTGAAACTTTGTTCTCTTAATTGTTATAGCCATGCTAATGCCACCGTTACTAGACTACCTATGAGGAATTGAAACTTAGAAGGAATGGCAGGTGGATTTTTGACAGAATGTTTGTTACTAGACTACCTATGAGGAATTGAAACGCCTCTTGCCAGTCCGACACAGAAAACAAATCATAATTGCCTGTGCCGACTTGATTATTATCTTCATAAAGGTTACTAGACTACCTATGAGGAATTGAAACTTTGTATGCTGCTTGTATGGTGGTTTTTATACATCCAGTTACTAGACTACCTATGAGGAATTGAAACTAACCCATAAAAACTAATGATTCATTTAATCCATTTACGTTACTAGACTACCTATGAGGAATTGAAACGATTTTTTTAATTTTCTTTGTTATTACTATTATATGCAGTTACTAGACTACCTATGAGGAATTGAAACTCAGTATTACAAAGAAATTTGAAAGAAGGGATAAAAGTTACTAGACTACCTATGAGGAATTGAAACTTTTCTGTTATAAATTCTTTTATTATTTTAAAATCCATGTTACTAGACTACCTATGAGGAATTGAAACACAGAAATGCAAAATGAACTTGCAGGAACAACGCTAATTTATCAGTTAGCAGAGCCTAGTTACTAGACTACCTATGAGGAATTGAAACTATAGCTATCACTAGGATTATGACTGTTGCATTGGCACGGTTACTAGACTACCTATGAGGAATTGAAACGAGGGCTGGAGAAAGAACTTCTTCCAGTCTGAAACATGTTACTAGACTACCTATGAGGAATTGAAACGAATAACTATATTTTTCATAATTATCAACTCCTTTTATTTGTTACTAGACTACCTATGAGGAATTGAAACGATGTTACACAAACTGCTGAACAACTTGTAGAAAATAGTTACTAGACTACCTATGAGGAATTGAAACCCATATTAGAAACTACGCCTATTGCATGTGAAAAACCGTTACTAGACTACCTATGAGGAATTGAAACAAAAGAAAACCATTTTTCAAAAACCCTAAAGATAACCCGTTACTAGACTACCTATGAGGAATTGAAACATTAGTGAATTTTCTATTTCTGGCATTTTTTCAATTAGTTACTAGACTACCTATGAGGAATTGAAACTTGCTTCTAGCCCTCTAACAAGATATGCGACAGGTGATAGTTACTAGACTACCTATGAGGAATTGAAACAACCACAAAGGAACACAAGTAACTCAAGATCATTATATACGTTACTAGACTACCTATGAGGAATTGAAACACATCATCAAAAATATCTCCTGTTTCGATAATGCTAAGTTACTAGAGTACCTATGAGGAATTGAAACTATATAGTCTTATTTCCCTTTCTATTATATATAGTGGGTTACTAGAGTACCTATGAGGAATTGAAACTAAAAATCTTCTGCTCTCATTGTTACTAGCCATGGGTTACTAGAGTACCTATGAGGAATTGAAACGTGGATACATATTTTTTCATTTTATTTTTTTCTTCTTTGTTACTAGAGTACCTATGAGGAACTTAAATCAATTTTAAATTGAGAACTGTGAATTCTAAATTAGAAGAGGAAAAAGGTTAGCCTAAAGTAAAGATAATTCAACATTTAAAATTTAAAATTAATAATTCAAATGCAGTTTGCTGTATTTGTAAGCTACCTATGAAGGAACTTAAGAAATTGAAAACTGGAAATGTAAAATGGAAAATAGAAGAAAATGAGTACATAGGAAATATCTTAACAAGCAATTTTAAATTTTAAACTTTAGATTTTACATTATAATAGGGCTAATTATAATAATTAATCTTAATAGTTACTGATGGATAGATAATCCATCAGTTTTTTATGTGCGCCGGGCATGCGTAACAACTAGGTGGTGAAAGTCCACTGTGGGGGCTGACCATGCCAACCACTAGCCGAAGGCTGTCCATCGTGAGGTGGAATCTGAAGGAAGCTGAAGGCAAAATCCTGGTCCGAGGTACACGAATCACATTGGAGGCTGTATAAACTGGGTGAGTTTGCATAACAAAACAAAGCCCTAAATGGTCCGAAAGTTTATGCAGTAAATGTGGCGGATATATGGGAGGAAAGTAGTTACGCTTACCCCGGGAGGTCTCAAGGATAAGTCATTAAGATGTATTTCGAAATGACAACCTATATAGTGATGTATAGCTGAACCTTGAGAAGTCAGCAGAGGTCATAGTACCTGTCTAAGCCTAGGAT
>NZ_MCIB01000024.1 GCF_003609645.1 Thermohalobacter berrensis
GGTACAAAAAGATGAAATAGAAAGAGGTCAAGTATTAGCAGCACCAGGGACAATAACACCACATACTAAGTTTAAAGCAGAGGTATACGTATTAACTAAAGAAGAGGGAGGAAGACATACTCCATTCTTCAGTGGATATAGACCACAGTTCTACTTCAGAACAACAGACGTAACAGGATCAATTACATTAGAAGAAGGCGTAGAAATGGTAATGCCAGGAGACAACGCAACATTTGAAATAGAGCTAATTACACCAATAGCGATGGAAGAAGGATTAAGATTCGCTATTCGTGAAGGTGGAAGAACTGTAGGTGCTGGTGTTGTTTCTGAAATCATTGAATAATAAGTAGAAATAAAAAGGCTAGGTCCTTTGGGCCTAGCCTTTTAAAAAATATTATTAAGTATTTTATATAAAATCATGGAAATAATATTTAAAAGTAGGCAGAAATTAGTTGAATTTATATGTTTTTTAAATATATTATTTTATTAAAACTAGTACTTAGTATCTAGCATATTTTTCTATATTTTTATTGACATAACATTTAAATTATGATAGTTTATATAAAGTAATGTGGTTATTTTTTGGGGAATTATGCCCTGATGTGTAAACTACATCATATTGAATATATATATTTTTTGGATGTAGGAGGTGTTGTAGGTGAGAGTAAAAGTTACTTTAGCATGTACTGAATGCAAGCAAAGAAATTACCATACGACAAAAAATAAAAGAAATACTCCTGATAGAGTGGAGATGAAGAAGTATTGTAAATTCTGCAAAAAGCATACACTTCATAAAGAAACTAAGTAAAAAAATAAGTGAGGGTGTGAAGTATAATGGCGGCTCATACTGATGCGAATAAGGGAGTTCTAAAAAAAGCTTCTAGTTTTATTAGAGGTGTTAAATCAGAACTTAAAAAAGTAAATTGGCCAAATAAAAAGCAATTAGTAAATCATACGACAGTTGTGTTGGTGAGTTGTGGGTTAATGGCTTTATTAATTTGGATCTTCGATAGTATAATCCTTCAACTTTTAAGACTTATACTTGGATAAAAATAATATAAGGGAGGGAAGGACCTACTTAGGTCCCCGTAAGTTATGACAGATAAGTCAGATAAAGCCAGATGGTATGTTGTTCATACTTATTCAGGTCATGAAAAAAAAGTAAAAGCAAATATAGAAAAATTAGTAGAAAATAGAGGAATGCAAGATGTAATTTTTGAAGTACAAGTACCTACTGAAGAACAAGTAGAGATTAAAAATGGCAAAAAGAAGGTTAAAGAGAAAAAGAAATTTCCTGGATATGTATTGGTTAAAATGATAATGAATGATGAATCATGGTACTTAGTTAGAAATACTCGAGGTGTAACTGGTTTTGTAGGTCCTGGTTCAAAACCGGTACCTCTTACTGAAGAAGAAGTAAGATCTCTAGGAGTACAAGAAGCGTTACCTGAAGTAGATTTTGAAGTAGGAGATGCCATTAAAGTTACTTCTGGCCCCTTTGAAAGTTTTATGGGGACAGTTGATAATATAAATTTAGAAAGAAAGAAAGTAAAAGTTTTTATTTCCATGTTTGGAAGGGAAACCCTTGTGGAATTAGACTTTAATCAAATTGAGAAATTATAGATTTGTCAATAAAGCTAATAAGCTTTTTTATAGATAGCTTTGTTAGTGGGAGGGGTTAACCCGATAACCACAAATTAATAAGGAGGTGTGAAGAAGTGGCAAAAAAAGTAGTAGCTGTTGTTAAACTACAAATCCCAGCTGGGAAAGCAACTCCAGCACCACCAGTAGGTACTGCACTAGGACCACATGGTGTTAACATAATGGAGTTCTGTAAGCAATTTAATGCAAAAACTGCTGATCAAGCTGGAATGATAATTCCAGTTGAACTTACAGTTTATCAAGATAGATCCTTTAGTTTTATAACTAAAACTCCTCCAGCTGCCGTATTACTTAAAAAAGCAGCAGGTATAGATAAGGGTTCAGGAGAGCCAAACAAAACTAAAGTAGCTAAAGTATCAAAGGATAAGATAAAGGAAATAGCTGAAGTTAAGCTTAAAGATTTAAATACAAATGATATAGAAGCTGCTATGAGAATGGTAGCAGGAACTGCAAGAAGTATGGGAATAGAAGTAGAAGAATAAAGTTTAAAGTAGTGGGAGGTATTTAACCGCTATAACCACAAAGGAGGTAAGAATAATGGCAAAAAGAGGTAAAAGATACCAAGAGACTTTAAAATTAGTAGATAGAGAAAAATTGTATGAGCCAACTGAAGCTATTGAACTAGTTCAAAAAACTGGAAAAGCAAAGTTTGATGAAACAGTTGAGCTTGCAGTTAGACTTGGGGTTGACCCAAGACATGCAGACCAGCAGGTTAGAGGTGCAGTTGTTTTACCACACGGTACTGGTAAGACTAAAAGGGTTTTAGTTTTCGCAAAAGGAGATAAAGCAAAAGAAGCTGAAAATGCAGGAGCAGATTACGTAGGTGCAGAAGAATATGTAAATAAAATCCAAAATGAAAACTGGTTAGATTTTGATGTTGTTGTTGCAACACCAGATATGATGAGTATTGTTGGTAGATTAGGTAGAATATTAGGACCAAAGGGATTAATGCCTAATCCAAAATCAGGAACAGTTACTTTTGATATAGAAAAAGCTGTTAATGATATCAAAGCAGGTAAAGTTGAGTATAGAGTTGATAAGACTGCTATAATCCATGTTCCAATAGGAAAAGTTTCATTTGGAACTGAAAAATTAAAGGACAACTTTAATACTATTATGGATGCTATTGTTAAAGCTAGACCTGCTGCTGCTAAAGGTAGATACTTAAGAAGTGTAGTTATATCAACTACAATGGGACCAGGAATAAAAGTTAACCCTCAGAAATTAATAGAAAAATAATTTGAATTATATTGTTGACAAAGGGGAATTTTATTGATAGAATAAACTAGGTATTTGAAGTGAAAAATAAATACTGTTTAAACCGTAGACAGTAGGTATCTTTTATAGGATTTAAATATGCCTACCGAGGTTTAGGTTAGCCTAAAATAGTCTAGTTTCTAACTAGATTTATTATACTAGGGTTGCAACTAAAACCTCTCCGTGTCTACGGAGAGGTTTTTTAGTTTATAGTTCCCCGCCATACAAGGAGGTGACGTCCAGATGAGCTCAAAGCTTGAGCAAAAAAAGCAAATTGTTCAAGAAATTAAAGAAAAAATTGAAAAAGCTCAAGCAGTAGTATTAGTTGACTACAGAGGACTAAATGTTGCTGAGGTAAATGAGCTTAGAGAAAAGTATAAAGAAGCTGGAATTGAGTATAAAGTTTATAAAAATACTCTTATGAGATTTGCATTTAAAGATGCAGGTCTTGAGGATTTTAAAGAATATCTTGTTGGACCAAGTGCAGTTGCATTCAGCTATGAAGATCCTGTAGCACCAGCTAAAGTAACACATGATTTTTCAAAAGAACATGATAATTTAGAAATTAAAGCTGGTGTAGTAGATGGAAAAATTATCAATGTAGATAGAGTTAAAGAATTAGCTCAGCTACCACCAAGAGAGGTACTTATAGGTCAAGTGCTTGGAGGATTAAATGGTCCTATTTCAGGATTTGCTAATGTTCTTCAAGCTAATATTAGAAACCTTGTTTATGCTCTAAATGCTGTTAAGGAAAAGCAAGAAGCACAAGGAGCTTAATTACTTATTAAAAAAGAAAAAAGTAAAAAATTATAGATGGAGGGATAAGAAAATGGCAAGTGAAAAAGTACAAAACTTAATTGAAGAGGTTAAGAATCTTACTGTTTTAGAATTATCAGAATTAGTTAAAGCTTTAGAAGAAGAGTTTGGAGTAAGTGCACAAGCACCTGTAGCTATGGCAGCTATGCCAGCTGGAGCAGCAGGAGGAGCTGAAGCTGCTCAAGAAGAAAAATCAGAATTTGATGTAGTATTAGCTAGTGCAGGAAACTCAAAAATTAAAGTTATAAAAGTAGTAAGAGAAATAACTGGATTAGGATTAAAAGATGCAAAGGCATTAGTAGATGGAGCTCCAAAGCCAGTTAAAGAAGGAGTAGCAAAAGAAGAAGCAGAAGAAATGAAGGCTAAGTTAGAAGAAGTTGGAGCAACTGTAGAATTAAAATAATAGGTCTAATAAATAAAAAAAGGCACTCTGGGGTATCCCAGAGTACCTTTTTTTATAACACATATGAAAAAATATTTAAAAATTGCAAAAAAATAACTTCCATAATATGTTTCAAAGAAGTCAATCTTGGGAATCTTCCATAATCAAGTGGAAGACTTTTTTATTATTGGGCTTTAGTACTATAGTCACAATGTTGTTAAAGGATATGTTTTGTCATATAGAGTTATGTATTTAAAATCAATATCTAACTAAAAATCCCCTAATTAATATTATATTAAAATATTCTTGACATCTTTACAACGTTATGATATTATTGTAAACTGCATTATAGTGGAGTTTTATGAAAAAAATTGAATAAAACTTTTAGTTTTAGGGAATATTATAATAAGTATGTGTCGGTAGAAGTTTTTTCCAAAAGTTATAGGCAAATAGTGCCTACTTTTGGCTCTTTTAGTTTTAAATAAGGGGTGAATTATAATATGGTGCGTCCTGTTACCTATGGAAACAGAGTTAGAATGAGCTATTCTAAAATTGATGAAGTATTAGAACTACCAGATTTAATAGAAGTGCAAAAGAATTCTTATGACTGGTTTTTAAATGAAGGTTTAAGAGAAGTTTTTGAGGACATTTCTCCTATTGAAGATTACACAGGAAACTTAATACTAGAATTTGTAGACTATAATATTTCAGATGAACCTAAATACGATGTTGAAGAATCTAAAGAAAGAGACGTTACATATGCAGCACCATTAAAAGTAAAAGTAAGGTTAATAAATAAAGAGACTGGAGAAGTAAAAGAACAAGAGGTATTTATGGGCGATTTTCCTTTAATGACGGAAAAAGGTACTTTTATAATCAATGGAGCAGAAAGGGTTATAGTAAATCAGTTAGTGAGATCACCAGGAGTGTACTATTCAAGCGAAATAGATAAATCAGGGAAAATACTATATTCAGCTACAGTTATACCTAATAGAGGGGCTTGGCTAGAATATGAAACTGATTCTAATGGAATTGTTTATGTTAGAATAGATAGGACTAGAAAGCTTCCAATAAGTGTATTGGTAAGAGCTTTAGGATATAGTACTAATGCAGAAATATTAAAACTATTTGGTGAAAGTGAAGAATTATTACAAACTTTAGAAAAAGACAATACAAACAATGAAGAAGAGGCTTTATTAGAAATATATAAAAGGCTAAGACCAGGAGAACCTCCAACAGTTGAAAGTGCTAAATCATTACTTAATACACTCTTCTTTGATCCAAAGAGATATGATTTTGCTAAAGTTGGTAGATATAAAATTAATAAGAAATTGGCATTACACAATAGAATTACAGGGAAAAGATCGGCAGATAATATAGTTGATCCAGATACAGGTGAAATTTTAGTTGAAAAAGAAGAAGTTATTACTAGGGATAAAGCACTAAAAGTTGAAAGAGCAGGGGTTAATGAAGTAAACATATTGACAGAAGAGAATAAAATTATAAAAATTATTAGTAACCATTTTGTAGATTTAGAAGCTTTTGATTTACCGTTCTCATCAGATGAGTTAAAGTTAGGTGAAAAGGTATACTATCCTGTAATGAAAGAAATCGTAGAAGAATACAGTGATCCAGAAGAACTTAAAGAAGCTATTAATGAGAGAGTTAAAGAATTGTATCCTAAAAATATATTAGTTGATGATATAATGGCAACTATTAACTATATATTTAATCTTTTTGATGAAATTGGAGAAATAGATGATATTGACCATCTAGGAAATAGAAGAC
This sequence comes from Thermohalobacter berrensis, assembly GCF_003609645.1. Classification (GTDB taxonomy): domain Bacteria; phylum Bacillota; class Clostridia; order Tissierellales; family Thermohalobacteraceae; genus Thermohalobacter; species Thermohalobacter berrensis. Next base: position 5,906 of record NZ_MCIB01000024.1, read on the forward strand.
TGCGTTCTGTTGGTGAATTATTGCAAAATCAATTTAGAATAGGCTTATCTAGAATGGAAAGAGTTGTTAGAGAGAGAATGACTATTCAAGATATAGATGTTGTAACACCTCAGGCACTTATTAATATAAGACCTGTAGCAGCATCTATAAAAGAATTTTTCGGTAGCAGTCAGTTGTCACAATTCATGGATCAGACAAATCCACTTTCAGAATTAACTCATAAAAGAAGGATGTCTGCACTAGGTCCTGGAGGACTTAGTAGAGATAGAGCTGGATTCGAGGTTAGAGACGTTCATCATTCTCATTATGGTAGAATGTGTCCAATAGAGACACCAGAAGGGCCAAACATCGGACTTATAACTTCACTAGCAACTTACGCTAGAATTAACGATTATGGCTTTATAGAAGCACCTTTTAGAAAAATAGATAAAGAAAGAGGAGTAGTTACAGAAGAAATTGAGTATTTAACTGCAGATGTAGAAGACCATTTTGTAGTAGCACAGGCAAATGAACCGTTAGATGAAGAAGGTAGATTTATAAATAAAAGAGTTGTAGCAAGAGGTAAAAATGGAGTAATAGACGTTGTTCCAAGGGAAGAAGTAGATTATATGGATGTATCACCAAAGCAAATAGTATCAGTGGCTACATCCTTAATACCATTCTTAGAAAACGACGATGCTAACAGAGCACTAATGGGTGCTAACATGCAGAGACAAGCAGTACCTTTAGTTCAAACAGAAGCACCTGTAATAGGTACAGGTATGGAATATAAGGCAGCTAAAGATTCAGGAGTATCAGTAGTTGCTAAGAATAGTGGGGTTGTTACAAAAGTAACTGCCGATGAAATAATTATAAAGAGAGAAGATGATGGACAGTTAGACAAGTATAGATTACTAAAGTTTAAGCGTTCTAACCAAGGAACATGCATTAATCAGAGGCCAATTGTGAAAAAAGGGGACAAAGTAGAGAAAGGGCAAGTTATAGCAGATGGTCCTTCTACAGACCAAGGAGAGCTTGCATTAGGTAAAAACCTTCTAATAGGGTTTATGACTTGGGAAGGATATAACTATGAGGACGCTATATTGATAAGTGAAAAGCTTGTGAAAGAAGATACTTTAACATCTATACACATAGAAGAGTATGAAGCAGAAGCAAGGGATACAAAACTTGGGCCTGAAGAGATAACAAGGGATATACCTAATGTAGGAGAAGATGCATTAAAAGACTTAGATGAAAGAGGAATTATAAGGATAGGAGCGGAAGTTAGAGCAGGAGATATTCTTGTAGGAAAAGTTACACCAAAAGGAGAAACTGAATTAACAGCAGAGGAAAGATTACTTAGAGCAATCTTCGGTGAAAAGGCAAGAGAAGTAAGGGACACTTCACTAAAAGTACCACATGGAGAATCAGGAATTATTGTAGATGTTAAAGTCTTTACAAGAGAAAATGGTGATGAACTACCACCGGGAGTTAATCAACTTGTAAGGGTATATATAGCAACTAAGCGTAAGATTTCCGTTGGAGACAAGATGTGTGGTAGACACGGAAACAAAGGTGTTATTTCAAGAATTTTACCAGAAGAAGATATGCCATTCTTACCAGATGGAACACCATTACAAGTAGTACTTAACCCATTAGGGGTACCTTCACGTATGAATATAGGTCAGGTACTTGAAACACATTTAGGAATGGCTGCTAAGGCTTTAGGATGGCATATAGCAACACCAGTATTTGATGGTGCTCAAGAGGAAGATATAAGAGAAGCTTTAAACAAAGCAGGACTTCCTGAAAATGGTAAAATCAGACTTCGTGATGGTAGAACTGGTGAAGAATTTGATAATCCAGTTACAGTTGGATATATGTATATGTTAAAGCTACATCACTTAGTTGATGATAAGATACACGCAAGGTCAACTGGACCTTATTCACTAGTAACTCAACAGCCTCTTGGAGGTAAGGCACAGTTTGGAGGACAAAGATTTGGTGAGATGGAAGTATGGGCATTAGAAGCTTATGGAGCATCACATACACTTCAAGAAATACTAACAGTAAAATCAGATGATGTAGTAGGACGTGTAAAAACATATGAGGCAATAGTAAAAGGTGAAAATATACCAGAACCAGGAGTACCTGAATCTTTCAAAGTATTGATTAAAGAGTTACAAAGTTTATCATTAGATGTTAAAGTGTTATCAGAACAAGATGATGAAATAGTAATAAAAGAATCCGTTGAAGATGAGTCAAATGATATAGATATTGGATTAGATAAAGATAAATCTGATAAAGAATAGACAACTGTAAAATAATCTACACCATTTTAAAAAGAAGGGAGCGTAGTCCTCTTGTTTGAACTTAATAATTTTGATTCAATAAGGATCGGTTTAGCTTCTCCTGAGAAAATTAGAAGTTGGTCAAGGGGAGAGGTAAAAAAACCCGAAACTATAAACTATAGAACTTTGAAACCTGAAAAAGAAGGTCTTTTCTGTGAAAAGATATTTGGACCTACTAAAGATTGGGAATGTCATTGTGGTAAATATAAAAGGGTAAGGTATAAAGGTGTAGTATGTGATAGATGTGGTGTTGAAGTTACCAAATCTAAGGTTAGAAGAGAAAGAATGGGACATATCGAGTTAGCAGCCCCTGTTTCACATATTTGGTACTTTAAGGGTATACCAAGTAGAATGGGACTAATTCTAGATATGTCTCCAAGGGCTTTAGAGAAGGTATTGTATTTTGCTTCTTATGTAGTAATAGATCCAGGCGATACACCACTTTCTGAAAAGCAATTATTGAATGAAAAAGAGTATAGAGAAGCCAGAGAAAAGTATGGAAGTCAATTCAAGGCAGGAATGGGTGCTGAAGCAGTAAAGGAGCTTCTTAGAAGAATAGATTTAGATAAAGAGGCTAAAGAGCTTAGAAGACAGCTTAAGGATAGCTCAGGGCAAAAGAAAATCAGAATAATAAGAAGACTTGAAGTTATAGAAGCATTTAGAAAATCAGGAAACAAACCAGAGTGGATGATTTTAGATGTAATACCAGTTATACCACCTGATTTAAGACCTATGGTTCAGCTAGATGGTGGTAGATTTGCTACATCAGACTTAAATGACCTATATAGGAGAGTAATAAACAGAAATAATAGATTAAAGAGATTACTTGACTTAGGAGCTCCCGATATAATAGTTAGAAACGAAAAAAGAATGCTTCAAGAAGCTGTAGATGCATTAATAGATAATGGAAGAAGAGGAAGACCTGTTACAGGACCAGGAAATAGACCATTAAAGTCCCTTTCAGATATGCTAAAAGGTAAGCAAGGTAGATTTAGACAAAACCTTCTTGGAAAAAGGGTTGACTATTCAGGTCGTTCAGTTATAGTTGTTGGGCCTGAACTAAAATTCTATCAATGTGGACTTCCTAAGAAGATGGCTCTTGAGTTATTTAAGCCATTTGTAATGAGAAAGTTAGTGCAAGAAGGTCATGCACATAATATTAAAAGTGCTAAACGAATGGTTGAAAGGGTTAAACCTGTTGTATGGGATGTATTAGAATCAGTAATTAAAGAGCATCCTGTTTTACTTAACCGTGCACCTACACTACACAGGCTAGGAATTCAGGCCTTTGAACCGGTGTTAGTAGAAGGTAAAGCAATAAAGTTACATCCATTAGTATGTACTGCTTATAACGCAGACTTTGACGGAGACCAGATGGCAGTACACGTACCACTTTCTGCTGAAGCACAAGCAGAAGCAAGATTCCTTATGTTATCAACAAATAACATATTGGCACCTAAAGATGGTAGCCCAATTACTACTCCAACTCAGGATATGGTTTTAGGTAGTTATTATTTAACTATTGAAGTACCAGGTGAAAAAGGAGAAGGAATGGTATTTAAAGACTTTGAAGAAATGTTTTTGGCATATCAAAATGGAGTAGTAGACCTACATGCAAGGGTTAAAGTTAGAAAAAAATTAGATGAAAATGATAAAGGCAGACTAGTTGAAAGTACAGTAGGTAGGTTTATATTTAATGAACATATACCACAAGATTTAGGTTTTGTTGATAGATCAAAGGATAAATATTCATTAGAAGTTGATACTTTAGTTGATAAAAAAATGTTAGGAAAAATAGTAGATAAATGTTATAGAAAACATGGCAATACTGTAACATCAGTTGTTTTAGACCATATGAAAGAAATGGGTTATCATTATTCAACTATAGGTGCAATAACTATTGGTGTAAGTGACCTTGTAATACCTGAAGAAAAAGAAAAGCTACTTTCAGAAGCCCAAGAAGCTGTAGATAAATATGAAAAAGCATATAGAAGAGGTCTTATATCAGATGAAGAGAGATACGAAAAAGTAATAGAAATATGGGGAAAAACTACTGAAAAAGTTGCAGATGCCTTAATGGATACATTAGATGACCTTAACAATGTGTTCATAATGGCACATTCAGGTGCGAGAGGTAGTAAGAACCAGATAAGACAGTTAGCTGGTATGAGAGGTCTTATGGCTAATGCTTCAGGTAGAACTGTTGAGGTTCCAATTACTTCAAACTTTAGAGAGGGATTATCAGTTCTTGAATTCTTTATTTCAACACATGGATCAAGAAAAGGTCTTGCAGATACAGCCTTAAGAACGGCAGACTCAGGTTATCTTACTAGAAGGCTTGTTGATGTAAGTCAAGATGTAATTGTAAGGGAGAATGATTGTGGAACAGAAGATGGTATAGTAGCATCAGCATTTAAAGATGGCAAAGAAGAAATAGAAAACCTTAAAGATAGAATAGCAGGAAGGTTTACTTTAGAAGATATTAAAGACCCAAATACTGGAGAAGTAATAGTAAAAGCAGGAGATATGATTAATGATGATATGGCAGAAAAAATAGAAAAACTAGGACTTGAGAAAGTGAAAATAAGATCTGTATTATCTTGTAAAACTAAACATGGAGTATGTGCTAAATGTTATGGTAGAAACCTTGCAACAGGAGAATTAGTAAATGTTGGTGAGGCTGTAGGAATAATAGCTGCACAATCAATAGGTGAACCTGGTACACAGCTTACAATGCGTACTTTCCATACAGGTGGAATTGCAGGTTCAGATATCACACAAGGTTTACCAAGGGTAGAAGAGTTGTTTGAAGCTAGAAAGCCAAAGGGATTAGCAATTATTTCAGAAATTGCAGGTACTGTTTCAATTAAACAAACTAGAAAGAAAAGAGAAGTTATAGTACAAGGAGAAGATGGTGAAACAAAATCATATAATATACCTTATGGTTCAAGACTTAAGGTAAAAGAAGGAGATGTAATAGAAGCAGGAGATGAAATAACAGAAGGATCAGTAAATCCACATGATATACTAAAGATAAAAGGCCTTGCTGGAGTTCAAAACTATCTGGTTAAAGAGGTACAAAAGGTATATAGAATGCAAGGTGTTGAAATAAATGATAAACATATTGAAATAATTGTAAGACAGATGTTAAGTAAAGTAAAAATAGAAGATGCAGGTGATACAGAATTATTACCAGGTGGATTAGTTGATATATTTGAATTTGAAGAAGAAAATAGAAAAGCTGAAGAAGCAGGCGGAAGACCTGCGGCTGCAAGAAGAACTCTTTTAGGTATTACTAAAGCATCGTTAGCAACAGAATCATTCTTGTCAGCAGCTTCATTCCAAGAAACAACTAGGGTATTAACAGAAGCAGCAATTAAAGGTAAAAAAGATACTCTAATTGGACTAAAAGAGAATGTAATAATCGGTAAACTAATACCAGCTGGAACAGGTATGAGAAGATACAAAAATATTGCTATAAATGTAGTAGATGGAGATGAAAAATTAGAATCTTAAATATTAGTTGACATGGTTATAAACTGATGTTAAAATATATTCGTGTGTCAAATTGAATTATGTAGTTGACTTTTTAAATATCTGGAAGATTATGTGGTTTAAACCACATAATCTTCTTAGATATTTTAAAAAGGAGGAAACTATGTTGTTATCTAAACTTAAAGATGTAAAAAAAGTGGTAGGCACTAAACAGACTAAAAGAGCAGTAAAAAATGATGAGGCAGAATTAGTGTTTATTGCTAAGGATGCCGATGCACATGTAACTGCAGATTTAATCCAATTGTGCAAAGAGAAATCAGTAGAAATGGTTTATGTCGATACCATGAAAGAATTAGGTAAAGCCTGCCAGATTGATGTAAAGGCAGCATCAGCTGCAATAATCAAGTAGGAAATTTGGAAGGAGGTGTAGTAATGCCAACTATAAACCAATTAGTAAGAAAAGGAAGAAAAAAGGTTGTTAAGAAGAAAAAGGCTCCACACTTAGGATACTCATACAACTCACTAAAGAAAAAGTTAGTTAAAGTTGACTCACCACAAAAAAGAGGAGTTTGTACAGCTGTTAAAACTGTAACTCCTAAGAAGCCAAACTCAGCGTTAAGAAAAATTGCTAGAGTAAGACTTACTAATGGATATGAAGTTACAGCGTATATACCTGGGATAGGACATAATCTACAAGAACACAGTGTTGTGTTAATTAGAGGTGGAAGGGTTAAGGACTTACCAGGTGTTAGATATCACATTATCAGAGGTACACTAGACTGTGCAGGTGTTGAAAATAGAAAACAAGGTAGATCAAAATATGGTGCTAAAAGACCAAAAGATAATAAATAATTTTATAAATAAAACCTTAACCCTTTTTAAAGGGTTAAGTATACCTTTATATAGATATTTTCAGCACAACGGCAATCTCAGATTGTCGAGTACCAATGATCTAATCAATTGTTAAGGAGGGAAGCAAAGTGCCAAGAAGACGAGGACGTGTTAAGAAAAGAGACGTAATGCCAGATCCAATATACAAAGACAAAATGGTAACTAAGCTTATAAATAAAGTAATGCAAGATGGAAAAAGGGGTAAAGCTCAAAAAATAGTTTATGGAGCATTCGATTATATAAACGAAAAAACAGGTGAAGATGCATTAGAAGTATTCTACAAAGCATTAGACAATATAATGCCAGTGCTAGAAGTAAAAGCAAGACGTGTAGGTGGAGCTACTTACCAAGTACCTGTAGAAGTTAGACCAGAAAGAAGAAAATCGCTAGGAATCAGATGGTTAGTAAACTTTGCAAGACAACGTGGCGAATACACTATGATGGAGAGACTTGCAAAAGAGATTATGGATGCTGCAAACAATACTGGTGGAGCTGTTAAGAAGAAAGAAGATACACATAAGATGGCAGAAGCTAACAAGGCGTTTGCACACTACAGATGGTAATATATATGAAAATTATGTTTACTAATAAAAAAGTTGGAAATGCTATTTATAGTTGCTCAAAGTGCAGCGGAAAGGAGGACCACTATGGCTGATAGACAAGTACCAATAGAAAGAGTACGTAATATTGGTATAATGGCACATATAGATGCTGGTAAAACAACAACTACTGAAAGAATACTTTTCTATTCAGGTAAAATTCATAAAATAGGTGAAACACATGAAGGTGCTTCACAAATGGACTGGATGGAGCAGGAGCAGGAAAGAGGTATAACAATTACTTCTGCTGCAACAACTACTTTTTGGAAAGATCATAGAATTAACATTATAGATACGCCAGGACACGTGGATTTCACTGTTGAGGTTGAAAGATCATTACGTGTACTTGATGGTTCAGTAGCAGTTTTCTGTGCTAAAGGTGGAGTTGAGCCTCAATCAGAAACAGTTTGGCGTCAAGCAGATAAATATCGTGTACCACGTATAGCATTTGTAAATAAAATGGATATAATGGGAGCAAACTTTTACAATGCAGTACAAATGATGAAAGACAGATTAAATGCTAATGCTGTACCAATTCAGCTTCCAATAGGTAAGGAAGATTCATTTGTAGGTATAGTAGATTTAATAAACATGAATGCAAGAATTTATAAAGATGATTTAGGAAAAGAAATAGAAGTTACAGAAATTCCTGATGAAATAAAAGATGAAGCAGAAGAATATAGAGAAAACTTACTAGAAGCAATAGCTGATCAAGATGAAGAATTAATGATGAAATATTTAGAAGGTGAAGAAATAACAAGTGAAGAGTTAGTTAAGGCTTTAAGGAAAGCTACTATCAATGTTGAAATAGTTCCAGTATTATGCGGTTCTGCATATAAGAATAAAGGTGTTCAGATGTTAATAGACGCAATAGTTGACTTCCTACCATCTCCAATAGATCTACCACCAATAAAAGGTATGAAGCCAAATAGCGAAGAAGAAACAGAAAGAGTTGCTTCAGATGATGCACCATTCTCAGCTTTAGCCTTTAAGATTATGGCAGACCCATATGTAGGTAAACTTGCTTTTTTTAGAGTTTACTCAGGTGTAATGCATTCAGGTTCATACGTATTAAATTCAACTAAAGGCAAAAAGGAAAGAATTGGTAGAATCCTACAGATGCATGCTAATAAAAGAGAAGAAAGGTCAGAAGTATATGCAGGAGACATTGCTGCAGCAGTTGGGTTAAAAGATACTTCTACTGGGGATACATTATGTGATGAAGATAATCCAATTATATTAGAGTCAATGGAATTCCCAGAGCCAGTTATATCAGTTGCAATTGAGCCAAAAACTAAGGCTGGACAAGAAAAAATGGCTGTAGCATTGGCTAAATTAGCTGAAGAGGATCCAACATTTAGAACATATACTGATGAAGAAACTGGACAGACAATAATTGAAGGTATGGGTGAGCTTCATCTAGAAATTATAGTAGACAGACTGTTAAGAGAATTTAAAGTTGAAGCTAATGTAGGTAAGCCACAAGTTGCTTACAAAGAGACAATAAGAAAACCTGTTGATGTTGAAGGTAAGTTTATAAGACAGTCTGGAGGACGTGGACAATACGGACACGTTAAAATTAAGATGGAGCCAATGGAAAGAGGATCAGGATACGAATTTGTCAACAAAATTGTTGGTGGTGTTATACCAAAAGAATATATACCAGCAGTTGACGCAGGTATCCAAGAGGCAATGCAAAATGGTATAGTTGGAGGATATCCAGTATTAGATATTAAAGTAACTTTATATGATGGTTCATACCATGAAGTTGACTCTTCAGAAATGGCATTTAAAGTAGCAGGGTCAATGGCATTTAAAGATGGTATGAAAAAAGCTAGTCCTGTATTACTTGAACCATACATGAAAGTTGAAGTTGTTGTACCAGAAGAGTATATGGGAGATGTAATGGGTGACATCAACTCTAGAAGAGGTAGAGTTGAAGGTATGGAATCAAGAAATGGAGCACAAGTTATCAGAGGATTTGTGCCACTTTCAGAAATGTTTGGATATGCTACAGACCTACGTTCAAAGACACAAGGTAGAGGAACATATACAATGCAATTTAGCCACTATGAAGAAGTACCAGATAACATAGCTAAAGAAATTTTAGGTAAAGATAAATAATTTTAATTTTATTAAATTTAAATAAAAAATATTAGGTTAAGGAGGAAGTAAAATGGCAAAAGCAAAATTTGAGAGAACGAAACCACACGTAAATATTGGAACAATAGGCCACGTTGACCATGGAAAGACAACATTAACAGCAGCAATAACAACAGTATTAAATACTAAGCTAGGAACTGGAGAGGCAGTAGCATTTGACAATATAGATAAGGCACCAGAGGAGAGAGAAAGAGGAATTACAATAGCAACAGCACACGTTGAGTATGAAACAGACAAGAGACACTATGCACACGTAGACTGTCCAGGACACGCAGACTACGTAAAGAACATGATAACAGGAGCT
>NZ_MCIB01000025.1 GCF_003609645.1 Thermohalobacter berrensis
ATCATGACGTCTTGCAACTAAACCTGTTTCTCCTGTTTCTAATACTTCTTTGACTACTTTAACTCTATAATCTTCACTAAATGTACGTTTGGACTTTGTCTTCAAGGCAAATTCACCCCCTAATTAAATTATATTTCTTTAGTTACTTTTGTCCAAATCTATTAGGGGGCTAAAAAGTATTTAATTGTCAATTCTCAATTATCCATTGTCCATTGCCTTATTTCAGTTGTTCATAAAGTAACTTTGCAAGTCCTATTCCTTGGCCCTTTTGGGTTGCTTTTTTAGCTATTTCTTGGTCGTACATATCTTCAAATATTTCTCTTCCTGCACTTTTTTGTGTAAGTCCTCCGTCAGGAATTGTTGAACGCATCTGTTTTAAAAGCATATGTAAAAAGATAGATTCAAATTCTTGGCAAGCCTTTTTTAATTCTTCATTGTTTCCCTTTTTATAAGCAGATTCTAGTTTTTTCTGTAGGCTTGTAGTCTGAGTCTTATTTTTTTGTGAGTTGGCTTTATTTATTAGTTTAGTTATATTTGGGTTATTTGATATTTGCATTAAACCACCTCGATGTTTTAGTTCCTGGTTCTCAACTCTCAGTTCTTAGCTTTTGGGTGATGCTCTGATGTCCGTTACTGTGCCAGATATGTCTAGCCTTCGAGGACCGTTACTTGACCTAAGTAGTAAAGCGATGCGGTCCGTTACTTAAGCCAGGATGTTAGAACGTTGAGGTCCGTTACTTGACCTAGGGAGTAGTACGTTGTTGTCCGTTACTTTACCACAGATGTTAGGCTCCGATGTCCGTTACTTTAAATACAGTTTTTGGTGGTTAGTGGGTAGTGGTTAGCTTTAACGTTTTGTTGTTGAGGGATTCGTAATCCCTCAACCTTCAATCGCAGACTAAAGTCTGCTCTACAGTTTTTATATTTTTTATTTTTCATTATTTTCTAATTGTCAATTGTATTTTAGAGCGTGTTTCGTGATTTGGTAATTCTTCGAAGCTTATTCTACTTATCTTTGTTGAGGGACGTGGGCGTCCCTCAACAACGTTTATCCCACATTAAAATGTGCTCTACGGTTTTTTAAGTTGATGGATTGCGAATCCATCAACAACATAACAAGTTTTTCTACTAACTACTAACCATTAACTACTAACAAAATTCTAATTCTCAATTGTATTTTTCATATTTTACATTTTACATTTTCAATTTTCAATTTCATTTACTTGTTAATTATCTCTTTATGTTATTTGTCATTTGCATCATTTCGTCTGAAGTTTGGATAGCCTTTGAGTTTATTTCATATGCTCTTTGAGCAGTTATCATCTTTACCATTTCATCTACTACCTTTACATTAGATGCCTCAAGATATCCTTGAACTACCTTTGAATCCATTTCGTCTGCATCTACATCTATAGCTTCTCCTGAAGCATCAGTAGCACTATATAAATTACGTCCTTCACTTAAAAGCCCCTCTGGATTCATAAATTTCACTATCTTTAATCTACCAATTTCTACAGTTTCTCCGTCTTCATCTTTTGCTGTAATGTATCCTAACTCATCTATCGATATATCTCTTAATTCCTCTTCTATGACTATTTCATCATCATCTTCAGTTAAAACGTAGTAACCATCTGATGTTGTTATTCTTCCTTCATTCCCATCTATACTTAATTTAAAACTTCCATCCCTTGTATATCTTATCTCACCATTAGGTAAGGATACAGCGAAGAATCCATCTCCATCTATAGCTAAATCTAGAGGATTGTTTGTTGGCTTTAAACTTCCTCCTTTGAAATTTCTTGTTGTTGCTGAAGGCATAACACCGTGTCCAACCTCTAGGTTTACAGGACTTCCTTCTTCATCATTTAAGTTAGTCTTTTTAAGGGCTTCATACATAAGGTCTTTAAACTCTACTCTTTGTGCTTTATAACCAGTTGTATCTACATTTGCTAAGTTGTTTGAGATTGTATCAATGTTTAATTGTTGAGCTTTCATACCTGTAGCGGCTGTCCAAAGGGAACGTATCATTTATTTTCCTCCTTTGTTTTTGATAGTTAGTTACTATGCCAAAGGTGTCTAGCCTACGAGGACAGTTACTTATCCTTAGAAGTAATGCTTTGTAGTCCGTTACTTAAACCTAAGGAGTAAGGCCCTGATGTCTGTTACTTTAAAGACAGTTTTTGGTGGTTGGTGGATAGTGGTTGGTCAGTCGAGGGACGCCCACGTCCCTCAACGTGAAAAAACACACAAAAAAATTCTTTCATCAAGTTGATGGATTGCGAATCCATCAACAACGTAACAACTAACTACTACCTACTAACTGCCTCTAATTTCTTTCCGTTTTTTACCTCATGAATGGGGACAGGTCTCCTGTTTCACTTCGTTCAACGATAGATCTGTCCCCTTCTTTCTGTTTTTAAAAACAGTTTTTGGTGGTTAGTGGGTAGTGGTTGGTTTTTTTCTAATTTTCCATTTTACATTTTTAATTTTCAATTTCTTACACTTTTCCTAAATCATTTGCGACTTTACCTAGTAACTCATCTTGCATTTTTATTACCTTTTGACTTGCTTCGTAATTTCTTAAAAGTGTAATCATATTTACCATTTCTTTGATTGTGTCTATATTTGAGCTTTCTAATGCACCTTGTATAACTTGTCCGTTAAATGCAACTTCCTTTGCTTCTGCATTATCTGCAATTTTATATAGGTTATTTCCTTGCTTTCTTAAGGACTCTTTATTTTCAATATCTATTATATCTAATCTATCTATAACTTCCCCGTTTTGAAGTATTTCTCCATTTTCATTTATTGAAAAGTTATCGCCTTCTAGTACAATAGAGCCATATTGGCCTATAACAAAATATCCCTCTGAAGTAACAAGCTCTCCCCTATCATTTAACGAAAAGGAGCCATCTCTAGTATACATGATTCCGTCTCCTGTATAAACCTTAAAAAACCCATCACCTTTTAATGCAAAATCTAAATTATTCCCGGTCTCTACTATATCCCCCTGTGAAAAGTTTATGTAGTTTCTATCTAAAGTAACTCCTGCACTGGTTGCACCTAAAACATTTGGTGGTACAAATGTTACTATATTATCTATCAGCTTACCACTTGAGTATATATTCCCATTATTATCTATCTCAATCTCTTCACTATCGACCTTAATAGGTCCATTTTTCCCTAATACATAATTTTCACCATTGGTCTTTAAGTTATCATCCTTATCTCTATAAAAGGTTCTTAAATATCCATTTTCATCTATTGTAAATTTTAATTCCCTATTATAACTAGTTCCAATAGGTGTTTTTACTCTAAAGTATCCTGAATCTATAGATAAATCATATATATTTCCATCTTTCTCTACTTTTACTCCATTAAATTCCTTTAAATTCTTAATATCAGTTGGACTGTTTATCTTGCTAAGTAACAACTGGGGAAAAGATTCCGAAACAACAACATCCTTTTTAAAGCTATTAGTGTTTACATTAGCAAGGTTATTTGTAGTAACACTCATTCTTCTTTTATTTAATATAAGGGCAGTTGCTGCTGTATATAATCCCTTATTCATGGTTCCACTCTCCTTTTAATATTACAAAAGCGAATAGAGCTCGCTTCCGCTAGGGGAACCTAGTTCCCCTTGGGCGGGTACTTCTTAACCCTTAAGCACCCCTCTAATACGGTAGGGGATTTCATCCTGTGAACCCCTTTTTTATTGTCTTGGAAACTTCTTGACATTGCTCAAATATTATATTTTCTTTGTTTCAGCAATTTGTTGAAATATACTTTCTTAGACAATAAAAAAGAAAACGGTTGAGGGGCCTAAGTTGTCCCTCAACTAAAACTACAAGCAATTATTAGTATGAGGTGATTAAGTAGGTGTCTCATAATTAATCCTTTAATGTTTAGCTCTCATTTATATAAATCGTCTTTTTTATCAAAAACTTTAAAAAATTTGTCATATTCTAATATAAAAAATTTTTCCAATAGAATATTTTAACCTACTTTTTCCTCTCATTACTTATTAGGCCATTTTCAAGGCTTTCAATATGCTCTAGGGATTTTCCTGTACCTATAGCCACACATGAAACTGCTTCTTCAGCTATTATTACAGGAAGGCCTGTCCTTTCGCTAATAAGCTTGTCTAATCCGTGCAATAAAGATCCTCCACCAGTCATTATTATTCCCTTATCACTAATATCTGATGATAACTCTGGAGGTGTTCTTTCAAGGACAAAGTGTACAGCATCTGCAATAGACGTTACAGGCTCTTCTAATGCTTCTAGCATTTCTGTTGATGAAATTTTAATATTCCTTGGAAGTCCAGTTACTAGATTTCTTCCCCTTACTTCCATAAATGCTTCTTTCTTTCTCTTATAGGCTGTTCCTATTTTTATCTTCATATCCTCTGCTGTTCTCTCACCTATTACCATTTTATGCTTTCTTCTCATATACCTTATTATTGCTTCATCAAACTTGTCACCTGCTATCTTGATTGACTGACTTACGACTATACCCCCTAATGAAATGACAGCAATATCAGTTGTTCCTCCACCAATATCTACTACCATATTTCCTGTAGGTTTTGATATATCTAATCCTGCACCTATAGCAGCTGCTATCGGTTCTTCAATAAGGTAAGCCGTTTTAGCACCAGCTTGTTTGCTTGCATCAAGTACTGCCTTTTTCTCTACCTGTGTTACTCCACTTGGAACACATACGATTATCCTAGGTTTAAACCATAGTTTTCCCACAGCCTTCTGAATAAAGTATTTTAGCATTCTTTCTGTTACTTCATAGTCTGAGATTACTCCTTCTCTTAACGGTCTAATAGCTACAATATTACCTGGAGTCCTACCTAACATTCTTCTGGCCTCTTCTCCTACTGCAAGTAACTTGTTGGTATTTTTATCAATTGCTACTACTGACGGCTCCTGTAATACTATGCCTTTACCCTTTACATAAACTAAAACACTAGCAGTGCCTAAGTCAATTCCTATATCTGCCCTTAAGCTAAGCATTCTTTTCCCTCACTTTCCCATATTTTTTAGTCGAAAACTTTTGAAAATACTCAGTAATCGAAAAGTCTTTGTTGACTTTTTCCAGGGGGTTTGTTATATATATAAAGGCCAATTATTTAAAAAATTGCCTTATAGATTCAAAATTGCATAAAATATTCCACTATACATACTTCTATAAAATTTGGGAAAATCCTTCAAATTTTTGTACAAAAAAATATTATCCCTCCTATAGGAGGGATAAGTTTTCTCTTATATATTAATTATCTTATCGTTCACTATTTGCCAATGCCTTATATTTCATCTTTGTCGCCTTTCCGCCCCTTATGTGCCTCTCTGCCTTATTTTTTTCAAGTACTTCTTTAACCTTACCAGCTATAAGAGGGTTTATTTTCGGGAGCCGCTCAGTTACATCCTTGTGTACAGTACTTTTACTTACTCCAAAAACTCTTGCCGTTTGTCTTACAGTTGCCTTTTCAGCTATTATATATTTTGCAATCTCTACTGCCCTTTCTTCTATGTAGTCTTTCACATATCTAACCCCCTTTGATGGATAATATTGAGTCTTTTTTACATTTTTATGCATTTTTGAAGAGTAATAGAACTTAAATCCAAGCCAATTGAGGTATTATTTAAATTTAGGTATGTACAATTTGGGATCAACATTTTTCCCATTTTTTATAACTTCAAAATGAAGATGAGGACCTTGAGCTGCCTCGAAGCCAGTGCCCTTTCCAACTCCACTTATAGGGTCACCTTTCTTGATTTTTTGACCAACTTCTACCATTTCATCTGTCGAAAGATTTCCATATCTAGTTTTAAGTCCATTACCATGATCTATAGTTATGACAATTCCTAAACCTGGGTCATGCTTTATTTCTGTTATTGTTCCATCTAATACTGCCTTTACAACACTTCCTTCCCTCGCTTTTATGTCTATACCTTTATGAGTAGTCCACTGCTCTAATGTTTTAGAATATACTAGTTTATCCTCTGCATAATCCATTGATATATTGCCATATAAAGGTACAGTCATTGTTCTAGATGCAGCTTTAACCTTTGGCTCATCTGTTGTTGGTTTTGGTTGTGAAGTATTCTTTTCTTTAGTTTCTACCTGTGTAGAATTTGTGGAAGATGTAGGTTTTGTCTTTTGTTCTTCTTGAGGCTTAGCCCCTTTGTCTTTTGTAACTTGTAGGTTATCCTTTGTTTCTTTTACTTCATCTACCTTATCCTTTGTCTTTTGTGTATTTGAAGGTTTGTCTATTTTTATAGCTTTAACATCAGAGTCATCTTTAATATCTACATCCTCTTCTATATCCTCCATAAGAGGAAAATCCTCAATATTAGGCTCTTCTACTAAATTAGTTTCCTCTTTATTTTTAAGGCTATTTATTTTTTCTAAGTTATTCTTTGAAACCCAAACAGCAGTAGTGGCCACTATACATATACAAATAAATAAGATTATATAAAAACCTTCTTTTTCAAAGAATTTAAATATATTAGTTCTCTTTTTTGGTGATATATCATTATTTTTACCCAATCCTCTCACCTCCATATTAGTATTATCACCAGATATTTGCATTTAATACATGTTTTTATAATTTTTTGAGGCATAAAAAAACGAGGGGCGTAAACGCCCCTCGATAACAGAAGTAGTGTGGGTGAGATAGTCGGTATGTCTTAAATTTAAATTAGCTATAGCATCTATCAATAATTTCATCTATCTTACTAATTAATTCTTTATCTGCAGTATCTGCTGGTGATATACCTTTTAAATCAGCCTTTGCTATAGAATCATTAAGGTATATGCTACTAATAATCTCTATGTCTTTAAGATAATCTCTTATATAAATTAATTCATCTTTAGAATGTAATTTGTTAACTATAGCATATATATTTTTAACACCTATATCATGAGCCATTTCCTTTATTTTATTGGCAGTTTGTAAACTTCTTAATCCTGGTTCAACTACTATTAAGAATAAGTCGATTCCTTTAGCTGTTCCTCTAGATATATGCTCTAAACCTGCTTCCATATCCATAACAACTGTTTCATCACTTTTTAACACAATGTGATTAATAAGTCTTTTTATTAATTTATTTTCAGCACAATAACATCCTTCACCGCCTTTTTTTACTGTTCCTACAGCTAAAAAATTAACCCCTTTATGTTTTATAGAAAATTTATCAGGTATATCCCCTACGAAAGGATTTAACTTATATAGGCCCTTTCCTATATCTTCACTAGTACCCATTTTTTCTTCGATTAGCTTTTCCATTTCAGAAATTGGCTTTATGTCTTCTTTAGTAATATCTATTCCTAAGGCAGAAGCAAAGTTAGCATCAAAATCAGCATCTATTGCAAGGACATTGAAATTTCTTTCAACCAATCTTCTTGCTAATAAAGCTGATATAGTGGTCTTTCCAACCCCGCCTTTTCCTGTCAAAGCTATTTTCATATAATTACCTCCTATAAATTTTCAATTACATTTTCCCTTTTACATTTACTACAATATTTAAAATTAATTAAATGACTATTGGGAATGTTTTCTATTTTCTTCTTAATATACTTTAATTTAACTACTTTAATCGGTTTACCACATTTTAAACATTTATCTATATTATCAAAATTGTCTATAACATGTTCCATCAAACCACCTCACTTGGTTTAGCAGTAGGCTCAATTCCTAAATCTACCCTTTTTTCTTTAATTATCCCTATTAGTTTATTAGCAGCTTTTATTGGGTTTTCCTCTACTATGAAATATCCCCCTAATAGTTCCTTTAATTTTGATGTTAGTACATCTATGGTTAATTGACTTCCTCCTACAGGAGGTAACATTCCTATATGAACAGGGAGTCCAATTGTGGCTACCCAAGTACCTATAGAGATAGCTTTTTCACTCATCAATTCAGGAGCTGAAGCTACCAATGGTAACTGGTCAAGGTCTACACCTAGTTCATTAGCCAGGGCAACTGCAAGGTCCACACCACGACTATTATCAACACATGACCCCATGTGTAGTACTGGTGGTAGTGGTACGTCTAAACCTGCTTCTTTTCCTAACAATGTAAGCACCTCTTTTAATTTCTCACCAGCATATTTGAATGTAGCTTCAGAATTCATCAACTCATTTTTAGCATAAGCCCCTGCTGCACATCCAGTTGCTAAGATTAATATATTATTGTCTAATAATTTTTTAGCCATGGTTACAAAGTTATTGTCCTGCATTATCTTTACATTATTGCAACCTGCAAATAATACAACACCCTTTATATTTCCATTTACTATATTGTCAATTATAGGTTTAAGTGGTCTTTCTTTATCAATTTTACTTAATAATTTAATTATTGATTCAGTACTAAAGCCTGCAATAACCTTACTTTTTCTCTTTGGTATTAAGACCTTGTTTTTATCCCTCATTTTATATTTTTCAATAGCCTTTTTTATGATTACCCTAGCATTTTCTACCGAGTTTTTTTCATTTAATTCTATATGGGTTGCACCAGATATTTTTGCATCGGGCATTGTTGTAAATAGTTCTGTATGATAACAAGAGGCTATTTTAGCAAGGGATGGCATAATACATTGTACATCTACCACCATTGCCTCTAAAGCACCAGTTAATATTGCTAATTCTTGAGATAAGAAATTTGTAGCAAGTGGTATGCCCCTTCTTAGTAATACTTCATTACCAGTACAACAGACACCTACTATATTTATTCCATCCTTTGCACCTGCTTTTATAGCTTCCTCCTCCATTTCATCAGCTACATCTACAATAATCTCACTCAATAGTGGATTATGTCCATGAACAGCTATATTTACAGCATTTTCATTAATTACTCCCAGATTAGATTCACTTATTATTGGTTCAGGAGTTCCAAACAGGGTATCAGATAAATTAGTAGAAATCTGCATACCTACATAATCCCCAAGGGCACATTTTAGCCCAGCTAGTAATATATTTATTGCATCAGCATCAGTTCCCATATGAGTTCTGGACATTATATCAGTTACGGACGATTCTATGTTATTTAGGGCAACACCTAAATCAGTTAGCTTTTTTAATCTAGATTTTGTTAATGTATTACTTAACCAGTTACATGGAGTATTTTCAAGTCTGCTATAATCCATTAAACTTGCCATTGCAACTTCTTCAGTTATCTGATTAATTGTCTTTCCTTCTGTATCAATATTTAGCTTTTCAGCAATATTTTTAAGCTTCCTAATATCCTTTACCTTGTAATTGTCAGTTTCACCTTTAGCAACGTGTAAAAGGGTCTTTGCTATTTCCTTACCATGTAATGAGTGGGATGCAGTTCCAGATGCAATCATTCTAACTAAATTTCTAGCTACTATTGTATCGGCATCTGCTCCGCAAATTCCTTCTTTTGGTCCATCCCCATATGGGTCAATTCTACAGGGTCCTTTTAAACAGATTCTACAGCAAATTCCCATTTCACCAAAACCACATTGAGGCTTCATTTTTTCATATCGGTCCCAAACTAAATCAATATTTTCATCATGTGCTTTATTTATCAAACAATTATTTGAAGTGTCATAACAATTACCCATTTTAACCCTCCTCACAAATTATATAAGCTCTATAGCTTTTACCGGACATGCTGAGTAGCATGCTGGACTTTGATTATTTTTTTGTCTATCTAAACACAAATCACATTTACTTGCTATCTTTTTATTGCTATTATCTGAGATGCTTTTACTCATACTTATTACTCCATAAGGACATGCTTGCTCACACATCTGGCAACCAATACATTTTTCAGAATCTAGATATACTACTTCATCATTACTTTTAATAGCATTAACAGGACATATTTTTTCACAATAGGCATCTTCACAATGTCTACAATGTATTGGAGATTTTATATTGTTGGCTTCAGTTACATATATGTTTGTTTTTATCTCATATTCGGAGCTTTTTTCTGCTTTTCTAGATGTACAAGCCAATTCACAGTTTTTACATCCTAGACACCACTTAGGATTTATCTTTAAAAATTTAAACTTAGATCCCATAATATGCTAAGCCTCCTCCCATAAAAGATTTATTCTCACACCATGAAAACGTTTATTTATTATTTAATGCATATTTCATGCCAAAAAAAAATCACTTATTTTTGAAAAAAATAAGTGATTTTCAGGAAATTTATCAATATATAATAACTTTATAGATATATAAGTGTAAAATTTCACTTTACAGTGTAAAATTAAATTTTACACTGTAAGACTAATAATCTATATTATATTTTTTCATTTTATTATATAAAGTCGGTCGAGTTATTCCCAATTCCTTTGAAACCCTTGTTTTATTATAATCATATTTTTTTAATAGGTTTATTATTAAGTTTCTTTCATTATTCTCTGAATTGTTTAAATGATAACTTGTATCTTTTTCCATATCATAGGTTGAGTTTAATTCCGATAATATCTCTTCTTTAGTTATGACTTTACCTTCAGAAAATATTACTAATCTTTTTACTACATTTTCTAATTCTCGAACATTTCCTGGCCAATCATAATTTATAAGTATTTTCATGCCTTCTTCACTAACTTCCTTTACCTCTGTTCCAGTTTCTCTACTAAAGTCTAAAATATATTTGTTAATTAGATGTGGAATATCCTCCCACCTTTCTCTTAAAGGTGGTAAAGTAATATTAATAACATTTAACCTATAATAAAGGTCTTTACGGAAATTCCCCAATCTAACCATTTCTTCAAGGTTTTGATTTGTTGCTGCTATAACTCTAACGTCTACTGTATGGGTTTTTACTCCAGCAATTTTTTCAAACTTTCTTTCCTGTAAAAATCTTAATAATTTTGATTGGGTTTCAATAGGTATCTCTGCTATCTCATCTAAGAATATTGTTCCACCTTCTGCTGCCTCTAATTTTCCCTTTTTACCATTTTTTCTTGCTCCTGTAAAGGCACCGGGTTCATACCCAAATAACTCAGCCTCGAAAAAGTTTTTGGGTATAGTAGTACAGTCAATATATACAAAGGGATAGTCTTTTCTTAAACTTTCTTCATGGATTTTTCGTGCAAATACACTCTTACCTGTTCCACTTTCTCCTCTTAAAAGAACAGTCGCATCAGTCTTTGATACCTTTTTAATATAACGTACAGCTTCTTTCATTTTTTCACTATAGACGATTACATTATCTATTTTATCTTTTTCCTTTTCCATTACTTTATTTTTATAGTATCTATTCTCCTTTTCTAAGAAATTTATTTTTTGTAGTAATAATTTTATAAAATCAGATTCTACAGGGATTAATTGCCTTAATACACCATGACCATCATCAATAGGACTTTCAAATATTAAATACTCAACTCCATCTATAATTTCATGCCATATTGCAGGCTCCCCAGTTTTTAATACCTCTTCATATCTAGTTTTCCAATCTACATCCTTTATGTTTATATTTCCTACTTCAACATTATTTTTAAAGCAGAGCTTTTTATATCTATTATTTATTTTGATTATTGTTCCATTTCTATCTATAACAGCTAAACAATTTGGTATACTATCTAATATTATTTGATTAAATTCATTTATTTTTTCAACGTTTCTTAAGGCTTTATTTAGTTTCTGATTTGTACAATGAAATCGTTTGCTTTCATTTTCTATTTTTTTATAGTTTTTTACTAAATTTAATGAATGTAGTGTTAAGTTTAAAAGGCTAATATCCTTATTATGTTCAATATTATGAAAGTTTTTGTTTTTACTATTTTCTTTCTTTTCTGTTATTTCAAATTCACAAAAGCTATCACCTAAGGCATTACACCTAGTTTCTATGGCATCCATATCTTTATTTACTATTGTACTTATAGCCCCTGCTAATATACCTGCTTCGAAATAACATACCGCTTTACCTAAATAATCTAAATCACTACATGTAAAACATTCATCTAATTGAATTACTATCTTTTCATCTAATATCATTCTTATTGTAACTTGTCCTATCCCTAGTTGAGACACTTTTTCAATCAATTCATCATAGGTTTTTATATTTAATCTAGTACCAAAATTTTTTGCTGTATTATAATATATATCATCTTCAATTGTGTTGATATTTTCCGTTGAACTTAACGAATCTATTAATTGTTTTACACTTAATTCCAAATTATCATAATTTTCTGATTTATTTTTATATAAAGTATTCATTAAATTTCTCCTTTCGGCTAATATCCTTTACTATATATTATATCAAATAATTAATCTAGACAAAAAAATCGA
>NZ_MCIB01000026.1 GCF_003609645.1 Thermohalobacter berrensis
AGAGCCTGTATAAAAATTCATAAGAAATTTCAAATCTAGTAAATATATAATTTATTAGTATTATAAGAATACATATTTTGTATTAATATGCATTAAAATAAGTGGTATGGAATACAATAAAATATGTGCAAAATAAAATTAAAAAAACTATTGACTTTTTATGAAAAAGTAGTATATTTATTATAGGTAAACTAAAAGTTTATTTTTATTAAATATTTCTTATGATTTTTTTTATGCCTATTTGTTTAGTAATTTTAAACATTTTGTATAGTAACACTTGATTTGAGGTGTAATAATGGATATTGGTAAAAAAATAAAAAGACTTAGAATTTTAAATAATCTTACTCAAGAAGAACTATCACAAAGATGTGATTTATCTAAGGGATTTATTTCACAAATAGAAAGAAATTTGACCTCACCATCAATCGCAACGCTTATGGATATACTTGAGGCACTAGGTACAGATATTAAAGATTTCTTTAATGAGCCAGAGGATGACAAAGTAGTCTATACGAAGGAAGATATTTTTTTTAGTGAAAATGAAGAGTTAAATCATAAGATAGAATGGCTTATACCAAATGCTCAAAAAAATAAAATGGAACCAATTCTTCTTACACTTAAACCTCATAGTAGAAGTAATATAGATGATCCCCATGAGGGAGAGGAATTTGGATATGTTTTATCAGGAAGGATATACCTGCACCTTGGAGAGACTAGATATGAAATAAATAAGGGAGAAAGCTTTTATTTTAAATCACATAAAAAGCATTATATAGAAAATCCCTATAAAGAAAAGGCAAAGCTACTTTGGATTAGCTGCCCACCAAATTTCTGATTTTGTATAAAAAAAGTAGAAGGGGTGATTTTAATGAAAACAGAACAACTAGGAAGACACATATTAGCTGAATTTTACAATTGTGATAAGGAAATCCTAAACGACCATAAACTAATAGAAAAGTATATGAATGAAGCAGCAGAAGAAGCTAATGCTACTATAGTAAAGAGTGTATTTCATCTATTTAACCCCTGGGGTGTAAGTGGTGTTGTGGTAATTCAGGAATCACATTTAACAATTCATACATGGCCTGAATATGGCTATGCAGCAGTTGATTTATTTACTTGTGGAGAAGAAGTAAATCCATGGGTTGCATTTGATTATCTAAAGAAAAAAATAAAGGCAGAAAAGACAGAAACTACAGAGGTACCAAGAGGTATTGTAGATAAAATAAAGCGTTTTTCAAATGGTGAATTAGACAGAATAAATGTTAAACATAAACCAGAAATAAAAAAAGCAGCTAATAGTCGATAGTATGCAGCTATCGACTATTAGCTATCTATTAATTGATAATAACTATTAATAGTAAGGAGGTTAAAGAATGGAGTTATGGTTTACAGAAAAACATACAGATTATGCTAAGTTTTCATTTAAAGTAAAAAAACATCTTTTTTCAGAGAAAAGTCCCTTTCAACAGGTTGACATATTAGATACTTATGAATTTGGAAAAGTTCTTACTTTAGATGGACTTGTAATGGTAACTGAAAAAGATGAGTTTATATACCATGATATGATTACACATGTTGCTATGGCTACTAATCCAGAGATAAAAAAGGTTCTAGTTATAGGTGGAGGAGATGGAGGAACAGTTAGAGAGCTTACAAGATATAAAAGTATTGAACATATAGATATGGTTGAAATTGATGAGATGGTTGTAAAGGCATCAAGGGAATACTTACCGATAACTGCAGGTAAATTAGATGATGAAAGGGTAAATTTATATTTTGAAGATGGAATAAAGTTTGTTGAAGATAAAGAAAATGTATATGATTTAATAATAGTTGACTCAACTGATCCAATCGGACCAGGAGAAGGACTATTTACTACTGAATTTTATAAAAACTGTTACAAAGCACTTACTGAAAATGGTATATTAGTAAATCAAAATGAAAGTCCTTATTATGAAAGAGATGCTAAAGCAATGATAAGGGCTACTAAAAAAATAAAGAAAATATTCCCAATAGCAGAGGTTTATCAATATCATATGCCTACTTACCCATCTGGTCATTGGTTATTTGGATTTGGTTCAAAGAAGTTACATCCTATAAAAGATTTTAATCCTGACAAGTGGAATAGTTTAGGCATTAAAACAAAATACTATAATACAGATATTCATGTAGGAGCTTTTGCTTTACCGACTTATGTTAGGGAGATGATTGAGGGTGAAACTGAGTAAAAATATCCATACTTTTATGGCCTTTGATAGAGAATATGAATCTGCTGATATAGTTGTTTTTGGAGCCCCCTTTGATGGTACCACTTCATATAGGCCTGGCACAAGGTTTGCCCCTATGGTTATGAGGGAAGAATCCTATGGTCTTGAAACATATAGTCCATATCTTGATATGGATTTAACTGACAAAAAAGTATTTGATGCCGGAGATTTAGAGTTACCTTTTGGAAATACAAAAAAAGTACTTGAAATTTTAAAGAATTTCGTAGACAATATATTAGGGGATGGCAAAACCCCTGTTATGATAGGTGGAGAACATTTGGTTACACTACCAGCAGTTGAAGCAGTTTATAATAAATATGATAACCTCTACCTTTTACATTTCGATGCCCATGCAGATTTAAGAGATGTTTATCTAGGCCAAAAGTTGTCACATGCAACAGTTATAAGAAGGGTTTGGGAACATCTTGGAGATGATAGAATATATCAGTTCGGTATAAGATCAGGTACAAGAGAAGAGTTTAAGTGGGCAAAGAAACATACCAAACTTACTAAATTTAATTGTAAAGGCTTAAAGGAAGTAGTTAAAGAAATTAAGGATAAACCTGTATATGTTACCATTGACCTAGACATATTTGATCCTTCAATATTTCCTGGTACAGGAACCCCCGAGCCCGGAGGAATATTTTTCAATGATATGATAGAAATTATTGAGAGCTTAAAGACATTAAATATTGTAGGAGCAGATATTGTAGAACTTTCCCCCCATTATGATAATAGTGGAATTTCAACAATGGTAGCATGTAAGGTTTTAAGAGAATTAGTACTTTCATTGTAAAAGCCCCCAGCTTATTTAAAACCCGAACTTTGTTCGGGTTTTTTATTTTATGACATAGGGACGTTTCGTTTGTCATTGTTGCTGATGGAATTATATCCATCAGCATTATTTTTTGCTGTAAAACAAAAATTTTGGACATTTTAACATAATATAGTGAATACATATATATTAATATAATAGATGATTTTTGTTTAGAGATCTTTCTAATATTGAAAGGGGGAGAAACTTAATGGCTGTTGAACTAGTTAAAGATTTACTTAAAATAGACCAGACTGTGGGAAAGGAAGAAGTACAATCTCTAGTTGAAGGGGAAATAGTTTTACCAGAGACAAAACCGGATATAAACAAAATACTTACAGTAGATGGAGAAATAGATGTAAGAGATATAAAGGTTGAAAAGGATAAACTAATAGCTAAAGGGATTGTTAAATTTAAAGCACTTTATAACACAAATAATGAAGAAAAGCCAGTAAGCAGTGTAGAAGCTAGTACTGATTTTTCAGAGGAGGTAGAGGTTTTAGGAATCGATGAAAATATGAAAGCTGATGTGGAAGCGGATATTGAACACATAGACTATAATCTTGCCGACACTAGGAAGATATCGGTAAAAACAGTACTTAAGTTACTAGGTAAAGTTGAAAAAGAGAATACTATTGATATTGTGGAAGATATGCAGGGAGATAGTGGAGTACAAGTATTAAAGGAAAAAATTAGATATAATGATGTTGTTGGGGCTAACATATCTAATACAATAGTAAAAGAGGCCTTTGAATTAGAGGAAGAAATGCCAGATGTGGTTGATATTTTAAGAGTTGATACAAAGGCTTATGAAAGAGAAACTAAAGTTGTTGATGATAAAGTAATCGTAGCTGGAGTAGTAGACTGTTCCATAATGTATTTTGGAGATGACAATGAAAATAAGATAAATCATGTAAGGCATGAAATTCCGTTTACTCATTTTGTTGAGATAAATGGAGCTACTAAAGACATGGATTATTCATTAAAGCTGAATGTTGGAGAAACTTCCTATGATACTAGAGAGGATATAAATGGGAATTTAAGAGTTATAGATGTAGAATCAGTTGTAAAAATTGATGCTAAAGTTTATGAACAAAAGGTTAAAGAAGTTATTGTTGATACATATTCAACTAAGAGAAAGTTTGATGTTAAAAAAGAGAAAATAAATATCGTAGAAGATGTAGGGCGTAATCAAGTAAAAGAAGAGATAAAAGAAACTATAACTTTAGAAGAAAATAATGAGGAAATAAAAAATATTTATGACTTAAAGGCAAAACCAATTTTAACTGATTACAGAATTATTGATGGAAAAGTGGTTGTAGAAGGTTTACTAAATTTGGATATGATATATTTAGGAATGGATACAGAAGAGATTAGAAACTTTAAATATGAAATACCATTTAAAACATATACAGATATTGAAGGCGTTAAAGAAGGAATGGAAAGTGAAATTGACCTTGCTTTAGCTAATATGTATTTTAATAAAACAAATTCTAAAGAAATAGAAATAGAGGCTGATATAAAGGCTGATGTAGCTGTAAATAGAATAAAGGAAATAGATATTGTAACAGAAGCTGAAGAAATTGAAGAGGAAATAGATAGTACTAATAGGCCAAGTATAACAGTATATATAGTTCAGAATGATGATACCTTATGGGATATAGCTAAAAGATATAATACAACTGTAGAAGACTTAATAGAAACAAATGAAATTATGAATCCTGATAATATAATGCCAGGTGAGAAATTAATAATAGAAAAAACTGTAGATATTGAGCTTTAGATGTTAAGCCCAAAGGGAAACCTTAGGGCTTTTCTTTTTTTGTATATATATTAACAAAGGTTTTGTATTCAGTATAAAAAATATGTATACTATATATGAGAAGATATATATGGAGTTGATACTATGAAAAGAATTATAGTAGATGCATATGCTAAAATAAATTTATCACTTGATGTATTAAGAAGAAGAGAAGATGGATACCATGAAGTAGAAATGATAATGCAGCAAGTAGACTTAAAGGACATAATAACTATAAAAGAAATAGAAAAAGGCATAATTATAGAATCAAATAAAAAAGAAGTTCCAACAGATTCTTCTAACCTAGTATATAAAGCCTGGGATATTATATGTAAAAAGTTTAATATAGATAGAGGAGTTTATATTAATATTAACAAAAACATACCTATAGCAGCTGGGCTTGCAGGTGGTAGTTCTGATGCAGCTGCCCTTTTAAAGGGCTTAAATAAACTATGGAATTTAGGTCTTACCAAAAACGAACTTATGGAATTAGGAGTAAATATTGGAGCTGATGTTCCTTTTTGCATAATGGGAGGAACTGCCTTAGCTCAAGGAATAGGAGAAAAACTTACAAGGCTAAATAATTTTTCTAATATATATATTCTTTTAGCTACACCAGATATACAAGTTTCCACGGCATACGTATATAAGAATCTTAATTTAAAAGAAATATCTGTCCGTCCAGATACACATAAACTTATAGAATATATGGAAGATAATGATATAGATTCTGTAGCTAAGAAAATGGTAAATGTTTTAGAAAATGTTACAATTAAAAAATATCCTATTATTCAAGAAATAAAGAAAGATATGATAAACGGAGGAGCATTAGGAAGCCTTATGAGTGGAAGTGGTCCAACAGTGTTCGGAATATATAATAATGAGAAGCTTTTAAAAGAAACTGAGAGAAAATTAAAAAAACGTTTATCTAAAGTTTATTCGGTTAAAACAATCTAAGGAGGAGAATATAGTGGTAAAGGAAATTGATAAACTGAAAGTTCAAAATTATAAGCCATTAAGAGATATTGTTTTTGAATCTTTAAGAGAAGCTATAATAGATGGTAGACTTGAGCCCGGTGAAAGGTTAATGGAAGTTCAATTAGCTGAAAAATTAGGGGTTAGTAGGACGCCAATAAGAGAAGCTATAAGGAAATTAGAGCTTGAAGGACTTGTAATTATGATTCCTAGAAAAGGTGCTTACGTATCTGATGTTTCTTTTAAAGATATACTTGATGTATTAGAAATAAGAGCCTCCCTCGAAGGACTTGCAGCTGCTTTAGCATCTGAACGAATAACAGAAGAGGAAATGAAAATACTAAAAGATAAAGTAGAAGAATTTGATAAATGTATAGAAGAAAACAATGTTGAATGTATGGTAAAAATAGATTCTGAACTTCATAGTGCAATTTTTACTGCTACTAGAAATGAGAAGTTAATAAGTATAGCGGAAAGTCTAAAGGAACAGGTTCAAAGATTTAGAAGAATATATATTAGGGAATATCATAATTCTGAACAGCTTTCACATGAACATAAAAGAATTATTAATGCAATAGAGAAGGGCGATGTTAATAAAGCTTCAAAATATGCTAAGGAACATATAGCAAATGCCCACAGAAATATAGTTGAGGCTTTCAAAGATAAAATAGACAAATAGGTGGGATGTAAGGCTATGGTAAATTGTGTAATATTGGCAGGGAAAACTGAAAAAATGCTAAGAGGGAAAAAAAGCAAGGGAATTGTAGATATAAATGGCAAACCAATGGTTTCATATGTAATACAAGCCCTTAAAGATTCAGGGGTAGTAGATAGAATTGTACTTGTTGGAGATAAAACAGTTTATAGTAGCCTTAATTCTAAGATTGAAAACGTTATTAATGACAAAGGTTCAATGATCGATAATGTAAAAGCAGGGGTAAACTATTTTAAAGATGATCCATATGTTTTAATAACAACCTGCGATATTCCCCTCCTTACAGGAACTGCAGTAAGGGAATTTGTTATTGAAAGTTTAAAATCAGAAGTAGACTTGTGCTATCCAGTTATCAAAAAGAAGGTTTGTAAAGAAAAATATCCTAATGCTAAAAGGACTTATGTTAAGTTGAAGGAAGGACATTTTACTGGTGGAAATATGATGATAATAAATCCTTTAATTTTAGATAAATGTATAGAGATAGCAGAGGAAATTATACAGTTTAGGAAAAATCCTTTAAAAATGAGTAAAGTATTAGGATTAGGACTTCTTATAAAACTTATTACGGGAAGATTGAGTATAGGTAATGTTGAAAAAAGAGTAGAAAATATACTTGGCTTAAAGCCAAAGGCCATTATTACGCAATATGCCGAAATAGGGAATGATGTAGATAAGCCAGAAGATTTAGAAATGGCTAAAAAATACTTAAAATCAATTGAGAATTAGAGTAAGTTAGTAGTTAGTAGGAAATACAGTTGTCAGCTCTCAGTTCTTAGATCTTAGAAAAAAGTTTATCGTTGTTGAGGGACGTCCACGTCCCTCAACTGGCGTATTTAAAATCCAAACACCAAAGACTATTTTGCTAACAGCTGAGAGTTAGGAACTGTCTTGTTAAACTATAGACTGCATTTCAATGTGCGAAAACATAAAACCAACCACTAGCCACTAATCACCAAAAACGGCTTTTAAAAGTAACGGACTTCAAAGGCTAGACTTCTTAGGTTAAGTAACGGACATCGAAGCATGGCATCTTAGGTTTAAGTAACGGTCATCATAGGCTAGACGACCTTGGCAGAGTAACGGACAACAAAGCATTACTTCTTTGGATAAGTAACAATCATTCTAACCTTACTGATGGATTCATAATCCATCAGTTTTTTTTATGCATAACAATTTCTGATTTTGTAAATATTAAATATAACATCATAAGTAGGTTTGAAGGTGATTAAATTGCTTAGTTTTTTGAAAACCATAATAACAGAATTTAAAGACTTATACAACCTATACATGGTTGTTTTAGTAATAGCTATAGGGCTATTTACTTTTTTTGTAGATAAAAAGTCCCTTGCGAGAAAGAAACTACAGAAAGAGGCTAATTTGGCTAGAATTATTGGAATTTCGTATATTTTAGTAGGACCTATATTATATATAATATTTAAAATGCTTTAAGGAGGAACAAGATGGGACTTTTTAAAAGATTCTTTAAAAAGGATAAAAAAAAGAAGAAAGAAGATAAAGGAAAAAAGGGAATAAAGATTTCTAGTAATTACAATAAAAATATTAATCAAATAAAAAATATTTTAAAAGATTGTGAAGATGTAATATATAGAGAGTTTACTGTAGGAAGTGAACAAAATTATAATTTTGCAATAATATACATAGATGGTTTGATAGATAAGAAATTAATAAGCGATTATGTATTAGAATCACTTATGCATCAGGCAAGGGAGTTAGAGCCAAATCCTAAAATATTTAAGAATAAACTATATGAGCTTTGTAAAAAGGGTAATATTGCCGCTACTGAAATAAAAGAAGCCCAAACAATAGATGAAGCTATAGATTATATATTAGCAGGGGAGACAATATTAATACTAGAAAATTATCCCAAAATATTAGTGATAAGTTCAAGGGGATGGCCTGTAAGGGGATTACAGGAGCCCCAAACTGAAACAGTTATTAGGGGTCCAAGGGATGGTTTTGTAGAAACAGGCAAATACAATACCACATTAATAAGAAGAAGAATAAGAGACCCTAAATTGAAACTTAAATACATGAAGCTAGGTGTAAGATCTAAAACTGATGTTGCAATAATGTATATAGAAGACATTGCAAATAAAGAGATGGTAGAAGAAGTAAAAAGGAGATTAAAGGATATCAAGATTGATAGTGTAATAGAGAGTGGATATATAGAACAGTATATTCAAGATAATTATTATTCACCTTTTCCTCAAGTAGAAACTACTGAAAGGCCAGATGCTGTTGCAGCCTCGTTATATGAAGGTAGAATTGCAATAGTAACAGATAATACTCCTTTTGTATTACTTGTGCCAGCTACGTTAACTACTTTTTTACAATCATCTGAAGATTATTATGAAAGATGGATTATTACATCACTAATTAGGCTATTAAGATATGTTGCTGCACTTATAGCATTACTATTACCTTCTTTATACATAGCTATAACATCTTATCATCCAGGAATGCTACCTACAGAACTAGCTTTATATGTTGCAGCTACTAGAGATGGAGTTCCATTTCCTGCTTTTATAGAGGCCTTTATAATGGAAGCTACTATAGAGCTTTTAAGGGAAGCTGGTATGAGACTATCAGGGCCTATAGGAACAACTATAGGTATAGTTGGAGGTCTTGTAATAGGTCAGGCTGCAGTTGAAGCTGGAATAGTAAGTCCATTAATGATAATTATAGTTGCAGTTACAACTATATCCTCCTTTGCAATTCCTAATTATAGCTTTGCTACATCATTTAGGATAGTGAGATTTGCTATAATGCTTTCTTCTGCAATTTTAGGATTATATGGTATTATGTTAGGGCTACTTTTATTAGGCAGTCATTTAGTTAATCTTAAAAGTTTTGGCGTTCCCTATCTCACACCTTTTGTAAGTACAGGTATAACATGGATGGATTTAAAGGATGCTTTTGTAACATATCCTATACCTAAGGCCAATAAAAGGCCTAAGTTTACTAATGTGGTAGATGAAACAAGAACAGATGAGGAAAATACGATAAAAGCCGAAAGAGGTGATGAAGATGATAGGGGGCAATGATAAGATATCTAATAGTCAAATTGTATTCATTTTAATAACTACTATTGTAGGAGTAGGGATTTTATCCCTTCCTAGTGCACTAGTAGAGAGAGTAGGTTCCGATGGATGGATATCTATAATAATAGGAAGTATATTAGTGAGTATTTTAGTAGCTATTGCTACTATACTTACAAGTTATTATCCTGGGAAGACTGTTATAGAGTTTGGAAGAGAAATTGTATCTACCCCTGTTTCTGATATAATATCTTTTCTATTTATTGTATACTTTGTTGTAATTTCTGCATTTACAGTTAGAATATTTGCAGAAGTAGTAAAAATGTTTCTATTAGATAAAACTCCTACTGAAGTTATAATTATGACTATGCTCTTTACAGTTGCATACATAGTTAGAGGTGGCATAGAAGGTATAGGAAGAATGGCAGAGATAATATTACCAGTAGTAATACTTCCATTATTACTTTTATTTATAGCAATAATTCCTGATTTAGATTTTACCAATCTACTCCCTGTCTTTAGAACAAGTTTCACTGATATAGTAAAGACAATTCCTTTAACTTTTTTTAGTTTCATGGGTTATGAATTGATACTATTTTTCATGGCTTATGTAGATAAGCCTAAAAACTCAACTGCAAAAAATATAGCTGCAATAGTTATTGTTACATTGATATATCTAATCTTTTTCACTGTAACCCTTGCTAGATTTGGCCAAAATGAAGTAAGAGATTTACTTTGGCCTTCACTATCACTTGTAAGGTCAGTAGATTTACCTGGATTTTTCATAGAAAATGTTGAGGCTGTTGTAATGGGATTATGGGTACTTAATGTATTTGCTTCTTTAAGCCCAGTATATTATGGTGCAGTTTTAACATTAACTAAGCTTTTAAGGGCTAATGAACATAAATATTTTGTTTTACCATTACTTCCTTTTATATACATATTATCTTTAGTTCCAGATAACCTTGCATCTGTATATACAATGATGGATATGTTTATATATTACTATACGACTATTATTTTAATAGGAGTTCCTATATTATATTTCATAATATCACTTTTTAAAAAGGCCAATAAAAAGGGAGTTGGAAGTAATGGATAAGCTTCATAAGATAGTACTAATATTTCTAATAACAGTTTTATTAGGAGGTTGTTGGGATAAAATAGAAATAAATGAAAGGGCCTTTGTGTTTGCCATAGGTATAGATAAATTTAAACCTAAAAATATGAATGGTGCTGAAGAAAAAAGATATATAATAACCTATGCATTTCCAAATGTAAAGACATTGGCAGACCAGGGTGGAGATGAAAAACCAAGATTTGTTATAAGAAGTATTGGTCAAAATATGTTTCAGGTATCAGATATTTTAACTACAAGATCAAATAGAACTATGTTTTTTGGTCACACAAAAGTAATAATTATAAGTGAAGATGTGGCAAGGGACCCTATTGCATTTAGAGAAGTTATAGATGGCTTGGAAAGATATCATGCAATAGGGAGAAAGGTAGATGTTCTAATATCAAAAGAAACTGCTAAAAAGGCCATAGATATAGTGCCAGATTTTGAGCCAGTTACAGGATCATATTTAAGAGGAATACTTACAGCTAAAAAAAGGAGTGCTAGATTCACTCCTACAACCCTTGGAGATATAGGGGCTAATATGCACGGAGGTGGAAGTATCTTAATTCCAATGGTAACTCCAGGTGAGACTGATTTAAAAGTTGCAGGAGCAGCAATTATTAAAAATTATAGGCTAATAGGTTGGTTGGGAGAAAAGGAAAATAGAAGTGTTATGTTTGTTAAAGGAGAAGTAGAAAGGGAGGATATTACAACTAAGTATAAGGACATAACTATAGCATATTCAGTTGAAAATGTAGAAAGTAATAAGACTGCTAAAGTTGAAGATGGAAAAATTAAAGTTGGAATATTTGTAAATATAGAAGGGTTTATAGAAAGATACAGGTTTGATGCTAAACAAGACCTC
The DNA here is from genome assembly GCF_003609645.1 of Thermohalobacter berrensis. Lineage (GTDB taxonomy): Bacteria > Bacillota > Clostridia > Tissierellales > Thermohalobacteraceae > Thermohalobacter > Thermohalobacter berrensis. The sequence continues at coordinate 11,620 of NZ_MCIB01000026.1, forward strand.
TTAGATGATAAGATACTTCAAGAAATTGAAAAATCATTACAGAATACTATAGCAAAGGAAATTAAAGGAACAATAAGAAAACTTCAAGAGGAGTTTAGTGCAGACGTTATAGGGATTGAGGACTACTTAAGTAAGTTTAAGCCAGATATTTGGGAGCAAGTAGAGGATAATTGGAATGAAGTTTTTAAAGATATTATTATAGACGTTGAAGTTGATGTTAAAGTAAGAAGAATAGGAATGACTAGATAATATAATGAAATTCAAAACCTATGGCATTTTATAATGTTAAATTTTAAATTATAAATTTTGAATTAGGTTGAGGGATTATGAATCCCTCAACAACGCTGTCCCAAAACTGCATTTAAAAAGCAATTGACAATGGACAATTGAGAATATGATAAATACAATTGAGAATTAGAAAATACTTGTTAGTAGTTAGTAGCATGCTTTTTAGCCCCCTAATAGATTTGGACAAAAGTAACTAAAGAAATATAATTTAATTAGGGGGTGAATTTGCCTTGAAGACAAAGTCCAAACGTACATTTAGTGAAGATTATAGAGTTAAAGTAGTCAAAGAAGTATTAGAAACAGGAGAAACAGGTTTAGTTGCAAGACGTCATGAC
>NZ_MCIB01000027.1 GCF_003609645.1 Thermohalobacter berrensis
TCCAATAAGCCCAGAAATGGGAATGAATCCACAATTACCTACACCTCATGATGATTATTATAGAGATAATAGAGACCAAGATTCTTATCAAAACTATCCTCCTTATGAAGAGGAATAGTATTAAAAACAATTAATAAATTACAGCTGACAATTTACAATTGAGGAAAATGAACATATCTGTTGGTAGTTAATGGGAATGTAGAGCATAATTCATTCCGTTTGAAAAAGTAGCGCAGACTTTAGTCTGCGCTTTTAAGTTATTCACTTTACTGAAAAGTACAATGGCAAAAAATATTACTAATTTTGTAATTTATGGAATATTAATTAAAGGGATTGACAAATAATTATATATAGAATAAAATACACTAAAGTTATGTAAACCATATGGGGGTTATAATTATGCTTAATGGTAACAAGAACAAAATTTTTATATTATTATCTATTGTTGTAATTTTAGCAATTTCACTTGGTATGTACAAATATACAATAAAAAATATTACAATATCAATTGATGAAGAAAAAATTAGTTTAAAAACTAGTAAAAAAACTGTTGAAGAATTACTAGAAAGTGAAAACATAAAGTTAACAAGCTATGATTATATTAATGTTGATTTAGAACAAAAGCTAAAAGATGATATGAAAATAATAATAAAAAGAGCGGTTCCAGTAACTATACTTGTAGACAATAAACAGATAAGAAAAAATACATATCTTAAAACAGTAGAAGAAGTTTTAAATGATACAAACATTAAAGTTGACAATAATGATAGAATATCACCAAGATTAGATGAGGAAATTAAATCAAATATGGAAATTAAAGTAACTAGAGTAGAAGAGAAAATAGAAACTAAAGAAGAAGAAATTAGCTACCGTCAAGTAGTAAAAAGTAACGATAAATTAGAAAAAGGCAAAACCAGGTTAATTAAAAAGGGACAAGAGGGATTAAAGAAAGTTAAAATTAAGAAAATATATGAAGATGGTGAGTTAGTATCACAAGTAATATTAGAAGAGAATATAGTTAAAGAGCCAGTTAATGAAGTAATTGAAAAAGGTACTAAGGACTACTTAGTATCATCTAGGGGTAATATTAGGTTTAAAGGAAGTATTATCATGACGGCTACAGCATATGATTTATCATACGAAAGTACGGGAAAACGACCAGGTGATAAAGGTTATGGAATAACAGCTTCAGGTACTAGGGCAAGAAGGGGCGTAGTTGCTGTAGATCCTAATGTTATTCCTTTAGGGACTAAACTTTATATCAAGTCATTAGATGGAAGTGAGGATTACGGATTTGCTGTAGCAGAAGATACAGGAGGAGCAATAAAAGGAAATAGAATTGATGTATTTATACCTGATAGAGAAGAGGCCTTAAGGTTCGGTATAAGGAAGGTAAAGGTTTATATTCTTGAATAACCATAAAGCAGCCATTGGCTGCTTTTTATTTTATAACACATAGGAAATCATAAACAAATAAAAATAGTGGATAAAATATGATTTCCGTTATGTGTTTCAAAAAAGTCAACCTTGAGAATTTTCTATTTTTAATAGAAGACTTTTTTATTAATCCTAAAAATATTGTATAATCTTAATAGTTAATAACTATAAGAATTAAAGTAAATAATTTAAGGGGGAAAACTAATGATAAAGGAAATAATAGTAGTTGAAGGTAAAGACGATGTTTCAGCGATAAAAAAAGCTGTTGATGCGGAGGTAATAGTTACAGGAGGATTAGGATTTTCCGATAATTTAATTAAAAGAATAAAAAAAGCAGCAGAAAGAAGGGGAGTAATAATATTTACAGACCCAGATTTTGCAGGTGAAAAAATTAGAAAGATGATTTCAAGTAAAGTTAAGAATTGTAAACATGCCTTTTTACCTAGAGATAAAGCTAAAAAAGGTGATGATATAGGAATAGAAAATGCTTCACCTGAAGATATTATTGATGCACTAAAGAAAGCAAGGGTAGAGTCTACTGAAAAGAGAAAAGAATTTTCTAAAGCAGATTTAATAAGACATAGACTAATAGGTTCAGAGGATTCATCAAAGAGAAGAGATGTATTAGGAAGGATACTTGGTATAGGGTATTGCAATTCTAAACAGTTTTTAAAGAGATTAAATAATTATGGCATAACAAGAGAGGAGTTTAAAGAAGCAGTTAGGAGGCTAGATTAATGGATGGTAAAAAACTTTATTCGCCAAAAGTAACTAAAGAAATTGTAGAGAAATACAGTTTTAAGTTTTCTAAAAGTTTAGGTCAAAATTTTTTAGTAGACGGTAATGTTATAAGGAAGATATGTGATGGAGCTAATATTACAAAGGAAGATGAAGTTTTAGAGATTGGACCAGGTATTGGAACATTAACCCAAATTCTTGCTGAAAGGGCAAAGAAGGTAGTATCAGTAGAAATAGATAAAAAACTTTTACCAATACTTGATGAAACACTTTCTGGCTATGAGAATGTTGAAATAGTCCATGGAGATGTACTTGAAATTAATTTAAACACATTAATAAGAGAAAAATTTAAAAATAAAAGAATAAAGGTTGTAGCAAATTTACCCTATTACATTACTACACCTATAATAATGACATTACTAGAACAAAAATTACCTATAGACAAAATAGTAGTAATGATTCAAAAAGAAGTAGCTTTAAGGATGCAAGCTAACCCAGGTAGTAAGGATTATGGTTCTTTATCTATTGCAGTACAATATTATTCAGAGCCTAAGATTATAACAAATGTATCAAAAAATGTATTTATACCGAAACCTAAGGTTGATTCAACAGTAATAATGCTAGATATTTTAGATAAACCTAGGGTGGAAGTGAAAGACGAAAAACTCATGTTTAATATAGTTAAAGCAGCATTTGCAAAGAGAAGAAAGACTTTAACTAATGCGTTGAATTCAAGCCCATTAGGACTTTCGAAAAAAGATATAAAAGAGGCCTTAGCAAGTTGTGATGTTGATCCAAAAGTTAGAGGAGAAAACCTTACAATTGAAGAATATGCACAAATAGCTAATGTAATAGCATTAAAGTTTTAGTTCAATATTCCCCCCTTTATACATATACATATAATAAGAGTTTGAAAGGGGGGAATAGTTTTGCCAAATAAGAGGACATATATGAGGAAGTTTATAATTCTTGAGCCAACAGAGAACATGTATTATAAAGATAAGCCTAAGGGGTATGCTAAAATCGAAGTAAGAAATGGTAAAGGTAAAATATTTTTTAATGTAGAAAAATTAAAGGATGTTCATAGTAGTAATAAAGCATATAAAGGGTACTTACTATCTAATCAAAAAGAAAGGGTAGTACAAGTAGATATTGGGACGATAGTTATAAACGACAAAGGAAAAGGAAGTGTACAGTGGAAATTTGACCCTAATTCAGTTGGTGGAACAGGTCTTTCTATTGATAATTTTAATACAGTTTTAGTCAGATTATATAGTGTTAATGGAGAAGATAAGGAGTTAAAAGTACCACTTGTTGGCTATATAAATGAAAAGGATGATTCATTAGATAGATTAGCTGTAGAAATAAAAAGGGAATCTGAGAAAGATAGAATAGAGAAAATGGAAACTGAAATAGAAGAAGTTGATGAGGAAGAAGTAGAAAAATTACAAGAGACAGGGGAAATTGAAGAAGGAGAAAATATAGAAGAGGTAGAAGACGAAGAAAAAATTGAAAATCTTAAAGAATCTCAGGAATTTAAGGAAGAGGAAAAAATAGATATAAAAGAAATAGAGGATGATATAGAAGAATTAAGGGAGGATCTTAAAGAGATAGAAGAGGATATGGGGGAAGATGAGATAATTGAGGATGAAAGTGACGAATTAGAAAAGGATGAAACAGAAGAGGTTAAAGTAAAGAAAGAAACAGAAGAAGTTGAGGTAAATGAAATAGAAGATGTTAATGAAGATAATAGTGAAGATGATGAAATTGAAAAATCTAATAATGAAGAAAATAATAAAAGTAAATATACTAGACATGAGAAAAGTGACAGATCATATTCTCAAAAAAATATGTATCCTAATAATATGAACAAATATTATGAGGAATTTAAGAATAGAAATTACGGGTATCCTGAAGGGGCTAAAAATTATACTAAACAGCTTGCTAATTATACTAAAAATATATTGAGATTTTTTGAAAGGGTTGAACCTTTTAGAAAAAGACTTTCAAACTATACATGGTGGAAAATTGAATATGATAGGAAAAGTTTTTATAGAGGCTTTTTGCCCTTTTATAACTATATTGTGAATATGTATTATCCATATCCTTTTATGCCTCATATAGCCACTTGTCCAAAACTGATAAAAAAATATGGGCACTATATTTTCGGTATCGTAAAGAAGGGTGATGATATTAAATACTATGTATATGGAATCCCTGGAAGATTTACTAGAGATGAACAGCCATATAGAGGAATGACAGGGTTTAAAACATGGATTGAATCTAGAAGAAGAGGTAGAGAAAGAATTGGGTATTGGCTTCTGCATATAGACCCAGCAACAGGTCGAATAGTGACACCATTAAGTCCTACACCGCCTAGATAATTAAAATATGGCTCCTTAAATGGAGTCATATTTTAATTTAAGTATTCGGCAATTCCTTCGCATATAGCCCGTGCAATTTCTTCTTGAAACTTAGGATTTGTAAGAAGTTTTCTATCTTTAGGATTTGTTATAAAGCCTACTTCTATTAATACTCCAGGTGAAGATGTTTCCCTAAGAATATAATAATCTCCAGGTAATACCTGGGTTTTAATTGAATTAGTTTTTAGCAAGTTTTTATATATTATAGTATCTATTTTATAGCTAATCTCTTTAGCTAGTTTTTTTCCTTTATCTGAAGTAGGATAATAAAAAATAATTGCTCCTCTTTGTCTTAAATTTGAAGGATTTGCATTAACATGTATACTTACAAAAACATCAGGGTTGTTTCTATTTATTATTTCTTTTCTAGCATTTAAGTCCCTTCTATATCGTGAAGCATTTATATTACTTTTATTTTCTAGTGAAATATCCTTATCCCTTGTTAAAATAACATTAGCCTTTCTATGGTTTAAAGTCTTTTTTAGTTTAAGAGAAATATCAAGATTAACATCCTTTTCTAGCAGACCACTTCCTCTATGAAAAGTACCACCATCTATACCTCCGTGGCCTGGGTCTATAACTATATTTTTATTAGAAATACTATTTACTTTAAATACAGAAGTACTCCTTTTAGTTTTAATAATTATTGTGCTTAATAATAAAATTAAAAAAATAAATATTAATATTATAACTAGCGTTTTCTTCCTAATTATGATAAGATGAGTCTTGTTAAACATAAAATATCTCCTTTTATAAGTTTTCATACTATACTATGAGGGAAGGTTTGAGTTTATTAATAAAAGTTGAATTAAATATTATTAATTATATTAATACTGGGTATCATAGAAATACGTATAGAAAAATAATTATTAAGTAAAATATAATTAGGGAGGTTTTTTTATGTCGAAGGTAACTATATACACAAGTAATACTTGACCACATTGCGTTACTGCAAAGGAATACCTTTCGGAGAAAGGTGTAGATTACGAAGAAAAAAATGTTCAAACTGATCCATCAGCAAGAAAAGAGTTAGTTAAGATGGGTTATATGGCAGTACCTGTAATTATAGTAAATGGTGAAACTATAGTTGGATTTGATAAGGGAAGATTAGAGGAATTACTTTAATAAATAAACCCCAACTAAATTTAGTTGGGGTTTATTTATTTTAAGTATTTAAGCTTCATTTAGCTCTTTTAAAAGTTTTTCTAAATCAATTCCATGCACTTTAGCAGCTTCTTCTAAAGTTTCCATTTGAGCTGAAGGACAGCCTAAGCATCCCATTCCATGTCTCATTAAGACTTGAGCAGCTTCAGGCTTTTCCTTTAATATGTTTCCAATAAGCATATCTTTTGTTATAGCCAATTTAATTCCTCCTTTATATTAGACTCCAAAATTAATAATAACATATTTAACAGTAGGATAACAATTTCCTTCATATACTTACCCACAAATTTAGCAGTCAAAACTATTGAGTTTTTTATAGTTTTTTCCTGTTTTTTTTATTTTATACTAAAGAGATAAAAAAGTAAATTATTTGTTCTCTATTGTATAAAAAGATTTTATTAATAAAAAAATATATACAAGGAGGTGTAGAATATGGCAGAAAATGAAAAGGATAGAGACGAGAAACTGAATTTAACCAGTATTTTATTAAGGGTAGTGTTAACGGCTATAGTAGTAGGCATAGCTGCTTTTTTTACCCCAGGATTTAGCATAAACAATTTATGGAGTTTACTTATAGCAGGGGTAGTAATAGCCGGATTAAATTTCATAATTGAAAAGTTTGCTGGAATAGATGCTTCTCCTTTTGGTAGAGGTATAACTGGTTTTATTGTAGCAGCTCTTATTTTATTTGTAACACGTTATATAGTACCAGGGTTTGATATTACTATTATAGGAGCAGTTCTAGGGGCTTTAGCTGTAGGAATTATAGATATGGTAGTACCTGGTAAAGCTTTTTAAAAAGAATGAGTTAAGGGCCCATCCCTTAACTCATTCTTTTTTATGGATAAAAAATGATGTTCAATTTAATTTATAACTTATTATCAATTGATAATGACATTTAATAACAATTAATAGCCGTAATTGCTGATAAAATCAGGGGTTACATTTGATATAGTTTTATAGTATAATATAATAACAACATTTCATTTGAGAATGAGGTGAATAAATTGAAAGCTAATAATATATCTGATAAAGAAAGATATAGGATTGGAAATAGGATTATAATAATTACTATTGTATTAAATGTAATTCTGGCCATTGGAAAGATTATTATAGGATTCACATCAAAATCAACAGCAATTTTGGCTGATGGTATTCATACTGTATCAGATGTAGCAAGTTCCATTGGAATAATAGTGGGTTTTTTTATTGCTAAAAAACCTGAGGATAAAGAACATCAGTATGGTCATGAAAAGGCTGAGTCAATAGCAGGTTTTTTGCTTTCATTATTACTTATAGGTGTTGGTTTAAATATAGGTTACTCTGCGTTAAAGCTTATAATTACGGGAAATATTAAAATTCCTGGAGTTTCAGCTATATGGGCTGCAGTAATATCTATTTTAATAAAGGAAATACAATTTAGAATAACATTACAAGGAGGAAAAAGAATAAACAGTACCGCTTTAATAGCTGATGCTTGGCATCATAGATCAGATTCCTTATCTTCAATTGCTGCTCTTATAGGAATAATAGGAGCGAGATTTGGGTATAAAATTTTGGACCCATTAGCAGGTCTTATAGTTTCAATTATAGTTATTAAAGTAGGATTGGAATTGTTTTTACATGGATATAACGAGCTCATGGATGTATCTATAGAACAAGAAAAGATTGATGAAATTTCAAACAAATTACTTCATGAAACGGATATTACAAGATTAGATGAATTAAGGGCAAGAAAACATGGTTCAAAGGTCTATGTAGACATAAGAGTAAGTGTAGACCCTAACATTACAGTTCATAAAGGCCATGATATTGCAGAAGATGTAGAAAAAGTTGTATATCAAAATATAGCCAATGTTAAAGATGTATTAGTGCATGTAAATCCTTGTTTTGAAGAAGAAAAATAGAGATAAAACGGGAAACTTCCTGTTTTATAATGTTAACTTTTAAATTGTGAATATGATAAATGCAATTTACAATTAAAAAAATAATAGTTATTAGTGGTTGGTGGTTAGTGGTTAGTAAAGTACAGTTGTTAGCTCTTGGTTCCTGGTTCCTAGACAAAAAATTTTAGTTTTGCTAAGAGCTGAGAGCAAAGAGCTAGGAACTGCATTAAAATACAATTGACAATGGACAATTGAGAATTGAGAATTAAAAGAAAAATAACAAAAACTGTAGAGCACATTTCAATGTGCGTTGTAGTTGTATAGGAATAACAATCCTCGGAGCTTTATTTCCTAGGCCAAGTAACGGACTTCAAAGCATATCTTTCCTGGTCAAGTAACGGTCATCGTAGCTTTACTTCTGTGGTTTAAAATAACGGTCCACGAAGCCTTGACATCCTTGGTCTAAGTAACGGACGTCTTAGATTTACTTCTCTGGCCAAGTAACGCTCTTCTAAGAATTACTTCTTCGGCATACCAATATTTTTATTGTTTGTACATACCCCTGTATGGTATAATTTTGCTAAGGAGGTAATTAAATGGGAGACATATCATTAATTATGGCTTTAGTAGCTGGTTTCTTATCATTTTTTTCTCCTTGTGTTTTTCCTATAGTTCCGGGGTATGTAATGTATATAACAGGAAGTACTATGGAAGAGGAAGTTCAAGATAGAAAGCTTCTTACAATAAGTAGAGCTTTAGGTTTTGTATTAGGTTTTACAATAATATTTATGATCATGGGTATTTCTGCAAGTTTTATAGGAAAACTATTTATTAAGTATCAAAGGGAATTTACTAAAATTAGTGGATTGTTAATAATTATATTTGGCTTAAATATGTTAGGAGTTATAAAACTAGATTTTTTAAATAAACAAAAAAAGATAAAACTTCCAAAGGTTACTGGATGGGTTAGCTCTGTGGCTATAGGAATGGCTTTTGCAGCCGGGTGGACTCCATGTGTTGGAACTGTATTAGCTTCCATACTTTTATATGCAGGAACAACTGCCACATTATCAAAAGGAGCTTTTATGCTTTTTATATATTCTTTAGGTTTAGCTATCCCCTTTATTTTAACTGCACTAATAATAGATAGATTTAGTAAATTTGTTACAAATTCAGAAAAAGCTTTAAAATATATTTCAAAAATAGGTGGGATAGTAATTATAATAATGGGCTTATTAATATTTACTAACAAAATTAATACTATAGCAAAAATTTTTATATAATGGCAGGTGGTTATTATGTTAAGGAAAAGTATTATTTTAGTACTAGTCATTTTATTAGCTGGTGCTATTGTTTATTTTGCTAAAAGTACCGATTCTTTAGATATATTAGAAAAAGACCAACCCTTAAAGGATAATGAATCGACAGAAGAATTTACTAAAAGTCAGGAAGAGGAAATTTCACCTATAGATATTGGGAAAGAAGGGCCAGGATTTACATTAGAGAATTTGGCTGGTGAGTATGTATCTTTAAAAGATTATAGAGGAAAAACTATTCTAATAAACTTTTGGGCTACAACCTGTCCTTACTGTGTGAAAGAAATGCCTGATTTAGATAAATTATATCTTGAAAATAAAGATAATAATTTTGTTGTGTTAGCTATTAATGTTGCAGAAAGTAAAGCTACTGTAGAAAAGTTTATTAAAGAAGAAGGGTATCATTTCCCTGTACTCCTTGATAAAACTGGAGAGACTTTTATAAAGTATATGGGTCGTTTTATACCAACTACTATTATGATTGATAGTAATGGTAAAATAAAATATATACATGTAGGAATGTTAAAATATAGTCAAATGAGGGAAATGTTGGATGATGTAAAATCAGAATAAAGTGAACGGTTATTATGAACAATATATATAATAAAGTATAAGAT
>NZ_MCIB01000028.1 GCF_003609645.1 Thermohalobacter berrensis
AAGAGAACAGCTCATAGTCCCTAGCTCTCAGCTCTTAGCTAAAAAAGCTGGAACTAAGAATCAAGAGCTATCAACTGTATTTTTACTAACTACTACCAACTAACTACTAACTCATTCTAATTCACAATTCACAATTAATAGAGTATCCCTCCTATTATTCCCGCTATTATTAAAGCTAAAATGGGATGAACCCTTCTAAAATTAATTATGTAAAATACTCCACAGGCTATAAATAAACTTTTTATATCAATAATAGCATCTTTAGCAACAAAAATACCTGCAGAGGCTATAAGCCCTATAACTACTGGTCTTACACCTTTAAAAGTCCATTCTACATATTTAGACTCTTTAAATTTATTTAAGAAATGTGCTATTAAAAGAATAATAATTAAAGATGGAATCACCACAGCAATAGTAGCTACAATTGAGCCTAAAACTCCAGATATTCTATACCCTAAAAAAGTAGCACTATTTATTGCTATAGGCCCTGGAGTTATCTGAGATATAGCAAGTATATCAATAAACTCATTACTTGTAAGCCAATTATTCTTTTCAATAACCTCCTCTTGAATAAGAGGCAACATTGCATATCCTCCACCGAAGCTAAAGGCTCCAATCTTAAAAAATGAAAGGAAGAGTTTCAACAAAATCATTAATTTCACCCTTTATTTTTAATATCATTTCCATTTAGTAGTTTAAAATAAATAATTGAACCAATTCCTCCAAATAGTATAGTGAATATAGGATTTATATTTAAAAATACTATAGATACCAAAGCCAATAATGAAATAATAAGAGATTTCCTTTTCATTTTTGATGTTTTTACTATTTTATAAACAGCAGAAAATATAAGTGCTACAACAGCAGGTCTTATACCTAAAAAAACTTTTCCTACTATTTTATTGTTTCTATATTTAAATAAAAACATAGATATTATAAGTATTATAAAAAAAGAAGGTAATACTACACCCAACATACAGACAATAGAACCTAATATTCCCCCTATTTTATATCCAATAAATATAGAGCTATTTACTGCAACTGCTCCAGGGGCTGACTGGGCTACTGCTATAGTATCCAAAAACTCATCATTGCTAAGCCATTCCTTTTTATCAACAACCTCTGTCTGAATTAGAGGAATCATTGCATATCCTCCACCAAAGGTAAATGCACCAATTTTAAAAAAGGTTATAAATAGCCTAAAAAGCATTATATTCGCTCCCTCATTTACTTATTACAATAGGCTAATACTGCCCTATCTAAACCTGCCAAATCTTTTATAACTTCTACACCTTTAAAACTACCACTTTCCTTTATTAAATTGGCCACTTCATTTCCTTGATTATATCCTATCTCAAAGGCTAAAACTCCATCTTTTCTTAAATATTTAATACTTTCAGGTATTATTTTTCTATAGAAGTCTAGTCCATCTATTCCCCCGTCCAATGCTTTTCTAGGTTCATATTTTGCAACCTCTACCTGTAGAGTATCTATATCCTGTGATGGAATATAGGGTGGATTTGATACTATAATATCTATTTTGTTCTCTAAGTTTAGAGGTGTAAGTGGACTAAATAAATTTCCCTTTAACAATGTTATTTTATCTTCTAATCCTAATCTTACAGAATTTTTTCTAGTAATTTCTATAGCCTTATTGTCTATATCAATAGAATAAACATGAGCCTTTTCTAGATAGTGAACTAAACTTAATGAAATAGCCCCACTTCCTACACCAATATCCACAATATTGATAACTTTTCTATCCTTAAAATGACCATTATTAACGATATTTATAATTTTTTCTACTAATACTTCTGTATCCTGTCTAGGTATTAATACTCCCTCTTCTATACAGAAGTCTAAACCCATAAATTCTTGTTTTTTTAATATATATTGAAGGGGGTATCCCTGTTTTCTTCTATCAATAAGTTTTAAAAAATTATCCACAGATTCATTAGAAACTTCTTCGTCCCTATGTGTATAAATATATACCTTATCAACATTTAGTGTATAACTTAAGAGTAATTCTACATCTAGTTGTGGATTAGAAATATTATTTTCTAATAATATATATATTCCCTTTTTGAGTAGATCATTTATTGTCATTTTTACCAACGGTCAGCCTCCCTATCTTCAACTAATACTCCCTTTAAAGCTTCTATAGCAACCTCTAATTGTGAATCATCAGGTTCGCTTGTGGTAATTTTCTGCAACAACAGCCCTGGGTATGATACAACATATGCAAAATAGCTAGTACTTCTCCCTGTATATCTATTTATCTCATAGGATATACCAGCTATGACTGGAAGTAATACTATCCTTAACATGGCCCTTACTAAAGGATTAGGCCAACCAAAAAATGAAAATATTAATATGCTCACTATCATTACCATAAATATAAAGCTTGTTCCACATCTTGGATGTAATGTGGTATATTTTTTAGCATTTTCTACTGTAAGTTCTTCCATATTCTCATAACAGTGTATCACTTTATGTTCTGCACCATGGTACTGAAAAACCCTTTTTACATCTTCTAATCTTGATATTGCTATAACATACGTTAAAAATAAGGCTACTCTGACTACACCTTCTATAATATTTAAAACTAAATGGTTTTCTACCTTTGTTTTTAAAAAATTAGTAAGGAAAGAAGGTCCTAACATAAATAAAAATACAGCTATAAGCATTGATAAAAAGAAGGAAAAGTATATGGCTACATCTTCTGCTTTATCCTTAAATATTTTTTCTAGGAATTTTTCAAACCTTCCCGGTTCCTCATCTTCTTCAACTTCCCAAATCTGTGCTGAGTACATTAGGGATTTTACTCCCGTCACCATTGCTTCAAGTAAAGCTACACTTCCCCTTATAAATGGCAGCTTTAAAAATTTATATTTTGAACCTACTTTTCTTAATGACTGTGTACTAAAATCTATATCTCCATCAGGTTTCCTAACAGCTATTGCAATATTTTTAGGACCCTTCATCATAACCCCTTCTATTAAGGCCTGACCACCTATCATTGTTATATGTTTAGGCTTTCTTCTTATATCCTTTATCTTTTTCATATTACATCAACTCTTTCTATTAATTTTCTTTTATACACATAATTTTATTATAACGTAAATAAAAAAAAAGTAACAGTATAAGAAGGGAGTTATTCGTTATTCTATTGTAAAATTAAAATTGAGAGACCTAATGCCTCTCAATTTTAAAATTTACTCTTAATAGAAAAATGGTCTTCTAAATCTTCTTTGTCTAAATAACAACGTTAATAATAAGAACCATAACAATAGACTTGAACCTCTAAAGAAATCTCCTCTATAATAATATGGTCTTCTATAGTATGGACTTCTTGACTCTACATCTTCATCTATCTTGATTATCCCTTTTACCCTTTCAATTTTTCTCCTAGTTTCATCTGTTACAAATCCTTCCATTTTAGCTACATACTCTAAATTTTTCAAATGCTGTCTTTTCAGATCATTAGAAACCTCTGCTTGTACTTTTTCAATTTCACGATAAAGATAGTCATCAGATTTGTCTCCATATTCATCCATGAATTCTTCAAATTTCTTATATTCTTCTTCCCCCATCATTATCCTATTAAGCATATATGCTAGATTATTATTATATTCCTGTGGCATCATTTTTCCCCCTTTTTAATAATACTTTTCTCAATAATATGATATGTGCTTGTCTATATAATGTTACAAGAATAAAATCGACTTCGTTGATTTATTAGTTAGTAGTTAGTTTTGTGAATTATTGGAAATTGTTTTTTCAGTCAATGATAAAAGTAAGCAATAAGAAAGGGCTGAAAAATCAGCCCCAAATAAAATTAATTAAATTTTAATGATATTTATATCCATAAGGCATAAAGAATATAACTAAAAGTAGGAAAAAGAATAGTAGGCTTTCGTCAACATATCCGTATCTGCCTTTTCCAACACCTTCACTCATTTATATACCTCCTTACGACTTATACTGATGTAAAAAAACTAGCTATTAATACTTCGGTTAGTACTTTCCAAATCCGCCGAATAATATAACTAATAGTAGGAAGAAGAATAGTAGAGATTCATTACCATCACCAAAAATTCCACCTAATATACCTTTATTTTCTGTCACGGCCTTTCCTCCTTTATTCCTTTTTTTGCCTTTTTAAGTAGGCTAATATCAGTATATGAACAAAGGAAGTTTTTGTTACAAATTAAGGCGTCCGAATTTTTCGGACGCCTTAATCAATCTAAAATATTAACTATTTTATATTTTTTCTCTTCCTTTAGGTTTATAAATTTTTCCCCCACCTTTATAATAGGTCTAGTTGGAATATCCTTATGAACAAGTACGATTTTCCCTACTTTACCATCATTAAGTTTTACAGTATTTCCAACATAAAACTTTGCTATATTATCTAAAAAGACTTTTGAAATCCTAGGATCTAATACTTCAAAGCTTTTGGTATTAATATATTCAGCTACTGTAAAAGGACACTCTTTATTTTTGTATATCTTATTATGGAAGATATCGCATATTGCAATTATTTTTGCAAACTCATGTATTTTTTCAGATGTTACACCAAGTGGATAACCACTTCCATTTTCCCTTTCGTGATGCTGCAATACTCCCAAGGCAACTTTTTTACTTATACCAACTGTTTCACTTAGAATATTGTAGCCATATATTGGATGTTTCTTAATAAATTTTGATTCTTCTTCTGTCAAAAACCCTCTTTTATTTAGAATAGCTTCTGATATCTTCATCTTACCAATATCATGGAATAGACCTGCATAAGCTAATTGCTTTAATTCACTTTTTGAATAGTTTAACCATTTACCAACCATAGTTGCTAACATAGACACAACTACACAATGGTCGTAAATAAAATCATTATTTTCTTTTAATTGATTAAGTTTACCAAAAATGTTATTGATTTTCATTAGTTCATCCATCATATCATCTACTACATCACTTACTTCTTTTATAACAATTTTTTTCCCAACTTTTAAATTTTTAAGTATTTTCTTTGTTTTACTATGTAAGGAATTATATTTTTCTATAAAATTTTCGTCTTTTGCAGGAACTTCTTTTTTATTATTAGTATCTTTTGCAACTACATCAACTTGTTTTATTCCTTGTTGTTTTAAATAATTAATATATTTTTCATTTAATGCATTACCAGCAGCCAATATCATTAGTCCATTTTTTTTGCTTATTATATCTTTCATTATTACCATACCGGGCTTTACTTGGTTTAAAGAGATTTTAGCCATGGGACCACCTTCTTTGATTTTATAGCTCTTAACTTCCCCTGTTTATTTATATTTTATCAAAGAACTTAGAGGTATTTCCATAATTTTCAATTTTAAGACTGATGTAGGATTATTTAATAGGTCTTTAAGTATAAAAATATTGTCCAGTCTATTTTGTATACACTGGGATATAATGTATTATTGGCAACTCTAACAAAATAGGTAGGTATTATTTAATAACTTTTCCATTAAAAAAACGAGCAAAGCTCCTTTCCCCTAAGGGAACCTATTTCCCCTTCAACGATTGCTTCTAAGCCTTAAGCACTCCTTTAATACAGCAGAAGATTTCATCCTCTACAACTCTATTTTATTATCTTACAAAATTTTTTATAGTACTTAAATACAGTATTTGTCTCTGTTTCAGCAATTCATTAAAGTATACTTTGTAGACAATCGAGTAGGAGGTAGATGATTATTTCATCTACCGTCCTCTCACACCACCGTACGTACCGTCCGGTATACGGCGGTTCATTAGGCTAAGTTCAGTTTTCTGTACTGCATGGAAAGCGTTTTAAGACCTTGGTTTATCCAGTATTGGTTATCCAGGGTCTTACTTAATATTGGACTATTGGATATTCGCCAATAACCCTTACGGGTATTAGCGAATTGCCATGCCTTGTACTCTGGAATCCCTAA
>NZ_MCIB01000029.1 GCF_003609645.1 Thermohalobacter berrensis
GGATTCAGAAGAAATAACAGTGGTAAATGAGGATAAGGTTAGATGCTTAGAAAGGGGGAGAAAACAAGATGAAAGATCTTATGGGAATTATTAATTTAAGTGAAAAGGAAGATGAAATAAGGGAGCTTACCCATCACAGGCCATTGGCAGCTATACCAATAGCTGGTAGATATAGAGTGATAGATTTTATACTATCAAACATGGTTAATGCTGGTATTGAGAATGTATTTGTATTTACACAAGCTAAAAGTCGACCATTAATTAACCATTTAAGGATTGGGAAAGAGTGGGATCTAGATAGAAAGATAGATGGACTATTTGTCTTTAATCCAGTAGTTAATAATTATAACTTTGTTAGTACTAGAGGAGATATGGCAAATTTTAAAAATTATTTAGGATATATCAAAAAGAGTAGACAAAAGTATGTAATCTTAAGTAAAAGTTATATGCTTTGTAATATTGATTTTATTGATGCCTATGAATTTCATAAAGAATCTGGTGCAGATATTACAATTGTTTATAAAAGAGTAAAAAGCGATAATAAAAGATTTTTAAACTGTGATACCCTTAATTTAGATGAAAAGGGTAATGTCATAAGTGTTGGTAAAAATCTTGGAACAAAAGAAGACAGCAATATTTCCATGGAAATGTATATTATGAAAAAAGAGCTATTATTAGAGATAATAGAGGAAGCTATTATTATGGGAAGTGCTGATTATTTAAAACAAGCTATAGTCAAAAATATAGAAAGTTTAGATGTAAATTCTTATCCTTATGAAGGGTATTTAGCATGCATAAATTCCATTAACAATTACTTTAAAACAAGTAGAGAACTTTTAAATATAGATATATATAACCGATTATTTTATGAAAATGGACCAGTTTATACAAGAGTTAAGGACGAGCCCCCTACTAAATATACTAATAGCTCTGAAGTTATAAACTCAGTTGTTGCAAATGGATGTGTAATTGAAGGAACTGTTGAAAATAGTATTATTGGAAGGGGCGTAAAAATTAAAAAAGGAGCTGTAATTAAAGATAGTGTAATTATGCAAAGGTGTACTATTGAAGAAGGGGTAAACCTAAAGAATGTAATCCTAGATAAAAGTGCTCATATTACAAAAAACAAAGTACTTCATGGAGATTCCGAAAGTCCTTTAGTTATAAAGAAATCAATAAAACTGTAATACTATTGAGAATTAAGGAAATTAAAAATTGAAAATGTAAAATAGGATAAAGACAATTGAAAATTGAGAATGGAGAATTGAGAATTAGAAAAGCAAATAAAAAGAAAATATATGTGTTAGTGGTTAGTAGCATGTAGTTAGTAGAGATAAAAGATAAAAACAGTTGTTAGCTTTCAGTTCCTAGCTTTGCTAAGAACTAAGAGCTAGGAACTGATTTTTGAAAGAAAAGGGGGATAGGGAATGTCAAATATAAAAGTATTGTTTGCTTCTGCTGAAGCAGTTCCCTTTATAAAAACAGGAGGACTTGCAGATGTTACATATTCTCTACCAAAGGCTTTAAGAAAGCTTGGTATAGATGTTAGAGTTATACTTCCAAAATACTCCCAAATACCAGAAGAATTTAAGGAAGAAATGGTAACTATAACTGATTTTCCTATAGAATTTAAAGGACAACAAGAGGATTGTGAGATTCTATATTTAGAATATGATGAAGTACCATATTATTTTGTGGGGAATGGCTATCATTTTGAACAAAATAGTCCATACCAAGTAAAAGGTGGAAGTATATATGAATTTAAAGATAGTGAAAAATTTGCATTTTTTAACAAGGCAATCTTAGAGACTATAAGGTATATAGATTTTAAACCAGATATAATCCATAGCAATGACTGGCATACAGGTATGATAAGTGTATTACTTAATCAGTTATATTGTCATGAAAAAGATTATTCAAATATAAAAACTATATTTACAATACATAATCTTCAATACCAGGGAATATTCCCTAAAGAAATTTTAAAAGGATTATTTGGTCTTGAGATAGAGAATATAGATATAGAAAAACTGGAGTTTTATGGGGATATAAATTTTATGAAGGCTGGAATAAACTATTCAGACATAGTGACAACTGTAAGTAAGACATATTCTAAAGAAATACAAACTCCAGAATATGGTGAAAAACTAGACGGATTATTAAGAAAGATTGGCGACAGACTTTATGGAATACTTAATGGTATAGACTATGATATGTATAATCCTGAAACAGATAAGGATATATATGTTCAATATAGTGTTGATTCAATAGATAAAAAGTTAGAAAACAAATTAAAACTTCAAAAAGAATTAGGACTTCCAGAAAGAAAAGATGTTCCAGTAATTAGCCTTATTTCAAGACTTGTCAATATGAAGGGGATAGATATTTTAATAAAGGTATTAAATGAAATATTATCATTAGATATACAGTTTGTTATATTAGGAACAGGAGAGCCCTTTTATGAGTCAATTTTAAAGGAATATGAATATAAATATCCAGAGAAGTTATCGGTCAATATACTATTTGATAATAAGCTTGCTAAAAAGATTTATGCAGGGTCAGATATATTCTTAATGCCATCACTATTTGAACCATGTGGACTTGGACAGATGATAGCCTTAAGATATGGAACACTTCCAATTGTAAGGAAAACTGGAGGGCTTAATGATACAGTTAAATTATATAATGTATTTACTGATGAAGGCAATGGATTTAGTTTTACTAACTATGACGCCTATGACATGCTTTATACGATAAAAAGGGCAGTTAAATTTTATAATGATAAAAAGGTTTGGAATAAGCTAGTAAAAAGGGCAATGGAAAGGGATTATAGCTGGAAAAACTCCGCTAAAGAATATGAAAAAGTGTATAAGACAATTTACAATTAACAATTGACAATTGAGAATTAGAAAAGCAAATAAAGAGAAAAATGTATGTTAGTGGTTAGTAGCATGTAGTTAGTAGAGATAAAAACAGTTGTTAGCTTTCGGTTCCTGGGTCTTAGTTTTGCTAAGAACTAAGAGCTAGGAACTAATAACTGATTTTATAACCGTTGTTGATGGCTTGGTACTCCATCAACTTAAACATAGCACATGTTAAAAATAAGCGGCTTTGGCCGCCTTTTTCTTTAGGAATAATATATATACCACAAATATTTCTTAAAATTCAGAAAAGTTTTAATTATCATTTTATTTTTCGATTTGTTATAATCTTATACCTTATATCATAGGTATTAATATAGACAACAAATTGGAAAAAACTTAAGTAAAGGGGATAAGCGAATGAACGAAAGAATGATTGATTATTTACCAGTAAGTTCCTTTGATGTTTACCTATTTCATCAAGGGAATAATTATCAAGCCTATAATTTTCTAGGTGCAAAACCAATTAAACACAAAGGAGTAAAAGGTGTAAGTTTTACAGTATGGGCACCAAATGCAGAAAAAATAAATGTTGTAGGAAACTTTAATAAATGGGATGGCACAAATTATTCTATGAAAAAAGTTCATGATTCAGGTATATGGAATATTTTTATAGGTGGATTAGATGAATGGCAAATATATAAATATGAAATCCATACAAAAAATGGAGAAATTTTATTAAAATCTGACCCATATGCTTTTTATTCTGAATTTAGACCAAATACTGCATCAGTAGTGGTATCAATTGACGATTATAACTGGAATGATGATGAATGGATGGAAGAAAGAAAAAATAAAAATATATTAGAAGAGCCTGTTAATATATATGAGGTTCATTTAGGTTCATGGATAAGAAAAGAAAGTGGAGATTTTTCTAACTATAGAGAAATAGCAGATAGACTAGTTGAATATGTACTTAAAATGGGGTATACCCATATAGAGCTTCTCCCTGTAGCAGAACATCCTTTAGACGCCTCATGGGGATATCAAGCTACAGGATATTATTCAGTTACCAGTCGATATGGCACTCCTAAAGATTTCATGTATTTGGTAGACAAATGCCATCAAAATGGAATAGGGGTAATTTTAGATTGGGTTCCAGGACATTTTTGTAAAGATGCCCATGGATTATGGAAATTTGACGGTACGCCCCTTTACGAATATGATAATCCATTGATGGCAGACAACTTCCAATGGGGAACTGCTAATTTTGATTACAGTAAAAATGAAGTAGTAAGTTATTTAATATCTAATGCAATATTTTGGTTTGATAAATATCATATAGATGGATTAAGGGTAGATGCAGTTTCACATATGCTTTATTTAGATTTTGGAAGAAAAGATGGGGAATGGATGCCAAACAAATATGGAGGCAGAGAAAACTTACATGCAATAGAATTTCTTAAAAAACTAAATAAGACTATTTTTGAGCATTTCCCAAATGTTTTAATGATAGCTGAAGAGTCAACAGCATGGCCCCTTGTAACTGCACCAACCTACCTTAATGGCTTAGGATTTAACTTTAAATGGAATATGGGATGGATGAATGACACACTTAATTACATGGAAAAAGATCCAATACACAGAAAATGGCACCATAATCTTATAACTTTTTCATTTATGTATGCTTTTTCGGAAAATTATATTTTGTCTTTATCCCACGATGAAGTAGTTCATTGTAAGAAATCTTTAGTTGATAAAATGCCTGGAGACTATTGGAGAAAGTTTGCTAACCTTAGAGCATTATATGCATATATGTTTGCACATCCAGGTAAAAAGCTATTGTTTATGGGAGGGGAGTTTGCTCAATTTTCTGAATGGAATTATGAAAAAGAATTGGACTGGCTATTACTAGATTTTGATATGCATAAGAAGATGCAGAATTATGTGAGAGAATTAAATCATCTTTATAAACATGAAAAGGCATTATATCAGTTAGACAGTGACTACAAAGGTTTTGAGTGGATTGACCACAGTAATCATGAGCAAAGTATAATAACCTTCATGAGAAAAGGAAAATGGGAAGATGACTTTGTTATATTTGTTTGTAATTTTACACCAGTTCCTCGATATAATTATAAAATTGGTGTACCTAAATTAGGTAGATACAAAGAAATATTTAATAGTGATTTAGAAATTTATGGAGGTTCTGGATTAAAAAATAATAAAATGATTAAAGCTACAGAATACAAATGGCATAATCAGCCATATTCAATAGAAATAAATATACCACCATTAGGAGCATTATTTGTTAAACCGAATACTAATAATCCCAAAGATGAAATAGAAGACGGTTCTCAAGTTTCACAAATATAAGTAAACATAAATATTTAGTAACAATTTAAATAGATGGGGGGATGTTTTGTGAAAAATCGGAAAAAAGAAGTTATTGCCATGTTACTGGCTGGGGGCCAGGGAACAAGATTAAAGGATTTAACTAGAAAGGTGGCCAAACCTGCTGTGCCCTTTGGAGGTAAATACAGAATTATTGATTTTGCCTTAAGTA
This sequence comes from Thermohalobacter berrensis, assembly GCF_003609645.1. Classification (GTDB taxonomy): domain Bacteria; phylum Bacillota; class Clostridia; order Tissierellales; family Thermohalobacteraceae; genus Thermohalobacter; species Thermohalobacter berrensis. The sequence continues at coordinate 5,428 of NZ_MCIB01000029.1, forward strand.
ATTGTGCTAACTCAGATATCTATACTGTTGGAGTCCTTACTCAATACCAACCCCTTGAGCTAAACTCCCATATTGGTATAGGAAGTCCTTGGGACTT
>NZ_MCIB01000030.1 GCF_003609645.1 Thermohalobacter berrensis
AAGATACTGTATTTTTACTTGAAATTTGTATAGGTTCATGGTAAAATATCACTTGTTAATTGCACATTAAGGAGGTGGAAAACTTGGCAAACATTAAATCAGCTAAAAAGAGAATTAGAGTAATTAAAAGAAAAACAGCTGTTAATAGAATAAGAAAAAATGAAGTTAGAACTTACATTAGAAAGTTTAATGATGCTTTAGACAATGGTGACATTGATAAGGCTAAAGAATTATTTAGAATAGTAGAAAAGAAAATTACAAGAGCAGCAGCTAAGGGAACTATTCATAAGAGTGCTGCATCAAGAAAAGTTAGCCGTTTAGCTAAAAGATTAAACAAAGCTGTATAATCGTACTTAATAATAAAAAACTTCGGGTTTACCCCGAAGTATTTTATTATTTCATTATAATATTTTATTACAAAAGCTAATTATTAGCATTTCAACTGCTAATTTATCATTCATATTACCTTTTTTTATTTTTTTATCTGTTTCTAAACAACTTTTCAATCCATTCTCTAGCTCTTTAGTTGTAAAATTTCTACTCTGCGAAATTACTTTTTTAGCCACAAAATTATGGACTCCCATTTTTTTTGCAATAATACCTTGACTATAACCTTTTTTTTCTAACATTTTAGCCATAAGTATTAATCTAAACTGTCTTATTATCATATGTAGTATTAATTGTATGGGCTCATTTTCTAAAATCATCTCATTTAATAAAGATAGTGCAACATCTGTTTTTCTTTGTCCAATTCCATCCACTAACTTAAAAATATTATTTTGTAATGACCTAACCAATACCTTATCAATATCCTCATTAGTAACTCTCTTTCTACCTTCTAGATAATTAGATATTTTAATAATTTCATTTTCTAAATCATATAGTGTTTTATTGCTTTTTGATTCTAAATATCCAGATAACTCTATAAGGTAGTAAATACCCTTATTATCTATTTGTTTACCACGTTTTCTAAAACTTTTTGATATCCACTGTTTTAGTTCTTCACCTTTTATTTTATCTAACTTTATTACAGACCCAACTTTTTTAATATTTTTAACAATTTTCTTTCTTGAATCAATCTTTTCTTCTCTTATAGTAAATATAAGACAAGTAGAGTCATTTAAATTTAATAAATATTCACTTAACTGTTTTTCTTCACTACTATTTCCACTTTTTCCACTAGTAATAAAAACTAAATCTTCTACTACAACTATTTTTTTATCCGACATTAATGGTAATGTTTCACAAGCATTAATTATATTATCTATAGTTGTCTCCTTACCATCTAGATGAATATAATTTAATGATTCAAAAGATTTATCTACATATTTATTTTTTATTTGTGATAGTATCCAGTCAATCAAATAAACTTCACTTCCATAACATAAATATACCTTTTTTAGTTTATTCTTTTTAATGTCATCTAATATTTGTTTATAGTCCATAAAAACACCTCTTTGCCCTATGAAGTTTCATTTAGTAGTGTGTTTTCCATATATTGTCTGTTTGTGTGTAAAACTATTATAGATAATATTATATATATCAACAAAATAAATATTTCAACTTTACTTTTAAATATTATATCATTTAATAGATTGGTGTCTTTAAAATACGGATAAATTTTTATGGTTTTGGGGTTTATTTTTATATTAATTAAACCATTCTTATCAGTTCTAAAAATCTTTACATTATTGTTTTGGTATCTTTTTAATACTTGTTCATTAGGATGACCAAACACATTTCTTCCTACTTGAATTATTCCATATTCTGGCTTCAAAGCTTTTATAAAAGTTTCCGATGATGAGGTATTACTTCCATGATGGGGAACTTTTAAAATATCAATATTATAATCTACTTCTTTTACAAGTTCCCTTTCAATATCTCTTTCAATATCACCTGTAAATAAAATTTTTTTATTGAAATAGTTTAAAAGTAGAACTAAGGATAAATTATTTTCACTTAAATTGTTCTTTTCATATGGATGTAATACTGTTATATATACTTTATTGTCTAATATTATTTTATCACCTTTATTTATTATATTTATTTTTATGTTGTTCTTATTTAACTTGTCTATAATTAGATTATAAATTTTACTCTTTTTATTCTCATATCCAATAAAAAAATCATTAATCTTTAAATTTTCTATGATAGGTATTACACCTTCACAATGGTCATGATGAAAGTGAGTAATAAAAACCCCATCTAAACTAAAAATTCCTCTTTTAAATAGATAAGGTAATACTATATTTTCACCTACATCAAAATCACTTAACACCGTTCCTCCCGTATCTATTATAAAATGTTTTTCATTATTAATGCTAATTAAAGCACAATCCCCTTGTCCTACATCTAAAAATTCTATTACTAATTCTTTATTATAAAAAGAGTTAACACTATTAAGCAAAATAAAAATTAATAAATATATAAAAATTATTTTCTTTATCTTAAACTTAAAAGATTCTAACCTTATTATTTTTAATAAAATAAATATCATTAAATAGTATAAAATAATTTCTGGTAAAGAAAGTGAAGGAAAATTTAATGTGGAAAAAGGCATTTTATTTAATATGTTCATAATAACCTTCATATAGAAGAAGAGTATATTTATTATATATCCAAAAACCGATAGTAGTTTTGTACTTAAAAATATGGAAAAAAGGATAGTAATAAATCCTAAAATTAAGCTAATAGGTATTATGATAGGAATAATTAATAAATTAGAGAGTACTGCTATTAATGAAACTTTATTAAAATGATAAATTGTTAATGGTAAAATTCCCAATTGAACTGCTATTATTGGTGATAATAGTTTTGATAATCTTGATTGTTTGGTAAAATTTTTTTCTATTTTTTTAGAAAAAATTAAAATTGATATTACAGCAACAAAAGAAAGTTGAAAGCTTATACTAAAAATCATAAGGGGATTTAAAAATAAAAGTATTAATGCAGCTAAAGATATTCCATTAATAACGTCATATCTTCTATGAGCAATAAAAGCTAACATCAAAGTTGTAAACATAGTACATGCCCTTAAAACAGATATAGGTGAACCTATAAGATATGAATAAATCCAAATAATACAAAGTGAAATGATAATAGAAATTCTTTTATTTATTATTAAAAAACTAAATACATAAACAAAAAAGGCAAAAATAATCCCTATATGGAGTCCAGATACAGCTAATATGTGAGATAGGCCTAAGTTTCTAAATTTATTAATAAGATTTTTAGTTATATATGAGTCTTCCCCTAATACCATGCCTTTCATAATTGAACTGTTTTCACTATTTAATAAGGTATCAAAAACATATATAACACGATTTCTAAAATCATTTGAAACTTTTTGACCAAGATTTAAATTATTTTCTGAAATTAATCTTATATTATAATCTTTTGCTGATAAATTCCAATAAATATTTTTAGTTTGTAGATATAATCTATAATTAAACAATCCTGGATTTGTATTTCTAGATGGTTTTATTATAATTCCCTCGGCTTCAATAATATCTCCAATTTGCAAATCTTTTTGTCCAACTATATTTAGTATAATCTTTTCTTTCGCTAAATAATAATTTTCTTTATATTTAACCTTTATAATATACAAAATATATTTTGAGCCATATTCTGATTCAGATATTTTATCTTCTATTTTTCCTATTATTGTTACATTTTTATTACTTAAAAAACTAAGAAGAGATTGATTCATTTCTTGATAAGTAGCAAAAACCCCTATAATAAAGAACACTAATAACAAAATTGTTATACCATTTTTACTAAAATATACTATTAAAATTGAAATTAATATTAATAAAATAAGATAGACAAAAAAATATTTATTAATGATATTAAAGTTGTATTGAATAAGTATGCCAAATATAAAAGGTATCAAAAAAAATACAAATGGTCTCTTCATATTTATCCTCTATTCTTAAAACATTTTCTATATTATACCATTTTTAACAAAAAACAAAAAACTGATGGATCTCTAATCCATCAGTTTAAAATTGCTGTCAGTTACTAGTTATAAGTCCTTACTAATTATAAAATTAAAATAAATTAATCACTTTTAGTCTACTTTCCAATAGTGGCAACCATGACAGCTTTTATAGTATGCATTCTATTTTCAGCTTCATCAAATACTACTGAGTGCTTACTTTCAAATACTTCATCTGTTACTTCCATTTCTGCTAATCCATACTTTTCATATATCTCTTCTCCTATTACTGTATCTCTATTATGGAATGCTGGTAAGCAATGCATAAATATTACTTCATCGTCTGCCTTCTTTATCATATCCATATTTACTTGATATGGTTTTAATAGTTTTACTCTTCTTTCAAACTCCTCTTCTTCTCCCATTGATGCCCACACATCTGTATATATTGCGTCTACTCCTGTTATCCCTTCATCTACTGAATCCGTTATTGTTATCTTTCCTCCTCTTTCCTTTGCCATTTCTTTTGCTTCTTCTACTAATTCTTCTTCTGGGAATAATTCCTTTGGTGCTACTATTCTAAAGTCCATTCCCATCTTTGCTGCACCTATCATTAATGAATTTGCCATATTGTTTCTTCCATCTCCTACATATGCAAACTTAATCCCTTTTAAGTATCCCTTATGTTCTTTTATTGTTAGTAGGTCTGCTAATACTTGTGTTGGATGGAATTTATCTGTTAATCCATTCCATACTGGTACTCCTGCATGCTTTGCTAACTGTTCTACTGTCTCATGCTTAAACCCTCTAAATTCTATTCCATCAAACATTCTTCCTAAGACTCTAGCTGTATCTGCTACTGTTTCCTTTTTACCTAACTGAATATCTCCCTTTCCTAGATATTCTGGATGGGCTCCTTCATCTACTGCTGCTACTACAAAGGCACATCTTGTTCTTGTTGATGGCTTTTCAAATATTAATGCAATATTTTTACCCTCTAAGTTCTTTGGTCTTATACCTGCATACTTTAAACTTTTTAACTCCTGAGATAAATCAATTAAGTATTCAATTTCCTGTGGTGTAAAATCCTTTAATGTAAGTAAACTTCTTCCCTTTAAGTTAAATGCCATTTTATATTCCTCCTTTATTTTTTCTTTTTATATATAAGTTATTTATATGTCTTCCCTTACAAGGGGCATACTCATACATCTAGGACCTCCACGTCCCCTTGATAGCTCTGAGCCTGGAATTATATGGGTTTTTATTCCATGTTCCTGTAATATTTTATTTGTTACATCGTTTCTTGCATACACAACAACTTCACCTGGTGCAATAGCTAATGTATTTGATCCATCACTCCATTGTTCTCTGGGAGCAGCAACGGAATCCCCACCAGCACATCTAATTAGAGTAACATCACTTAATCCTAAATATTTCTTTAGAATATCCTCGAGGATAGCCTTTTCTTCCTTGACTT
>NZ_MCIB01000031.1 GCF_003609645.1 Thermohalobacter berrensis
ATATTTTAATGTTGTTCAAAAGCATAGAACAGCTTTTAATTTTATTTATGTTTGATTACCTTCTTCTATCTTTTAAATGCTTTTTAATTCTCATTTTTATAGTTTTTCCATTTTCAAATAAAATATTCATACTTACAACTACCTTATTTTCAGCTTTTCCCTACTATATGAACTTAAATTTAATTTCTATAACACATAGGAAATTATAAACAAATAAAAATTGTAGATAAAATATAATTTCCGTTATGTGTTTCAAAAAAGTCAACCGTGAGAATCTCCTATTTTTAATAGAAGACTTTTTTTCTAACTTAATATAAATTCCTATTAAAGAATTTACCTGTATAATAAAATTACTCTATAAACTTTAAATAATTTTATATTAACTTTAATTGTAAGGATATTAAAACATTTTTTATCAAGATTGAACTTTATAATGTGAATTAATTAGCTTTACTATATTTTGTTAATGTTTTAAATATACATATCAAGAAACTTTAATTAATTAAATAAAAACAGAGCTTTTTCATCAAACCAGTAACCCCTTAAAATAATGATGTGTTATATTAGAATTGTTTTATAAGTAAAAAGTTTTTGATAAACCCTATAAAAATCTCATTAATATTCTTAATTTAAATAGAATTTTAAGGACTTTATTGCCGATATATATATAGCTGTATAACAAAATTGAAAAGGAACGATTCAGATTTTCATATTAGCTTGTCACACTTCTTTACATTTGGACATACTATGTACTGAACTAGAAAAAGGAGGTGGCGTAAATGCATAGAGATAAAAAACCAGTTGATGGTTGTAAGCAATTACCTGGAACAATAGTTCGTATTAAAATACCTGCAGGAGCTGTTATTAATCTTTTAAACCTCATTGAAGTAACTTCACCAACTGGTATTTGCCTGATTATTAGGCTGCCTATTTTTAAAGGAAATTTCAAATTAGACTCAATTGTTGAATCAATACAAGAAGCAGGGGGATCTATAGAAATCCAAGACCTATAATATAAATTTATCAGTGGCTCTTTTATGGGCCACTGATGTACATATTATGTAACGCAAATGCCATCTTTTTATTTTAAATTAGTTTCTAATTTATAGTTTTTATCATTTTTTATAACACATATTAAGTTATAAAGAAATAAAAACTGTTGATAAAATATATTTTCCGTCACGTTTTTCAAAAAAGTCAATCTTGAGAGTCTTTTATTAAAAACAAAAGACTTTTTTATTTTATTTGGTTAGTAACCATTGTATTTTTCTGTTTTTGTCTAATCTATTTTCTAGCTTTCGACTCAAATAGTAAATTGTCTCTTTTTTATGTAATTTTCATATACTAGCATATGTTGTGGATGCTCAGTAATATAAACTTATTTTCATATTAAAAAGATTCTATTGCTATCATCTTATTAAATGAAAAGCATTATTTAAAAATTGTTTGTATATTAATAATGAAATCATATAACTTCATAATATTTTTTTTATTACATAAAATATTATATATAATAATTAAAAAGGATGATAATAGTGGAAATAAGAGAAAATATGATTATACCTTTAGGATATGGAAAGTTTATTAGGTCAGATAAAATAATTGCTCTTGATCCAATAGAAGAAAAACGTGGTCCAGGACGTCGTACTTATGTATATGTTGAGGGTATTGATAATCCTATTGTAGCTTCTAGAACAGAAACTTCTATATTACACAATATAGTTAAAACTCCAAAAGAAGTTATGGAAGCTACAGCAGCTCTAGAGCTTTTACAGGATATTTTAGATGATGTACAACAAATTGGTCCTATGTTAAGAAAGAGTATAAAAAAGGAAGCTGGATTAGACTTAGATAAAATTGAAACTAAAGTTAAAGAAATACTTGACCATCAATTAGAGGATAATGAAACACACTAATACCATCTTATAAACCAAAAAGTCAGGGATTTCCCTGACTTTTTTAATTATTTGGATATTCAGATATGACTCTTCCATACTTATCTATTAATTTACCTTTGTCACCTTTATTATTCCATATATAATCTTTTGTCCATATAAGCACATCTTTATTATCTTTTACTAAATTTTTATTATAGCTACCAGATACTATTTTTATAGTACTGTTGCCTTTTAACATAAATCCTTTAGGAAAATTAAAAATTTGATCTCCTTTAACAGAAATTAGTTTCCAACCTGATAAATCTACATCAGCTTTTGATTTATTTTTTATTAAAACTATTTCATTTTTTAAATCTATTGATTGTATTACTATATCTTTAATTCTTTTTTGGTTAAAACCTATTGGATTAGCATTAAACTTAATATTATCTCCATCAGTTATAGCTACTATTGTTCCCTGTTTATCAGTTCTAAAAACTTTTATATTTTTTTTAAATAGCTTATTTAATGTTTCATTATGTGGATGTCCATACTCATTGTTCTTACCAACACTTATAATAGCATACTCAGGTTTTACTTTATCAAGAAATTTTAGACAAGTTGAACTACTACTACCATGATGGGCTACTTTTAATATATCAATGTCTTCTAATTTATTTAATACCTTATTCTCACTTTCAACTTCCATATCACCTGTAAATATAAACTCTACATCTTTATAATCTAATAGAGTTAGAACACTACTATTATTTTTATCTTTATATGTATCACCTGTTTCAATTATACGAAACTTAATATCTTTATCTAAATTAAATACCATATCCTTATCATATATTAAATTTGCTCCATTTTTTACTTCTTTAGTTACTGATTCTTTATAATCTTTAAAAGTTTTTGAAGAACTTTTTTTACCTGAATCTATTATGTTTTCAACTTTAAAGTTATCTATAACATTATCCAATCCACCTATATGATCCTCATGTGGATGTGTAGCTACTAGAATTTCTATATCATCTGTATTATTTTTTCTTAAATAATCTATAACAAGATTTCCATCATCATTATTACCACCATCTATTAAAATGTCGTATTCTTCATAGTCAATAAATATACAGTCTGCTTGACCTACATCTATAAAATGCACTTTCAACTCTTTTATACTATTTTGATTTACAGTATCAATATTGTTATTAGTATTATGGTCTAAACTTAATTTTTCAGTTGTTTCTTTAGGAGTACATCCACTTATAAGTAATGTTAAGATAATTAAAAGATTTACAATAGTATATTTAGTTCTTTTATTTAAAATCATTTTTGTAAATTTTAAAAATAATCTCACCTACAATACCTCCCAATTGCTCATTAATTATGTAAGTTTTATATGAATTATGAAGACTCTTAAAAATACAAAAAACTAAAAATGGAGGATCGGCTTCTTGCAGCAACCCTCCATTTTTCGATACGAATAATTTTATAATTTTTAAGTACTAATAATGGTGCGCCTAGGAGGACTCGAACCCCCAACCTTCTGATTCGTAGTCAGACACTCTATCCAGTTGAGCTATAGGCGCACTATTGGAGGCGGCACCCAGATTCGAACTGGGGATCGGGGATTTGCAGTCCCCTGCCTTACCACTTGGCTATACCGCCATATTATTTAAGTGTATAATTAAAAAATATTACTAGCAATTATTTGCTAGTATAAGTATATTGGCTGGGGCGGCAGGACTCGAACCTGCGCATGACGGAGTCAAAGTCCGCTGCCTTACCGACTTGGCTACGCCCCATTATTAAATTTGTATATGGGGTGGATAACGGGACTTGAACCCGTGACCTCCAGAGCCACAATCTGGCGCTCTAACCACCTGAGCTATACCCACCACGACAATAAAGTTTGGAGCGGGTGAAGGGAATCGAACCCTCGCAACTGGCTTGGAAGGCCAGGGCTCTACCACTGAGCTACACCCGCATATTTAAGAATTTGAAAATTTGGAGCGGGAGACGGGATTCGAACCCGCGACCCCCACCTTGGCAAGGTGGTGCTCTACCCCTGAGCTACTCCCGCACAAAATTAATTTTAAATGGTCAATTTTAAATTCAAAACAATCTTCCAATTAACTTCTTTTTATTCGACATTCTTTCCATTAGCAAAGAACTGGTGGAGGGAGTAGGATTCGAACCTACGAAGGCAGAGCCAGCGGATTTACAGTCCGCCCCCTTTGGCCGCTCGGGAATCCCTCCATATCTTCTTGGAGCTGGCGATCGGACTTGAACCGATAACCTGCTGATTACAAGTCAGCTGCTCTGCCAATTGAGCTACGCCAGCATGTTGGCGACCCGGAAGGGACTCGAACCCTCGACCTCCAGCGTGACAGGCTGGCATTCTAACCAACTGAACTACCGGGCCATGTGGTGGGCGCGACAGGACTTGAACCTGTGACCTCCTGCTTGTAAGGCAGATGCTCTCCCAGCTGAGCTACGCGCCCATGTTGGTGACCCTACCGGGATTCGAACCCGGGTTACCGCCGTGAAAGGGCGGTGTCTTAACCACTTGACCATAGGGCCACATTTGGTAGC
>NZ_MCIB01000032.1 GCF_003609645.1 Thermohalobacter berrensis
TTTTTCTGTCGACTCTTAATACTATATCAAATTTTCGATTTGCTGTCAACAGTTTTTTTGAATTTTTTATAGAAATTTTTCTTTTGTTCACAGACAATTAATACTATAGCAAATAATAAATTAACTTTCAAGAGGTATTTTTTGTTAATTATATATTTTTTAAAACTTTCTTTAGATTGTGCAAATCATCTATGTAGGTCTGTTTTAATTGTTTCCTATAGATTACGGCAGCTGGATGATATAAAGGATAAAGAAGATACTCATTATTATTTTTTATTATTACATTTAAATTCTTACCATGGACTTTTCCAATACTAACATTATCATCAGTAAGGGTTTTTAGTGGTACATTTCCAAGTGTAACTATAATTTTGGGGTTAATTATATTTATTTCTTCTATTAAATAATCTTTAAATTGATTTATTTCTTTTTTAGTAGGTGCCCTGTTTATTTTTCTGCCTGTTTTGCTACTTGCTTTAGTTGGTCGAAACTTAACTACATTTGTTATGTATATATCTTTTCTTTCAAGTTCCAAAATATTTAAAAACTCTTCTAAATATTTACCAGCTTGACCTACAAAGGGTTTCTTTAATTCAACTTCCTTGGCTCCTGGTGCTTCACCAATAAGGATGATTTTACTATCTAAGTTTCCATTTCCAAAAACAAGTTCTTTCTCTATAAAATTATCCTTTAGTTTTTTATTTAGTTTAGCAATTGCTTCTTGTTTCATTTTTATCTTCCTTCCATATATTATTATTTATTTAAAAGTCTAAGTTAATTCATTATATTTAGCTTTTATACTTTTAAAATCATCCCAAGCAGGCTTTTTCTTACTTTTATCCCTTAATATTGCAGCGGGATGGAAAGTAGCAATAATATTAAAGGTACCCTTTTTAAACCATTTTCCTCTATCCATAGTTACTCTAAAATTAGGAGATATAATATTTCTCCCTGATACTGCTCCAAGACATACTATTATCTTTGGATTTATTAATTTAACCTGCCATCTTAAATATTCTATACATTTTTCACTTTCTTTTTCAAATGGATTTCTATTATTAGGAGGTCTACACTTAACAATATTGGTAATGTAAACATCCTTTCTATCTAAGTTTATAGCTTTTATCATCTTAGTTAATAATTGTCCAGCTACACCTACAAAGGGCCTTCCCTGTATGTCTTCATTGTATCCTGGTCCTTCTCCTATAAACATTATATCCGCTTTCACATTGCCTTCTCCAAATACTACATTAGTTCTATTTTTATAAAGGTCACATTTTTGGCACAGCTTACAATAATTTTTTACTTCCTCTAATGTATACATTTTCCTTCCTCCAGTATGTACACTATTTATAATATATTATTCCATAGTTTAAGTTTAAAAACAAACAAAAAAAGAAAGGCAATTATATAGCCTTTCATTTACCAAGTATATCTTTAAGTGCAATATTAAAAAGTTCCCTAAGCTTTTCTCCATTTATCTTATAAAAAACTCTATTTTGATCACCAGACTCATATTTAATTACTCCAATATCAAATAACTTGTTTAGGTGATAAGACATACTAGCAGAAGTTGGAATATCAATCATATAATCACTAACTAAAAAGTTTAAAAATGCAGCATATTTTAATAATGAAAATAAAACTTTATTTAATTTAATATATCTAAATTCTTAAAATATATTAAATTTTTTTCCTAATAGTTCTTTATTTTCTTTTCTATAATTTTGTATATTATTTATATAGCTACACATAATATTAGTGTCGGGAACATGGTGGTTGAGCCCAGACTCATATATGCTCCTATTTGGGGGTATATATGGGTCGGCCGAAGATTGCATGTGGGTCGAAAGGCTCACATGCAGTCGGAGGGAAGATCTTATATGGTTGGGAAAGGTTCTATTGTAGTCGATTATTTTGATTGCAATAGGGTCCCAACCTATCATATAAGGTCGAGCTAAGATCCTGTATGGTGTCGATGTAGAATTTTTTAATTCTACTAATGGTTCTATACAGCCGAGAGGTTGTATAGGGCTGTTAAGATATCATGCAGGGTTGAACAGACCACTATCATAGGTAGTGACCTGCTTGGTCATGGTCGAAAGATCATGGCTTGGTAATAAGCTATCTATGGTGGTGTAAGGTAGATCACTATGTTCTCGACTTTTATTTTATCTTAAGTTTTAAGCTAGATGCTTTCAATTTTATGAAGTACTATTTATATAGGGAGGAAAACAAATGCAAAACCTCAATGAAAATACAACAACTCCACAGGATCTTAAAAAAGCAACTACAAATGTTACTAATTTTCAAGGAAAATTTAACTTAAATAAATCTGGTTTTGACCCTAATATGCCTGGCCATTCGACAAATCATCAAATGATTTTACGTCAACAGCCGAGAACTATAAAAGAGACAGGTGCAGGTATAGGTCTTCCTAAAGAAGTACGTCTAGAAATGGCTCTTATGCTTGATGATCATCAATGTGCTTTAACAGTTGCATTGCATCAATATAATAAGCATCATTGGTTAACAGAAGGAGCCGAATCCTTCTTAAGTTTACACCATCTACTTGAAGAGCATAGAGATAAAACTGTTGAGCATATTGATAAGATTGGTGAACGTGTTGCAAGATTGGGCTGTGTTCCTACTGCACATCCAGTTACTCAACATGAACTATCCTATATTAAGCATGAAGTAGAAGGCCGCTATACAATGAGAGATTTTATTCGTAATGACCTTGAACATGAATTAAAAATTCAAGAAATGCTTAGAAAAACAATAGATAGAGCCCATGAATTAAAAGACTATGGAACAGCAGAGGTTTTACAGGAAGTATTACAAGATCGAGAAGATTTAGGTTATCATCTATATAGTGTTTTAGAAGATGACTCATTAGTACGAGGCATGGTTCATTTAGTAGATAACAATTATGACATGGTTGGAGACAGACTTATTGACCCTCATAATAAACTTCAGTAATTGCGAAAAAAGCTCGGATTTTCCGAGCTTTTATAACTTTATAATTCAATTATTCAGGCCTGACCCCTTTATTGCATTAAAAAAACACCTACCACAAATGTGATAGGTGTTTCTTACCCGGCAGCGACCTACTCTCCCAGGGCGTCTCCGCCCAAGTACCATCGGCGCTGGAGGGCTTAACTTCTGTGTTCGGAATGGGAACAGGTGTGACCCCTCCGCTATTGCCACCGGATTTAAAGCCTAACGGCTTAATTGCAAACGAAGTTTGTAATTTCAAAGCTGCATAGTAAGTAT
>NZ_MCIB01000033.1 GCF_003609645.1 Thermohalobacter berrensis
AAGAGATTAAGGTACTTCTATCTTGTAATTTCATTTATTACTTTGCTTAATACATTTCCTATTAATTTAGCAGAATTTTTAGCTTCATCTATAGTATTAAGATTACTACCTACTTCTATTAAAGCATAGTAGTTACTCATATACTGATTAAATTTTCCATAGGGTTTTTCTATTATCCCTTTACATAAACCTGGATACATACTATCTGAAACTGCTTTTATAAACTTTGCAAATTTTATCAACTCTTCCCTGTTTGGATTCTCTGGACCAATTACTAAAGAAAATGTAGCAACTTCCTTTCCATCTATTTTTATTTTTGATTCTTCAAGAGCTTTATCTAGATAACTAGCATTCTCCGGAACTCCATCTCTATGAATATCAAATATTATTTTTATGTTTTTATTTTTTTCTGTAACCTCTTTGACTGTTTTTAAAGACATATAGTAAGATTTACTATATGAGGGAATATCATGATATATATTGACATGGTTTATATTATGACCCTCACTACTTAATTGTTCTTTTATAATTTCACCTATTGTTAAAACATTATATCCCCTTTTTGTAGTATGAAATTGATTTTCTTCTATAGGTAAATATGCTTCAGTCCCATGGGTATGATATATGAGAATATATGGTTTATTTAAATTAACATTAATTTTTTTAGGCATCTCTATTTTAGATAAAATATCTTCTGCTATTTCCTCATTAGTATTTTCTATCATTTCCCCTTCTTCTGATTCACTTGGGTCTTCAATAAAAATTATTTTATCTTTTAAAAGTGGAGTTTCTTTTGTATCTTTATCATTTTTATTATCAGTTTCAAATTTTTTATCTGTACTTTTATTTATAGTTTCATATTTAGTACTTACTTTAAGTGTATCAGATATATTAAGTATGGCTGGAAGCTGTGACTTTAAATACCGTTTTGGCTTAATTATTGAAACTATTCTATCAAATATATTATTAATAATTCCTAAATCTTTATGACTTTCACCTTCCATTTCATATGCTAATTCCATATATGTATTACTTTTTACAAAGGTTTTCAAAAAAAAATTAATCCTTTTTTTATTCTTATTTGTATTATCTAAATTATTTTCTTTTTCTTTATATATTTCTCCATTTTGATTAAATGTAGTAACTACTTCATTAGTTTTCTCTGCTGCATCTTTATTTTTATTGATAATTTTATACCCTATAAAAAATATTATAAGGCATATTATAGCAATTATAACGTAAACAAAACTCCTATCATTTAAAAAAGTTCTTTTCATAAAAACACTCCTTTAAAATCTTTTCTAAAGTTGTTAGGACTACTATATGAAATTATATTCTTCAAATTATTCTAATATGAATCATAAAAAAAGTGTCTGCTATTTGCAGACACTAGTTAATTTAGATATCTATTAACATCTTTCAAATCTATACCTGGGTGTAATGAAATATTTAAACCATTTGCAATTACTACAGAAAGGTCATCTATTAAATCATCCACTTCTTTAGGAGTTACCATTAGATTACCCATATAAGGGGTTAAAACCTCCCTAATTAAACTATGTTTATCTTCATCATCCATTCCTTCAAGTAACGAATAAAATCTGCTTCCTTTTTCAGATTGTTTTTTCATCTCACTTAATATTAAGTCCATAGTATCATTAACCATTGTTGCTGCATCTACAACAGTAGGTACTCCTATAGCTACAACAGGAACTCCCAAGTATTGCTTATTTAGAGCTTTTCGTTTATTTCCTACTCCTGAACCTGGATTTATGCCTACATCAGATATTTGTATAGTTGTGCTAACCCTTTCAGTTTTCCTTGATGCTAAAGCATCAATTGCTATTACTAAATTAGGATTTGTCTTTTCAACTATACCTTTAATAATTTCACTAGTTTCTATACCAGTAAGACCCATAACTCCAGGAGAAATAACTGAAACATTTGCCATAGTTTCATCTTCATCTTTTTTATAAGCTTTGAAAAAATGTCTAGTTACAAAAACTTTCTCAACAACCTTTGGTCCTAAAGCATCTGGGGTTACATGCCAATTTCCTAAACCTACCACTAGTGTTTTTGTGGATTTATCTAAGTTAAGAAGCTGTTTTAACTCTTTAGCAAGAACTGTACTTATTTTATCCTTTAGATCTTGGTCTGCCTTTCTAAGACCTTGAGATTCTATAGTTATGTAATTACCAACAGGCTTGCCCATTTTACTTTCACCGGTTTTATTAGCTATCTTTACTCGAGTAACTGTGTAATCCTCTTCTTCTTCCCTTTTTACTTCAACACCTGGTATTTCTTGTTTTACTCTTTCTTTATAAAGTTCTCTAGCTTCAATTGCCAAATCAGTTCTTATTTGAATCATTAATATCCCTCCAAACAACTTTAATCTTAATTTTATATTAACTCTGCTGACTCTAAATTATACTTAAATATCTTAAGAATATTTTTATTAAAACTTGGGTATAAAAGATACTGTATTTTTACT
>NZ_MCIB01000034.1 GCF_003609645.1 Thermohalobacter berrensis
CTAGGGATTCCAGAGTACAAGGCATGGCAATTCGCCAATACCCGTAAGGGTTATTGGCGAATATCCAATAGTCCAATATTAAGTAAGACCCTGGATAACCAATACTGGATAAACCAAGGTCTTAAAACGCTTTCCATGCAGTACAGAAAACTGAACTTAGCCTAATGAACCGCCGTATACCGGACGGTACGTACGGTGGTGTGAGAGGACGGTAGATGAAATAATCATCTACCTCCTACTCGATTTATAATTTTGCAAAATTTAAAAATTGGATATAGTTTAATAACAAATCTTGAAAATACTGTGTAAAAATTTAGGAGTGAGCAATAAATGTCCTTATTGTTAAATGGTATGCACAGCTTAATGTACATTTTATTATGTAAAATTTTACAAGGGAATTTAAGGATAAATATAGAATATATAACTAAAACATTAAAAGGAGGTTTAGAATGGGTAGGAAATTTTTAAGCTTTTTAGGTGCTAGTCCATATAAAGAATGCTGTTACGTATATGATGATGGAAATAATCTTGACCGAGTAACCACAAAATATATTCAGGAAGCTCTTATAAAAATACTCTGTAAGGATTGGAATAAAGATGACAAAGCAATAATATTTTTAACTGACTTTGCGAGAAAGGAAAATTATTGGAATAAAGAAGATGAAACAAGAAGACTTAAAGACAAACTTTTAAATCTTAATATTTCGATAAAAGATATATCAATACCAAATGGAAAAAATCAAGATGAAATATGGGAAATATTTAATACAATTTTAAATGAAATAGAGGAAGGAGACGAGATAATATTTGACTTAACGCACAGTTTTAGATCAATACCAATGCTTGCATTAGTTATATTAAACTATGCAAAAGTACTAAAGAATGTAAAATTAAAAGGTATATATTACGGAGCATATGAAGCTAGATGGACAGAGAATAGTAAAGAAATAGCTCCAATTTTTAATTTGATAACTTTTGATGAATTATTAGAATGGGCACAAGCAGTCAACTCATTTACAAGATATGGAAATAGTAGACATCTTAAGGAATTGGCCTCTAGAGTGCTAAGTAGTAAGTTAAGGGAAAGGGACCAGTCAGCTATTTTAGTTAAGAATTTCGTAGAAAAACTAGATGATTTTATAAATACAATATATAACTGTAGAGGAAAAGGAATATTTAATGAAAAAAATAGTGATAAAAAATCAATAAGTTGTGCTTATAAGTCTATGAGAAAAAACTTAGACAATTTAATAGAAGATAAAAACGATACTTTAAAACCTTTAGTTCCTCTATTTAATAAAGTTAAAGAAACTACTAAAGATTTTGAAAAGGGAGATAATTTGACTACAGGGATAGCAGTGATTAAATGGAGTATAGATAATAACTTAACTCAACAAGCCTACACCGCATTAGATGAAACTATAAAAACTTATGTATGTGTAAAATTTGGATTAGATGAAACAGATAAAAATAATAGAGAAGAGATTGTAGCAAAGGCTTTAAGAGTACGGGCTCAAAAGATTCCTAAAGAAAAATGGAAGATAAAAGAAGAATATAGAAATAAAATTGAAGAGATAGTTGTTAATCTAGATAATAAATTAGTCCAGCTTTCAGATAAAGTAAATAACTTAAGGAATGATATAAACCATTTTGGATATACAGTAGATGTAATGGATTACAAAAAGCTTAACTCTAGAATAAAGAATTTATATGAGGAATTTAGAAAACATTTAGAAAAAGAATAAGTTTTTTAGATATGAAGGTTATTGTTTCTAAAGTTAGGGTATCAGGTCTATTAAATCTAAGAAGAAATTAGTTAAATTAAGAACATAAGAAATTTCAAAAACTGTATGGTGAATTTTTAAAGTAGATATAGATAAAAATTAATAAATAAATATACGCAACAAAAACTTGAAACTTTAGATGAAACAAATTGTTTGTTGAAATTAAAAGACTAATAAATTGATATTAATAAAGATGAGTATGTATTTTTGAGAAAATAATGATGCACCTAAAGTAAGCTTAAAAGTCGTCGACCTCCAGTAGTGCAAAAACCCCTGGGGATCGACGACTTTTTGTTTTTGAAGGTAAAAGTAGCTGTAATATAGTGTTTTAAAGGGATTGAAGGATATTTATATGGAAGATGGTCATAGAAAAAAGTGGAAAAAACTAAATTGACAAAAAATAGTAAACCTGATAAAATCAATATATGTAATGGGTTACTAGACTACCTATAAGGAATTGAAACTATCTATATCAACAAATTCAGGTATTTGTTTAGTGTCAGTTACTAGACTACCTATAAGGAATTGAAACTAAATATCTTTAATTGCACTGCCTGATGTATCTGTTACAGTTACTAGACTACCTATAAGGAATTGAAACTGGATATAGCTTGAGATTATCGATGCCACCTGGATTAAGGTTACTAGACTACCTATAAGGAATTGAAACAGTCCTATAACAGTTGGTATATTAGCTTTAATTCTACGTTACTAGACTACCTATAAGGAATTGAAACAAATGGGTGGCAATTTTATATTTGCCACCCAAATAATTGTTACTAGACTACCTATAAGGAATTGAAACTTTCTTCTGCCAATATCTCCTCTAATTTTCCATCTGGTTACTAGACTACCTATAAGGAATTGAAACTAGCGTGGTCTAATCCATCGAATAAATCGTCATGTTCGGTTACTAGACTACCTATAAGGAATTGAAACTTGGTAGCCAATGCACTATTAAGCATTAAAATTTCAATGTTACTAGACTACCTATAAGGAATTGAAACAATTTTGATGATGCCGAGGTTGATTATTATGACCAAGTTACTAGACTACCTATAAGGAATTGAAACATGTATTTTGTTATATCAGGGAATATACTAGTAAAATGTTACTAGACTACCTATAAGGAATTGAAACCTTTATCCCAATTTACCACGCACTTGCCTGCCTCGTCATCGTTACTAGACTACCTATAAGGAATTGAAACCTGAAAGAACGAATAATACAACTAGCTTTGAACCTAGTTACTAGACTACCTATAAGGAATTGAAACTTTGATGGCTGGGAAAATAAAAAAATCGTAGGTCATTTGTTACTAGACTACCTATAAGGAATTGAAACTTCCAGCTTCCAAAACGACTAATAATTGCTGCATTTTGGTTACTAGACTACCTATAAGGAATTGAAACTTGGTAGAAGGGTAAAGAAAATGGCAATATACTATGAGTTACTAGACTACCTATAAGGAATTGAAACGAGAATTACAAGAAAAATTAATTAAACTAGGATATGGGTTACTAGACTACCTATAAGGAATTGAAACTTTAAAAGCATAGTCCAAAAATATGAAGATGAAGAGTTACTAGACTACCTATAAGGAATTGAAACACCTGAGAGATGATTTTTTCCCAATCTGGTGTAAATATGTTACTAGACTACCTATAAGGAATTGAAACTGGACTTTATTTCAAAATAAAAAACCGTCTCAATCTGTTACTAGACTACCTATAAGGAATTGAAACTTATATTGTCGCTGTTATATCTAAATGTTACAGTACAAGGTTACTAGACTACCTATAAGGAATTGAAACTTCCAATGCGTACAATCTAACCCTGATACTGTAACGGTTACTAGACTACCTATAAGGAATTGAAACACGTGGGACGGAACTTATTTATGGAATACAGACAGTAGGTTACTAGACTACCTATAAGGAATTGAAACTATACACATACCTTAAGATTACTGTCAATAGATAGGTTACTAGACTACCTATAAGGAATTGAAACCAGCTTGCAAACAAAAAGGTAATGGCTGGCATTTAATGTTACTAGACTACCTATAAGGAATTGAAACTCTTCATCTAAATACAGATACCTAAGCATGCCCATTGTTACTAGAGTACCTATGAGGAACGTAAGTAACTCAAAATTCAAAATGTAAAATGAAAATAAAATAATGTTGAAAGATGAATAATACTGTAAGGAATGGATAAAAGAATTAAAAAGCCTTCTTAAAAGCAATCTCAGGATTGCTTTTTTATTTGCTTTAGTAGCTATCTATATCAATTGACTTCATGAAATACTAATTTACATTTGAAACTAGTCCTAAAAGATATAACACACCACAACCCATTACCATTTTATACCATTACGTACATATAGCTTCTGCTATATCATGTGTTACCATCAGTGCAGTTTTCTTTTCTTTTTTAAGAATTGTTCCTATTTCATCGGCTATCCTTAATCTAGTTTGATAGTCAAGGGCAGAAAAAGGTTCATCAAGTAAAAGTATTTCTGGTTGTAATGCAAGGGTTCTTATAAGGGCTGCCCTTTGTCTCATTCCTCCAGAAAGCTGTCTAGGGTAATGATTTTTAAACTCACCTAATCCATAGGTTTCAAGGAGATTTTCAACAAAGGCTATAGTTTCGTCATTTACCTTATTTTGAATTTCAAGTCCAATTAAGGCATTTTGTAATATAGTCCTCCATTCAAATAGGTGGTCTCTTTGAAACATATAGCCTACATCTTTATTTGTGCCTTTTACTTCTTTACCATTTATCAGTACTTTTCCACTAGATGGTTTTAAGAGTCCAGCAACTATAGAAAGTAAAGTAGACTTACCACATCCGCTAGGGCCTACTAATACGACAATTTCACCCTCATATATATCAAGGCTAATATCTTTAAGTGCTTCAGTTTCACCATCTAAAGTATGATATATCATACTTACGTTTTTTATTTCCATTACTTTTCTTTGCTCCATCAGTATGCCTCCTTTAGGGTATAAGTAAGGATATTTTATGATATTCAACTTGCTAAGATATTGTGAGAGAAAAGGGATTAGTAGAGTTAATAGGATACATAGTCAAATAATTCCTTTGAAACTAAATTGCTTATTTCCTTATAAAAAAGATTTAAAGAATATATAAACTAAAAATCTATAATACTAACATTAAGAAATCTTTTTATAGGAGATGATTTTTATGGGAACTTTAGAAAATTGGCATAAATGGAAACAACAGCTTAATAAGGCAGTGCAGTTAGGTGAAACAGTAGGAATGTCAGATGAAACAATAAATAACATTGCTGAAAGGGTAGGAACATTTTTAGCAAATAATGTAGAACCTCAAAATGATGAAGAAAGACTATTAAAAGAGTTATGGGATGTGGCAGATGAGGAAGACAGAAAGGTATTGGCTAAATTAGTAGTAAGGCTTACAGATAAGTAAATATTTCATTACATATAAAGGATACCGGGTA
Organism: Thermohalobacter berrensis; assembly: GCF_003609645.1. GTDB lineage: Bacteria > Bacillota > Clostridia > Tissierellales > Thermohalobacteraceae > Thermohalobacter > Thermohalobacter berrensis. Next base: position 5,271 of record NZ_MCIB01000034.1, read on the forward strand.
GGTATCCTTTAAATATTTTTTGATTGAATAAATAACCATGACAGTGAGACGTTTCATTTGTTATATTTTTAAATTCTTAACTAAAGAAATTACAAAATTATGGTAAAATATGTATAACCATATAAATATAATTATTAATAGTTTAAGGTTTTATCCTGATATAAATAGGAGAAAAGATGTATGAAAACTATAGAGCAATTTAAAAAGGTTAATTTAATTTTAATGTTATTACTAGTATTTCTCTTGTCTAGCTGTACTCCTAAAAACTTAGAAACAGATATTAGTAAAATTAAATTTAATGATATTGAGTTTGTTGAACAATACAACAATATAAGGAAAAGATTAAACCTAACCAATAATGCTAAGCTCCAAAATCTTTATATAACCTTCGATAAAGATTATTACATAACCCTTTTACAGTATGAATTAATTGATTTTGGAGTAGAAGACAAATTTAAAATCTATCATATAACTTTAAATGGAAAAGGTAATAAATATGAAATACAGACAACAGAAAGTGATACTTGGCTACAGTTTGACCAACTAATAAGTGCAGAAGAATTTTTTCATATTGTTAAAAACATTGATATAACAAACATTATAGGGGATAATAATGCATCATATTATGATATTTTTGCAACAGGAAAATATGAAATTGATGCCACAAACTCAAGCAAAAGATATATTATTGAAAAGAGCAAAATAATAAATGTAGAAAGTAAAGAAACTGTTAAAGGATATTATATTGATGTAATTGATGATAAAAGTATAAGGATAGGTAGATTTTTCTTTGGTAAGTGAAGAAGTGTATTGTATATAAACAAAGAAGTCTATTGTATATAACTATATATGTAAATGTAATATTTATTATTTAAAACAATAAAAGATGGTTATTATGATAATAAGAAGAATTGAAGAAAGTGATGCAATATGCTAAATAAATGTATCATGGGGTCATAAGACCCCATTTGTTTACAAGAAATATAAAAATTTATCCTGTACTTAAATTAATGTTTTTATCAATAAACTTAGCAAAGTAAACTGTACTAATGTTATCTCCTCTATCATTTTCAAGCTTATGGATAAGTTTATATCCGTATTTTTCGAGTAATTTCAACTGAGGTATATTTGAGCTCCAAGTTCTTCTTACTATATAAGGTAGAACTAATTCAGATGGAAGTTCATTTTCAATAAAATTATTAAGCATTGAAGCAATTCCTAACCCACGAAAAGATGGATGAACACATGCAATTTTAACATAGTTACATGGAGTAAATTGGGATATTAATTCTTCATAATAATCATGGAAGAAGATTGAAAATCCTACAAGTTGTTCTTCAATAAAAGCAAGAACATACTTGGTATTTTCTAAAAACAGACCTTCAAAATATTTTACTGGACCATTAGTGCTATTTTCTCTAGATGATAAGGTAGGATAAAAATCCTTATCACACATGCAAAGAAGGTCCCACATTTGGTCTTTATAAGCTAAAATATCCTTATTATTGTCAACAAATAAAATTTTTATTTTGTCCACCCCATTTAATTAAAATTGTATTTATAATCAAAATTTTATAGTCTATTCCTAGTCCTGCTGCACCTCCTTTAGGTAAGGTTAGGAATCTAAAATAATTATATACTAAAACAAACAAAAGAACAATAGAAAAATACAGAGTATTTTAGATATATTTTTATCAAACTATGATATATGGTAAATAATCGCTAATAATTGTCGTAAATCGTTGAATATAACAAAAAAGAATATGTTTTGTAAGGGGGATAATAAATGGGGAATAATAGTAAATCAATAAATGAAAATAAAAGTTTTAGAAAAGTAGCAGTTTCACCAATAGAAGAATTTTTAGGCTTTGACCCAAACATTAAGAAGTACATGATCATGCACTTAATAGGGGGAGGATTATTAATCTATTCAACCCTTACTCCAATTTTTATGAATAGATTGGGTATTAGCCTAATTAATGCTGGATTAATTTTTAGTATAGCATCAATAATTGATATAGTTTTTACATATATTTTGAGTAGGTTTTTAGATAGAATTTCACCAAATGTGGGAATGATTATAGATTGGCTAACAGAAAGCATTCCACCTTTAATATATTCATTTGCTACCACAAGCTTTCATATGTTTTTAGGTATATTTTCTACAAAGATAACAAATATATTAAATCCAGTTTACAAGGTTTATGAAAATGAAATATTCCCTGAAAAGGAAAGGGACTTAATCTATACTTACCACTTAATGCTTCCAGAAGTTTTTACTATTATCTTTTATCCTATAATTGGATTTTTATTGACATATAAGTTCACATCATTAAAGGCCTTTAGGACTGTTTTTTTTATATGTGCAGTAGGATATATTTTTGTTGCAATTATTCCATACAAAACTCTAAAATGGGTAAAGCCAACAAAAATTTCTAAGGAGAACCTATCAATTTCTATACCTAAAGATTTAATAAATGTTGCAATAGCACAAATTTGTGTCTTAGCAGCTATAAGTTTTACTTCACCACTAATTACAAGCTATTTTATTCTAGAGAAAATGGGAGGAACCGTTTTAAATGTATTACTATTAGAAGTTATTTCTGCAGTATTTGTAATAATTACCGGGTTATTAAGTAAAAACTTAAACTCAAAAATTTCTAGACAAAAAATAGCACAATATGGAGTTATATTCTTTATTGTTTATGCTTTTCTTTTAATGATAGCTAAAAACTATATTTACGTTTTAATAGCTTTTATTTTTTACGCAATAGGACATACTGTTTGGTTTCCACATCATTACTCTTTACTTATGGAATTTGTTCCAAAGGAAAATAGAGGGCAGTTTTTTGGTAGCATGAGTGCAATTAATAAACTATTAGGAGTTTGTGTACCTGCTATTTCTGGTGTATTAGCTAGTAAATTCGGCTTTTTGTACCCTTTGGCTTAGTTTTTATTTTATTTGTAACTGTATATATTATTTATCAATTACTATTAAGGAATAATTAGAAGCTGGAGCAACATTTTAAGGATATGGATATTCTATTTAAGCAAAATAGAATGCTATTTTTATACTTCCTCTTTGCTATTTACATTAAATTTATTGACTTAAATAATATTGGTGAATACCGGTAAAGATTAAGGGACATAATATACTTTGATACAAGTGAGAAGAGGAGGTAATAATGTGAATAGAACTGCTATGGCATTAATTTTTAAATTCTTAGTGACACTTGCAGGTGCATGGATTGCTTTTTATGTTATAGGAAATGCTGATTTTACATGGGTACTTGTAGTTGCTTTACTGGGAACTGTATTAAATTATTTAATAGGAGATTTGTTTGTACTACCTAAATTTGGTAATATAATAGCATCTATAGGTGATGGGGCACTGGGTGCATTGACAGCTTATATAGTTAGTCAAATTGTTTATGGTTTTGAACCAACTGCAACAAGTCTTGCAGTCTTTGCAGTGTTAGTTGCAGTAAGTGAATACCTTTTTCATATTTACCTTCGAAATTCAAAAAAAGTTGCTCCTTAAAGTCCCAATAGATAGAAGTAGTATAGTAATGAAATAAAAATTAACTAGTAGTACAAGTTATATGAAATTTTAAGGCAGTGTATTTGTTGTTTAGGCGATCAACAAATACACTGCTTTTATATTTGCTCTATATTTATCAAAGTTTATATAAAAAAATAATATACATAAGAAAATATAACTATAAAATTTAATACATTAACAAAAATGTTGACAGAGAATTATAAGTAATATATAATTGTTAATGTCGCGATAATGAAAATCATTATCATTAATATGAATAAAGTGGAGGTTAATTTATGAGTCGCCTATATACAAAGAATATAAATATTGGTTATGATGAGAAGGTAATTGTGAAGAATTTAAATATAAAAATTCCAGATGGAAAAATTACAGCTATCATTGGGCCCAATGGGTGTGGAAAATCTACATTATTAAAAGCAATTACCCGTATTATTTCACCTAAATCTGGTACAGTTATTTTAGATGGTAAAGACATTTTAAAAGAAAATACAAAGAAGCTAGCTAGAAAAATGGCGATACTTCCACAAACTCCAGAAGGTGCAACTGGATTAACAGTTGGCGAATTAGTTTCCTATGGGCGATTTCCTTATCAGAAAGGGTTTGGAAGATTAACAAAAAAGGACTATGAAGTGATTGATTGGGCATTGGAAGTGACAGGTACAAAAGATTATAAGTTTCGAAGTATAGATGCCCTTTCAGGTGGACAGCGTCAACGTGTTTGGATTGCTATGGCTTTAGCTCAAGAAACAGAAATTATTTTTCTTGATGAACCTACTACATATTTAGATATAGCCCATCAACTTGAAGTTTTAGAACTATTACAAAAGTTAAATCTTGAGCAAGAACGAACAATAGTTATGGTACTTCATGACTTGAATCAAGCTGCACGATTTGCTGACTATATAATTGCATTAAAGGATGGGCAAGTGGTGAAAGCTGGAAGTTGTGAAGAGGTTATTAATCAAGAGGTGCTTAAGGAAGTATTTAATATTGATGCTAAAATTAGTAGAGATCCTAGAACAAACAAGCCAATATGTGTTACATACAATTTATTGAAAGGAGTGTCCAATAATGAAAAAAATAATAATTTTAGCTCTAATAGTATTTGCGTTAATTACTAGTGCTTGCAGTAATGAGACTATAACTAACGAAACTTCATCAAATGATAAGCCTTCAAATACAGAATCAAATGAATTACACACAATTACATACGAATCAGAAAATGGACCAATTGAGGTTCCGGCAGATCCACAACGTATTGTTGTATTAAACTCATTTGTATCTGGAAGTGTTATGGCATTTGATGAAGATATAGTTGGCGTAGATACTTGGACTAAAGGTAATCCTCGTTATGAAAAATATATAGAGGATGCCGTAGAAGTATCTGATCAAGACTTAGAGAAAATCATTGAGTTAGAACCTGATCTTATTATTGCAGCATCAACAAATAATAATCTAGATAAATTAAGTAAGATTGCTCCAACTGTAACTTTTACTTATGGTAAAGTAGATTATCTTACACAAATTTTAGAAGTTGGCAAGCTATTAAACAAAGAGCAGGAAGCAAGAGAATGGATTGATAATTTTAAAACTAGAGCTAAAGAGGCAGGAGAAAAAATAAAAGAAAAGATTGGAACTAATAAAACTGTTTCTGTAATAGAAAGCTTTAACAAACAGCTTTACGTTTTCGGAGATAACTGGGGTAGGGGAACAGAAATCCTTTATCAGGAAATGAAGCTAAAAATGCCAGAAAAAGTTAAGGAAATGGCTTTAGAAGCAGGTTATTATGCGATATCACCTGAAGTGCTTCCAGAATATGCTGGGGACTATGTGATATTTAGTAAAAACTCTGCTGCAGATAATTTTTTCCAAGAAACAGAGACATATAAGAATATTCCTGCTGTAAAGAACAATAGAGTACTTGAAGTTAATGCCAAAGAATTTTATTTTAATGGTCCAATTACCTTAGAATATCAATTAGAATTATTTACAGACTTCTTCCTTGGTGAATAGAATTACAAGTATTATGAGGGGAACTCCTATTTGAAGGGTTCCTCTTCTTTAATTTGTAAAGGATGGTGAGATGTTGAATATGAAAGAGATACAACCTAGGGTTCCCTTTGAAATTAAGTTGCTTATAGCTTTGCTAGGGTTTATAGGAATGTTTGTTATTGCAATGGTATTGGGAGCAGCAGATATCTCAACTAAAGACGTTTGGCTGGCGTTAACTTCTAACATATCAAATGATAAAATCTTGGTTATCAGGGAAATTCGCTTACCTCGTATAATTGCCGCTATTTTTGTGGGAGCCGCATTGTCTGTATCTGGGGCTATCATGCAAGGAATAACTAAAAATCCCCTTGCTGACCCAGGATTATTAGGATTAACCGCTGGAGCAAATGCTGCATTGGCAGTAACAATAGCACTTATTCCTTCAGCTAATTATTTTGTAATTATTACAGCCTGTTTTATAGGTGCAGCTTTAGGGGTTATTTTAGTTTTTGGGATTAGTTCAATAAAAAAAGGTGGATTTAATTCCATTAGAATTGTTTTGGCAGGAGCAGCAGTTTCAACATTTCTATATGCAATAGCAGAAGGGGTTAGCATATTGTATAAGATATCAAAGGATGTTACAATGTGGACTTCAGGTGGAATGGTAGGTACTTCATGGACTCAGTTAAAAGTTATTATCCCTTTTATTTTAATTGGATTACTTACTGCACTATTTCTTTCAAGACAGCTAACCATACTAAGCTTAAGTGAAGAACTTGCAGTTGGATTAGGACAAAAGACAACACAAATAAAGATAATTCTCTTCATTGTAATTACATTGTTAACGGGAGCTTCGGTGGCACTTGTTGGTAATATGACTTTTATTGGATTAATGGTTCCCCATATGGTACGTGGCATTGTTGGAACAGATTATAGATTTATAATACCTATGTCAGTGGTTACAGGGGGGGCATTTATGCTCTTTGCTGATACCCTTGGTCGTACAATAAATGCACCATATGAAACTCCTGTTGTAGCTATTGTAGCAATAATGGGATTACCATTCTTCTTGTTTTTGGTTCATAAAGGGGGTAAAGCACTCTAATGATACAATCAGAGTTAATAAAAAAACAACGATTGATTTTCCTTGCTTTATCAGCACTAACTATTATAACCATTATTATAGGAATGGGGATGGGATTCTCATCTTTATCCTATGATAGACTTCTACCAACTATTTTAGGTAAGGGATCATTTAAAGAGGAATTTGTACTATTTTCTATAAGATTACCAAGAATAATTATTACACTACTGGCAGGCATGGCACTTTCTTTATCAGGTGCTATTTTACAAGGAATTACAAGAAATGACCTAGCCGATCCTGGAATTATAGGTATTAATTCTGGAGCTGGTGTTGCCATAACTATATTTTTCTTATTTGTACCTGTTAATTCAGTGTCATTTGCTTACTTAATACCCTTAATTGCATTTGCTGGTGCCTTCATTACAGCTTGTTTAATATATGGACTTTCATATCGCAAAGGTGAAGGACTGAAAACTAAAAGACTGATTCTTATAGGGGTAGGATTTTCAATGGCACTTTCTGGATTAATGATTGTACTTATTTCATCTACTGAGAGAATAAAGGTACAATTTATAGCCAAATGGTTAGCAGGAAATATATGGGGGACAGATTGGCCCTTTATTCTTGCTATTATACCATGGCTAGTTGTCTTAATTCCATTTATCTTATACAAAGCAAATCGCTTAAACATTCTTAGACTTAGTGAACCTGTGGCAGTAAGTGTTGGAATATCAGTTAACAAAGAACGTATTCAGCTACTATTAGCTGCCGTTGCCTTGGCAGCCTCAGCAGTTTCTGTTACAGGAGGAATTTCATTTATTGGTCTAATGGGACCTCATATTTCTAAATCTTTAGTAGGGCCTAGAAATCAGCTATCTATCCCCATTTCTATTTTGGTAGGTGGCTGGCTATTATTACTTGCAGATACGATTGGGCGTAATTTAATTGAACCCCAAAGTATACCAGCAGGAACTATTGTTGCTTTAATTGGAGCACCATACTTTGTATATTTGTTAATAAAAAAATAAATTTTGTAACTTTATTCAAGAATTATTATTTAAGGCTAAGGTTTAGTTACCTTAGCCTTAATTTTTTATTAGCTTTTTGTCAATAGAAGGAATTCTTTTTTAGTGCTTTAATCTTATTATTACATTTGTAATTAAAAATTACCAAAAAATATAAAAACATGTTGACAATGGGGAAATATTATAATATGATTAACGTAGTTAATAATATTAACAATGTTAATTAAATTAACATTGTTAAATTAAAAGGGAGATGATTTTGTGAAAAGCTTAATTGTTTATGGAAGTAAATATGGTTTTACTGGGGAGTGTGCAGGGATTTTAGCTAAGAAAATATCCGGGAAGGTAGATGTTATAAATCTTGAAAAGGAAAAAGTTAATAATTTAAACCAGTATGACAACATTATAATTGGCACTTCAATATATGCTGGTAGAATACGTAAGGTTGTAGGAAAATTCTGTAATGAAAATCTAGATACATTATTGACTAAAAGAATAGGTTTATTTATATGCTGTGGTCAAACTGAGAAGGCAGAAGAACAGCTAGATATGGCTTATCCTGAAGAATTAAAAAGACATGCTTTAGCAAGAGAGCATTTAGGATATGAATTTAATTTTAATAAAATGGGTTTTATAGATAAAAAAGTAGTTAAGATGATTGCTAAAATAAAAGAAAATAAAAGGGAAATACTAGAGGATAATATTGATAAATTAGCATCTTTTTTTAATTAGAAAGGAGTTAAAAGGTGGATAAGAAAGAGATTCAAAGACAACGAAGGAGGAAATATTTTATTGATGCTGCAAAACATATTTTAAAAACTAAGGGAATAGATGATATAACTGTTAGAAAGGTAGCAGAATTAGCGGGGTACTCTTATGGAACAATTTATAATTATTTTAAAGATCTAAATGAGCTTTTATGGTATGTGGTAGGGGAAATATTTCAAGATATTTTACAATTTATTGATAACAATTTAGATGATAACAACAAAGCTTTAGAAGGAATGAAAAATGCATATAGACTATACACAAGTTATTTTATAGATAATCCAAATTTTTATAGACTTTTATTCTTTTCTCAATTAGGTAAGCCACCTGAAGAGATTGAAGAAAAAATAAGAAAGCCAATTTTTGCTCAAAGACAGATTAAACTTTTAAAACAGTGTGCTGATGAGGGATTAATTAAAGAAGAGGATATAGAAAGGATAAGTGAGATATTAACGGGGATGGTCCATGGACTTATGCTGTTTCATTTTTCAAACAAAGAGTTGTTATCAGAAGAGGAGTTTTTTAAAAAAATTGAGGACAACATTGATTTTATATTAAACAGCAAAGAGTGAAATGAAATTTTTTAGGAGGCTAATAAATGAAAAAAATAGTTTTTGCTATTCTATTTTTAATTATAATTGGGGGAGTATTTGTAAGCTTATCTATTAACAAATCATTAAATGAAATAGAAGAGGTTACATTAGAAAATATTGACTTTTCTAAATTAAAAGATGGTGTATACGAAGGTAGCTATGAAACTGCTTTAATATCGGTAGCTGTTGAGGTTACAGTTGAAGATAAAAAGATTAAAAAAATAGATATTTTAGAACATAAAGAGGGAAAAGGAAAACCAGCAGAAAAGATAATTAATCTTATTATAAAAGAACAGTCATTAGATGTAGATAATATATCTGGAGCTACTTATAGTAGTAAAGTTATAAAAAAGGCAATTGAAAGGGCTTTACTAAGAGAATAAAAAATATTCAAAACCTTGATAAAATTGGCTAAAATGTGCTATAATACATTTATTAGCAAATAGGAGGTGTAAAGGTGAAAACTCAGCTTTTAGTTGATGTTATTTTAGACAGACTACCAGCTTCTAACTCAGCAATAACTTTTACTTTAATTAACCCTAGGGGTAGTGTGTCTAAAAACAAATATTATGTCAACTAAAAGCAAGTAAATCATCTTTATATATAGATTTAGCTAGTTAGCCTAGGTAATGATTACTTGCCTAGGCTTTTTTTGTTCATTTTTAAGTTTAAGTCTAGGCGATGATTTAGTTGCCTAGGCTTTATTTTTTTTGAACATTAATAAAGGAGTGATTTTTATGATAGAGTTATCGTTAAATGAAATAAAAAAATATTACGGTGCTAACTTAGTGCTTGAAAATATTACATTTGAGGCCAAAACTGGTGAAAAGATAGGAATAATAGGTGGGAATGGGACTGGTAAGACTACAATATTTAGAATTATTGCTGGAATAGAGGAATATGATGGTGGTGTTTTAGCTATAAGAAAGGGAGCAAGTATAGGGTATTTAAATCAAATACCTAATTATCCTAAGGACTATAAAGTAATAGATGTTTTAAAAACAGCATTTAAAAAGGTATTAAGTATAAGGGAAGATATGGTAAAGTTAGAGGAAAAAATGTCTAAAGCTAATGAAGATGAACTCAATAAAATAATGAAAAAATATGGAGAACTACAAAATAAATTTGAACATATGGGAGGCTATGAAATAGAAGAAAAATTAAGTAAGATATGCTCAGGTTTTAAGTTTACTGATAAGTTTGTGAAAAGAAGGTTTATGACTTTAAGTGGTGGTGAAAAAACTACAGTTGTTTTAGCTAAAATTTTGTTGCAAAATCCTGACATTTTACTCTTAGATGAGCCTTCTAATCATCTGGATATTGAATCAGTTGAATGGCTTGAGGATTATTTAAAAGAATATAGGGGAACAGTTTTAATAATATCCCATGATAGATATTTTTTAGATAGGGTAGTAAACAGAATAGTTGAAATAGAGGATAAAAAATCAAGTATTTATGATGGTAACTATTCGTACTATGTAGAAGAAAAGGAAAGAAGGCTTTTAGCCCAATATCAGGAATACCAAAATCAACAGAAAAAAATAAAGGCTATGGAGGAAGCAATTAATCGATTTAAACAATGGGGAAATGTAGGGGATAACGATAAGATGTTTATTAAAGCACGTAATATGCAAAGAAGAATAGAACGAATGGAAAAAGTAGATAAGCCAATTTTAGAGAAAAAGAAGATACAGCTAAATTTTTCGGTAGATAGTAGATCAGGAAAGGATGTAGTAAAGGTAGAGGGGTTAAAAAAGTCCTTTGGTAATAAAGTGGTACTTGATAATCTTAATTTACATGTCAGGTATTCAGAAAAGGTTGCGGTTTTAGGAAAAAACGGTAGTGGAAAATCTACATTAATTAAAATTTTGTTAAATCAATATAAATGGGACAAGGGAGAAGTTAAGTTAGGCTCAAATGTAAAGATAGGGTATTTACCTCAGAATATAGCCTTTGAGGATGAAAATACTACTGTACTTGAAACCTTTATGAGAAGTTGCAATGTGATAGAAGGGGTTGCAAGGGGAATATTAGCAAAATTTCTATTTTATGATGAAGATGTATTTAAAAAGGTAGCTAACTTATCTGGAGGTGAAAAGAGTAGACTAAAGCTTTGTCAGTTAATGCATCAGGATATAAACCTATTAATACTTGATGAGCCTACAAATCATTTAGATATTGATTCAAGGGAAATGTTAGAAGAGGCATTAGAAAATTTTAAAGGAACTTTAATTTTTATATCACACGATAGATACTTTATTAATAAACTAGCAACGAGAATTGTAGAAATACAAAATAAAAGATTAAAGGAATACTTAGGTAACTATGATTACTATAAAGAAAAAAAGAGTGAGGAATATTTTAAAGAAGATAAAAAGCCTAAGGAAGTTAAAAAGAATAAGAAGAAAAAAATAAAAAAGAAAAAAGTGGCTAAAAAAGATAATAGTAAGCTCATAAAGAAACTTGAAAGGGAGATAGAAGATACAGAAGATTTAATTAAACAAAAAGATAAGGAAATGGAGGAATTTGCTTCAGATTATGAAAAATTAAATGAACTATACAAAGAAAAGGATAAGTTGCAACAAAAGCTTGACTCATTATTAGAGGAATGGGTAAGTTTACAAGGAAACTAGATTAGTTGAGGTAGAGTAAGTTTTAAGTTTCTATTTAACATTAAGGAAGAAAGTGGTAAAATAAGAGTGTGTAAACAAGATAATATTGGACTTTTTAAGGAGGCATTATAAATGGCAAGTAAAAGACTAAAAAAACAGCTTGATTTTATAGTTGAAATAGACAAGCTTAAGAAAATTATAAGACAGACTGATTTAATCCATACATCAAGGAGAGAAAATGATGCTGAACATTCATGGCATCTTGCAGTTATGACTATGATACTTTCTGAATATGCTAATAAAGAGATAGATGTATTAAAGGTAATGAAAATGGTACTTATCCATGATTTAGTTGAAATAGATGCAGGTGATACCTTCTGCTATGATGAAAAAGGTAATGAAGATAAGGCAGAACGCGAAGAAAAGGCAGCAGATAGAATCTTTAATATTCTTCCTGAAGACCAAGCAAAGGAAATAAGAAATCTATGGGAAGAGTTCGAAGAAATGACAACAGATGAAGCAAGGTTTGCCGCTGCTTTAGACAGAATGCAACCTTTAATCCACAATTATATGACAGAGGGAGGAAGCTGGAAGCGACATAGTATTAGGAAGGAACAAGTAATTAAAAGGGCTAAACCTATTTTAGAAGGTTCAGAAGAGCTATGGGATTTTGTTAAAAATCTTATTGAAGATTCAGTTAAAAAAGGATATCTTAAAGAATAATATATACTAAGGCAGCCGTAATGGCTGCCTTGAAACTGTTATAACTAGATAAAATATATGAATAAAATAAATATTTATTAGTCTTTTATGTATAGGAGGATAGAAAAATGGTTTGGGGAGTAGTTTTTTCAATATTAGCTGGAATTTTAATTTCATTTCAAGGAATTTTTAATGCAAGGGCAAGTGAAAAAATAGGTTTTTGGTTTACTAATACTTTTGTCCATGGAAGTGGGTTTTTATTGGCTTTAATAATTCTAATTATTGTTGAACAAGTTGATTTCGTAAAAATTAAAAATGTTAATCCATTATACCTAATAGGAGGATTTTTAGGAGTAGCAATTATTTATAGTGTAACTAAGGGAATTACTGATTTAGGGGCTACTTATGCAGTAACAATATTAATCGTTACCCAAATTATTGTTAATGCTGTTATAAATTATTTCGGTTTTTTTGGTGAAGAAATAATATTATTTTCAGGTTATAAAATATTAGGTTTACTGCTTATGTTAAGTGGACTTATTTTATATCAACTGGCATGATAGATTATTTATGAATAATTTAAAAATTATCGTGGAGGAATAGCTAATGATAAAGGTTAGAAGGGCTAATATGTCTGATATAAAAGAAATAATGGAGCTGTTTTATGATACTGTACATAACATTAATATAAAAGATTATTCTAAAGAACAAGTAAATGCTTGGGCTCCAAAGAATTTTGAAGTTGCAAAATTTCAAAAGTTTGTAAAAGAAAATATCTTCTTTGTTGCTGAACATAAAGGTAGAATTGTTGGTTTTGGTGACTTAGATAAAGATGGATATCTTAACTGTCTTTATACCCATAAGGATTTTCAAAATAGGGGAGCTGGGTCAAAGATTGTAAATATTATAGAGGAGAAAGCAAAAAAATTAGGTTTTACTGAGATTATTACAGAAGCAAGTATAACTGCAAAATCCTTTTTTCAACGAAAAGGATTTAAGTGTTTGAAGAAACAAAATAAAGAACACAATGGAGTAAGTTTTATAAATTATAAGATGAAAAAACAATTGTAAAATGAAATTAAGTGAACTACTTAGTAAATTAGATATTTATTTAAAATGTGAAAAAATATTCAAGTTTTCATATAAAAAAACTATTGTAAAAATTAGATAAATATGGTATTCTACAACTAACCAGTTAGTTAAAAAATTCAAGAAAAATTTTTAGAAGAAGTTAACCAAATAGTTAGTTACATGTATTTTGGGTATTACTTTATTGTAAAAAAGGATTATTAATCTTGAAAGGATGTGAAAAGTATGTATTTTACAGCAAGTGATGGGGCTAAAATATATTATGAGACATATGGAGAGGAAAATAATCCGTCAATTTTTCTTCTCCATGGAATTGGTGGAGACCATGCTATGTGGAAACCACAGGTAAGAAAATACGCTGATGAGGGATTTTTTGTTGTGGCTATGGATTTACGTGGACATGGATCATCAGAAAAAGTGGATAAGCTTACGCTAGATGATTGGAATAGAGATATATTAGATTTAGCGAAAAAACTTGATATTGATAGGATACATTGTTTAATAGGGGTTAGCATGGGAGGAGTAATTTCTCAAAGCTTTGCAGCTAATTACCCGGAAAAAATCAATAAATTAGTATTGTGTGACACTTTTGGAGAATTAAAAACTTTTAAGGAGAAGCTTTTAGGATATTCACAGGTTATTGGATTTAGGATTTTTAGTCTACTAGGAAATAAAACTTTTGCAAAGGCTATGTCTTCCTATTATAAAGAAGATCATGCACAAAAAGCCAAAAAATATTTTTATGATGTTTCTTTAAAGGCCCACTTTAACCAACTAATATTAGCAAGAAAGGCTATTAATAATGTTAAAGTACTAGAAAAATTAAAAAAAGTAGATGTAGAGTCTTTAGTATTGGTAGGGGATTTAGCTGGAGAAAATTTTGTTAATATTAATAGGAAAATAAGTGATTCATTAAAAAATTCTATATTTAAGATAATAAGAAATTCAAAAGATCCATCAAATTTAGTAAATCAAAGGGAATTTGATAATAATGTGCTTCAATTTATAAAAAACTAATATTATTAATCAAATATTGTAAAGGATAATTAATTTAAGGAGACAGAAAATATGAATTTACAAAAATTAGGTTTTAAGCTTTTCTATGGTATAGTTATAGCAACAATTCTTATTAATATTATTGTATACCAGTATTTACCTAATAGAGTAGGTATGCAAATTACATTATCTGGACGGTTAGATAACTATGTACCTAAGTTTATTTTTGTAATTATTGCTCCTTTAATTTTAATTGCAAGTACAGTTTTAGCAAAAAATTTAAAAGAAGAATATAAAAAAGTTTTATTAGTTAATATTGTAATATTCATTGCTAATATTATTATGATACTAGCTAATATATAATTTACAAAGTCAAAGGATAATAAGTTATTCCTTTGACTTTTTTAATAAACTAAATGTTTACAAATAAAGGGATATATTAATATATCAAGAAATATAAATAAAAGAAATTATTATGGGGGGATAAAAATTAATAAAATTAAATTAACCAAAGAACAGGCAAGACAATTTATTTTAATACATCAAGGTTTATTACCACCTCGTAAACTTAAAGGAAAAAATGGTATATTAGACTTTATTAGAAAGGTTGGATGTATTCAATTTGACCCATTGAATAGAGTTGGCCAGAATCCTGATCTTGTACTTCAGTCTCGAATAAAGGATTACAAGCCAACCCTTCTCCAAGAACTTTTATATACTGACAGGAAACTACTAGATGGATGGGATAAAAACATGTCCATATATTCTATTGAAGATTGGCCTTATTTTGAAAGATATAGGATGAATGCATATAAAAAATATAAAAGAAAATCTAAAGATTTAAATAAAATACTACCAGAAGTAAGAAAAGTACTTAAGGAAAAAGGTCCATTATCATCTATTGATTTAAAATTTGATACAAAAATAGATTGGGCATGGGCACCTACTAGAGTATCAAGGGCTGCATTAGAGAGTATGTATTCATGGGGGGAATTAATAGTACATCATAAGGTAGGTACGAGGAAATATTACGATTTTACCGAAAAATATCTTCCAGATAACTTACTTTCAACCCCTGACCCTAACACTTCCGATAAAGAATACTATAAATGGCATATTAAAAGAAGAATAAGAGGGATAGGTATGTTATGGGCCCTTTCTGGGGGATCATGGTTAGGTATTAAAGGATTAAAGAAAGGGATACGTACTGAAATACTTTCAGAACTTGTTAAAAATGATGAAGTTATATTAATTAAAGTAGAAAACATTGAAAATCCTTTTTATATTCTAAAGGAAGATGAAGAATTACTACATAGGGTTTTAAATGGAGTTTGTATTGAACCACAAGTATCATTTATTGCACCATTAGATAATATTTTGTGGGATAGAAAATTAGTAAAGAAGATATTTGATTTTGAATATGTTTGGGAGGTCTACAAGCCAGTTAAAGAAAGAAAATATGGATATTATGTCTTACCGATTTTATATGGTGATAAGTTTATTGGACGGTTTGAACCTGTATTAGATAAAAAATCAAACCAACTTGTGATAAAAAATTGGTGGTGGGAACCGGAAGTTTCTATAACAGATAATTTACATTATGCTTTAATTAGTGCTTTAAAAGATTTTTTAAATTATCTAGGTGCAGATAAAGTGAAAATAAGTAATAATAAAAATTTTCCATCAATATTATAATTAAAGTATATAATAACTAAATAGAAATAGTGTTAAAAAGAGGAATCTGTAGATATTTAAGGAAATATATATAGTATTTAAGTAACATGAATACAATATTTTCATAAGTATAATGGGAAGAATTTTAATATTTAGGAGGAGAATGTTATGGCTAGCTTAAATGAAATTATGTCTTGGACCTTTGTTAAAGAAACAAAACCACCTTCTGAAGTCAATGAAATATTAGTAGACGGTGAATATGTTGAAGCTGCCTATAAAACAATTCGTGATGTAGCTGTTATAACTAACAAGAGAATCATAATAGCAGATAAGCAAGGCATAACTGGAAAGAAAGTAGAAGTATATACTATACCATTTAAATCTATAATTATGTATTCAAGCGAAAACTCACGTGGAGTTCTTGATTTTAATGCTGAGTTGGAGTTATGGACTAGAGTTGGTAAGTTAAAGCTTAATCTTAAAAAGGGTATTGATATTCGCAAATTAGATAGGATTATCGGTAAATACATTTTGTAATGGTCTAATATTAAGGAGGAAAATGAGTGCGAATACCTAAATACTTTAGAAATAAAATTATACGTACATTTGGAGATAAAGGTGAGAGGTGGTTATTAGATTTACCAGAAATATTTAAAATGTGTAAAGAAAAATGGAGATTAGAAAAAGGATAATAGCTACATGCTTGTTTATAGATAAGGTACTTAGCACATGTTGGTTATTTGAGGATAATGCTAATCCAGATAAAATAGAAAATACAATTAATGATTGCCAATTTTTTCTTGACTATCTTGTAAATCTTTTATAAGGTTAAGCACGTTAAGTTATTATTATCCATAGCTTAACATAGAAATAGGATTAAAATGAAATATAAAATTAGCAAAATTGTACTTTTTATAATTAAATATTAAATTTTACAATATAATATAAAATCCTCTTTGGTTTAAACTACCAAAGAGGATTTTATATTGTTAGTATATCTTTTAGTATGATAAATTGAAAAATTTATTTTTGAATTATTTTTATGCACTTATTTAATTAATTAAATAAGTGCATAAATGTGATGTAAAATGTAGTAAATTCAATATTAAAAAGATTATGCACAAAATTGGCACAGATTTTGCGATTAATATATAGCAAACATAAAATATGACAGAAGAGGTGTTAAAAATGGAGATTACTCAAGTTTCAACACTATTTAATCCAGAGTTAATACTTTTCGATGTGACAGCCAATGATAGGACTGAATTACTGAAAAAATTATCTCAGAAATTAAAAGAAAAAGGATATGTAAGAGAGTCATTTGAAGAGGCTGTAATTGAAAGAGAAAAGGTATATCCTACAGGTCTACCTACACCTGGTGTTTCTGTAGCTTTGCCACATACTGATTCAATACATGTTTTAAAACCTGTTATATTAATAGCTAACTTGAAAAGACCAGTAGCCTTTAAAGAAATGGGAAATGGTATAAGAGATATTCTAGCTGAATTAGTTTTTATGCTCGCAATAAATCAACCAGAAAAACAAATAGAAGTGCTTAAAAAACTAATGAGTATATTTAGTAAAAAAGATGTATTACTAGCAATTAAAGAAGCTAAAAATCCAAGCAAAGTATTAGAAATACTTAAAGAACAAATGAACTAAAAAATATTTAAATTTGAACCTTGATATATGCTATGAAAGGAGGTGGAAAAATGAAAAGAATTATTGTTGCATGTGGTTCAGGAGTAGCAACTTCACAAACAGTAGCTTCTAAAGTTGCTGAATTATGTGAGCAAAGGGGAATTATGGCAGAAGTTGAAGCAGTTGATATTAAGTCATTAGATGCTCATATTAAAAATTGTGATTTATACATATCAATAACTCCTTATGTGAAAGAAGATTACGGTGTACCTACAATAAGTGGAATACCATTTTTAACAGGAGTAGGGATGGAAGAAGCTATGAAGGAAGTAGAAAGAATACTAAAAGTTAAATAATTCTATTGAATGCAAGGAATAAAAGGGGGAAAGAGAATGTTAAAAAGTATAATAAATTATATTTTAGATTTAGGGCCTGCTGTGTTCTTACCTGCATTGATGATAATAATTGGGCTTATTATTAGAATGAAATTTAGGAAAGCCTTTACATCTGCTCTTACTCTAGGTGTCGCTTTCTTAGGAATGAGTGTAGTATTAGATTTCATGTTTTCAGCTATTGGACCTGCTTCTGAAGCGTTTGTAAAAAATACCGGATTGCAATTAAAGGCAATTGATTTAGGGTGGACTCCATTAGCTGCTATAGCTTGGGCATGGCCATATGCCTTTCTTATCTTTCCTATTCAAATAGCCATAAACTTAATAATGTTAGCTTTTGGTTGGACAAATTGCTTGAACGTGGATATGTGGAATGTTTGGAATAAAATATTAACAGCTGTTTTAGTTGCTGGAGTGACTGGTAGTTTACCAGCAGCTTTTATAGTAGCTGGGATTCAGGTAATATTTGAATTGAAAAATGCAGATATAACACAAAAGCAAGTATACCAAATTACAAGAATTCCTGGAATAGCGTTACCGCACTCAATGTCAATGTTTGCTGTAGTTTTAGCTCCATTAAATAGATTATTGGATTTTATACCAGGATTAAAAAATGCAGATGTTGATGCAGCAAAATTAAAGGAGAAAATAGGTATATTTGGCGAAAATCATGTAATGGGATTTATTATTGGAATTTTGATAGCTTTATTTGCTAAGTATGATTTTAAACAGACTCTTACATTAGGAGTACAAGCAGCAACAGCTTTAACTCTATTCCCAATGGTAGCTAAATTATTTATGCAAGCTTTAGCACCTATTTCTGATGCAGCTGGAGAATTTATGAAAAAGAGATTTCCTGGCAGGGAATTTTATATTGGATTAGATTGGCCTTTCCTTGCTGGTCAACCAGAATTATGGGTTGCTGCTATAATACTTGTTCCTTTTATCTTGCTTATGGCAGTAATACTTCCTGGAAATGCAGTACTACCTTTTGGAGGAATAATCAACATATGTTTTGTTGTACCTGCTTTAATAGTGACTGGGAAAAATTTAGTGAGAATGGTTATTCTAGGAGTTATTACCACACCAGTATTCTTGTATATTGCAACTACATTCGCACCTATTATTACAGATTTAGGTAAAAAAGTAGGAACTGTAGAAATTCCAGCTAATCAATTAATAACCTGGAATGGGATGGAAATGCCAGTATTTAGATGGGTTTTCTCACAGGGGGCAGATATAATAAATGGTAATTTCCTTGGATTCGCAATTTTAGTTGGCTGGCTAGCTATATATGTATGGTATTACAAACATATGAAAAAGAGAGAAGAAATAGCTGAAAAAGAGTTAAGTGCTAATGCTTAAATTAATCTTTTAAATAATTGTGAGGAGCAGTTTGCTCCTCACAAAGATACTTAAAAGAGGTGAGTATATGTTAGAAAGATTAAAGCAAAAGTTAGTTGAAATAGCACAAAAAGCAGATAAAAGTGGCTTATGTAGACATAAGTCAGGGAATTTTAGTATTAGAGACTCTAAAACTGGCTTTATTGTAATAACTCCTTCAGGTATCTCTAGAGAAACACTTGAAACAAAACATATAGTAATTGTTGATATAGATGGCAATGTTATTGAAAAAAAATCTAATGTTAAACCTTCAAGTGAAATGAAAATGCACTTAAAGGCGTACAAAGTCAGAAAAGATATTTTTGGAATAGCTCATACTCATTCACCCTATGCTACAGCATTTGCTGTTCAGGCTATGGAAATAAAACCAGTAGTTTTTCAAGCATTAGCTTATGGAGGCAGAGTGCCAGTAGCCAAATATCAAAGACCTGGGACAAAAGAATTAGCAGATAGTATTATTAAACCTTTGCAGGTTTCTGATGCTTGTTTACTTGAAAAACATGGAGTACTTACAGTAGGGAAAGATTTAGATGATGCTTACCTAAAAGCACATTACGTTGAAGATGTTGCAAAAATAGTTATATTTGCTAAGGTGCTTGGGAATGGAATATTACCTGATGAGATACCAAATGAAGATTTTAAAGCAGTCATAAATCCCTAAAAGGAGAATTAGAAAATGAATTTAATTGGTGATTTTCATATACATACAATTGCAAGTGGAGATGCTTTTGGTACTATTAGAGAAATTGTTAATGTAGCTAAAAAAAAGAAGTTAAAATGTATTTCCATAACGGAACATGGTCCTAAAATGGAAGCTTCGGCTCATTATTATTATTTTGAAAGTTTAATTGATAATGTAAAGGAAGATTCAGGACTAATTATATATTCAGGTGTAGAAGCAAATATAATTGATGATAAAGGAACTTTAGATTTACCAGATTCAATTCTTGAAAAACTTGAGTTCATAATAGTTTCTTTTCATGACTTTTCTTGGGAGGATAAAGGGATAATAAAGAACACTAAAGCACTAAAATCGGCGTTATTAAAATATAATGTGAAGTGTATTGCTCATTTAAATCATCCACTTTATCCAATTCATATTCAGGAAATTATTCCTATTTTAATAGATAGAAATATTACAATAGAAATCAATAATAAATCTCTCAAAAAAGAAAAAAACAATTGGCTAAATTTTAAAGATATTATATTGAAATGCAGGAACAAAGGGGTTAAATTTTTAGTCAATTCTGATGCACATTATCCTTTACAAGTTGGAGAATTTAGGACTGCTTTAGAATTTGCTAATTATGCTGGACTGAAAGAAGATGATATTATAAATACTCACTTTGATAGATTAATTGAATATTTTAACTTACGTAAAAATTGCTGATCTTTATATTTTTGAGGAGGAATTCCATGATTATTACAGTTACATTAAACCCTGCATTAGACAAAATTATATTTATAAATAAGCTAATTAAAAACCACAATAATAGGTCACAAAAAATAGTTTATGACATAGGAGGAAAAGCAACACATGTTTCAGTGGTATTATCAGCATTAGGCATTGAAAATATTGCTACAGGCATTTTGGCAGGTCAAAATGGTGAACATGTTCAAAAACTATTAGAAAATAAAAAAGTGAAATGTGACTATATATGGCAAAAAGGAAATGAAACCAGAGAAAGTTTAATAATAGTACCTCAAGAAGAGGAAGGTAGTTATATGATTACCCAAAGGGGGTTTGGTATAAACAAGAGTACTTTTGACAAGATTAAACAAAAGTTGAAAGCATTAATTAAGCCCGATGATATAGTTGTATTTTCTGGAGGTCCCCCTCCTAAAATTACAGTAAAAATGTATAGAGAATTATTGGAAATCGTAAAAGATAAAAAAGCTAAATTGATTGTTGATGTAAGTAGAGATTATTTAAAAGAGGCTATTGATGTTAAACCATATCTAATTAAACCAAATGAAACAGAATTTAAAGAAATTATAGGAAAAAATATTAATTCTGAAGAAGAATACATTAACGAGCTGAAAAAATTGAATGAAAAAGGAGTAAGTACTGTCGCTTTATCTTTAGGAAGAAAAGGAAGTATTATTAGTACGAAAGAAAAAGTATTAAGAATATATCCACCTAAAGTAAGAGAGGTGAACGATACAGGTTGTGGAGACGTTTTTTTAGGTGGTGCAGTTGCGCAAATTTCAAAGAATAAAGGAATAAAAGAAATTTTTAATTTTGCAACAGCTATAAGCGCTTCAAAAGCCACTAAGGAAGGAAGTTCAGAGTTTTGTTTGAAACAAACTTACAAATTAATGAAGGAAGTTAAAATAGATTTAGTTTAGGGGGAGTTGATATAGATGATGTTTTTAGAGGAAAGAAAACAAATTTGTGAAGTAGCAAGAATTATGTTTGATAGAAAACTTACAAATGCAGCAGGAGGAAATATCTCTTTACGCATAAATAAAGAATATATTTTAATGACCCCAACTCTAATGTCTCAAAGAAAGTTTTGCAGATTAACTCCAGAAGAAATATTAGTATTAGATTATAATCTGAATAAGATTGAAGGTGAAGGGAGAGTTACTAGAGAAGCTAATATGCATTTAAGTGTTTTAGAAAATGTCCCCTTAGCTAACGCTATTATACATGCTCATCCAAATCACTCTACGGTTTTTGCTTGTCTAGGTATTGATATGCCTATTTATTATGAGGCTTGTGAGAAACTGAAAGAAATTAAAACTTTACCTTATGCAAAAGCTTGCAGTGTAGAGTTAGCACAAAAAACTGCTAAATATATGAAAAACAGAAAAAATGAAATAAAAAGACATGGAATAGTTGTATTATTGAGAAAACATGGTATTCTTGTAGTAGACCAAGATTTATATAAGGCTTATGACTTATTGGAAAGGGTAGAAACAAATGCTTATGTAAGTTTGCAAGCAAAAAAGTTTGAGGAACTTGAATATGCAAGATAATAGGGGGAAGTATATGAAAGTATGGCAATGGTATTTTCTTGTATTTGTTTCTACATGTTTATTAATAACTACTTTTTTTACTAAAAATATTGTTGTAACTATAGGAACATTTATATTAGTTATGCATCTTAATAGACATACTGAAAAAATACCTTTACCTAAGCAATTTAGAAAGTATAATATTCTGTCACAGAAAACCAAAAAAATTTTTAAAGCTGATATAAAAGAATAGAACAAGAAATATATATTATATAGGAGATTATAATATATAAAAGCATTATGATAGGTAGATTTTATATAATATTTTTTCTTAAGTGGTGGTTAAATTGAAAAAGATAGAAGAAGTATATTTGTATGTTAAAGAAAATAATTCAATAGAAAAAATAAAACAAGAAATTATGAAAGGAAACAATGTAGGAATACATGCTAAAGAAATAGAAGATAATTTAGGTATTATACGAAATAACGCAAGTACATTGTTAAATACATTAAATAAAAATGGAAAATTAATTAAGATTCGAGGAAGACCCGTTAGGTTTATACCTAAATATATTTTAGAAAAATTCCTTCCACAATCCGATATTTTACATGAATATAATTTAAAGGATTTGAAAGAGATAATTGTATCCGAAAAGGATAGTAATAGTTCATTAATACAGGATCCATTTGATAATCTTTTTTGTAGCAACACAAGTTTAAAGAAGCAAATTGATCAAGCTAAAGCTGCAGTTATGTATCCCCCTAACGGTTTGCATACTCTTATTGTTGGACCTAGTGGAGTTGGTAAGACGACTTTTGCTAATAAGATGTATCAATATGCTAAAATACTGAGGGAAAAAACTAAAGATGATTTTCCTTTTGTTTCTTTTAATTGTTCTGATTATTATAACAATCCACAATTATTACTCTCACAACTTTTTGGTCATGTAAAAGGAGCTTTTACTGGAGCAGAATCCAATAAAATTGGATTAGTAGAAAAAGCTAATGGAGGTATACTCTTCTTAGATGAAGTACATAGATTACCACCAGATGGACAAGAGATGCTCTTTTACTTAATGGACAATGGCGAATACCATAGGTTAGGAGAAACTGAAAACAAAAGAAAAAGTAATGTTTTAATAATAGCAGCAACTACAGAAGAACCTCAAAAAGTGCTTTTAAAAACTTTTTTAAGAAGGATACCTGTTATTATTTCACTACCTTCTTTATCTCAAATAAACATTAGAGAACGTGCTAATATAGTTGAAAATTTGTTTATGGAGGAAGCCGTTAGAATTAATAAAAAAATATTAATTTCTCCTGAAGTTTTTAAAGCACTTTTAATTTATAAATGTAAAGGTAATATAGGACAATTAAAATCAGATATTAAATTTATGTGTGCTAAATCTTTTTTGAAGTATATAAATAGTAAAGGTGATTTAAAAGTAGAATTTGATATGCTTCCCAAATCTATAAAAAATTCAATTTTTAAATTTAACAAATTAGACTGGGAAACTCAAGAGTACCTAAATACTTTTAATGAAAGTTTAGTTGTATATCCATCAAAAGAAAAAAAGATTAATAGTAGAAATACAAGTAGAGAAAGTATTTATAAAAAAATTGTGGAACGGCTAGAAGAACTTAAGAAAAAGGGATTATCACAAAGTGAAATTAATTTAGAAATAGGTAAAGAAATTGAAAATTATTTTAAAACAATGATAAGAAAAATTACTTACAAAACCCTTAATATAAGAGAGTTGTATAAAGTTTTAGATAAAGAAATTGTTGATTTTACTTTTGAATTGGTAAGATATGCATCTGAAAAATTAAATAGGGATTACGATAATAAAATATTATTTGGTTTAGCTTTTCATATTAATTCTCTAATAAAAAGAGTTAAGCTTAAAAAACCTATAGTTAATCAACAACTGTCAGAAATAAAAGAAATATATAGTAAAGAATACGAGGTTGCTTCTGCAATTGTTAAAAAAATTGAAAAAAATTTAATTTAAGTATACCTGTAGATGAAAATGGATTTATGTCTGTATTGTTAGCTAATAGATCAACTGAAACTACTAACGATAGAAAGGTCGGCATATTAATAATTGCTCATGGGGCTAGTACAGCTACTAGTATAGCTAACGTTTGTAATAGGTTACTTAATTCAGATTTTGTTAAAGCTATAGATATGCCATTAGATAAAGATGTAAATGAAACTTATGAAAAGGCTCGTGATATGGTAAAAGTAATAGATAAAGGCAAAGGTGTTATAATTTTAGTTGATATGGGTTCATTGAAAAGTTTTGGAAAGAAAATTACAGAAGAAACTGGTATAATGACTAGAACAATAGACAAAGTTTCTACACCTATTGTACTTGAAGTACTAAGAAGAGTGATGTATAAGAATGAAAGCATTGATGAGATTTATATTTCTATTACTGGTCAAAAAAATGAGGAACCTTACTGTGAAAAAACAAAAGCAATTATAACTGTTTGTTCAACAGGCAAAGCAACAAGCTTAATGTTAAAAAATATGTTATCTAACATTTTACAGGAAATAGGCAACAATCAAATTAAGATAATACCTGTTAATTATATGTCTATTGAGAAAAATTCTAAAGAATATTTAGATATATGTAAAAAATATCATATAATTGCTTGTGTAGGTAATGTAAAACCAAATATAAATGTTCCGTTTTTTTCTCTTGATCAAATTATTAAGAAAGAGAGTAGATACCAACTGTATAGATTTATAGAAAACCAACTAATTGATGAAAATGTTAAATGTAAAAATTCTAGTTATCAAGATGCAAAAGAAATGTTAGAGGAATTTTCTTTGTATATAAATCCCAAAAAAGCAATAAATTACATAAGAGAGTTTGTTGAAGACTTAAATTTTTATGAGTTAAAAGATAACGAATCCTTAAAGACCAATTTAGCAGTACATATTGGATTTATGATAGAAAGAATAATTACTGGTAAAAGGGCTGTATTTGAAGAAATTGAACTGTTTAAAAAGAAACATAAAGAGCAATTTAGAAAAATTAGAGAATCAATAAAAATATTAGAAGAAGCATATAAGCTTAGGGTATATGATGATGAAATATGTTATATTTTACAAGTAATTAATGGAGGAAGTAAAGAATAAATTAATGAACCAATGGGACTGTTCATTTTGTTGTACCATTGGTTCATTTATGTTTATATAAAAATCTACTATCTTAGAGGAAGTGTATAGAAATATTTACATATTTTACGTAAATGAGGTTTTGATGTATAATTTAAGAAAATAAAATATTTTAATGGGGGAAAGTAGATTGAAAAGTAAAGGATTAATATTTATCTTTATTACAATTATTGTATTACTAGTAGGATGTTCATCAGTAAAGATTGGATGGGTAGGAACTAATGTTCCAGGGCATATAAAGGCTAAGTTTAAGAGCTTTACTGGTGAAGAGTCAGGAGGTTTTATTGCTAAAAAGGGGCAGAAGGTAGTATTAGAGTATGAAATAAATATTTCTGAAGGTGGATTTTCAATTAGTGTTCAAGGTCCCGATGATAATAAAGTTTTTAGTGAGTCAAAGGGAAAGGGTAAAGAAGAGATAACAATAGAAAAGGACGGAATGTATAAAGTAATAGTTAAAGGCAATAAGGCAGAAGGTAATTTTGATATAAAATGGGAAGTTAAGAAATAATCTTAGGAAAGACCAGTGGGATTTATCCATTGGTCTTTTGTTGTTTTACTGTGTCTCACCAATAATCTATAATAATGGTAAAAATGATAGTAGGACTAAAAAAGTAATACAGCTAAATTTTATAAGTTTGAATTGAACCGGGTACTGAACCGGGTACCGGGTTCGTGTTTCAATTATGTAAATAAATGTAATCTATCTATAATTTAATGACTTTACAGTTGTAAAAGCATTTATATTATGGTAGAATTATATTTGGAAATTAAAAAAGAGAATATTTCGATTAGGGGAGCCTATAGTGATAGGCTGAGAAAGAGATGTTATCTCTGACCCTCATAACCTGATGTGGTTAGTACCACCGTAGGGAAATCTGTATTAGTGTATATGTATCGCAAATTCTCTATGGGGATTTGCGATTTTTTATTACTATACACTTATTACGATTATGAGGGAAGCAGATAATGCTTCCCTTTTTGTTTTACAATTTAAATTTTATTAGTAAAAAGAAAGGAGGATAAGATGTTAGTTAACGGAAGGGAAATGGAATATAAAGGTGGGATAACGATTTCAAGTTTATTAAATGATTTAAATCTAGATGAAGACAAAGTTGTTGTTGAAGTTAATCGTGAGATAGTCCTAAAGAAAAATTACTCAAGCTATACTCTTCATAAAGAGGATAAAGTTGAAATAGTTAGCTTTGTAGGAGGTGGTTAAAATTAAGATATTTTTAAATGAAAGGCCTTTAGATGTTAAAGATGGTACTACTGCATTTGAGATAAAAAATAAATTTAAAAGGGATGCAGATATAGTTGTCCTAAATGGATTTATAATATCTGAAGATACTGTACTTAAACAAAATGACAAATTGACCCTTATAAAAAGAGGGGAAATTCCATCAAAGGATGAATTAGAGGCTTTAATGATAGCAAGACATACTCCTGGAGTTCATGAAAAGGTTAAGAAGGCAAAAGTAGGTATTGCAGGACTAGGGGGGTTAGGTTCAAATGTTGCCATTTCTCTTGCAAGAATAGGTGTTGGAAAATTACTCTTAGTAGATTTTGATATTGTTGAACCTAGTAATTTAAACAGACAACAGTATTTTGTAAAACATATTGGTATGGCTAAAACAGATGCTATGAAAGAATTAATTTCTTTAATTAATCCTTTTATTAAGGTTGAGACCGAAAAAGTATATATTGATGAAAATAATATAGAAGATATTTTTGATGATGTTGATATTATTGTAGAAGCCTTTGATAATCCAAAGGCAAAGGCAACATTAATAAATACAGTATTAAAAAGGATGCCAAACAAGACTATTGTGGCTGCTTCAGGAGTAGCTGGTTATTTTTCAAATAATGCAATAGTTACCAAAAAGATTAGAGAGAACTTTTACTTAATTGGTGATGAAGTATCTGAAGCTAAACCTGGTTGTGGCTTAATGGCACCAAGGGTGTCTATAGCTGCAAATCATCAGGCTAATACAGTGTTAAGAATTATCATGGGAGAAAGGGAGGTTTGATATTATGGATAAATTAAAAATTGGTGGAGTAGAGCTTCAAAATAGATTATTTATTGGCACAGGGAAATTCCCAAACAAAAAAATAATACCTGATGTTATAAAAAGCTCTGGTTCTAAGGTTATTACAATGGCCTTAAGAAGAGTTGATTTAAATAGTAAAGAAGAGAATATAATTGAATACATTCCTAAAGACTGTATTCTTCTTCCTAATACATCAGGTGCAAGAAATGCTGAAGAAGCGGTAAGGATAGCTAGGCTTGCTAGGGCTATGGGATGTGGTAACTGGGTAAAAATCGAGGTAATATCTGATAATAAATATCTTTTACCTGATAATTATGAAACTATAAAAGCTACTGAGATTTTAGCTAAAGAAGGCTTTGTAGTTCTTCCATATATGAGTCCAGATTTAATGGCGGCAAAAAGCCTTGTAGATGCTGGAGCTGCTGCTGTAATGCCTCTTGGAGCTCCTATTGGTACAAATAGAGGTTTACAGACAAAGGAGCTTATAAGAATAATGATAGACGAAATAGACCTTCCAACAATAGTAGATGCAGGTATAGGAAAGCCATCCCATGCTGCTGAAGCTATGGAGATGGGAGCGGCAGCTGTATTAGTTAATACTGCTATAGCTACTGCTGGAGATCCAGTTAAAATGGCTCAAGCCTTTAGTTTAGGGGTTAAGGCTGGAAGGCTTGCTTATCTTGGAAAGTTTGGACCAGAAAGGAAATATGCTGAAGCATCATCTCCTTTAACAGGATTTCTTAATGAATAAACTATTATTTATAACTATAAAGGCGGGATATAATGAGTTTTTACGAGATTTACTGTAAATATAAGGGGTTTAATTTTAAGAATTTTTTTAAAAATGTTACTAAAACTGATGTATTAAGAGTACTAAACAAAGAAAGGATTCATGAAGGAGATTTTTTAACTCTTCTATCCCCATTTGCTCAAGGTTTTATTGAAGAGATGGCTCAAAAATCCCATAAAGTTACAATAAAAAATTTTGGTAAAACAATACTTTTATATACACCAGTGTATTTATCAAACTACTGTGTAAATAAGTGTAGCTATTGTGGATTTAATATTGAAAACAAAATAAAAAGAAAAAAATTAACATTAAAAGAAATTGAGGATGAAGCTAAAGCTATTTCTTCAACAGGTTTAAGGCATATTTTGATTTTGACAGGAGAATCTAGAAAAGAAACCCCTGTTTCTTATATTATTGATGCCATAAAAGTGGTAAAAAAATATTTTGATTCTATTTCCATAGAGATATATCCATTAACGAAAGATGAATATAAAAAGGTTATAGAAGCAGGAGTTGACGGATTAACAATTTATCAAGAAGTATATAATGAAGAAATTTATGATAGGGTTCATATTTTAGGACCAAAGAAAGATTATAAGTTTAGACTAGATGCACCTGAGAGGGCCTGTAAAGCTAAAATTAGAAATGTAAATATTGGTTCACTTTTAGGTTTAGATGATTGGAAAAAAGAAGCCTTTTTTACAGGACTCCATGCAAAATATTTGCAGGATAAATATCCTGATGTAGAAATAAGTGTATCTTTACCCAGAATTAGACCCCATGTGGGAATGTTTAATGATATTTATCCAGTAGGTGATAGGGCTTTAGTCCAAATATTATTAGCCATGAGAATTTTTCTTCCAAGGGTTGGAATTACCCTTTCAACTAGAGAAAATAAAAAACTGAGGGATAATCTTATTCCCCTTGGGGTTACTAAAATGTCAGCAGGTGTTTCTACTGAAGTAGGTGGACATACATCTAAAGGAAATACTGAAAGTCAATTTGAGATATCTGATACAAGAAGTATAAGTGAAATAAAAGAAGCTATATTATCTAAGGGATATCAGCCTATATTTAAAAATTGGATGGAGTTTTAGAATTTTTATTAAAAGGAGAAAGGATGAATATTATGAATTACACTACTCAAATGGATGCTGCTAAAAAAGGTATTATTACTAAAGAAATGGAAATAGTTTCTGAAAAAGAACAGATAGATATAGAATTATTAAGACAAAGTATTGCAGAGGGTAAGGTGGTTATACCTGCAAATAAAAATCATAAATCATTAGACCCTGAAGGAGTTGGACAAGGGCTTAGAACTAAAATAAATGTTAACCTTGGTATTTCTAAAGATTGCTGTAATATAGATTTAGAACTTCAAAAGGTAAGGAAAGCCTTAGAATTAAAGGTAGAATCTATAATGGATTTAAGCTCCTATGGGAAAACAGAAGAATTTAGAAAAAAGTTAATTGATATGTCACCAGCTATGATTGGTACTGTACCTATATATGATGCAGTAGGTTTTTATGATAAAGAGTTAAAGGATATTTCAGCTGATGAATTTTTAAAAGTAGTTGAAAAACATGCTGAAAATGGAGTAGACTTTATGACTATACATGCAGGTATAAATAGAGAAACTGCTAAAATTTTCAAAAGAAATCCTAGACTTACTAATATAGTTTCTAGAGGTGGCTCACTTATATATGCTTGGATGGAATTAAATGATAAAGAAAATCCATTTTATGAACACTTTGATAAGGTACTAGATATATGTGAAAAATATGATGTTACTATAAGTTTAGGAGATGCATGTAGACCTGGAAGTATAAACGATTCTACAGATGCTAGTCAAATTAAGGAGCTAATAGTTCTTGGTGAACTTACAAAGAGAGCTTGGGAAAGAAATGTACAGGTAATGATAGAAGGTCCAGGGCATATGGGAATAAATGAAATAGAGACAAATATGATATTAGAGAAGAAATTATGCCATGGAGCACCTTTTTATGTGTTAGGACCTATTGTAACAGATATTGCTCCAGGATATGACCACATAACTAGTGCCATTGGCGGAGCTATTGCTGCCTCAAGTGGAGCAGACTTTTTATGCTATGTTACTCCAGCAGAACACCTTAGATTACCGACAATTGAAGATATGAAGGAAGGGATTATTGCATCTAAAATAGCAGCCCATGCAGCAGACATAGCAAAAGGAATTAAAGGGGCTAAAGAGTGGGATTATAAGATAAGTGAAGCTAGGCAAAACCTAGATTGGGAAAGGATGTTTCAGCTGGCAATTGACCCAGAAAAGGCTAGAAGATATAGAAATGAATCTAAACCTGAGCATGAGGATAGTTGTACAATGTGTGGAAAAATGTGCTCAATGAGAAATATGAATAAGGTTATGAAGGGAAAGAATATTAATATCTTAAGAGAGGACGACTAATATGCTCTACCTTATTACAAATAGAAAACTAATTAAAAAGGGAGATATATATAGTGTTGTAGAAAAAGCAGTATTAGGTGGTGTTGATAGGGTAATTTTAAGGGAGAAGGATTTATCTTTTAAGGAGCTTTTTTTCATTGCTAATAAATTAAAATTGATATTAGATAAATATAATGTACCACTTATAATTAATTCAAATATAGAGGTAGCAAAATCCTTAAATAGTCAAGGCTTTCATATTGGGTTTAGAAATGTAAAAAATAATAAAGTAAAATATGACGGACTTTTAGGCATTTCTGTACATAGCCTAAAAGAGGGAATATTAGCAGAAAAGTATGGAGCAGATTATCTACTTGCAAGCCATATTTTTGAAACTAATTGTAAGAAAGGATTAAAACCAAAGGGAGTTGGGTTAATTAGAAGAATTAAGGCTAATGTAAATATACCAGTAATAGCTTTAGGAGGAATTAATGAAGAAAATGTAAAAATAGTAATGAATGCAGGTGCTGATGGAATTGCTGTTATGTCATATATAATGGCATCGGATAATCCATATATTTCTGCAAAAAAGCTAAAAGAAAAGCTAGAAGGTCTAAATTAGGCCTTCTTATTTTAATTTATATAAAAAATATGTTAAAATATATTAACAGAAATAAACAATTAATGTAATATAAAGGAATTTGATAAATGGTATAGAAATAATAATTTATGACTTTCACAAACAGGGGGATAAAAATGAATTACAAAAACTTAGCTAAAATATCATGTAAAATTATTTCTATTTATGTTTTTATTAAGTTTATTTCTTTTATACCTACAACTATATTTATGTTTAAATTAAACAATAACAGGAGTATATTACCTATATTAACTTCAGCAATTTTATATTTTATGTTAAGCATTTTACTTTGGAGTTTTGCAGATAAGCTGTCATATTATATGGTAGGTAATAAGCATAAAGAAGTAGAACATAAAAGAGTAGAAATTGACTATAATAAATTACATTATATTGCATTTTCCGTAGTAGGTTTAGTAATGATTGCTTTTTCTATATCTAATGTTATAACAGATATAATTCAAATGTATAAAATGGCTGAATCAAATCCTAATTTAAATCTATACAAAGCTGAAATAATAGGTGAATTATTTAAGTTATTGATAGGTTTATGGTTATTATTAGGAGCTAAAGGAATTGTAAATGGAATAAAAGCATTAAGAAAGGCTTAAATAAGAATTAATAATTAAGAGAATCTACAATATAGAAACTATTACCTATATTTATTGTCTTCTTAACCTTAAAACCAACATCTATAACAAATTTTTTAGTAGTTTCAATATCTATTCTTTTATGTATTGGTGGCCCTATTTTTTCTTCTATCTTATTCCATTCTAATATAAAAAGCTTCCCATTACCCATCAAAACCCTTTTACATTCCTTTAAAAACTTGCTTGGTGAATCTACTTCATGGAGCACTGTTGATGTAAAGACAATATCAACAGATTTGCCTTTTAATCTAAAATTATTTTCAGCTGAATGAATTATTTCTACATTAGTTATATTTTCCTTATCTACTCTTTTCTTAATTTCATTTAACATTATGGGGTTTATATCAATAGCGTAGACTTTCCCTTTTTCGCCTGTTTGTTCTGCAAGTGGAATAGTAAAATATCCTATACCACATCCAACATCAGCTATATGTAAGCCACCTTGAATACCCAGCTCCTTTATAATCTTTTTAGGCGGTAAAACCTTCCTTCTTAAAGGATTGTCAAGCTTTTCAATATTTTTAGCTTTAAATTTCTTACCCATTTTATCCTCCTTGTCTTTAGTAAAACTTTTCTATTATTATAATTTTATTATATATTAAAAATAAATAAAAGATTGATAAAAAACTAACCCTCTAGTTTTTACTAGAGGGTATTTTTACCTTTGTGGTATACAAATTTTTTGTCCAATTAATAATGCATTTGGATTTATGTTAGGATTAGCCTCTCTTAATTCTCTAACTGTAATACCGTATCTTCTTGCAATTGAGTAGAAAGTATCTCCCCTTTGAATAGTATATGTTGTTGTACCTTCAGGACAGGTTACTGGAGGTGTAGCTAATGGGATACATATAACCTGACCTACACTTAATCTATTTGGGTCGATTCCTGGGTTAGCTTCTATTAAATCAGCTAAGGATACATTATAGAATCTAGCTATAGAATAAAGTGTATCCCCTGATTTTATGAAATAATAATTTCCTTCAGGACATGCAGGGTATATTGGCTGTGTAGGTATACATATTCTTGAACCTACCCTAAGTGCTCTAGGATCTATGAAAGGGTTAGCTGAAACAATAGCTGGTACAGTTGTGTTATATCTTATAGCTAATCTATAAAGAGTATCACCAGGTCTAATTGTATATGGTATGGTTCTGGGAGGACATCCATTTGGCATAAAATCAACTCCTAAAAAATATGGTCTATCTACTAATATCACTATTCAAGCTAGTACAAAAAAGTTACTAAATATGCTAAAACAGATTATTTAAAAGTAACAATACCTATTCCCATGAATATCTTATAAGTGAAGAGGGACAACTTCTAAGGAGGGAATTATTATGGATAGTTATAGAGGAAGATATCCTTATAGAAGGAATCATATTCATGAATATGAGGGAGCTACTACTTTCAATGATGGTCATATTCACAGATATAAAGGGTATACTGGTAGACCTATACCCACTGGAGCAGGGCATGTACACTATTATAGAGGATATACTACTTTAAATGATAGGCATAGACATGAGTATTACGGATATACAAGTGTACCAATACCAGTTCCAGGAGGTCATATCCACTATATAAACGGTAGAACAACCTATGTTGATGGTCATATTCATAGATATGAAGATAGGGTATCACAACAGATTTATAGATAATTTACAAAATGGACAGCCTTTTATCTGGCTGTCCATTATATATTTATTCATATGTAACAAAAATTTGAACAAGCTTCATAAAATCAATGAATTAAAAATACATATAAAAATAAAAAGAAAAGGGGGAATTTAATGCCGAGTACTAAAGTCTCCACTAAAAAGAAATCAGGATTTTACAGATTTTTAGATTTTGTTGAGAGAGCTGGTAATCGTCTTCCACATCCATTTACTTTATTCGTAATTCTAACTTTACTTATGGTTGTTATATCATTTGTGACAGCAATGGCAGGAGTAAGTGTAGACCATCCAACTAAAGATACAGTTGTTGAAGCAAAAAATCTTTTAAGTACAGAAGGAATACGCTATATGCTATTAAATCTAATAAGTAATTTTACAGGATTTAGGCCATTAGGATTAGTATTATCAATGATGATAGGTATTGGCTTGGCAGAACAGGCAGGGCTTATGTCAGCATTTATGAAGAAATTCATGCTAGGTGCACCAGAGAAGCTTCTTTTAGCAGCTGTTTTCCTTATAGGTATTTGTGGAAATATTGCATCAGATGCTGCAATAATTATAGTTCCACCTTTAGCTGGTGCATTATTTTATGGTACAGGAAGAAATCCATTGGTAGGGGTAGCAGCTGGATATGCAGCAGCATGTGCTGGATTTACAGCTAACTTACTTATTGCTGGAACAGATGCTTTACTTGCAGGAATTACAGAAGAAGCTGCCAAGGTTATGGATTCAGGAATAACTGTGGCTCCAACAGTTAATTACTATTTTATGGTAGTATCAACAATTATACTTACATTTGTAGGTGCATGGGTAACTAAAAAGTTTGTTGAGCCACAAGCGGGAGAATACGTTCAAAAGACCGATATATCTACTGATGAAGATGAATTTAAAGTAACAGCATTAGAGACGAAGGGACTTAAAAAGGCAGGTATAGTTACTCTAATTTATTGGGGAATTGTTGTATTGGCACTTTTACCTTCTAATTCACCCTTTAGAAATGCTAATGGAGGCTTAATCCCTTCTCCATTTTTAAAGGGAATAGTTCCATTTATATTATTCTGGTTTATAGCAATAGGTATAGCCTATGGTAAGACAGTAGGTAAAATTAAGTCTGAATCAGATGTTCCTAAACTTATGACTAAAGCAATGGAAGGTATGGCAGGCTATATAGTATTAGTATTCGTAATTGCCCAATTTGTAAGCTACTTTAACTGGACTAACTTAGGAATGATAATAGCTGTTAAACTAGCAGATATTTTAAAAATGTTAAACATTACAGGACTTCCTATGATTATAGGGGTTGTTTTAGTAAGTACATTTATAAACATATTTATAGGAAGTGGATCGGCAAAGTGGGCCCTTTTAGCTCCTGTATTTGTACCTATGTTTATGATGCTTGATTATTCACCTGCTTTTGCACAATTAGCTTATAGGATTGGGGATTCTACAACAAATGCAATAACACCATTAATGCCTTACTTTCCTATCTTATTAGGATTTATGAAAAAGTATGATGAAAAATCAGGAATAGGAACTGCTATATCCTATATAATGCCATATACAATAGCCTTTGGAATAGTTTGGATTATAATGTTGGCTGTGTGGTATTTCTTTGCATTACCACTAGGACCAGGTGCAGGAATTTATATGTAAGTAAATTATATTTTAGCGGAGGTTTAAACCTCCGCTAAAGTGTATTTTATCTTTAATTTAATAATTTGCAAGGGGGAATTTAATGTTTAATGATAAAATTAATAGACTAGTAGCTGATATTGAAGATTGGATGATAGAACATAGAAGAAATATACATAAATATCCAGAGCCTAGTAGAAAAGAATACAAAACATCTAGTAAAGTAGTATCAGTATTAGAAAGTTTAGGTTTAGAAGTTGAAAAAGGATATTATACTACAGGAGTAGTGGGAATTATAAGAGGCAAAGAAGGTGGTAGAACATTAGGATTAAGATTTGATATGGATGCTTTAGAAATGGATGAGTTAACTAATCTTCCATTTGCTTCTAAAAACAAAGGAGTAATGCACGCATGTGGTCATGATGGGCATACAGCAATAGGTTTAGGGGTTGCAAAACTATTAATACAATTGAGGGATGAGATAAAAGGAAATATTAAATTGATATTTCAACCTGCAGAAGAAGATGCACCAAATGGAGGCGGTGCTAAATATATGATAGAAGATGGTGTCCTTAAAAACCCTAATGTGGATGCTATGGTTGGATTACATTTATGGCCTGCTTTAAAATTAGGGACTGTTGGTACAAAGGTTGGACCAATAATGGCATCATCTGATCCTTTTACCATTGAAATTATAGGTAAGGGAGCCCATGCTTCTTTACCACAGGAAGCAGTCGACCCAATAGTTATTGGTTCACAGATTGTAAATAACTTGCAGACTATAGTAAGTAGAAATGTTGACCCCTTTGAACAGGCAGTATTAACAATAGGGAAGTTTATAGGAGGAACAAGGTATAATACTATACCAGAGAAAGTTACACTTGAAGGTACTGTTAGAACATATAATGAAAAAATTAGGAAAAAGGTATATACTAGAATAAAAGAAATAGTAGAAAAAACAGCAGAATTGATGGGAGGTAAAGCTACTTTAAATTATAATTTCGGATATCCAGCAACAATTAATGACGAAAAAATGGTAGAGTTAGCTAGAAAAGCTATTAAAGATATATTAGGTGAAAATAATTATGTAGAAATAGAAAGACCTGCAACTGGAGGAGAGGATTTTGCTTATTTTGCCAAAGAAGTTCCATCAGTATATATGTGGGTAGGGTATGGAAAGGAAAATGAGGATGTATATCCTCCACATAGTCCAAGATTTGATTTTGATGAAAAAGCTTTATCCATAGCTGTAAAAGTTCTTGTTAAATTGGCTTTAAAATGGGGGAAGGTGAAAGAAAATGATAAATGTAATTAATGAATTTGTAGATAAAATTGAGAACAAAATTATAGGATATAGAAGGGATTTTCATAAATATCCTGAAGCAGGATGGACTGAATTTAGAACTGCATCAATAATAGCAAGAAAATTATATGAGCTAGGATATGATATTAGGTTAGGCAAAGAAGTAATAAAAGATGATGTAAGATTAGGACTTCCTTCCAAAAGTTCATTAAATAACCATTATGAAAGGGCAATAAAGCAAGGAGCAGATAAAGAATTTGTTAAACATTTCAAAGGTGGATATACAGGTGTAGTTGGAGTCTTAAAAAATGGAGAAGGTCCAACGATAGGATTAAGATTTGATATTGATGCAGTTCAAGTTAAAGAGAGTGAAGGGAAAGAACATTTTCCTTATAGAGAGGGATTTTCATCGGTTAATGAAGAAGTAATGCACTCATGCGGTCATGATGGACATATTGCTATAGGATTAGGAGTAGCAGAGGCATTAATGAAATTTAATGATAAATTTAGGGGAACAGTAAAATTAATATTTCAACCGGCTGAAGAAGGAGTAAGAGGGGCAAAAGCAATGGTTGAGTCAGGAGTAGTTGATGATGTAGATTTTTTATTTGGTATACATATTGGACTTAAAGCTAAAAAATCCGGTGAGCTTGTCCCAGGGACAAAGGGATTTTTAGCTACTTCAAAATTTGATGCATATTTTACGGGTAAGCCTTCACATGCAGGAGCTGAACCAGAAGCAGGGAAAAATGCCTTGCTTGCTGCTTCTAGTGCTGTTTTAAACCTTTATAGTATTTCTAGACATAGCAAGGGTGCTACAAGGATAAATGTAGGCAAATTTGTAGCAGGTACAGGAAGAAATGTAATTCCTTCTAATGCACATCTTGTTATTGAGACAAGGGGAGATACCTCAGAATTAAATGATTATATGAAAGAAAGGGCATACAAAATTTTAAAATCATCTGCTGATATGTATGATGTCAGCCTAAGAATTGAAGGAATGGGTGAAGCTGAAAGTGGTACGAGTGATAAAGAATTAATAAAACTAATAAGAAGAAACGCATTAAAACTTAACTCTTTTAACAATGTTTATAAAAAGGAAAAAGACCTAGGTGGAAGTGAAGATTTTACTTATATGATGAAAAGAGTTAAGGAAAAAGGTGGAAAGTCAGCATTTATTATGCTCGGTAGTGATTTAAAAGGAAGTCACCATTCAGCAGAGTTCGATTTTAATGAGTCAGATTTAAAAAATGGAGTAAAATTGTTAGTATTATCTATCATTGATATATCAAACAAATAAGGCTATTGGGAACTTTCCCAGTAGCCTTATATTATGGGGAGAGGCTATATTTTAAAGACAGAAGTTTCTAGGATTTAAATCTGCATAGTGGGCTATTACCTTTACAAATACTCTTCTTTTGTGGCATATATTATTGTCAGGCAATACAAAGCATAATTCATTAACATTAACATTAGTACACTTAGGCGTATTACCATCATTAGGTACCTCAATTAAAGCACTTCTTAGGCCTCTAGGTCTTAAAATTCCTTCACTGTCAAATTCACAAAGTAGAACACCTAAAGCTATTTTTCTTCCTTTACAAACATTTTTTAGTCTAACCCTTAAATTTAATAGTCTTGCTTGGCATTTTATTACTATACCATCCCTATCAGGTCCTAAAAGTGTAATATCTTTATTATCTTCACACGGTTCAAATGTAACCTGTTCTCTATCATCTATAGAGCAGTCAATAGTTACATTATTATTATCACATCGTTCCTCTACAACTTCTTTAAAATTGTTAAGGTCTTCTACTGCTTCTACTTTATTATCTTCTTTTTGCTTTTCTTCTTTGGGATCTTCTTTAATTTCAGTTACAGGCTCTTCAACTTCTGCTTCTACTTCCTCTTCGCCATCTACAGCCACTTCTAAATTTAAATCCTCAAGTTCTTCTAATCCTACTTCTTTCATACTGTTTATTTCGTTTTTCTTCATATTAATTAGTTTCATTAGGTTTTCATTTAACTTTTTCATTAAAAAACCTCCATTAATTATTAATAAAAAATTCCACAATTCTATTTTCTATTTATAATATTCACATATTTTAAATGTGTTACTTTTAACGTATATATAGACTAAAATTAATTTAAATTTACCTTAATTTACTTATAAAAATAGAATACCCTTTTATTAACAAATTTTGGACAACAGCATATATTATAGTAGCAGCTTTAAAAGGAGTTGAGTTAAGTTATGTATGATTACTATGACTATTATCCCAGTGATATATACGGAGTACAGAGAAATGTTTCATATGCAAGAGTTCTTCACGCATCTCCAGATGCCCCTGCAGTTGATGTTTATGTAAATAATAGAAAAATTGCATCAAATTTAGCCTATAAAAATTTTACTCAGTATATACAGCTTAATCCTGGAAATTATAATGTAAGGGTATTTCCAGCAGGAAGAACTACTAATCCAGTTATAAACCAAGATATAAATATTCAACCAAATTCAATATTTACTGTTGCTGCAACAGGGAAACTTAATAATATTAGTTTATATCCAATATCTGAGCCACGTTTAACCATACCTCCAGGAAGAGTTTATGTTAGATTTGCTCATTTATCTCCAGGTGCACCAAATGTAGACATAAGGTTACCAGATGGAACTACATTATTTAGAAATGTAGGGTATAGACAAGCAACAAATTATATACCAGTAACCCCTGGAACATACACACTGGAAGCATATCCTACAGGAGCTGACCAAAGAGTATTATATGTTCCAAACATGACACTTAAGCCAAATAGATTCTATACTGTATACGCTGTTGGTCTTGCAGAAGGAGAACCACCTTTACAGGTACTAATTCCTCTAGATGGTAATTCTTACTTGTAATTCTATACAAAAGGTGGTATACTGAACATGCTTATTTGTTAAGATATAAGTATATAAGGGGGCGAACCTATAATTTAGTTGAAGAATAACTAAATTATGAGTTTCGCTCCCCTTCTTAGATATTAGGAGGTTTAAGCATGTTCAGAGAATTTGTTGAGGCACTTTTTCTAATTTTTATGGCAGAAATGGGAGATAAAACTCAGATATTAGCTATGACCTTTGCTACTCAGTTTACAGTAAGTAAGGTTTTATTAGGTGTTTTTATTGGTTCATTTCTTAATCATGGTATAGCAGTACTCGTTGGTTCTTATCTTTCAAGGCTTATACCAATAAATTTAATTCAAATTATTGCAGGATTTTTATTTATTGGCTTTGCATTATGGACATTAAAGGATGATGATGAAGAGA
Organism: Thermohalobacter berrensis; assembly: GCF_003609645.1. Taxonomy (GTDB): domain Bacteria; phylum Bacillota; class Clostridia; order Tissierellales; family Thermohalobacteraceae; genus Thermohalobacter; species Thermohalobacter berrensis. The sequence continues at coordinate 45,424 of NZ_MCIB01000034.1, forward strand.
AAGATGAGAATAATAATAAAAATTTGGGCCCCGTTTTAACAGTATCTATGGCCTTTTTTATTGGAGAATTAGGTGATAAAACACAGCTTACGGCTATAACCCTTTCAATTGATAGTGCATATCCTTTCTTTGTATTGATAGGAACAGTTACAGGTATGATATTAACAAGTGGGTTAGGAATATTTATAGGTAGCAAAATTGGAAATAGAATACCAGAATTTACACTTAAGATATTATCAGCAGCCATATTCATGTTCTTTGGAATTTCAAAACTTTATAATACATTACCAGATCAATATATAAATATACAAAATGTGTTAATATTCTTTTCTGTTTTAAGTTTTGTTACATATTTAATTATTAAACCTACTTTGAGAAAACGAAAAGAAACAGTTTCACTATATAAAGAAGTGGCAGCTGATTTATATGAATATACGCATTTATTAAAAAAGACAATAGCAGATATTTGTTTAGGAGAAAAACAATGTGGTGATTGTAAAGGAGATAAATGTGTTATAGGATATATTAAGTCATTATTAAATGGTGCAAATATAAGAGAAATTGAAGGAGTAAAAGAGATAAAAGAAAGCTTAGGTAAAAATTTTTCTAAAAATAGAGTTGTTGAAGCTTTAAGTATAGCTATATACTACCTTACAATACATAACAAAAATAAAGAAGACTTCAGGGTCATAAATAAAATAAGGGAGGCTTTAGAAACTATACTATTTGATGAGAAATTAATTTACAATGGAGATATTAATGATTATTTTAAATTATTAAAAACAAAGGATAAGAATGTTGCTAAAAGGATAAAAAAGCGAATAGAATATTTAAAAAGGGCTTAATTTAAAGAAACAGTACATTTACGATTGTACTGTTTCTTTATTTAGAATTTTACCTAATGGCAAAGTTAAAGTTTGAAGTAGTATAGTAATTATTGCAATATTACTTAATAACTTAGGAAGTAGAAAACTTATAGACCAAAGGCTGATTACAACAATAATAGAAACATATTTTAAAATTTTTCTCCTTTTTGCACTTAATATAGGTTTATTAGGATGATCTACAGGGGCTAAAATTGCTGCAATTATTATTGAAATAGCTATAACAAATACTTTAAAATACATAGGTAAAGAAAAAGAAACCCCTAATAATATACTTGTAGAGAAGATTCCAAGGGTTAAAAAGAAACACCCCCAATAAGTATTTGCATGATAACCTCCAGAAAAAGCCCTTATAATACAGAAAAAAAGTAGGGCTACAAAAAAATGTTCTAATAAGTCAAAAAAGGCGAAAATAAAAATATATATTATAATTTTTGAAAGCTCATTTAATAAGCACTCTAAACCATATCTTATCTTTAATATTTGTATCCTGTCTAAATTAGGGTTGTTTTCTTTTATTGATTTTGAGATTATTTCAGCTAATCTTCCCATAAAATCATCCTTTTTAATAAACTTAAACAAGGGATGAAAACCATCCCTTATTTAAGTAATTCTTTTGGACACTTAACCTGTTGTGAAAGTAGTAAAGAACCTGTTGTTGTTACACTTGTTCCCACTAAAAGACCAGCTAATGATAAAATTTTTAAACCATTTCTTTTAATAAAGATAGTAAGTTTTTTCATTTATAGCCCTCCTTTAAAATTTTTATATAGCTTGTCCTTAACATATTTATAACATATATTATTTGAAAAAAATGTCAAAAAATGTGTATTGATTCAATTTCATAAAATTAATGTAAAGATATTGATATACTAAAAAGTTGTATGTAGAATTTTGCTATTAGATTTAATATTATTAAATTTATTTTGGTTAAGTTTGAACTTTATTAAAAAGTTTGTTTCCTCTTCAGTACTTGTAACTTTAATTTCTCCATTATTTTTTTCTATTAAACTTTTTACTATATTTAAACCATAACCATGGTCCTTTTTATTTTCCTTTTTGGTAGAAAATCCTTTCTCAAAAATTTTATCTAAATCTTCATTAGAAATTTTAGGACCAGTATTCGCAATTGATATATTATACATACCATTTTCAATATATGTATATATTGATACTATCTTTTGTTCATTGACATCTTTAGACATTATAGCTTCAAAGGCATTATCTATAATGTTACTTAATATACTTATTAATTCACTATTATCTATAGATATTAATTCTAAGGGAGCTTCATCAAAGTCAGCCTCAAAATGAATATTATTTTCAAATGCATAATTACTTTTAACTAATAACAGTCCATCTACATAGTCATTACCAGTATCGAAATATTGATATGATGATTTTAATTTATTTGTTATTTTTTCTAAATATGTACGTATTCTTTCTAGAGAATTAGGTTTATTTAATAAGCACATTGCATATATAGTATTTATATGGTTAGCAAAATCATGCTTTTCTTTTCTTATTAGACTTATAACAGTTTCAAGATTCTTAATATGTTCTTTTTGTGATTCAAGCTTATTTTTTATTTTTAATGATTGTGTTTTTTCCTTAAAAATTATATATCCAAATATTACAAAAACTATGTATATTAATAATAATAGAGATTCGTATAAAATTATATTTACTTTACTAGCCACAACATAATTTAAACTAAAAATAAATATGCCCATTAGGAATATTCCTAATACTAAGAAAAATATTATTCCATTTTGTGAATATGTAGTAAGATTAGGGAAGAAACTTTTTTTCATTCTATATATTAAAAAGGTTATTAAAAATTGAACTCCCTTAACAATTAAAGAATACTGCAACTTTATATCAGGGTTATTCGCTATTGTAGCAGTATCATAATTAGTAAGCATAGAAAATAAAGCTAAAACAGCAAATTCAGTAACTATAAAATACATTATTGTAAGTATTTCAGATATTAAAGAAATATACAATTTTGATGATGTAATAAGAGAAAGGGATATAATTATAAATATAGAAATAAGAATAGTATGGTACCCCATAGGTAAACTTAAAGAAGCCCAAAATGAAAATAACATATATGTAAATACAAATAGGAAGGATTTCAGTTTTTGTTTTTTGACAAACTCCCTTCTATTAATTACAACTAAATATATTAAAAGGATATTTAATCCTTCTAAAAGGGGTATTAAAACCTCGTTAAACATTAAATAAATGTTCATATGTATTCTCCTTTTTTAAAATTTAAAATCAAATAATGGTATAAAAATTAAATATATCCGTCTTTAATATTTTATCAAATTATGACAAATTTTTTAATATGTATAGTAAAACAATTTACTAAGAGAGGGTGTAGCAATGGGAAAACACAGAGAAATTGTCGAAAAACAGAAAAATTTTTTTGAAAAGGGAATAACAAAAAATATTTCCTTTCGTATGGAGATGTTAAAACATTTAAAAAAGGTAATATTAGAAAATGAAAAATTAATATTAAAAGCTTTAAAGGATGATTTAAATAAACCACCCTTTGAAGCCTATGCAACAGAAATAGGGATAGTTTTAGATGAAATTGATTATGTAATAAAAAACCTAAAAAATTGGACTAAACCGAAAAAGGTAAAAACTCCAATTTTCCACTTTTTATCAAAGAGTTTTATTTACCCTGAGCCCTATGGGGTTGTCCTTATAATTGCACCATGGAACTATCCATTTCAGCTTGTTTTATCACCTCTAATTGGAGCAATTGCTGGAGGTAATTGTGCAATTATAAAACCATCTGAGTATTCTTCAAACACTTCTAAGATATTATCTAAAATAATAAATGAAAATTTTAAAAGTGATTTTATTACTGTAATTGAAGGTGGATCAGAAGTAAACAAGTCTTTATTAGAACAAAAATTTGACTATATATTTTTTACAGGTAGTGTAAGGGTGGGGAAGATAGTAATGGAAGCTGCATCAAAGCACCTTACTCCTATAACCCTTGAGCTTGGTGGAAAAAGTCCTTGTATAGTGGATGAAGAAGCTAATATAGATTTGGCAGCAAAGAGAATTACTTGGGGAAAATTCTTAAATGCAGGCCAGACCTGTGTTGCACCAGATTATTTATTAGTACATAAAAATATTAAGGAAGGGCTTATAAAAAATATAATAAAATATATTAAAGAATTTTACGGGGATGATCCTAGAAAAAGTCCCGATTATCCACGTATTATTAATAAGAAGCATTTTATAAGATTATCAAAATTATTAGAAGATGGAGAAATAGTTTATGGTGGAGAGGTAGATGAAGATGATTTATATCTTTCACCTACTATTATAGATAATATAGATTGGAATTTTGAGATCATGAAGGATGAAATATTTGGTCCTTTACTTCCAGTGTTGGAATATAAAGATTTAGATGAAGTAATAAATAAGGTTAATGGTAAGCCTAAGCCACTAGCACTATACTTTTTTTCAAATAATAAAGAAAAGGAGAAAAAAGTATTAGAGGATATTCCTTTTGGTGGAGGTTGTATTAATGATACTATAGTACATGTTGCATCTAGTTACCTTCCATTTGGTGGTGTTGGCAATAGTGGAATGGGTAGTTATCATGGTAAGGCAAGCTTTGACACCTTTACCCACTATAAGAGTATACTTAAAAAATCTAATATGTTTGATATAAATCTTCGATACCCACCATATAGAAATAAGATTAAAGCTTTGAAGAAAATTTTAAAATAAATTTTATGTTGTAGAGGAACATACAAAACCTTGACTTTGTTATTGTCTAATAAAGTATATTTCTATGAATTGTTGAAACAAAGACAAATACTATATTTAAGGTTCCCCTAGCGGAAGCGAGCTTTGCTCGCTTTTTTTATGTTATAATTAAGTTATTATAAATGGAACAAAAAAGTAATCTATGAGTCTAATATATTAATTGATAAAGACAGGAGGATAAGTATGAGTATTTACAAAAAAGTTGCTAAAATCATTGTAATAGCATTTATATTTTTAACATTTACTAACATATTCTGTAATACATCCCATGCTATAGAAGATTTTGAAGTTAAAGTAAGCATAGGTTTTAATGGATATTATAAATTGGGAAAGGTTATTCCTTTAAAGGTAGAGGTTAAAAATAATTACAAGGATATAGATGGGAAGGTTCAGGTCTTTTTTAGAACCCCAAGGGGAAATGATAGTTTATATACTTTTTATAGTAAAAAATTAAATATATCTAAAGGAACAACAAAGGAAATAAACATGAATGTACTACTTAACGAACATTATATTTATAATCTATTAAAGGTAAGAATAATTGATAATGATGGACAGTTTCTCTGGGAAGATGAAGTTAATGTAGGTCCATTAAAGGTTATGGATACAGGAGCAATAGGTATAATTAGTGATGATTATGATAGTCTTAGATACTTTAGCAACTTATACTATAAAATCATGAATGGTGAAAAAAGGTTTTATTATATTTTAAATTTAAATAATCTTTTACCAGAAAACACATACATGCTAGAGAGTTTTGATGTTTTAGTTATAAACAACTATAACACAGAAAAATTTAGCACTAATCAGGTATTGGCAATAAAAAATTGGGTAAAAAGAGGTGGTACCCTTATAATTGGTACAGGCCCTAATTACCAACAGACTTTAAAGGGATTAGAAAGTATTCAGGATATAGATGTTTTAGAAAGGGATAAAACAAACAGATTTTTTAATTATAAAAGTGAAATTCCACTTGAGATAGCAAAACTAAAAATAGATGGGGCTAAAAAACAGAATAATGAATTAATCTATAAAAAGAAAATAGGAAAGGGAAATATTATTGTTACAGCCTTTGATTTAGGATTAAAGCCTTTTACTGAGTTTAACAGAAGAAATGAAGTAATGAATAATATTGTTAATGAAAGTATAGGCATTAAAAATCTAATAAAATACGAATCGAAAGGACCTACAAGTATATACAATACAGAATACTTAGTAGGATATGTTCCAAAGGATAGATTACCTTCATTTAAATTAGTAATTGGAATAATAAGTATTTTTATAATAATGGTTGGTCCTCTAAATTATATTATTTTAAAAAGACTAGATAAAAGGGAATTTGGTTGGGTTACTGTTCCAATAATAGTTTTAGTCTTTTCCAGTTTAATTTATTTTTGGGGAACAAGTACACAGTTTAGAGCCTCAATTGTAAATAGTGTAAATGTTATTAATGTAAAACCAGATGCAGATATAGCAGAGATAGAAAGTACTATAGGTATCATGCCATTTAAAAAGGGAGATATTGATGTAAGTCTTTCTGATGATATTTATATATCGCATGACAATAATATGTACAGATATCAGAGTGCTAATTTGCAAGATGGTGATATTATTTTAGAAAATTATCAAGGAAAAGAAAACCATTTAGTATTTAGAGAAAGTGGATTATGGGATGTAAAGACAATATCATTAAAAAAGTTTATTAATCTAAATAATGGGATTCAACAGGATATAACCTTTAGTGAAGATAGACTAATTGGTACGATTAAAAATTTAACAGATATGGATGTTGAGGATGCTGTCTTAATATATGGAGATAGCTTTGAAAAGATAGGAGATATAAAAAAGGGAGCTACTAAAAATATAAATGTGCAGCTTACAGGTACAAAGAGTCAAATTAACAAAATAAAATCATATCATTATTTGATTACTAAATTATATCCTTACAATGGAACTCAACAAGGTAATCAAGATAATAAAATAGATATAAGAACTAAAAGAAGAATATTAGAACAATATTACGAAACTAAAAGGAATGACATGGAAGATATTATGATTATTGGATGGAATACAAAGCCTTTAATAAAAGAAATAAAGGTTAATGGAGCATATGCAAATAGAAACGTAAAAAGTTTAGTAGTTATTCCTGTAGAAGTTAAATATGAAAAAGGACAAGAAGTAAAAATCCCCTATGGAATGTTAGAACCTAAAATTGTGGATGTAACTAATTTAACCTATGATGATAGAATGAAGCAATTCTTTGGCGAGGGAGAAGTTGTCCTTAGTTATAAACTAAATACAGATATAAAGCTAAATAAAATGACTATAGACTTAGGAAGTGCAAATATTACAAGAAATGAAAATGTATATGTTTACAACTATAAAACTGATAAATGGGATAAGTATGATAGTAGAATGATTGTTATAGATAGTGAAAATAAAGAGGTATATTATAACAATTCTGAAGGTACAAAGGTAACAATTGCTATAGATGGTAGAAAAGATAGAATATTAATTCCAGAGTTTTCAGTAGAAGGGGTTGTTAGATAGATGTTAAGAATAGAAAATTTAACTAAAAAATATGGAAATATCAAAGCTGTAGATAACTTATCATTTCAAGTAAAAGAAGGAGAAATATTTGGATTGGTTGGCCCTAATGGGGCAGGTAAAACAACTACTTTTAAAATGATAGCAACCCTACTTAAACCAACTTCAGGAAGAATCTATATTGATGATATTGAAGTTTCTAACAATTTAAAAGAAGTAAGAACAAAAATAGGATATATGCCAGATTTTTTTGGAGTATATGATAATCTTAAAGTGGAAGAATATCTAGAGTTTTATGGAGATATTGGAGGAGTATCTAAAAAAGAAATTAAAGATATTATTGAAGATTTGCTCCATCTTGTAAATTTAACACATAAAAAAGGGGAATATGTGGATTCACTTTCAAGGGGTATGAAACAAAGGCTATGTCTTGCAAGAAGTCTTATCCATAATCCAAAGCTATTAATATTAGATGAGCCTGCCTCTGGATTAGACCCTAGGGCAAGGATTCAGATGAAGGAGATATTAAGGGAATTAAAAAGCATGGGAAAAACAATTATAATTAGTTCACATATTTTGCCTGAGTTATCTGAGCTATGTACAAGTATTGGCATAATGGAAAAGGGTAAGTTGGTTATAAGTGGACCAGTTGATAAAATAATGAGAAAGATTAATAAAACAAATATAATAAGAATAAGGGTATTAGATTTAAAGAAAAAGGCAATAAAGTTACTTAAGGAAGAACCAAATATAGATTCAGTCTACGAAAATGATAGGTTTATTGAGATATCTTTTAACGGAGAAGAAGATCAGATGGTACAATTAATAAAGAAACTCATAAATAATGGTATTCCAGTTGTATCATTTAATCCAGTTGATGGTAATTTAGAGGAAATATTTATGAAAGTGACAAAGGGTGATGAAGAGTGATAAATCCTGTGTTAAAAAAAGAAATAAAAACCAGAATGAGAACATGGAAAACACCTGCTATGATTTCGATATATGTTTTGCTTTTATCAGTATTGGTTGTCTTTGTTTTTCTTGAGGCATATAATTTACTATCACCATATAGTATGGGGATTAGACCAAGTGATATAAAGGGACTTTATTACGTTCTTACTGTATTCCAGATGATACTAATAGTTTTTATTGTTCCAGCAACAACATCAAGTAGTATATCAGGAGAAAGGGAAAGAAGAACATTTGACTTATTAATCTGTAGTAGACTTTCAAGCTTTTCTATTGTATTTGGAAAACTTACAGCTTCTTTAGCCCAGATTCTACTGTTACTAATAGTGTCTTTACCAATTTTAAGCATTTTATATTTATTTGGTGGCGTTTCCCCGGGAAATATTTTAATCCTTTTTAGTTTTTATATTATTAATGCATTTTACTTTGGCAGTATTGGGCTTTTTACATCAGCTTATTTTAGAAAAACTACCACATCAACTATAGTAAGTTATTTAATAACTCTTTTCTTAACAGCTGGTACCTTTGTATTATTTGTATTTTCAATGGAATTATTACGAAATACAGGCAACAATGATATAACATTTTTTCAAAGATTTTTACTTTATTTAAATCCATTATCAGGCCTATCTTCTATTTTAACAGAACAGGTAGGGGAAATTTTTATTCCTTCCCAATGGCTTAAGAAAGATACTTGGGATACTTTAGTTCCATTATATATAAATCTAGGTTTAGATATTGTTATTTCAAGCATACTTTTATTTTTAGTATCAATAAAAATAAATCCAATGGGGAGCTTTAAACGTAAGTCTAAAGCTAAATAAAAGGGTGAAATATTAATGTTAGAAAAAAATTTATTTAAATATTTAAAACCCATACGATTTAGGATATATCTAAAAAGGTTGATACATTATCTTTCTTATGCAACAACTTTATGGTCTATAATGTCGTTAATCCTTATGATAATATCTAGGTTTATACCTATTACCTTTTTATTTGAAAAGATAATGTTATTAGCTTTGATGTTTTTATTTTTAGGGATATTATATTCTTTTTATAAAAGACCATCCTATAGGGAAGTTGCCCTTATAGTGGATAGTATGGGGCTTAAGGAAAGGGTAGTAACAGCACTAGAATTAAGCAAAGATAATTCAGTGATTGCAAAGCTTCAAAAGGAGGATGCAATAGAATACTTGAAAAAAATTAATTATAAAGAAGGTATTTCTATAAAACCACCCGTTACAATAGTCCTTTTATCCTTCGTTTTAATTCTTACTGGGGTTTTAGTGTCTTTTATTCCTACAAAATCATATATAACAGCCCAGGAGATTGAAGAAAACTTAGAAGAAATAGAAGATAAGAAAAAAGAGATTGAAAAGGTTGAAAAATTGATAGAAAAAGATAATTTGTTAACCAAAGAGGAAAAGGAAGAGATAAAAAGGGCTTTAGAAAGGTTAAGGAAAAAAATAGATAATCAAAAAGAATTTAAAGATATAACCAAAGAAGCTATAAAGACCAATAAAAAAATTAATGAAATAGCCAAAGAGATTCAAGACAAAAAAATAAAAAAGCTGGCTAAAGAATTAGGAAGTGAAGAATTTACTAGAAATTTATCTAAACACTTAAATAATAAAGATTATAAGGGCTTGATGGAAGAAATAGCAAAAATGGAAGAACAACTAAAAAGAATGGATAAAGAAGAAATAAAAGAATTGTCGAAAAAATTAAAAGAGCTGTCAAGTAGAATCGAAAATCCAAAGGTTTCTAATGTATTAAATAATATTGCTTCAACAATAAGTGGTAATATGTCAGATAGTACACTAATAAGTCAGAATATGAATAATTTAGGTGAAACACTTAGTAATATTATGAATGGAGAAAATATATCAGTGGGATTAAATAAAGCTATTAGCGTAACAGAAGGACTAAAGAATACTACTTCTGAAGCTGTGGCATTAGGAAACAGTAATAGTAATCAATCATCTAGTGGTAATCAGAATAGTTCAACAGGGGGAAATAATGGGCAAGGTGAAGGTACAGGGAATGGTACAAGTAATGGTTCAAACTATGGAAATAGTGGATCTACAGGACAGGGTGGTAATGGTGCAAGTATACCATCAGAAAAAACGGTAGAGAATTATGAGAAAGTATTTGCTCCTAGTAATCTAGGGGTTGAAGGGAAAGAAAGTGGACTAAAGGGTACCTTAAATAAATCAGGTAGTGAAGATATTATTAAAGTAAAAAAAATGGGTGATATTACAGGTGAATCTGTTCCATATAATGAAGTTATAAATACTTATAAAAAACAGGCTTATGAGGAAATAGATAGTAAGGTAATACCTGAAAGTATGAAGGAAATAGTGAAAAAATATTTTGCAGAAATAGCCTATTAATAAGAAATAATGATGCTATTTAACCTAAAAAATCGGAGGGCTAATATGAGTAATTTAGAATTACAGATTGAAAAAACTATTGAAAAAATAAAAAAGATTAGAGATGAGATAGGTAAGGGAATTATTGGTCAAAAAGAAATAATAGATAAAACTATAATTGCAATATTATCTGGAGGAAATGTACTTTTAGAAGGTGTTCCAGGACTAGGTAAAACTCAATTAGTAAAAACAATAGGACAAGTTTTAGATTTGGAATTTTCGAGAATACAGTTTACTCCAGATTTAATGCCAGCAGATATAGTCGGAACGAATATTATTACAAATGAAAAAGGAAAAAGTACATTTAGCTTTCAAAGGGGACCAATATTTAGTAATATAGTCCTTGCAGATGAAATAAATAGGGCAACACCAAAAACACAAAGTGCAATGCTTGAAGCGATGCAAGAAAAAAGTGTAACTGTAGGAAATAAAACATATAAGTTAGAAGAACCCTATTTTGTTATTGCTACACAAAACCCAATAGAAATGGAAGGAACCTATCCTTTACCAGAGGCACAAATGGATAGATTTTTGTTTAAATTAGATATAAAATTTCCAAGTAAAGATGAATTAACAGAAATAGTAAATTTAACAACAGGGAAAGAAAAAGATAGAATTGAAAAGGTTACTGATAGAAAAGAGATAATTGAAATGATTAACCTAGCAAAGGAAATACCAATAGCAAAACCTGTTATGGATTATGCAATGAAACTTATATTGTTTACACATCCTGAAAATGAAGGTAGTCCAGAAATTACTAAAAAATATGTAAGGTTTGGGTCTAGTCCTAGGGGTGCACAAGCAATTGTCAAAGCCTCAAGGGTTAAAGCATTAATGGAGGGCAGACTTAATGTAGCCTTTGAAGATATTAACTATGTGGTATATCCTGCACTATGCCACAGAATTATTCTAAACTTTGAGGCAGTTTCAGAGGGAATAACTAGTAAAGATATAATAAGTGAAATAATTAATGAAATTAATTAATGAGGCAGGAGATGGGTTTCTGTCTCATTTTTTGATACAAACTATAAAAAAGGATTGGTAATAATGGCAAATTCCAAAATTAATATTTCTCTATTAAAAAAATTAGAAACCTTAAAGTTAAATTCTAACTTTATATTAAATAAGGGATATAGTGGAAGTAGAAAATCTAAGGCCAAAGGGTCATCAATAGAGTTTTCAGATTATAGGGAATATGTTCCAGGAGATGATTTTAGGAAAATAGATTGGAATGCCTATGGAAGATTTCAAAAGCTTTTTGTAAAACTTTTTATGGAAGAAAGGGAAGCCTCAATTAATATATTTTTAGATACTTCAAAATCAATGGCCTTTGGTTCTCCAAAGAAATCATATATTGCTCTAAATTTATCTATGGTTTTTGCCTATTTAAGCCTAGCTAATCTTGATAGGATTAATTTATATACTATTAACAATGGCAAACTTGATAATACAGGATATTTGAAAGGAAAAAATATGACATCTAGAGTAATAAACTTTTTAGAAAAAGTTAAATTTGAAAGTAGAGAGGACATGTTAAACCTTATTCCTGAAAATCAGTATAAACAGGGAATATCGATTATTATATCTGATTTATTTAGTGATAATTTTGAAGAAGTAATAAAGTATTTATCTTATTTGAAACAAAATATTATAGTTTTACAAATCTTAAGTAAGGAAGAACTTAATCCAACAATTAGGGGGGACGTTAAACTAATAGATAGCGAAACAGAAAATGAGATTGATATTTCAGGTAGCAATTCTATTTTAAAGGCATATGAAAAAAACCTTAATAAATTTTTAAACAATATAAATGAAATATGTAAAAAGTATGGTTGTTATTATACATTTTTATCCAATGAAACACCTTTAGAAAAAATTATTTTTGATAGCCTTATTAAGGCTGGTATTTTGAGGTGATACAATGAATTTCTATTCTCCAATATCCTTTCTATTTTTACTTGGAATAATTCCTATAATTTTAATGTATTTACTAAAAAAGAAGCATGAAAGGATTGAAATATCTAGTACCTATCTTTGGAAAAAAGCAATAAAAGATATGGAAGCCAATACTCCTTGGCAAAAACTAAAAAAGAATTTACTTCTTTTATTACAGATTTTAATATTTACCTTAATAGTGTTAGCCCTTACAGAACCTTATATCATATCAGAAAGTATGAATGTTGAAAACTTAATTATAGTGCTAGATAAATCTACCAGTATGCAGAGTACAGATATTAAAGAAAGTAGATTTAATATGGCAAAAGAAGAAATAGAAAAAATTGTTGACAATCTAAGAAAAGAGTCTTATGTAACCTTAATAACTATGGGAAATAAACCGGAAATATTATTAAATAAGGGTAATGATAAAGGATTAATTAGAAAAAAACTAAGAAACATACAGGTAGGCAATAGCAGTGATAATATAGAAGATACTTTATCATTAATTAGAGCAATGACAAAAGGGATGAAAAATTATAGAGTAATTTTTTATACAGATAAAGGTATAGAAGAAGAGCTAAAGAATATAACAGTAAAAAATATAAAAAAAGATAAAAGCCAAAATATAGCTATTGAAAAATTAACACATGCTGTAGATAATGGAAAAATGAGTGTATTAATTACTGTAACAAATTATTCAAACTTAGAAAAGACTGGAGACTTAACCCTCTATGTAGATAATGAAATATATGATGTGAAGGAAGTAACTATCAAAGGAAAAAATAGTAGAAATATATATTTTGATGTACCTTCCAATTCTGGGTTATTAGAGGCAGAAATAGATATAAATGATGATTTAAAAATTGATAATAAGAGATATCATGTTATTAAAAATACATTATATAAAAAAGTTTTACTTACTACTAAGGGAAATCTATTTTTAGAGAAGGCTATATCATTAAATAATAATGTTGAACTTTATAAGTCAAATAAAATCTTAGAAGATATAAGAGGTTATGATTTATATGTTTATGATGGAATGATACCTGATAAATTACCTTTGGATGGAAATATTGTAATATTTGACCCACCTAAAAATAATGGAATAATCAATGTAAAGGGTAAGGTAATGGAAGGTGAATTAAAAATAAAGGAAGATGAATTGTTTAATTATGTAGATATGGATTTTGCTTCAAGGGGAATGAAAGTGTTTGAAACACCTAAGTGGGGAGTTCCAATTCTGTTATTAAATGATTATCCAGTTATGGTAAAAGGAATGAAAGACAAACAAAAGTTTATTATAGCAGGGTTTGATTTACATGAAACAGATTTTCCACTTAAGACTGATTTTCCGATTTTTATTAGTAATATATTAGATTACACATTAAATATAAAGGGGCAAGAAAACATAAAAATATTTTCTGGAGAAGAGATAAATATTGAAATTTTACCTAAAACTGAGATAGCTTATGTTATTACCCCTAGTGGATTAAAGAAAAAAATAGCTCCGCCATTTCCAGTAGCACCTTATACTGATACAAATGAAACAGGTATATACAAAATAATCCAGGAGTCTGCTAGTGGAGATATTATAAGTTATTTCGCTACAAATATAAATACCAAACAGGAATCTAATATTAACTTTGAATATACTTTAAAAGGTACTACAACTGAGTTAGGTGATAATAAAGGTGAAGTCTATAGCAGTTTACAAAGTTTATTTATTTGGTTAGCACTTATTTTTCTGGCATTAGAGTGGGTGGTGTATAATCGTGGATATTAGTTTGAAAAATCCATTTTTACTATTTTTGATTCCGTTAAGTACAATATTTATTTTTTATACATCAAATAACTTAAATAGAATGTCTAAAGCAAAAAAGAGAGCTATATTAGGAATTAGAACTCTTATTTTCATACTACTGATCCTATCAATAAGTGGTTTGACATTAAAATCATATGTAGATACAGTTACAACAATATTTGCAGTTGATTTATCGGAAAGTACTACAAAAAATCATAATGATTTTATAAATTTTATAAATGATTCTTTAGAATACACAACTAAAAAGGACAGAGTAGGGATAGTTACCTTTGGTGAAGAGGGGGAAGTGGAAAATACTTTAACAGATAGATTAGATTTAACGGAATTTCAGACTAATCCAGGTAATAATTTTACTAATATAGAAGATGGACTAAGGCTTTCAAGATTGTTAATTCCTAATGGAACAAAAAAGAGAATAGTTTTATTTACAGATGGAGAGGAGAATATAGGAAATAGCATTAAAGAGGGAAGCCTAATAAAATATAATGATATTGACTTTAAGATCTATAGAGTGGATAGTGAATTGAAAAGTGAAGTTCAAATTAAAAAAATTGAGGTTCCAGACAAATTATATGAAAATCAGAAATTTGATATAAATGTTCACATATGGAGTAATGTCAAAACAAGGGGAAAGCTTACCCTTTATTCAGATAGAGTAAAAATTGGTGAAGAAGAAGTTGTTATTGAAAAAGGAGAAAATAGGTTTGTTTTTAAGGATAAAGCAACTAGTAGTGGGTTAAAATCATATAGAGCATTAATAACTCCAGAGGATGATACAAAAACTGTAAACAATTCATACTCTACCTTTTCCGAAGTTAAAGGTAGACCTAGAATACTTTTAGTGGATGATACAAGTAATGGTGGTAGGGAAATAAATAAAATATTAAAACAATCCAATATAGGTGTAGATTATATAAAGGCAAGGGAAGCTCCACATTCATTAAGTGAATTATTGAAATATAAATCTATTGTTATGTGTGATGTATCCTTAGAAAATCTAAATAACGATTTTATTAATGCCTTAAAGATTTATGTTAGAGACTATGGAAGAGGTCTTTTTGTAACAGGAGGAGAAAACAGCTATGCTTTAGGGGGATATTATAAAACTCCTTTGGAAGAAATCCTTCCAGTTAATATGGAAATGAAAATAGATGGAAAAGTTCCTAATTTAGCTTTAATGTTAATTATAGATAAATCAGGTAGTATGGGTTCAGAACAATATGGAGTAAGTAAAATTGAATTAGCTAAAGAAGCTGCTATTAAAGCATTAGATTCACTAAAAATAAAAGATAAAATAGGTGTTATCGCCTTTGATGATAGCACAGAGAGGGTAGTAAAATTAAGAAATACTGATGATAGAGAAAAAATAAAAGAACTTATTGGGACCTTAAGGGCAGAGGGAGGAACAAGTATAATACCAGCCCTAGAAGAAGCATATAACTCTTTAAAGGATGCAGATACTAAGCTTAAGCATATTATATTGCTTACAGATGGACAAGCTGAAAAGCATGGATATGAAAAACTTATAAATGATATGAAAAAAGTAGGGATAACTATATCAACTGTAGCAGTAGGACAGGGTGCAGATACTTACCTTTTAGAAGATTTAGCTAACAAGGGAAAGGGAAGATATTATTATGTAGATGAGGCTTCAAATATACCAAAAATATTTACAAAGGAAGCTTTTTTAGCATCAAAGGCATATATAAACAATAGAACATTTACACCTTTAATTGGACAGTATCATGAAGTATTAGATGTTTTTAGCAAGGGATTGTTAAACCTAGACGGATATATAGGTACATCTCCTAAAGGGAGGGCAGAGGTCATTTTATGGAGTGATAAAGAGGATCCTATCCTTGCTATATGGCAATATGGATTAGGAAAATCTGCTGCATGGATGTCAGATATGAATGGAAAGTGGACAATGGAATATCTTAATTCTAATGAAGGTATAGAGTTTTTTAAGAGAATAGTAGAATGGACCTTTTCTAATCTAGAGAATAACAAGGGGTTATCAATAACCTCTAATTTAGAAGGAAATAAAGTTAAAATTTCAGCTAAAGATAGAAATAATTTTAATCAGGAATATGAAACTAAGGCTTTAATTATAACTCCAAATCTTGAAAAAAGACAGATAAATTTGGACTTATCTAAACCAGGAGAATATTATGGTGAAATAACTATTGATAAAAAGGGAGTATATTTAATAAAAGTTAATCAATCTAAAGAAGGTAAGAGAGTAAAAACTGCAAATCATGCTATAGCTGTAAATTATTCAAAGGAATATGATTATAGTACTTCAAGGAACATATTAAAACAACTTTCAGTTACCTCAGGTGGTAAGTTTATTACAGATCCTAAGGAGGTTTTTAAGGGTAACTTAAAGGAAGTGTACGGTATAAAGGATTTATCAAGGGCTTTTCTAATTATAGTTTTAGTACTATTTATTTTAGATATTGCAATAAGGAGACTAAATATTAGCATTAGATTTAATCCCTTAGACAATAGGAAAAAAGATGAGTCAAAGAAAACTAAGAATATAAGTAAGAAAAAAGTAGAAAGTAAAAAGGAATTAAATAAAACTGAGGGTCAAAGGGAAAAACAAAAACTAGACACCTCTAGGCTTATAAAGGCTAAAAATAAGAGGAAAAGATAGTTTATCTGTTATTTTACTGGGTAAAAGATGAGTAAATAGTATTATAAAAGAGGTGTAAATTATATGAAAGATTTAAAAGAGATATTTGAAAGCAGAAGATCAGTTAACTATTTTGACCCAAATAAACAAATAGACAATAAAGTATTAAAGGAAATTATTGAATTATCAACATTAGCTCCTTCATGCTTTAATCTTCAACCATGGGAGGTCTTAGTAATAAAGTCTGAAGAATGGAAGAAAAAACTATATAATGAGGCTTGTAAACAGGATAAGGTATTAGAGGCTCCGGTAGTATTAGCTATTATAGGAAATACAAGGGGCTTCCTTAGAGAAAATCCTATTTGGGATGAAAAAATAGACAAAGGAGCTACTGAAGAAGAAATACAAGGATATATAAATTATTCTAAAACAAAGCTTTTTCCATCTGAAGAGAAGAAAGTTGCTTTTGCAGCAAGAAATAGTTCTCTGCTTGCCATGTCAATAATGTATGCAGCAAAATACTATGGATTAGATACCCATCCAATGATAGGATTTGATGAAGATAAAGTAAAGGAAGTTTTTTCAATTGATGAGGATAAAATAGTTACAATGCTTATAGCCTTAGGGTATCATGATGAGAGTAAAGAGTTAAAGCCGAGGGGAAAAAGATTGGGATATAATGATATAGTAAAAGAGTTTTAAACTCATATCAAAAAGGATAATGGGATATCCCATTATCCTTTTTTAAATAACTTCTTTTAATTTTTCAATAACCTCATCAAGGGAAGGAATTCTGCCTTCAAATAATATTTTGTCATTAACTACTAAAGCAGGAGTTTGTTTTACCCTCATTTTTGCAATAGTAGGAACATCGCCAATAATTTCAAAATCTTCATCAGAACCTAATCTGTTTAAGGCCTCATCAACGATGGGCGCTAGTTTACTTCCTCCTCAGCAAACCATTTCTAGAATTTTAATATCCATTTTAATACCTCCTTATAGGTTTTTATTAATTAATTCTTTAACTTCTTTTTTAGATGGAACCCTTCCAGAAACTTGAACTTTTTCGTTTATTACTATACCAGGTGTTTTCATAATACCATAACTTGCTATATCTTTAAATTCTGTCACTTTTTCAATTTTAGCATCAATTCCTAATTCCTCTACTATCTCATTAGCCATATCATAAAGTTTTTGACAGTTTTTACAGCCGGGTCCTAGGATTTTAATATTCATAATATCCCTCCTATAAAATTATATTAAATAAATATCCTACTAAAATTATTGACACTCCAGTTATTGATACAAAGATACCAATCAATTTTGGTTTTATAACCTTTTTTAATAATATCATTTCAGGTAAAGATAGAGCAACTACTGACATCATAAAAGCTAAAGCTGTACCAACACCAACTCCCTTTCCTATAAGTGCCTCTACTACAGGGATTGTTCCAACAGCATTTGAATAAAGAGGTATTCCTAGTATTACAGCTACGAAAACTGCAAAGGGATTGTTTGGTCCTGCATATCTTACTAGATAATCTGAAGGTGCATAACCATGTATTGCTGCTCCAATACCAATACCTATAATTATATATATCCAAACCCTTTTAACAATATCCTTTACGGCATTTAATGCAAAATTTGTCCTTTCCTTTATATCCATTTCTTCTACTTCACTTTTTCCCATGTGTATTTGATATACATATTCTTCTACTAGGTGTTCTAGTTTAAGCTTTTGAATAAGTATACCTGCTACAATACCTATTATCATTCCTGCTAAAGTATATAATATAGCTATTTTTGCTCCAAAAGTTATAAATAAAAACCCTAAGGCAATCTCATTAACTATAGGTGATGTAACTAGAAATGTAAAGGTTACTCCAAGTGGAATCCCCGATTCCACAAATCCGATAAAAATCGGAACTGTACTACAGCTTCAGAATGGAGAAAGAACTCCTAAGACGGAAGCGGCTACATGGGCCCATACACCACCAAACTTTGCTAGAACTTTTTTAACCTTCTCTGGTGGAAAAAAACTTCTTATAAAAGAAATAACAAAAATCATAAAACTTAAAATAAATATTATCTTTAATGTATCATATATAAAAAAGTTTACAGCTTCATTAAAGGCATTTCCAACCCTTAAATTTGACCCCAACTTACTAAAAAGCCAGTTTATGAAATTTACTATATAAGGTGAAAGTATATCTGCAATATGCTTAAACAATTTAGTCGCCCTCCTTCTCTAATAGATCTTGAGTTTCATTAAGTTGTCTAATTAATATTTCTTTTACCTTATTAACTATATTAAATACATCTTTATCTTTTACCCTATACATTATGTTAGCACCTTCTCTTCTACTTACTAGAATCCCTTGGTCCTTTAAAACCCTTAAGTGTTGAGAAACATTTGATTGTTCTAATTCTAAAGCTTCAAAAATCTTACATACACATAATTCTTCATCCTTAAGTATATCTAATATTTTTAATCTTGTAGGATGTGAAAGGGCTTTTAAATAAGAAGCTGATAATTTAAATATTATATCATTCATATAGCTCACCACCTATTTCTAATATTATCATATTAGAAAATTCTAATATGTTTATATTCTTATTGTATATTGTTTCCTATAATTAATCAAGGGGTATTATATGAAGATTAATAGTTTGCTATTAAAGTTATTTTAAATAAATTTCAAAAAATTATTATTTTAGTGTAAACTATATACAAGAAATATTAAAGGAGGAAAACAAAATGTTATCAGAACGATTAAAATACATAACACCATCCTATACAATAGCAATAAGTAGTAAAGTTAGTGAGTTAGAAAGGAAGGGTGTAAAAATACTAAATTTAAGCATTGGAGAGCCCGAT
The DNA here is from genome assembly GCF_003609645.1 of Thermohalobacter berrensis. Lineage (GTDB taxonomy): Bacteria > Bacillota > Clostridia > Tissierellales > Thermohalobacteraceae > Thermohalobacter > Thermohalobacter berrensis. Next base: position 65,333 of record NZ_MCIB01000034.1, read on the forward strand.
TTTTTAACCCCTAATTCTGCTAAAAATGAGGGTATTAAAGCAATAGAAAATAATAAAACTAAATACGATCATCCTGCAGGAATAATAGAACTAAAAGGAAAAATCTTAGAAAAGCTTAAAAGGGAAAATAATATAGAATACGAAATAGATGAGATAGTTGTTTCAAGTGGAGCAAAACATGCAATTACTAATACGTTATTGGCACTACTTAACTATGGAGAAGAAGTAATTATTCCTGTTCCATATTGGGTAAGCTACCCTGAGATGGTTAAATTAGTAGGTGCAAAACCTGTATTTGTTAAAACTTCAAAGGAAAATGACTTTAAAATTACCCCAGCTCAATTGGAAGAACATATTTCACCAAAAACTAAAGGGATAATAATATCTAACCCTTCTAATCCAACAGGAGCAATATATAGTAAAGGGGAATTGGAGGGAATAATTGAAGTATGTAGTAAAAATAATATTTATATAATTGCAGATGAAGTATATGAAAAAATTAGATATATTGATAATTTTGTAAGTATAGCTTCTATATCAGATAAGGCTAAAGAGGTAACTATAACGATTAATGGGTTATCTAAGTCAGCATCTATGACTGGGTGGAGAATAGGATATTCAGCTTCAACAAAGGAAATAGCAAAGGCCATTTCAACTATACAAGGACATTTAGTATCACACCCATCAACTATTTCACAATGGGCAGCATATGGAGCACTAAACTACTCACAAGAAGAAATGGATAAAATGGTAGAAACCTATAAAAAGAGAAGAGATAAAGCTAAAGCCATGCTATCTAAGATTGATGGTATATCCTTTGTAAATCCAGAGGGTGCCTTCTATATATTTATTGATATATCTAAGCTTAAGGATAAAATTAATTTTGATGATAGTTTTTCAATTGAATTTTGCAACAGGTTATTGGAAAGTCAAAGGGTAGCTGTAGTCCCTGGAATTGCATTTGGTATGGATGATTATATTAGAATATCATATGCATGCGATATGGATATTTTAGTTGAAGCTATACGAAGGATGGAAGATTTTATTGAAAACTATTAATTTAAAGGTTGAAATTTAAGGTTGGTGAGTTAAGTGTTAATAGTTACAGCGGGGATAATAAAGAAGGGAAATAAAATACTTATAACCCAGAGAAAAGATGAAAAGAATCAGGCACTTAAGTGGGAATTTCCAGGTGGGAAATTAGAAGAAGATGAAACTCCAAAGGAATGCCTTAGAAGGGAAATAATGGAGGAATTAGATATTAAAATAGAAATAGAGGATATATATGAGGTTGTCTATCATAAATATGAAAATGTAACAATATTATTACTATGCTATATGGCAAAATATATATTAGGTAATCCAAGGGCAATAGAATGTAATGATTTTAAATGGATAGAAATTGAAGAATTAAAGGATTATGATTTAGCTGAGGCAGATAAAAAAATAAGGAATAAACTTTTAGGGTCAGGCCTGAATAATTGAATTATTTCTAACTTTCAATTATTCAGGCCCGACCCTTTTTTTGTTTAAAAGGAGGAATAAACATTGTAAATATCGAATAAATGTTCTATGAAGTGGGGTGATAAAATGGAAATTAAATGTATTCATACAGGAGATATCCATCTTGGGATGGAATTTAAAAATGCTAGCTTTGATAAGGAACAGGCCTATAATAGGAGAATAGAGTTATGGGAAACATTTAATAGAATAATAGATAGGGCTAAAAAGAAAGAAGTAGACCTATTACTAATTGCAGGGGATTTATTTGAAGATAAGTATTGTACTATTGGAGATGTAAAGCGGATAAGTGACAGATTTCGGGATATTAAAGGTACAAAGGTAGTAATTGCAGCAGGAAATCATGACCCATGCTCTAACAAATCCCTATATAGATTAATTGAATGGTCAGATAATGTACATATTTTTGATAGTAATACTGTTCAAAAAATTGAGTTTCAAGATATAAATACCGTTGTATGGGGATTAAGTTGGGATAAAAAAGAAGAGAAGGAAAGTCTTTTAGATAATTTAGAGGTAGAAAATGATGAAAAAATAAATATTTTATTGGTTCATGGGGATCTGTTAAATGATAGATCAAATTATTTACCAATTTCTAAAGAAAAGTTAATAAACAGTAGGTTTGACTATATAGCATTGGGACATATTCATAAACCTCAATTTATAGATGATAATATAGCATATTGTGGAAGTCCAGAACCATTAGATTTTGGAGAACCTGGTGACCATGGAATAATAGAAGGAGTTATATCAAAGGAAAAAATAAAAATGACCTTTACTTCTTTAAGAAAGAGGGAATTTGTTATAAAATCTTTAGAGCTAAATGAAAGTATGAGTTTTAACGACATAATAGATTTAGTCTCTAATTGTGATGAAGAGAAAAATAGAAGGAAAAACCTCTATAGAATTGTTTTAAAAGGGGTAAGGGACAGTGATATTAACATAGATTTACAGGAGTTAAAGAATATTTTAAATGATAAGTTTTACTATATAGAATTAATAGATAAATCAAAGCCTGACTATGATATAGACAAAATATTAAAAGATAATAAAGGAAATATAATTGGATGTTTTATAGAAGAAATGAAAAAGAAAGGGTTAGATGATCCTATAGTAAAAGAGGCATTATATTATGGTTTAGAAGAGCTTTTTAAAGAGAAGGTGATAAAATAATGATTATCGAGGAATTAATTTTAAGTGCCTTTGGTAAATTTAAAGGTAAGCATTTAAAGTTAAAAGATGGATTGAATGTAATTTATGGCAACAATGAGGCTGGAAAAACAACTATACATAAGTTTATAGAAGGAATGTTTTATGGCTTTTTTAAACCATATACTAAACGAAAACTTTATACTGATGACTATCATAAATATCTTCCATGGGATTGTAATGAATATAAAGGAATCCTTAAATACAGATACAAAGATTCTATATATAGAATTGAAAGGAATTTTATGAAGAGAAATGATGAAGTTAAAATATATGATGATAAAACTGGTGAAGATGTCACACATATGTTTGAATATGATAATGTAACTAGACTTCACAATCCAGCTTCTCTTCATTTAGGATTAAATAGTATAGTATATAATAATACAGTAAGTATAAAGCAATTAGGCAATAAAACAGAAGAATCTCTAGCAAAGGAAGTAAAGGATAGCCTTATTAACCTTGGGGGAAGCTTAGATGAAGATATATCAATAAAAAGGGTTTTAGAAAGACTTGATAAAAAAATTGAAGATATAGGGACAGAAAATAGGATAAAAACCTCACCATATGGTAAGTTGGTAAATGATTTAAACAAGCTTTATGAAAAGAGAGATGAAACAAGAAAAATATACGATAACATAAAAATATATCAGGAAAGATTAAATATTGTATCGAAGGAGCTTGATTCTTTATTAAGTAAAAGGGATAAAGTAAAAGATAAAGTATCACTAATTGATGGTTTAAAAACTAAGAAGCGTTACTTAGAAGGTAAAAAGTTATATGATGAAATAGAAAAGCTTAAGGAAGAAATTTTAAAACTTGAGGAATATAAAAATATAAATGGGGATGATTATACAGAAACTTTAAGATTAGATGATAGGATTAAAGAGTTAGAGAAAAACTTAAATGAAGCCAAGAAAGAGCATAATAATCTGCTAGATGGCTTAAATGATATTGAAAAGGAAATAGAAAAATTAAAATACTTTGAAGATATAGAAGATGATGAAATAGATAATGTAATGAGTAATTTTAATATTTTAATGGAAAAGGAAGAAAAAGTAAAATCAATAGATGAAGAGATTAAAAAGTATAAAGAAGAGTTAGATAAAACTAACTGTAAAAAAGAGTTCAATAACATTGAAAAAGACTTTTATGAACATGAAGCTAAGGAAGAAGAAAGAAACAAATTAATATATTCTAAAAATGAATCAAAGAATATTTTGCTTGAATCAAAGCTAGGTGAGAAGAAAAGAAGTTTAAAAAGGTTAAATATTTTTGTGGGAGTATCAGGTATAGGAATGATTTTACTTAGTATATTAGGTTTTTTAATAAATCCATTGATTTTAACTGCTAACATTATACCGTTGGGTACTTTATTATACTCTATTGTTAAGTCTAAGACATTAAAAAGTGATATTAATTCTTTAGTAAAACAAGTTGAAGAAACAAAAAAGAGAAAATATGAGATTGAACAAAAAGTTAATAAGCTCGAAGAAGAAATGAAAAATATTTTAAGAAAGCATGGATGTTTATCAAAGGCTGAACTTACAAGGAAGTTTAATGAATATAATAGGAACAATAACTTGCAAAATAATATAACTATTATTAAAAGACTTGAAAATCAGAAAAAAGAGTTAGGAAAGGAAATAGAAAATTTAAAAGGGTTTATTAATAAATATTTGACTTTAGTTGGGTTAAAGGAAGAAATAAATCTTGAAAATATTATGCAGGTAAGAAATATGTATAAAGAATATACTAAATTAAAGAATAGAAAAACACAGATAATCGAAGCTAAAGAAAAACTTTCAAAGTCAGTAGAGGAAATTAATCAAAAACATTTGGATACTAAGGAAAAGTATAAAGAAATTATTTCTAAAAACAAATCAAAGAATATACAAGAGTTTAAAGAAAAACTAAATAAGAAAAACAGATATATTGAAATTTGCCAATCACTAAAAAATAAAGAAGAATTATTAAACAGAGTTTTAGATAATGAAGACCTTGAAACCCTTGAACATAGGGCTAAAGAATTTATGGATATAGATACAAAAGATATCGAGGAATTAGATGAAGAATTAGATAGAGAATTTTTTATTAACAAATTAGAGGAATTAGAAAGGGAAATATCAAGACAAAAAGAGGAAAAGACAAGGCTAGAAGAAAAGATTAAGAATTTAACTTCAAATACAGAACCATTGGTTGATATAGAAGAAGAAATCATTAGAAAAACTAAATTGAAAAGGGACTTTGAAAGAAAGATTAAAGCATTAAATATTGCTAGAGATACAATAAATAGGATTTCAAAGGAAATTCAAAGTGATTTTGCACCTAAGCTAAATAAAAAGGTTGGTACAATAATAGAAAAGATTACTAATGGTAAATATAATGAAGTAAAGATTACAGATAGTATAGATATTAAGGCTGTTAACCCACATGGGGCAAATCTTATAGATATAGAAAAGCTAAGTGGAGGTACAATTGACCAGTTTTACTTTGCCACAAGGTTTGGAATTATTGATATAATTAGAGGAGATAATAATCTTCCATTAATTTTAGATGATTGCTTTGTACAATATGACAATAAAAGGTTATATAATATACTTAGTTTCCTTATAAAGGAGTCTAATAAAAGGCAGATAATATTATTTACATGCCATAAAAGGGAAAAAGAAGTATTAGATAAAATAAATACAGATTATAATTTTATTGAAATAGGTTAAAGTAGAACTTTAAAAGTTTTACTTCAACCCAGAGAAATGTTGAAAAATAGCCAATTTAAACTTAAAGTTAAACTTTAACTTTAACATAGATTAGAGGTGAAAATATGGCAGTATATGGTATAGCAGATTTGCATCTTGACCCCATTGGAGATAAGCCTATGGATATTTTCGGAGAAAACTGGGTGGACCATGAAAAAAAAATATTTAACCATTGGAATAAGGTTATTTCTGATGATGATTTAGTTCTTATTCCAGGAGATATATCATGGGCATTAAAGCTTGATGAAGCTAAAGTAGATTTAACGAAAATAGATGAACTTCCCGGTATTAAAGTTATAGGTAAAGGTAACCATGATTATTGGTGGGGTACTAAATCAAAACTAAACTCCCTAAAGCTTAATTCTATTCACTTTCTTTATAATGACCATTTTATATATAAAGATATAGCTATATGTGGAACTAGGGGATGGCCCTCTAAAGATAGTGAGGAGTTTGACCCACATGATGAGAAGGTGTTTAATAGAGAGGTAAATAGGCTAGAACTATCATTAAACTCAGTATGTAAACAAGTAAATAAAATAATTGTTATGCTTCATTATCCACCTTTTAATATAGATAAAACACCTAACGAGTTTGTAGAGGTAATGAAAAAATATAATGTAGAAGTTTGCGTCTATGGTCATTTACATAGTGAGGGACATAAATTTGCTGTTGAAGGGAAAATTGATGGAATAGACTTTCATTGTATTTCATGTGATTACATTAACTTTAAACTTAAAAAAATCATGTAATGATTATGAAAAATACTGCACAATAGGAAGGTGAGTTGCAATGGGAAAAGAGCTAGAGGTTAAAGTACTTAATATAAATAAGGATGAGATTGAAAAGAAATTAAAGGATTTGGGAGCTAAACTAATAAAGAAGGAGTATCAGATTAATACCATATTTGATACAGAAGACAGATATATAAAAAATGAAAAGAATGGTTATTTAAGAATAAGAGAGAGAAGGGATTTAGTTAATAAAGATACAGAATACATATTTACCTTAAAAAGGAATATAAGTAAAGATGGTTTAAGGGAAAATGTTGAGATTGAAACTAAAGTAGAAGATAAGGAAGCTTTAACGGAAATACTAAAGAATCTAAAATTAAATAAAAAGCATCAAGGTGAAAAGGAAAGGATTAGTTATAAATATGAAGATATAAGATTTGATATAGACACATGGGATAAAGAAACATATCCATATCCTTATTTAGAGATTGAAGTAAATAGTAAGGATGATTTAGAAAAGGCTATAAAGCTTTTAGAATTAAATAGGGAAAATGTCACTTCAAAATCACTAGGTGAACTTAGAATGGAATTGGGATTAGAAGACTTGTAAACAAAAAGCAGCCAACTATGGCTGCTTTTTTTTTCACTAAAATTGGTTCTTTGCATAGTATAAATTAGGGAATAATAGGGATTAATAATTTGAATAGAGGTGATTATATTAGCATGAATAATAAACTGCCTAGTAAAGGTTCATCTGTTACCGATTTAACTGATGATAAAAAAGGGTCTAAAGGTATAGGCACTATGCTTTTGCCCTTCATGGCTATCTTACTAACTAACCAAGGTGGATTTAATTTTAAAAAACTAAACCTTGATACTAATTTAGATGAAAAAATAGAGATGTTAGATAGAATTAAGAATTATTTCTATTATAATGACCAGGTTAACCTATGTAAAGCAAAAGATGTATTAGAAATTTTAAACAAAATGAAAAAGATTAAAAGGGAAAAATATAATGAGGAAGTAAGTGCAAGTACTGTGGATCAGTTAACCAGAGATGAAAGAAAGGAAAGAATAATAGAAGAATTGATAAACTATTCAGAAGGAAAAAATAGAGATATTATGGAAAAGGCCTTGACTGTTAAGAAAAACTTGCAACAAGTACAAACTAAAGTCCTTTCTAATAGAGAAAATGCTGTTTCTAGTGTAGATAGTAGTATTGAACCTTTAATAATGGTTGCAAAAAGTTTTGAACCTGTAATGAATGAAAGCTCCAGGAAGACAATAAGAAAGTTAGAAAAAATAATTAGAATTTTAAGAGAATCAGATGATGAGTTTTAAAATTGTAACGGAAATACCCCTTGATGAATATTATGTATTAAATTAAATCAACTAATTGTTTAAGGGGGTTTTCTAATGTCTAAAGGATTTTTTGGAGATGGAGATGAAAGTTTACTTTTCTTTTTCTTACTTTTAGTATTGTTCTTTAATAATGGAAATTGGTTTGGAGAAGAAGGAGATGAAAGCCTACTATTCTTCTTCCTACTATTAGTTATACTATTTGGATACGGCTACTAAAATACTTAAAAATTAATGAATCATGAGTCAGGGGATATTCCTCTGACTCATGATATTTGTACCGTTTTTGATTATTTTGAATAGATTATAGAATAAGAGGTGGTGATAATGAGAGTATTAAGATTAGGTTCCACAGGAACAGATGTAATGGAAATACAATCACTTTTAGATAAAATTGGATATAACCCTGGACCTATTGACGGTATTTTTGGATATAGAATTCAGCAGGCAGTTATTAATTTTCAGCGTGATAATGGCCTTGTACCAGACGGTATCGTTGGACCTAGAACATATAGTATACTTGAAAGGTTTTTACTTGGATATGATAATTATGTAATAAGACCAGGAGATACATTATATGACATAGCTAGAAGGTATTATACTCAAGTAGATAAAATTTTAACTGCCAATCCTGGTCTTAACCCTTATAATTTAACTATAGGCAGAGAAATTGTTGTTCCATATGGAATTGATGTAGTAGATACAGATATTGAATATACCCATGAAATAATGGAAAGGGATATAAGGGGATTACAGGCTAGGTATCCATTTTTGGAAGTAGGTTCTATAGGTAATAGTGTGTTAGGAAGAGAGTTATATTATATTAAACTGGGAAATGGCCCTAATGAAGTATTCTATAATGGTGCACACCATGCCCTTGAATGGATAACTGTACCTTTATTAATGAAATTTATTGAGAATTTTTCAGAAGCTTATGCAGAAGGAAGTTCAATTCGCGGATATGATATAAGGGATATCTGGAATCAAAGTACAATTTATATTGTACCTATGGTAAACCCTGATGGTATTGATTTAGTTCTTAATGGCCTCCAGAGAGATAACCCATATTATGAAGAATTATTAGAATGGAATGATACCGGTCTGCCCTTCTCACAGGTGTGGCAGGCAAACATAAGGGGAGTAGATTTAAATCATAACTATAATGCTCTATGGGAGCTTTCAAAGGAAGCAGAACCTAGATATGGAGTTGATGGTCCAGGACCTACAAGATATTCAGGACCTTATCCAGAATCAGAACCGGAATCAAGTGCAGTAGCAAACTTTACTAGACAACATAATTTTAGATTAGTATTAGCATATCATAGTCAAGGAGAAGTTATCTTTTGGGATTTTCAAAACATGGCTCCACCAGTAGCTAGAAGAATAGGAGAATTATTATCACAGGTAAGTGGATATAGACTTGCTGAAGCTTATGGAATTGCTTCATATGCAGGTTACAAAGACTGGTTTATTTATAGATATGGAAAGCCGGGATACACAATAGAGGTTGGAAGGGGTAGAAATCCATTGCCAATAACTCAATTTGACAGAATATATAATGATAATGAGGAACTATTAATTTTAGCTTCAGTTGTTTGAGAAATAGATATTTCAAATTAAAAATCTAAAATAAAAAATTGAAAATTATTGTAGGGCTGAATTTATTCAGCCCTAAACATTTTATGAAAGTAATTATAAATTTAAAATATGAGAGGAAAATTCTATATTTTAGAGAAATATAACATTAGGGTCTTTTTAAAGGAGGATAAATAAAATGCTTAATATAAGGAGAGTCAATAAGGAGGATAGGGAAGATATAATCTCTATATCAACGACAATTTGGGAAGGTGATGATTACATACCTAATATTGTGGATAAATGGATTGATGATAGAGAAGGAGAATTCACAGTAGCAGAGCTTAATGGACAAGTTGTAGGATTTGCAAAACTTACTGTATTAAAACCAGGGGATATATGGCTTGAAGGTATAAGGGTAGATAAAAGGTATAGAGGGTTAGGAATTGGAAAAGAGATGACCAGGTATTTTATTGATAAAGCAAAAAGGATGAAAGCAAAATCAATATCACTTTCAACTTATATAGAAAATCATGAAAGTATAAAAATTATTGAGAAAAATGGATTTAAAAAATCTGTTTCTTTTAAGATATTTTATGGTAATGATAATTACCAAAGTACCAAAAAAGCCAAGAAATATAAAAAGGTAGATAACTTTGATGATATATCTTATATTTTAGATAGTAATCAGATGAAATTAAGAAAAAATTATATAGCTTTTGATTGGACTTTTATAAAATTGGATAAAAAATTATTAGAAGAATTAATTAATAGAGGGGATGTTTACGTATTAAAAGAAAACAATGAAGTCAAATCAACATTAATATTAAGTAATAAAATGTCTAAAGCAAATGGTCTATCACTTTCATATATAGATGGTGAGGATTATTATGAGGATGGATTAAAATTTGCAGTTAACAAATTTAAAAGTAAAGGATATGTGAATTAGTCTTTATGTGTCCAAATATAGAAAAATTACGTAAGACTGCACAAAAATTAAACTTAATATTCTTTAATGAGAAACCATTAGATGTATTTGTATATGAATATTTACACCAATAAAATATTGGAATTTAAATATAAGGAGGGAATTGTATGTTGAATAAATCGGTTATAGAGGCTGTAATTAATGATGCACTATCTACTGGAGGGGATTTTGCAGAAGTTTATTTAGAAGATAAGTATAATACTGGATTAACTATGATAGGTGGAAAGGTTGAGAAAGGTCTTTCGGGAAGGGATTATGGAGTAGGTATTAGAATTTTTAATAAAAACAATAGCATATATGCATACACTAATAATTCATCTAAAGAAAACCTTATTAAAGTAGCAAGGGAAGCTGCAAAGGCTCTATCAGAAAATAAGAAGGATATTGCTATTGATTTAAGGAAAAGTTCATTAGACAATAAACACTTTATTAAGGTACTTCCAAATAACGTAGAAAAGGCTAAAAAAGTAGAGCTTATGAGAAGGGCCTATAATACAGCTAAAAATTATGATGAAGTAATTTCTCAGGTTACAGTTAATTATATGGATGTAGAAAAAAATATTTTGATTGCAAATTCAGAAGGGCTATTTGTTGAAGATAAAAGGGTTAGGACTAGAATTGCAATTAACGCTGTTGCTTCAAAAGATGGAGAAATGCAGTCCGGTTTCTTTGGTCCAGGTGCCCATATGGGATTTGAATTTTACGAGAAAATTAATATTGAAGAATATGCTAAGGAAGCAGCTAGAATTGCTAAAACTATGATAAATGCTGACCTATGCCCTAGTGGGAAAATGCCTGTTGTTATAGAAAATGGATTCGGAGGAGTTATATTACATGAAGCATGTGGACATGGATTAGAGGCTACATCAGTTGCAAAGGGTACTTCCATATTTACAGGGAAAATTGGTGAAAAAGTAGCATCAGACTTAGTAACTGTAGTAGATGATGGAACTATACCTAATGAATGGGGGTCACAAAATATAGATGACGAAGGTATGGAGACTAGAAAAAATGTATTAATAGAAAGGGGAGTATTAAAAGGATATTTAATAGACAAGCTAAATAGTAGAAAAATGAATATGGAGCCTACAGGTTCAGGGAGAAGACAATCATATAAATATGCCCCAACATCAAGAATGACAAATACATATATATGTAATGGAAAATCTACTAGAGAGGAAATTATTGAGAATACGGAATATGGACTCTATGCAAAATATATGGGAGGGGGTTCTGTAAATCCTTCAACGGGAGATTTTAACTTTGCAGTAATGGAAGGATATATTGTAAAAAATGGAAAAATAGAAAAACCAGTACGAGGAGCTACACTTATTGGTAATGGAAGAAATATTTTAAAAGAAATAGATATGGTTGGGAATAATCTTGCCTTTGGTCAAGGGATGTGTGGTTCATTAAGTGGTTCTTTACCAGTTAATGTTGGCCAACCAACAATAAGGGTAAGATCTATAACTGTAGGGGGAAGAAAGGCAAAAAAATAAAAGCTTCCCCACTACCATTATTTACAGAGTTTAAAAAAGACTTCGGAGAAAAATTTGAGAACACTAATTTACTAAAGAAACTGAAATTAAAATAGTCATATTTAGAATTAACAAAAAGGGGGCAGAATAATGGACATTAAAGAGCTAGTAGATAGATTATTTGAATATGGAAAAAAGCAAGGTTTTGAAGATATGGAAGTTTATATCCATGGCAATAAAAAGTTAGATATAAAAATATTTAAAGGGGAAATAGATAAATATAGTCTTGCAGATGAAAGGGGATTATCCTTTAGAGGAATATATAAGGGAAAAATGGGATATTCCTATACAGAAAAATTAGATAAGGATTCTATAAAAACCCTTGTTACAGATGCAATGGATAATGCTTTAAACATTGATAGTGATGATGAGGAGTTTATATTTAAAGGTTCTAAAAATTACAAAGAAGTAAAAAGTTTTAATAAAGAACTAGAAAATATATCTACAAAAGAAAAAATAAATTTTGTAAAAGAGTTAGAAAAAGAAGCCTTTGCCTTAGATAAAAGGGTAGTAGCCGTAGATTATTGTTTTTATGGAGAAGAAACTGTCTATAGTAGGATAGTTAATACTAAAGGATTAGATTTAGAAAACAACTCTAATATTGCATACTCCTATATCTCTGTGGTGGTTAAAGATGGAGATGATGTAAAAACATCAGGAAAATATATAATTACAAATGATTTTTCAAAGTTTCATGTTAAATCATTAGCAAAAGAGGCAGTTGATGAGGCTATTTCAATGCTAGGTGCTGATAGCATTGAATCCGGAGAATATACTACTATATTAAGAAATGATGTGGCTGCTAATATTTTAGAAGCCTTTGTTCCAATTTTTTCTGCAGAAAATGTACAAAAGGGTTTATCATTGCTTAAAGATAAAATAGGTAAGGAAATAGCTAATTCTAATATAACAATAGTAGATGACCCATATATGGAAGGAGGAATAGCATCAAGTTCTTTTGATGCAGAAGGTGTTAGTACAAAATATAAAAAGGTTATAGATAATGGAATATTAAAAACTTATTTACATAATTTAAAAACAGCTAAAAAAGATGGTGTAGAGTCTACAGGTAATGGATATAAAGGTTCTTATAAATCACCTATTTCCATAGCTCCATCAAATATGTATATTAAAAAAGGACAAAATAGTTTTAATAAAATAATAGAAGATATTGAAAAGGGAATATTAATAATTGATGTGCAGGGACTACATTCTGGACTTAATCCAGTTTCAGGAGATTTTTCCCTTTCTGCATATGGATATGAAATAGAAAAAGGGAAAATAAAAAGGCCTATAAATCAGATAACTATCGCCGGTAACTTTTTTGATATGTTAAAAGAAATAGAGGTTATAGCTGATGATCTTAAATTTGTATTACCTTCAGGTAATGGATTTATAGGATCTCCTTCATTGAAAATTAAAAAACTTTCAATTTCAGGGAAATAAGCAGGAAACGGAGGAAGATTTATGGCAAAGAAAAAGGAGAGGCTTATTAGAAGTTATTATTTTGTTTTATCACTTCTACTTGTGTTGTATATTGCATTATCTGTAACCTTAAATTATTTTGGATATTTTAGTATTAGTAATAATAAATTTACTTTCTTTGTAATTACATTTACATATTATTTAATAGTTAAAAACTTACTTGTAAGATATTATAAGAATAAAATTTTTCAAATAGAGCCTCAACTTAAGAAAAAAGATGAGAAAAAGAAACAACAAATAAAAAGTTTTGTACCAGAGGAAGGAGAAAAATGGTATAAAAATGTAAATTTAATGTATATAATAGGAATAATAATAGTAGTGCTCCTATTTAGTCTATTTGGAAGATAAATATCCAGCTATTTCAAGCTGGATGTTTTTTTTCAAGATAAAGTTTTACTAAAGAAAGGAGGAAGAATCTTGGAAGAAACCTTAGTTATTATTAAGCCAGATGGTGTTAAAAGGGGATTAGTGGGAGAAATAATTAATAGATATGAAAGGAAAGGATTAAAAATAAAAAACTGTAAGTTAATTAATGCAGATAGAGAAACACTAAGGAAACATTATGTAGAGCATGAGGGTAAGGATTATTTTAGAAAACTTATTCAATATATGCAAGAAGGACCGATAATAGTGATGGTACTTGAAGGTAATGAGGCAATTAAATTAGTAAGAAATATCAATGGTAATAAGGATTTTACTAAGGCAATCCCTGGCACAATAAGAGGAGACTTTGCAAGTAGTATTACGAAGAATATTGTTCACGGTTCAGACAGTGTAGAATCAGCAAAGAGAGAAATAAATGTATGGTTTAATTAATATATTAAAAATAATAAAAAGTTCAAGGGTTCCTATAATAGGTATAGAAGTAATAATATAAAAGGTAAATGGGAGGGAGATTGTTGGATAAGCTAAAAGTAGGTATATGCCAGATGATTATTACTACAGATAAAGATAAAAACTTAGAAAAAGCAGAAAATATGGTTAATAAAGCAGTAGAAAAAGGTGCAAAGCTTGTAGTTCTTCCGGAAATATTTAATTGTCCCTATAGCAATAAATATTTTCCTAAATTTGCAGAGAGTTATCCAGAGGGAAGAACCATTAAGTTTTTATCTAATTTGGCAAAGGAGAAAAATATTTACTTAATAGGTGGCTCAATACCTGAAAGGGATAAAGAGGGTAATATTTACAATACTAGTTATACTTTTGATAATAAAGGTAATATTCTAGGGAGACATAGAAAAGTACATTTGTTTGACATAGATATTGAGGGAGGAATAAGCTTTAAGGAATCTGATACATTAAGTTATGGTAAAGACATAACAGTTTTTGATACAGATTATGGAAAAATGGGTGTAGCTATATGTTATGATATAAGATTTCCTGAACTTATTAGGCTTATGGCTTTAAAAGGAGCCAGAATAATTATAATTCCTGCAGCTTTTAATATGACAACTGGACCAGCCCATTGGGATCCACTATTTAAAGTAAGGGCATTAGATAATCAGGTTTATATGATAGGTGCAGCACCTGCAAGGGATGAAAACTCACCTTATGTATCTTATGGGAACTCTATTATAACTGACCCTTGGGGAAGTATAGTAAATAAATTAGATGAAAAAGAAGGTATACTTGTGGAAGATTTAGACTTAGGAAAAATTGATAAAATAAGAAATCAATTACCATTATTAAAGCATAGAAGAACAGATTTATATGATCTTAAACTTATATAGATTATACAAGAAGAAAAAATTTTGTTAAAAAGAAATTCGCCAACTTTTAACTGGCGAATTTCTTTTTTTAATTATTCAACCTTTTCTCTTTCTCTAAATAATAATGATATACAATATAAACCAGCTAAACCTACAAGACCATATACTATTCTACTTAAAGCTGAAGTCTGACCACCAAATAATGAAGCTACTAGGTCAAACTGGAATAATGAAATAAGCCCCCAATTTAAGGCTCCAATAATTACTAAAATTAGAGCTAGTCTATCCATTAAATCACTCCTTGTTATAAACTTTTTCATATATAGTATTTCAAGAACTTTTTTTTATATACATAAAAAGGCTAGAATTTATTATTAGGTTTTTTTAAATACTATAGATAAAAGTAAATTAAAGGAGAAGATAATATATGAATTATATTCCCAAAAGGGTATATTTTGAAAAAAGAGCATTAGAATATCCATTAGGAGAAAAACTTTATAATCTTTTTAATAAAAAAGAAAATGTTGAAATTAAAATTTTAAAATCAAATAGAGTTACATCAATACCTGGAAAGACACCTCAAGAGGCTTACAGAGAGGGGAAAAATACTTTAGTTGTGAGGGTAAGAAAAAAACAAGAATTTCAAACTTGTAAGCCTTCGGCACATTATCAGCTTCCTTTAGTGTCTGGCTGTGCTGGAAAATGTGAATATTGTTATTTAAATACAAGGTTTGGAAACAAGCCATATACTACTATTTATGCTAATATTAACGAAATTTTAGAGAAGGCAAAGGATTATATAGAAGAAAGAAAACCTGATATTACTTATTTTGAAGCTGCAGCAACTTCAGACCCTATTCCATTTGAAGAATATACTGGAAGTTTAGCAGAAACTATAAAATTTTTTGGAAGAGAGGAACTTGGAAGATTAAGATTTGTAACTAAATTTCATCAAGTAGACAACTTATTAGGTATAGACCATAAAGGTCATACTACTATACGATTTAGCATAAATTCAGAAAAGGTAATAAAGGAGTATGAACATGGTACATCTCCTTTGGAAAAGAGAATAGAAGCAAGTAAAAAAATTTTTGATCATGGATACCATCTTGGTTTCATAATTGCCCCTATTATTAGATATGATGGTTGGAAGGAAGATTATTTGAATATGTTAAAAGCCCTAAAAAATAGCTTAGGGAAAGATATAGATAGGGAAATTCGTTTTGAGGTTATTTCACATAGATTTACTAGTAGTGCTAAAAAGAGAATATTAGAGGTATTTCCAAAAACAAAGCTTCCTATGGATGAAGAAGAAAGAAAATTTAAGTATGGACAATTTGGTTATGGCAAATATGTATATAAAAAAGAAGACTTAGAAGAAATAAAAGAATTTTTTAATGATAATATAAATTCTCTTTTTAAAAAGAGTACAATTGATTATATTATTTAAAAAGGCGAGGGAAGTTACTCAGTATTTTAGTAATTTATTTAAATATATTTTCTTAGATAAAAAACCCCTAATAGTTAAATCTTAGCTATTAGGGGACTTGTTTTTTCAGAAAAGTAGAAGGTAAATGTGTAACATATTTAATAATAGTATACATAAAACAAAATAAAATCCTAAATAGTATAACACAAACAATAAAAAGTATGTTATAATATTCATGATAATGATATAAAAAAGGAGGAAAAACATGAGTAATTATAAGTATATAAAATGGTTCAATGAAATTAATAAAGATAATATTTCACTAGTTGGGGGTAAAGGAGCTAATTTAGGTGAATTAACCATAAAGGGTGTTAATGTACCACCTGGTTTTTGTATAACAGCACCTGCATATACTTACTTTATAAACAGTGCTAATCTAGATGATGGAATAAAAAAGATTGTTAAAGGTCTTAATATAGAAGATTCTAATGAGCTTCAAGAAAAAAGTGCAGAAATAAGAAAATTAATTGAAGAGGCAGATATTCCAGAGGAGTTAGTTAAGGAAATAGAAAATGCTTATTTAGAATTTAGTGAAAAAGTAAATTTACAGAATCCAAGGGTTGCAATAAGAAGTTCTGCAACAGCAGAAGATCTTCCTGATGCTTCCTTTGCAGGACAGCAGGATACTTACCTTCATATAAAGGGAGTTAAAGAAGTTATTCAATATGCCAAAAAGTGTTGGGCATCTCTTTGGACAGGTAGAGCAATATATTATAGAGAGAAAAAGGGATTTGACCATTTTATAGTTTCATTAAGTGTTGTTGTACAAAAGATGGTTAATAGTAAGATATCTGGTGTAATGTTTACTGCTAATCCTATTACAAACGATTCTAAAGAAATAATGATTAATGCAAGCTGGGGATTAGGAGAGTCAGTAGTTTCAGGAACAGTTACTCCAGATGAATTTATTGTAAATAAGGAAGGGTTAAGTATTGTTGAAAAGAATATAGCAGAAAAAAATACTATGATAATAGAAAAGGAAGAAGGTATTGGAACTATAGAAGTAAAGGTAAAGGATATATTAGGAGAAAATGCTGTAAATGCACAATGTATAAGTGATGAGGAAGTTAAGAATTTAGCTAATAGTGGAATTACAATTGAGAAACTATATAACTCTCCACAGGATATTGAATGGGCAATTGATAATGATACTGAAGAGTTATATATATTACAATCTAGACCTATTACTACACTTAAAGACAAAAAAGAAGAGGTGGTTGAAGTGAAAAAGGAAAAGGTAGTTTTAGTGAAGGGATTAGCTGCATCACCTGGAATGGGTGCTGGTAAGGTTAGAAATATAAAAGATATAAATGAAATATCAAAGGTTCAAGAAGGAGATATTCTTGTAACTACAATGACAAATCCTGATATGGTTCCTGCAATGAGAAGGGCTAAAGCAGTGGTAACTGATGAAGGTGGAAGAACTTGTCATGCAGCTATTGTTTCAAGGGAATTGGGAATACCTTGTATAGTAGGAGCTAAGAATGCAAGTAAGATACTTGAGGATGAAAAGGTTATTACAGTAGATGCAACTAGAGGAGTAGTATATGATGGAAAGGTTATTGATGAAGATAAAGAAAGTAAAAAGGAACAGTCAGGTAATATAAGTATAAATGAAGAGTTATTACACCAATTAGCACCAATAACAGGAACAAAAATATATATGAATTTAGGAGAACCTTCTATAATAGATAAATATAAGCACTTACCTTTTGATGGCATAGGTCTTATGAGAACAGAGTTTATTTTTACAAATCTAGTTGGTGCCCATCCAATGTATTTACTTAAAACAGGCCAAGAAAAATTATTTATAGAGAAAATGGCTGAGGGAATAACAAAAGTAGCTCAAAAAATATATCCAAGACCCCTTGTAGTAAGATTAAGTGACTTTAGAACCAATGAATTTAGAGGACTAAAGGGTGGAGAAGAGGTAGAACCAGTAGAGAATAACCCTATGATAGGTTGGAGAGGTGTATCAAGATATATTTCTCCTGAATATGAAGAAGGTTTTAGATTAGAATGTAAAGCTATAAGAAAGGTTAGAGAAGAATATGGTTTAATCAATGTATGGACTATGCTTCCTTTTGTTAGAACTACATGGGAGCTTAAAAAGGCTAAGGAAATAATGGCATCAGAGGGTCTTGTTCAAAGTAATAACTTTAAAATATGGATAATGGCGGAAGTACCATCAGTTATATTCCAAGCTGAAGAATTTGCACAACTTGTAGATGGGTTTAGTATAGGTAGTAATGATTTAACACAATTAATTTTAGGTGCAGATAGGGATTCAGGAATATTAAATAGTATGGGATATTTTGATGAAAGGGACCCTGCTGTTAAAAAGGCAATATCTACACTAATTAAAGCTGCCCATAAGTATGGAAAAATTGTATCAATCTGTGGCCAAGGACCTTCATTATATCCAGAATTTGCAGAGTTCTTAGTAAAAGAGGGTATAGATAGTATGAGTATAAACCCGGATACTGTTGCATATACTAGAAAACTTGTTGCACAGGTTGAACAAAAGATTATATTAAGTAAGTTAAGGGGAGAATAAAGATATAAATCAATTGAAAATAGAAAAAGGTTGCCCTCTGGCAATCTTTTTTTATTGTCGAAGTAAAAAGTATATTTCTATGAATTGTTGAAACAATGAAGAATACTGTATTTATGTATTATTGAAAATTTTGTAAGACAATAAAAAAAGAGGGGTTGTAGGGGATTAAATCCCCTGCCTTATTAGAGGGGTGCTTAAGGGTTAAGAAGTACCCGCCGAAGGGGAACTAGGTTCCCCTAGCGGAAGCGAGCTTTGCTCGCTTTTTTTATTGTCGAAGTAAAAAGTATATTTCTATAAATTGCTCAAACAAAGACAAATAACAACTAACTAACAAATCTATAAAGTCGATGTTTTCCCTGTTTAGGAACTCAAACATTTTTTGGAAGAAATTGCAGGTGTGAATCTAAGTGAATTTAAGGCAGATAATAAATTGTAAATATTTACCATAAAATGATATTTTTATTCTTAAAGATTGACCTTAAAACCAAGAGCTAAGAGCTAGGACCTGAGGGCTAACAAAGCGTCGTCAAACGCATTTGTTCTATATTTATATACCTATGAATTGATTTTTTGCTAAATATTGATAGGTTTGAATAGTTTTATAAAGGGTAAAAAAACAAAAAAACTTTTAGTTATATATAATGATTAAAGTTAATATTTGTATTACAAATAATATTCTTTCAAAGAAGGTGATTTTTATGAACAAAGAAAAAAAGAGAATTGCTTCAATTATTAATGAGTTGATTTATTTCTTACTTAAAAATAATGCCACAAATATTAACATTGAGATAAAAGATAAAGAAAAATTTACCATAGTAGAGCTTACTATAAAAGATAAATTTTATATCGATAAAAAGGAAATTAGAGAACTTAAAGAAAAATTAGATATTCCTAGAGTAGAAGAAATAGAGGAGTATTATTGGCAATTAGCCGGTAATATAGAAGGAAAAGAAAGTTTATTTTTAATAGGAAATATGATTAATGATTCAAATGTGTATTATAACAAAAGCCAAGAATTTAAGATAGTTATTTGTAGGATGAAGGACATAAAATCTAAGTAGACATTTTTATGTCTTTTTATAGAAAATTAAGAATAAAATTATTATAAACTTTCTTAAAAATTAAAGTTTTTAAAGAAGATAGAAAGTACAAATCAAAATGCTTATATTTACAATTACTGACTACTTCAGTTATTTTATATTTATAGAAAGTAACAAAAACAAAACATTGAAACTTTAAACAAATATAGATATACTATAGTGGATAAAAAAGAAATTCTAAAATTAATAAAAAATTTAAAATAAACATTGTACATTTAAAAACAAGCTAAAGGAGGCTTATATGTACAAAAAGAAAATTAGCTATAGACTTTTTATTGTATTAGTTATATTTTGGATAATGTTTACGTTAGATTTTAGCATGTGGAATTTAATTGCCGGTGTAATAGTTAGTTATATTATTAGCAGATTATCCTTTGGAATTTATTATGATATTAAGGGGTTTAAGATTAAAATTCCTAGGTTTACCGTACTAATACAGTATTCACTTAGATTAATATGTGAAATATATAAGGCTTCGTTTTTCCATATTTTCAGAATAATAAAAAAAGAATATGCTCCAATGATTGTTGAAATAGAATTAAGTACTACAGACCCTTTAATAATTACTATTATTGCTAATTCCATAACTTTAACACCAGGAACTATTACTATTGACTCATATGATAACAAACTTTTGGTATTATCTATAGAGAATGATGGAGAATTTGGGAAATCAATTGAGAGAAATATAAAAGATAAGTTCGAAAGTATTCTATTAAGAAAGGATGAAAATATTGTTTCTACTGATAACTATGGTCCTTATAGTTGTAGCAATGGTAATAACCTCAATTAGAATGATTATTGGTCCTACAGTTTGGGATAGACTTCTAGCCCTAAATCTAATTTCTGCAAAAACAATTTTATTGCTTACCTTATATGGGTCTTATACTGATAATATACACGTCTTAGATGTAAGTATAGCGTATGGAATTATAGGTTTTTTAACTATAACTTTATTGTCACTATTCATTTCAAGAGGTGGAAGACAAAAATGATTTACAAAATCCTTCTTATTATTTCATGGATATATGTAATCTTTGGAGTTATAGGTATTTTTAGGTTTAATAATATGTATGCAAGGTTATTAACAGGTAGTAAGATTGATACAGCTGCTAGTATAACAATAATAGCAGCCTTAATTATTAGAGCGGGAATAAGTCAATTTTCCATCAAATTACTTTTAATATTGTTATTTTTAATGGTTACCAATCCAATAAGTAATCATGTTTTAGCAAGATCTGCTTATCTAAATGGTATTGAAGTAAAGAAAGAGGGGAAAGGATGAGAATAGAAACATTATTACAAATTATTATGATAATAATTGCTTTAACTATTATTTTAGATAAGGACAATTTAAGATTAGTAATATTTTCATCAGCTTTTTCACTTATAGCAGCTAGTTTATATTATATGAATAAATCTCCAGATGTTGCACTAGCTGAAGCTGCAATTGGAAGTGCTATAATTCCTTTGATTTTTATAATAGCAATAGAGAAACAAAAGCAATTTATTGTAGTAAACCATTTAAATGATGAATTTTTAGATAGAGATACTGGAAAAGGCTATAAGGTTTTAGAGGAATTTGCTAAGCATTATGGACTAAAGTTATCAGTATACAAAAACGATGATGGACAAATACAAGGGGCTTTTAGAGAAAGAAATATTGATTTAATTGTTGAAAAATCTCCTCAAGATAATAGAAAATATCTTTTTATAGGAAAAAAAGCAAGTATCCTTATGAATAAGTTAGAACAAATGACCAAAGATATAGAAGATATAAAAATAATAAAAGTAGAAGAGAGTGAAAGATATGATTAAAAGGATGTTTGCAATTATTATTTTAGTTGTAATTATGTTTGCCTTTTGGCTTGCATATCTAGAAATTGGTGAACTGAAAAATGAATATGCTAAAAATTATTATTTAGATAAAGGATTTGAAGAAACAGGATCAAAAAATCTAGTTACAGCTATTTATTTAGATTATCGACTATTTGACTCTATATTTGAGGCAGGAATTTTGCTACTAGCTGTAACAGGAATAATGTTTATGTCTAAAAATGATGAACGTAGATGAATTATAAGTTAATGGGGTGGTATATTGAGGATATCTTTAATTTTAGTATGTATAAGTAGGTTATTGTATCCTTTTATTCTTTTGTTCGGATTTTATATTATATTAAATGGGGACAAATCCCCAGGTGGAGGCTTTCAAGGAGGAGTAATATTAGCCACTGCTTTTTTCATTACCTACTTTATTGACCCTAAGAAAATAATCAATTTAAAATTATTGGTTAAAATAGAGAAATATCTTTTTGCTTTAATATTGATTGTTGCATGTATAAGTTATTTTACAAATGGAGAATTTTTTACTAACTTTATACCTGTTGATAGTCCTATAGAAAATAAAAGGATTTTTTTAATTTTGCTTAATTTCTTCATTGGATTGAAAGTAACTACAGGGCTTATTGCTGTATTTTCAGCTTTTATTGAGGAGGGAAGATAGTGAATATAGACATATTATTATCTTTTTTCGTTGTACTCATATCTTTGTTTGGATTAGTAGTTAGTAGAAATATAATAAAATCTATAATCTGTTTTAACATGCTACAGGCATCAGCAGTACTTTTGTTTTTAAATTTTGTCCATTCCAAAGAAGCTGTCATTCCCATATTATCTTCCATAGATTCAAACAAAAATATAGTAGATCCCTTACCACAAGCTCTTATGATAACAGCTATTGTAATAGGAGCTGCTATAACTGCCTTAGCTCTTATGTTTAGTATAAAAATCTTCCATTATTATGGGACACTTGATTGGGATGAGTTAATAAAAAGGGAGGGCTGATATGGAGTTTATCCCAGTATATATAATATTTATACCCATTATAGCTTCGATGATAGTATATTTATTTAATAATAAATATATTAGTTATTTGGCTTTGGTATCTCAAATATTGATTACAATAATATTTATCCCTTACTTTAATTTTTTAAAGGAACATGGAATTCATGAGCTTTATATAGGAGGTTGGAACAAGGCTATAGGGATAGCATTAAAAAATGATATGTTATCGCTGGCATTTATCTGTCTTAGTATAATTATATGGTGGTTAATTTTGATCTATTTTTGGGATAGAAGGAAAGTAGATTATAAGTTTTTATTTTTCTTTTTGTTTTTAGAAGGGGTATTTTTAGGGCTACTTCAAACAAATGATTTATTTAACTTTTTTGTGTTTGTTGAAGCGACTACTATAATATCTGCCATCCTTATTATCTATAAAAAAGATGGTTACTCAATTAGGGCGGGATTCTACTATTTGCTTTTTAATAGTGTAGGTATGATATTTTACCTAATAGGTTTAATATTAGTATATATAGTAGTAGGTACATTAAACATGGATGTAATTTCTAATACTATTATTTTAATTAAAGATACCAATATTGTAAAAATGGCATATATATTTATGATAGTAGCAATGGGAGTTAAAGCTGCCTTCTTTCCAGTATATAACTGGCTTCCCAAAGCCCATGGAGCAGCACCAGCGTCAATATCGGCTTTACTTTCTGGGTTATTAGTAAAGAGTGGATTGTATGGATTTATTAGAATAGGTCAAATTTTCCAGTTTAATTATTTTAATGAATTCTTTTTCCTAATAGGCTTTTTTACGGCTTTTTCTGGGGTGTTATTTGCAATAAGCCAAAAAGATATTAAACAAATTTTAGCCTTTCATACAATTTCACAAATAGGTATTGTTCTTATGGGATTAAGTTCGATGTCAGGAAATTTATATTATGGAGGGTTGTTACATCTTTTTAATCATGCCTTTTTTAAATCACTTTTATTTTTAGGAGCAGGACTTATAATTAATGAATATAAAGTGAGGAGAGTTACAGAAATAAGAGGAGTTTTTAAGAACTTCCCATTTATGTCAATATACATGATTGTTGGAATACTATCTATTACTGGAGCACCTTTATTTAATGGTTTTGTTAGTAAAAGTATTATTGAATATGAATTAAAAAATAGTTTTATTAAGGTTATTATGCTTAATATTGTAAATTTAGGAACTATAATATCCTTTGTGAAATTTTCCCAAATATTTTTCGGCAATTCTGATGTAAAAATCAACAAACATATAAATAGAACTTTCTCAATATTTTTATTGGCTTTAATGTGCATAATAATTGGTAACTTTTACAATCCTATAGCCAGTCACTTATTAAATATAGATTTACCATATGTTTGTCACTTAGATATCATAAAATGGGTTAAGTATATTGTTAATTTAGCCATAGGATATGTTATATATAAAAAAGTTATTGACAGAGATTATTGTTTAATAAAGAAAATAAGGCATACAAAGATTTCCTTTCAAACTTCTAATTTAATGCTTTTATTTTTTATATTTACGATGATAATCTGGAGTAGCATTCTAGTATAAGGTAGCTAAATAGCTACCTTATACTAGAATGCTGGTACAACTCCTCCATTATATTTTTCTAAAATAAATTTACGAACTTCTTCAGATTGAAGTACTTTCACTAGAGTTTTTAATTTAGGATTATTTTCATCACCTTTTCTAACTGTTATAATATTAGCGTAAGGTGAATCACCATCTTCAAGGATTAATGAATCTTTTGTTGGTACAAGTCCAGCTTCTAAGGCATAATTTCCATTAATTATAGCACCATCCACATCCTTTAACACCCTTGGAAGCTGGGCTGCTTCTAATGGTTTAAACTTAAGTGATTTAGGATTCTTAACAATATCCCTTTCAGTGGCTTCAAGCCCTGCATCTTCTTTAAGTTTTATAAGTCCATTTTTTTCAAGAAGTAAAAGGGCCCTTCCACAATTTGTAGGATCATTTGGAATTGCAATTACAGCACCTTGCTTTAAATCCTCTACTGAATTTACCTTTTCTGAATATAACCCTAAAGGTTCAACATGAACTTTTCCAATAGACACAATGTCTAGATCATTTTCTCTAGCGAATGCTTTCATATATGGAACATGTTGAAAAAAGTTAGCATCAATCTCACCTTCTGACAAGGCTAGATTTGGCTTAATATAATCAGTAAACTCTATTATTTTTAGTTCTATTCCTTCTTTTTTAAGATCATCCTTTACTAGCTCTAAAATTTTAGCATGTGGAACTGGAGTTGCTCCTACCTTTAAAACATTATTATCAGCCTTTGAATTTGCACATCCAGTTAAAAGCAAACCACCTATTAAAGTTACTACAAGTGATATAAGTAAATTTCTTTTCATTTTTATTCCCCCTATCTTTTTTTATTAAGGACTGTTGCCAACTTATTACCTGTTAATTGAACTATTTGGACTAAAAGAATAATAAGTAAAACAGAAGCTATCATAATATCAGTTTTAAATCTGTATAGACCATAACGTATTGCTAAATCACCTAAACCACCTCCTCCAATAGCCCCTGCCATAGCAGAGTAGCCAATCAAATTAATTATAGTTAATGTAATTCCTAAAATTAATGACGGCATTGCCTCAGGTAAAAGAACCTTAAAGATAATTTGAAAGTTATTTGCTCCCATTGCTTCAGCAGCTTCTATAATTCCTTTATCAACCTCCTTTAGAGAATTTTCCACTATCCTTGCAACAAAAGGAGTTGCTGCTATAGCTAAAGGTACAATACTAGCTGTAGTACCTATGGTAGTTCCTACTATAAGCCTTGAAAGAGGAAATACCAAAATCATCAAAATTATAAAGGGAAAAGAACGGCTTATATTAATTATTAGACTTAAAGATGAATTAATAGATTGATTTTCTAAGATGTTTCCCTTTTCAGTAATAACAAGCAAGATGCCCAGTGGAAAACCTAATAATATTGCAGATAGGGTTGATACTGAAACCATATATATAGTTTCCAATAATGTAGGCAAAAGTAAGTCAATATATTTAACCATTCCATATAACCTCCCATCTAATCTCTTCTTTTTTTAACCAATTTAAAGCCTTATTTACATCTTTGTCCTTACCTAAAATTTGAACAAGGAGATTTCCTACGCTTGTTGTTTGTAGCTCATTAATATTACCTGATAAAATATTTACATCTATACTAAAATTCTTAATCATTTGTGAAATAATAGGCTTTTTTACTGTGTCACCTAAAAAGTTTAGCTTTATAACTTTAGAATTTGGTATCTTAGGATATACTATCTCATTTTCAGAATTATTTAGTATACTGGATACAAAGGACTTGGTAGTTTCAGTTTTAGGATTTGAAAAAATCCTCTCTACTGTATCAAGTTCAATAATTTCTCCATCTTCTATTACGGCTACTCTGTCACATATTTGTTTGATTACTTCCATTTCGTGAGTTATAAGTACAACAGTTAAATTAAATTCATTAGATATCTTTTTTATTAAGCTTAGGATAGACTTAGTAGTTTTAGGATCAAGGGAAGAAGTTGCTTCATCACTTAATAAGATATCTGGATTATTTGCTAATGCACGGGCTATTGCAACCCTTTGTTTTTGTCCACCACTTAATTGAGATGGGTATTCATCTTTTTTATCAGATAGTTCCACAAGGGACAATAACCTTTCTACCCTCTCTTTAATTTCACTCTTTTTAAAACCTGAAACTTGAAGGGGAAAGGCTACATTATCAAATACCGTTTTTGAGTCAAGTAAATTAAAATGTTGAAATATCATACCTATTCGTTTTCTTAAGTCTCTAAGTTCTTTTTTATTTAGTTTTGTTATATCCACACCATTAATAAAAATATTTCCTTCAGATGGTTCTTCTAATCGATTAATACATCTAATAAGTGTTGATTTACCAGCCCCACTTAATCCAATAATCCCAAATATTTCTCCCTTTTTAATTTCAAAGTTAATGTGATTTAGGGCATTAACTATTTTGTTTTCACTTGTATATTTCTTACTAAGATTTTTAATACTTATCAAAATATCACCCCTTTAGGTTTAATATTAAAGTAATTTAGGCAATAAAAAATGCCTCTTTCAGATGAAAGAGGCATAAAATTCTAATTAGACCTCTCTCATCTCTCGGTACATTTAGTACCGCAGGAATTGGCACCTTATGTTATCTTTTGGATAACACAGGTTGCCGGGCTTCATCGGGCCAGTCCCTCCACCTCTCTTGATAAGAGCGTATTATTTATTTTTATTAACTAACATATTAACTGTTTTTTAAAAATATGTCAATAATTTTTCAAAAAAATTAAAATAAATCCAAGGATTTAGTTAGGACAAATTTTTATATGGTCTATTTAAATTGACAAAGATTACTATATTTTCTATAATTAAAATAACATTGACAAATTAATATCGACCTTCAAAGTACCCTTTTGAGGGTTTAAAAGGGAAAGAGGTGCGAATCCTCTGCAGCCCCCGCTACTGTGTGTAGGGATGAAATCTCTCACATCCACTGGGTTTTACCTGGGAAGGGAGAGAGAGTAAGATGATCTACAAGCCAGGAGACCTGCTTTGAAGGGGAAAACTACTACTTCGGAGGGAAGTATGTAGTTTTAGTAAAGGTATAGTATACCCTTAACTAAAACACATAGCTTCTCTATGTGTTTTTTTATTTTTTGTAAAAGATTAAAGAGTAAGGGGATGGGGATTTTGGCCAAAAATATAATGATTCAAGGTACAGCATCATCTGCAGGGAAGAGTATTATTACTGCAGCTCTTTGTAGAATTTTAAAAAGGGAAGGTTATAAGGTTGCCCCCTTTAAGTCACAAAACATGGCATTAAACTCTTTTGTTACAAAGGATGGTAAAGAAATGGGAAGGGCTCAAGTTGTCCAAGCAGAGGCAGCAATGGTAGACCCTATGGTTGAAATGAATCCTATTTTACTTAAACCAACTAGTGATGTAGGAAGTCAAGTAATATTAAATGGAGAAGTTTATAAGAACATGTCAGCTGAAGAATATCATAAAGCTAAACCTAGATTTAAGAATAGAGTAAAAGAGGCCTATGATAAGCTTAATTCACAATTTGATGTAATTATTATAGAAGGGGCTGGAAGTCCTGCAGAGATAAATTTAAGGGAAAATGATTTAGTGAATATGGGATTGGCAAAACTAGTAGATTCTCCTGTGATTCTTGTGGGAGATATTGATAGGGGAGGAGTATTTGCTTCAATATATGGAACAATAGAGCTTTTAGAGCCAGAAGAAAGAGAAAGAATAAAGGGCTTTATAATAAACAAATTCAGAGGAGATGTAGAAATTTTAAAACCAGGGATTAAAATGTTGGAGGAAAAGGTAAATAAGCAATGTTTAGGTGTTATACCATTTATGGATATAAATATAGATGATGAAGATAGTGTTACAGATAGGTTTAGAAACAAAATTAGTGGTGATATAACTATAGCAGTAATAAAACTTCCCTATATTTCAAATTTTACGGATTTTACTCCATTGGAAATAGAAAGTGGAGTGAAAGTAAAATATGTATCCAGCAAAGAACAGCTTAAAAATGCTGATTTAATCATAATTCCAGGAAGCAAAAACACTATAATGGATATGAAGTTTATATATGACTCAGGAATAGATAAAGAAATATATAAAAAACATAGAGATGGTGTGCCTATAATAGGCATTTGTGGAGGATATCAGATATTAGGAAAGGAAATAGTGGATCCATATTCTGTAGAGTCACCAATAAACAGGATAAATGGATTATCACTCCTTAATACAAAAACTGTAATGGCAAAGGAAAAAAGGACTAAACAGGTAAAAGGAAAATTTAAGATAATTCCAAGGGTATGCTCTAATATGAAAGAAGAAGTTATTACTGGATATGAAATACATATGGGAGAAACGGAGATTTTTGAAGGTAATAAATCATTAATAGAATTAGAAAATGGAAGATTAGATGGAGCAATTAATTCCAAAGGTAATGTTTTTGGTACATATTTACATGGTATTTTTGAAAATGATTCCTTTAGAAATAGTATTATTAATACCCTAAGGGCTAAAAAAGGAATAGAAATAAAAGAGAGTAATTTAAGCTATAGAGAATTAAAGGAGAAGGAATATGAAAAGCTAGCAAGAATAGTTAAGGAAAATATAGATATTAACAAAATAAAAAAAATAATGGGGTTATAGGTATGGAATATGTTTATATAATAACTTTATCAGTGATACTAGACTATATTATTGGTGATCCCCCTAACTGGCCCCATCCAATTAAATATATAGGACAAATTATAAGTAAATACGAAAGAATAATTAGGAGTTGGAGAATTGTACCATTAAAAATAGGGGGTTTTTTGTTAACTACTTTTACACTTATAACAACAGTTTCAGCTACTTTTTTAATATTAAAAATATCAAAGTTAGTTCATCCAATAGCTGAAATTATTGTAACAATATATATTTTTTATTCCCTATTAGCTGCAAAGTGCCTTCATTTAGAAACTTTTAAGGTTTATAAGGCACTTAAAAATAACGATATTAAAAAAGCTAGGAAACTATTGTCCTATTTAGTAGGAAGGGATACTACTAAATTAAATGAAAAAGAGGTAACAAGAGCAGCAGTAGAAACATTGGCAGAAAATACTATAGATGGTGTTTTAGCGCCTATCTTTTATATAGGTGTAGGATTATTTTTAAAAGTTCCAGCTGAAATGTTAGTTGCTTATAAGACTATAAATACCTTAGATTCAATGGTAGGATATATGCAAGAACCATATAAAGAAATTGGTTATGCTTCGGCTAAATTAGATGATATTATAAATTATATACCTGCCAGATTAGGAAGTGTTTTAATGGTATTATCAGGTATCATTTTAGGATATGATGGAAGAGCAGGCTTTAAGATACTTTTAAGAGATAGACGAAATCATAAAAGTCCTAATGCTGGATACCCTGAGGCTGCTGTAGCTGGACTTTTAAATATTCAATTAGGAGGTACTAATACTTATTTTGGGCAAAGGGTATATAAACCTACAATAGGAGATAACAAGAATGAATTAATACCAGAAAATATAAAGGATTCTGCTAAAATAATGTATTGTTCTGAGATACTTTTATTAATTATAATATTTATTTTAGTTTTTAAATGGGGTGTTTTAAGTTGAATAAACATGGTGGATACTATGGGAAAAAGAATAATGTTATTGATTTTAGCGTAAATATTAATCCATTAGGTGTATCTGAAAAAGTTTTAGAAAAATTAAAGGAGAGTTTAAAAAATATAGTTAAATATCCAGAAATAGACGGATTAAGTGCCAGAAAAAAACTTGCTGAAAAGTTAGGTTTAGATTATAAAGAGATAATTTTAGGAAATGGTGCTACAGAGCTTATATATCTCTTTGCTAAGTCTATTAAAGCTAAAAAAGTGATTATTATACAACCAACATTTACAGAATATAAAAGGGCTTTTAAAATAAATGGTTCAAAAGTATATCATTTTGTTACAGATAAAAGGGATAACTTTAACATAGATATAACTTCTTTAATAACGAAAATTAAAGAAGTTAAGCCAGAAGTTGTTATAATTTGCAATCCTAATAATCCAACTGGAACCTTTACTGAAATTGAAAGGATCATTCCGGTTGTTAATGTATTAAATGAAATAGGTGGTTTTTTATTTGTAGATGAATCCTTTATAGATTTTACTAATGAAAAGTCGTACCTTAAATTAATCTATAAATATCCAATATTTATTATAAGGTCTATGACTAAATTTTTTGCAGTTCCTGGATTGAGATTAGGATACGGAATAGGAAATAAAAAAATAATTAATAGGCTTAATCAATATAAAGAGCCTTGGACTTTAAATAGTTTGTCTTTAGATATTATTCCTACTCTTTTAGAGGATGCAGAATATATAAAAATGGTTGAAAAATGGTGTAATAGTCAAAAAGAATTTTTATTTAGTAAACTAAAAGATTTAGATTATATAGATGTTTTTCCAAGCAAATCTAACTTTTATCTATGTAAGCTTAAAAAAGGAAATGTAAATATTTTAAAGGATAAACTTCTAAAAAGAAATATTTTTATAAGGACATGTGAGGATTTTTATGCACTTGATGATAGTTTTTTTAGAATTGCTGTTAAAAGAGAAAGTGAAAATATGAAGTTAATTGAGGCTTTAAAAGATATGACCTTAGTTTAAGGGTAGGTGAAAATATGGGAAAAATTATCCTGATAACAGGGGGAGCTAGGAGCGGTAAAAGTAAATTTGCAGAAAAAATTACTAAAGGGACAGGCAATAAAATAACTTATATTGCTACTGCTATTCCATTTGATGAGGGAATGAAGGATAGAATAAAAAAACATAAAGAATCAAGGCCTCAGGAATGGAACACTATAGAAAAATATAAAGATTTTAAAAAATTAGATAAAGATGAGAATTTTATTAAGGCAGATACTGTACTTTTAGATTGTATAACACTTATGGTTACTAACATACTTATGGATAGTGGTCTAGATTTTGATAAATGTTCAATGGAAGAAATAGATAAGGTGGAAGATGAGGTTTTTTATGAAGTTAAAGGGCTTATTAAAATAGCAAGGGAATACAATAAAAATTTAGTTTTTGTTACTAATGAAGTTGGAATGGGATTAGTTCCCCCCTATAGATTTGGGAATATATTTAGAGATATTGCCGGTAGAGTTAATCAATATTTAGCTAGTGAAGCTGAAGAAGTTTATTTTACAGTCTCTGGAATACCAATGAAAATAAAGTAGGTGAAAAAATGAAAGGTTTACTTTTAATGTTGACTTTTATGACAAGACTGCCTATAAAGTACCCATATAAGTTTAAAGAAGATGATTTTGTAAAGGGGATTTTATATCTTCCAATTGTGGGATTAGTAATTGGTTTAATACTTTGGTTACCTACATTTTTATATGTATATTTTGATAGATTTTTTATTTCAGTTTTAGTTTGGTTAGTCTATTTATGGGTTACAGGAGGATTACATATTGATGGATTAGCTGATTCCTTTGATGGCCTTTTTAGTAATCGCAATAGGGAAAGAATTTTAGAGATAATGAAGGACAGTAGGATCGGTACCTTTGGTGTTTTATCTATATTCTTTGTCCTTATATTTAATATTACATTGACATATTATCTTGATTTTAAAGTATTATTACTTGTACCTATAATAGGTAGGGCAATGGCTTTATTTTCCTGTTCATTAAGTAATTATGCTAGAGAAGATGGAATGGGAGAATCCTTTATAAAAAACTGTGGAACTAAGGAAGCTATATTTGGAGTTATTTTTTCTTTAATTACTTCTATTATAGTTTTAGGGTATGTAAAAGGTTTAGCTACAACTTTAATAGTTTTAGTAATTATTTATTTGCTAACTAAAAATATAAAAGGAAAAATTGGTGGGATGACAGGAGATACTGTTGGATTTGTTATTGAATTATCCCAAACATTCTTTCTTTTATCAAACTATGTATTAAGGAGTATTTGATAATGAAGGTAATATTGGTAAGACATGGAGAAACAAAGGCAAATAAAGAAAAAAGATATAGTGGATGGACAGATTTTCCACTAACGGAAGATGGACAAAAACAAGTAAAGAAATTACAAAAACTTTTGGAAAATGAAAAAATTGATTTAATCTATTCAAGTCCACTTACTAGAACTTATAATACAGCAAAGGCTATTGCAAAAAAGCTAAATAAGGATATCATAGTTACTGATTCCTTAAAGGAGATGAACTTTGGTATATTTGATGGGAAAAGAGTAGATGAAATTGTAAAAGAACATAAAAGTGAGTGGAATAATTGGACTAATGATTATATAAATTACAGAATACCAAAAGGTGAGTCACTAAATGATGCTTACAATAGGGTTATTAGTTTTATAGATGGATTAAAAAAGGAAGATAAAACCTATCTTTTAGTAACACATGGTGGAATTATTAAGATTATATTAACCTATTTATTAGATCTTGAATTAGAAAAAATGTGGCATTTTAGAACATCAACAGGATGTTTATTAGAAATAGAATATAAAGAAAATTATGGAATTTTAAATAGATTGATTTGTAAGTAAAGAATAGATTTACTTTAAAAGGGGTTAAGATTATGAAAAGAGTGTTAATTGCAGGAACTTCAAGTGGAGTTGGAAAGACTACAATAAGTCTAGGTATAATGGCAGCCCTAACAAAAAGGGGTAGATGTATTGCACCCTTTAAAGTTGGACCTGATTATATAGATCCAGGTTTTCATAGATTTGTAACAGAAAATCCTTCAAGAAATCTTGATAGCTGGCTTTTAGATGAAAAGACTCTTAAATATCTATTTATAAGGGGAATGGAAAATAAGGATTTTGGAATTATTGAAGGGGTAATGGGTCTATATGATGGCTTTGGTGTTAATAAAGATTGCGGAAGTACAGCACATATATCTAAAATATTAAAAATTCCCACAATTCTCGTGATTGACGGCAGTGGTATGTCTTCCAGCGCTGCTGCAATGGTATTAGGATATAAAGCTTATGATGAAAAGGTTCCAATTAAGGGTGTCATAATAAATAGGGTTTCAGGTAAGGCTCATTATGAGATTTTAAAAAAGGTTATAGAAAGGGATACTAATATACCTTGTATAGGATATCTTCCCAAAAACTTAGGAATATCCTTAAATAGTAGACATTTAGGATTAATACCAGCTGAAGAAGTAGATAATTTAAAAAATAAAGTAGATACTATTGCTGAATTAATTGAAAAATATATTGATTTAGATAAATTAGAGGATATTGCAGCAAATGCTGAGCCTATAGATAAAGTAGATTTAAATTTTCCTAAAATAAATGAAAAAATTAAAGGATTAAAAATAGGAATTCCAATGGATAAGGCCTTTAGCTTTTACTATGAAGATAATCTACAATTAATGAAAGATATTGGGATTGAATTGGTTCACTTTAGTCCATTAAAGGATAGAGAGTTACCTAAAGATTTAGCTGGTCTCTATATTGGTGGTGGATTTCCTGAGGTATTTGGAAAAGAGTTAGAAGAAAATTTAAGGTTTAGAGAAAATTTAAAGGAGAGTTTAGAAAAGGGAATGCCAGCATATGCTGAATGTGGGGGATTAATGTACCTAACTGAAGGTATAGAAGACCTTAATGGAGAGTTTTATAAAATGGTTGGTTTTATTCCAACTAAAGCTAAAATGACTAAGAGACTTCAGCGTTTTGGATATGTTGAGATAGAGGTTGATTCTAAACTTAAAATTAGGGGACATGAATTCCATAGATCAATGATAGAAGATAATGAAAAGCTTAATTATAGCTATAATGTTTATAAAATAAGAGATGGAAAGGTAAAGAAAAGATGGAGATGTGGGGTAATAAAGAATAATACCCTTGCAGCATATGCACATATTCATTTTTATAGTAATCCAAATTTTCTATTAAAGTTTATTAATAAATGTGAAGAATTCAAAGAAAAATCCAAAGGGGGATTAATATGAGGGAAAGTTCTATTATTAAAAGGAGTAAAGTTACAAAACTAACCTATTGTGCCCTTTTAATTGCATTATCAGCAATAGGTTCAATGATAAAAATCCAGGGAAGTATAGCCTTTGATTCTATGCCGGGATTTTTTGCAGCACTTTTTCTTGGTCCTGTTTATGGTGCAGTAGTGGCAGGTATAGGTCATTTTCTTACAGCAACCCTTAGTGGATTTTGGCTTACTATTCCAATGCATATAATTGTTGCATTGGAAATGGCTTTATTTGGTTATATATTTGGAATTGTATATAAGAAAATCAATGGAATAATTGCGTCAATGATAGCAATAATTTTAAACGGTCCAGTAGCAGCATTAATAGCAGTGCCCACTTCTTTAATATTAGGATTACCCTTAAGGGGATGGTCTTTATTTTATGCAGTTATAATTCCACTTACTGTAGCATCAGCAGCAAATGTGGTGTTAGCTTTTATGTTATATAAAGTCCTTCAAAAGAGGATAGGCTAGAAAGAGGGATTATATGAAAATAGAAAAATTTAGGGATTTAACAATAATTTCTATAGATGCTAAAAGGGCTTTAGTAGTATCCTGTGATTCATCAGGAGGGGTTGGGAACAAGGAAAGGGATGTAATTAAGGTACCACCTAATGTTTTAGGATACTTTACATCCCATGTTGCTTTATCAGAGGTCATTAGTGTAGGGGCAGAACCCATGACTATTATAAATACCCTTTCTGTTGAAATGGACAACACTGGAATGAAAATATTAAAGGGAATTAAAGAAGCAATTAAACCATTAAATTTGGATGAGAATAAGATAATTACAGGTAGTACAGAGGAAAACTTCCCTGTATGTCAGACAGGTATGGGTATTACTGTTATAGGAATTATAAATAAAAGTAAACTAAATAGTATAAATATACCTAAAAATTCAATGGTTGTAGTTGCAGGTATTCCCAAAGTAGGAAATGAGGTAAAAATGGGAGATAATGAGATATTATCAGTTTCTACTCTTATTAAGTTAAGGGAAAAGTCTTATGTATATGACATTTTACCAGTAGGCTCAAAGGGGATACTATATGAAATTAACGAAATGGCAAGAACAAATGGATTAAAATATATCCTTAATAAAGATATTGATATAGATTTAAATAAATCGGCTGGGCCTTCTACATGTGCAGTATTGTCTGTAGATAAAAATAGATTTAAAGATTTAAAAGAAAGTTTTAATATACCAATACGAACTATAGGAAAGTTTATATAAATATAGGAGGTTATTGATGATAACAGCAAAGTGTCCTGCTTCATGTGGTGAATTGTTGCAGGGATGGATTTACGGAA
The DNA here is from genome assembly GCF_003609645.1 of Thermohalobacter berrensis. Taxonomy (GTDB): domain Bacteria; phylum Bacillota; class Clostridia; order Tissierellales; family Thermohalobacteraceae; genus Thermohalobacter; species Thermohalobacter berrensis. The sequence goes on from NZ_MCIB01000034.1 coordinate 101,135, forward strand.
GTGAAAAGCTTATATCATATCCAATAGACTGCTATACCTATGTAACTATTACTGAAGGTAATAAAAAGCAGACAAAATGGTCAAAGGCCCATGAAATGGTTGAAAGGGTTTTTGAATATTTTAATTACCCTAAAGAGGCTAGCAATTTATTATCAATTGAGATAGAATCTAATATTCCCATAGGTAAAGGTATGGCCAGTAGTACTGCCGACCTTGCTGCAACAGCCCTAGCTACTGCAGAATATCTTAGAAAAGAAATATCAAAAGAGGAAATAGCAAAACTATGTGTAGAAATTGAGCCTACAGATAGTATTGTTTTCCCAAATATAACCCTTTTTGACCATTTAAAAGGAGATTATATAAAAGAATATGGAGATTTTCCAAAGTGTAGTGTTTTAGTGTTAGAGGGAAAGGAAATTGTAGATACTATAAGTTTTAGAAGGGTAGACAGAAAAGAAGTATTACAGAAAAATGAAGAGCTTTTAAAGAAGGCTTTTACTTACTTTGAAAATGGGATTAAAAACAAGGATTTAAACTATATAGGACAAGCTGCCATTATAAGTGGAATTGCAAATCAAAAAATTTTATATAAGGACAGGTTAGAGGATATAGTGAATTTAGCTAAAAAACTAGGGGCGTATGGAGTAAATGTAGCCCATAGTGGTTCAGTTATAGGAATCCTTTATGATGAAGCATATTTTGATAAAAAAGCATTTAAATATGAGTTTAAACAAAGGGGGTTTTCCCCAAATTATGAAAGATTGAGGGAACATAATATTGTAAAGGGTGGTCCAAGAATAATTTAGAAGGGGGACAAAAATTGAAGTATATAAAAGATCCAAGGGAAATAGAAAAAAGGAGTTTTGAAATTATTACAAAGGAGCTAGGAGATAGGAAATTTAATCATAGGGAAGATAAAATAATAAAAAGGGTAATACATACTACTGCTGATTTTGAATATGCCGATTTACTTGAAATTCATCCTGAAGCTATCGACAAAGGTATTAAGGCTTTAAAGGATGGAAGTTATATATATACAGATACCCAGATGATAAAAGCTGGGATAAACAAAAGAAAACTCTCAACACTAGGTGGAAAAGTGTGCAATTTAGTACATGATAAAGAGGTTGTTAAAGAGGCAAAAGAAAGAGGAGTTACTCGTTCAATGGTTGCCATTGAAAAGGCATGTGATAATAAAAATATTAAAATATTTGCAATTGGAAATGCTCCAACTGCTTTATTCCAACTTATAAATCTAATAAAGGAAGGTAAAGCAAAACCAGAGTTAATTGTTGGTGTACCAGTCGGATTTGTTGGAGCAAAAGAATCTAAGGATGCTTTAATGAATATTAATGTTCCTTACATAATCACTAAAGGAAGAAAAGGCGGAAGTACAGTGTCAGCTGCAATCATTAATGCTCTTCTTTACCTTATATAGAGGTGATAGTATGGAACGTTATATTATTAAAAAAGGAAAAAAGCTAAGGTATGGTTATACTACAGGGACGTGTGCAGCTGCAGCAGCAAAGGCTGCTACTAAGATGCTTTATTTACAGGAGAAAATTAATAACATAACTATAAATACTCCTAAGGGATGGAATTTAACGTTAGACATAAAGGATATTGAAATAAAAAAAGATTGTGTAAGCTGTTGTGTTATAAAAGATAGTGGGGATGATTCTGATGTAACTGATGGGATAAAAATTTATGCAAAGGCTGAAAGGAAAAATGATAAAGGAATAGAGATAACAGGGGGAATAGGGATAGGTAAGGTTACAAAACCAGGGCTTTCTGTCCCAGTAGGAAAACCTGCCATAAATCCTGTTCCTATGAAGATGATAAAAGAAGAGGTAAAAAAGGTATTACATAAAGATAGAGGAGTAACTATCACTATATATGCTCCAGAGGGTGTCAAGATAGCTGAAAAAACTTTTAATCCAAATTTAGGTATTATAGGTGGTATATCTATTATAGGAACAACTGGAATTGTTGAGCCAATGTCAGAAGAAGCCTTTAAGGATTCATTGGCGTTAGAACTTTCTATATTAAAGGAAGAGGGTGTAAACAAGGCTATTTTTGCTCCTGGAAATTATGGAAGGGATTTTGCAAAAAAGATCTCATTAAAAGAGGATTATGTAGTTAAAACAAGTAATTTTATAGGGTTTATGCTTGAAAAGGCAGTGGAATATGGTATAGAGGAAACACTCTGGATAGGACATATTGGAAAATTGGTAAAAGTAGCAGGGGGAATATTTAATACCCATAGTAAAGTTGCAGATGGAAGGATGGAAATTCTTGCAGCATATTATGGATTAATGTCAAATTCTAAAGAATTAATAGGCAAGATATTAGAGTGTAAAACAACAGAGGAAGCAGTAGGCTATATACTTAATGAAAACAATAAAGATGTATTTAAATATATAGCAGAAAGGGTTAGTAAGAGATGTGAAAATAGGGTAAAAAATAAGCTTAAGGTTGGAACATTACTTTTTAGTAATCAATATGGAATATTAGGTATATGTCCTTATGGAAAAAAATTATTGGAGGAATTTAAAAATGAATAAGATAAAGGTAGTTGGCTTAGGACCAGGACACCCTGATTATGTTTTACCTGTTGCAAAAAGGGCAATTAATGAGGCAGATATATTAATAGGTGGTAGAAGAAATATTGAAAGTATTAATCCAAAGGATAAGGAAATTTTTATTATTGAAAAAAATCTTAAGAAACTTATTCCTTTTATAAAAGAGAAATATAAAACTAAAAAAGTTGCTGTAATTGTATCTGGTGATACAGGTTTCTATAGTTTATTAAGATATCTAAAGAGGTACATTGAAAGTGAATACCTAGAGGTTATTCCTGGTATAAGTTCACTACAATATATGTTTTCAAAATTAGGACATACTTGGGATGATGCCTTTATAGGAAGTTTACATGGTAGGAATTTAGATTTTGTTAAAAAGGTTAGAGAATATAAAAAAGTTGGATTACTTACAGATAAAAATTGGCCCCCTAAAAAAATAGCCAAAAAGTTATTAGATAATGGAATAAAAGATAGGGTAATGTATGTAGGTGAGAGACTTTCTTATGAAGATGAAAGGATAACTAAGGGAAATATAGAGTACTTTACAACAAAAGAAGGTTTTGGAATGTGCGTGGTGGTGATTACGGATGACAAATTATAATCTTTTTTCTATTCCTGATAGTGAGTTTATAAGAGGGAATGTACCTATGACAAAGGAAGAAGTAAGGGCTTTAACTATTGGTAAACTTAGAATAAGACCTAAGGATATAATCTTAGATATAGGTGCAGGGACGGGTTCAATATCTATAGAGGCAGCTTTGTTTGCAAAAGAAGGTATTATATATTCAATTGAAAGAAAACAGGAAGGGATAAAGCTTATAGAGAAAAATATTAAATTATTCAATATAAAAAATATTAAACTTATAAAAGGTATAGCTCCTAATGATTTAGGAAATGTTCCAATGGTAGATAAAGTATTTATTGGTGGAAGTGGAGGAAAAATAAAAGAAATTTTTGATTGGGTAGATGACAACTTAAAGAGTCATGGCAGGTTAGTAATTAATGTAATAACTATTGAAAACTTGTATAAAGCTTTAGAACAGATTAAGAGACGAAAATATAAAAATATAGAAGTAGTGCAAATAGCTGTTTCAAAGGGTGAAAATATTGGAAATCTTACAATGATGAAAGGACAAAATCCTGTATATATAATATCTGCAGATAAGGAGTGTTAATTATGAAGGGGAAATTTTATGGGATAGGAGTAGGTCCTGGAGATCCAGAGCTTATTACTATTAAAGGTGTTAAAATTTTAAAATCAGTAGATGTTGTAGTTTATCCAGAAAGTAAAGTAGGAAAGGGAAGTATTGCCTTAGATATAGCTAAAGGATATTTAAGGAAGGATATAGAAAAAATAAATCTTCACTTTCCAATGATACATGATAGGAAAGCCCTTGAAGAAAAATGGCAAGAAAATGCTCAAATAATAAAGAATAAACTAAATGAGGGTAAAGATGTGGCATTTTTAACATTAGGAGACCCAACAGTTTACAGTACATATATGTATATAGTTCCATTTCTAAAGCAATATAAAGTAGAAATTGAGACAATCCCAGGTATCACTTCCTTTTGCTCTGTGGCCAGTAGGGTTAATATTCCTTTGGCTGAAGGAAAGGAATCCTTTTGTATATTACCATTAATGAAAGATGAAGAAAAACTAGAGAAAATGTTAGACAACTTTGACAATGTTATTATTATGAAACCATCCCATGCTAATCAAATGTTGGCAGAGAAATTAATAGATAAGGGATATGAGGATAAATTTGTCTTAATATCAAAGTGTGGAACTGATAAGGAAAAGATATCCTATGATATAGAAAGCTTAAAGGATGAAAAGATTCCATATTTATCGACTGTAATTGTAAAAAAAGGTGGGATAAGGGATGAGTAAGGTATATTTTATTGGTGCTGGACCAGGTGACCCAGACCTTATTACAGTAAAGGGAAGAAAAATAATAGAAGAAGCTGATGTAATAATATATGCAGGTTCACTTGTTAATCCTGAAGTTATTAATTGTAGAAAGGAAAAAAGTGAAGTTTATAATAGTGCAAAAATGACTTTAGAAGAAATAATAGATATTACTAAAGAAAGTATATACGAGGGTAAAAAAATAGCTAGAGTACATACAGGGGACCCTAGTATTTATGGTGCAATAAGAGAGCAAATGGATAAACTTGATAAGTTAGGAATAGATTATGAAGTTATACCAGGGGTAAGTTCCTTTGTGGCTTCAGCAGCAGTATTAAAGAAGGAATTTACACTACCAGGGGTTTCTCAAACTGTAATATGTACAAGGCTTGAAGGAAGAACCCCTGTACCTGAGAAGGAAAATTTAGAGAGTTTAGCTTCCCATAAGGCTTCTATGGCTATTTTTCTATCAGTACATATGATAGATAGAGTAGTAGAAAAATTAAAGAAACATTATGATGAGGATACCCCTGTTGCAGTAGTACAAAGGGCTACATGGGAAGATGAGAAAATTGTAGAGGGTACATTAAAAGATATAGAAAAGAAAGTAAAAGAAGCAAATATTACTAAGACAGCTCAGATTTTAGTTGGCAATTTCCTAGGAAATAAATATGAACTATCTAAACTTTATGATAAAAATTTTAGCCATGAATATAGGAGTGCAAAGAAGTGAAATGGGCAGTTATAACCCTTACAAGGGGAGCTCTTAGTTTAGGTAAAAGGATTAAGAGAAAAATACCAGATATAGATTTATATACACAACCTAAATGGAATGATACAGATGCTATAAGTATAGCTCAAAACTTTAAGAATTTTGTTGGCAATATATTTACAAGATATGAAGTAATTATATTTATTATGGCAACAGGAATTGTAGTAAGGACAATATCAGAATATATAGAGGATAAAACTAAAGACCCTGGAGTTTTAGTAATAGATGAGGAAGGAAATCATGTAATAAGCCTACTTTCAGGTCATATAGGAGGTGCTAATTCTGCAGCAGTAAAGGTTGCAGAATTAATTGGGGCAAAACCTATAATTACTACTGCTTCAGATGTTAAAAATACTATAGCAGTAGATACCTTAGCCATGAAGTTAAACTGTGAAATTGAAAATTTAGAGGATGCAAAAAAGATTACCTCATTAATTGTAAATGATGAAATAGTAGAGATTAAATCTGATATAAAAATAAGAATTCCTCTACCTAAAAACATAATTTTAAATGATTTAAATAATAATCACAACATAAAGGGAACTATTCACATAACAAATAAAAAAATAATAGATGATCACAAATCAAAGGTTCATCTAATTCCTAAGAATATTGTAATAGGTATAGGATGTAGAAGGGGAATACCTAAAAAAAGCATTATTAATGCAATAGATACTGTATTAAACAAATTAAATCTTCATCCAAAGAGTATTAAAAATTTTGCAACTGTTGATATAAAAAGAAATGAAAAGGGATTAATAGAAGCTTCAAATTATTACAATGTATCTATCAAGATATTTACAAAAAATGAAATAAAAAAGGTTGAAAATAAATTTAACACCTCTGAATTTGTAAGAAAGACTATTGGTGTAGGTGCAGTTTGTGAACCGTGTGCTTATCTTTCGTCAAATAAGGGAAAATTTTTATTAAAAAAAACATCATTTAATGGAATAACCATTGCTGTATGGGAGGAAGAAATATGAGTTATAAAAAAGGGAAAATTTACATAGTAGGTCTTGGTCCTGGAAAAAGAGAATATATGGTACCAGAAGCTTTAGAAGCAATAGAAAAGTCTGAGGTTATAATTGGATACAAAACTTATATTAAGTTAGTTGAAGATTTATTAAAAAATAAATCAGTAATTTCTTCTGGAATGAGAAAGGAAATCGATAGATGTAAAAAGGCATTAGAATATGCTAAAAAAGGAAATATTGTATCACTTATAAGTAGTGGTGATGCAGGAGTTTATGGAATGGCAGGAATAATGTTAGAGATATTATTAAAGGAAGATAGTAACATAGAAGCACAAGTTATTCCGGGTGTTACTGCAGCAAATGCAGCTGCAGCCTGTTTAGGGGCACCACTTATGCATGATTATGCTGTTATAAGTTTAAGTGATCTATTGACTGATTGGGAAGTTATAGAAAAGAGAATAGAATGTGCAGCTAAAGGCGATTTTATAATATGTTTATATAATCCAAAGAGTAAAGGAAGGCAAAAACAAATTGAAATTGCTAGAAAAATAATGCTTAAGTATAAAGATAAGGATACTCCAGTTGGAATTGTAAGAAATGCCAAAAGAGAAGGAGAACAGATAATATTAACAACATTAGATAAAATGCTAGAAAATAAAATAGACATGCTTACTGTAGTAGTAATAGGAAATTCACAGACATTTATAAAAAATGGAAAAATGGTGACACCTAGGGGGTACAAAGTTTGATACTAGTCTTATCTGGTACTAAAGATGGAAGGATAATAATTGAAAAACTTATAGAAAAGGGATATAAAGTATTAGCTACTACTGCAACAGAATATGGAGGAGCATTAATTAAAGAACATCATAACTTAAAAATAATATCAAAACGACTTACTGAAAATGAAATGAAGCATATTATAAAAGAATATGGAATAAACTGTATAATTGATGCTACCCATCCTTATGCAAAAGAAGTATCAAAAAATGCCATAAATGCTAGCAAAAAGACTTTAGTTAAATATATAAGGTACGAAAGATCTAAAGGAGAATACGAAGGGGTAAGAAATTTTAAGTCCTTTAAGGAAGCAGCAGACTGGCTAAAAAATAAGCAAGGAAATATCTTATTAACAATTGGAAGTAATAATTTAGAAGCCTTTGTAAACACAGTACAAAAAGAAAGGCTTTATATTAGACTCTTGCCCATGTCAAAGATTATAAAAAAATGTGAAGATTTAGGACTTCTACCAAAGCAAATATTAGGAATGCAAGGACCTTTCTCGAAGGAGCTTAATATTGCTATTTATAGTTTTTATAATATTAAATATCTAGTTACCAAAGATAGTGGAGATATAGGAGGTACAAAGGAAAAAATTGAATCAGCTAAGGAAATGGGGATAGATATACTACTTATTGAAAGACCTAAAATAAAATATGAAAATGCGTACAATAATATTGATAAAGTTATTGAAAATATATAAAATTAATTATACATAAGTTTAAGTTAGCATCCCAAAGTTGGATGCTTTTTTATTTAGTAAAGAGATAGGGGGATTATATGACTTGTAAAAAGGGAATATCCTATGATTCATATGAAAAATTGGCTGAATATTACTTTAAACATGTAGACAATAAGCCATTTAATGCATATTATGAAAGACCTGGAACATTAGCTTTATTACCAGATGTAAATAATAAAAGGGTTTTAGATGCAGCCTGTGCAGCTGGATGGTATACAGAGTGGTTAATAGAACATGGAGCAAAGGTAACTGCTATAGATTTCAGTCCTAAAATGATAGAAATGACTAGAAAAAGGGTTGGGGATAGGGCTGAAATTATAAGGACTGATTTAAATAGACCATTAGATTTTTTAGAAGATAAAAATTTTGATTTAGTCATATCCTCATTAACACTTCATTATATTAAAAATTGGAATAATGTTATGAAGGAATTTAATAGAATATTAAAACCATCTGGCTATTTAGTATTTTCAGTACATCATCCCTTTATGGATTTTACAGTGTTTAATAGAGAAAATTATTTTGCTATTGAACTACTAGATGATGAATGGGATACACATGAAGGTAAGGTAAAGGTACAATTTTATAGAAGACCATTGAAGGATATAATATCTCCTGTAATTAAATCAGGTTTCATGATAGAAAAGTTAGATGAACCTATGCCAACGGAAGAATTTAAAAGAAAACAACCAGAAAGTTATCAAAGACTGACAAAGAGGCCACAATTTTTATTTTTAAGGTGTAAAAAAATTAGTGATGTTTAAATAAGTTAAGCGACTGCCAATATAGCAGTCACTTTTTTATTATCTTAAATTTCTTAATTCATTGTAAACATCTTGAGGTGATTTTCCTTTAGTTTCAATCACAGGTAGATTATTTATATTTCCTTGTGTTGTATTCATTTTATTTTTATTAGAAAGTATAATAGCTTCATATTCTGGTGAAGTAATATTATTTGCATTTTTGTTTAAGTATAGTTTATGGACATCATATCCATTGTTTTTTAAATATTCTATATATGGCTCTAGAGTATTTTCAACAACTATTTTTTTATAATCCAATCGTTTCACCTCCATTTCTCTAATTTATTATTACCAGAAAAGGTAAAAATATTTTAATACAAAATTTTTCCTGATATAATAAATAAAAAAATCTTCTATTTAAAATAGAAAATTCTCAAGGTTGACTTTTTTGAAACACATAACGGAAATCATATTTTATCCATAGTTTTTATTTGATTATACTTTCCTATGTGTTATAAAAATAATATATTAGGAGGGATTATAATGAAGAGTATAGGTTTTACATATAATGGGACTAAAATAACTCTTTTAAAAGGTGATATAACAAAACAGGATACAGAGGTTATAGTAAATGCAGCTAATAGCTCACTTATGGGCGGTGGAGGAGTAGATGGAGCTATACATAGGGCGGGAGGTCCTGAAATACTTAAGGAATGTAAAGAAATAAGGAAAAATCAGGGTAAATGTCCAACAGGAGAAGCTGTTATAACATCAGGTGGAAACCTAAAAGCAAAATATGTAATACATACAGTAGGTCCAATTTGGAGGGGAGGGAATAATAAAGAACCTCAATTGTTATCAAATGCATATAAAAATAGTCTTAAATTAGCCCATGAAAATAATATTAAAACAATAGCTTTCCCATCAATAAGCACAGGAGCCTATGGATATCCAATAGAAAAGGCTAGTATAGTTGCATTAAATGCAGTTAAAGAAGTGTTGAATAAAATAACCTTTGAAGAAGTAAGGTTTATTCTTTATTCAGGGGAAGATTTTGAGGTTTATAAAGATAAAATAGAGAAGGTTTTCAGCTAATTTAAATTTTGTTTTCCTTCATATTTTCTTCAAATTTTTAGATTATAATGTAAACAAGAAGTAAGGAGGGATAAATATGATGGGATTTGGGCTAATATTAACCCTTTTAGTAGTATATTGGCTTGTTAGTTCAAAGGGTGATAATATTTTTAGAGAACAATCTAGTAGAAGAGACCCTTTAGATATATTAAAAGAAAGGTATGCAAGGGGAGAAATATCAGAAGAAGAATATCTTGAGAAAAAGAGGGTATTATTAGATTAAGATAATAAGGAGGAAATTTAATGTGGCATATGTTTAATGTTGGATTACCGGGAAATATGTTATGGTTAGTATTTGGTATGGGATTAATTAGAATAGTAGTAATAGTAATTGCAGTTGTTTTAGTTTTCAAACTGATAAATAAAAATTCAAATAATAATTATAGAAAAAATGATAGGGCTATTGAAATATTAAAAGAAAGATATGCAAAGGGAGAAATAGATGAAGAAGAGTATAGAAGAAAAATGGATATTTTAAAGGATTAGTTAGAAACCCAGTATAATACTGGGCTTTCTCTGTTTTAAGTTAATTTAGAAGGGAAAGTTAAGGAATAGAGGTGATATAGTGGAAAATGAAAAAAGTATTCTTGTAGTAGATGATGAGGAGCAAATAGTTAATGTTGTAAAAGCATACTTAGAAAAGGAAGGTTATAAGGTTTTTACAGCATTTAGTGGTAAAGATGCAATTGATATATTTAATTTAGAAACTATAGATTTTATTGTGCTAGATTTAATGTTACCTGATTTATCAGGTGAGGAGGTTTGTAAAAAAATAAGGGTTAAATCACAAGTGCCAATACTAATGCTAACAGCAAAGGTAGAAGAAGGCGACAGAATTAACGGATTAAATATAGGGGCAGATGATTATATGGTAAAACCATTTAGTCCTAAGGAATTAGTAGCAAGGGTTAGGGCAATATTAAGAAGGCTTGAAAATAGTAATATAAAGGCAGACATAATTGAATTTAATAATGGTGATTTAGCTATTGACTTTAGTAAAATGGAAGTTAGAAAAAAGGGTAAACAAATAAAACTTACCCCTACTGAGTTTAAGATATTATCTTTACTAAGCAAAAACATAGGGAAAGTTTTTAGTAGAGAAGAGCTAATTAATAAGGCTTTAGGGTTTGACTTTGAAGGATATGATAGAACAATAGATGCCCATATAAAGAATATTAGACATAAAATTGAAGATGAAAAAAATAAATATATCAAAACTATTTATGGTGTGGGATATAAGTTTTTAGGAGGATAAAAATGTTTAATAGACTAAGGACAAGGTTAACCCTTTTTATTTTAGGAGGAACTATATTCTCTATTATTTTAGTTAGTATAATATCAAATATTACCCTGTTTAATAAGTTTGATTTATACATGAAAAAAGAACAGAAAAATAGGATAAAAGAATTAACTCATCTTATTAAAGAGTCATATGAACCAGAAGTTGGTTGGACAATAGATAGTCTAGAAAATATTGCTACTTCTTCCCTTATTAAAAATTTTGATATTGTAATTAGAGATAATAAAGGGAATGTTATATTTACTCACTATGTGCAAAATAATATGATGAGAATGCATATTGAAATGATGAGAAAAATGGGTCATAGTATGATGGGAATGGGAAGACGAAGAAGAAGCTTTTTGGAAAATGGAGAGTATAAAAGTGAGGTTATTGAACTAAATAAAAATGGAGAAATAATTGGACATGTGGAAATAGGTTATATAGGTCCTTTCATGGTATCTGAAAGAGAAATAGAGTTTGCAAAGGGAATAAATACATCTATTATCTTTTCTGCACTTATATCAATTATTATTGCTATTGGGTTAGGAGCATATTTATCAAAAATTATTTCAAAGCCTATTATAAATATCACAAAGGCTTCTAATGATATAAGAAATGGGAAACTAGATACGAGAATAAGTAAATTAAATAATATAAATGAATTAAATGAACTTACAAATTCCATAAACCATTTAGCAGCTTCATTAGAAAAACAACAAAGATTAAGAAAAAGACTTACATCAGATATAGCCCATGAGCTTAGGACGCCATTATCAATACTTCAAAGTCATATTGAAGCTATTATAGATGGAGTATGGGAGCCAAATATTGAGAGAATGACTATATTTAAAAATGAAGTAGACAGACTTATAAAATTGGTTGAACAGTTAAAATATCTTACAGATATTGAAAATCATAAAATAGAACTTCAAATAGAAGAAATAAATTTAACAAAGCTATTAAAGGAAATAGTGGAAAGCTTTAAGGTTGAGTTCTACAATAAACAAGTATCTTTAGAAAGTGATATTGAGAAAGACGTAGATATTATGGCAGATAGGGATAAAATAAGACAGGTAATGATTAATATTATATCTAATGCTTTAAAATTTACTGAAACCGGTGGAAGGGTAAATTTAAAATTAAGACAAGATAAGAAGAATATAATAATTGAAATTGAAGATAATGGCATTGGTATTCCGAAAGAAGATTTACCTTTTATATTTGAAAGATTATATAGAAGTGAAAAATCAAGAAATAGGAAAACTGGAGGAGCAGGTATTGGTTTAACTATTGCAAAAAAGTTAGTAGAGGCACATAAAGGTAAAATTAGAGTAGAAAGTCAGGAGAAAAAAGGGACTAAATTTATAATAATCCTTCCTATATCTTCATAATATCTTCAAAATTATAACCTATAATTAAAGTACAAAATAAGTTAAGGGAGGAGAGAAGTTATGAAAAAGATTTTAGGATTATCACTTGTAGTTGTATTAGTTTTAACGATGGGAATTGTTGCTTTTGCAGCAGATAATGACGAAGTACCTAATTGGTTTAAAGAAATGATTGAATGGAGAAAAGAACAAGTAAAGGATGCTTTAGAAGAGGGATATATAACAGAAGAACAAGCTAAAGCCTGGGAAGAACACTTTGAATATATGGAAGAATTCCATAGTACAAATGGATTCGGTTTTCCAGGTGGATGTCATAGATTTGGTCCTAGAGGATATAAAAGAGGATTTGGAAATAGACAAGGATTTGGACCTGGAATGATGAATAGCCCATTTTTCAATTATAATAGATAGCCGAAACCTTCGCTTTAAATTTAAAGCGAAGGTTTATCTTTTTTTGCAAAAAAATTTTTAGCTATGAATATAATATCTTCTGTTGCACAAAATATTAGAGGAACAAAGAAAAAATAAGTATAACGAAAGGAGAGGTTTTATGACTCTTAAAAACACTTTAAACTTAAGTAATTTGAATCAACAGGAATTACAAAATTTAAGACACATTATCATGAACCATCAAATGATGGAATCTAAGTTAAGAACTTATGCACAAAATTGTAGAGATCAACAACTTAAACAAATGTTTGAGCAAGGAGCTCGTTCAGCAGGAACTACTGCTCAAAACTTAATTAATTCACTATAAAAAATAAATGGGAGGTATGATTATGCAAGAAAGAGATATTGTTAATGATGTTTTAGCTATGACTAAAGCTAGTTTAAGTGATTATACAAAAGCTATAAGTGAATGCTCAAATCAACAACTAAGAGGAGCATTACAACAATTAAGAGGAGAAGCTGAGCAATTTCAAAGTCAATTAGCTCAAATAGCTACTCAAAAGAATTATTATCAACCAGCAGGGCAAGTAAGCTCTCAAGAAAGACAACAACTTAAATCTCAATTAACTCAAGCTCAAGGTGTTGGCGGAGGAAGAATGAGATAATATTTTGTAAGGACTCCTAAATGGAGTCCTTAATTATTTTCTAAAATTTACAAAAATTTAAAAACAATTTTCTGTTTTAAATTGAATCCCTTAAAAATATAATGTATAATGGAATTTAATTAAAATTGAGAAAAGAGTTGGTAATATGCAATTAAGAGAAACCTTCAATACTTATAAGGGCCTTCCAAGGAGTATTTATGTATTATTTTTTGCACGAATAATTAACACTATGGGAGCATTCGTATTTCCATTTCTAACTTTTTATTTAACTGAAAATTTAGGGATAAGGGAAGAAGTAGCAGGAACCTATGTGATGTTATCAGCAGTATCATATGTACCTGGTTCCATTATAGGAGGAAAGTTATCAGACCACTTTGGCCGTAAAAAAATACTAGTATTTTTCCAGGGATTAGCTGCATTATGTTTTGTCCCTTGTGCATTTTTAGGAAATTCTATGATTGTCCCGTGGTTACTTATATTAGCAGGTGTATTTGGAGGGGCAGCACAGCCTGCAAGTAGTGCTATGACTGCAGATTTAACTACTGCAGAAAATAGAAAAGGAGCATTTTCATTATTATACCTAGGGACTAATATTGGTTTTAGTATTGGACCATTAATTGCAGGTTTTCTTTATAACAACTATCTTAAATGGATATTTTTAGGGGATGCTTTTACGACTTTAATTTCGCTTATTTTAGTTTTAATCTATGTAGAAGAAACAATTCCTTCGGAAAAAGAAATGGAAGAAGGTAAAAAGCTTAAAACCGATGAAAGAACTGAAGAAGGACATTTAATTGCTGTATTATTTAAAAGACCCTCTCTTTTGGCATTTGCACTTGTATCAACCATATACTCATTTGTATTTGCTCAACATCATTTTGCATTACCAATTCAATTAAGTGATATTTTTGGAGAAGAATCAAGTAAAAAAATCTTTGGAGTTCTTATGACTACAAACGGAGCTGTAGTAGTTACAATGACTATATTTCTTACTACTTTAACAAAAAAATTAAAGCCTATTTTAAATATAGCTATATCAGGAGTATTATGTGCAGTGGGTTTTGGTATGATTTACTTTATTGACAAACCTTCTTTGTTCGTGTTATCTACAGCAATATGGACTATGGGTGAAATACTAAATGTAACTAATTCTGGAGTTTATATTGCTAATCATGCACCTATGTCCCATAGGGGAAGATTTAACGCTGTACTTCCCATAATTACCGGAGCAGGTTGGGCATTAAGTCCAAGAATAATGGGTTCCTTTATAGAAAGCTATGGAATAAAACAGGTGTGGATTGTAGCTTTTATTATGGGTTTATGTGGAGCTACATTAATGTATCTATTATATTTGGTTGAAAGAAGAAGAGAAGCTAAAAAAATAGATGCTGTATAGCACAGCATCTATTTTTTATTTATTTCTTTTCTTCGTTTTGCAATTGAATCAATTAATATGGCTATTGCACCATCACCAGTAACATTAGTTGCAGTGCCAAAACTATCTTGAGCAAAATGTAGGGCTATCATTAATCCCTGTTGTGCTTTAGTAAAAAGTAACATATTTTGAAGTAATCCTAAAGCAGCATATACACCACCACCAGGGATACCTGGAGCAGCAACCATTGTAATTCCCAACATTAAAATGAATGGTAGCATAGTTGCAAAAGTAGGTGTTTGCCCTGAAATAAGCATAACTCCCATTGAAGCTAATACTAATGTTATAGTATCACCAGCAAGGTGTATTGTGGCACCTAAAGGTATTACAAAATCTATGATATCTTCTGAAATTTCATTTTTTCTAGCACTCTGTATTGTTACAGGTATTGTTGCAGCAGAGGATTGTGTTCCTAAAGCTGTAAAATATGCAGGTAACATGTTTTTAATACATATAAATGGATTTTTCTTACTTACAACCCACGCTACAATATATTGAATAATAATATAACTTAGCTGAAGGGTAATTATTAAAGCAAAAACTGAAGAGAAAGCCTTTAGTGTTTTAAAAATTTCTCCTGCAGCTGTTAGTCTAGAAAAAATACCTGCTATATGAAATGGAATTAAAGGAATTAATACTTTTTTTACAACACCTTCAACTATATTTTGAAAATCTGTAAGTGCTTCAAATAAACTTCTTCCCTTTATATATGCCATGCCAATTCCTAAAATAAAAGCTGTTATTAAAGCAGTCATAACCCCCATCATAGGAGGCATTTCAATATTGAAATAGCCTGATAAATTTACTGCAGTTTTTTGACCTACTTCACCGGCTTTTATGATACTAGGTAATATAGCTGAACCTATAAAAAAGGCTATAATACCAGCTGTTATTGCTGATATGTATGCTATAAAAGCAGTTATCCCTAATAACTTACCAGCACCTTTGCCTAAATCAGCAATACCTGGTGCAACAAATCCTATAATTATAAAAGGAATAATAAAATTTAAAAAATTACCAAATATACCTGTAAAAGTGCTAAACAATCTTATAATTATATAATTTTCGATAGATCTTGAGATTAATCCAATAATAATACCTAAAATTATACCTATAACTAATCTAGGCAATAATCCTATTTTTTTTAACATTGACTGAACCTCCTTTAAAATTTATTGTTAATAAAAAAAGTTATAATTATACTAAATTAGGGCAGATAATATATTGAAAAAACACTAAAATATTATATCAAAAATGCAAAATTTAAACAACAAAAATTTAACAATATTAAAAATTATGTAATTAAATTATTAAAATAATGAGAAATTTAAAATTAGAATGATTTAGTTTATAGATATCTATAATATATGGTAATAATATTTATTACTTTAAAAATTTTCGGATAAGTTGTAAAATATAACTGTAGCAAAATATTATGGAGGTGTAAAACAATGACAAAAAAGATATTAATAACAGGTGCTTTAGGACAAATTGGTTCTGAGCTAACAATGTACATGAGGAAAATTTATGGTGATAATAATGTAGTTGCAAGTGGACTTAGTAGAAAAGAAGGTGCTGAAAAGGTTATTGAATCTGGTCCTTTTGAAATAGTAGATGTTACTAAACCAGAACAAATAGCAGAAGCTGTAAAAAAACATAAAGTAGATTGGATTGTTCATTTAGCAGCAATATTATCAGCAGTAGGTGAAAAGAAGCCAGGTTTAGCTTGGGATGTAAACATGAATGGGCTTTATAATATTTTAGAGGTGGCAAAGGAAAACGATTGCGGAGTATTTACTCCAAGTTCGATAGCAGCTTTTGGTCCAAATACTCCTAAAGATAATACTCCACAGGATACTATACAACGCCCAACAACTATGTATGGTGTAACGAAGGTAGCAGGAGAGTTATTATGTGATTATTATCATAAAAGATTTGGTGTAGATACTAGAGGGGTTAGATTCCCTGGACTAATTTCATATACTACACTACCTGGTGGAGGTACTACTGATTATGCAGTACATATATATTATGAAGCACTAAAAAATAAGAAATATACTTGCCCGATTAAAGAAGGAACATACATGGATATGATGTATATGCCAGATGCTTTAGATGCAATAGTTAATTTAATTGAAGCTAATCCAGATAAACTAGTTCATAGGAATGCATTTAATGTAACTGCTATGAGTTTTGCACCAGAAGATATTTATGCTGAAATTAAGAAACATATACCAGATTTTGAAATGGATTATGATGTAGATCCTGTATTACAAGATATCGCTGATTCATGGCCTAATTCATTAGATGATAGTGCTGCCCGTGAAGAGTGGGGATGGAATCCTAAGTATGACTTAGCAGAAATGACTAAGGATATGCTAGAAAAATTAAAAAAGAAGTTAAATAAATAGTGAAACATTTGACAAGGGGAAAAAGTTGGAATATAATCAGTATAAATAGATTTTAAAATAGAATAATATGCCAAAATAGGTGCCTTTTTGGCTTAATAGGGAAAGAGGTGAAAATCCTCTACAGCCCCCGCTACTGTGAGCGTGGACGAAATCTAATTAATACCACTGTCCTTTATAGGATGGGAAGGTTAGAGAGTAGGATGAATCGCAAGTCAGGAGACCTGCCTAGTTTGGATAAGTATACCTTCGGAGGGGAGGTAATACTCAAGTAATATGCTACTTGTATACTTTTAAGTAGTATATAGCTATAGTATGTAATCCTAACCTTCTAAGGTTAGGATTTTTTATTTTATTTATGAAAGGAAGTGAAGAAATGCTAGCTTATAGGCTTATATTTTTATTAATAGTTCCTTTGATTGTAATTACCCCTAACATAACATTTGCTATGCACATAATGGAAGGATATCTTCCTCCTTTTTGGGCTATCTCTTGGTTTATAATTACATTACCCTTTATTATAAAGGGATTTTATAATGTAAAAAAGATAGTAAAGAGTGAGCCCAATAAAAAAATGTTTTTAGCTATTGTTGCAGCATTTGTATTTGTTTTATCTGCACTTAAATTACCATCAATAACAGGTAGTTGTTCCCATCCTACAGGTGTAGGTTTAGGTGCCGTACTCTTTGGACCTACAGTTATGAGTTTTTTAGGATTAATAGTGTTACTGTTTCAGGCATTATTATTAGCCCATGGAGGAATTACAACTTTAGGAGCAAATACGTTTTCAATGGCTGTTATAGGTCCAGTAGTAGCTTATGGAGTTTACAAACTAGGGAAAAAAAGTGGGTTAAAGAATTCTGTAGCAGTTTTTTTAGGGGCTGCTTTAGGGGATTTATCTACATATGTTGTAACTTCAATCCAGCTTGCATTAGCCCACCCAGACCCAACAGGAGGGATTTTAGCTTCACTAGTAAAATTTATGTCAATTTTTGCAATAACACAAATTCCACTGGCAATTGTAGAAGGTATTTTTACGGTTATAGTATTTAATTTATTGACTCAATATAAATTTGAAGGGGGATTTTTAAATGAAAGTGACAACTAAAAATCTTATATTATTGTTTATAGGAATATTAGTAGTATTGTTGCCTATGATTTTAAATGGAAATGCAGAATTTGGCGGAGCAGATGGTATGGCAGAAGTAGTCATAAATAAAGTTTCACCAGATTATAAACCTTGGTTTGAGCCTTTTTGGGAGCCTCCAAGTAGTGAAATTGAAAGCATGTTATTTGCAATACAGGCATCTATAGGAACTGGTATTATAGCATATATTATGGGATATTTAAAGGGGAAGAAAAACAGTGCTTATAATAGATAAATACGCTTATATAAATAAATTAAAAGAAGTTAATCCATTTACAAAAGTCATATTTTATATAGTAGCTTTAGCTGTAGCTTTATTTTCAAATAACCTATATATTTGGACAGGTATAGTTATAGCTATGTCCATTCTAATTGTAGTTATAGCAAGAATACCATTAACTATTTATTTAAAAATATTAACTGTTCCCTTATTATTTTTGGTATTTGGATCATTTGCAGTATTGTTTTCAATAGATATAGATAAAAATAATTTTATATTTAGTTTAAAAGTTATAAATTTCTATATTGGAATCACAGAGATTAGCTTAAATAATACTTTTATGTTATTTATGAGGTCAATTTCAACAATAACTTCTACTTTTTTTCTAATTCTTACAACTCCAATAAATGATTTAATATATGTATTAAAACTTATTAGACTACCTGATATATTTATTGAAATCATAGTTCTTACATATAGATTTATTTTTATTTTTTTAAAGGAGTGCAAGGAGATATATACAGCACAACAATTGAGATTTGGCTATGTAGAATTTAAGAATTCACTAAATTCTATTTCTTCTTTAGTTGCATGTCTTTTTATTAGAGTAATGAAAAGGTATGAAGAGATGAAAATAGCATTAGAAGTGAAAGGTTACAACGGAAAATTTCATATGTAGGTGATAAAATGCTGAAAACAGTTAACTTAACGTATAAATACGAAGATAAAACTGTGGCACTTAAAGATGTAAATGTTGATTTAAAGAAAGGTGAGATAATAGGTATAGTTGGGCCAAATGGTTCAGGAAAAACAACTCTCTTTTTAAATTTTGTAGGAATTTTAATTCCTACAAAAGGGGAAGTACTATTTAATGGACAAAAGGTAAAATATAGAAAAAAGTATCTGATAGAACTAAGAAGGAAAGTAGGTATAGTTTTTCAAGATCCGGAAAAACAGATTTTTTATTCTAGAGTGTATGATGATGTAGCCTTTGCCCTTAGAAATTTAGGATTAGAAGAGAAGGAAGTAGAAAAAAGGGTTTACAATGCCCTAAAAACCGTTAAGGCATTAGATCTAGAAAATAAACCAGTACATTTTTTAAGCTATGGACAAAAAAAGAGAGTTGCTATTGCTTCAGTTTTAGCATTAGATACAGAGGTGATATTTTTAGATGAGCCAACTGCAGGACTTGACCCATACATGGTTGATATTATTGTTGATATAATAAAAGAAATAAAAAGGAAAGGAAAAAGGGTAGTCATATCAAGTCATAACATGGATTTAATATATAGTATATGTGATTACATATATGTTTTAAATAATGGAATAGTATTAGGTGAAGGAAGAACTAAAGAAATTTTCTTACAAGATGAAATTTTAAAAGGGGCAAACTTGAAACAGCCTTGGCTTGTAAGATTACATAAAAATTTAGGTATTCCATTATACAAAAGTGAAGAAGAATTGTATGCCAATTGGAATAAAATAAAGCTATAATTATATATTTTTTGATGTATACAAAAAATCAGTTAAAATTATAAAGGAAGATAATTATAAAACTATAGAGATTAAACAATGAAATTATGGAGGTATAAAATATGAAAATTGCAGTTGTAGGTGTAAATCATGACACAGCACCTGCTAAGGTTAGAGAAAAGGTTTCTTTTACAGATTCTAAAAAAATAGAAGCAACAAATTATCTTTTAGATGAGGGCATAAAAGAAGTAGTAATATTGTCAACATGTAATAGAAGTGAAATATATATAGCAGATAGAGAAAAAAAGATCTCTGAAAAAATTAAAATTATAAAGGATTTTTATAAGAATTATTCAAAGGCAAATAATATAGAAAATTATCTTTTTGTAAAAGAAGGCAAAGAGGCTTTATTTCATTTATACTCTGTAGCGGTTGGTTTAAAATCTATAGTCTTAGGAGAAGACCAAATTTTAGGCCAAGTAAAGGATGCACACACTTTTGCTATGGAGCTTGGTGCTAGTAAGAAAATATTAAATAAACTATTTAGGGAAGCTGTAACTACAGCTAAAAACATTAAAAGTCAACTAAAAATATCTGAACACCCCCTTTCAGTTAGTTATATAGGTATAAAGTTTTTGAAAGAACAATTAGGAAGTTTAGAAGGTAAAAAAGCTTTAGTAATAGGCCTTGGGAAAATGGGGAGACTTGCCCTTGAATATCTGTTAGAAGAAAAACTTGATAAGGTTTATATGTCAAACAGAAGTCATGAAAGGGTAGTTAATATTAAAAAATGTTATCCTAAAGTAAATCCTATAGATTATGATGAAAGGTATAATATTTTAAATGAAGTGGATATTTTAGTTACTGCAACTGCATCACCCCATACTATTATAAAGAGTGAAGATATGCCCACTTTAGAGAAAGAATTATATATAATGGATATGGCTATGCCTAGAGATGTAGATGATAAGGTTAAAGATATTAGCAAAGTCTACTTATTTAATATAGATGATTTAAAAAAGATATCAAGTGAAAATGAAAAAAAGAGGGAAGAACTTTCAAGAAGAGCTAAAGATATTATAAATTCAGATATAGATGAATTTATAAACTGGCTTAAAACAATCAAGGTAGACCCGGTTATAAAGGCATTAAATAGGCAGTGCAGTAAAGTACAGGAAGATACCCTTGAATATATTTATAGAAAACTAGAATTAAATAGTAGAGAGAAGAAGATTATACAGAAGATGTTAAATTCAGCATTAAAAAGGATTATTAGAAACCCAATTTTAAAATTAAAAGAACTAGATGATGAGGAAAAATTAGAAGAATATATCGAATTATTAGATAACCTATTTGAGTTTAATATGGAGTGATAAGATGTTTTATCCTATGATGATTAACGTAAAAAATAAAAAAGTTTCAGTAGTAGGTGGAGGAAGGGTTGCTTATAGAAAAGTAAAAACTTTCTTAAAATATGGGGCAGATGTAAAGGTAATTAGCATAAATTTTATTAACAAATTTGAAAAGATAAAGGATAAAATTGAAATTATTAAAGATAAATATACACCTGAATATATTAAAAACTCATTTTTGGTTGTTGCGGCTACTTCTTCAAAGGAGACTAATGAGAAAATAGCCTTGTTTTGTAAAGAGAATAAAATATTATGTAATATTGCAGATGATATTCAATTATCCGACTTTATTGTACCATCAAGTATAAAAAAGGGAGATTTGATAGTTTCAGTATCTACTTCAGGAAAAAGTCCATTGTTGGCAAGAAAAATAAGAAAAGAAATAGAAGAGATATTTCCTTATGAATATGATGACTATGTTAATACCTTAGGGGAAACAAGGAGATTAGTAATAGAAAAGTGCAAAGATGAAAAAAGAAAGAATAAATTACTTAATGAGTTAATAGATTTAGACTTAGAAGAATTGAAAAAAAGGAGAGAAAAGTATGAAGATTGTAGTAGGCTCTAGAGGAAGTAAATTAGCCCTAAGACAGACAAATTGGGTTATAGATATATTAAAGGAAAAATTTGAAGATGTAGAATTTGAAGTTAAAGTAATAAAGACAAAGGGAGATAAAATAGTTAATGTTTCCCTTGATAAAATTGGGGACAAAGGACTTTTTGTAAAGGAGATAGAGAAAGAACTTTTAGAAGGAAAAATAGATATGGCTGTACACAGTATGAAGGATATGCCCTCTGAAATGACAGAAGGGTTAACATTTTCAGGCATACCAAAAAGAGAAGATTATAGGGATGTACTAGTACTTAGAGATGGATACAAGGATATAGACGATATTCCTAAGGGTGGAAGGATTGGTACAGGAAGTAAAAGGAGAAAATACCAGTTATTAAAGTATAGACCTGACTTAGAAGTTGTTTCAATAAGAGGAAATGTAGATACTAGGATAAAAAAGATAGAAAATGAAAATCTTCATGGAGTAGTTTTAGCTGCAGCTGGATTAAAGAGGATTGGCTTAGAAGATAAAATAAGCTCATATCTTTCTCCAGATATTGTTCTACCGGCCCCTGCACAGGGAGCATTAGCTTTACAAATACGTAAAGATAGACTTAAGCTTGATAAAATGCTAAAGAAAATATCAGATAGGAAAACGGAAATACAAATAAAGGCTGAAAGGGCTTTCCTCAAAGGAGTTGGTGGAAGCTGCCATGTTCCTATAGGAGCTTTGTGTAATGTAATTGAAGATAGAATTATTTTAGAAGGAATACTTGGTGATGAAGATGGTTCTAAGTTAGTAAGGGAAAAAATAGAAGGAAAAATTGGAGATGAAGAAACAATTGGATATAAACTAGCTGATAAAATACTTAAGGAGTTGAAATAAATGAAAGGAAAAGTTTATCTTGTAGGAGCAGGTCCAGGAGACTTTGAATTGATAACACTAAAGGGATTAAAAGTTTTACAGAAGGCAGATGTAGTAGTATATGATAGATTAGTTAATAAAAAACTATTAAAGGAATTAGAAAAAGATTGTGAATTAATCTATGTAGGGAAGAAAGCTAATAAACATACAATGAAACAGGAAAATATAAACAAGTTACTAGCTGATAAAGCAATTGAAGGGAAAATAGTTGTAAGATTAAAGGGTGGAGACCCTTATGTTTTTGGCAGAGGTGGTGAAGAAGGAGAATTTCTATATAAAAAAGGTATAGATTTTGAAGTAATTCCCGGAATTACTTCTGCCATAGGAGGTTTAGCATATAGTGGTATACCTATAACCCATAGGGATTATGCATCATCATTTCATGTAATAACAGGACATTTAAAAGATGATAGTAAAGAGCTAAACTGGAAAGCTATTTCTAATCTTCAAGGTACCCTTGTTTTTCTTATGGGAATGTCAAATCTTAAGAAGATTACAAAAAAGCTTATAGAGAACGGAAAGGATAAATGTACTTCAGTTGCAGTAATAAATTGGGCTGCAAATCCCAATCAAAAAGTTGTTATTGGTAATTTAGAGAATATTTATGAAAAAGTCCAAAAAGAAAACATAAAACCTCCGGCTCTAATAGTTGTAGGGGAAGTTGTTAAGTTAAGAGAAAAATTAAATTTTTATGAGAAAAAGCCCCTTTTTGGTAAAAATATAGTAGTAACTAGGGCAAGGGCTCAAAGTAGTAGTCTTATAAAAAAGATAAATGAATTAGGCGGAAATCCTATAGAGTTTCCAACAATAAAGATAAAAGAGATAGTACCCAATAATGAATTTGTGGAAGCTATAAATGAGCTTAGGAAGTATAATTATATAATTTTTACTAGTGTTAATGGTGTAAAGATATTTTTTAATAAACTCTTTGATCTAGGGTTTGATACTAGAAGCCTTGGCCACTGTAAAATTGTAGCAATAGGACCTGCTACAGCTAAGTCTTTAATAAAATGGGGAGTTAAAGCTGATATAATTCCTGAAAAATATGTGGGAGAAGAAATATATAAAGAATTAGCAAAGGTAATAAGGACAGGTGATAGTGTACTAATTCCCCGATCAAAGGATGCGAGAAGTTACTTAGTTGACTCCCTTAAAAAGATTTGCCATGTTAAAGAAATTAAAACATATAAGACAGTACTGGGAAATGGAGATAAAAAAGAATTGTTAGAGCTTTTAGATTTAGGGAAAATTGACTATATAACCTTTACAAGCTCATCTACTGTTAAAAATTTCATAGACATAATTGGCAAAGATAATATAGTAAAAATAAAGGATGTAAAATTTATTTCCATAGGACCAATAACCTCAAAGACTATTAAAGATTATGGATTAAAGGTTTATAAGCAAGCTAAAGAATATACGATCGATGGTATTATAGATTGTATTTTGAAGGATTAGGAGGGATAAGGATGAAAAAGAGACCTAGAAGACTAAGAAATAATAAAATGATTAGAAGTCTAGTTCGTGAGACAAAACTTCATATAGAAGATTTAGTATATCCTTTATTTGTAGTTGAAGGTGAAAATGTAAAAAAGGAAATAAATTCCCTTCCAGGTAATTATCATTTATCAGTGGATAGGTTAAAAGAAGAAATAGAGGAAATAAGAAATTTAGGAATAAGACATATTTTATTATTTGGAATTCCAAATAATAAAAATCATCTTGGGGAGGAAGCCTATAGCAAGGATGGAATAGTTCAAAAAGCTATAAGGAAAATAAAAGAAAATTTTGATGATATATACATAATAACAGACATTTGTATGTGTCAATATACAGACCATGGACATTGTGGAATTTTAACTTCTGAAGGAAGAATAGATAATGACGAAACCTTAAAATACTTAGGTAAAATAGCAGTAAGCCATGCTGAAGCTGGAGCACATATGGTAGCACCTTCAGATATGATGGACGGTAGGGTAGGATATATACGAGAAAGTTTAGATAAAGAAGGCTATGAGCATATACCAATTATGGCATATAGTGCTAAATATGCATCATCCTTTTATGGTCCCTTTAGAGAAGCAGCAGATTCAGCTCCTTCCTTTGGTGATAGGAAAACATATCAGATGGACCCAGCTAATGGAGAAGAAGCTATTAGAGAAGTGGATTTAGACATAGAAGAAGGAGCAGATGTAGTAATGGTAAAGCCTGCATTGCCATATCTAGATGTAATAAGAAGAATAAAATATAATTTTAATATTCCAGTTGCTGCTTATAATGTGAGTGGAGAATATTCCATGCTTGTAAATGCAGTTAAAAATGGAATATTATCTGAAGAAGCCATAATGGAAGCACTTTTATCTATAAAAAGGGCAGGAGCAGATATAATTATAACTTATTTTGCTAAAGAGGTTGCGAAAAAACTAAGGGGGGATTTTTAATGGAACATATTAGATCAAAAAAACTATATGAGGAAGCTAAAAAGTATATTCCAGGGGGAGTAAATAGTCCAGTAAGAGCATTTAAATCGGTAGGATTAGACCCGGTCTTTATAGAAAAGGCAAAGGGCAGTAAAGTATATGATGTAGACGGTAATAGCTACATAGACTATATTTGTTCTTGGGGACCACTAATTTTAGGACATAGTAATGATGAAATTTTAGATGGAATAGAAGAGGTTTTAAATAGAGGAACTAGTTATGGAATACCAACAGAGATAGAAGTTAAAATGGCAAAACTAATCACAGAGGCTTATCCTTCTGTAGATATGGTAAGAATGGTTAATTCAGGTACAGAGGCTACCATGAGTGCATTAAGAGTTGCAAGGGCATATACTAAAAGGAATAAAATAATAAAATTTGAAGGATGTTATCATGGTCACTCTGATGCATTGTTGGTTAAATCAGGTTCTGGAACTTTAACATATGGTGTACCTACAAGTCCAGGGGTACCAAAGGGAACTGTAGAAGATACTATTGTTTGTACATATAATGATATAGAATCTGTAGAAAATATTTTTAATGAACAGGGAGAAGAAATTGCAGCAGTAATAATTGAACCTGTAGCAGGGAATATGGGAGTAGTACCTCCTAAAAAGGAATTCTTAGAAAGGTTAAGGAAAATTACTAAGGATTATGGTACAGTACTAATATTTGATGAGGTTATAACTGGTTTTAGGCTTGCCTATGGAGGAGCACAGGAAGTATATGGAATAGAGCCTGATATGACTTGCTTCGGGAAGATAATAGGTGGAGGCTTGCCAGTAGGTGCCTATGGAGGTAAAAGGGAAATAATGAAGATGGTATCACCGGTTGGTGATGTATATCAAGCAGGAACTTTATCAGGGAACCCATTGGCTATGTATATGGGATATAAAACTATCATGAAATTAAAAGAAAATAAGCATATTTATGATGAAATAGAAAATAAAGCTAAGAGATTAGAGGAAGGTTTTAAAGAAAATATTAATAAGCTTGATATAGATGCAGAGGTTAACAGAATAAAGGGAATGCTATGTCTATTCTTTGCTGAAGGACCAATTAAAAGTTACGATGATGTGTCTAGATGTAATACTAAAAAATATGGAATTTATTTTAGAGAAATGCTTCAAAGAGGTGTTTTAATGCCGCCAGCTCAATTTGAAGGAATTTTCCTTTCAACTGAGCATAAAGATGAGGATATAGAAAAGACAATAAAGGCTAGTTATGAAGCACTAAAAATAGCATATGAAAAATAAAGGATTAATACTAGAAGGGAGATAATAAAATGAAAAAAGCAATACTTGTTGTAAGTTTTGGGACAAGTCATAAAGATACAATGAAAAACTGTATAGAGGCAGTAGAGGTTAAAATTGATAATGCATTTCCAGAATATGAGGTAAGAAGGGCTTTTACTTCAGGTATGATAATAAAAAAGCTAAAAAAGAGGGATAATATTAATATAGATTCCCCAGAAGATGCATTAGTAAAATTAGAAGAGGAAGGCTTTAATGAAGTTGTAGTTCAGCCACTACATATTATTCCAGGCAAAGAGTTTGGTAAGTTAAAAGATATTGTAAATAAATATAAAGGAAAGTTTAATAAATTAAAATTGGGAAGGCCAGTGTTAACCTATATTAAAGATTATAAAAGAGCTATAGATGCCTTAAAAAGTCAATTACCTAAATTACATAAAAAAAGCGCTGTAATACTGATGGGGCATGGAACCTATCATCCAGCTAATGCCTGTTATTCATGTTTACAATGTATGTTATCTGATGAAAAGCTTAATGTATATGTAGGAACTGTAGAGGGATATCCAGAGATTGAAGATATAATACCTAAATTAAAGGATAATAGAATAGAAGAAGTAACTCTCATGCCTTATATGTTGGTTTCAGGAGACCATGCAAAGAATGATATGGCTGGAGAAGATGAAGATTCTTGGAAGAATATTCTTGAAAGTGAAGGATTTAAAGTAAATGTATACCTTCATGGACTTGGGGAAAATCCTAAGTACCAAGATTTGTTTGTAGAGAATGTAAAGGATGCTATAAATAAATAAAATTAATAATTTAGCAGTCGCATATGCGACTGCTTTTATTTTTTGAAGGAAAATTGGAGGATTTTACTAATTTATATAGAAAAATATATATGGGACTTAAGACCTATTTTGTATAGTAAGATATTCCTGGATAAAGGAGTGGAAATTATGGAAGAATACATTAATCTATACGAACTAAAAATTAAAGATATTGAAGATAAATTACAAACTACAGAAAATATTGAAGAAAAAGAAATGTTAGAAAAGTTATTAAAGGGATATAAAGTTACTTATAATTATATGTTAAATACATTAGAATAATAAATTTAAAAACCAAACCTTTTTAAAATCTTTAGTAAGAAAGGTTCACTAACAGATAGTGCTCCAACGGGACATATTTCTTGACAACAACAGCATTTGATACATGTGTTGTGACATATATTTATTCCTTCACTATAGCTGATAGCTTCAGCTGGACACTGTTCTTCACATTTACGGCAATCAATACATTTTTCTTTATCAATAATAAGTTTCTGATTAATTGCATTTCCTATAAGATTACTTAACCTTTTACTTCCTACAAAATTTACAGACCGTAAAGATGGAATTTTAAAATTAGATATCTTACAGTCTTGAATAGAATCACCTTTAACATTTATTTCTGAAAGATTAAGGCCCAAAATACCCATTTCCTTTGCTGCCTTAAACAATGGGAACTCTTTAGGTTTTCTTTTGATAAGTTCTACAACTACTCGATCAAGGGCTAAGCAGTTATCACTAGCCAATATTACATTTGTATTCCTTGCTCTTCCATTTGTAGGGCCATTCCCATCCATACCTATTATTCCATCAAGAATATGTAGTGATGCATCTACAGTTAAGGCTATTTCAATAATTAGTCTTGCAAATGTAACTAAATCCTTACCAGCGGCAAAGTGCCATCTTCCCTTTTGTTTTCCTACAACACAGCCAAATAAATTTTTAGTAGCAAGGGTTATTCCCATTTGCGCATGAGATTTTAACTTTGGAAGATTTATTATTTTATCATAACTGCCTAATTCTTCCGCTAAATATAGTTGTTTAAACTTTCGATTTTCTAAATTACCCTTATTTATATCAGCCAATACCGCCTTCTCAAAGTTTATAAACTTTATATCGTATCCTTTTAATCTCTCATATAATCCCAACTTTTTTGCCACTGTTAATGCACTACCTAGTCCTGGACTATCGCCGATAGCTACTGAACATCCATAATCTAAAAGTATTTCAGCTATAGTAGCAATGAATTCTGGATGTGTAGTAACTGGTCTTTCAGGGGATCTAGCAGTTATGAAATTTGGTTTAAGTAGAACCTTATCGCCTGTTTTAACAAAGGAATCAAATCCACCTATAAGATCTATTAATTTATGAATCTCTTTCTTTAAATTTTTATCATAGGATTTTACCTTTAATAACCCTACAGTTTCCATAGCTTCACCTCTTAACTTATAATTTTATAATTATATGTTATTTTAAAATATAATATCTTTCAAGGTATATTTCTGAAAAACTGGGACGGTTCTGTTTTTTAGAAATGGAAATAAATGGTGAAAAAGAGAACCGTCCCAGTTTGCATAACTTAAGAAAAATGTCGAATAGGTCGAATAGGTGGTAATAGATATTACAAGTGAGAAGTAAAATTATTAAATTGTACATCCATTGACTATGTGGTCAAAAAAGGGGTATAATTAAAATAAAATGACCAAATAGTCAAAGATTTTAGTGATTAGGGGGTGACCAATTGCAGAATAATGCTTTAATGAAAATACGGGATATAAGTAAAGAATATCAAATGGGAGAAGTAAAAGTTAAAGCACTACAAGATGTTTCTTTCGATATACAAGAAGGGGAATTTGTTGTTATACTAGGCCCAAGTGGCTCTGGAAAGAGTACGTTATTAAATATTATTGGTGGAATGGATACACCAGACAATGGAAAAGTTTTTTTAAGGGATTTAGAAATAACTAAGTTTAATGATAAAAAACTTACAAAATACCGAAGGGAGAAAATTGGTTTTGTATTTCAATTTTACAACCTTATGGCTAATCTCACTGCAAAGGAAAATGTTGAACTTGCAACAGAAATATGCAAAGATTCTTTAGATGTTAATCAAGTTTTAGAAGATGTGGGACTTTCAGATAGAAAAAATCATTTTCCTTCCCAAATGAGTGGTGGAGAACAGCAGAGGGTAGCTATAGCTAGAGCAGTAGCAAAAAATCCTTTACTTTTATTATGTGATGAACCTACTGGTGCTTTAGACTATAAAACAGGTATTTCTATTTTATCCCTATTAAATAGGGTAAATAAACAGTACGGGAAAACTGTTGTAGTAATTACACACAATGCAGCAATCGCCAATATGGCCGATAAGGTAGTAAGGATGCGAAGCGGAAAAATTATAAAAATTGAACATAATGATAGTCCTGTAGCACCTGAAAGGATTGAATGGTAATGAAAAAATTAAATTTAAGGTTATTTAGGTTACTAAAAAATTCTAAGGGACAATTTATAGCAGTAACTGCTGTAATTATAATTGGACTACTAATATATACTTCTATGAATATGGCTCATATAAACTTAAAAAGCACTGTTAATTATTATTATGACAAAACAAATTTTTCAGATATTTTTGTTCAGGTAAGTAAGATACCAAAAAAAGAGGTTGACAAACTAAATAAACTTCCACAAATTAATAAGGCTGAAGGAAGAATAGTATATGATGTGCCACTTAAAGTAGATAAAGGGAGAGAAAAGGTAAAAGTAAGGGTTATTTCTATTCCTGAAAATAATCAAGTAAATAGTTTATATATGATAGAAGGACAGGGAATTGAAAATAAAAATAAAGATGTATTAGTTTTAGAACAATTTACAAAAGCAAGGGGACTTAATATTGAAGATAATATAGTTCCACAAATGGGAGGAAAGCAATATAGCTTAAATATTAAGGGAATAGTTGCTAGTCCAGAATATGTCTATTTAATGGAAAACGAGCAGACTCTTCTTCCTCAACCAGATAAGTTTGGAGTTATTTATATTTCTGAAGAATTAGCAATGGACAGTATGGGATTTACCAATAGTTACAATGAAGTAGTAGTAAAGGTTAATCAAGGAACAGATGTAGAAGAAGTAAAGGAGATTCTTGAAAATAGATTAGATAAATTTGGAGTAAAAAGAATATATACAAAGGATGAACAGTTAAGCAATCGTATGATAACAGAAGAAATTGAAGGATTAAAAAAGACATCAAGTTCAGTGCCTTTAGTATTTTTATTTGTTGCAGCAGTAATAATTGCTGTTATACTTTCAAGGATGGTTAAAAATGATAGAACCTCTATAGGAGTTTTAAAGGCTTTAGGTTATAAAAATAGTGATATCATACTTCATTATATGAAATATTCAATCCTTATAGGTCTTGTAGGTTCAATATTTGGAATAACTTTAGGTATACTTTTATCTGGATATATGACTAAAATGTATATACAATTTTTTAATATTCCAATGCTTAGAGTAAAATTCTATTATTCTTATATGATATCTGCAATTTTCATTTCAGTATTATTTTGCATGACTGCTGGATTATGGGGAACTAGAAAAATTTTAAAAATTGTCCCAGCCGAGTCAATGAGACCTGAACCACCAAAATCTGGAACCAGGATTTTTCTAGAGAAAATAGGAGTTATTTGGGATAGATTATCCTTTAGTTGGAAAATGGTCTTTAGGAATATTTTTAGAAACAAAAAGCGATTTATTTTTATAAGTTTTGGGATAGCTTTAACATTTAGTGTAATCTTTTTACCATTAAACTCAATGGATGCAATAGTATCAATCTTTTATGACCATTATGGTGAGTTTCAAACTATGGATTACAATATTACCTTTACAAAGCCATTAAATGAAAGGGTATTAACGGATATTAAAAACATTGTAGATGTTGAAAAAATTGAACCTAAAATAGAGTATCCATTTAGGATTACTAATGGTCATAGAGAAAAGGTAGTAAATATTATAGGATTAAAGGAAAATACCTCTTTTTATAATTTCAATAATATCAAAGACCAAAAGATTAACCTACCTTCAAGTGGAATTATACTTTCAGAAGGGTTAGCAAACTATTTAGACGTTAAAGTAGGTGACATGGTAAAAATAGAAAACTTTATACCTGAAAAAGAAGATATATATATAGAAGTAAAAGATATAGTAAGACAATCATTAGGAATAAATGGTTATATGAATATAGATTATATGAGGGATAAATTAACAGATGAAGAAATGATAACAGGTGTATACCTAGATTCAGATGATAGAGTTAAAATAAAACTTGATGATGCAAAACAAATATCTTCTATTCAGTCTTTGCAGGATATGAGAGAAGTGTTTAACGAATTTTTAGATTTAACAATTTATTCTATAAGTATAACTGTGTTGTTTGGGGGAATTTTAGGATTTGCTATAATATATACTTCTACTTCACTTGGAATATCAGAAAGAAGATTAGAGTTTTCTTCCTTAAGGGTAATGGGATTTTCAAAAAATGATATTTATAATTTGATAACTAGAGAAAATATATTTATGACCATACTTGGAATACTTTTAGGAATTCCATTAGGAAAGTATATGATAGTATTTTTAGAAAAAAATTTTAGTACTGAAATTTATACATTGTATATTAAAACTTCATTATTAACATATGTAGAGACAATCCTATTGACAATTTTCTTTATAGTTTTAGCACAATTAGCTACATTTAAAAAGATAAATAAGTTAGATTTTATTGAGGCATTAAAAAGTAGAATAACATAGAAGGTAGAAAAGTTAAATATTTAATTTGGGAAGGAGAGTTAAAATGAAAAAATATATTGCTATTGGTCTAATACTTGTTTTATTGGGAGTTGGAGCATTCATATATAAAAATTATACTAGTGCAGTAGCAGTAGAAGTCTATGAAGTTGAAAAAGGAAATATTTACGAATATATTGAGGAAACGGCTATTGTAAAACCTAGGGAACATAGAATAATTACAGCCAAAGTTGGAGGTGAGATAGTAAATATTAATAAGGAAGTAGGAGAAAAAGTAAAAAAGGGAGATATTCTTATAGAATTAAATACTGATGAAATAAGCTTACAGATAGATAAGGCAAAGACTAAGTTAGAGGGATTAAAAGCTTCTTATAAAGAAACAATAAAGCCTACAAAAAAAGAAGTAATTAATCAGGCAGAGGCTAAAGTTAGGTCTATAGAAATAAAATTAGAAGAAGCTAAAAGAAGAGCCGAAAATAATAAGAAACTTTATGAAAATGATGTAATAAGTTATGAAGAATATTCTTCAAGTGTAAATGCATTAAAGCAACTTGAAGAGGAATTAAAAATAGCAAAAAATGAACTGGAAATATTGAGAAATGGTGTATCTAGTAATATAAAAAAGCAGCATATTGCTCAAATAAAAGGATTAGAGTATGATATTGAAATGTTAAAAAAGAGGAAAGAAGATTATCTAGTAAAATCACCAATTAGTGGAGAAATTCTTGAGGTTTATTTGAAGGAAGGAGATTTTGTGCAACCAGGGACTAGATTTTTAGAAGTTGGTAGTACAAACAATTTATATCTTCAGGCAGAGGTTCTAGTTGATGAAATAGCAGATATTTCAGAAGGAACAGAAGTACTTATAGTAAGTGATGATTTAGGAATTGAAGCAAAAGGAGCAGTAGAAAAAATTTATCCAAAGGCCTTTAGTAGAATGTCTGAGCTAGGAATAGAGCAAAAAAGAGTAAGGGTTGATATATTAATAAAAGACAAAATATCTGATCTTAGAGTAGGCTATGAACTAGATGTAAACTTTTTAATTAATAAAAAGGAAGATGTTTTATTGTTACCCCAGAGTGCAGTTTTTGAAGATGAAGGAGTTAACTATGTTTTTGTTATTGAGAATGGAAAAGCAAAGTTAAGGGAAGTAGAAATTGGTATAGAAGGTGACGAAGAAATAGAAATAATATCTGGCCTAAAAATGGGAGAAAAGGTTATTGTTTATCCTGAAAAAGATATAGAAGAAGGACTAAAAGTAGAAGAAATAAAGAAAGAAAATAACTAAAGGGAAGGGTGAGAATTTGTATAGTTCCTTTGAAAAACTTCCCAAAGATAAAAAAGAAAAGATAGTAAAAGTATGTATAGAAGAGTTTGGAATCCATGGTTACAAGAAAACTTCTACTAATAAAATTGTAGAAAAAGCAGGTATATCAAAAGGATTATTATTTCATTATTTTGGTAATAAAAAAAATCTATATCTGTATATGATTAATTATGCTGTGCAGTATTTTAGTAAATTATTTAAAAATTTTATTGAAGAAGCACATGAAGATGATATTTTTATTAGACTTAAAAAATGGGGATTGTTTAAGATAAAAGTATTTTCACAAAAACCTAAGATGTATAAATTTTTAACTAAAGCATTTTTATCACCACCAAAAGATTTAGAAAATGAAATTCAACAGATATATCATAAAATATATAGTAATAATATTGATATTTTGGTAAAAGACATAAATGTAGAAAAATTTAGAAATAATATAAATATAGATAAAGCCATAGAATTATTATTGATTTCTTTAGATGGAATTACTAATAAATATCTAAAAGAGTACTTTGGAAATGAAGATAAAATATTATATGATATGGAAAGCATTATAAAGGATTTTGATGAATGTTTAGAAATTTTAAAATGGGGATTTTACGAAAAAAAATGAATAGTTGAAATATTTTTCCTGTTCATATATCATACAATATATAAGTATATTAAAATTTAGTATATGATTTGTTGAAAGGAGAATATGATGAAAATTAAAATAGTTGCTGATAGCGGTTGTGACCTAAATGATGAAATTAAAGAAAAAACTAATATTAAAATTGTACCTTTAACTATACAATTAGATGAAAAAATATATAAAGATAATGAAAAACTAGATATTAATAAATTTATTCAAGATATGAAGAAAAGTCAGAGTTCTCCACGTACCGCCAGTCCATCGCCTTTAGATTTTATAGAACAGTTTAAAGGAGATGAAAGTGTATTTGTTGTTACATTATCCTCAGCTTTAAGTAGTACTTACAATAATGCTTTAATGGCTAAAGAAATGTATAAGGAAAAATTTGAAAACAAGTTTATACATGTATTTGATTCATTAAGTGCTTCCGTTGGAGAAACGTTGGTAAGTTTAAAAATCTTTGAGTTAGCTAAAGAAAATTATGAAAATGCTGAAATAGTTAAAAAAGTTAGTGAGTATATAAAAGAAATGAAAACCTTTTTTATATTAGAATCCCTTGATAACCTAATGAAAGCCGGTAGATTAAGTAAAGTAAAAGGGAAAATTGCTTCAATGTTGTCAATTAAGCCAATTATGGGGAGCAGTGATGAAGGAACAATAAAGCTAGTTGAAAAGGTAAGGGGTTCTAAAAGAGCCTTTAAACGCTTAGTTCAAATAATTGGGGAACAAGGGGAAAAATTAGAGGACAAAATATTAGGAATAGCCCATTGCAATTGTTTAGAAAAGGCTGAAAAAATAAAAAAAGAGGTTTTAAAAAGGTATAATTTTAAAGATATTGTAATTGTTGATATGGCAGGTATTAGTACAGCTTATGCAGAAGAAGGTGGAATAGTTATTGCTTTTTAATAGCCTATAATTTAGCTATAATTGTCGAGGGAATTTTACCCTCGGCTTATTTTTTTCCAAAAATCCTTCTAGTTATGATATTATAAATATGTTGCCAGTAGATAAAGTAATTGTTCTTATGAAAATAATAATTTACGAATATAATAGTTTGATATGTAAATAAGGAGGTGAAATTTTATTGAGGATTAAGAAGGTACTTAATAATAACGCTGTAGTTGTAGAAGAAGCAGGAGAAGAAAAAATTATAATGGGGTTAGGAATAGGTTTTAATAAAAAGAAAAGGCAAAAAGTAGAAGAGAAAAAAATAGAAAAGGTATTTATAATGGATGATAAAAAAGAATATAATCAATTTAAAGAAATGTTAAAGACTGTACCAGAAGAGCATATAAGTGTAGCACAAGAAATTATAGAATATGCTCAAAAAAAGTTAGATACAAAGCTTAATGAACATATTCATATAGCTTTGACAGACCATCTTTCCTTTGCAATTGAGCGATTAGAAAGGAATATCGAAATAACTAATAAATTGTTAAATGAAATAAAAGTATTATACAAAAAAGAATATGAGATAGGTCTCTGGGCTAAAGATCTTATTAAGAAAAGGTTAAACGTAGAAATTCCTGATGATGAAGTAGGATATATTGCTCTTCATATTCATACCGCTACTTTAGATTCAGGTACAATTAATGAAACTATGAATATTACTTCTATGATACAAGATATGGTTGAAATTGTAAACGATTGCTTAAATGTAAATATTGATGAAGAGAGTTTATCTTATCAGCGCCTAGTTACTCACTTGAAATTTGCCCTTCAAAGATTAACAGATGGAGAGGCTTTTCATGACATGGATGATGATGTATTGAATGTAATAAAGGAAAAATATGTTGAATCATTTAAGTGTGCACAAGAAATATCTAAATATTTAAAAGAAGAGACTGGTAAAGAATTTCCTGAAAATGAGCTTGGTTATATAACACTTCATATTCAGAAAATAAATAGAGATAAGACTAGCTAATTTAATATAACT
>NZ_MCIB01000035.1 GCF_003609645.1 Thermohalobacter berrensis
GTGTGAATCTGGTCAAGCCCTCGGCCTATTAGTATCGCTAAGCTTAGGACATTACTGCCCTTACACCTGCGACCTATCAACCAGATAGTCTATCTGGAGCCTTACCCTTGACGGTGGGAAATCTTATCTTGAGGTGGGCTTCGCGCTTAGATGCCTTCAGCGCTTATCCCTTCCAGACTTGGCTACCCAGCTGTGCTCCTGGCGGAACAACTGGTGCACCAGAGGTCTGTCCGTCCCGGTCCTCTCGTACTAGGGACAGCTCCCCTCAGATTTCCTACGCCCACGGCGGATAGGGACCGAACTGTCTCACGACGTTCTGAACCCAGCTCGCGTGCCTCTTTAATGGGCGAACAGCCCAACCCTTGGGACCGACTTCAGCCCCAGGATGAGACGAGCCGACATCGAGGTGCCAAACCTCCCCGTCGATGTGGACTCTTGGGGGAGATAAGCCTGTTATCCCCGGGGTAGCTTTTATCCGTTGAGCGATGGCCCTTCCACTCGGAACCACCGGATCACTAAGTCCAGCTTTCGCTCCTGCTCGACCTGTATGTCTCGCAGTCAAGCTCCCTTCTGCCTTTACACTCTTCGCACGATTTCCGACCGTGCTGAGGGAACCTTTGAGCGCCTCCGTTACCTTTTAGGAGGCGACCGCCCCAGTCAAACTGCCCGACTGACAGTGTCCCAAGACCGGATTCACGGCCTGTGGTTAGAATTCCAGTATCACCAGGGTGGTATCCCAAGGATGACTCCACCGAAGCTAGCGCCCCGGTTTCTCAGTCTCCCACCTATCCTGTACAAGTAATACCGAAATTCAATGTCAGCCTGCAGTAAAGCTCCACGGGGTCTTTCCGTCCTGCCGCGGGTAACTCGCATCTTCACGAGTACTACAATTTCACCGGGTCCCCTGTTGAGACAGTGCCCAAGTCGTTGCGCCTTTCGTGCGGGTCGGAACTTACCCGACAAGGAATTTCGCTACCTTAGGACCGTTATAGTTACGGCCGCCGTTTACTGGGGCTTAGGTTCAATGCTTCGCATACGCTAACACTTCCCCTTAACCTTCCAGCACCGGGCAGGCGTCAGCCCCTATACTTCGTCTTTCGACTTAGCAGAGACCTGTGTTTTTGCTAAACAGTCGCTTGGGCCTGGTCACTGCGACCAGAATTAGCTTAGACCGTAAAGGTCATCACCTCTTCTGGTACCCCTTCTCCCGAAGTTACGGGGTCATTTTGCCGAGTTCCTTAACAGGGGTTCTCCCGATCGTCTTAGGATTCTCGCCTTGCCTACCTGTGTCGGTTTGCGGTACGGGCACCTATCTACTCGATAGAGGCTTTTCTCGGCAGTGTGGAATCAGCTGCTTCGCTACTTTAATTTCGCTCCCCATCGTCTCTCAGGATTGTTTCTGCGGATTTGCCTACAGAAACTCCCTACAGACTTGGACGCACTCAACCAACGGTGCGCACAGCCTATCCTCCTGCGTCACCCCATCTCTCAAACGCAGATAGGTGGTACGGGAATATCAACCCGTTTTCCATCGCCTACGCCTTTCGGCCTCGGCTTAGGTCCCGACTAACCCTGAGCGGACGAGCCTTCCTCAGGAAACCTTAGGCTTTCGACGGGTGGGATTCTCACCCACCTATCGCTACTCATGCCAGCATTCTCTCTTCTGTACAGTCCACTGCTCCTTACGGTACAGCTTCGACCCGTACAGAATGCTCCCCTACCAAAGCCAAGTGTTCAATGCTATCTTCAAAACTTAAGGTTTGAGCTTTTAATCATTTGGACAAAAGCCTTAATCTTATTTAGCGGTAGCTTTTGTCAAAATGTCCTTACCTTATACCTTTTATCTTGAAAACACTATTGAACACTCGACTTTCCGTAGCTTCGGTGACAGGTTTGAGCCCCGGACATTTTCGGCGCAAGGCCACTCGACCAGTGAGCTATTACGCACTCTTTAAATGAATGGCTGCTTCTAAGCCAACATCCTGGTTGTCTGTGTAGCCTCACATCCTTTTCCACTTAACCTGTACTTAGGGACCTTAGCTGACGGTCTGGGCTGTTTCCCTTTCGACTACGAAACTTATCTCCCGCAGTCTGACTCCCAGGCAACATGACATGGCATTCGGAGTTTGATAGGCTTTGGTAGCCGAAAGGCCCCTAGGCCATTCAGTGCTCTACCTCCATGTCACTAACCTGAGGCTAGCCCTAAAGCTATTTCGGGGAGAACCAGCTATCTCCGAGCTCGATTGGAATTTCACCGCTACCCACAGGTCATCCGATGGCTTTTCAACGCCAACCGGTTCGGGCCTCCACGGAACTTTACTTCCGCTTCACCCTGCCCATGGGTAGGTCGCCCGGTTTCGGGTCTACGGCATACGACTTAACGCCCTATTCAGACTCGGTTTCCCTGCGGCTCCAGACCTAAAGGTCCTTAACCTTGCCGCATA
>NZ_MCIB01000036.1 GCF_003609645.1 Thermohalobacter berrensis
GTAGAACTTATAAACCTAAGTGCAGTTAAACAGGAAGGACTTATACTCATGGAACCTAAAGAAGTAAAAGTTTCTGTAAAAATATCTGGTAGAAGAAATGATATAATGGAAATAACAAAAGATAATGTTATTGCAAAGGCAGATTTAAGGGGATACTCAGAAGGGAAAAATAAAGTACCAATTGAGGTAATGTTGTCTAACAACAAAATTCAAATAGTAGATTTTTCTCCTAAACAAGTTTTGTTTAAATTTGATAGTATAGTAAAAAAACAAAAACCTATAATAGTTAATAAGATTGGAGAGGTAGCTAATGGATATACATTAGGGAATACTGTATTAAAGCCATCTAGTATATATATAGAAGGACCTAGAAGTTTGGTAAATTCCGTAGAAAAAGTTATAGCTGAAGTAAACTTAAAAAATGCAACAGATGATATACAGCTAACTGTACCTTTAAAAGTAGTAGATGATAGAGGTAAAGAAATAACTCAAGTAGAAATTAGCCCTAATATTGTAGATGTAAATATTCCTGTATTGCGTATAAAAAATGTTTTAGTAAAACCACAAATTGTTGGAGAACCTTTTGAAGGATATAAAATAACTAGTACATTCGTTGAGCCTTCTATAGTCAAAATAAAAGGAAACAAAAAAATAATTCAAGATCTGATTTCTTTAAATACTGCACAAATAGATGTTAGTTATCTAAAGGAGAGTATTAAAAAGGAAGTACCATTAATAGTGCCCAAAGAGGTAGAAGTAGTAGGGGAAACAATTAATCCTGTTATAACAGTTAATATAGAAAAAGTTGAAAGTAAAACCTTTGAATATAATAGGGAGGATTTAAAGTTAATAAATCTTAATCCAGAATTAAGTGTAGATAAAACTAAGTTTCCTGAAAAAATAAATGTAACTATTAAAGCTATAGAAAGTATTATTAATGAAATATCTAAAAATGATATAACACCTTATGTAGATTTATCGAATCTAGAGGAAGGAAATTATAATGTAATAATAGAGGTAGATTCACCAGAATCTATAGAAGTAGTAAAAACTGAACCAGAACGTGTAGATATAACATTAAATAACACTAAAAGGGAAGAGGGTTATACAGAAAATAGTGAGGAGGAATAAATTGAGGAAAGAATTAGAAGTAATATTAAACTCTACTCATGATGGTATGATTGCAGTAAATAAGGATGGTATAATCACTCT
The DNA here is from genome assembly GCF_003609645.1 of Thermohalobacter berrensis. Taxonomy (GTDB): domain Bacteria; phylum Bacillota; class Clostridia; order Tissierellales; family Thermohalobacteraceae; genus Thermohalobacter; species Thermohalobacter berrensis. The sequence goes on from NZ_MCIB01000036.1 coordinate 1,213, forward strand.
TTTTAACAAAGCTGCTGAAAAATTAACTGGTATTAATATGGATTATGCTTTAGGAAAGCCCGTAAAAGAAGTAATTCAAAATACGAGACTTCCCTATATACTTAAAACTGGAGATTTAGAATTAAATAGACAACAGGACTTAGGAAATATAAAGATAATTACAAATAGAATGCCAGTTAAAGATGAAAAGGGTCAAATAATAGGTGCGGTGGCTGTATTTAGGGATATAACAGAAATACTTGATTTAGCGGCGGAAATAACAAATCTAAAAGAGATTCAAAGTATGTTAGAAGGGGTTTTTAACTCTACCCAAGATGCCATATCTGTTGTAGATAAAAAAGGAATAAATGTTATGATAAATCCAGCTTATACAGAATTAACTGGATTAAGCGAAGAAGATATAATAGGTCAGCCAGCTACTGCTGATATAGCTGAAGGTGAAAGTATTCACATGAAAGTTTTAAAAACTAAAAAGCCTGTAAAAAACGCTAGACTTAAGGTAGGTCCAAATAAAAGAGAAGTTTTAGCAACAGCTGCTCCCATAATGGTTGATGGAGAACTTAGAGGAAGTGTTGGGGTTCTTCATGATGTATCAGAAATCATAAAGCTAAATAAAGAATTAAAAGAAGCTAAAAAGCTTATTAGGAAATTAGAAGCTAAATATACTTTTGATGATATAGTAGGAAATAATGAATTAATTGATCTAGCCATAGAAAAAGCTAAGAAAGCAGCTACTACACCAGCTACTGTGATTTTAAGGGGAGAAAGTGGAACAGGAAAAGAGTTATTTGCCCATGCTATACACAATGAAAGTGACAGAAAATTTAATCAGTTTGTTAGGGTTAATTGTGCAGCTATAAGTGAATCATTATTAGAGAGTGAACTTTTTGGATATGAAGAAGGGGCTTTTACTGGAGCTAAAAAAGGAGGAAAGAAAGGCTTATTTGAACAGGCAAATAGAGGAACTATTTTCTTAGACGAAATAGGTGAAATAAGTTTAAGTACTCAAGCTAAGCTCTTAAGAGTACTTCAAGAGAAGGAGATAGTTAGAGTAGGAGGTACTAAACCTATAAGTATAGATGTGAGGATAATTGCAGCAACTAATATTGACCTTGAAAAAGCTGTTAAAGAGGGTAAATTTAGAGAGGATTTATACTATAGATTAAATGTCTTTCCAATATATATTCCTGCTTTAAGATATAGAAAAGATGATATTTATCCTCTTGTATTACATTTTATTAAGAAGTTTAATCAAGAATATGGAAGAAGTATAACTGAAATATCAGAAGGTGCATTAAGAATATTAAAAAAACATGATTGGCCAGGCAATGTTAGAGAGCTTGAAAATGTCATAGGAAGAGCAATAATAAATATGAAGCATAATGAAACAGTCATAGAAGAAGAATATATACCTAAGATATACCACTACAGTGAAAAAAGCATTGATTTAAAAGATGATTTAGAAATAAATTTTGAAAGTAAAAACATGAGTTTAAAAGATGTAATAAAAAATACTGAAAGACAGTTTATAAAAAATACTCTAAAAAGATTTGGATTTAATAAGACTAAAGCAGCAAAGGCTTTAGGAATCTCAATAAGAAGTCTATACTATAAAATTGATAAATATGGTATTGAAGAATGACGTGCAAAAAGTTGCACATATGCAAAGAATTGCATGATTTTGCATGCAAAAAATTGCAAGAAAACAAAAGGATGCAGAAGTATGTCGAGGAAACTCAGATTTGTGTACTTGGAAATATTACGGTATAATAGATGTGGAGTGGATAAAAATTTTTTTGCTAGGGAATAATAAAGTTGGCATATTAATTGCATATTAATATATAATGGAAACTAAAGATTGGGGGAGAGAAAATGAATAGAGAAAATATACTTGTGATAAATCCAGGTTCGACTTCAACAAAAGTAGCTATTTATAAAAATGGGGAAAAGGTTATCCTAAAAAAGATTGAACATAGTGCAGAAGAGTTAGAAAAGTTTGATAAAGTAGCAGACCAATATGACTATAGACTTAAATTAATCTTAGATTGGTTAAAAGAAGAAGGAATTAGTACATCATCATTAAGGGCAGTAGTTGGAAGAGGTGGACTTTTACGTCCAATGCCAGGTGGAACTTATTTAGTAACTGACAAAATGATTGAAGATTTAAAAATTGGTTACCAAGGAGAACATGCTTCAAATTTAGGTGGAATATTAGCAAAAGGAATTGCTGATAAAGAAGGAATAAAGGCATTTATAGTTGACCCAGTTGCAGTTGATGAGTTTGATGATATAGCAAGGATATCAGGCATGCCAGAGATTAAGAGAAGATCGTTGTTACATGCATTAAATATAAAAGCAGTTTCTCACAGATTGGCAGAAGAAATGGACAAGTCTTTAGAAGATTTAAACTTAATTGTAGCCCATTTAGGAGGGGGAATATCAGTAGCTCCTGTTAAGAAAGGAAAAATAGTAGATGTAAACAATGCTAATGAAATGGGTCCATTCTCACCTGAAAGAACAGGTGGATTACCAGTAGGAGATTTAGCTAAAATGTGTTTTTCAGGTAAGTATACTTACAAGGAAATTAAGACAAAACTAAGAGGTAAAGGTGGTCTAGTAGGATATCTTGGAACTAATGATGCAAGAGAAGTAGAAGGTATGATTGAAAATGGAAATGAAAAGGCAAAATTAGTATTTGAGGCTATGGGATATCAAATAGGTAAAGAAATTGGAGCAATGGCTACAGTATTATGTGGAGAGGTAGATAAAATAATTCTAACTGGAGGATTAGCTCATTCTAAACGTTTAACTGATTTTATTACACATATGGTAAAACACATAGCCGAAGTAAAAATTTATCCAGGGGAAGATGAAATGGAAGCTCTTAATGAGGGAGCTCTAAGAGTAATAAATGGTCAAGAAAAAGAAAAAATATACGAAGAAGAGGTGAAATTAGATGATTAGAGGCTTTAAAGATGTTCTTAATTTAGCAAAGAAAAAAGGTCCAAAAACTATCTCTGTTGCAATGGCAAATGATAAAGAAGTTTTATTAGCAGTAAATGAAGCAAAAAAATTAGGAATTGCAGATGCAATACTTGTAGGTGACAAGGATGAAATAGTAAATCTAGCAAAAGAGATAGATATGGATATTGACCAATTTGAAATAGTAGATGAAAAGGACTTAAAAGAAGGTTCTAGAAAAGCAGTTCAGTTAGTGAGTGAAGGTAAAGCCCATATGGTAATGAAAGGCCTAGTTGATACTTCCATTATTTTAAAGGCAGTTCTTGATGAGGAAATAGGATTAAGAACAGGTAAATTGTTGAGCCATGTGGCTGTATTTGATTTAGAAACTTATGAAAAGATTTTACTTGTTACTGATGCTGCAATGAATATTGCTCCAAATCTTGAACAAAAGAAACAAATTATAGAAAACGCTGTTTATGTAGCTCATTCTTTAGATATTGAAGAGCCAAAGGTTGCGGTAGTAGGTGCAAAAGAAAAAGTTAATCCAAAGATGCCAGCAACTGTAGATGCACAAAAGCTTGAAGAAATGAATAAAAAAGGTGAAATCAAAGGTTGCATGGTAGGAGGACCTTTTGCTCTTGATAATGCAATTTCTAAAGAAGCTGCAAAACATAAGGGAATTGAACATCCTGTTGCTGGAGATGCAGATATAATATTAGTACCATATATAGAAGCAGGAAACATATTCTATAAGTCATTAGTTTTCTTAGCTAAAGCTGAAAATGCAGGTGTAATAGTAGGTGCAAAAGCTCCTGTAATTCTAACTTCAAGGGCTGATAGTGATAAAGCTAAATTAAATTCAATAGCATTAGGTGTACTTATGGCTTCAAACAAATAATCAAGGGAGGAATAAAGGATGACTGACGTATACAGAATACTTACAATCAACCCAGGTTCAACATCAACTAAGATAGCTATATTTGATAATGAAAAGCCGGTTTTAGAAGAAACTATAAGACACTCAACAGAGGAAATATCAAAATATGAAAAAATTTATGATCAATACGAGTTTAGGAAAAACGTTATTTTGGAAACTCTAAATGATAAGGGAATTAATCTTACAAAATTAAATGCAGTAGTAGGTAGAGGTGGATTATTAAAGCCTATTCCTGGTGGAACATATAGTGTAAATGAAAAAATGATAGAAGACTTAAAAGTTGGAGTATTAGGAGAACATGCTTCAAATCTTGGAGGAATTATAGCTAATGAAATCGCTTCACAACTTAATATACCTGCTTTTATAGTAGACCCTGTTGTTGTTGATGAAATGGATGATATAGCAAGAATATCAGGAATGCCAGAGTTAGAAAGAAAAAGTATATTCCATGCTCTAAATCAGAAAGCAGTAGCTAGAAGAGCTGCAAAAGAACTTGGAAAAGCTTATGAAGATGTAAATCTAATTGTGGCTCATCTTGGTGGAGGAGTTTCAGTAGGTGCTCATAAAAATGGTAGAGTTGTTGATGTAAACAATGCTCTTGATGGTGAAGGACCATTCTCCCCAGAAAGAAGTGGAGGATTACCAGTAGGAGATTTAGCAAAAATGTGCTTCTCTGGTGAGTATACATTAAAAGATATCAAGAAAAAGATTAAAGGTAATGGTGGACTTGTAGCATATTTAGGAACTAATGATGGTAGAGAAGTTGTAAAAATGATAGAAAATGGAGATGAAAAAGCAGAACTTATATATAAGGCAATGGCATATCAAGTTTCAAAAGAAATTGGTAGTCTATCTGCTGTATTAAAAGGAAAAGTTGATGGAATAATATTAACTGGAGGAATTGCTTACGACAAAATGTTTACTGGCTGGGTAAAAGAAAGAGTTGAGTTTATAGCACCTATAATGATTTATCCAGGGGAAGATGAAATGATAGCATTAGCAGAAGGTGGACTAAGAGTTCTAAGAGGAGAAGAAAAAGCAAAAGAATACAAGTAGAATTAATTGACAACAATATTTGTCAATTATAAAGGGTGATATTTATGTTAAATGATAATAGAATAAGGATTATTACTGGTCACTATGGTAGTGGAAAAACTGAGTTTTCAGTTAATTATGCTGTTAAGTTGGCTGAACAGGGCAAGAAAGTTGCAATAGCTGACTTAGATGTTGTTAATCCTTATTTTAGAACAAGAGAAAAAATAGATTTTCTTACAGAGAAAGGAATCAAAGTATTAGGTAGTTCTATAAAAGGTTTAGCAGCTGATGTGCCAGCTGTTTCACCTGAAATATTAGCACCAATTCAGGATAAAAGCTATCAATTAATTTTAGATGTTGGTGGAGATCCAATTGGAGCTAAAGCCCTTGGAAGATACCATAACTATTTTATAGAAGACGAATATGATATGTTCTTTGTACTGAATGCCAATAGACCAGAAACTCAAACACCTGAAAAGGCTATACAATATCTTAAGGAAATTGAAACTGCTTCAAGGGCTAGAGTAACAGGTTTGATTAATAACACCCACCTGTTAAAAAGTACTACAGTTGATGAAGTCCTTAAAGGACAGAAGCTGGTAAAAGAGGTTTCAGAGAGATTAAATATACCAATAAAATATGTAGCCGCAATAGAAAGTGTAGCAAGGGAACTACCAAAGGACATAGAAGGAGAAATACTTCCAATAAAAATGTATATGAGAGAAGAGTGGATGATGTAAATAAATATTAACTTTAATAGTTGATATTTATTAAATAAAAGAAAATTACAAACCTAAAGTAAATAACTAAAAATTTTAGATTGTATTTAGAGGGAGGGTTGTAAATATGGCTAAGGCTAAAGGAAAAGTTATTTTTAAAGAAGATTTATGTAAAGGTTGTGAGTTATGTACAACAGCATGTCCAGTAAATATTGTAGTAATGGATAAGGATAGAATCAATATAAAAGGTTATCATCCAGCTACAGTAAAAGAAATGGACAAATGTATAGGTTGTGGAAACTGTGCAACAATTTGTCCAGATGTAGTTATTGAAGTAGAAAGAAAAATTGAAAAATAAATTTCTAAGGAGGGAAGATAAATGGGTAAAATCTTAATGAAAGGTAACGAAGCTATTGGTGCTGCAGCTATTAAAGCTGGTTGTAAATATTTCTTTGGTTATCCAATCACACCACAAAATGAGCTTCCTGAATATATGTCAAGGGAGTTACCAAAAGTTGGAGGAGTTTTCCTACAAGCTGAATCAGAAGTTGCTGCTATTAACATGGTATATGGTGCAGCAGGAGCTGGTGCAAGAGTAATGACTTCTTCATCAAGTCCTGGTATAGCATTAAAACAAGAGGGTATTTCATATATAGCAGGTGCAGAATTACCATGTGTAATTGTAAATATAGTTAGAGGAGGTCCAGGTCTAGGAGGTATCCAACCTGCACAGTCTGACTACTATCAAGCAACAAGAGGTGGAGGAAATGGAGACTATAGACACGTAGTTTATGCTCCAGCAACTCTACAAGAAACTGTTGATTTAGTAATGGAAGCATTTGATGTTGCTGATATGTATAGAATTCCAGTTATGGTAATTGGAGATGGAATGATAGGTCAGATGATGGAGCCAGTAGAATTTAAAGAGCCTAAGAAGAGAGAATTACCTCCAAAGGATTGGGCAACTGATGGAACAAAAGGTGAAAGAGAGCCAAATATCATAAACTCACTATTTATAGATCCTCAAGAACTAGAAGATCATGTATGGAAGTTAGAAAAGAAACATGAGCTAATTAAGCAAAATGAAACAAGATATGAAGAATATAACTTAGAAGATGCTGAGGTAGTAGTTGTTGCTTATGGTACTACTTCAAGAGTAGTTAAAAATGCTATAGCTAAATGTGAAGAAGAAGGAATTAAGGTAGGTCTTATCAGACCAATTACTTTATGGCCATTCCCAGAAGAAGCATTTGATAAGATAAACGAAAATGCTAAGGGAGTTCTAACAGTTGAAATGAGTACAGGTCAGATGATAGATGACGTTAAGATAGCTGTAAAAGGAAAGCATCCTGTATACTTCCATGGAAGAACAGGTGGTATGGTTCCTGATCCAAGAGATATCGTAGCAGAAATTAAGAAAATCGCAGGAGGTGAAAAGTAATGTCAACTAAGGTTTTTGAAAGAACTAAAGGGTTAACTAAAAAACCTTTCCACTATTGCCCAGGATGTACTCATGGTATTATCCATAGATTAGTAGGAGAGGTTTTAGAGGAGCTTGGAGTATTAGGTAAAGCAATTGGTGTTGCACCAGTTGGATGTTCAGTATTTGCTTATGATTACTTCAATTGTGATATGCATGAAGCTGCACACGGTAGAGCTCCTGCGGTAGCTACTGGTATAAAAAGAGTTCATCCTGATAGTGTTGTATTTACTTATCAGGGAGATGGAGATTTAGCTTCGATAGGTACTGCAGAAATTGTACATGCCGCTCATCGTGGAGAAAAAATAACTACAATATTCGTTAATAATGCTATATATGGTATGACTGGTGGACAGATGGCTCCTACAACTCTAATAGGACAAAAAGCTACTACTGCTCCACTAGGAAGAGATGAAGCTCATACAGGTAAACCGTTAAAAGTATCAGAAATGCTTTCAACTATAGATGGTGCTAAGTTTGTAGAAAGAGTATCAGTTCATAATGCTGCTAATATAAGAAAAGCTAAAAAAGCGATTAAGAAGGCTTTTGAGGTTCAATTAGCAGGAGAAGGATTCGGAATAGTAGAGGTATTATCTACTTGTCCTACAAACTGGGGTATGACTCCAACAGAATCACTTAAGTGGTTAGAAGAAAATATGATACCATACTATCCACTAGGAAACTTCAGAACACCTGAGGAGGTGAAGTAAAGTGGAAGAAAGAGTAGTAATGGCAGGATTCGGTGGTCAAGGTGTTATGTCAATGGGACAGCTATTAACATATGCTGGTATGATAGAAAATAAAAACGTTTCATGGCTTCCATCATATGGACCAGAAATGCGTGGAGGTACTGCAAACTGTAATGTTATAGTTTCAGATACTCCAGTTGGTTCACCTATAGTTACTGAAGCTACAGGGGCTATAGTTATGAATAGACCTTCATTAGATAAGTTTGAAAGTGAAATAGTTCAAGGTGGAAACCTATTAATAAATAGCTCTCTTATAGATAGAAAAGCTGAGAGAGAAGATATAAATGTTTATTATATACCTGCTAATGATATAGCAGTTGAGCTTGGAAACGGTAAAGTTGCAAATATGGTTATGTTAGGTGCATACTTAGAGTTAACAAAAGCTGTTAAAGTTGAATCAGTTGTAGAAGCATTAAAGAAGGTTTTCGGTGAGAGAAAAGCTCATTTAATTCCACTTAACGAAAAGGCTTTACAAAGAGGAGCTGAAATGGTTAAGAAGTAATCTTAACACATTTAGGCAAGGGAATTTTATCCCTTGCCTTTTTTACATAGAATAGTATATTTGTCATAGTACTAAAATACTAGATAAAGCAGTAGTAAAAATATAGAGTTCCACTAGCCAAAGGGAGCTTTGTTGGATTTTTTTTATGCAAAAAGCTATCTTTAGGAAATTAAAGGATAAGAAAAGATTAGACAGAAAATAATAGCCTGAATGTTATATATATAATACATTAAAGTTTTTAGTAATTTTTAAGATAAAAACCATTTTACAATACAACAACTAAGTTAGTATAATGGGGGTGAAATAAAAAAGGGGCACCCCATAAGAAAAGAGGTTTTTAAGTTGCAGATTGTCAAAAAATTAAATACTAGTTCTTCAAGTTTTGGTGAGTATAGTAGTAAAATTGCATTGATTTTTTTAGGTAATCTACTATGCTCAGTAGCTTTTAATGGTTTTTTCATACCAAACCACATGATTAGTGGTGGAGTAAGTGGCATAGCCATGATGATTCATTACTTAACACAACTTCCAATCGGTCTAGTAGTCTTTGTAATAAATTTACCCATATTTATAGTTGGAGCTAAAACAATAGACAAAAAATTTGCTACATTTAGTTTTATTTCAATGTTAGCTCTTTCCTTTCTTCTAGAAATAACAAGGGGGATAGACCAGTATATACAGTTAAACGATATATTACTAGCAGCAATATTTGGTGGAATATTAAATGGATTAGGCTTGGGGTTAATGTTTAGAAATAGGGCTTCACAAGGTGGATTAGACATAATTGCAGCAATATTTAAGAAAAAGTATAATGTAAATGTTGGAACAGGATTATTAGGATTTAATACATTAGTTATTGGGGTTTCATCAACCTTATTTGGATTAGTACCAGCTATGTATACACTTATAGCATTATATATGGCATATAAGATACTAGATAGGGTTCAAGCAGGATTGGATACTAAAAAAAATGTAATAATTGTATCAGATAAATATGATGAACTTGGAGAGGTAATACTAAAGAAATTAAAAAGAGGAGTAACCTTCCTACAAGGAGAAGGTGGATATAGTAAAAACAATAAAAAGGTAATATATTGCATAGTAACTTCAAGTCAAGTTAGTAAATTAAAGGAAATAGTTGATGAAATAGATCCATCAGCTTTTATGACAATTAATGATATAGAAGAGGTTAAGGGAAGAGGATTTAAAAGTGTGGGCATCTAGGGCAAGCTGGCGACTTGCCCTTTTTTATTGTATAATAAAGTATAACAAAGCGAGCTTTGCTCGTTTTTTTATTATACCATAAAAATTGATAATTTTCAAAAAATTCAGCAAGAGGAGTTGAATATTAATGAATAAAAGGGGAACAGGGGCAGTATTTTGTCTGATTTCAGCAATACTTTATAGTACTAGATATATTAGTGCAGCTATATTTGGGTCAGGTATAAGTACTTGGAATGAGAGATTGTTTAATGCAATGCTTAAGTATGTAGGAAATTCATTAAAAGTATTTAGTATATTAGCTTTAATTATTGGATTAGTTTATTTAATATGGGGAGAATATGAAGAATTGAACAAGAATCAGGAGGGTTAGTATGGCTATAAAAGATGTTTTAATGATAGGAAATCCTGAATTAAGAAAAAAATCAACAAGAATACAGGATTTTAATAATCAATTAGAAATTATAATACAAGACCTTAAAGATACTTTAACCTTTCTTCAGAAAACTAAAAAAATAGGTAGAGCATTAGCAGCTCCCCAGATAGGTTATAAAAAGAGGGTAATATATTATAAACTTACAAATAGGGAAATAATTATGGTTAATCCTGAAATTATAGAGAAGAGTAAGGAAATGTTTGAAGTTTGGGACAGCTGTTTTAGTTTTGATGTTGCTTTTTTTGTAAAAATTAAAAGACATAAAAAAATTAAGGTTAGATATCAAGATGAAAAAGGAAATGAAAAAATTGAAGAATTTAGTGATGATTTGTCAGAATTATTTCAGCATGAAATCGACCATCTCTATGGAATATTAGCAACTGACCACCTAGAAAATAATAAAAATATAATAATGAGAAGTGAATGGGAAAAGAGTAATACTTAAAATTAAAGGGGGTGTTAATGATTATTAATAATAAGTTTATAGTTAATGTTGAAGCTGCCATTTATCATAAGGATAAATGGCTTATTATTAAGAGGAGTGAGTTAGAGGAACATGCTCCTGGTACATATTCATTAATTGGTGGAAAAGTAGAGGTTATAGATAAATATGAAAATATTTTAGAGGAGAATTTAAAGAGGGAGATTTTAGAAGAAGTAGGGATTGAAGTATATAATGATATTAAATATGTTCAGAGTAGGTATTTTAAGATAAAAGATGGTACACAAGTAATAGATGTAATTTTTTTATGCAAATATAAAAAAGGAGAACCTCAACCTATAGACAAAGGTGAAGTTTCATCAGTACATTGGATGAAATTATGTGATATATTAGAAAATAATAAATCCCCTTTTTATTTAAAAGAAAGTCTAATAGAAGCAAATAAAGTAAAAGAAGGTTTGAGAACTTAATTAGGGGGTAGTGAATGAAGAAGAAAGTAGTCTTAATACACGGGTATAATAAAAGTAGTAAAGACATGTTACCTTTAAAGAAAAATATGGAGAGATTAGGTTATGAGTGCATATTAGTAGATTTACCATTAAGGTTTAAAGAAGTTGATTATTGCACATCTGTTTTTGAAAAGAAAATAAAAGGCTTACTTAGAAATCTTAATAGTAATGAAAAAATTTCAATTATTGGGCATAGTACAGGAGGCTTAATAATAAGGTATTATTTATCTAAAACAAAATATATAGATAAAATAGGTAGATGTGTGTTAATAGCAACACCTAATAAGGGAAGTCAATTAGCAGATATAGCCTCAAGATTTTCTAAAGTTTTTATAAATATTTTAAAAACATTAAAATCCCTAACAACTGAAGAAATAAAAAAACTAGGTATAAAGGAAGTAAAAAATGTTGAAATAGGCGCAATTGCAGGTAATAACAATAACTTACTATTAGGTAAATTATTGAAGGAAGAGAATGATGGTAGAGTTAGAGTAAGTTCAGTTAAATATAAAGGGCTAAAAGATTTTATTATTCTTCCCTATGGACATAAAGAGATTCATCATAAATTTAAAACTGCAAAATTAGTTGATAGCTTCATAAGAAATGGTAAGTTTTATGGGGATTAGTTTACATTAAAAGGAGAGATAATTTATGATAAGATACCCTGAACCTTTAAAGGTTGGAGATACTATTGGAATAACAGCCCCATCTTCTGGGGTTACAGGTGTTATATCCTATAGACTTGATAATGCTATAAAACAGTTACAAGAATTGGGTTATAAAATAGTTGAAACTGATTCTGTTCGTAGACAAAATAAGCTAACTAGTGCACCACCTAATATAAGAGCTAAAGAATTTACCTCACTATATTTAGATAGGGATGTAAAAGCTATAATTCCTCCTTGGGGCGGGGAATTTTTAATGAGTATGCTTTCATACTTAGATTTTCAAAAACTAAAGGAAGCAGAACCCAAATGGATACTGGGTTTTTCAGATACTAGCACCTTACTATTTACACTTACCTTAAATCTTAATATAGCTACAGCCCATGGTCCTAATGCACTTGATTTTGGAGGTACCCCTATTCATTACTCAGTTTTAGATTCGTTGAAAATTTTAAGTTTAGAAAATGGACAAAATTTCCAACAAAGGAGTATGGATAAATATCAAAAAGAATGGTTAGAGGTAACAAAAAATACCTTCCCACCATATAATTTAACGGAAAAGGTTGAATGGAAGGTATTAGGAAATGAAAAGGAAATAAAAATGGGAGGAAGGTTTATAGGAGGAAACTTAGATGTAATATGTAAATTAATAGGAACTCCATTTGCACCTGTTAGAAAATTTATTGATAAATATAAATCTGATGGTTTTATATGGTATTTCGAAAGTTGTGAAATGAACTCTACAGATATTTATAGAACATTATGGCAAATGAAACAAAATGGATGGTTTGAAGGATGTAATGGTTTTTTATTTGGAAGACCAGAAGGATATAGTGATGTTGCCGATTTTACACTGGTAGATGCTTTAAAATATTCTTTATCTGACTTAGATATTCCTGTAGTTTATGATGTAGATATCGGACATATGCCACCACAGTTAACACTAATTAACGGTGCCTACGGAGAAGTTGCGGTTAAAAATGGAGAAGGGTTAGTAAAACAAACATTAAAATAATAATCACTAATTGTAATAAAAGCTACAAAAACCATTAAGTAATTTGATTTTAAATAGATAGGTTACTCTAGAAGATTAATTATACCATAGAGGTGAAAAAGTATGGCATCTCATAAAAACAAAAATAAGCTTAAAAATGAATTAAAAGAATTAAAGGAATGGCAGGATAATCAATTTAATCCTGGACATTATATAGGAACAGGAAGGGTACCTAATCCTATAAAAAAATTAAGTAAATTTCCTATATTTCTAATAGTGTTATGTATATTTATATTAATTACACCACTATTATATATCTTAAAGTTAAAGAAATTTTCAGCTAGTAGTTTAATTTTACTAATATTTGGTGCCATTTTAGTCTATGGAGGTATAAAGAGAATTATAAACAAAAAATCTAATAAAAGTGCCTAACATATATAGTTAAAGGCACTTTTATTTTTTGTAGGCGAAAATAATTATTTAGTTATAAAGGAGTTTTGTGTCCTATAGAGAAATTATTAGTAAGCTTTTATTTTTCAATAAAGTATAAATTATAAAAACATTTGCCAAAACAAGACTCCAAAGATACCACTTATTATTACTAAAAGTAAATTAGCATTTAAAAAAGCTAAAATTATAGCAATCAATCCACCAAATACTGCTGATTTTACATTACCGGTAGAAAATAAGATTTCAGGAAAAATAAGTGCACTTAAAACTGTGTAAGGTATAAAGCTTAAAAATCTTTTTAAAAAAGGTGGAGGCTCAGTTGAAGAAAGTAGTGCCATAGGAATAACTCTGGGTATATAAGTAACTATTGCCATTCCAATTACTAATAAAAACAAACTATTCAACACTTTCAACCTCCTTTTCTTCAGGGAAAATAAGTACTCCAATAGCTGAAGCTAGAACTGTTGTTATAATAATTTTCCATCCCTTAGGAATTGAAGTTAAAACTGATGGTCCCCAATATAAAAGAGAGCTAATCCCTGCTGATAATAAAGAAATTATTACTATGGAACGAGATTTTTTAAAACTAGGAACTAATAGACCAATAAACATTACATAAAGAGAAATTCCCATGCTAGTTTGTAATATTTCAGGAAGACTTTTACCTAGAAAAGTTCCTAATGCAGTACCAGAAACCCAAGCTATATAGGCGATAGTATTTATTCCAAATATAAAACCAGAACTTAGCTTTTCACTAGGACTTAAGGATATAAAAGAAAAAGTTTCATCTGTTATTCCAAAGGCTAACACAGGCATCCATTTTTGTGAAACAGTACCTTTAATACGCTGAGAGATAGAAGCAGTCATAAGGAAATGTCTTAAGTTTACAATGAATGTAGTTACAACTATCTGCAAATAACCTGTACCTAATGCTAAGAGATTTATTGCAACAAATTGACTGGCACCTGCAAATACAAGGGCAGACATCATAATACTAATATAATTAGGAACTCCTTGAGATTTTGCTATTAGACCAAAAGTAATGGCAATTGGTACATATCCAAGGGCTATTGGTAATCCCCTTTTCATTCCGGAAATAAAACTATTGGTGAATTTCATTGATTTACCCCCTTTTAACCTGTATAATATAACGTATAATAATATAATATAACGCATTTATTTTATTATATATTATTAACCTATATCTTACAAGAAGGAATTTAATAGGGAGGATAATTTTAATGGACAATTTTAATTTAAAAATTGGAAAAAAACTGAATCATTTAAGGAAAAAGAAGGGATATAGCTTAAGTGAGCTTGAAGAAATTTCGGGAATTAGTAAATCAATGTTAGGCCAAATAGAGAGGGGAGAATCAAATCCAACAATTAAGACATTGTGGAAAATAGCTAAAAGTCTTAATGTTAATTTTTCTTTTTTTATAGATGAGGATACTTCTACAATAGGTAAAATAACTCCTGAAAGTATAGTACCAATTAAAGAAAAAGAAAATATGTATAGAGTATATCCTTTAGTTCCATTTAATAAAGATAAGGGTTTCGAAATATACATGATAGAAATTGAACCTGGCTACTCATATAAAACAGGGCCACATAACATAGGAGTTGAGGAGTATGCTATAGTTTCTGAAGGAATATTAGAAGTGACAGTAGATGACGAAAAAATTACAGCCAAAGAAGGAGAAATTATTTACTTTAAAGCAGATAAAACCCATATTTATTGCAACAAATCTAATTGTATGTTAAAGGCATATGTTTTAATATATTATAGCTAATAGTAAAATTTTTCATATAAACAGTGTAGCTTTAAATTAGGGTTATAGGTAGGTGTAAGTGTGAGTGTATAAGCTTGTTATATTAGTCATTATAATTACTCTTTTTTATTTTTTGTACTATCAAAATAATAGTTTAGTTATAAGTAAATTACAAATAAATTCAAGGGATATACCCAATAGTTTTAACAAATGTAAAATAGTACATTTATCCGATTTGCATAACAAAAGGTTTGGTAATAATCAGAAAAAATTAGTAAAAGCTATAAAAGAGATAAACCCTGATTTTATAGTTTTTACAGGGGATTCAGTAGATAGCAGATTATATAATGAAAAACCAGCATTAACTTTATTAAGTCAAATTTTAGAAATCGCTCCAGTATATTATGTTACAGGTAACCATGAATGGAAGTCAGGAAGATACTATACATTAAAGGAAAAAATAAAAGAACTTGGTGTTAAAATTTTAGATAATAAATTCTCTAAGCTTCAAAAGGGAAATGATTATATATATATTATGGGAATAAGTGATCCTCAAAGATATTCTAAGAAAACAAGATATCAATTATTTAAAAATAAACTTATAAACATCACTAATAAAATTGATGAAGATAAGTATAAAATATTATTATGTCATAGACCTGAACTTTTACCACTATATACTTCTCAAAATATAAATTTAGTTTTTACAGGTCATGCACATGGTGGACAAATAAGATTACCTATAATAGGTGGAGTTTTTGTTCCTAATCAAGGTTTTTTTCCAAAGTATACTTCTGGTATTTATAATGAAGACAAGACTAAAATGGTTGTAAGTAGAGGGCTAGGAAATAGTAGTATTGCGCCACAAAGGCTATTTAATAGGCCAGAGATAATTGTATTAATACTAAATAAACATAATAATTAAGGAAATTAGAAAGGAGAATATTATGTTTAAATATATTATTTGGGATTTTGATGGAACATTATATAATACCTATCCTGGATTAGCAAGAAGCTATTTAGCAGTATTAAAAGATAAATATGGTTTAGACTTTGAATATAAAAAAGTTTTTAACTGGTGTAAAGAATCCCTTAGTACTTGTGCAAAAAATCTAGCTAAAGAATTGAATATTGACAAAGATGAACTAAGAAGTAATTTTACTAAGTATTATAAAGAGAAAGGTGCACCAGTTGAGGAACCACCCTTTCATGGTGCAAGGGAAATCTGTAAGAAGATAATAGATAATGGTAGGGCAAATTTAATATTAACCCATAGAGACTATGATACATTAATTAGGTTGTTAGAAAAATATAATATGAGAGGTTATTTTATTGAACTAGTAACAAGTACTGACAATTTTCCTAGAAAGCCAGATCCAAGTTCATTAAATTATTTATTAGAAAAATATAAAGTTTCAAAAGATGAAGCTTTACTAGTTGGTGATAGGGATTTAGATATACAAGCTGCTAGAAATGCAGGTATCAAATCCTGTTATTTTGATCCTAATGGTAATAAACATCCAAATTCAGATTATCAAATTAAAAGTTTGTTTGAATTGGAAAAAATAATATTTTAAACTAGAAAAACGAGAAGGAGATAATAAAATAGGATTTTTATGGTGTGATTTTGGGTTTAATAGAGATGGATTAAAAAAACAAGATATATTTATGAAGAAAGAATTATAAAACTAAGGAGGAAAACTATGTCTGAAAAGCAAATAAAACATATTAAATATTTACTATTGGGTATTTTTATTTCTTTAGTAATAATTGCATTAAAGCCTGTGCCTAATATACAAATTCCAAGACAAAACGTAAATATTCCATCAAATTCTTTTATAAATTTAGGAAATAATAAGATAGGTATTGTAGAAACCAATGATAACTCTGGAAACTATGGTAAAATTCTAATTTTTCAATTTGATAATAAAAATAATACTTTTAAATTAGTAGGGGAATTTAATTATTCAGATTATTATAGAAATCCTCAAAAATATGGGCTAGATTAATGACTAATAGTTAGATAAAAATATTAAAAGCAGCATGAATACTATAATGAAGGGGGAATAACTTTATGGACTTTGAAATAGAGCAACTAACAGACAAGGATTATGAAGATGCAATTGATTTTATAAACATGGTTTTTAGTATGCATTATCATCCAATTAATTTTCCAGAGCTATTACCTACATATTATCAGCCAACTGATGAACATATGAGATGTCATTATGTTGTAAAACAAGATGGAAAGATACGTGCTTTAGTAGGAGTTTATCCAGGAAAGTTAAAGATTGGAGATGACTCTTTAAAAATAGCAAGAATAGGTGCAGTATCAACCCATCCTAATACTAGAGATAGAGGTTTAATGCAATCACTTATGAATTATTCCATGGATTGTATTAAAAGTGAAGAATATGATTTAGCCTATTTAGGTGGCTTAAGACATAGATATTCATATTTTGGATTTGAAAAATGTGGTTATAAGCTTATTTTTAAAATAAATAAACATAATTTAAAACATACTGATATAGAGAATAAGGGTTTTAAAATTAAAGAAATAAGTGAAGATTATAAAGAATTAATGGAAGAATTAAAATCTTTTCATGATAAACGCCCGATACATTTTGAAAGGTCTAAAGAAGACTTCTTTAAAATCTGTAAAAATTGGAATCATAAGCTTTATGTTGGTCTGAAAAAGGGAAAGCCTGTAGGATATTTAGTTGCTAATCAAGATGAAAATCATATACACGAAATAGTTGCTGAAACAGAAGATATTACAATAGAGCTAATACATAAATTTACTTTAGAAAATATTAATTACTCAATATCTGTTGACATAAATCCAATAGACTATTCCCTTGCAAATCGATTAGGAAACTTATGTGAAGAAGTAGAGATTAAGAATGTAAATAACTGGTGTATTATTAATTGGGAGAGTGTTTTAAATAGCTTGTTAAAAGTAAAGAGTCAATATGTACCATTAATTGATGGAGAGATAATAATATCTATAGAAGATTATGGAAACATCAAAATAAATGTTAAAGATAATAATGTTAACTGTGAAAAAACAAAAGAAGAGGCTGACTTTAGATTAGATACTAAAACTCTAATGCGTATGTTTTTTGGACCAATTAAGCCATCACTAGTAAATAAAGTACCAAAAAAGGCACAAGTTCTGGAAAGTTGGTGTCCTTTACCACTGTACATAAGTATGCAAGATTTTGCTTAATATCATAAACCAGTAGGTAAATCCTACTGGTTTATTTTTAATCTCTTTATATTGTTGTAGTTAAAGGTATAATTTTTGAATGTGCAGTAATCCAGTGTTATAATTTAGTTACAATAATCAAAAACAGGAAAAATGAAGGGTGGGATATATGAATAATAGTGTGAGGAAAGTAGAGGTTGTATCCTATAATTCAGATTGGGAAAATAAGTTTAAAGAAGAGGCTAAAGAGATAGAGAAGGTTTTAAGGGATATTTTAATTAATATTTATCATATTGGAAGCACAGCAATTCCTAATATAAAAGCAAAGCCAGTAATAGATATTTTAGTTGAAGTTGAGGATATTGATAAGGTCGATAAATATAATCAGGGAATGGAAAAGTTAGGTTATGAACCGATGGGGGAATATGGTATACCAAAAAGGCGTTTTTTTATTAAGGGAGGAAATAATAGAACACATCATGTACATATATTTCAAAGGGGAAATGAAGAAATTGAAAGACATATTAATTTTAAGGAATATATGATAGCCCATCCTAATGAAGCAGAAAAATACTCAAAATTAAAAGAAGAATTAAGTAAAAAGTACAAGTATGATATTGAAAGCTATGTAGAAGGAAAAAGCAAATTTATTAGAGAAATTGATAAGAAGGCTAAACTTTGGAAAGAAAAAGAATTAATAAAAAATAGAGGTGAAGATTAATGAAACTAAAAGAATTAACTGAAAAGGTATCCTATATTAAAAATCCAGTTAATATTGGAGTAATTAAGTCCAATAATGGAGTGATTCTAATAGATACTGGTCTAGATGATGATACTGGTAAGAAAATACTTAAAGTATTAGATAAAGCAGGAATGAATCCTGTTGCAATAATTAATACACACTCACATGCTGACCATTGTGGTGGTAATTCCTATATAAAAAAGAATAAAGGGGTTAAAGTATATGCACCGGAGGTTGAAGCTGAGATAATTGGTAATCCATATTTTGAACCTTTTTTTCTTTTTTCAGGAGCTGACCCTATTAAAGATTTAAAAAATAAGTTTTTAATGGCAAAACCAACAAAGGTTGATGAGATTATTGATAGAGAAAAAGAAATATTGACTGTTGATGGGGTAGAATTAAGGATTGCTTCACTTCCAGGACATTTTATTAATCAGATAGGAATTTTAGTTGATGATGTATTATTTTGTGCAGATTCAGTATTTTCTGAAAAGATTTTAAACAAGCATAAAATACCTTTCCATGTGGATATAAATAAACAGAAAGAAACACTTGAGAAGTTAAAGAAGATAAAATGCAAATATTACATACCTGCCCATGGAGAATTAACAGATGATATAACCAATTTAGTTGATGTAAATATGAAGGCAATAAATAGTATAGAAGAGACATTATTGAAACTTCTATCTTCTAAAAAAACTACAGATGAGTTGTTAAATGGTATATTCAACTACTTAAGACTTAAGCTAAAGACATCTCAACAATATTACCTTATGAGAACATCTATTATGGCATATTTAAGTCATTTGTATAATCATAAAAAAATTGAAATGAAAATTGAAAATAATATAGTATATTGGAAAAGAGCTTAAAAATAATAAAGCTTGCATATTTTCTAAGGGGAGTGTAAGTTATATGAATGAATTAGTTTATAAACCAATAGGCATTATTAGATCACCTTTTACAGAACCTAAAGGGACTCCTATACAACCTAGTGGCGCTATAGATATAGAAGGAAAAATAGAAGTTTTTCCAGAATATAAAGAAGGGTTAAAGGATATAGAAGGCTTTTCTCATATTATATTGTTGTATCATTTCCATTTGGTTAAAAAGTCAACTTTATTGGCTAAACCATTTATGGATGATAAAAAGCATGGTATCTTTGCAATAAGGGGTCCAAGCAGACCTAATCCCATAGGTCTTTCTATAGTTAGATTAGAAAAAGTTGAAGAAAATACACTTTACATAAAAGATGTAGATATTATTGATGGGACTCCACTTTTAGATATAAAGCCCTATGTACCAAAATTTGATATAAAAGAGGTTAAGAAAATAGGATGGTTAGAAAAAAACGTACATAAGGTTACTTCTATGAAAGATGATGGAAGATTTGTTAATGAGTAAAAGTTAGAGGTGAAATTATGGACTATATAAAAGCAATTAAAGAAGAATTAAGCCAATATATTGAACCTGAAAAGGCTGAGTATTTACCAAAGTTTTTTAAGGCATATCCTGGTGGATATGGAGAAGGAGATAAATTTATAGGTGTTAGAGTACCAAATCAAAGAAAGATAGCAAGAAAGTATTATAAAAAAATTTCATTAAAGGAAGTAGAAATGCTTTTACAAGAATCTATACACGAATATCGCTTTACTGCACTTATTATTCTAGTGAATAAATTTCAAAAGATAAAAAAAGAAGAAGAAAAAAAGGAAATTGTAGATTTATATCTAAACAATATTTTATATGTAAATAACTGGGACTTAGTTGATACCTCTGCAGATAAAATCTTAGGTGCTTATTTGTTTGATAAGGATAAAAGTCTATTATATGACCTAGCACAATCTGATAACCTTTGGAAACAGAGGATAGCTATAATTTCAACATTTTATTTTATAAAAAACCATCAATTTGAAGATACTTTAAAATTAGCTAAGGTACTACTTAATCATGAACATGACCTAATACATAAGGCTGTAGGTTGGATGCTTAGAGAAATTGGAAAAAGGGATTTTAATGTAGAATTTAATTTTCTAAAGGAGCATTATAATAAAATGCCTAGGACAATGTTAAGGTATGCAATAGAAAAATTTGAACCTGAGTTAAGAAAAAAGTTCCTTAAGGGCTTAATATAAAATAATATATAGACTAAAAATTGAAATAAAGGGACACTAAACTAATAACAATATACGAATATATATAATAGAGTAAATATATGAATATATATATAGGTATTTAAAAATGGCACTATTACTTAACAAAAAGAGTTAAATGATTATATTTCCAGAAGATTGTGGACAAGCACAAAATATGGTATCATAAAGTAGAATATTATATGGGAGGTATATTGATGGGGAAATTGTTTGGAACTGATGGAGTAAGAGGAATTGCAAACAGTGAATTAACTGCTGAACTAGCTTTTAAACTAGGTAGGGCAGGAGCATATGTACTAGCTAAGGATAAGAAAGATGCAAAAATTGTTGTAGGAAAGGATACTAGAATATCTGGAGATATGTTAGAAGCTGCCCTTATTGCAGGAATATGTTCAATAGGAGTTGATGTTTTAGTAGTTGGAGTTGTTCCAACACCAGCAGTAGCCTACCTTACAAGGGCATATAATGCTGATGCTGGAGTTGTAATTTCTGCATCCCACAATCCTGTAGAATATAATGGTATTAAATTCTTTAATTCTAAGGGTTATAAACTAAATGATGACCTAGAAAAAGAAATAGAGGATATTATACTAGAAAATAAAGAAATAGATTTTAATCCTACAGGAAAGGATGTAGGTAAAAGGATTGAAGTTAAAGATGCCGTTAAAAACTATGTAAACTTTTTAAAAGATACTATTGATGTGGATTTTAAAGGCTTAAAAGTGGCATTAGATACAGGAAATGGAGCAGCATATGAAGCAGCACCAATCATATTCAAAGAACTAGGTGCAGAGGTTGAAATAATAAATAATTGTCCAAATGGTACAAATATAAATGTTGAATGTGGTTCGACATATCCTGAAAAGGCTCAAGAATTAGTATTAGAAACAGGTGCAGATATAGGATTGTCCTTTGATGGAGATGCAGATAGATTAATAGCTGTTGATGAAAGAGGAAATGTTGTTGATGGCGACCATATTATGGCAGTATGTGGTACAGAGTTAAAGAAGAAGGGTAAATTAAAAGGTAATAAAGTGGTTGCTACTGTAATGAGTAATATGGGATTAGATATATGCCTTAAAGAACATGATATAGATATTGTAAAAACAAAAGTTGGAGATAGATATGTGTTAGAAGAGATGAAGGATAGTGGATACATTTTAGGAGGAGAACAATCAGGCCACATAATATTTTTAGAGCATAATACAACAGGTGATGGACTTTTAACTGCATTACAATTGACAGCAGTGTTAAAAGAAAGTGGTAAAAAACTTTCTGAATTAGCAAGTATTATGACTCAACTTCCACAAGTATTAGTAAATGCTAAGGTTGATAATAGCAAGAAGAAAAAATATTTAGAAGATGATATAATAAAAGAGGAGATACAGAAACTTGAAAAGAAATTTGAAGGGGAAGGTAGAGTATTTATAAGACCTTCGGGAACAGAGCCTCTTGTACGTGTAATGATAGAAGGTAAAGATAAAGAAGAAATAAAAGAATTAGCTCAAAATTTAGCAAAGCTTATAGAAGAAAGATTACAGTAATACAATTAACAATGTACAATTGACAATTTTAACTTATTGTCAATTGTTGATTATAAATCATAAATTTTATGGAGGTGGTGCTTATAAGAAAATGGGGAGACAACTAAATAACAACTGAATATAGCAAATTAAAGCGCCAGGACTTAAAGGTATTAAGCCTTTAAGTTGACGAGGGACGGGGCTTATCGAGTATTCGGCGGATGGCCCTGGGGTATTGCCACTACCCTTAAAGATTCCACAAAACCCGTAAGCGATTACGGGGACAAAGGGAGTCGGGTGGTATTAAATTTTCCATTTTTTGAATTAGAAAATAATCGTAATGTAATATAAATATATAAATTTGACTGGAAGGAGTAAGGAAAATGTGCGGAATAGTTGGTTATATAGGAGATAGAATAGCTACTGATATATTATTAGAAGGATTAGAAAAACTTGAGTATAGAGGATATGATTCTGCTGGAGTAGCAGTTTTAAACAATGGACAACTTAATGTAAAGAAATGCAAAGGAAGACTTTCAGTATTAAAAGAAAAACTTAATGGTAATAAAATAGATGGAACAATAGGTATAGGTCATACTAGATGGGCAACTCACGGGGAACCATCAGATGTAAACTCACACCCTCATACTGATACTACAGGAAATATAGCTGTAGTTCATAATGGAATTATTGAAAATTATCTAGAAATTAAAGAAGAATTACAGGAAAAGGGATATAACTTTGTTTCAGATACAGATACTGAGGTTATTTCACATTTAGTTCATTCTTACTATGAAGGAGATTTAATTGATGCAGTAAGAAAAGCAGTTTCAAGATTAGAGGGAGCCTATGCATTAGGCGTTATAAGTAAAGAAAATCCAGACAAATTAGTTGCTGTAAGAAAAGATAGTCCACTAATAGTTGGTTTAGGTGAAAAGGAAAACTTTATAGCATCAGATATACCAGCAATATTAAAGCATACTAGAAAAGTATATATCCTAGAAGACGGAGAAATGGCAATAGTAGAAAAAGATAAGGTATCAATCATGAAAACTGACGGAACACCAGTTGAAAAGGAAGTATATGTGGTAAACTGGGACGTTGAAGCTGCAGAAAAAGGCGGATACGACCATTTTATGCTTAAGGAAATATATGAACAGCCAAAGGCAATTAAAGATACTATATCTCCTAGAGTAACAAAAGATGGGAAAATTAAACTTGATGATGTTAGCTTAACTAAGGAAGATATAGATAAATTTAATAAAGTATATGTAGTGGCTTGTGGAACTGCATATCATGCAGGTTTAATAAGCAAAACATTGATAGAAAGATATTTAAATATACCAGTGGTTGTTGATATTGCATCTGAATTTAGATATGGTGAACCATTAATTGATGAAAATACTCTTATGATAGTTGTTAGTCAGTCAGGAGAAACTGCAGATACACTTGCAGCTTTAAAACTAGCTAAAGAAAAAGGAGCAAGGGTTTTAGCAGTAACAAATGTAGTAGGAAGCTCAATATCAAGAGAAGCAGATGATGTATTATATACGTGGGCAGGGCCTGAAATTGCTGTTGCATCAACAAAAGCACATACTACTCAACTTGTTTTATTAGCTTTAGTTTCACTTTATATGGCTGAGAAGAAAGGAACAATATCAAAGGAAAAATATGATGAAATAATTAAAGAAATAGTAGAGCTTCCTAGAAAAGCTCAATCAATATTAGATAATACAGATTTAATTGAAGAAATTACAGAAAAGATATATAAAAATGAACATGTATTCTACATTGGTAGAGGAATGGATTATGATGTATCAAGGGAAGCTTCGTTAAAATTAAAAGAAATATCCTATGCTCACTCAGAAGCACTTCCAGCAGGTGAGTTAAAACATGGAACACTTGCTTTAATAGAAGATGGTACTCCAGTTATAGCAACTATTACTCAAAGTAAAACATATGAAAAGGCACTTAGCAATATAAAAGAAGTAAAAGCAAGAGGAGCTTACGTTATAGCAGTTACACAAGAGGAACACAAAGAAATAGAAAAATATGTTGATAGTGTTCTATATATTCCAGATGTAATAGATGAATTAACTTCTGTATTAGCAGTTATACCTCTTCAATTATTAGCTTACTATGTAGCTGTTAATAGAGGTTGTAGTATTGATAAGCCAAGGAACTTGGCTAAATCAGTTACAGTTGAATAAAAGGAAAGCACCTAGATTTATTCTAGGTGCTTTTATTTTTTTGTAGTTTTTTATTTTAATTTAAAAATGTCACCATTTAATCGTGACATTTGCAGTTTATCTATTCCTTGAAAACGTTGAAATTTCAACATATAATTTAATTATCAGAAAATAAAAAATATTAACAAAAATGTCACTAACTAATTAGTGACAAAATAAAAAAGGAGGGACAATATGAGTACAAATCTAAGAGCAGAAAAAACGGTTTCTCAAGAAGGAGTAAGGGTAAAGATACAGAGATTTGGAAGATTCTTAAGTGGAATGGTTATGCCAAATATAGGAGCATTCATTGCTTGGGGATTGATTACAGCTTTATTTATACCAACAGGTTGGGTACCAAATGAAAAACTTTCCAGTCTAGTAGGACCAATGATATTATACCTATTACCACTACTTATAGGATATACAGGAGGAAAGCTTGTATCAGGAATAAGAGGAGGAGTAATAGGAGCAGTAGCAACAATGGGAGTAGTAGTTGGAGTAGATATCCCAATGTTTATTGGAGCAATGATAATGGGACCATTGGGAGGATATGTAATAAAGAAATTTGATAAAGCAATAGAAGGAAAAATACCCGAAGGGTTTGAGATGTTAATAAATAATTTTTCAGCAGGAATTATGGGTATGGTATTAGCAATATTAGCATACTTAGGAATAGGACCATTAGTATTAGGATTAAATAATGCCTTAAAGGCAGGGGTAGAGGTAATAGTAAATGCAGGATTATTACCACTAGCATCATTATTTATTGAACCAGGAAAGATATTATTTCTAAACAATGCAATAAACCATGGAGTATTAAGTCCATTAGGATTACAGGAAGCAAAGGAGATAGGAAAATCAATCTTCTTCTTATTAGAGACAAATCCAGGACCAGGACTAGGAATATTATTAGCATACTGGGTATTTAGTAAGGGTATGTCAAAACAGTCAGCACCGGGAGCAATAATAATTCACTTTTTAGGAGGAATTCATGAAATATATTTCCCATATGTGTTAATGAAGCCAATATTAGTACTAGCAGTAATAGCAGGAGGAGCAAGTGGAGTATTTACATTTAGCATATTAGGAGCAGGGTTAGTGGCAACACCATCACCAGGAAGTATATTTGCATTACTAGCAATGACACCAAAGGGAGGATTTATACCAGTAATATTAGGTGTAATAGTATCAGCAACAGTATCATTCTTAGTAGCATCCTTCTTCATTAAGAGATCAGGAACAGAAGAAGACCTAGATAAGGCAAAGGAAAGGGTAAAAGAATTAAAAAATAAAAAGGAAGATAAGAAAATAGAGATAAAGAAAGCAGATAATGTAAATAAAATAGTATTTGCATGTGATGCAGGAATGGGTTCAAGTGCAATGGGAGCATCAAGATTAAGAAATAGGATAAATAAAAATGGATTAGATATAGAGGTAGTAAATAGTTCAATAGAAGAAATACCAAGTGATGCAGATATAGTAATAAGTCATAAGAGTTTAACAGAGAGGGCAAAAGTGGTAGCCCCTAACGCTGAACATATTTCAATAGATGACTTTATAAATAGTCCGGTATATGATGAATTGATTGATAGATTAAAAAAATAAACATAAAGGAAAACAGCAAGAAAAGGTTCTTGCTGTTTTCCTTTTTAAAATTTAATAATGTCACTATTTATAACAGACAAATAGAATTATCTTTTCATTGAATTACTGAAAAGAACGGTGTTACAATAAAAGTAACAAAGATATATTATTTAAAAATGTCGTTAATCTTTATAGAGAGCTGCTTTTAATTAAGTAGGAGGTGTATTCAAATTAACCTTAAGTTAAGCTCTAGGGCAAAATCTATTCTTTTAATGTTGGCTGATGCATCAGATACTTTGACAATTAAGGAAATAGCAAAAAAAATTGGAGTAAGTTCTAGAACTATATTAAGGGAAATGCCTAAAATAGAGAAATGGATTAAGGAAAATGGATTTAAGCTTATAAAAAAACCAGGAGTAGGATTGCAATTAGATGAAACTTTAGAGAATAGAGCTCGAATGAAGGAATTATTAAAGCAAGAAAATATAGAGAAAAGTTATACTCCTCAAGAAAGACAATTCATATTAATTAATGAATTATTAAAGATGAAAGAACCAGTTAAATTATATTACTTTAAATCTATGTTTAATGTTACTAGTGGTACCATAACTAAAGATTTGGATAAAATTGAAGGCTGGTTTGAAAAACATAACTTAAAATTAATTCGAAAACCTGGATTTGGGGTTTATGTAGAAGGAAAGGAAGAAGACTTTAGACAAGCTTTAATTGACTTATTATATGAAAATTTAGATATAGACCAATTAATTCATATTTTAAATAAAAAAGTAGAGGGTTCAATAGATACTCAAAACAAAATAGAAGTAAATGTCCGTAATAGACTATTTAACTTAATAGATAAACAGACAACTATGAAGATTGAAGATATAGTACAAAGTATAGAAAATAAAATGGGACGAAAATTAACAGATAGTGCATTTGTGGGTTTAGTAGTTCATCTTGCTTTAGCAGTACAGAGGATAAAAAATAACGAAAAAATTATAATAAATAAAGAAATTTTAGAGGAATTAAAATCAACAAGTGAATTTAACTTTGCAAAACTATTAGCTGAAAAAATTACAGAAACTTTTAAAGTTAATATACCAGAAGATGAAATAGGATATATTACAATGCATTTAAGGGGAGCTAAAATATATAATTCGGACAAGATTGAAGAAGAAGTTATTCAAAAATTTGAATTAATTAAAATTGCTAAAGAAATGTTAAAAGTTGTAGAGAATGAAACAGGATATATTTTAAGATACAATGATAGGCTTTTATTAGATTTAGTAACTCATCTTATACCAGCAATAAATCGTCTAAAATTAAATCTAAGTATAAGAAATCCTTTACTTGAAGAAATAAAGGAAAACTATCCAGAAATATTTGAGATTAGTACTAAAAGTGCCAAAGTTTTAGAAGAAAAATATAATGTAAAAATACCTGAATCAGAAATAGGATATATAGCTATGCATTTAGGTGCAGTAATTGAAGGGAATGTTTCTCAGAAAGAAGCACTATATAATGTAGTAGTTGTCTGTGCAAGTGGTATAGGAACCTCAAAAATGTTAGCTGCTAGATTAGAAAGAGAATTTAAAAGTATAAAAATTATAGATGTTGTATCAAATATTGAATTAGACAATAATTGGCTAAGTGATAATAATATCGAATTAATAATATCGACAACTAACATAGAAAATGAACAAGTTGATACAGTGGTAGTAACTCCCTTTCTTACTGATGAAGATAAACTCAAAATAGAAGGAAAATTAAGAAAAGTTGACAAGATCAGAAAAATGCGAAAAAAACCTCGTAAATCTAAACCTAAGTCAACTTCTAGTTTTAAAAACAACATGAAATTAATAAGGGAATATAGTGATTCAATATTACAACTTTTAAATAACTTTTATTTCAAGGATAATGTTTGTGTTAATAGCATAGAAGAACTGATTGAATTTGTTAGCCAACTTATGATTGAAGAAGACCATAAAAAGGTATTAGCTGATAAACTAAAGGCGAGAGAAAAACAAGGACACACTATTCTAAAAGATAAAAAAATAATATTATTACACTGCCGTTCAAAAGTAGTAAAAGAAATAAGTTGTGGGGTTGTAAAGCTAAAAAATAAAATTAATAATAATTTAACTAATCAAGAAATCAGTACAGCTTTAATACTAATTGCACCAAAGGAAAGTAGTAAAGCAAGTTTAGAAGTAATAAGTGAAATTAGTAGAGCTTTAGTTGAAAATGAGTATCTAACTGAAATATTAATATCTAAGGGTAAAGATGAAATTTACGAAGAATTTAGTAAATTATTAAATAATTTTTATTCAGCTAAAGCTAGAAACATCTAAATATTGCAAGTATTCAGAAACATATTAAATGGGAGGAATAACAATGAAGACAGATGTTGTTAACCAAACTTCTCAAGAAGGAGTAAGGGTAAAGATACAGAGATTTGGAAGATTCTTAAGTGGAATGGTTATGCCAAATATAGGAGCATTCATTGCTTGGGGATTGATTACAGCTTTATTTATACCAACAGGTTGGGTACCAAATGAAAAACTTTCCAGTCTAGTAGGACCAATGATATTATACCTATTACCACTACTTATAGGATATACAGGAGGAAAGCTTGTATCAGGAATAAGAGGAGGAGTAATAGGAGCAGTAGCAACAATGGGAGTAGTAGTTGGAGTAGATATCCCAATGTTTATTGGAGCAATGATAATGGGACCATTAGGAGGATATGTAATAAAGAAATTTGATAAAGCAATAGAAGGAAAAATACCCGAAGGGTTTGAGATGTTAATAAATAATTTTTCAGCAGGAATTATGGGTATGGTATTAGCAATATTAGCATACTTAGGAATAGGACCATTAGTATTAGGATTAAATAATGCCTTAAAGGCAGGGGTAGAGGTAATAGTAAATGCAGGATTATTACCACTAGCATCATTATTTATTGAACCAGGAAAGATATTATTTCTAAACAATGCAATAAACCATGGAGTATTAAGTCCATTAGGATTACAGGAAGCAAAGGAGATAGGAAAATCAATCTTCTTCTTATTAGAGACAAATCCAGGACCAGGACTAGGAATATTATTAGCATATTGGGTATTTAGTAAGGGTATGTCAAAACAATCAGCACCAGGAGCAATAATAATCCACTTTTTAGGAGGAATTCACGAAATATATTTCCCATATGTGTTAATGAAGCCAATATTAGTACTAGCAGTAATAGCAGGAGGAGCAAGTGGAGTATTTACATTTAGCATATTAGGAGCAGGATTAGTGGCAACACCATCACCAGGAAGTATATTTGCATTACTAGCAATGACACCAAAGGGAGGATTTATACCAGTAATATTAGGTGTAATAGTATCAGCAACAGTATCATTCTTAGTAGCATCCTTCTTCATTAAGAGATCAGGAACAGAAGAAGACCTAGATAAGGCAAAGGAAAGGGTAAAAGAATTAAAAAATAAAAAGGAAGATAAAAAAGTAGAGATAAAGAAAGCAGATAATGTAAATAAAATAGTATTTGCATGTGATGCAGGAATGGGTTCAAGTGCAATGGGAGCATCAAGATTAAGAAATAGGATAAATAAAAATGGATTAGATATAGAAGTTGTAAATAGTTCCATAGAAGAAATACCAAGTGATGCAGATATAGTAATAAGTCATAAGAGTTTAACAGAGAGGGCAAAAGTAGTAGCCCCTAATGCTGAACATATTTCAATAGATGACTTTATAAATAGTCCGGTATATGATGAATTGATTAGTAAATTGAAAAGAAATAAGGGGGGAGAAACTGATAATACAGATAAAAAAGAAAGTGATAACAATGTATTAAAGAAAGAAAATATAAAATTACAACTTGAGAGTGTAGATAAGTATGAAGCAATTAAAATAGCTGGTCAGTTACTTGTAGATGGTGGATATGTAAGTTCAGATTATATAGATGATATGAAAGAAAGGGAAGAGAAACTAACAACATATATAGGAAAGGGAATTGCAATTCCACATGGTACGGAATCTTCAAAAGAAAATGTAAATAAATCTGGAATTGTAGTATTACAGTTTCCTAATGGAGTTGATTTTGGTGATGGAAATACTGCTTACTTAGTAATAGGGATAGCTGGTAAAGGAAAAGAGCATTTACAAATACTGTCAAATCTGGCGACTGTGTTAGATGATAATGATATCGTACAAAAGCTTGTAAAGACAAATAATGTAGATACAGTATATGAAGTATTTACATCTAACTAGAAATAAAAAGGTTTGGAGGAATGAATATGATTACTACAATTACATTAAATCCAGCTATAGATAAAACTATTACAACAAATGAATTTAATATTGGCTCTGTAAACAGGGTTACATCTACTAGGGTAGATGCTGCAGGAAAAGGAATAAATGTTTCAAAGGTAATAAAGGCATTAGGTGGAGAAAGTAAGGCAATAGGCATTTTTGCTGGTAATTCAGGTGAGTTTATAAAACAAGAATTAGATAAATTAGGTATTCAAAACGACTTTATAATGGTTAATGGAGAAACAAGAACAAATATAAAAGTTGTAGATATTAAAAATCAAGTTACAACTGAAATAAATGAAAAGGGGCCATTTATTGAAGATAAAGACCTAAGAAGGATAAAGGAAAAAATAGTTGATATTATACCTGAAGATTCAGTAGCAGTTTTTTCGGGAAGTGTTCCTCAAAATGTTGATATAGATATATATAAATTTTTAATAGAAAAAGCAAAGGAAAAGGGAGTAAAGTGCATATTAGATACTTCTAAAAAATTATTAAGTGAGGGTATAAAAGCAGGACCATATTTAGTAAAACCAAATATTCATGAGTTAGAAGAATTATTTGGTAAGAGACTAGATAGTTACAAGAAAGTTGTAGATGTAACAAAAGATATTTTCAAATATGGAATAGAATATATTGTTGTTTCACTTGGTAAAGATGGTTCCTTGTTTATAACTAAAGATAAGGCCGCATTAGTAGAAGGAATGAAGGTTGATGTTAAGAGTACAGTAGGGGCAGGAGATTCAATGGTTGCTGCATTAGCTTTAGCTATAGATAAAAATTATCCATTTGAAGGGATTATAAAACTAGCGTCAGCAACTAGTACTGCTAGTGTAATGACTGAGGGAACACAACCGGGAAGTATTGAAACTATAAGAAGCTTAGAAAACAAAGTAAAATTTAAATACATTTAATAGAAAAATAATAAAAAGGGGAGAGGTAAATATGAAAACAAGGGCAGTAAGATTATATGCCAAAAATGATTTAAGACTAGAAGAATTTGAGTTACCAGAAATAAAAGAAGATGAAATATTAGCAAAAGTAGTATCAAATAGTATATGTATGTCAACATATAAGGCTGTTATACAAGGTACAAAACATAAGAGGGTACCTGAAGATATTGCAGAAAATCCAATTATTACTGGCCATGAATTTGCAGGTGAAATAGTAAAGGTAGGAGCTAAATGGAAAGATCAATTTAAAGAAGGTAGTAAATTTGCATTACAGCCGGCTTTAAACTATAAAGGAAAACCATATTCTCCAGGGTATTCATATAAATATTTTGGAGGAAATGCAACATATATTATAATTCCTAATGAAGTAATGGAACTTGGATGCTTATTAAATTATGATGGAGATGCTTTTTATGAAGCATCATTAGCAGAACCTATGTCCTGTATAATAGGAGCTTTCCATGCAAACTACCACACTAAGGCTGGAGTGTATGAACATTTTATGGATGTAAAAGAAGGAGGAAACATGGCATTACTTGGAGCTGCAGGACCAATGGGGCTAGGAGCTATTGACTATGCAATTCACCGTGATAGGAAACCAAAAATGCTAGTTGTAACAGATATTGACGAAGAAAGATTAGAAAGGGCACGCTCAATTTTAACTGAAGAAGATGCTAGAAAAAATGGAGTAGAACTAAAGTATGTAAATACTAAAGATATAGATAATGTAAGTGAATATTTACGCTCACTTACAGGTGGAGAAGGATATGATGATGTATTTGTCTATGCTCCAGTGGAACCACTTATAGAAGATGCAGATAAAATATTAGCCAAAGATGGATGTCTAAACTTTTTTGCAGGGCCAACTGATAAAAACTTTTCTGCAGAACTAAACTTCTATAATGTACACTATGCTTCAACACATATAGTAGGAACAAGTGGAGGAAACACAGATGATTTAAAGGAATCTTTGGAAATGACAAGTAAAGGATTAATTAATCCAGCCGTTATGATTACACATGTTGGAGGCTTAAACAGTGTTAAAGATACAACACTTAATTTGCCTAATATCCCTGGGGGTAAAAAATTAATATATACACATGTTGATATGGAATTAACTGCTATAGAGGATTTTGAAGAAAAGGGAAAAACTGATGACTTCTTTGCAGAACTTGCACAAATTGTTAAGAAAAATAATGGACTATGGTCGTTAGAAGCAGAAAGATTCTTATTAGAAAATAAAAGTATAAAGTAGAATAACAATAAAGTATTATAAGTCAGGGGACTGGTTAGATCCGGTCCCCTGACTTGTTTTTTATCAAACTTAATCATTTGAATAATTATATTTTAAATAGAAAAAATATTAAAGATATTAGAAATATAGAAAGGTGATTTCATTGGAAGAATATCTTATCATATTATTTAGAATAATTACTATTATGCTTCTTTTATTATTTGTAACTTTATTTATAATGGGAAAAAGACCAATTGGTGAGTTGCCAGTATTTGATTTTTTATCAATTGTTGTCATGGGATCAGTTGTTGGTGCTGATATTGCAGATCCTAGAATCAAACATCTTCCTACTGCTTTTGCAGTAGTTGTTTTGGCATTTTTTCAAAGAATTATTAGCATACTTATTCTTAAAAATAAAAAAGCAAAGAAGTTACTAACATTTG
The DNA here is from genome assembly GCF_003609645.1 of Thermohalobacter berrensis. GTDB lineage: Bacteria > Bacillota > Clostridia > Tissierellales > Thermohalobacteraceae > Thermohalobacter > Thermohalobacter berrensis. The sequence continues at coordinate 34,473 of NZ_MCIB01000036.1, forward strand.
AACCTACAATAATTATAAAGGATGGAAAACTTATTTATAAAAATATTAAAAAAATAAATTATGCAATAGATGATATTCTAATGATGTTAAGGGAAAATGGAATTTTTGATATTAGTAAAGTTCAATACGGTATTATTGAGCCTAGTGGTAATTTGTCTATTCTAAAAAAAGTTCAAAATGAGACTGTTACTATTAATGACATGAACATACAACCAAAATCCGGTAACTTGGCGTTAACTGTTATTTTAGATGGAGAATTGCAAGAAAAGAATATTAACTTGCTAAACACAACAAAACAGGACATATTAGAGAAAATGAAAACCAAAGGTTTTAATAGTTATAAAGAAATTTTTTATGCATCTATGGATTTTCAAGGGAATTTAAATATTTCAACTTATAAAGAAGGAGTAGATATATAGCAATTTAATATATTGTATTTAAAGAAATAACTGAGTTAGGATAAAATTCCCTGACTTAGTTATTTTTTTATTTCAATAGTATATAAATTTAACCATAAAGGGATTTATAAATAATTGTAGAATTATTAAATTAAAATGGTAAATTACCTAATAAAGAAGGTTTGAAAAGTTAATAACTAAGCTTAATTAAATAATTGAAGGGAATTTTTAGTATGTTTAAGTATGATGAAAGTCAAATAAAAGAGATTATTAAAGGAATAACTAAAAAAGATATAAATATAAAACCTATAGGTAATCATCATCTTAAAAGGCATTTAGTCTACTATGTAGAAGATACAAATGGTAATAATTGTGTTTTTAAATTGTACTGTAAAAAGAATAGATGTAATAGGGAAATTGCTTGCTTGAAGCTACTTGCTAATTACGATGTTGCCTGTCCAAAATTAATTGATTATGGAGTTTTAGAGGATGGAACTGAATGGGTATTACTAGAACATATAAAAGGTGAAGTATTAGAAAAGGTATTAAATACAATATCTGAAAAGGATTTATGTTATATATATGAACAAATGGGAGAAGAATTAGGGAAAATTCATAGTATAGGTACTTTTAAGTATTTTGGTAATTGGGATGAAAATTGCAATAGTATTGATAAGTATACAGATTACTATTCCTTTTTTAAAAAGAGATTAGCAAGTGTATTAAAGGAATTACTTACACAGGATTTACCTAACAAGGAATTGCATAGAAAAGGAGCAGACCTATTAATAAGTAGATTAAGCATATTAAAAGATAATATAGAGCCGAGGCTTTGTCATAATGATTTTGATGAAAGAAATGTTATGGTTTATAAAAATCAAAATAAATGGAGGTTAGAAGCAATAATTGATTTTGAACAAGGCTTACCTTGTGACAAAGATAAAGAATTAATTAATTTATATTTTAGCTTACTTGATAGAAACATAAGATATGCTAAAGCTTTTAGAAAAGGATACCAAAAGTATCTGAAGATTGATGATGAAAGAATAATTAAAAAAAGAGATTTTTATAGATTATATACTGGTTTAAATATATGTAGTTGGGCAAATAAACGAGCACCAGATTATTATAAAGTAGGATTAAAATTAATCAAGGAATATATTGAAAATAGTTAGGAATTTAGGTTTAAAATTTGTATGGATTATTTTGACAGTTGTAGCTGTTTTAATGGCTGTTACAATTTTTATGAGTTTAAAAGATACAAAAGGTCAGGTTTAAAATTTTGAACCTGACCTTTTCATTTATTCATCAAGTATTAATTGACTTTGGTCATTAAAAAAGGTTCTATATCCTAATTGAACAAATAATATTACTGTTAAAGAAACACTGCCAAGGATTCCAAGCATAATAGCTATTTGATATTCAATTGCAGTAACAGGTGATATTCCAGATAGTATTTGACCTGTCATCATTCCTGGCAAAAACACTATTCCCATTCCAATCATTGAGTTAATAGTTGGAAGTATGGCAGAATCAAATGCATTATTAACGATTTTCTTTGAGGCCATTTTAGGTGTTGCACCAAGCATTAAAGCTGACTCAATAAGATGTTTTTGTGAATTCATTCCATCTACTAGCCTACTTACACCAAGGGATATACCAGTCATTGAATTACCAATTAACATTCCTGCAATAGGAATAAAGTATCTAGGATCATACCAAGGGTTAATATTAATAACTACTAGTAAGAAATACAGGATACTTGATAAAGTGCCTAATATCATTGATATAGCAATAATTTTTTTAATTCTATTAGAGAGTTTAACCTTAACTCTTTTAAAAATATTATGTATAGCGAAAATTTCCATAATTATTATAATAAGTATCGTATATAATGGATTTTTATTATTAAGTACATAAACAAGAATATAACCTGTCAAAATTAATTGAAGTGTCATTCGTAAAGTAGAAATTAAAATCTCTTTTTCTCTAGCAATTCCCCTAAATTTTACTATAAATAATAAAATTACTATAAAGACATAGGCTAAAGCCATTTGATATATTTGTAGATTAATTATTGAATTCATGCTTACACCTCCTTTAATTGATTATTTTTCCCTTTTTAACTTCAATAATATTATCTCCAAAATCTTTAGCAACCTTTTTTGAATGGGTTACCATTATAAGTGTTTTGTTATTAGATTTTGTATATTCAACTAGCTTTTTAATAATTATTTCCTCGGTTTCATCATCTAATGCAGAAGAGGGTTCATCCAACAAAAACACCTCTGGATTTAAAAGTAAAATTCGCCCTAGGGCTAGCCTCTGCTTTTCACCACCGGATAGCTTCTGGGCATTTTCATTTAACTTCTTATTTAAGTTTATAAACTCCAATATTTCAGTTAGCTTGTTATCAGATACTATTGGTTTTTCAGCAAATTTTAAACCTATAAGTAAATTATCTTTTATACTACCATTAAAAATAGCAGGTGATTGTGGTAACATAACAACATTTCGTCTGTGTGCAATAGAATCTATTTGACTTAATGGTTTATTTTTATAATATATTTCTCCACTATCATAACTTATTATCTTATTTAATAACTTTAAAAGTGTAGTTTTCCCACTGCCACTTTCACCTACAATGCAAGTAACTTTATATTCTGGTATAATCAGATTTTCAATATTGAGAATATCTTTATATTTTACTTCTTTTAAATGGAACACAAAAAAACCCCCTTTAACTAATCCTTGATTTCATTAAAAAGTTCTAACGCCTTTACTTTTGCTTCTTCTAAAACTTTTAGACCATTATCAGTAATTTTATAATACTTTCTAACTTTACCATCAACTATTCTTTTTTCTTTTTCTAATAGACCATTTGATTCAAGCCTATGTAGTAGAGGATAAAGGGTACCTGGACTAATATCATAACCATGCTCTTGAAGTTCTTCTATCATCCAAGAACCATAAAAAGGTTCTTCTTTTGCATGATGTAATATATGAATCTGAATAAATCCTAAAAATAATTTCCTGAGAATTTTGTTTTTCATTACAAACACCCCTAATGAAAACTAAATACGATATCGAATTTCGATATAATTCTATCAATATTTATCATATTCTGCAAGAAGTTTTATTAAAAAATAAAAGGTATCTACAAAGTTGGTAGATACCTTTTATGTAAGTAAGTTTTATTCATTAATAGCATAATAACATCTTTTAGGAGATATTACCTTTTCTTCTTTCTTTAAGGCTTTTATAGCTTTACTTACTTCCTTTTTATCTATTCCTGTAGCTTCAGCTATTTCAGCTGTTTTTAATGGCTTGTCTGAATTTTTTAATGCATCTAAAACTGCTTCATTAGTGTTCATCATAATCCCTCCTATATTATTTATTTTCCATTTTAATTTATACCAATTTTTTTTGAAATCTAACATTATTTTGCAAAAAATTGATAAAATGTTTAAGGATTTAAAAAAGTTAATAAATTGTGAGATATAATAGAATAAAACTTTTATTTTGAAATAAAAAATAAATCAACTTTTATTAATAAAGAGTAACTTTAAATTATAAGATTTTATAACAACTGTTTGACTAATAATTTAATTAAAATCCAAAATTAAAAAATAAAATGCAGGGGGAGATTATTTTGAATGAAAGATATGTAAAACAAATATTGTTTGACAAAATAGGTAAAAAAGGACAAGAAACTCTTAAAACCTCAAAAGTGGTTATTGTGGGAGCTGGAGCATTGGGATCGGTTATAGCTAATAATTTAGTAAGGGCTGGAGTTGGACATATAACAATAGTCGATAGAGACTATTTAGAATTAAGTAATCTCCAAAGACAGGTTTTATACAGGGAAGAAGATGTTAGAAAAAAACTTCCCAAAGCTGAAGCAGCTATAAAACATTTAAAAGATATTAATTCGGAAGTTACATTAAAGGCGGTTATTGAAGATTTTAATCCAAGGACTTACAAAGATATAATTAAGGGAGCTGATATCATATTAGATGGTACTGATAATTTTACAACTAGATTTTTAATAAATGATATAGCTATTAAAAACAATATACCATGGATATATGGTGGAGCTGTAGCGGATACGGGAATGACTATGAATATAATTCCAGGTAAAACACCATGCTTAAGGTGTTTAATGAATGATGCTCCTTTCGCAGGTCATACACAAACATGTGATACTTTAGGAATTTTAAATTCTACCACAGGTATTATAGGGAATATTCAGTCTTTAGAAGCTATAAAAATTTTATTAAAGGATGACAATTTTTTTAAAGGGCTTTTAACAATAAGTTTATGGCCGTTAGAATGGGATGTAATAAGGGTGGAATTTAAAGAAAATTGCCCTTCTTGCCATCAAAGAAGGTTTAAATTTTTAAACAATAAATTACCCACTACAAGTTTTCTTTGTGGAAAAAATGCTATACAAATAATTCCACATAAGAAAAAGAATTTAGATATAAAAGAAATGGCGGAAGTTTTAGAAAGGGTCGGAAAAGTAGAGTACAATAAGTTTTTGTTACGTTTAAAAATAAAAAACTTTATCTTAACTATTTTTCCTGACGGCAGAGTTATAGTAAAAGGAACAGAAAATCCAATAGAGGCTAAAAGTCTATATGCTAAGTATATTGGAGAATAGATATTTGAGAAATATTGGTTCAAATCTTATAAGTTAATATACAAAAAGTGTTATACCTTATCCATAATAAATATATATAGTTAAAAGAATATAAAGCAGCCCAAAGGCTGCTTTGTATAAATGTGTTTATTTTTTTATTTATCTAAGTTAAGTTCTTCACTAACTTCCATGTTAACATTAACTAGAGGTTCATTATTAGGACCATAGATTATTTTTCTAGGAATATCGAATTTTTCTTCTTTTGCTTCCCTTCTTATTCTATTAGCAAAAGTATCTTTTGTGTTAGGAAGAACATGCTTATCTTTGTTCATTGAACCACCTCTACTAATAGTATATGAATAGATAATATTAATTAGTCTTCTATTTTTTATGTAAATTACCAAAGTTATTTTTTGTAAAAAATTTATAGTTTTAAAATTAAAATATAATATTGTAAAATATATATGAAAACTTAAAAAGGGGGACTTCAATATGATATATAGAAGTGATGAAGCAGAGAAAAAAGCACTTATAAGCACTGCTGAAAAAATGTGTGTTGCTGCACGTACTGCTCCAAAGGGCAAAGGAATTGATAATATTGTTACTGCAATATTGACAGATAATGATAAAGAAAAATTGGCTGAAAAAATGGAGGAAATAGCTGAAAGGGAAAATGTGGGCTTTTTTGCCAGAGATGCAGAAAATGTAAGACAGGCCTCTGTAATTGTATTAATAGGAACTAAGTTAAAATCAAGAGGTGTTCCATACTGCGGATTTTGTGGATTTGAAAATTGTGAGGGTAAGAACCAAAATGGAGGAATTTGCGCATTTGATGTAGGTGACTTAGGGATAGCTATAGGTTCTGCTGTAAGTATATCAGCTAATGATAGAGCAGATAATCGAATAATGTTTAGCGCAGGAAAGGCTGCTATAGAATTAAATTTATTAGGAGAAGATGTAGAAATAGTCTATGGAATTCCTTTATCTGCTAAAGGTAAAAATATCTTTTTCGATAGGAAGTAATTATAATAACTTTGTTAAAACATGCACTTTTTTTAAAATAGTAGAATAAATTAGCTGTATACAGTTAATTTATTCTGCTATTTTTTATTATAAAGTAATTATTAATCTTTAAAAGGGGAGCTAAAATGCTTTTTGGGATATTACTCATTATTACTAGTATAGTTGTAACCTTTTTGACTATTGGTAAAACACCAGTACTGTGGGAAGGTTATGTGTTAATAACTTTAAGAAATAACGTGGGTGAGGTATCTGCTACTATAATTATGATAGTTTTGTCTTTCGTAGTATTTATGATAGGATTCTATAAAGTTTCTTCATTTTATATATCAAATAATAAAAAGAGTAAGAAACAGTTATTAAGGGAGATTAAATTAGATTATGAAAAGGGAAATTTAGAAGAATGTGAAGAAAAGGTTTTAGCTTTTTTAAAAAGTGAGCCAAGTAATGAGCATGTTTGGATATTTCTAGGTAATATATATTTTTTAATGGATAGAGATGAAGATTCAGAAAAGGCCTTTTTAAAAGTCATTTCTATAAATCCCTATTCAAGTAAGGCTTATAATGGACTTGGTGTATTATACAGAAAACTTGAAGAATATGATAAAGCAATAGAGTATTGTAATAAAGCTTTAAATATAAATCCTAGGGATGTTTTGGCATATTGTAATATGGCTTTAACTGAATTACAAAGATATAAAGATGACAAGGCTTTAGAATATATAAAAATAGCACATAAAATTGCCCCCGATAATTTAGATGTACTTTCAACCCTTGCAATTGTTTACCATTATAATAATATGATTGAAAGAAGAGATAGAATAATGAAAATATTAAAGGAAAAATCATATCCTGAGATGGAGTATTTGTATCAAATATTTAAGGACAAGATGTCTTGGAGATAACAAATATAAGCTGATGGCATATGACATCAGCTTATATTTGTTATGTGGCATTAACAACTTTTATAATTAAATCAAAAATAACATCTGATACTTTTAAATATAAAGAACAATAAACTAATGAGAAAGAATATATAAGGCATACTTGGACTAGCAGTATTCCAGGTATAGAGAATCCAAATACTTGAATGCCTATTATGAAGTTTAATATAGATAAAGATAGGGTTAAAGTTAATGCTGATAAAATAGATACAATAACTTTATTACTAGTATGACACCTAAATATTCCTAGGGAAATCCCTAAAGCCCCATTGGTAAAAAGGAAAAAAATAGCTTCGTGAAAACTTACCAAAAGAACAAGAAAAAAAGTCGTTATATAGGCAATTAAACCGAGTTTTGGACTTAATCGACTTATAAAATATATAGGGAATGCACTAAATATTGTCATAAAAATAAATATTTCTCCTAATATAGCTGGAATTATCTGAAATACTGCAGCTAGACAAGTAAGAATACCTCCATATGTTAAAAACTTTGTTCTTACCATATGTTCACCCCTTAACTTCTTTTTATATAGTTATGTTACATATATTCTAAATGGGAATTTATAAAGACTTATGAGATACACGAATTATAATGATTTTGAATATATTAATATAAAAAATTAATTGAAGGTGAATAATGTGGAAAAGGAAAAAAAAGATCTATTAGAGGTTAAAAGAAAGTTAGACCCTGAAGACATTAATTTACCAGAAGGATATGAAATTGAAGTCTTTAAAGAAGGCCTAACAACACCAATTAACATAATATTTACAGATGAAGACGAAATGCTTGTTGCAGATGCTGGAGTTACTTCAGGAAATGGAAAAGTTTTAAAATTAACCTCCCATGGTTTTGAGGTAATAGCTGAAGGATTTAATCCTCCACTTACTGGAATAACCTATCATGAAGGGAATATTTATGTTTCTCATAGGGGTTACATTACTATAATTAAGCCAGATGGTACTAAAGAAAACATTATAGAAGGACTTCCAAGTTGGGGAGATCATCATAACAATAGAGTAGTTTTTGGACATGATGGAAAAATGTATTTTGGTCAAGGTACAGCTACAAATTCGGGAGTAGTGGGAATGGATAATTCATCATGGGTAAAAAGGCATCCTTTTTTTCATGATTATCCTGGCTCTACAGTTATGCTTCTAGGAAAAAATTATAAAACAGAAAATTTCCTTACAAAGGCACAAAGGGATTCAGCATGCACTGGTAGTTATTCGCCTTTTGGAGTACCATCATATAGTGGAGAAATAGTAAAGGGTGTTGTAAAAGCAAGTGGAAGTGTATTAAGGGCAAATCCAGATGGTTCAGATTTAGAATTAGTAGCATGGGGGTTAAGAAACCCCTTTAGAATGAAATTTGATAGAAATGGTTGTTTATTTTCAACTGACCATGGAATGGATGTTAGGGGTAGTAGGCCAGTTGCTAACTCACCTGATTCCTTTTATGTTATAAAGTATGGAGCATGGTATGGTTGGCCAGATTACACAGGGGGATTACCAGTAACTTTACCGATATTTAAGCCAGAGAATGAGCCACAACCTTCATTCCTATTAGCTCAACATCCAATGGAGCCACCAAAACCTTTAGCAATTTTTGAACCTCATTCTGCTATTATGGGATTTGATTTTAATTATAATCCTCTATTTGGAGAGGTTGGTGATGTTTATATAGCGGAATTTGGAAGTGAAGCCCCTAGAACTACAGGTGGTAAACCAATGCCTTATGTTGGACATAGGATTTCTAAGATAGATATGGAAACTGGAAAAGTAAGTACATTTGCAATAAATAAGTCATTTGGAGCAGCTTCATATACAGATGGAGGAGGATTAGAAAGACCTATTGATGTGGTCTTTGGTCCAGATGATTGTATGTATGTAGCGGATTTTGGTATGATGGATCACGACCATGCAAATGGCTATCATGGATTTATACCAAATACAGGAGTAATATGGAGAATAACTAAAAAGTAATTATTTTTTGGTTACAAAATATGCATTCGCTAAAAATAGCGAATGTTTTTTTGTAAAAAAAGATGATTTATAGAATATAATTAATAGTAAAAATATGTTAATAAATGTGTATAAACTGTTAATCTCAGACCCTTTTTTAAAAAACTTATTGACAAATAAAAAACGATTATATATAATAAGGATAGAGAAAATGATAATTGTTTTCAATAGACGGATGAAATTTAAATCAGCATACATAAAAGTAATTTTTTTAGCTGATGTTGATAATGATTCTCATTACTAAAATATTTGGGAGGTAATAGTATGACATTAGCAGATGTTAAAAGAGGAGATAAATTCCAAATAACTTATATACCAGATGAAAAAACAAGAGCATTTGCCTTAAGATTTGGGATATCTGAGGGTGCTACTGTGTCTTGTGCTGAAAAGGTACCAGGAGGACCTGTAATTGTAAAGAGAAATCTTCAAGAAATTGCTGTTGGTAGAAACTTAGCAAATAAAATAAAAATAAAAAACATTGGATAAAAACTAGATGAACAAAAGATTAAGGAGGTAAAAGTATGGATTGCTGTAATATAAGCCATAAGATAGATATACCTGAAAATTCTAAAAAAGTCGTTCTAGCAGGAAATCCTAATGTAGGGAAGTCAATTTTCTTTAACTCATTTACAGGTATATATGTAGATGTATCTAATTATCCAGGTACTACTTTAGATATTAGTACAGGAAAATTTGGAGATTACTATGTAATAGATACACCAGGGGTATACGGAGTTTCATCGTTTAATGATGAAGAAATTGTTGCAAGGGATGTTATAGCTTCAGCTGATATTGTAGTAAACATAGTAGATGCAGTTCATTTAGAGCGTGACCTTTTCCTAACACAACAAATTATTGATATGGGTATACCAGTAATTGTTGCATTAAACATGATGGATGATGCTAAGAAAAATGGATTAGATATTAATGTTTCAAAACTTAGTAAAGAACTAGGTGTACCGGTAATTCCTACTGTTGCACCAAAAGGTGAAGGCTTAGAAGAAGTTAAAAAGTCCATTAATAAAGCTAAGATAGGAAATAGTAGTTTAACCCTTACAGAAGAATTAGAAGATATTAAGAAAAAGGCGGGTAATCAACCTGAAGCATTACTAATCCTTGAAGGGGATCCTCACGTAACTGAAAAATATGGATTAAAACCAATAAATCATAGGGAAAAAATTTATAAGGACAGAAGAGAAAGAGTAAATAAAATTGTTGATAATGTAGTAAAAGAAACAACAGAGGGAACAAACTTTAAAACTACATTAGGTAGAATGATGGTTAACCCTATAACAGGTATTCCTATGTTATTGTTAGCCCTATATGGATTATATGAATTTGTAGGTGTTTTTGTTGCACAGACAGTTGTAGGTATTACAGAAGAAACAATATTTTTAGAAATGTATGAGCCTTTTATTAGAAGGGTAGTTGGAAATGTAGTAGAACCATCTTCATTATTTGGACAACTACTAATAGGTGAATTTGGATTACTTACTATGGCAATTACTTATACATTTGGATTATTATTACCTTTAGTTATTGGTTTCTACTTATTCTTATCAATATTAGAAGACTCAGGCTATATGCCTCGTATTGCTGCTTTGGTAGATAGAGTTCTAACTTCATTAGGCTTAAACGGAAGGGCAATTATTCCAATGTTATTAGGTTTTGGTTGTGTTACAATGGCTACAATAACAACACGCTTATTAGGGTCTAAGAGGGAAAAAATAATTGCAGTATTCCTATTAGGTTTAGCAATACCTTGTTCAGCTCAGTTAGGTGTAATCGCAGGATTAATAGCACCTTTAGGGGCTAAATTCTTCATTATTTATGTTGCAGCAATATTTATAATCTATGTATTAGTAGGAACATTATTAAACAAGGTAATGCCAGGGGAAACAACTGATTTATTAATAGATTTACCACCATTAAGATTACCAAGGGTTAGCAACGTATTAAGAAAAACATATATAAAGTCTAAGTCATTTATTAAAGAGGCAGGTCCTATATTTGCTATAGGAGCAATAGTAATAACATTAATGCAAGAGTTTGGAATGTTAACTGCTATTCAGAATGCAGTAGCACCAATTACTGTAGGCTGGCTAGAATTACCTAAAGAAGCTGCAACAGCCTTCATAATGGGTATAGTTAGACGTGACTTTGGTGCAGCTGGATTAACAGATTTAGCAATGACTCCAGCTCAAACAGTAGTATCACTAGTTACAATTACATTATTTGTACCTTGTATTGCAGCTATGATGATTATGATAAAAGAAAGAAGCTGGAAGGAAGCTCTAGCAATTTGGTTTGGAAGTTGGATAATTGCATTTGTTGCAGGTGGTGTTGTAGCGAAAATACTGCCATTATTAGCCTAGAAGGTGATTAAATGAAATGTAATCAAAAGGAAAAAAAGAGGATATGTCCCCAATGTGGTTTTGAAATAAAAGACTTAGAAGCTATTAGATGTCCCCGATGTTTTAAAATTCTATTAAAAAGCTGTTCCGAATGTGATGGCTGTACATTTAAATAGGAAAGGTGGCTGATTTTTCAGCCACCTTTCCTATTTATATATAAACTTTTATTGTCTAAGAAAGTATATTTAAACAAATTGATGAAATAAAGATAAATAATATATTTAAGGTTCCCCTAGCGGAAGCGAGATTTGCTCGCTTTTTAAATAAGAAATTTCCTAGATTAAATTTTAACTATTGTAAGTTTTCTAAAATATTATACAATAATAATGAATTTTAAATGCATAATTAATATTCTAGAGGTGATTTAGTGGACTTAATATTAGGATTAATTTTAATATTTTCCTTACTATTATACGGCTCCTATAAAGGAACTTTTTTAGCTTACCTATTGATAGCAGGATTATTTATATTATATTTAGTAGGAATAAAACGGGGGTTTAAATTTAAAGAATTAGTTAAATTTAGTATAAATGGATCTAAAAAAGCATTACTTATTGTTAGAATATTTATGCTTATAGGGGCAATTATTTCTGTTTGGATGGCTTCAGGAACTATCCCTTTCATTGTATATCATGGATTAGAAATGATTAATTTTAATTATTTTATTCTTTCTGCCTTTATATTAAGTGCAATAGTTTCATTGCTTTTAGGAACTGCCTTTGGTGTTGTAGGTACAATTGGGGTTGTACTTATGATTATGGCCAAAACGGGAGATATAAATCTCAGTCTAGTAGGTGGTGCAATTATATCTGGTGCCTATTTTGGAGATAGATGTTCTCCAATGTCATCTAGTGCCATGTTAGTAGCTACACTTACTGAAACAAAAATTTATAGAAATATCAAATTAATGTTTAAAACAACTATTATACCTTTAATAATAACTCTAATAGCCTTTATTATTTTATCATTAGAAAATCCTCTTATAATTAAGGGTAATATGATTAGTTCCGAGATAATAAATATTTTTAATATTGACATTATTGTACTTATCCCAGTTGTAGTTATAATTTTTTTGATTTTATTGAGAATAGATATTAAAATATCAATGTTTATAAGTATTTTATCAGGTATTATTATAGCTGTTTTTGTACAAAATAGAAGTATTTTAGATGTAATAAAGTATATTATATTTGGATTTAGTCTAGAAGAAGCTGCGCAGCTTCAGGCAATATTAAAAGGTGGCGGAGTTGTTTCTATGTTAAAGGCCTCTATTATTGTACTTATTTCTACAGCATATGCAGGTATATTTGAAGGTACTAATTTATTAAAGGAATTAGAAGGGTTTATATATAAGGTTAGTAATAAATATGGAGTTTTTGCGGCAATATTATTTACTAGTATAATAACATCTTCTTTTGGTTGTACACAGACCCTTGCTATTATACTCACCTATCAACTTTTAAAGAAGATATATGATGAAAGAGGGTTAAATAAATATGACCTGGCTATTGATATTGAAAATACAGTAGTAGTTATGGCAGCTCTAATTCCTTGGAATGTTGCAGGAGCAATACCAGCAGCTACCCTATCAATAGATTCAAGTTTTATTCCATATAGTTTTTACCTTTATTTTTTACCTAGTATAACTTTATTAAGTAACAAGCTTTTATTTAAACTTAAAAAAATAAAGCATATCCAGTTACCTAAAATTAGGCATTAAAAAAGATGGTCTTACAATAGACCATCTTTTTTAATGCTTATAATCCCTCTACTTCTCAGAATAATCAATTATACATTCGAGCATAATAGAATTGAATTTAAATTATCTTTTTTCCAGAAAGAGGGTGAGTTTGTGGGAATAAGGATTGAAAAGCATGAGGAAGAAAATTTTAAAAAGTTAGACCAAGTGATTGAGAAATACAAAGAAGAGGAAGGTATGCTAATTAGGATTTTACAAAAGGCTCAGGATATTTTTGGCTATTTACCAATGAAAGTTCAATCATACATATCGGAAAGGTTAGATATCCCAATTTCTACGGTAAACGGTATAGTGACTTTCTATTCTTTGTTTTATCAAGAACCACAAGGTAAATATACAATAAGTGTGTGTACAGGAACTGCATGTTATGTAAAGGGAGCACATGAAGTTTTAGATGCTATAAAGGATGAATTGCAAATAAAAGAAGGGGAAACTACCATGGATAAACTTTTTACTTTAAAAACAACTAGATGTATTGGTGCCTGTGGTCTAGCACCTGTTATTACGATAAATGATGATGTTTACGGAAGACTAACTCCAGCTGATATACCATCAATTTTATATAAGTATATTAAAACCCATAAGAAGGCTCATGTTCCAGAGAAAGAGGAGGTGAAAAATTGAAATTACAGCAGTTAAACTCTAAAGATGATTTAGTAAGAGTAAGAGAAGAAACCTATAATAATATGAAGTTGCGTTTTAAAGAAGAAAATGTAGAAAAGGAGATAAATAAATATCACATATTAGTTTGTACAGGGGCTGGATGTATTTCCTCAAGAAGTAATTCAGTACATAAAAAATTAGATAAAGAAATAAAAAAGAGAAAACTACAAGAAAAAGTAAAAGTATTTAAAACAGGTTGTTTTGGTTTATGCAAATTAGGTCCTATAGTGGTAGTTCATCCAGATAGAACCTTTTATACAAAGGTAGATCCTAAAGATGTTGATGAAATACTAGAAATGCATATAGAAAAAGGTCAACCAGTGGAGAGACTATTTTATAGGTCACCTAAAACAAATGAAGTTCAAAAAACAATAGATGAAGTAGATTTTTTTGATTATCAAAACCGTATAGCACTTAGAAATTGTGGAGTAATAAACCCAGAGGATATAACTGAATATATAGCAATGGATGGATATATGGCTTTAGCTGATATTTTGGTAAATAAAACAGATCCTAAAGTTATAATTGAAGAAATTAAACAGTCTGGTTTACGAGGAAGAGGAGGGGGAGGATTTTTAACAGGAAAAAAATGGGAGTATGCATCTGCATATGAAAGTGATAAAAAATTTGTACTTTGCAATGCTGATGAAGGTGACCCTGGGGCATTTATGGACCGTTCAATATTAGAAGGAGATCCCCATAGTGTAATAGAGGCTATGATTATAGCTGGATACTGTATAGGTGCACATAAGGGATATATATATGTAAGGGCTGAATATGAGGCAGCATTAAATAGAATTGAAAAAGCTTTAGACCAAGCTAAAAAAATGGGACTTTTAGGAAAAAATATACTTGGATCTTCATTTGACTTTGATTTAGACATAAGATTAGGAGCTGGAGCTTTTGTATGTGGAGAGGAAACAGCCCTTATCCAATCAACTATGGGTTTAAGGGGTGAACCAAGACCAAGACCACCTTTCCCTGCAGAAGTTGGGCTTTGGGAACAACCTACATTAAACAATAATGTTGAAACATATGCTAATATTCCAATAATTTTAAGAAAAGGAGCAGATTGGTATTCAAGTATTGGAACGGAGGGAAGTAAAGGTACAAAGGTCTTTGCTTTAGCTGGCCAAATTAACAATACAGGATTAATTGAAGTACCTATGGGAACAAAGTTAAAGACAATAATATATGATATTGGCGGTGGAATTCACGATAACAAGGAATTTAAGGCCCTTCAAACAGGAGGACCTTCAGGGGGTTGTATACCATCTGACTTATTAACTACAGAAGTAGATTATGAATCATTAGCAGACATAGGCTCAATGATGGGCTCTGGTGGAATGATTGTTATGGATCAGACGGATTGCATGGTTGATATAGCACGATTTTATTTAGAGTTTGCCCATGATGAATCATGTGGAAAATGTGTTCCATGTAGGGTAGGTACCAAGCGACTGTTAGAAATTCTCCAAAAGATTACAAGTGGAAAAGGAGAAATGGAAGATTTAGAAATACTAGAAAATCTATGCTATGACATTAAGGATTCTTCATTGTGTGGTTTAGGACAGACAGCCCCAAATCCAGTACTAAGTACCTTACAATACTTTAGAGATGAATATATAACACATGTAAAGGAAAAGAGATGTCCTGCAAAGGTATGTAATGAACTATTAAAAGTAGTAATTTCTGAAGAAAAATGTGTTGCATGTGGGATTTGTGCAAGGGTGTGTCCTGTAAATGCTATTACAGGAGAGCATAAAAAACCTCCATTTAAAATCCATCAGGATGTTTGTATTAAATGTGGGGCTTGTGTTCAAAAATGTCCTGTAGACGCTATATATAAGGAATAAGGGTGGTGATATAATGGAGAACATACCTGAGAAAGAAGAAAATAAAATATATGAAAATGAAGAAAAAGTAACTATAACTATAGATGGAAGAGATTATGAAGTTCCAAAGGGTTTAACAGTATTAGAGGCTGCAAGGATGGTAAATATAGAAATTCCAAGTTTATGTTATTTAAAGGACATTAATGAGATTGGAACTTGCAGGGTTTGTGTTGTGGAAGTAGAAGGTTCTAGAACATTACAACCTTCATGTGTATATCCTGTTAGAGAGGGGTTAAGAGTTAGAACAAATACTGAAAGGGTAAGAAGGGCAAGAAGAACAGCAGTAAGTCTATTGCTTTCTAATCATCATAGAGAATGTACTACATGTGTTGCTAACTTAAATTGTGAATTACAGAATGTAGCAGCAGATTTAGGAATTAGAAATATACCCTTTACAGGTGAAAAAGTGGATTATGGTGTCCATAATAATAATCCTGCAATTCAAAGAGATTACAATAAATGTATAAACTGTAGACGCTGTATGGCAATATGTAACAAAATTCAGGAATGCTACGTTTATTCTCCAATCAATAGAGGTTTTGATACACTTATTGCACCAGCTTTTCAAAAGGACTTATCTGAAGTTAGCTGTATTATGTGTGGCCAATGTGTTCTAGCTTGTCCTACTGGCTCTTTAGCTGAAAAAGAGCATATTAATGAAGTTCTTGAAGCAATATCAGACCCAAATAAACATGTAATTGCGCAGACAGCTCCTTCTATTCAGGTTACTATAGGTGAGCCCTTTGGAATGCCTGTTGGTTCATTTGTTGCTGGTAAATTAGTTGCTGCACTTAAACGTATAGGATTTGATAAAGTTTTTGCAACAGATGTTACTGCAGACCTTACAATTATGGAGGAAAGTGAAGAACTATTACATAGATTATTTCATGAACCAGACAAACTTCCACTATTATCTTCCTGTTGCCCTGGATGGGTAAAATATGCAGAACACTTCTTCCCTGAGTTTCTTCCTAATTTGTCTAGTACTAAATCTCCCCATGAAATGTGTGGTGCTTTATCAAAGACATGGTATGCACAGAAATATGGAATTGATCCAGATAAAATAGTAAATGTAGCAATAATGCCTTGTACTGCTAAAAAATATGAGGTTGCTAGACCAGAAATGGAATCAGATGGATATAGGAATGTTGATTATGTATTAACAACTAGAGAATTGACCAGAATGATTAGAGAAACAGGTTTAGATTTCCCTAACCTACCAGAAGAAGAATATGATGAACCCTTTGATCAATATAGTGGTGCAGGAATGATATTTGGAGCTACTGGTGGACTTTTCGAAGCTGTATTACGTACAGTTCATGAAAAAATTACTGGTGATAAAATGGAAGTACCAGATTATACTGATGAACATGTTCAAAGTGGCTTAAAATATGGAAGAGTAACTATAGGAGATAAAACCCTTAATATTGCAATTGCACATGGAACAGGAAATGCAAAAAGGGCATTAGATAGAATGAAAAGGGGAGAATGGAAAATCCACTTTATGGAAGTTATGGCATGTCCAGGAGGCTGTGTAGGTGGAGGAGGTCAGCCTATATTAGGTAGTAGAGATCATAAATTTATATCATTAAGTTATCGTCATAATAGAGCAGATGCACTATTTAATGTTGAAAAGGGTAAAAAGATTAGGCGTTCCCATGAAAATCCAAGGGTAAGACAAATTTATGAAGAGTTTTTAGGTCATCCTGCCTCAGAAAAGGCAAATAAATATCTTCATACTTCATATATTCCTAGGGGAAGACATCCTTATTTAGTAGATGAAAAACATTATAAAGGATATAATGAAAAAGATTAAACTGAAGGATTGTACCTTCAGTTTAATCTTTAATAAATGTAGCCCTTATAGAATTTAAAATAGCTATTACTGCAACCCCTACATCAGCAAAAACTGCTGCCCACATAGTCGCCATACCTAAGGCTCCAAGGATTAATACTAATATTTTTATACCTAAAGCAAATACTATGTTTTGCCATACTATTTTTTTTGTTTTTTTAGAAATTTTTATTGCATCTGCTAGTTTGCTTATCTCATCTGTCATAATAACTACATCAGCTGCTTCAATGGCTGCATCTGAACCTAAACCTCCCATAGCTATGCCAATATCTGACCTAGCTAGAACAGGGGCATCATTTATACCATCACCAACAAATATAGTGTTACCCTTTTTATTTTTTTGAATAAGTTCAAATTTTTCTACTTTTTCATGGGGTAGCAGTTCAGCAAAAACCTTATCTATTCCAAGTTTTTCTCCTATTTTTTCGGCAACTAGTTTATTATCGCCAGTAAGCATTGATAAGTTTTTAATTCCCAATTTTTTAAGCTTACTTATCCCTTTTGACGTATCTGTCTTTAGCTCATCGGATATAACTATATAGCCCTCAAAATTTCCATCAATCGCAACATAAGCAACAGTACCATCAACATCTACTGTATTAAAGTCTATCTCATTTATAGTCATTAATTTAGAATTACCTATAAGGATTTCCCTGTCTTCAATAATAGCTTTTATACCTTGACCAGATATTTCTTTGTAGTCTTTAACTAACTTTTCATTAATTTCATCATCATAGGCCTTTAATATAGAAATTGCAATAGGATGGTTAGAATAACTTTCCGCATATGCTGCATACTTTAACAACTCTCTTTCTGTCAAGCTACCTAAGGTTTGAATATTTGTAACTTTAAAAATTCCTTTAGTTAATGTTCCTGTTTTATCAAATACAATGGTATCTACATTAGTTAAAGCTTCGAGATAACTTCCACCTTTAACTAATATACCATTTTTTGATGCACCACCTATTCCTCCAAAGAAGCCTAAAGGTATAGATATTACAAGGGCACATGGACATGAAACTACCAGAAATATGGAAGCCCTATAAATCCATTCAGCCAATGATTCCTTTAAAATAATAGGTGGTAATATTGCAATAAAAAGTGCTAAAAATACAACTACAGGTGTATAATATCTTGCAAATTTCGTTATAAACTTTTCTGTTGGAGCTTTCTTACTACTTGCTTTTTGGACAAGTTCTAATATTTTAGATACAGTTGATTCACTAAATTCTTTTGTAACCTTTACAGTTAATAGACCATTCTGGTTTATTGAACCACTTAAAACCTCATCTCCTTTTACCACTTTTCTTGGTAGAGATTCACCAGTTAATACAGATGTATCAATCATAGACTCTCCTGATATTACTTCACCATCTAGAGGAACTCTTTCACCTGGTTTTATTACAATGGTATCTCCAATTTTCACATTGTCTGGAGAAACCCTCAATATTGTTTGATCTGTTTTTAAATTTGCAAAGTCTGGCCTAATATTTAATAGGGATTTTATTGATTTTCTTGAACGATTAACAGCAAGGTCTTCGAAAATCATACCAATATTATAAAAGAGCATAACTGCTACTGCTTCAGGATATTCTTTAATAATAAATGCCGCTATAGTAGCAATGGTCATTAAAAAGTTTTCATCAAATACTTGTCCTTTTGAAATGTTTCTTAGAGCACTTAATAATACCTTTCTACCTACTAAAAGATAACTTATTAAATAAAAGGTTATTTCAATATTAAATTTAAAATCAAATATTAAAACTGTAAAAAAGAGAATAGTACTTATACCAAGCTCAATAAGCTTACTTTTGTTAATGTTACTTTCGGTGATATTAGTTTCTTTAGATTTAACTATAACATTTACATGGGGTTCAATACTTTGTACTATTTTAGTTATCTTTTCTAGTATTTCTTTATCATCTAAATTAGACCTTTGTTCAATAGTTAAATTTTTATTTACGAAATCTATATTAGCTTTTTTGATTCCATCAATTAATCTTATTTTTCTTTCCATTTTTTTTGCACAATTGGCACAACCAAGGCCTTCTAATATAAACTCTTTTTCCATTTATATTTCCCCCTTTATACAAGGACTCATAAATTTAGTTGTGAATTATATGGTTAAATCCTTGGTCAAATACTTTTTTTACATGGTCATCATCAAGGGAATAATAAACAACTTTACCTTCTTTTCTATATTTAACTAGTCTTGCTTGCTTTAATATTCTTAACTGATGGGATATAGCTGATTGTTTCATCCCAAGTAGGGCAGCAATATCACAAACACACATTTCAGATTCAAATAAAGCACAGATTATTTTAATTCGAGTAGTGTCACCAAAGACTTTAAAAAATTCAGCTAATTCATATAGTTTTTCTTCTTCAGGCATTTTTTTCTTAACTTTTTCAACTATATCGTTATGGATTATACTACAATCACAAGTATCTTTACCCATTATAATCCTCCTTTATACTAATATATGAGCATATATTCATATGTTCTACTACATTATACAATGAATAATAAAATAATTCAATATTAATGTTGATAAATAAATTTTACATAAAAGTAATGTAAGCGTGTAAATACCAATGTTTTGTGATATAATAGAACTAATGTTCTTGTGTATGGAAGATATAAAAACTGGAGGAAGCAAAAGATGAAAGGCAAAACACATATGATGCTAGGAGTTGCCTCAGGAATTACAGTAGCATTGAACTTTTCCGCAGATAATGCTGGTATTTTAGTAGGTTCAGCAATTATTGGGTCTATAATCCCTGACATAGATCATCCTAGAAGTACTTTTAATCAAAAGGTTTTATTAATAAAAAATAAAATATATAAGGCTATTATATATTCTATTATTGGAATTATATTTTTACATTTTTTTATAGAAACTAATGAAAAATCTTTAGGAATTTTGGGGACTGCTCTTATTTTAACAGGAGTTTCTAATCATAGAGGATTTACACATAGCTTATTAGGTATATTTCTGTATTCAACGGTGATTAAAATGTTAGCTACAAAATATAATATTAATGATGCTTATTTAGGGTTTGTAATAGGGTATATGAGTCATCTTATAGCAGATTATTTTACTAGAGGTGGAATAAGGATATTTTATCCTTTTGGAAAAGCAATATCTTCGCCTTTAAAAATAAAAGCTGGAGGAAAATTTGAAGAGCTATTATTTATTAGTGCTGCTCTATACTCACTATATAGATTTTACCAAATTATCAAAATATGATTAAAATATTATAAAATAGAACTAGGAGGTGAAAGTATTGATTCAATATTTAGATGTAAGGACAAGTGGAAGGACAGAGCTTATCGATATAACTCCTAAAATTAATGAAATAGTTTTAAATTCAGGCATTAAAAATGGAATATGCTATATATTTGTACCCCACACTACTGCTGCAGTTACTATTAATGAAAATTCCGACCCATATGTAAAAAGTGATATGATAAAAGAACTAAATAAAATAGTACCCTTTGATGATAATTACAAACATATGGAAGGCAATTCAGCTGCTCACATTAAAGCAAGTATTATAGGTTCATCTGAAACTATTATTATACATAATGGAAAGTTATTATTGGGAACATGGCAAGGTATATATTTTTGTGAATTTGATGGCCCTAGAAGTAGAAAGGTTGCTATAAAGATTATAGAAGATTAATTATCAGGGGGAAATTGATTTGAAAATTGTAGTTGCTACAGATTCATTTAAAGGAAGTTTAAGTGCTTTGGAAGTTGTAAACAGTGTAGTAAAGGGGATAAAAAAGGTGTTTAATAATGCTGAAGTAATAAAAATTCCTATGGCAGATGGAGGAGAGGGAACAGTAAAATCTTTAGTAGATGCTACCGAAGGAGAAATTGTATATGAAGAAGTTACAGGACCATTAGGTGATAAAGTAAGTGCTTTTTATGGAATATTGGGAGATAAAAAGACTGCGGTCATAGAAATGGCTGCAGCTTCAGGATTACCATTGGTTCCTAAGGATAAGAGAAATCCTATGATAACTACAACATATGGGACAGGTGAACTTATAAAATCAGCATTAGATAAAGGATGTAGAGAATTTGTTATAGGAATTGGTGGAAGTGCTACCAATGATGGTGGTGCGGGTATGGCTCAAGCATTAGGAATAAAACTTTTAGATAAAAAAGGAAAAGAAATTCCCTTTGGTGGTGGCTCACTAAAATATCTTGATAAGATTGATATGAGTAAGGTAGATAGGAGAATAGAAGAATCTAATTTCGTAGTTGCTTGTGATGTAGATAATCCCCTATGTGGTCCAAAGGGTGCTTCTTATGTTTATGGTCCACAAAAAGGGGCTACAGAAGAAATGGTCTTTAAGTTAGATGAAGGACTTAAACGTTTTGCAGAAATAATTAAGAGGGATTTAGATAAAGAGGTTGAAACTATTAAAGGCGCTGGGGCAGCAGGTGGTCTAGGGGCAGGTTTACTAGCTTTTTTAGATGCAAAATTAAAGCCAGGAATAGATATAGTTATAGAAAGGACTAGATTTAGGGAAAAGGTAAAAGATGCAGATTTTATAATAACAGGTGAAGGAAAAATGGATAGTCAGACTATATATGGCAAAACTCCAAATGGCGTAGCAAGGATTGCAAGGGAATATAATATACCAGTAATAGGGATTGCAGGTTATATATCAGATGATGCAGAAATTAATCATGATTACGGAATAGATTCAATGTTTTCAATTATTAACTATCCCATTAATTTAGAAGAGGCTTTAAATAAAGAAAAGGCAAGTTTTTTAATAGAGAAGAATATAGAAGAGATATCTAGATTAATAAAAATTATAGTAGAAAAAATCACAACAAAAAATTGAGACAGGAACCGGGTTTCTGTCTCAATTTTAAAGGAGGAATGGTAATGGATATATGGGAAGGAATAATTACTTTTTTAGGAACAAAAAATCTAGATAAAACAGATTATTTCTACAATAAAATTTTAGGACTACCTTTATATAAAGACCAAGGTAAATGCAAAATTTACGAGGTACCAGATGGAGGCAAACTAGGCTTTTGTACTCACATATCTATAGTAAAGCAAGGAAAAAGCCCTATTATTACTTTGCTTGTAGAAGATGTAGATAGAATATACACTAAATTAACTAAAGTAGGTTTTCACCCTAATCCCCCTAAAAAGAAGGAACAGTTTAATATTTATCATTTTTTCATGGAAGATCCTAATGGATATACATTAGAAATACAGAAGTTTATAGATTAATTATAGTTTTACTTATAATCATCCCTAGAATCTACATATAAATTACCAGATGTATCAATCTGAGCTAAAGCCACATCTTTAATATTCTCAACATTATGGGTTTTAATTTGTTCTTTTAACCAGCTTTTTGTTATACCTAGTTTCTTTATATTTTCTTCTATTATTTTTCCATCTTTTATAACATCTAAAGGAAGTTGTTGATAACCTACAGGTATGTTCATATCCTTAGGTGTAACAGGTTGGTTTTCTTTTCTAAGTAATATACTTATTTTTCCCTCTGGTTCCATTACAGCAAATTCAACATCACTAACATTAAAAACCTTTTTTTCCCTTAATTTTTTCATAAGATTATCTGTTGAGAGTCTCATTTTTCTTAAATTATTTTCCATTACTTTACCATTTGAAATAACAACTGTAGGTTCTCCTTCAAATATTTTTCTTGCAGTTATAGATTTTAGCGAAGCATATCCCATAAGATAGGTTAAGGCGAAGTATCCCAAAAGTGGACCAACATAATATAATGGATTTGTTCTAGTATCTGAAGCTAATCCACCAGCTAACGTACCCATAGCTGCAGCAGTAGCTAGGTTATAATATGTTATTCTTCCCATTTCTTTTTTGCCAATTATTCTTAAAATTGCCCAAAGAAGTATAAAGGATCCAACTATGCGGAAAAACATATTATCTAACATATTATGTCTCCTTTCAACCTACTAGTATATGTAAGGTAACTTTACATTTTTATCCCTTTTATCAACGTAAAGTTGTCCTGTAGAATCTACCTGTGCTAAAAGTACATCTTCAATTTTTTCAACATTAAAGGCTTTTAATTGTGTCATAAGCCATTTTTTATCTTTGTTTAAATACTTTAAATTTTCATCATTTAATTTGCCATCAATAATAATGGGAAAACTTAATACTGTGGGGCTTGGAGTTATAGCTAAATCACTAGGTTGAACAGGTCTTGCTTGAGCTTTTGGAATAACAGAAAGCTCCCCGTTTGGCTCTAAAATAGCATATTCTACATCTGCTACTTTTTGGTATCCCTTTTGTCTTAATTCCGATATAAGTAAAGGGATATTCATTCTTACCTTTTTTAACTCTTTTTTTAATATTTTTCCCTTTGCTATAAGAATAACAGGTTTTGCATCGATATTGTAAAAAAATTTTTTAATGCAAGGTTACCAATAATGTAACCAGTGATAGTTATGGTTGCAACTCCAACAGTTGCTTTGGAAGGTATTTTATAAACTAAGGGTTCTGCAGCAACCGTTGTTAATAGCATCATTCCTGCTAAATCATAAGCAGTCATTTCAGCAACTGACTTTTTTCCTATTGCTCTTACGGCTGTCCATGAAACTAAAAACATTATAACAGCACGCACCATATAAACAACTATTTCCATATAAATTCCTCCTATGGTTCAGGTACTAACCTATTAATGTTTTCCCATAAATCTTTTGCAGATTTTACACTAGTTAAAACAGTAGGTAAATCCTCTGCTTCAGTACCACCTATAATATCACTTAAAAGGTTTTCAAATGTAGAGAAATCCTCTTCAGCATAATTAAGCATAATTAATGGTTTATATCTTTTCCATTTATTTTTTATCTCTTTACTAATTTCTGCAGCTTTATCCCATTCCTCATTTTTACTATAATTTTCGATTTGATTCAGACTAGATTCTAGAGAACCTTTAGGAAATATAGATTCTTTTATAATGAAATAGCTAGTAAATAGTGCAGCAATTAAAACTATTAGTATGAATCCTAATAACTTATTATTCAAATTATCACCTCTTACAATGGCTTTCATTTTATTAGTATAACCAGATGTTAGGATAAAAATTAGTTAAGGTCTATTAAAACAATATGAGATAATAATAGGTTTACAAATTGACAAACTTTATAATATAATAACTATATAAATACAAACATTAATCAAAAACGTTTAGGGGATGGAGGGATGGAAGTATGAACAATATTAATGAGATATTTTGGAATGCTACAGTTGAAGAAATAAAACAAGGATATGTTTATGATATTAAAAAGGAAAAATATATTTGTTTAATATGTGGAAAAAGCTTTACAGAAGGGATTATATATAAAAATAATGATACTCTTTGTGAGGCTAGAATGGCAATAAAGATGCATATATCTAAAGAACATGGACCAGTTTTTAATTATCTTATAAACATGAATAAAAAGTATACTGGTTTAACAGAAATCCAAAAAGAGCTTTTAGATTACTTTTATAAGGGATTATCAGATAAGGAAATTGTGAAGGCTAGAGGGGGAGGCAGTACTTCAACTATAAGGAATCACCGCTTTAAATTAAAAGAAAGGGAAAAACAAGCAAAAATCTTTCTAGCATTAATGGGATTATTAAATGAAAACAATAAAAGTGAAACTAATGATAAGTTTATAGATATTCATAAGGGGGCTACTATGGTGGATAATAGATATGAAATTACCGAAAAAGAAAAGGAAAAAATAATAAAAACTTATTTTGAAGAAAATGGAAGTCTTAATGTATTTCCTAGTAAAGAAAAAAGGAAAATTGTTGTACTTCAACATATAGTTAAGAATTTTAAAAATGATAAAAAATATACTGAAAAAGAAGTAAATAGAATTTTAAAAAGAATATTTGAAGATTATGTTACTTTAAGAAGATATCTCATAGAATATGGCTTTATGGAAAGAAGTAGAGATTGTAAATATTATTGGATAAAAAATTAAAAAATGAAACGCGAACCCGGTTCGCGTTTCATTTTTTAATTTTTTATTCCCACTTTGGTTCATGGAATTTACTTTTTTCTAATCTTTTCCCTTCATCTTCTGACACTATATATGCAGATATACCTAATCTTTCATATTCTTTTACTTTCTTAATAGCCTCTTCTCTAGGCATTGGGTCTGAAAGAACATTGTCAGTTCTTACAATAAATTTCTTTTCCATTAGAAAACCTCCCTAAACAGTCTAGTATTATTATCCCATTTTAATTAGATATTTATGAATTGTATGATTAGAAGTTATTAAATATAAGCTTATGTATAAATATACACAATACAACAAAAAGGAAAAGTGTAAAGATTTGTTAATTTATAAATTGCAAAGTATATATATTCTAAAATTTAAGAAAATTATACCTAAATTTAATTAAAGTATGAATAAATTTACTTATTATTTAGAATGAAATAAAAAAATATATGAATTTTTAAAAAAAATCTTGCAAAAATATACTAAACAATATATAATATGAATTAATAAAATTATGAAAGGGGAAGTGAATGGATGTTTAAAGCAAAAAAATACTCGACAGCTATTATTTTGATTTTATTAACGGTACTTATGGTTTTTACAGGTTGTTCGAATAAGTCAACCTTAGCTCAAATTAAGGAAAAAGGTAAGTTAATCATTGGAACCAGTGCAGGGTATCCACCATATGAATTTCATGAGGAAATTAATGGGAAAGATGAGATTGTTGGTTTTGATATTTCTATAGCAGAAGAAATAGCAAAGGATCTTGGAGTAGAATTAGAGATTAAAGATATGAAATTTGAAGGTCTTTTATCTGCCTTAAATTCCGGCAAGGTGGATATTGTAATTGCAGCAATGACTCCAACGGAAGAGAGAAAGAAAAGTGTTGATTTTTCAAAGGTATACTATACAGCCGTTCAAGGTGTAATAGTTAGAGCAGAAGATAAAGAAAAATATAATACTTTAGATGATCTTAAAGGAAAGGTTATAGGAGTTCAAAAGGGTACAATTCAAGAGCAAATGGCAAGAGAACAGATTGAAAATCCGCAGATAAAGGCTCTTAATAAGATACCAGATATTATATTACAATTACAAAATGGTAAAGTTGATGCTGTATTAGTTGAGAAGGTTGTAGGAGAGGCATATGCAAATAAAAATGAAGAGTTGGCAGTATCCAATATAACACTTCAAGCTGAAAATGATGGTACAGCAATTGCTATTAAAAAGGGTTCTCCCAAACTTGTAGGTGCAATAAATAAAACCCTTGATAGATTAATGAAAAATAATGATATAGAGAAATTTTTTATAGAAGCTGTAAAATTAGCGGAGGATAACTAAAAAGATAGGGAGAATCCCCTATCTTTTAAAAAATATTCATTAACAACTATTGCTAATGATTAAATTGTAAGCAAGGAGGGCAGTTAAATTGGATTTTTCTTTTTTAAGTAAGTATTATATGTTCTTTTTAATCGGAGTTAGAAATACAATTCTACTTGCAGCTTTTTCTGTTTTTTTTGGAACAATATTAGGTGTTTTTCTTGCTCTTATGAAGATATGTAAAAATAAATTTTTAAAGTCAATAGCTTCAGCATATATAGAGTTTATAAGAGGAACTCCATTGTTAGTCCAATTACTTATTATATATTTTGGACTTCCATTTAATATACCAGAAATTCCTGCTGGTGTAATAGCATTATCATTAAATAGTGGGGCTTATATTGCTGAGATAATACGTGCTGGTATAGAAGCAGTAGACTATGGACAAATGGAAGCTGCTAGGTCATTGGGAATGCCATATAGTATGGCTATGAAATATATAATTATTCCTCAAGCCTTTAAAAATATTCTACCTGCTTTAGGAAACGAGTTTATAACAATTATAAAGGAGTCAGCTATAGTTTCAGTAATAGGTGTGCCAGAACTTATGTATAATGCTGATACTGTTAGGGGTAATACATTTAGAGCATTTGCACCTTTAATTATTGCCGCTATGCTTTATTTTGTACTTACTTTCACTCTTTCAAAGGTGCTTAGAATGGCTGAGAGGAGGTTGAAGGCTAGTGATCAAGGTGTCTAATCTAAATAAAAAATTTGGTCAATTACATGTGTTAAAAAATATAAATGTAGAAATAGAAAAGGGTGAAGTAGTGGTAATAATAGGACCTAGTGGTTCTGGGAAAAGCACTTTTTTAAGGTGTCTTAACCTTTTAGAATATCCAACAAGCGGTGAAGTGATTTTTGAAGGAATTCCAATCACTAGTAAGGAAAATAATATAGATAAACTTAGACAAAAAATGGGGATGGTTTTTCAACAATTTAACCTATTTCCACATATGAATGTTATAGATAATATTACTTTGGCTCCAATAAAGGTAAAAGGGATGAGTAAAGAAGAGGGAGAAAAAACTGCTTTACAATTATTAAAGATGGTTGGGTTACAAGATAAGGCATATAGTTACCCTAAACAGCTTTCAGGTGGACAAAAGCAAAGAATAGCTATTGCTAGAGCTTTAGCTATGTCGCCTGATGTAATGTTGTTTGATGAGCCAACCTCGGCCTTAGACCCAGAAATGGTAGGAGAGGTATTGTATGTAATGAGGCAGTTAGCCTCTAAAGGGATGACTATGGTAATTGTTACTCATGAAATGGGTTTTGCAAAAGAAGTTGCTGATAGAGTAATTTTTATGGATGATGGAAAAATTTTAGAACAAGGAACTCCTAAAAATATTTTTTTGAATCCACAACATGTAAGAACTAAAGATTTCTTAGGGAAAATTTTAATGTAAAGTTGATAGCTCAGGTATTACAGGAAAAAAGGAAGTGCAATTATCTATAATAAAAGTTATTTTAGGTTAAATAAGCTTTTATTTCTTCGTACAATTCATCAGGTGTATCAGTTTGAATTAATTCGCCATCTACTAAAGCATAAGGAGATGCAGCACAATCATCACAGAATCCTAAACATGCCTGTATTTCCACATTTGCATTTACTAATTCACTCTCTATTTTTTCAGCTACCTTATCAGTGCCATGGGAAAAGTTGTGTTCACAGAATTGTATATTAAATGTTTTCATATTAACCCTCCTTATAGAATTACTTATAATTAGTATATTACAATAGTGTGGTTATATACTGAATTATGTGAATGTATTCTAAAATAAAAAAGTATTGACTTTTATGTAGCTATATGCTAGTATAATTTTGTACAAAACTGAAAAATACAATGTATGTAGGCAATGGCGTCTACTTCAATGGGGTAATTATACCCTTTTGCAGTAGGCGCTTTTTATTTTTTGAAAACTACTATTTAGGAGGTTTTAAAATGCAAAAAAAGTACAGTAAAGATGAAGTGTTACAAAAAGCTAAAGATCTAGGGGTTGAATTTATTCACTTACAATTCACAGATATTTTTGGTGTAATGAAAAGCGTTGCAATTACGATTGAACAGTTAGAGAAGGCATTAAATGGAGAAATAACTTTTGATGGTTCTTCTATTGATGGTTTTGTAAGAATTGAAGAATCTGATATGTACTTAAAGCCTGATCCTTCAACATTTGTTATATTTCCATGGGCTACACAAGTTAAAGAAGCAAGACTTATATGTGATGTTTATGATAAAGATGGAAAACCATTTGATGGTTGTCCGAGAAATACATTAAAAAGAATATTAAAAGAAGCAGAAGAAATGGGTTATACTTTTAATGTAGGTCCAGAGTGTGAATTTTTCCTTTTCCATACTGATGAAAAAGGAAATCCTTCACTAGTTACTCACGATAATGCTGGTTACTTTGATCTTGCTCCAGTAGATTTAGGTGAAAGTGCCAGAAGAGATATGGTTCTAACACTTAAGCAAATGGGATTTGAAATAGAGGCTTCACATCATGAGGTTGCACCTGGACAACATGAAATTGACTTTAAATATGATGATGCTCTAAGTGCAGCAGACAATATAATGACCTTTAAAATGGCAGTTAGAATAATTGCTCAACAACATGGTCTACATGCTACATTTATGCCGAAGCCAATATACGGAATAAGTGGTTCTGGTATGCATACAAACATGTCCCTTAATGATTTACAAGGTAATAATGTGTTCTATGAGGAAAATGGAAAACTTCAATTATCTCAAGAAGCTTATTATTTCCTTGGTGGAATTTTAAAACATGCAAGGGCTTTTGCAGCAATAACTAATCCAACTATTAATTCATACAAAAGATTAGTTCCGGGATATGAGGCACCTATATATGTTGCTTGGTCCGCAAGTAATAGAAGTCCTCTTGTAAGGGTTCCAGCTAAAAGAGGTAAATCAACAAGGCTTGAATTGAGAAACCCTGACCCATCAGCTAACCCATATTTAGCTCTAGCAGTTGTATTAAAGGCAGGATTAGATGGAATTAAAAATAAAATTGAACCTCCTAAGTCAGTTGATAGTAATATATATAATATTGGAGAAGAAGAAAAAGATAAAATGGGAATTGAAAGCCTACCAGCTAACCTTTATGAAGCAGTTGAAGAATTGTCTCAAAATGATGTTATAAAAGCTGCTTTAGGAGGACATATTTATGAGAAGTTTGCTGAAGCTGCTAAATTAGAATGGAACGAATATAAAGCAAGAGTAACTAAATGGGAAATAGAAAAATATTTAACTAAGTTTTAATTTAAATATTAAGTTTGAGTTACAAGAGAGTGCTATTAAGTACTCTCTTGTTATATATGCAAAATTATGAAGAGTCTGAATTTGTGGAAATTTTAAAATTTTGAAACACTTCTTGTTTTATTTATATCGATTTAATATAATTAAATTATATTCTAAATTATATAAAAATTTAAAAAAAGGAGGGTAAATATGTCACAACAAGGAACCTCAGTTAAAAGAAAGGAAAACTGGGCTGATCGTTTTCTTAACGTTGTTGAACGAGTTGGAAATAGGCTTCCACACCCTGTAACTTTATTCTTTATTTTTGCAGCAATTGTAGTTATATTTTCATTTTTGCTTAGCTTATTAGGTGTTGAAGCTCAGCATCCAGGTACAGGAGAAACTATTAAAGTAGTTAACCTTCTATCTAAAGATGGTATTCGAATGATTTTAACAAAAGCTGTTGACAACTTTACTAGCTTTGCTCCTCTAGGTACGGTATTAGTGGCAATGTTAGGGGTTGGAGTTGCTGAACGTTCTGGTTTAATTGCAGCACTATTGAAAAAAATGGTCCTTGGTGCGCCAGACAAACTTATTACAGCTGTAGTTGTCTTTGCTGGAGTTATGTCTAGTATGGCTGCTGATGCAGGATATGTAGTACTTGTTCCATTAGGGGCAATTATTTTCCTAGCCAAAGGAAGACATCCATTGGCAGGACTTGCAGCAGCGTTTGCTGGAGTTTCCGGTGGTTTTAGTTCTAATTTATTAGTAACAATGTTAGATCCATTACTTGGAGGTTTTACTACTTCTGCAGCTAATTTGCTTGATCCTAATTATGCTGTATTACCTACTGCTAACTGGTTCTTTATGTTTGCTTCTACTTTCTTAATAACAGCAGTTGGAGTGTTTGTAACTGAAAAAATTATAGAACCAAGACTTGGTGAATATAAAGGAACCTTTAAAAAAGAGTTAGAACCAATTACAAAACAAGAATCTAAAGCATTAAATTTTGCATTTATTACAGTTATTGTTTTTGTTTTAATTATTGCTGCTATGTTAATTCCAGAAAATGGACTACTTCGTTCAGATGAAGGAAATATTTTACAAGGTATTCCATTTACACCATTTGTTTCTTCAATGGTATTATTGATTGCATTATTTTTCTTTATTCCAGGAATTGCCTTTGGTATTAAATCAGGATCTATTAAAAATGATAAAGACGTAGCAGAATTCATGTCAGAAACAATGTCTTCTATGGGTGGATATGTTGTGTTAGCATTTGCTGCAGCACAGTTTGTTTCCTATTTTGCTTGGTCAAATATTGGCTTAATCCTAGCTATTAAAGGAGCAGACTTCCTTAGAGCTATTAATTTAACAGGAATTCCACTAATTTTAATGTTTATTCTTGTTTGTGCTTTTATAAACATTTTTATTGGAAGTGCATCAGCTAAATGGGCTATAATGGCACCAGTTTTTGTACCAATGCTTATGCAGTTAGGTTATTCTCCAGAACTAGCTCAGTTATCATATCGTATTGGTGATTCTATAACAAATATTATTTCGCCTTTAATGTCATATTTTGCTATTATTGTGGCTTTTGGTAAAAAATATGACCCTAAATTAGGAATTGGTACTCTAATTTCTACCATGTTACCATACTCTATAGTTTTTGGTATTGCATGGATGATTATGTTAGTTATTTGGTTAGTTCTAGGAATTCCAATAGGTCCTGGTGCACCAACTATGATTCCACCAATGTAGTATTGACCAATGAGATAAAATAGCTATATAAACCCTAGCAGTAGATTGCTAGGGTTTATATGTGTTTTAGTAACAATAGAGCCTTTAATTACAACTATAGTTTTTACAAAGTATTTATAAAAGGAGGAATATCATGGTACAGCAAGAAAGGTTAATACAGGAATTTTTGGAATTAGTAAAAATAAATAGTCATTCAGGCAAAGAAGGAAAAATTGCTAAGGTATTAATCGATAAATTAAAAGACTTAGGTCTTGAAGTAACTCAAGACAATGCAGGAGAAAAAGTAGGCGGGGAAACAGGTAATATTATTGCTCGTCTTAAAGGAAATAAAAAAGCTCCTGCCATTCTATTTAGTTGTCATATGGATACTGTTAAGCCAGGAGAAAATGTAAAACCTGTTATTAAGGATGGTGTTATATATAGTGATGGAACAACAGTTTTAGGTGCTGATAATAAAGCGGGTATTGCTGCTGTATTAGAAGGTCTTAGATTAATAAAAGAAAATAAAATAGCTCATGGAGATGTAGAGATAGTTTTTAGTATTTGGGAAGAAGGAGGCCTTTTTGGCTCAAAAAACCTTGATTATGATAAAGTTACAGCTAAATATGGTTTTGTACTTGACAGCGGAGGTTCACCAGGAGAAATAATTAATGTAGGACCTTGCCAGGATAAGATTAATGCTAAAATTGTAGGAAAGCCTTCCCATGCTGGAGTTGCCCCAGAAGAAGGAGTAAGTGCTATAATGATAGCTGCTAGAGCCATAAATAATATGAAATTACTTAGAGTTGATGAAGAAACAACAGCAAATATTGGCATTATTCAAGGAGGAGAAGCTACTAACGTTGTTACTCCAGAGGTGCATATTAAAGGGGAGGCAAGGAGTCTTAAGGAAGATAAACTAAGTGCACAAACTAATCACATGATTAAGGCTTTAAAAGAGTCAGCTGAATACTTTGGAGGTAAAGTAGAAATAGATGCTGAAAGGGTATATCCAGCTTTTACTATTGATGAAAATGATGAAATTATTATTAAAGTTAAGGAAGCTATGAGTAGAATTGGCATTAAAGGATATACAAAAGCTACTGGTGGTGGTAGTGATACAAATATTTTTAATGGAAATGGAATTAAATCTGTAAACTTGGGAATTGGTGAAAAGAAACCACATACACTAGAAGAACATATTTCTATTATCGACCTTGTAAATAGTGCTAAAATGGTGTATGAAATTATTAAAGTTTTTGGTGAATAAAAGATTAAATAAATACTTCTATGAAGAAGGATGTTTACATCGAAAGATGTTTGCACCCTTCTTTTTTTTATTGTTTTTTTCATGGTATAATATATAGAAATATTTTAATACAATGTTATTATAAAGACTAAATGTTAAAATACCTTAATTATATTAGAAATATTAATTATTAAATTGTATTTTTCTTTTAATTTAAAATGGGGTGGTATCTTGGACCGTTATAAAATAGTAGTTGCTGATAGTAGTGAAACCTCAAGAAAAAAGATAAAGGGAATATTAGCTAAAAGGGGTTATAAAGTATATGAAGCCAGTGATGGTGCTGGCGCTATAAGACTAACAAGAAGCACAAAACCAGATTTAGTGCTTATAGATACAAATATATGGGGAATTAGTAGCTATGATGCTGCAGAAATAATAGAAAAAGATAACCTAGCAACTGTAGTTTTTATTACTTCTAATCCAAATAAGGCATTTATAGATACTATAAAGAATATGAGTTTATTTGCATATATAACAAAGCCCATAAAGCCAGAACAACTATACCAAATAATTGACTTTGCACTTTTTAATTCTAGTAAAATAAAAAATCTTCAAAGTAGAGTAGAGAAACTAGAAACAAAACTTTCAGGGAGGAAGTTGATTGATAGAGCTAAGGGAATAATTATGGAAAAATTTGATATGACAGAAAATGAAGCCTATAAGTTTTTGCGGAAAAAAAGTATGGATAACTGTAAACCTATGGAGGAAGTTGCAAAGGAAATTATTAATAATGATTAGATAATATAAGGCAGCCTAAATGGCTGCCTTAAGTTTATTTTACAGGTATTAATATTTTTTGACCAGGAAATATTAAGTTTGGATTTTCTAACTTATTAAAGTTAGCTATTTTTTGCCATGTTAGACCAAACTTATTAGCGATTTTCCATAATACATCATTTGGTCTTACAATATATATTTCAGTTACTGGTTTAGTTTCTTCTTCATAAACTTTAACTCTACCATCTATTTTGGCACCTTCAGTTCCATATTTTTTAATGTAATTCATTACAACTTCATCAAGTCCTGGGTATTCAGCTACTATTTTATCATCTTTAAACATAGTATAGTTATCTCCACCAGCTGCAAGGAAGTCATTAGTAGCAACTTTATACGTTTTATCAGGGTTAATTGGTTTTCCATCTATTTTTACTTCTACTATTCTATTTCCTGCTTCTTTTGAAGGGTCAAATACAAATTCCATACCTGCAACATGAGGGAATGCACCTAGAGTTTCTGGATATGCTGATATACCATGTTCTAAAGCTGCTATTATATCAGAGCCTTTCATTTCTTTTACTACTACATAGTTTCCAAATGGTAATACAGTTATAATATCCCCCTTGGTAATTTTACCTGGTTCTATTGATGCTCTAATACCTCCACCATTAGTAAGGGCAACATCTGCACCGGATACTTCAAGCATAGCATCAGCAATAAGGTTTCCAAGATTAGTTTCACCGGTTCTAACAAATTGTCTTTCACCAATTAGTTTTTTATTGGTTTCACCAATTACTACTGAAAGAATTTTGTTATTTTCTTCTTTTATTGAAGTTACTACAGATAATATATCTTTATCCTCTTCTAAATCTTTAGCATCGGCTTTAGTAAATAATTTAGCTGATTTATATACTATCTTTCCATCTTCATAGACTAGATTTACTATACCTAAGTTTTTATCATATTCTCCAGTCTGTACGATTAGTGTATCATTTACCAGTTTGCCATTTGGAAGGGAAGTATGGCTATGACCGTCTACAATAATATCTATTCCATCAACTTTACTTGCTACAAGTTCACTAGTATATTTAGAAGACTTATCTAAACCTAAGTGACTTAATGCTACTACTATATCTACTTTATCCTTAAGTTCTTGAACCATTTCTTCAGCAGCCTTAACTGGGTCAGTAAACTTCAATCCTTTTACATTATTAGGATGTGTTTTATAAGTAGTTTCTGGTGTAGCAAGACCAAAGATTCCAACCTTAACACCATTTAATTCTTTTATTGTATATGGTTTTAAGAATTTACTTCCATCTTCTTTTTCAATATTTGCAGCCACTATAGGGAATTTAGCTTTATTTGATAATTCAGTAAGCCTTTCTTGCCCATAATTAAAATCATGATTTCCAGGAACCATTGCATCGTATCCAATACTATTCAGTATTTCTATAATACTTTCTCCCCTTGAAAGGGAAGCTATAGTTTGACCATGTAATGTATCTCCTGCATCAAGAAGTAATAGGTTTGGAGTTTTCTTTTTTAATTCTTTCACTTTTGTAGCTATTTTTGCAAATCCCATACCAGCATATTTACCTTCTTCAACCCTCGCATGGGTATCATTAGTGTGTGCTATTGTAATAGGAGTAGCTTTTATGTTATTCTCTTCAAGGATTTCTTGAGGAATTTTTCCTTCAGCAATTAGTTCATATACATTTAGTGACCTTACATTTGGAGTTCTTCCATCTTTAGAAGTAGGTATTTTCAATTTACCAGAATTAACCATATCAATTATTTCATCTCTTAATGGATGGTTCAAATCTGCACCTACAATTTCCCAATTATTATCTACTTCTGGTTCTATTGTTCCCTTTTCTTTTATATATTCTGCAATATAACTTCTTAATGAAACTGGGTCTGATTTAAAGTAAGGCTCATTACTGATAATACCTAGGCTCTTTAGTCCACCATATCTATAGTTATTAATTGCTAACTTAAATACTTGGTCATCTTTTACAGCCTTACCATTAAATTTTAAATCAACTATTCTTTGACCAGCAGGCTTTGAAATATCTATTTTGTATTCAACACCTGCAAACATATCATAATTATATCCTCTAATCTCTGGATTAAAGCTTATTGTTACATCTCCAGGTTTATATGTGTTAAAGTAAGCTGCTGACCATTCCATATAATCTTTTAATTCTTTTCCTGTAACCTCTACTGCATAAAGGGTATTAGGATATTTATATATATCAAAGATATCCTTATATGTTACATCACCTTTTTCAATATTTGAGGAAGACTTAAATAGTGCGGCAGCAGATATATCTGCACCTGTGTATTTTAATTGTACATTATTTATTAAATCTATTACTGCTGTATCCCTTACTTGAGCTTCGGGAATACCCTCAATTTCAGCCTTAGGATGGAAATCTCCTGTTGAGGTTCCAATTGGGTCTTTTAAAAATTCTAATGTGGATTCATGATACTTTTTAGCATAATCCTTTAATTCAAGTGATGCTTCTACACCTTTAGTCTCAATAAGTTCAACTTTTTTATCAACTACAGTCCAGGAATCTCCACTTTTCTTAAGGGTTAAATCAAATCTTACCACTTGATGTCCCTTATCATCTGCAGCCCCAACAGCAGTACCATTCATTATTTCAGCAATTTCCATATGGTCATGACCTATTAAAATAGCTTCTATTTCAGGAACTTCATTTATTACGTTTTTTACTGCATCTCCACCTGTAGGATGATGTCTTCCTTCAAGGCCTGCATGGGCAGTAGCTATTATTATGTCAACGTTTTCTTCCTCTTTAAGAATTTTTGCATATTTTTTGGCTTCTTCAGCCATTGGTTTAAATTCAAGACTGGTTACCTTTGGTCCATCCCATTGAGGGATATTTGGTGTGGTAAGTCCAATAATACCTACCTTTACTCCACCTATTTCTTTAACTAAATAAGGTTTAACAAAGTTTGAACCATCTTCTTTATTGTAAATATTGGCAGAAAGAATAGGGAAATTAGCTTCTTTAACCATCTTATGTATTAAATCTAGCCCAAAGTTAAATTCGTGGTTACCAAGTGTCATTGCATCATAACCCATGAAATTCATAACATCCATCATTGGGTTAGGCTTATCAAGGTTTAAGTTATATAAGTCATCTGTCAAAACTGTTCCTTGGATAGTGTCTCCATTATCTAGTAATAGTGTATTAGGATTTTCTTTTCTAACTTGTTTTACTATTGTGTAAACCTTTGCAAGTCCTACATCATCATCTTCAGCACCATCTTCATAACTCCAATCATATATATTACCGTGAATATCAGTAGTTCCTAAAACTGTTATTTTTACTGTTTCAGTTTCTTCAGCTGAGACCAAGTTAAGTGGTACAATAATGGAAATCACCATAATTATAGCTAAGAAAAGACTTAGCTTTTTAGAGTTTTTTAACATTTTCCATCCCCCTTTTTAGTTTTATTGAAAAAATACCCTATATTTCAAATATATACCTCTAAAATATAAAATAAAACAAAAATTAGTAAAAATTATACTTTCTTAAAACTGAAAATTAAGTTTTTAGATGTATAAAATATATTGGATATTTTAGTTAAAATATACTATTTAGTAAATAGATGAAATATAGTATAATTTCACTAGGGAGGAGTATAATATGTTTTCAAAAAATATTGAACTAGACTATGACATAGTAGTAAAAAATAAAGTACCTATATTAATACAAGATAAATCTTGGAAAAAGCTTTTTGGAGATGTTCAGGAAAAGGAAATAGTTAAATATAAAGAACAATTGAAAAGCCTAATAAAAGAAGAAATAGAAATAGAAAGAAAGCTTAACCAAGCTAATTCTAAAAAGAAAAGAATAATGGCAAAAATATTAAACACTTCTAATGAAATAAATAATAGGAATAATAAGAATAGTGTAAATAAACTTGATATTTTAAAGGAAGAAATCCATAATTTAAACGATGAAATAGACGAATTAACCTTTAGATTAGAAGTTCTACCAAGGGAGATTAGAATAACAAATTACAACTTATTGTTAGCTACAGTAAAATATGCATATAAAGAGTTAAAAATGGATCATAAAAAACTTGAAACAGCAAATGAAAAAATAGAAATACTAAGAAATCAACTAAGGGAACTTATAGAAGAAAAACACGAACATGAAGAAAAAATTAGTAATACTTATAGCTTTTTGCATGGAATATTAGGAAGCAAAGTAATGGAACAGTTAGATAAGCAGATGCTTTAATAAAATAGATTTTATGGTAAAATATAGTTATAAGTTAGTAAGTTATGAGAGGTAGATACAATGAATATAAAGACTATTATGTTTATAGCACTTATTTTTAGCGGACTAGAGATTTTTTTGAATATATTTACAATGCTTATACAAAAAATAGCATCTTTATTTAAGAAAGACTATAAGCTTAATCAAAAAGGAAAGGATGCTATAAAATTATTTGTTGTAGCAATATTCATGATATCAGTAATATATTTTTTAATTCAATTAGTAAAAATTCTTGCAATGTGGTTTGGAATTCCACTTGATAAAAGTATTTTAGATATTTTTAGATAGATATATGCTTAAATAAATCTACATATTTATGATATTTGTAATATACAAAAGTTTAAAAGCTGCTAACACAGCTTTTTTATTTTATAACAAAGTATGTTTGTCATAGTATTATAATGTCAAGGATGAAGTAATATAAATATAATTAAAATTTATTGATATATGTAATGGATTAGTAATATGAAAAAAGATAATACAGTTTGTTATAATAATTAATGAATACAGTATGAGGAAAAAGAGGTGCCTAAATGATTAGAGGAAATGGAGTAGATATAGTAAAAATAGATAGAATAAAAAAAATCATAGATAAAGGAAAAGGTTTTATTGAGAGGATATATAGTGATAGAGAAAAGAAATATTTAGAAAAAAGACAGTATAATATTAAAACTATTGCGGGATTATTTGCAGCGAAAGAAGCTGTAAGTAAAGTTTTAGGTACTGGTATTAGAGGATTTAGCTTTAAGGATATTGAAGTAATACATGATGAATTAGGTAAACCCTATATTAAGTTAAAGGGAAAAGCTTACGAATATGCTTTAAATAAAGGAATAAAGAATATACATATATCTATTAGCCATGATACCGATTATGCCATAGCATTTGCCCTAGCAGAAGGAATCGAAAATAAAGAATGTTTTAATAAAACTACTATTGATATTTTAAATAAGGGGAAAATATCAAACATAATACCACAAAGAAAAAAAGAAAGCCATAAAGGAACATATGGGAGAGTAGCTGTTATTGCAGGCAGCATTGGAATGAGTGGAGCAGCTTATCTTACTTCTATGGCTGCTTTAAAAAGTGGAAGTGGTTTAGTATATTCATTGGTTCCCAAATCTATAAGTCACATTTTAGAATTAAAGGCTACAGAGGTTATAGTTAAGCCACTACATGATAATAATACAGGACATTTATTAAAAGAAAATTTTTATAAAATAGATAATTTTGTTGAGAATATGGATGTAATTGCAGTTGGTCCAGGCTTAGGTGTTGATAATGAGAGGATTGAATTAATAAGAAATTTACTTTTAACAACAGATAAACCAATTGTTCTTGATGCAGATGGAATTAATTGTGTTTCAAAGGATAAAAATATATTAAAGAAAAGAAAAGGAATTACTGTAATTACTCCACATCCTGGTGAGCTTTCAAGATTACTTGATAAAAGTATAGATGATATACAGTCTGATAGGATAAATTATGCTAAATATACTTCAGAAGAATATGGAGTTATTACTGTATTAAAGGGGAATAATACTATTGTAACTAATCCTAAGGGTGAACTTTATATAAATCCAACTGGAAATCCAGGTATGGCTACAGCAGGTAGTGGAGATGTTTTAACAGGGGTAATAACTAGTTTTATAGGACAGGGGATAGAATCCATGGATGCAGCAATAGCTGGAGTGTTCATACATGGGTTAGCTGGAGATTTGGCATCTAAAATTAAAGGTGAATATGGAATTACTGCAACAGATATTTTAGAAAATATACCCTATAGCATAAAGAGTATATTTGAGGAATAAATATTTATAGATAAGACTCTTTTTTTAGCAATTGTAGTCAGAATTTTCGAAAAGTTGCGAGATTAGGGGGAAATCTCTATAATGAAACATCTCTATTTGATAATTATAATTCTTTCACTAATATTTATTACTGGTTGTAAAGAACCAACTAATGAAGAAATTTTTTATGAAGTTCAAAAGACCTATAATGTATTAGAAACCTATAGTTGCACTGCAACTGTTAAAATAAAAGGAGAAGATATAAGGATATATAAAGCAAAGCATAAATTTAAAAGACCTAATAAGTATGTTATAGAAATAATTGAACCAGAAGAAAGTAAAGGTCACATAACGATATGTAACGGTAAACAGGTATGGTTTTATCATCCCAAAATTGAAAAATCTATCCTCATAAGAGATCTTAAAGCTTCTCCTAAAGAAAATATGTTTATTGGATATTTTTTAAAGAATCTTTTTACGAATGAATATATTAGCTTAGAGTCCGAAAAAATAGGAGATTCTGAATATTTAATAATAACTACTGAAATGCCTGGAAATAGCAAGTATGGTAAATTTGAAAAACTATGGGTTAACAAGAAGAACTTTAATCCATTTAAGCTTGTAATTTTAAATGAAAATAAAGAAATTACAACTGAAGTAATCTATACAGATTACAAATCTAATATAAAATTGCCAGATAAAGTATTTAATATAGAGTCATATTAATTAAATATGATTATTAAACAAAGGGGGAAGTGGAATGGATACTTTAGAAAAGGTAAGGCCTGTATGGGCTGAAATTAATCTGGACAACTTAATACATAATTTAAATGAAGTAAAAAGAATAGTAAAGGAAGGAACACTTATAACAGCAGTTGTAAAGGCAGACGCATATGGACATGGTTCTATTATGGCAGCAAAAACTTTTTTAGAAAATGGTGCTGACAGACTAGCTGTTGCTACTCTTTCAGAAGCCATTGAGTTAAGAAATAATGGGATTAATGCTCCTATATTGATATTAGGGTATACCCCAACATCTCAAGCTGAAGAAGTAGTTAGTAACAATATTATACAGACAGTTTATACCTTTGAGCATGCTAAAAAAATTTCAAAGGCTGCGAAAAAGTTAGATAAAACAGGGAAGATTCATATAAAAATTGATACAGGAATGAGTAGAATTGGTTTTAAACCAAATGAATCTACTATTAATGATATTATCAAGATAACTGAACTAGATAACATTGAGATTGAAGGGATTTTTTCACATTTTGCAGTAGCAGACGAAAAAGATAAAACTTTTACAGAAAAACAGTTTCAAAAGTTTAATTGGTTAGTGGAAAGTTTAGAAGATAAGGGAATAGTTATACCTATTAAACATATTTCAAATAGTGCTGCAACAATTGATTTACCAGATTACAATCTAAATATGGTAAGACCTGGTATAATGCTATATGGTTTATATCCATCAGATGAGGTCAATAAAGAAAAGGTAAAATTAAAACCTGCAATGACTTTAAAAACTCATATTTCACATGTTAAACAAGTTTCAGAAGGAACGGGAGTTAGCTATGGACTTACCTTTACTACTGATAAAAAATCTACAATAGGAACTTTACCTATTGGATACGCAGATGGTTTTACGAGACTTCTTTCTAATAAAACAGAAGTGGCAATTAAAGGTAAAAGAGCACCAATTATTGGAAGAATCTGCATGGATCAATCTATGGTTGACTTAACTGATATAGAAAGAGTAAAACCAGGTGATGAAGTTATAATTATGGGAGATGGAAAAGATAATAGTCCCCATATAGACGAAATAGCTAAAATATTAGGAACAATTAATTATGAAGTTGTATGCATGGTAAGTAGAAGAGTTCCAAGGGTATATATTAAAAATGATAAAATAGTATGTATAAAGGACTATTTATTGGAATAATATAGATATTAGAAATAAGGTGACTTTTATTGACAGGCTTATAAAATGTAATATATAATCTTGTATATAGTGGCTTAATTAAGATAATATTAAATAATAAAAAGTCTTCTATTAAAGTAAAATATTTACAGGGTTGATTTTTTGAAACATATTATGGAAATTATATTTTTAATGGCGATATTTTAATAAATATAATTTCCTATATGTTATTTAATTTATTAAAATTATAAGTGACGCCTAAATCTGGAGGTGTACGAATGGCCGAGCTAAAGAAAATAATGGTAAGTTTACCAGAT
This sequence comes from Thermohalobacter berrensis, assembly GCF_003609645.1. Lineage (GTDB taxonomy): Bacteria > Bacillota > Clostridia > Tissierellales > Thermohalobacteraceae > Thermohalobacter > Thermohalobacter berrensis. The sequence continues at coordinate 76,859 of NZ_MCIB01000036.1, forward strand.
AATTTATTAAGGGAAATAGACGGAATTATTGCTAAGGAAAAAAAGGATAGAAATGAATTTATAAGGGAGGCCATGAAACTGTATTTGAGAGAGAAAAAAAGGATACAGACATTAGAAAAAATGAAAAACGGCTATTTAGAAATGAGTGAAATTAATGCATCATTAGCTGAAATGGGGCTGGAGGAAGATACTAAAGAATTATCTGTATATGAAGCTAAGTTGACGGGAAGTGAATAATAGTGAAAGTAAAAAGAGGAGATATATTTTATGCAGATTTAAGCCCCGTAATAGGCTCAGAGCAGGGTGGGGTAAGGCCTGTTCTAGTTATACAAAACGATATAGGCAACAAATATAGTCCAACAATTATTGTAGCTGCCATTACTTCACAGATTAATAAAGCAAAACTTCCAACTCATATAGAAATTAGTGCTAAAGATTATGGACTTCCTAAAGATTCAGTAGTATTATTAGAGCAGATAAGGACTATTGATAAGAAGAGACTAAGAGAGAGAGTTGGACAGTTTGACGAGCAAATGATGAAAAAAGTGGATGAATGTCTAAAAATTAGTTTAGGACTTATAGAGTTTTAAGAAGAGCGTGGAGTTATTCCAGGCTCTATTATATTTTGTGATAAATTTTTGTTAGTAGTTAGTAAAAATGCAGTTCCTAGTTCTTGGTTCTTAGATGTTAGTTAAAAACTAAGCTGTTAGTTTTTAGAGAAAATAAAGTTTGCTAGTTTTGGGTTTTGCTAAGAGGTAGGAACTAAGAGCTAATAACTGGATTTATAGTATATAATTTCCGACATATTTCCCGGGAAAATAGAAAGGATTTTTTCATTATTAGTCGAAAATATAAATTAAGATGGTAAACAGTATAGTAGCTAAGGAGGCAGTAAAATGAGTAGAAGAAAATTATTAATAGCAACATTAGCTATAATAGGAATTTTTATATTTACAGGAATAGGAATGGCAACAATATCTGAGCCTGGCTCTGAACAAGACCCACTAGTTACACAGAGTTATGTTGAAAAAAGAATTGAACAGATAAAATACTATATAGACCAAAAAATAGAAGAAGTACTTGGGACTGTAGATAGTAATAAAGCTGAAATTGAAAAACTAATAAATGAAAATAAAGAATTAAAAGATAAAATAGAAGCTATAGAAAATATAAAACAAACAGGGTCCTATGGGCTAGAGGTTGTTGAACTGAAGAATAGCCAAAAACTTATTGGAAAAGCAGGGACAGAAATAATATTAAGAGGAGGACAAGCTAAGGCTATAGCTGGAGAATTAGGAGGACTATCAGATGTAACTGGTGCTACAGATATTAAAATGAATCAATTGATTCCTGCTAACCATCTTTTAATAATACCAAGAAGTGATGGAAGAGGAGTTTATGCTGAAAAATATGCAATATTTATGGTAAGGGGAGAGTATGAAATAGTAGAAAATTAAAAGTTGAGAATTAGTGAGAATTAGAGGAAAGTAAATTAAATAAAGGTATTTAATTGAATTATGAGGGAATTTTAATCCCTCTTTTTTAGTTGCTATAAACAATTAAAGATAAAATATTGATTATAAAATAATTGTAAAACGCTTTGTGGAAACTACTATATTCATATGTTATAATTATATAGAAATTTTAATTGAGAGGAGGAAAGCTCTTAAGAGCCATAATATAAATGAAAATACTTCATCTAATTAGTGGAGGAGATACTGGTGGTGCTAAGACCCATGTATTATCTTTAATAAAAGGACTTAGCAACCATGTAGAAGTAAAACTTGTATGTTTCATAAAAGACCAGTTTTATATGGAAGGAAAAGAATTAGGAATAGATATAGAAGTTATTGAACAGGAAAAAAGATATGATCTTTCTATAATAAAAAAATTAGAAGATAAAATTAAAGATGAAAATTTCGATATAATCCACTGTCATGGGGCTAGAGCTAATTTTATAGGCATGCTTTTGAAGAGAAGAGTAAAAAAATGTTTTGTTACCACTGTACACAGTGACTATAAGTTAGATTTCAATGACAATATATACAAAAAATTTGTATATACTCCTTTAAATGCTATAGCTTTAAAATTTTTTGATTATTATATAGCTATCTCTAGTAATTTTAAAAATATGCTAATAGAGAGAGGGTTTGATAAAGAAAAAATTTTCACAGTATATAATGGAATTGACTTTAATAGACCGATAAATATAACTCCTAAAGAAGAATTTTTAAATAAATATGATATAGATTGTAAAGGGAAGAAAATTATAGGGATCATGGGAAGGCTTGACTTAGTAAAAAATCATGAAACGTTTATAGAAGCTGCTGGTAAATTAAGTGAAAAAAGAGATGATGTAATATATTTAATTGCTGGGGAAGGACCAGAAAAAGAAAAATTAATTTCCATGACAGAGTCTTTAAATATAAAAGACAAAGTATACTTTTTAGGTTTTGTTGATGAACCCTATTCTTTTTTCAATGCAATAGATATAAATGTACTGACTTCTAAGAGTGAAAGTTTTCCTTATGTTATTTTAGAAGGTGCTAGATTAAAGAAAACTGTTGTTAGCACTAATGTAGGTGGAATTGGAGACCTTATAGAAAATGATGTGAATGGATACTTGTTTCAAGTTGGAAATGTTGATGAATTAGTAAAATATATTGAAAAAATATTGAACGATAAAAATAAAATGGATAAAATGGGCCAGAGACTTCATGATATTGTTAAAGAAAAATTTTCTTTGGAAAGGATGGCTTTAGACCACTACAAAATATATAGAAAAATTGTGGAAAATAGGAGGTATTATTAATGAAATTTATTGATAATAAGGGAAGAGTTTTTGGAATTATTAATATAATAGATTTGACAGTACTACTAATAATAGGTTTGTTAATAGTAGGTGGAGGATATAAAATTTTAAACTCACAGCCTGAAGTCATTGAGGAAGGCCAAAAGGTATTAGTTGAACTAGAAATTAGTGATGTACGTAAGCCTACAGTAGATGGAATAAAGGAAGGGGACCTATTATATCATTATGATAGAGGACAAGTTTTTGGAAAAATAATCGAAAAAAAAGTAGAAAACTATAGAGAAGCAGTTCCAACAAGTGATGGAAAAGTTGTTATGGCTGAGGTACCAGAAAAATATACTGTAAAACTTGTTATAGAAGCTAAAGGAACTGTTACTGATAAGGTTATAATTGTAGGAGGAGAACATACAAGAATTGGTACTCAATTTAGAGTTAAAAATAGAAATATAGCTGTATTTGCAACAGTAACAGGCATGAAAGTTAAGTGATATTAGGAGATGATAGCGTGTATAATAGCTTTACAGTAAAGGTGCTTTTTAAATTATGGTATAAATTGGAAAGATTTTATGAGACCAGTTTATTAAGAAAAATTACTGATAATATAATAAAAACAATAATATTTCTATACAATAATTCTTTTATAGGATGTTTTATAAAGAGTGAAAAAAGCTTAATTGCAAGCAGTTTTATTTTTAAAATATATTGTAGACTGAATGATTTAATAATGACTTTTTCAAATTATTGTCGTAAAATCTTTAATAGTTACAAGAAGCATAGTTTGATTTATCGTTTTTTAATGAGGTTATCTGATAACAAGTTTATGATAAAAAAGGTATTAAAAAATAGTCTGATAGTAAGTATTGTTATTGATGTATTTACCATTGATGAAGAAACTGGAGGGGAACAATAGTGTTGAAATTAATAGGAGGGATTGTGGCAGCAATTCTCTCTATATATAACATAAATATAGGTATAATGTTAGTAATTTTTAGTTTACCTTTTGTATCAAAAATTAATTCACTAATGTTTGCAATATTTATTGTATGTGTTTTCTTATTTAAATTATTTTGTACCGAAAGATATTCTTTAAGAAAAAGTTTTTTAGATGTACCCATAATAGTTTATGTTATTATAATACTAATTACAACAGTTACTTCTTATAATCCTCAAGGAAGCTTCAGAGATTTAGCAATACATTTATCAGCTATAGGGCTGGTTTTTGTTATAGTAAATATAATAAAGAATAAAAATCAATTAAATATAATTTTAACAACATTTATTTTTACTGCAACAATTGTTGCCTTATATGGTCTTTACCAATATAAAGTCGGAGTTAAGATTGATGATGCCTGGGTAGATGTTGCTAATAATCCCAGTTTAAGAACTAGGATTTTTTCTGTTTTTGGTAATCCTAATATATTGGCTGAATACTTAATTATGGCAATACCAGTTTCCTTGTCATTTTTTTGGGTTTCAAAGAAGATTTATAAAAAGGCTATTTTTAGTTTGACAACAATAATTTTAACTTTAGCTTTAATTTTAACATTTTCTAGAGGTGGATGGTTAGGATTTGCGTTTAGCATGTTTATATTTGTTCTACTAATTGAGAAAAGGTTATTACTATCATTAATTCCTTTTGGAATAATTTCATTTTTTGCTATGCCTTCTTCTATACTTCATAGAATTATGACGATTGGAAATTTAAAAGATTCTTCTAATGCATATAGAATAAAAGTATGGGATATAACACTTGATATTATTAAAGATAACTGGATTTCAGGAGTCGGATTTGGATATATACCATTTAGAGAGACTTTTGTTAAGTATATAAGAACAATGAATGTTTATCATGCACATAACACTTATCTAGAAACAATGGCAGAACTAGGGATTGGTGGTCTAATAGTTTTACTAATTCTAATATTTATAAATTATAAATACTCTATATTAAACTTGATGAAAACAGAAGATAGATATATAAAAGTAATTTCAGCAGGAGTTTTAGCTGGTTTGTCTGCTATATTGTTTCATGGACTTGTTGAAAATATACTGTATTTGCCTAGAATAATAATAACCTTCTGGACTTTAATTGCATTTAATTTAGTCATTTTAAACATATCAAGTAGTAAAAGTAAGTGTAATAAATTAGATTAAAGGAGCTAAATTTATGAAAGAGAATAAGAAGATTATTATTTCTGGGTATTATGGTTTTGATAATAGTGGTGATGATGCTATATTAAAAGCCATAGTTAAGGACTTAAAATCTCAAAATAATAATATAGAGATAACCGCACTATCCAGAAAGCCTTTAGATACTAAGAAAAATTATAATATTAATGCAATAAATAGATTCAGTGTGATTGAAGTTATAAGAGGATTATATAACTGTGATATGTTGATAAGTGGAGGAGGCAGCTTATTACAGGATATAACTAGTACAAGATCTCTTATATATTATCTTGCACTAATATTTATTGCTAAATTTTTTAGAAAAAATGTAGTTATATATGCAAATGGTATAGGACCTATTAAGAAAAGAATTAACAAATTATTAACTAAAAAGGTTTTAAATAATGTTGACTTGATAACAGTAAGGGATTATAATTCTCAAAAAACGCTAAAAGAAATAGGAGTAGAAAATAAAAATGTTCATGTAACTTCAGACCCTGTATTTACTTTGCAACTTGCAAGTGAAAAAAGAATATTTCAAATATTAAAAGAAGAAGGTATTCCTACAGATAAGCCCTTAATAGGAGTAGCTGTTAGGGAATGGAAAAATAATAAAAAATTAAGAGAAGTTATATCTAGAGCTATAGATTATTTAAATGATAATTATAATGTAAACATAGTGTTATTACCTATGCATTATCCCAATGACCTTAAAATAAGCAAAGAAATAAAAAAATTAGCTAAAACTAAATGTTATATAATATCTAAAAAATATTCTGTAGAAGATGTAATGGGAATTATAAATAAACTGGAAATAATTATAGCTATGAGGCTTCATTCACTAATATATGCGGCTACACAGGCAGTTCCAATGGTAGGAATTGTCTATGACCCAAAAGTAAAGGGATTTTTAGATCAAGTTGGGCTAGAAACTGGTTGTAATGTAGATGATTTAGAGGTTGTGGATTTGTGCACAATTATTGATGATGTTTGGAATAATAGAAAACAAATAAAAAATAAATTAATAAAAGTTAAGAAAGAATTAAAAGAAAAAGCTTATGATAATGTTAAGATGGTTATGAAGCTGTTAGAGAGTAGGTGATTAATATGCCTTCTTTTATAAAAATAATGGATGTAAAGATTAATAATATAACTTTGAAAAAGGCAGTAGATAAAGTAAATAAATTTTTAAATGGTAAAGATACTAAAGTTATATATACCCCTAATACTGAGGTAGTTATGATAGCAAAGGATGATGATAAATTAAAGACTATATTGAATGATGGTGATTTAACTATTCCTGATGGTATAGGATTAGTTTATGCCTCAAAAATTAAGAAAAGACCTCTTGCAGAAAGGGTAACAGGTTATGATTTATCAGTAGAAATGATTAAACTAGCTAATAAAAAGGGATATAGTTTGTTTTTATTAGGTGGAGAAAAAGGAGTAGCTAAAAGAGCTAGTGAAAGGTTAAAGAATATATATCCTAATTTAAACATTGCTGGAGTTCATCATGGTTATTTTAAAGGAACTCATATTGGTTATAAAAATCATGAAGATGAAAAAAAAGTAATTGAAATAATAAATAAATCAAATGCAGATATTTTATTTGTAGGTTTTGGAGCCCCAAAACAAGAAAAATGGATTCATGAGAACAAAGATAAACTTAACTGTAAAGTAATTATTGGTAATGGAGGTACTATTGATGTATTAGCTGGAAAAGTGAAAAGGGCTCCTAAAGTTTATCAAAAACTTGGATTAGAATGGCTTTACAGACTCATAAAAGAACCTTGGAGAATTAAAAGACAAATGGTATTACCTTTATTTATGCTACATGTATTATTTTCTAGAAAAAATATTGTTAAGTAATGCAAGAAGAATTCAGGGGGAAGGAGGAGTAGTAATGAAAATAGTAACAAAACATTGGTATAACTATGTAATTGAATATGTAGGTATTTCATTAGGTACAGCAATTATGGCAATTTCATTAAAAATGTTCCTTGACCCTAATACTATTGCACCAGGTGGTGTTACTGGATTAGCTATAGTTATAAAGAAACTTACTGGTATTCCTATAGATATAACAAACTTAGTAGTTAATATACCATTATTTATTGCGGGCATCATTATATTAGGAAAAGCCTTTGGAGCAAAAACATTATATGGTACCTTGGCACTATCATTTTTTATTAGGATGTTTCCAGCCGCTAATTTAACAAATGACTTATTATTAGCTGCAGTATTTGGTGGAGTACTTATGGGATTAGGATTAGGTTTAGTTTTTAAGTTTGGTGGTACTACAGGGGGAACAGACTTAGCAGGGGCTATACTTAATAAATTTTTCCCTAATTTTAGTACAGCAACTTTAATGATGGTAATAGATTTATTTGTTGTAACAATAGCTGGTGTAGTGGATAAAAAAATAGAGACTTCATTATATTCAGTTATAGCATTATACATAATAGTTAAAGTTATAGATATAATACTAGAAGGTATAGGTTATGCAAAAGCATTCTTTATTATATCCAATACCCCAGATAAAATAGGAGAAACTATTATATCAGCACTAGGTAGAGGGGTTACTGTATTAAAAGGTATGGGAATGTATACAGGGCAAAGTAGAGATGTACTATTATGTGTAGTAAATAGATCACAGATAGTTAAACTTAAAGAAATAGTACATCAAATTGATAGTAATGCCTTTGTTATGGTAGCAGATATTCATGAGGTATTAGGTGAAGGATTTAAAGAAATTAAAACTGATTAGGAGGTCTGTAATATGGATAATTATCAAGAGCTTAAAGAAACAGCCAACAGGTTAAGAAAAGACATAATTAAAATGATTAATGAAGCAGGTTCAGGGCATCCTGGAGGCTCATTATCAGCATGTGAAATTGTAACTGCCCTTTATTTTAAAGAAATGAAAATTGATCCTAAGAGACCTAACTGGGAAAATAGGGATAGGTTTGTATTGTCTAAAGGTCATGCTGCACCAGTATTATATGCTGCTTTAGCAGAGAAAGGATATTTTCCTAAAGAAGAACTAATGAAATTAAGAAAAACTGGAGAAATGCTTCAAGGACACCCAGATATGAAGGGAACTCCAGGTGTTGAAATGTCAACAGGTTCATTAGGACAGGGATTGGCTTGTGCAAATGGAATGGCTCTAGCAGGTAAATTAGATGGAAAGGATTATAGAGTCTATGCTTTAATTGGTGATGGGGAAGTTCAAGAAGGTATGATATGGGAAGCAGCTATGTTTGCTGCACATTATAAGCTAGATAATCTGACTGTATTTTTAGACCACAATGGATTACAAATTGATGGAGAAAATAAAGAGGTTATGAATATAGAGCCTATTGATAAAAAATGGGAAGCCTTTGGATGGCAAGTAATAACAATAAACGGGCATGATTTTGAAGAAATATTTAAAGCAATAGAAGAAAGTAAAAATACTAAAGGGAAGCCAACTATTATAATTGCTAATACTGTAAAAGGAAAAGGCGTTTCATTTATGGAGAATGAAGTAGGATGGCACGGTTCTGCTCCAAACGATGAGGAAGCAGAAAAGGCTATCATAGAGCTTGGAGGTGAAAAATAATGGCAAATAAAGCAACAAGAGATGCATACGGTGAGGCTTTAAAGGAATTAGGAAAGAAAAACAAGGATATTGTAGTTTTAGATGCAGATTTATCTAAATCTACTAGAACAGCCAAATTTAAAGAAGATTACCCTAATAGATTTTTAAATGTAGGTATAGCAGAACAGAATCTTATTGGTACTTCTGCAGGTCTAGCAGCTGCTGGTAAGATACCTTTTGCAAGTACATTTGCAGTTTTTGCAACTGGACGTGCATATGAGATAATTAGAAATTCTGTTGCCTATCCAAAACTTAATGTAAAGGTGGCAGCTACCCATGCAGGTTTAACAGTAGGAGAAGATGGGGCTAGTCATCAAGCTTTAGAAGATTTAAGTTTAATGAGAAGTCTTCCAAATATGGTAGTAATAAACCCTGCGGATGCAGTAGAGGCAAAGGAAGCTGTATTAAAGGCAGCAGAATATGTTGGACCAGTATATATAAGGTTGGGTAGAAGTAAAGTTCCTGTAATTTATGATGAAAATAATTATGAATTTGAAATTGGAAAGGGAATTTTAGTTGAAGACGGAACTGATGCAACTATAATAGCTACAGGAATAATGGTTTCAATTGCTCTTCAAGCAAGAGATGAATTATTAAAGGATGGAATAAATGTAAGAGTTATAGATATACATACACTAAAACCTATAGATAAAGATATTATAGTAAAAGCAGCTAAGGAGACTGGTGCAATAGTAACTGCAGAAGAACATAATATAATAGGTGGTCTTGGAAGTGCAGTGTCTGAAGTACTTGTTGAAAACTATCCAGTGCCGATGGAAAGAATAGGAGTAAAAGATACCTTTGGAGAGTCAGGTAAATCAGATGAATTATTAGAAAAGTACGGACTTACTTCAAGTGATTTAGTAGAAGCAGTAAAAAGAGTTGTAAAAAGGAAATAAATAAAAGCAATTTAAAATTAAAAAGTAGCGCGGACTTAAGTCTGGGCTACTTTTTAATTTATAAAATTTTATTTTATTAGCACTAATCCCTTTTCTCATGAATAAATTAATAATAGTTATGAGGAAAGGGGGTATAAAATGGAAATACATGTAGTTAGGCCTGGTGAATCTTTATGGGCCATTGCTAGAAGATATGGAGTAAGTGTTCAAAACATTATTGACGCAAATGGAATACAAGATTTGCCTTATCTAGTACCAGGTCAAGCATTAATAATTCCAGGTATAGAAGCAACTTATACAGTTCAACCAGGAGATAGCCTTTGGGCAATAAGTCAAAGGTATGGAGTTACTGTTGAGAGTATACTAGATGTAAATAATATAGCAAATCCTAGCCTTATTTATCCGGGAATGGTTATTAAAATTCCGGCACAGGCAAATCAGTATGGAACAATAGAAGTAAACGCCTATATAGAACCAACTTCTCCAGAAAGAGAAAGAGAAATAATTAATGAAGTAGGGCAATATTTAACGTATATAAGTCCTTTTAGTTATCAGGTTAATGAAGAAGGGAATCTAAATCCAATTGATGATGAGACTATTTTAAATACTGCTAGACAATATGATATAGCTCCACTAATGGTCATAACAAATTTTAGAAATGGGAACTTTGATTCTCAATTAGCCCATACAATTCTAACGAATGAAAATGTTCAACAGAACCTAATAAATAATGTACTTCAAACTATGGAAAATAAAGGTTATTATGGACTCAATATAGATTTTGAGAGAATTCCACCAGATGATAGAGAATTATACAATAATTTCTTAAGGAAAGTAGTACAACAATTAAGACCTGAAGGATATGTGGTATCAACAGCACTTGCTCCTAAGCCATATGATATTAGAACAGGTGCATGGCATGGGGCCCATGATTATCAAGCTCATGGTGAGATAGTTGATTTTGTAATATTGATGACTTATGAATGGGGTTGGTCAGGAGGTCCACCATTAGCAGTTGCACCTATTAATAGAGTACGCGAAGTGGTTGATTATGCAGCTTCAGTAATACCACCAGAGAAAATTATACTTGGAATGCCTTTATATGGATATGATTGGAGGTTACCTTATACTCCAAGAGGAGATTGGGCACAACGTGTAAGTCCAAAAGAGGCAGTAGAAATAGCTGCAAGATATGGAGCAGTAATTAATTATGATCAAGAATCTCAAGCACCATATTTTTATTATGTAGATGAAGAAGGACGAAGACATGTAATTTGGTTTGAAGATGTAAGAAGTGTTATGGCAAAATTTAATCTTGTAAATGAATATGGATTAAGGGGAGTAAGCTATTGGGTATTAGGAGTACCTTTCCCACAAAACTGGCAGGCTTTAGACGCTATGTTTAATATTGAAAAATTAGTCTAAAATATTTTTTTATTGTATATAAATAGCGAAGAATTTATTCTTCGCTATTTATAGTTAATTATTTTTATATTATATTTAAATTATTGTTCCTTTTATCATAAAATATAAAAAATAAGAATAATATTTATAGAGAAAGTAAAAGGGGGGATTTGGTGAAAAGGGCTTGGATAATAGGGATAATTTTAGTAGTTGTGATTGTATTAGGAGTAATTTTTATCCCAAAACTACTTTCAAATGAAGGTGGGAGTACAGTGGAATTTCAAGAACTAGAAAAGAAAGAAATACCTGAAAAGATAAAAGATTTATTACCTAAATATAAAGCTGAAGAGAGAGCATTGGCATGTAAGGTGGATGAAAGTGTATATGTTATAGTTACCAGAGGAGAAAAAATGACAGCAGGCTATTCAGTTACTATAGATAAAATAGAAAAAGTTGACCAAGAAAATGGTTATAAACTTGTAGTTTATGCCAAATATAAAGATCCTAAACCAGATGAAATAGTTGCACAGGTTATTACATATCCTACTGTTGTTGTAAAGACAAATCTTGAAGAATTACCAGATAAAATTGAATTAAAAAGTGAGTATATAAACTAAGGTCATCAGTCTTAAAGGCTGATGATTTTGGTTTTTTGACCATAAATTACATAAAGGAAATTTTGATGATATATAGAAAATTTATATTGTGTGTATATTTATACATACATTACTTTTGTATAAGGAGGAAAAGTATGAAAAACAAGTTGAAAAAAATAATAGTTAGTACAATTGCTGCTTCTTTAATAGGAACTTCAGCAACTGCTTATGCATGGACTTATGAAGTTAAATCAGGAGATACTTTTTGGAAAATAAGCCAAAGGTATGGAGTGAGTCTGGACAAGCTAATGGAGTCTAATAATGCTACTGAAAATACTATTTTATATGTAGGGCAAAAGTTAACTATACCTGATAATAATGATTACTTTTATTATGAAGTAAAAAGTGGAGATACTCCGTATCTTATAAGTGAAAAGTTTGGAATTTCCTTGGAAAATCTTTTAAGTTTAAATAATTTAAATCAATATTCAATTATTTATCCAGGAGATAAATTAAAAATACCAGCTTCTAATAAAAGTACAGCTAATATTACTAACAGTACGCCTAGTACTTTTATACCTGAGCAGCCTAGAACTTATATTACTTATAAAGAACATACTGTACAACCAGGTGATAATTTTTGGACTTTAAGTTTAAAGTATGGAGTACCTGTAAAAGAACTATTAAAAGTTAATAATGCTGATACAAATACTAGATTATATGTAGGAGATACAGTTACTATCCCAGTACACAATGTACCTGAAATGGAAAGGGCAGGAGAAAAATATGGGGAATATTTAGATTGGTGGAATGGTGCTCAATATGTAATTCCTATAGGTGCTACTATAAAAGTAATTGATTTCTATACAGGTAAATCTTTTATGGCTAAAAGAACCACTGGTGCAAGCCATGCTGATGTTGAAGCATTAACTAAAGAGGATACCGAAAAGTTAAAAGATATTTGGGGTGGAAATTTTAGTTGGGTAAGAAGACCAGTTATAGTTGAATACAACGGTAGAAAAATTGCTGCAAGTGCCTCAGGAATGCCCCATGCAGGAAATGATTCAGATAGGGGAGGTTACTATACTAGTTGGAGAAGTGGAGATTATGGTCCAGGAATAAACCTAGATTATGTTAAAAATAATGGCATGAATGGTCATTTTGATATTCACTTTTTAAACAGTCAAAGACATAAAGATGGAAAAGTAGATGAAAAACATCAAGAAAATGTGAAAATAGCTGCAGGTATAAGATAATCACAGGTAACTTTTTCCACCTCCACAACATATAAAAAATAATAAGTATATACTTAACTTCCGGGTATATAAAGAATAATAATGTGGGGGTGGTATCTTGAAAAATAATTTAGAAATACCTGTTTCTAAACTTAGAAAACAATGTGATGTATCTATTTTTAATTTTAATACTACGGAGGAAATATCTGAAATAAAAGAAATTATAGGACAAAAAAGAGCAACAAGGGCATTAAAATTCGGCCTTAATGTGAAGAAAAAAGGATATAATATATATGTATCTGGTGTAACAGGCACAGGGAGAAATAGCTATTCATATTCAATAGCAAAAGAGTTTGCAGAGAAAAAACAAGTACCATATGATTGGTGTTATGTTTATAACTTTAACAAAAAAGAAAATCCTAGGGCTTTAAAACTTAAGGCAGGAAGAGGCCCTATATTTAAAAAGGAAGTTGAAAATCTAATTTCTAAACTTAAAGCAGAAATGGTAGATGCATTTTCATCAAGACAGTATGAAAACAAAAAAAGGGTTATATATCATGAATATGAAAACAAAAGATCTGAAATAATTAAAAAATTAAACAAATTATCTAAAAGATATGGTTTTGTATTTAAAGAAACTGAAAAAGGACTTATGAGTATACCCCTTATAAAGGGTAGACCTATGAAGCAAGAAGAAATTGAGGAGCTTTCCGATAGAGAAATAGAAATATTAAGGGATAATTTAAGTAAATTAAATAAAGTTGCCTTTGATATACTAAACAAATTAAGGGAGTTAGAAGAGGAACTAAATGAAAATATTGACTTATTAGAGAAAGAGATGGCTACAGAAGTTGTTAGTTTTTATATGGCTCCATTATTAGAAAAATTTGAAGATAACAAAGAAATAATTAATTATCTTGATGAAATGAAAAAGGATATTGTTGAAAATCTAGATAAGTTTCTAGAAAATGAAAAGGATAAAAAAACTACCTATATATTTAGTAAGACAACAAATGAAGAAAACTTTTTTAGAAGATATGAGGTTAATCTTTTTATAGATAATAGTAATACTAAAGGAGCACCGGTAGTAAGAGAATCAAATCCAAATTATTATAATCTTTTAGGAAAAATTGAATATGTAAATGAACTTGGAGCTTTAAAAACTGATCATATGAAAATAAAACCTGGTTCTATACATGAAGCTAATGGAGGATACCTAATAGTTCAAGCAAAAGACATATTAACTTCACCATATGCATGGGCAGGACTAAAAAGGGCATTAAAAGAGGAAAAGGTAAAAATTGAGAATATAAGTAAAGGTAATATTGTAACACAAACGATAAAGCCTGAGTCTATCCCAATTGACCTAAAGGTAATAATTATTGGAGACTACTATACCTATCAATTATTATATAATTATGATGATGATTTTAAAAAGTTATTTAAAATAAGAGCTGATTTTGATATAGAAATGGATAGAAATAAAGATAATATAGAAAAAATCGCATCTTTTATTGCATCACATTGTAAGGATGAAGGGTTAAGACATTTTGAAAAGTCTGCAGTAGCAAAGGTAATCGAATATAGTTCAAGATTAGCAGAAGACCAGAGAAAATTAAGCTCTAGATTTAATGAACTAGTAGAGCTTTTATATGAAGCAGATGCATGGGCTGAGGTTGAAGGTGATGATATTATTAAGGCTAAGCATATTAAAGAGGCAATAGAAGAAAAAATATTTAGAAATAATAAATATGAAGAAAAGTTGCAGGAACTGTTTAAAGATGGCACGTTACTTATAGAAACTTCAGGATATAAAGTTGGTCAAATAAACGGGCTTTCAGTAATGGACTCTGGTCAATATTCATTTGGAAGACCTAGTAAAATAACTGTATCAACATATGCAGGTAAAGAAGGTATTATTAACATTGAACGAGAAGTTGAAAAAAGTGGTAGCATACATGATAAAGGAGTTTTAATATTAAGCGGATATTTAGGTGAAAAATATGCAAGAAAAAAACCTTTATCCCTTTCTGCTAGTATTACCTTTGAGCAATCATATGGTTTAATAGATGGAGATAGTGCATCAAGTACAGAATTATATGCACTATTATCAAGTTTATCAGAACTACCAATAAATCAAGCTATTGCAGTTACAGGTTCAGTTAATCAAAAAGGATTAATTCAGCCAGTAGGAGGAGTAAATGAAAAGATTGAAGGGTACTATAAGATTTGCAAATTAAAGGGTTTTAAAGGAGGAGAAGGTGTAATAATACCTTATCAAAATATTAAAAACCTAATGTTAAATGAAGAAGTGGTTGAAGCAGTAAAAGAAGGAAAGTTTACTATATATGCAGTAAAAACAATAGATGAAGGGATAGAAATACTAACAGGAGTTCCTGCTGGTAAAAAAGATGAAAATGGATACTATGAAAAGGAAACAGTCAATTATCTAGTGCAAGAGAAACTAAATGAATTAGCAAAAGTTTATAAAGAATATCAATAGAAGCTAAGTAGTACTTAGCTTCTATTTTCTGTACAATTTATTATTGCATTTTCTGTTATAATAAAATCTACAGGTATATCAAATTTATCTGGGATTATTTTAGGGACAATTTGTACATCAAATGCTAAAGCAATTTTAGGAATTTCCTTGTTAAGTTTTCCTAAAAATCTATCATAATAACCTCCTCCATAACCAATCCTATATCCTCTTTTATCAAAGGCCACTCCAGGAACAATAATTAAATCAAGTAAATCAGGATCTGACTTTCTAATATATTCTTCTTTAGGTTCTAAGATTCCATATGTACCCTTAGTAAGTTCATTGTCATAATCTTTAAGCTGTGACAGTAAAAGTTCTTTAGTTTTTGTGATAGTAATAGGAATAAATATGTTTTTTCCCTTAGATAAAGCTGTTTTGATAATATGTTCAGTTTTTACCTCATTTCTAAAATCCACATAAGCCATAATATTTTTAGATTTTTTAAATAATACTGTAGATAAAAAAAGGTCGCAAATTTTTTTACTTTTATTAATTATATCTTTCTCTGATAAATTCTTACGCTTTGTTAATATTTCATTTCTTATTTTTTGTTTTTCCATATTAATCCCTCCTAATTAATATAATACCATAACTTGGAAAAAGATAATTATATAAAAAATTTGAGATAAGTATAGGAAAAATAGACTATTTTGGAGGAAAAGGAAAAATGCTACATTAAATACAAGACCTTTTTGTTTTTTTATGTCTAAAAAAATTATATAATTATATATGTACATTAGTTTTTTTAGCATTAAAAATAGAATATATTGCCATAAATGATAATTATAGTTGCAGGATTTACTTAAACTTTGTCGAATTAATAGAAATAGTTAGTCCGTAATAGACAGGAGTGATAAGACTTGATAGAGTTTATGGATGTTAGCAAAGAGTATACAAAGGGAGTAAAGGCCTTAAAGGATATAAATATTCATATAGATAAAGGAGAATTTGTATTTATTGTAGGTTCTAGTGGTGCAGGGAAGTCAACATTAATAAAGCTTTTATTAAAAGAGGAAGAGCCTACAGATGGAAAGATAATATTAAATAATATGGATATCACTAACATAAGTAATAGGAAAATTCCCTATATAAGAAGGAGTGTAGGTGTAGTTTTTCAGGATTTCAGGCTACTTCCAAATAAGACAGTTTTTGAAAATGTAGCCTTTGCTATGGAGATAATTGGTGCATCTTCTAGAGAAATTAGAAGACGGGTTCCTATTGTTTTAAGTATGGTTGGATTGAGTCATAAAGCTAATAATTATCCAAATGAACTATCTGGAGGAGAACAGCAAAGAGTTTCAATAGCTAGGGCTATAGTGAATAACCCAAATGTACTTATAGCTGATGAACCAACTGGTAACCTGGACCCAGATACAGCCTGGGAAATTATGAAAATTCTTAGAGAAATCAATAGAAGGGGTACTACAATTGTAATGGCAACACATGCCAGAGATATAGTAAACATTATGAAAAGAAGAGTTATAGCATTAGAAAAAGGAACTGTAGTAAGAGATGAAAGAAAAGGTGTGTATGACTATGAGATTTAGGATGTTAAATTATATCATAAAACAGGGGTTTGTTGGTATTTGGAGAAACAGAATGATGAGCTTTGCTTCTATTGGCTCGGTAACATCTATGCTAGTAATATTAGGTGTAATTTTAATTTTAGCATTAAATATAAATAATATGACAAATGTTGCTAAAGACCAATTTGATGAGATACAAGTTTACTTAGAGGATGATGTTTCACAAGAGCAGATAGAAAAAATAGGGGAAGCAATAAAAGAAAATGAAGGAGTTTTATCAGTAATCTTTCAATCAAAAGAACGGGCCTTAGAGAATATGCAAAAACAATGGGGAGAAGAAGGTTATCTATTAGAAGGTTTAGAGGAAAATCCATTACCTAATTCATATATTATTCAATTAAAGGATATTAAATATGCTAATTCTGTAGTTGACCATATACAAGGCCTAGTTGGTATAGAGGAAATCAAGTACTATCGTGATATTGTAGAAAAAATGATAAGTATAGCCAACTTTGTAAGAATAGGCGGCATAATTGTAACAAGTATTCTTCTGTTTATTTCAATATTTATTATCTCAAATACTATAAAGCTTACTGTTGCTGCTAGAAAAAGGGAAATAAATATAATGAAATATGTTGGAGCAACTAATGGCTTTATTAGAGGACCATTTATTGTTGAAGGGATTATTTTAGGTTTCTTAGGTTCAGTGTTAGCAATTTTAATTGTTAATTTTGGTTATCAATATATAGTTGATATTCTAAATAAAAAGTTATATATATTCTTTACTGTATATATGATTCCTTATAAAGTACTTTATGACGATATAATAATGATATTTACATCAATTGGAGTGGGAATAGGAACATTAGGAAGTATAGTATCTCTAAAAAAATATTTAAATGTGTAGCAAAGGGGGACAAGCTACAAATGGTATCTAAAAGATTTACAATTGTGCTTGTTTTAATACTTTTAATTAATACTATTATTGTTTATGCAGATGGAGATATAAGTAATGAAAAGCAGAGATTAAATGAAGTAAATAAAAATATTAGCGAGCTTAAGGAAAAAATTGAGGAAAAAAAGGAAGAATATAAGGATATTACTAGAGAAATTGAAAGATTAGATTTACAAGTAGATAGGGCAGATAAAGAGTTAAAAAAGGTTGAAGGAGAAATAAAAAATATAGAAAATAAGATAGATGAAACTAAGGCTAAATTGGAAGAAGCAGAAAATAATATAAGAGAGAAAAATGATGTTTTAAATAAAAGATTAAGAGTCATATATAAAAATGGAACGGTTGGGTACTTAGAAGTTCTTTTAGCTTCTAAAGATATCGGAGATTTACTTACAAGGATAGATATGGTCCAAAAGATAATAGAACATGATATTGATTTACTTAAATTTATGAAACAACAAAGAGAAATAATTGCACAAGAAAAGGAAAACTTAGAAAAAGAACGAGAAATGTTGAAAGTTGCTAGAAAAAAGGCAGAAGAAAAAAGAGAAAAACTATTACTGGCAACTAGAGCAAAGAAAAGAATGATGGAAAAATTAAAGGATAATATTGAAGAGCTTGAAAAACAGGAGGACTCCCTAATAAGACAAGCTAAAAAGTTAGAACAAGAAATAAGAAGAAAGCAGCTTTCAGGAAAATATGCTGGTGGTAAACTAGCTTGGCCAGCTCCTGGCTATTATAGAATTACTTCTCCATTTGGACCGAGATTCCATCCTATATTAAGAAAACAAAAGCTTCATACAGGTATTGATATTGGAGTTCCATTAGGAAGGAAAATAGTAGCTGCAAATGACGGAGTAGTGCAACATGCCGGCTGGCTTGGAGGATATGGAAAAGTAGTAATAATAGACCATGGTGGAGGAATTACAACATTATATGCTCATAATTCTAGACTTTTAGTAAGGGCAGGACAGAGAGTTAGAAAAGGACAAGCTATAGCTTTAGCAGGAAGTACTGGATATTCTACAGGACCACATTTACATTTTGAGGTAAGGGTAAATGGTAAGTATGTTAATCCATTACCATGGTTAAAAGGTGATAGATAATTGATAGGACAGGTATTTACCTGTCCTATTTTATTTCTAATTTAGGTAATAATATATCTGTATAGAACCCATCAACACCTTGATTTTTTAATTTATCTTTTAAGCTTTTTTCATTAACAGTATGGACATATATATAAACATTATTTTACATCTGTTATATAATTAAAAAGTGCTATCTTATATAAAAAGGAAATAAAAATAAAAAGTGGTAAATTAAAAAAATTTTTATTATTCATTCTGTACCCCCTTAATTAAATTATCTTTATTAATTACTAAAACTATCTTTAAGGTAATATTTAGAAATACAAATAATATTATACATTAAATTACTTTTGTTTTAAATTGAAATTATAAGGAAAGTTTACTATTTTGAAAAAAAGAGGTAATGATGGTATAATGTTTACTAGTATTTAATAAAATAGAGTACTAGATTATAGTTTTGAGGTGAAGCCTAGATGATTTCAAGAAGAAAAGCTATACTTGGTGCTATCATAATTATTCTAATAACAAGTTTATCGACTTTCGTATTAAGTAATATTATACAAATTACAATAGATGACAAGGTTTTAATAACTAAGAATGATTATGAAAAACTAATGGATGTCTATAAAAAGTATGAGAAGGTAATTGCAATAGAAAATATGGTAAAACAAAATTTTCTAAATGATGTAGAAGATAAGGATTTAGTTGAAGGGCAAATTAAAGGAATGTTTCAGGCATTAGGTGATCCCTATTCAGTTTATATGACTAAAGACGAATTTACTAGTTTTATGGAGCATACTAAGGGAACTTATGGTGGAATAGGAATAATTGTTGCACCAGGAGAAGATAACCTTATTACAGTTGTATCACCGATAGAGGATACACCTGGGGAAAGGGCAGGAATAAAACCAGGGGATAAAATTGTTAAAGTAAATGGTAAGGAGTTTACTGCAGATAAAATGGATGACGCAGTGAAAGTAATGAAGGGTAAACCAAAGACTAATGTTGATATTACTATTCTTAGAAAAGATGAAAATGGAAATTCAAAGTTTATAGATTTAACTATTACAAGAGAAACAATAAGACTAAAAAGTGTTAAGTCAAAAATGCTAAAAGATAAAATAGGATATATTAGAATTATTTCATTTGATGAACTAACTTATGAGGATTTCATGAAACATTTAGAAAAATTACAGGATAATGGAATGAAGGGATTAATAATAGATTTAAGAAATAATCCAGGTGGATTATTAAGTGAAACAGTTGAGATAGCAGATGAATTAATTGGAAAAAGTGTAGTTGTATATACAGAAACTAAAAATGGAGAAAGAGAATATAGAAGGTCAGATGCAGATAAATTAAATATTCCATTTGTTGTATTAGTAAATGAAGGAAGTGCAAGTGCTTCAGAAATATTATCTGGGGCTGTGAAAGATACAAACTCAGGTATCTTAATTGGTACAAAGACATTTGGTAAGGGAATAGTTCAAAGAATTACACAATTAAAAGATGGGTCAGGATTTAAACTTACTGTTTCTGAATATTTTACTCCAAGTGGAGTAAGCATTCACGGTAAAGGGATAGAACCAGATATAGTTCTTGAAAATCCAGATGATATAGAACAGATTGGAGTAAAAAATATAGAAGAAGACAAACAACTTCAAAAGGCTATAGAAGTAATTAAGGAAGAAATAGGTAAATAGATAAGAATGAATATTTAAATAGTAGCGGATATTAATATCCGCTACTTATTTAGATTAGGAGTGTTTTTTATGTCTAAGTTATTTGATATTATATATATGTCTGGTATAACTCTATTTCAACTTTTTATAAATCCAATATATTGGGGAGTAGTATTACTTTTATATTTTCAATATAAGAGAGTAGCCAAGATGGAGAAAAGAATTTTAGGTACTAATAAAGAACCGATTCATAAAAGGGTTCTATCATCAATGCTCATGGGAATATTAGGAGGCATCATAGGTAGTTTCGTAATTTTATTATTAGGAATAACAATAGAAGCAAATGATTTTAAATATGTTTTTTTACTTGCAATTTTGTTAATGTTATTTCATCCAAGATTTATATGTTTTTCCTATGCTGGAGGAATAATTTCATTATCTAGTTTATTATTTGGATATCCTAAGGTAAATGTATCAAGTATAATAGCAATTGTAGCTGTACTACATTTAGTTGAAAGCTTCCTAATTCTACTTGATGGAGATAATACTTTAATACCAATATTTATGAAAAAGAATAATAGAGTTGTTGGCGGATTTAATATGATGAGATTTTGGCCAATACCCTTTATAGTTCTTCTTATTATAGGCCAAATGACTGTCCTAGAAAATGGAGTAAATATGCCCGAATGGTGGCCTCTTTTCAAGCCAGATGGAGTGTTAGCAAATCAGACTGATTTAACCTTCTATATGATTGCTGTAATAGCAGTATTAGGATATGGAGATATGTCAATTACAGATTATCCGAAAAATAAAATAAAAAATTCTTCTAAAAATTTATTTCTTTTTAGCATAATATTATTAATATTGGCAGTATTATCTTCACATATATATGTATTTAAATATATAGCTGCCTTATTTAGTCCAATAGCCCATGAAGCATTAATACAGTACGGGAGAAAAAGAGAGAGGGAGGGTACACCTGTTTTTTTACCTTCCCATAGAGGGGTAAAGGTTCTAGATGTTATTCCAAATAGTGTAGGAGAGAAACTTGGATTAAAATCAGGAGACATAATTCTTTCTATAAATGGAGAAAGGGTATACACAAAAAGAGAAATAGATGAAATATTATCATATTACCCAACCTTTATTTGGGTTGATTATTATTCTAATGGAGAGGTCATATCAAAGGACTATGCAAACTATAGAAAAGGTGTAAGAAATTTAGGAGTTTTAGTAATCTCTAATGATGAAATTAATTCTTTTATTGTAAAAGAACTTGAAAGCCCTATTAAAAGAATATTAAAAAAAATAAAAAGAAAGCTAATAAAAAGAAGCTAAGGACTGATAAAGCCTTAGCTTCTTTTTATTAGCTAAATACACAAAAATTTACACATAAATACTTTCATATATTCTTTTAATCTAGTCCTATTTATTATAATATATAAATTAGTATCTATTAAATTTGTTAGTATTGTTGAATATTAAATATAATGAGATAGGTTTGAAAGTACTACAAAATGGGCATATACATTATTGAATATTTCATTTCTGTTTTAGTTTATTATGCTTACTTACAATTATTTCCAAACTTTATCTAAAAGATATTGACTTTAATATAATTAAATTATACAATTAGTACGAACGGATGTTCTTAAGAGGTGATAATATGGGAAAATTTAAAATAGTTTCTGACTTTAAGCCAACAGGTGATCAGCCTGCTGCTATAGAAGCACTGAGTAAAGGAATAAAAAATGGATTGAAACACCAAACTCTATTAGGTGTAACAGGGTCTGGAAAAACCTTTACTATGGCTAATATTATAGAAAAAGTTCAAAAACCTACATTAGTAATAGCACATAATAAAACTTTAGCTGCACAACTTGCAAGTGAATTTAAAGAATTTTTTCCAAATAATGCAGTAGAGTATTTTGTTAGTTACTACGATTATTATCAGCCTGAAGCCTATGTGCCTCAGACTGATACTTATATAGAGAAGGATGCTTCAATAAATGACGAAATTGACAAGTTAAGACACTCAGCAACATCAGCTCTTTTTGAAAGAAGAGATGTTATTATAGTTGCTAGTGTATCCTGTATATATGGATTAGGAGACCCAATAGACTATGAAAATCTAGTAATCTCTCTAAGACCAGGTATGATAAAGGATAGAGATGAAGTAATTAAAAAATTAGTTGATATCCAGTATGAGAGAAATGATGTAAACTTTGTAAGGGGAACATTTAGAGTTAGGGGAGATATAATAGAAATATTTCCTGCATCATCTAGTGAAAATGCAATAAGAGTTGAATTTTTTGGTGATGAAATCGATAGAATAACAGAGATTAATTCACTTACTGGAGAGATAATAGGTTTAAGAAACCATGTATCAATATTTCCTGCTTCTCACTTTGCCACATCTCAAGACAAGATTGAAAGGGCTATAAAAAGTATAGAAAAGGAATTAGCAGAAAGACTTAAAGAATTAAGGGCTGAAGATAAATTACTTGAGGCTCAAAGACTACAGCAGAGAACAATGTATGATATAGAAATGCTAAGAGAAATGGGATATTGTCAAGGAATAGAAAATTATTCTAGACATTTAAGTGGAAGAAAACCTGGAAGTAAACCTTTTACACTTTTAGATTATTTCCCAGATGATTATTTAATGATAATAGATGAATCCCATGTAACTATACCACAAATAAGGGGAATGTATGCCGGTGATAGATCAAGGAAAAGATCCCTTGTGGAACATGGATTTAGGCTTCCTTCGGCATATGATAATAGACCATTAAAATTTGAAGAATTTGAAAAAATGGTAAATCAAGTTCTGTATGTAAGTGCTACCCCTGGTCCCTATGAACATGAACATTCAGAACAAGTAGTAGAACAAATTATTAGACCTACTGGATTGTTGGACCCAGAAGTTGAAGTTAGACCAACAAAGGGACAAATAGATGATTTACTAAAGGAGATAAACCTAAGAGTAGAAAAGGACCAAAGGGTTTTAGTTACAACACTTACGAAAAAAATGGCTGAGGATTTAACAAATTACCTTAAAGAGGCGGGAATAAAGGTAACATATTTACATTCTGATATAGATACTATTGAAAGAATGGAAATAATAAGGGACTTAAGATTAGGAAACCATGATGTTTTAGTTGGAATTAACCTTTTAAGGGAAGGCCTTGACTTACCAGAGGTTTCATTAGTTGTAATCCTTGATGCTGATAAGGAAGGTTTTTTAAGGTCTGAAACTTCAATGATACAGACAATTGGTAGAGCAGCTAGGAATGCAGAAGGAAAGGTTATACTATATGCTGATAGAGTGACAAGATCCATGAAAAATGCCATAGATGAGACAAATAGAAGAAGAAATATTCAAATGGAGTATAATAAAAAGCATAATATTACACCTAAAACAATTAGAAAGGGAATTAGGGATGTTATTGAAGCAACTAAGGTAGCTGAAGATGAAGACAAATATGGTGTATCTAAAAAAGATAAGTTAACTAGAGAAGAAATCCAGGAAACTATTGCAAAGTTAGAAGTGGAAATGTTTAAAGCAGCTGAACAGTTACAATTTGAAAGGGCAGCTGAATTAAGGGATAAAATAGAGGAGTTAAAGGAAAACCTTTAGAAAAAATTGAGGTGGTAATATGGCAAAAAACAAAATTATTGTTAAAGGAGCTAGAGAGCATAACCTTAAAAATATAGATTTAGAGCTTCCTAGAAATAAGTTTATAGTGTTTACTGGACTAAGCGGATCAGGTAAATCTTCTTTAGCTTTCGATACTATATATGCAGAGGGTCAAAGAAGATATGTCGAAAGTCTTTCTGCATATGCAAGACAGTTTTTAGGACAAATGGAGAAGCCAAATATTGACTATATTGAGGGATTATCACCTTCTATATCAATAGATCAAAAGACTACAAGTAAAAATCCTAGATCTACAGTAGGTACTGTTACAGAAATATATGACTACTTGAGATTACTCTTTGCAAGAATAGGAACTCCACACTGTCCTAAATGTGGTAAAGTCATTTCTTCACAGACAGTAGACCAAATGGTAGATAAGATAATGGAGTTAGAAGAAAGGACAAAACTACAACTTCTTGCTCCTATAGTTAGAGGAAGAAAAGGGGAACATCAAAAACTATTAGATAATATAAGAAAAGAAGGATTTGTAAGAGTAAGAGTAGATGGAGATATAAGGGATATAAACGAGGATATAAAACTGGATAAAAATAAAAAACATTCTATAGAAGTAGTGGTTGACAGACTTATAATGAAAAAGGGAATAGAAAAAAGATTGGCTGACTCTATAGAAACTGCACTAGAATTGTCAGATGGAATAGTTATTGTAGATATAATAGATGGGGAAGAACTATTATTTAGTCAAAAGTTTGCATGTGTTGAGTGTGGTATTGGAATAGAAGAATTGTCACCAAGGATGTTTTCATTTAATAGTCCATATGGAATGTGTCCTGATTGCAATGGATTAGGTAGTAATAAAAAGGTTGACCCAGAGTTAATAATACCCAATAAGGATTTGACTATTAATCAAGGAGCTATAGCACCATATAGCAATACCTCAGATGACACATATTATTTTAGAGCTTTTAAAGCAATTGCAGAGGATAATGGATTTGATTTAGATACTCCTATAAAGGATGCACCTAAAAAGTTTTTAGATGAAATTCTATACGGTACTGGTAGTAGAAATATTAGATTTACGTATGAAAGTCGATTTGGAGGAGTAAGAGATTTTAATGCTCCATTTGAAGGTATAATTCCAAATTTTGAAAGAAGATATAGGGAGACAAATTCTGATTACATTAGAGATAAAATAGGAAATTATATGAGTATAATACCTTGTCCTAAATGTAATGGTTCAAGATTAAAGCCTGAAAGCTTAGCAGTAACTGTAGGAGAAAAAAATATATCAGAAATTACTAATATGTCAGTAAGGAAAGCAAAGGAATTTTTTGACAATCTTAAGCTTACAAAGCGTCAAGAGTTTATAGCAGAGCAGATATTAAAAGAAATAAGAGAAAGGTTAAAGTTTTTAGAGGATGTTGGATTAGATTATCTCACACTATCTAGAAGAGCAGGCACTCTATCAGGTGGGGAATCTCAAAGGATAAGGTTAGCAACACAAATAGGGTCAAGCCTTGTAGGTGTCTTATATGTTTTAGATGAGCCAAGTATAGGGCTTCATCAAAGAGATAATGATAGACTCTTAAAGACATTAAGGAATCTAACTGATTTAGGTAATACTTTGATTGTAGTTGAACATGATGAAGACACTATGTATAGTGCTGACTATATAGTAGATATAGGACCAAGAGCAGGATTACATGGTGGAGAAATAGTAGCCCATGGAACAGTTGATGAAATTAAAAAGTGTAAAGAATCTATAACTGGGCAATATTTAAGTGGTAAGAAGAAAATAGAAGTACCTAAAGGAAGAAGAGAACCAAATGGAAAGTGGATAGAAGTAGTAGGTGCACGAGAAAACAACTTAAAGAAAATCAATGTAAAATTTCCATTAGGGGTTTTTACTTGTGTAACAGGTGTTTCAGGTTCAGGAAAGAGTACACTTGTTAATGAGATACTCTACAAAAAATTAGCACAAGTTCTCCATAGAGGTAAAGATAAACCAGGAAAACATGAGACAATAAAGGGAATTAAGAATATAGATAAAGTTATTGATATTGACCAATCCCCTATAGGAAGGACCCCAAGATCTAATCCTGCAACATATACAGGAGTATTTGACCATATAAGGGAAGTATTTGCTAAAACCCCTGAAGCTAGGATGAGAGGATATAAAAAGGGTAGATTTAGTTTTAATGTTAAAGGTGGAAGATGTGAAGCTTGTAAAGGTGATGGAATAATTAAAATAGAGATGCACTTCTTACCAGATGTTTATGTTCCATGTGAAGTATGTAAAGGAAAAAGATATAATAGAGAAACATTAGAAGTTAAATATAAAGGAAAATCAATATCTGATATTTTAGATATGACTGTTGAAGAGGCGTTAGAGTTTTTTGAAAATATACCTAAAATAAAGAGAAAGCTAAAAACAATGTATGATGTAGGCTTAGGTTATATAAAGTTAGGACAGCCATCAACACAGCTATCTGGTGGAGAGGCTCAAAGGATAAAACTTGCCACTGAATTAAGTAAAAGAAGTACAGGAAAGACTCTATATATTTTAGATGAGCCTACAACAGGCCTTCATTTTGCTGATGTTCACAAGCTTATAAAAGTATTAAATAGATTAGTTGAAAGTGGAAATACTGTAATAGTTATAGAACATAACTTAGATGTAATAAAAACTGCAGACTATATTATAGACCTTGGTCCAGAAGGTGGAGATAAAGGTGGTATGATAGTTGCACAGGGAACACCCGAAGAAATCTGTAAAATACCAGAATCATATACAGGTCAGTTTTTAAAGAAAATGTTAAAGAAGGGTTAGTTTATAGAAAAAGGTCCCATAAGTTGGGGCCTTTTTTCTATAAAATGGAATGAAAAATTTATAAAAAAGCATACAAAATAATGTGAAAATATGTTACAATTATTTAATATATCGAAAAATGTCGAAAATATAACATAGGGTAAATAACAAAGCAGAAGGGATTGGTAATACATGACAAATGAAACTGTAGGTATTCTTATAACGTTTATTGTATATTTAGTCTTTATGTTAAGTATTGGGCTTGTTTTTTACAAAAAAACTAATAACCTATCTGATTACGTTTTAGGAGGGAGAAGACTTAATAGTTGGGTAACTGCTTTAAGTTCTCAGGCTTCAGATATGAGTGGTTGGCTTCTTATGGGATTGCCTGGACTTGCTTATCTTAAAGGAATGGAAGCTCTATGGATTAGTATTGGGTTAGCAGTTGGTACTTATTTAAATTGGAAGATTGTTGCTAAAAGACTTCGTAAGTATACCCAAATTTCAGGGGATTCTATAACTCTATCGGTATTCTTTGAGAATAGATTTAGAGATAATACAAAATTACTTAGGACAATTTCTGCACTATTTATTTTAATATTCTTCTTGATTTATACAGCCTCTCAACTTGTAGCAGGGGGAAAATTATTTAGTACAGTTTTTAATATTCCATATATACATGCTTTAACTATAGGTGCAGTTGTAATAATTTTATATACGTTTTTGGGAGGTTTTATGGCAGTTTGCTGGACCGATTTCTTCCAAGGAGCTATAATGTTTTTTGCTATTTTAGTAGTTCCCATAACATGTGCAATTTTAATTGGGGGATATAGTGAAACTATTTATAGTTTAAAGGCTATTAATAAAGAACTACTAAATCCTTTCACAATAGTAGATGGAAAATTAATTCCCTTTATATCTGTAGTATCAGCTATGGCATGGGGATTAGGTTATTTTGGACAACCCCATATTTTAAGCCGTTTTATGGCAATAAGTTCTTCGAAACAAATTAAAAAAGCTAGAATGATTGCTATGATTTGGGTAGTAATTTCCCTTGGAGCTGCTGTGATTATTGGTATGGTAGGTAGAGTTTATTTACCTCAGACATTAAAAGGTACTGCCTCTGAAACTGTATTTATGCTGATGGTAAACGAAACTTTTCCAGCTTTAATAGCGGGAATTTTATTAGCTGCAATTCTTGCTGCAATAATGAGTACAGCAGACTCTCAGTTATTAGTTACTGCCTCTGCCATTACTGAAGATTTTTATAAATCATTGATAAGAAAAAATGCAGGAGAAAAGGAATTAGTATGGGTAAGTAGATTTACTGTTATTTTAGTTTCAATTGTTGCTTTTATACTAGCATTAAACCCAAATAGTTCTGTATTAGAGCTAGTTGCATATGCATGGGCAGGATTTGGTGCTGCTTTTGGACCAACAATAATCTTCTCACTTTTCTGGAAAAGAATGACAAAGTATGGAGCCCTTGGGGGAATGATTGTAGGAGGAATTACAGTACTTGTATGGAAACAGCTTCAAGGGGGAATTTTTGAATTGTATGAAATTGTACCAGGTTTTATATTTTCATGCCTCGCTATTATTTTAATAAGTCTTTTTGATAAAGAACCATCAAAGGAAATTGTTGAAGAATTTGAGAAAGTAAAGGTAAGTGAAGTATAGAATAAATTACCACTAAAAATATTACAAAAAATTAATAAATTCTATTGACATCCGTAAAATTATTCTATATAATTAATAAAAATTCAAAAAATAACATGATTAAAGCTGTGATGGGAAGTAGTAGACTAGAAACAGTCTTTCAGAGAGGGAGTGCCTTAGGCTGGGAGCATCCTAGATATGACTAGTTGAAATCTATCCCTGAGCTGTATCTGAATCTTTTTAGGGTAAAGATTGCCGTAATTGCTGCGTTAAAGCATTAAAGTGGGTTTTATAACCAATTAGGGTGGAACCGCGGGAAAATACCTCTCGTCCCTAGTGTAATTTTGCTAGGGGTGGGGGGTTTTTTATATGTAAAATTTTTTGAAATAAAGATCCGGGTCTTTATTTATAAATTAAGCTTAATTATTTTAACATTAAATAATTTAGGGGGTATTAAGTTGAAAAGAAAAATAGCTTTATTGATGGTATTAGTTTTGGTAACAACAACTTTATTTATTGGGTGTTCTACTGAAGCCAATGAAAATGCAGACAACGAAAATGATGTTATTAAAATAGGAGTTTTTGAGCCAATGACAGGTGTTAATGCAGCAGGTGGTGCTATGGAAGTTGAAGGTATAAAGCTTGCAAATGAGTTGTATCCTGAGGTATTAGGTAAAAAAGTTGAGTTAGTAATTGTTGATAACAAGTCAGATAAAGTGGAG
The DNA here is from genome assembly GCF_003609645.1 of Thermohalobacter berrensis. Lineage (GTDB taxonomy): Bacteria > Bacillota > Clostridia > Tissierellales > Thermohalobacteraceae > Thermohalobacter > Thermohalobacter berrensis. The sequence continues at coordinate 106,255 of NZ_MCIB01000036.1, forward strand.
GCAGCAAATGCAGCAACTAGGCTAGTTGATAAAGAAAAGGTAGCTGCTATTATAGGAAGCTGGGGAAGTTCCTTTTCAATGGCAGCAGGACCAATAGTAGCTGATGCAAAGGTTTCAGCAGTTGGAGCATCTTGTACTAATCCATTAGTTACAAAGGGAAATGACTATTATTTTAGAGTTTGCTTTATTGATACATTCCAAGGTAAAGTAATGGCAAATTATGCTGTTAATGAATTAGGAGCTAAGAAAGCTGCTATTATTAGAGAAGTATCAAATGATTATTCTGTAGGTTTAGCAAACTTCTTTATGAATACTTTTAAAGAGCTTACAGGTGATGAAAATGCTATTGTTGGAATAGCTGATTATAATACAGGAGACCAAGATTTTACTGCACAGTTAACTAATATTAAAAAATTAAATCCAGATGTTATATTTGCACCTGGAAATTACAGTGAATCAGCATTATTGATTAAACAAGCAAGGGAATTAGGTATAGATGCACCTATTTTAGGTGGAGATACTTGGGAAGCACCAGAGTTCTTAGAAATAGGAGGAAAAGCAGTAGAAGGAGCAGTGTTTTCTACCTTCTTTACATCTGAGGTACCAATTACAAAGAAATCAGAAGAGTTTTTAGAAGAATATAGAAAGAGATTTGATAAAGAGCCAGCTTCAGTTACAGCATTAGGTTTTGATGCATATTTAGTTATTCTTGATGCCATTAAAAAGGCAGGGACAGATGATCCAGTAAAAATTAGGGAAGCATTAGCTAAAACTAAAGATTTTGAAGGTGCAGCTGGTGTTATAACCCTTGATGAAAATGGAGATGCAGTTAAGGATGCGGTAATTAAGCAGGTTAAAGACGGAAAGTTCACATACTTGACTACTATAAAATCTAAAGGCAACTAAAATTCTCTCAGTAGATTAGGCATATATAAGCGTAAGACCTAATCTACTGAGAAATTAAATAAATGGAATAGGGTGGTTATAATGGGGATGTCAAATTTTCTACAACAATTAGCCAATGGAATTTCACTAGGTAGTTTATATGCATTGTTAGCTATAGGGTATACAATGGTATACGGTATATTAAGACTTATAAACTTTGCCCATGGAGATATATTTATGGTTGGTACCTACATTGCTTTTTACTCAATGACCTCTTTCTTATTACCATGGTGGTTGTCTTTTTTAATAGCCATGATTCTAACTTGTATATTTGGAATTATTGTTGAAAAGGCAGCATATAAACCATTAAGAAATTCACCTAGGATATCTGTAATGATTTCTGCTATAGGAGCTTCATTCCTAATTGAAAATTTAGCCATAGTTTTATTTGGTGGTAGACCAAAGGCTTTTCCAATACCAGATATGTTTAATAAAGTAGTTAAAATTGGAAATGTATCAATTGTAAGTGTAAATTTTTATATACCTATAATAACCGGTATACTTCTATTAATTTTGCTTTATGTGGTAAATAACACTAAGACAGGTATGGCTATGAGGGCTGTATCAAAGGATTATGAAGCAGCTAGACTTATGGGAATTGATGTAAACAAAATAGTATCTTTTACTTTCGGGATTGGTTCAGTTTTAGCAGCAATGGGAGGAATAATGTGGGGATTAAAATTTCCTAATCTTGTTCCATTAATGGGACTTATGCCAGGTCTTAAATGCTTTATAGCAGCAGTTGTTGGGGGAATAGGAGATATAAGAGGTGCAGTTTTAGGTGGCTTTATTTTGGGGTTAGGAGAAATAATGATTGTGGCATTTTTACCTTCTTTAACAGGTTATAGAGATGCCTTTGCATTTATACTTTTAATAGTAATATTATTATTAAAACCAGCTGGATTAATGGGAAAAAATTTAACAGAGAAGGTGTAGCCTATGAAGGATAAAAGAAAAATTTTAACAATAATATCACTTATATTATTTGTGATACTACTTTTTATAATGAATAGAACTTTTGATTCTTATGAGATAAGAATTCTAAATTTATGTGGAATATATGTTGTATTGGGGTTAAGTTTAAATTTAATAAATGGTTTTACTGGTCTTTTTTCCTTAGGACATGCGGGTTTTATGGCAATTGGAGCCTATACTTCTGCAATTTTTACGATGTCTCCTGAATTAAAACAGATGAATTATTATTTAAAACCGATAATTCCAATATTTAAAAATATTCAGCTACCATTTCTTCCTTCTTTATTAATAGCTGGTTTAATGGCTGGATTAATAGGTTTTTTAATAGCTGCTCCAGTTTTAAGACTTAAAGATGATTACTTGGCTATTGCAACTTTAGGATTTAGCGAAATTATTAGGGTGGTATTTACTAATACTCAAAGCCTAACTAATGGTGCTTTAGGATTAAAGGGTTTACCAAAGTATACAAATGTTTGGTGGAGCTGGGGAATGGCAATAGGAACGGTCATTTTTATGGTTTTATTAATAAAAGGTAGCTATGGTAGAGCTCTTATGGCAATAAGAGAAGATGAAATAGCAGCTGAAGCCATGGGAATAGATTTATTTAGGCATAAAATAATTTCATTTACAATTGGTTCATTTTTAGCAGGAGTTGGAGGAGCATTACTTGCTCATTTATTGGGTACAATTGACCCTTTAATGTTTAGGTTCTTACTTACATTTAATATACTACTTATTGTAGTTCTTGGGGGAATAGGTAGTATAACAGGTACAGTTATATCAGCAGTTGTTGTTACTGTACTAATGGAATTTTTAAGAGTATTAGACGGAACCATGGACTTAGGATTTATTAGAATATCAGGCATTCCAGGAATGCGTATGGTTGTATTTTCTGCTCTTCTTATGTTTGTAATTCTTTTTTATCAGAGAGGAATTATGGGTACAAAGGAATTTACCTGGGATTGGATATTAAATAGAAAGAAAAAATATACACAAATTAAAGGCTAAATAAGGGAAGTGAAAGGGATGTCTTTATTAAGAACTAATAATTTAACAAAGAAATTTGGTGGATTAACAGCTGTATCAAAATTTGCTATGGATATAAAAGAAATGGAAATAGTCGGTTTGATTGGTCCAAACGGTGCAGGAAAAACCACAGTATTTAATATGTTAACAGGGGTTTATAAGCCTACTAAAGGGAGTATATTTTTTGACGGAAGGGATATTACAGGAATTAAATCCCATGAGGTTACTAAATTAGGTATAGCAAGAACCTTTCAGAATATTAGACTTTTCAAGGAATTATCTGTATTAGATAATGTTTTGGTTGCAAATCATTTAAGACTAAAATCAAACATACTTTTTTCTGTGTTAAGAACACCTAATTATATTAGACAGGAAAAACATATGTATGAAAAGTCTATGGAACTATTAAAAGAAGTAGGATTAGATGATGTAAAGGATGAAATGGCTTCCTCCCTACCTTATGGTAAACAGAGGAGACTAGAGATAGCAAGGGCTTTGGCAACAGATCCAAAGATTTTATTGTTAGATGAGCCTGCAGCAGGGATGAATCCTCAAGAGTCTTTTGAGTTAATGGAATTTATACATGATATTAGAGATAAATTTGATTTAACTATTTTCATGATTGAACATCATATGCAGGTTGTAATGGGAGTATGTGAAAAAATATATGTTTTAGATCATGGTGTTACTATTGCTGAAGGAACACCAAAGGAAATTCAAAATGATGAAAAAGTAATAGAAGCCTATTTAGGGGTGGATTAATATGTTGAAAATAAAAGATTTAAATGTTCATTATGGAGGTATACATGCACTAAGGGGTATAAATATAGATGTACCTAAAAATAAGATAGTTACATTAATAGGAGCTAACGGAGCAGGTAAAAGCACAACACTTAGAACAATTATGGGCCTTGTAAGGGGTTCAAAGGGTAAAATAAATTATAATGATACTGATATAACTAATAAAGAAACAAAGGAAATAGTTGAAATGGGAGCAGTTTTAGTTCCAGAAGGTAGAAGAGTTTTTGCCAATTTAACCGTTGAGGAAAATTTAACTTTAGGTGCTTATATTCGTAAGGATAAAAGTGAAATTAAAAAGGATATGGAGCTTGTTTATAAACTATTTCCGAGACTTGCAGAAAGGAAATGGCAGAAGGCTGGTACCATGTCAGGTGGTGAACAGCAGATGCTTGCTGTAGGAAGGGCCCTTATGACTAAGCCTAAGCTTTTAATGATGGATGAACCATCATTAGGGTTAGCACCCCTTATAGTTAAGGATATTTTTGAAATAATTAAAGAAATTCATAGACAAGGAGTTACAATTCTATTAATTGAGCAAAATGCAAAAGCAGCATTAGAGATTGCTGATTACGGATATGTTCTAGAAACAGGAAGTATAGTCCTTGAGGGTGAAGGTAATGAACTTTTAAATAATGATGAGGTTCAAAAGGCATATTTGGGAGAAACGAAGTAACACAATTGAAAATGGAAAATTGAGAATTGAAAATTACTGAATGGGCTGAATTACTCAGCCCATATTTTTTATTATATAAGCAAGCATATTTTAACGAATTGCTGAAACAAAGGCAAATGATGTATTTAAGTATAATGAAAAATTTTATAAGACAATAAAAATTAAGGTTGCGAGGATGAAATCCCTTACCATACTAGAGGGGTGCTTAAGACTTGCAAGCAACAGCCGAAGGGGAACTAGGTCGCTTAGCAGAAGCGAGTTTTGCCGGTTTTTTTTATATGTTTAATAATTAAAATAGGGATTTATATTATAATATAAATGTGTAGCAAATGAAAAATATAGTAGGTTTTGTTTTACAACGAAGAATATTTATTTCAAAACAAAGGAGGCTGATTTTGAAAAAAATAAATTTTAACAATAAACTTTTTAAAATTTTTTCTTGGGTAATATTTTTCATGTATCTATTACTATTAATAAAAGTTATCATTTTAAAGTATCCAATTAAGGCTATTATTGAAGCAATTGAACAGACCAATATAGAGAATTTTAAAAGAAGAATACTTTATAGTAATTTTATTCCTATGAAAACTATATTCTACTATTTGATTAGTGAAGACAATATTAAAATAAGTAAATTGAATATTGGTGCCAACATTATAGCTTTTATTCCACTAGGCTTTATATTACCTTTTCTAATTGAAAGGTTAAAAAAGCTAAGCAAGATATTTATTATTGCTTTTATTATAAGTTTGATATTTGAATTGATACAGTTAATAACTGGTATTGGAGTATTTGATGTTGATGATTTAATATTAAATGTGTTAGGGGCAATATTAGGATTTGGTATATATAATATGATAAAAAGTTTAATTATTAGAAAACTTAATTAAAAATTACACATAAAAAGCTGATGGGTATATACCCATCAGCTTTTTTTATGTATAAAAGTAAGTATTAATAAAATAAAGAAAGCATATATATGTGCTGTGGAAATAAATGGAATTTATTTTTAGGAAAGGAGGGTGTTGGTGGATTGGTGGAACGGAATAACGGGGTTTGAGAAGATATTTTGGTATTTTGCAATACCGTTTTCTCTAGCATTTATAGTGCAGGTTGTCTTAACCTTTATGGGAATGGATGGAGATGTAGATGTATTTGATGCATTTTTAGATTTTGATTCATTTCCTTTATTTACAGTGAGGAACTTTATAATATTTTTTACAGTATTCGGATGGACTGGAATTGCTGCAATAAATGCAGGTTTTAGCAAAACAGTTACATTAATATTAGCTATTTTTCTAGCTTTAATTTTAATGCTTATTGTCGCAGGTACTTTTTATTTTATGAACAGATTAACTGAAAGTGGAAATATGGATTTGACAAATGCTATAAACCGTATAGGAGAAGTATATATTAAGATACCTGCAAATAGAAAAGGAAGGGGAAAGGTTCATATTGAAATTCAAGGTTCATTAAGGGAGATTGAAGCAGTAACAGATGGGGAAGAATTAAAATCTGGAGAAATGGTAAAGGTTGTAAAAGTATTAAATGACCAATTACTTTTAGTTGAAAAAGTGGATAAATAAAAGGGGGATATTGTTATGGGTTATTCAATAATACTAATTAGTATTGTTGTTGTAGTAATATTTGCAACTTTAGCTGCTATCTTTACTAGATATAAAAAATGTCCAGCAGACAAGGTACTAGTAGTATATGGTAAGGTAGGAAAGGGTTCAGATGGTGCTTTTCGTTCTGCAAAGTGTATACATGGAGGGGCTGCTTTTATATGGCCTGTTATACAAAGTTATGAATTTTTAGATTTAACACCTATTTCAATAGAAGTAAACTTAAAAAATGCCTTAAGTAAGCAAAATATTAGAGTAGATGTTCCTTCAAGATTTACAGTTGGTATTTCTACTGAGCCCGGAGTTATGAATAATGCAGCAGAAAGGCTACTGGGATTACAGCTAGATGAAATTCAGGAGCTAGCAAAAGATATAATCTTTGGTCAGCTAAGGTTAGTAATTGCAACAATGGATATTGAAGAGATAAATGCTGATAGAGATAAATTTTTGGCAAATGTAACTACAAATGTTGAGGCAGAACTTAAAAAAATTGGTTTAAAATTAATAAATGTAAATGTTACAGATATAAAAGATGAATCAGGATATATAGAAGCATTAGGTAAAGAAGCAGCTGCAAAGGCTATTAATGATGCCAAAAGAACAGTTGCTGAGAAAAATCGTGATGGTGCAATTGGTGAAGCTAATGCTAAGAGGGATGAAAGAATTAGAGTGTCTGAAGCAAATGCAACGGCTGTTGAAGGAGAAAATAAAGCTAAAATATCTATTGCCAATTCGGAAGCTGAAAGAAGACAAAGAGAAGCTGAAGCTAATAGAAAAGCAATTGCAGCAGAAAAGGTTCAAACAGCTAAAGCCCTTGAAGAGGCATATCTTGCAGAACAGGAGGCAGAAAAGACACGTGCAGAAAAACAAAGGGCTACTAAGATTGCAGACATAGTTATTCCAGCAGAAATAGAAAAACAAAAAGCAGAAATAGAGGCAGAAGCAGAAGCCGAAAGAATTAGACGTAAAGCAAGAGGGGAAGCAGATGGTGTGTTAATGAAAATGGAAGCAGAAGCTAAGGGTAAAATGGAAATATTAAGTAAACAGGCTGAAGGTTTTGAAAAAATAGTTGAGGCAGCAGGTGGTAATGCTAAAGATGCTGTTACATTAATGATTGCAGATAAACTTCCTGAACTAGTTAAGACTCAAGTTGAAGCAATAAAGAACATTAAGATAGATAAAGTTACTGTTTGGGATTCAATGGGAGGAGATAAACAAACTCCTATGACAGCAAACTTTTTATCTGGAATGTTAAAGTCAATCCCTCCTTTTGATGATATTTTCAAAATGGCTGGAATGGAGCTTCCTAATTACTTAACAGGAGATGTAAAAGATAATATAGAGGATAAGGTTGAGGAAATAAAAAAGGAAGATATAGATAAAGAAGATAAAAATTAAAATCAGCTCTAGATAATTATAATCGTATATTTTTAAATAAATTTGTTAATAATGATGGATAAAATGTTCCAATACAAGGGGGGATTGAAAATTAAAAGGATAAAATTTATTTTAGTTATACTACTAATAGTATCTATTAGTACAACGGCTAGTTTTGCAGAGGACTTTTTAAAAGAAATAAAAGTATATTTTAATAATATAAAAATTGAAGTAGATAATAAAGAAGTTTCAACAGATACGGAACCATTTATTTATAATGATAGGGTTTATGTACCTTTAAGATTTGTTGCTGAAGCAATGAATGCTAAAGTAAGTTGGGAAAATGAAGAAAATAAAGCTATAATTAAAACCTTTGATGATGTTGAAGAATGTGACTATTTAAATGGAGAAGTTTTTGTCTACGGGATGATAACAGATATTGATTATGAAAAAAGGAAGATTACACTAGAACAGCATTATGATGATAATAGTATTGAAGTTACTCCTTTATTAGAAGTAAAAGAGAATGTTGTTATTGTTTTACAGAGAAATGATAAAAAAATGAACATAAAATTTAAGGATTTAAAAATTGGGGATAATATAGGATTAATATTAGATAAAAACAAAAAGGTTAGGGGAATTATAATTTCCGTTTAGTTGTTTAGGATAATAAAAAGAGAAGGAATTTAGTGTTCCTTCTCTTTTTGTTTAAAATTATTAATTATAGTCCTGCATTTAACTTTATATTAATTTCAGATATTTGTTTTTTCATAAGTAATATAGTGATTATACTAGCTAATATATCAGCAATTGGGAATGCTAACCATACACCAAATAGCTGTAGATTGAATAGTCTTGGTAAAATTAATATTAAAGGTGTTAATAATATAAACTGTCTTAACAAAGATAAGATCAAAGCCGGCATTGCTTTACCTATAGCTTGAAATACTGTTGCTCCAACAAACTGAACACCAAGTAAAGGTACCATAGCAATTACTATTCTAAAAACAAAGGAGCCTTGTTTTATTAAATTCACATCTTCAGTAAAGGCCCTAAAAATAACATGTGGAATTGATTCTCCAATAATCCAACCTATTAATGCTAAAACTGTAGAAGCCATAATAGACAATTTAATAACTTTATTTACCCTTTCTAGCTTTCTAGCACCATAGTTAAATCCTGCAATTGGTTGCATACCTTGTACTACACCAATGATAGGGAGAAATAAGAAAGCAATAACTCGATTGACAATACCAAATATTGTAATTCCTATATCTCCTCCATAAATTCTTAATGAATTATTAACAACAATTGCGAAAATTGTACTAGTAGATGACCTAGCAAAGGCAGAAAACCCTACCGAAAATATTTCTTTAATAATATTCCAGTTTGGCATAAAGTGATGAAGTTTTACTTTTAAAGAACTTTTACCACTATAAATATAAAATAGAACGTAACAGAAAGAGATAAACTGTGAAACTATTGTAGCTAAAGCAGCTCCACTAATACCAAGATTAAATGCAAAAATGAATACAGGATCTAGAATAATGTTAATTCCAGCACCTAAAATCATAGTAATCATTGCTACTTTTGCATTCCCCTCAGCACGAATAAGGTTATTAGACATTACAGCAAAAGCAAAAAAGATACTACCTATAAGGATGATTTTAGTATAATCATTGGCATAGGGAAGTAGAGTATTTGTTGCACCAAAAATAGTTAATAATTCTTCTGTAAAGTTTAAACCCAATATAGTAAAAAGACCAACCAAAACTAAAACTGATATAAATCCGTTTCCTGCAATTTGGTTAGCCCTTTCAACTTTATTAGCACCTAAACTTCTTGATACAGCTGAAGCTGCACCAATTCCAACCATCTGAGCTAATCCCATAATTAACATTTGAATTGGAAAAGCTATAGCTAAACCACCGATTGCTAATGAACCAACCCCTTTACCAATAAATATTGTATCAACAACGTTATACAGCCCATTTACCATCATAGCAATTGCTGCTGGAAATGATAATTTAAGTAATAGTTTACTGACCTTTTCTTCTCCTAGTCTAGCACTTCTTGGATTCATAAAATTATCTCCTTTCTTAATTATAGCTACGTCTTTAAATGTTGACATTTGTTAATAAAAGAAATATTATAAAAGTAGATAGTTATATTTTTATAACTATTATAATTACATAACTATTATAAACTTAATTAATGAGAAAAACAACATATTTTTTAATGGGGTGAAATTATGAATAATAATTCTTTAGAACCTATTGTAGAAAGCATATTTAGTATACTTCCTCTATTCAAAAAAAAATTGATAAAACCTCATAAACATAATAAAGCTATTGACTTATCGCCATCTCATTTACAAATTCTATTTTTACTTGATGATTTAGGAAAATTACCTATTTCTGAAATTGGTAAACATCTATTTATATCAAAACCTAATATGACTCCACTTATTCAAAAGCTTATTAAAGAAAATTTAGTTGAGCGTATAAGGAATGAGGAAGATAGACGGTATATAGACATTCAAATTACAAAAAAGGGTAAAGAATTAATAGAAAATCATAAAGCTCTAGTAGCTGGAAACCTTAAAAAGAAATTAGCTAATTTGAGTGAAGAGGATTTAAAGGAACTTTCATTATCATTAAATAAAGTAAAAGAAATAATTTCAAAATTAGATTAATTTACTTTTTTCATTAAGGAGGAATAAATATGAGAGTAGTTGGATTTGTAGGAAGTCCAAGAAAAAATGGCAATACAAGCACTATTGTAGATAAAGTATTAGAAGGTGCAAAGAAAAAAGGAGCAGAAACTAAGCTATATTATTTAAATGATATGAATATAAAGGGATGTCAAGGATGCCTTTACTGTAGGAAAAATGAAAAATGTTGTGTTCAAGATGATATGGTTAAAATATATGATGATGTTAAAGAAGCAAATGCTTTAGTGATTGGCTCTCCTGTCTATATACATCAAGTATCAGCACAAACAAAGTTATTATTAGATCGTTTTTATCCATTAACAGATAATGAACATAAACCTAGATTTGGAGAAAAGAAGCTTATTATGGTTTATACTCAAGCAGCTCCCCTTAAAATCTTCTTTAAAAAATACTTTAGATATCTCGAAAAGTCCCTTGAGCCTATGGGATTGAAAAAGGTATCAAGAATTGTAGCTACTAAGTGTTTTGAAAAAAATTCAACTTCTAACAACATAAAAATTACGGAAAAAGCATTTAAAATTGGAGCTAATTTAGTTTAATAAAAACTAAAAAAACACCGTAGAAAAATACGGTGTTTTTCTATAAATATTTTCTCATCTTAATTTTCTTCTGTTTTAATAGACCAGTAATTTGTCTTTTAATTTCATTATCTGCATTAAATACTAACCTACCTTGCTCTAATATTAAAAATAATTCCACATGATTTGGGAAAATAAAATAACTATCTACGTCATTATAGCTATAATAACCTGAATCATTATGTATTTCAGTATTATAAGCAATTGGAAGGTTAATTCTTATATCAAATCCAGAAACTAATATTCCATTTCTCATAAAGTGTATTTTTACAGTTTCACTTGAATACTTAAGCAGAAACTCAAATACTATAATAGAAGCTATAAATAAAACTACTCTCGCCCAATTAATATATTCTAGAGATAAGTTTTTTAATAAAGGTGCAAAATATATTAGTATAATAACTCCATAAAACCAAAGCTTTTCTCCTAGTCTAAATTGCTCAGCCTTAACAGATAATAAAACAGTATTTTCTTTTAATATTTTCTTACTATGAAGATATCTTAATAAAGCCTGTATTAAAGTAAAGGTAACAAAAATTAGTGTAAAAAATATAGGATATACTATATTACTTACGGTTTCATTACTAAGCTTACTTATAAACGGACTGATTATATAGGATAATAATGACATAAATACAATTGCTATAAAAAAAGAGATAAAGAAATTAATAGTTTTTCTAATAGTTGACACAGTTTATTCCTCCTTTGTTACTTTCAAGGATACCCATCAAGTTAAATTATATACGAATTTTAAAAAGTACTCAATTATGGTATATTATTATATAAAAAGTCTTCATAAGAAATTTTTTAGAACAGATTGCAGAAATTATGTTCTATTACTTATTTTAACTTATATAATTCCTGATGTGTTATAAAAAGAATTATTAGAAGGGGATATTAATATGTTTAATATAGATGAAGAGCTAAAGAAACTTCCTGATGAGCCAGGGGTTTATTTAATGAAGGATGAAAAAGGCCAAATTATATATGTAGGAAAGGCTGTTTCTCTAAAAAAAAGGGTAAGACAATATTTTCAATCATCAAAAAATAAAACAGCTAAAGTAAATGCAATGGTAAAGAATATCCATGAATTTGAATATATTATAACAGATACTGAAGTAGAGGCATTGATATTAGAATGTAATTTAATTAAAAAACATAAACCTAAATACAATGTACTATTGAGGGATGATAAGCAATATCCATATATTAAAGTTACAACTAATGAAGAATACCCGAGAGTTATTAAAACAAGAAGAATTAAAAAGGATGGTGCAAAGTACTTTGGTCCTTATACTAGTGCTTCAGCTGTAAATGATACTATTAATATTATTAGAAACCTATATCCAGTAAGAACGTGTAAAAAGAATATGGGAAAAATACACAGAAAGGAAAGACCTTGCCTTAACTATCATATAGGTAGATGTTTAGGGCCATGTCAAGGTAATGTAAGTAAGAAAGAATATGATGAAATGATAAAAGAAATAATAATGTTTTTAAATGGTAAAGAGGATAAGCTTATAGAGATAATTGAGGAGAAAATGAAGGAAGCTTCAAAAAAATTAGATTTTGAAAGTGCAGCAAGATACAGAGACCAAATAATTTCATTAAAACATGTATTAGAGAAACAAAAGGTTGTCTCTACTAATTTAGTAGATCAAGATATTATTGGTATGGCAAGAGGAATAGATGAGGTATGTGTCCAAGTATTTTTTGTTAGGTCAGGAAAAGTAATGGGAAGGGAACATTTTATTCTAAATAATACTGATGAAATGGATAGAAAAGAGGTTTTAAGTTCATTTATAAAACAATTTTATTTAGGGTCAGCCTATGTCCCAAAGGAAATATTAGTTGAGGAAGATTTTACAGACAAAGATATAATAGGTAAATGGTTAAGTGAAAAGAGAGGTTCAAAAGTATATATTAAAGTTCCTAAAAGAGGAGAAAAGAATAAGTTAATGGAAATGGTAAGAAAGAATGCCCTAGAAACCTTAAAACAGTATAGTGATAGAATTAAAAAGAAAATGGAAAAAATTAAAGAAGTAATTAAAGAGTTAGAAAAGCTTCTGAATTTAGACAGATTACCTAAAAGAATTGAAGCATTTGATATTTCAAATATTCAAGGTGTTGAATCTGTAGGTTCAATGGTTGTGTTTGAAGACGGACAGCCTAAAAAAAGTGATTATAGAAGATTTAAAATAAAATCTGTTATAGGTCCCAATGATTATAAAAGTATGGAGGAAATACTATATAGAAGATTTAAAAGGGGTTTAAAGGAAAGGGAAATGATAAAAAATAATGAAATAGGAATAGAAAGTTTTTCTGTATTTCCCGATTTAATAATGGTTGATGGAGGAAAAGGACAGATAAATGCTACTCAAAAAATTTTAGATTCTTTGAATATAAATATACCAGTTTGTGGACTAGTTAAAGATGACTTTCATAATACTAGGGGAATAATATATAAAAATAAAGAAATAGATCTTTCTAATAATAGTAATGTATTTAGATTTATTACAAGAATTCAAGATGAAGCACATAGATTTGCTATAAGTTACCATAGGAGTTTAAGGGATAAAAAGGTATTTAGGTCTGTATTAGATGATATAAATGGTATTGGGAAAAAGAGAAAAATGGCTCTTCTTAAAAAATTTGGGTCTGTAGATAAAATAAAAGAAGCAGATATAGAAGAATTGGCTAGTGTTGAAGGAATGAATAAAAGGGCAGCTAAGTCAGTTTACAACTTTTTTAGGGAAAATTAAATGATTAAATATATTACTATATATAATTAACTTCTGATTTTATTTACTCTATAATATAAAAGTAATATAATAGAGAGAGGGGGAATAAGTAATGGAAAAGAAATTAACACGTTCAGTTAGAGATAGAAAATTGTTAGGTGTTTGCGGAGGATTAGGTGAATATTTTGAGGTAGATTCTACAATAATTAGACTTATTTGGGCTTTTATTACAATATTTACTGCTGGTATAGGAGGTATAATTGCATATATAGTTGCTGGAGTAGTAATTCCTGAAGAATAGTTTTTATGTAATAAAATTACTATTAACATAGGAGGATGTTATGAATTCATTAACAGTAGATAGATTAGCTAAAGACATGGGGTTAGAAGTAATATATATGCCAGATAATCCAAAAACACGATTAACAATAAGTGATCTTAATAGACCTGGATTACAGCTAGCAGGGCATTATAGCCATTTTGCCTATGAAAGACTACAGATAATTGGGCAAGTGGAGTGGAGTTATTTATCTAATCTTGATGAAAAAACATTAGAAGAAAGACTTAACAACTTTTTCAAATATGATATACCAGCTGTAGTAGTTACAAGAAAGTTAGAGATATTTCCACAGATGTTAAATGCAGCTAAACATTATGGAAGAACTATTTTAAGAAGTGAACTAGCTACAACAAAGTTCATAAAGAAAGTCCTAAATTACCTTGATGATATATTAGCACCACAAATTACTATACATGGAGTATTAGTTGATGTTTATGGTATAGGTATTCTTATTATAGGAAAAAGTGGTGTTGGTAAAAGTGAAACTGCATTAGAGTTAATAAAAAGAGGTCACAGACTTGTAGCAGATGATGCTGTTGAAATTCGTAAGGTAGAAGAAGGAGTCTTAAAAGGAACTGCACCAGAGGTAATAAGACATTTCTTAGAAATTAGAGGAATAGGTATTTTAGATATAAAGAGATTATATGGAGTAGGGGCTGTAAGAAATTCCAAGGCAATAGAGTTAGTTATAGAATTAGAATATTGGGATGAAAACAAAGAGTATGACAGAATTGGATTAGATGAAGAATATACAGAAATATTAAATACTAAGGTACCGAAAATTACTATTCCAGTTAAGCCTGGTAGAAACTTAGCAATGATTCTTGAAGTAGCAGCAAGGAACCATAGACAGAAGAGAATGGGATATAATGCAGCTAAGGAATTAAATGACAGATTAATGGGGGATTTTCAAGAGGCAAAGGTTGAAGATTAAAGTTGAAAGGGTGTGTTAGATTGAAATTTGTTATAGATACCCATTGTCATACTATATCCAGTGGACATGCATATAGTACAGTCTTAGAAATTGCAAGGGAAGCCAATAATAAAGGACTTGAAATGATAGGGATAACTGACCATGGGCCAGAAATGCCAGGAGGTCCTCATATTTTTCATATAGGTAATCTTAAGGTTATACCAGAAAAAATATATGGTGTTGAAATTTTAAGGGGAGTAGAAGCAAATATAATAGATTACAATGGAAAATTGGATGTTCCAGATGAAGTACTTGAAAAATTGGATATTGTTTTGGCTGGATTACATCCACCATGTATTGATCCAGGTTCCATTGAGGAAAATACAAATGCAATACTTAATGCTATGGAAAATGATTATGTAGATGTTATTGTCCATCCTGGAAATCCTGTATTTCCTATTGATAAAGAAAGATTTGTACTAAAGGCTAAAGAGACTAATACCCTTGTTGAAATTAACAATAGTTCATTTTCCGTATCAAGAGAAGGAAGTAGGGAAAACTGTATTGAAATTGCACAACTTTGTAAGAAATATGGAGTAAAGGTTGTTGTAGGTAGTGATTCTCATGTGGCCTTTGATGTAGGAAAATTTGACAAAGTATTAAGTATTTTTAGGGACATAGATATGCCTGAAGAACTTATAATGAATCTAAATGTAGAAAGATTTAAAAATTACTTAAAAAGTAAGAAAAAGATTAGATTCTTAGAAACTACAGATACATCAAAAATGTAAAAGGGGGGTATTTATGTATATAGGAGTAGATATAGGTGGTACAGCTATAAAAGCAGGAATTGTTGATGAATCAGGAGATATTGTTAAGAAAAAAGAAACTGCTACTAATGTTCATAGAGGATATGAAGCAATTGAAAAAGATATTATAGATTTAATATCAGATTTAAAAAAAGAAGTAGAAGAAAAGGGGAATACTGTTAAATCTATAGGTATAGGTATACCTGGAATTGCAGATGTAAACCATGATATAGTTATTTATTGTACAAATTTAAAATGGAGAAATGTACCTTTAGGTAAAAATCTAAAAGAACATTTTAATCTCCCTGTATATATAGAAAATGATGCTACAGTTGCAGGATTAGCTGAAGCAGTTAAAGGTTCTACTAAAGGATATAAAAATTCACTATTCTTAACATTGGGAACAGGCGTAGGTGGCTCTATTATAATTAATGATAAGATATTTAATGGTAGTCACGGTATAGGCTCAGAAATAGGTCATATGATTGTTGGTGAAAATTTTTATGACTGTAATTGTGGTAATAATGGATGTCTTGAGACATTTGCATCAGCTACTGCATTAATTAAATATACTAAAAAATTAATTAAAGAAGGTTACAAAGATACAATTATTATGGATAAAATAGATGGTGATTTAGATAAATTAAATGCAAAAATTATTTTTGATTCTGCTAAAGAAGGAGATGAACTAGCTAATAAATCAGTAGATAGAATGGTAAAATATCTATCAATTGGAATAGGTAGTCTTATCAATATTATGGACCCTGGGATAATTGCAATTGGTGGAGGTATATCTAAGGCAGGAGAGTTCTTATTAGATAAAATTAGAGAAGAAGTTCCTAAATATGTAATTTTTAATGAGGTGAAATTTGCTGATATTGTAATTGCTCAACTTAAAAATGATGCAGGAATTATAGGAGCAGCAATGTTACATAATTTTATGTAAATTGATAAAAATGCTGATGGAATATTCCATCAGCATTTTTATTGTATGGTAGTTAAAATAAACATAAACCCCCTATAAAAAGAATAGGTATATAAGGGGGTGGCTTAATAATATGCGTAAGATAAGAGTACTTTCTACCATTTTATTAATAATATTTATAATAACCTGGCCAATATATTTTTTTACACATACTCCGATTAAAAAAGATAAAAATAAGGAGACAGTTGATGAAGAAAAAAGTCAATGGAAAGGTGTAATAAGGTTATGGGACTTTCCTAGATTAAATATAAATACTGGAAGCAGATACAGCTGGATAATGAGTAAAATAAGGAAATTTGAAAAGGAAAACCCTGGAGTATTTATAGAATTTGAGCCAATTGACTGGAAGAAAGGTCCTATTAAATTAGAAGTTGGATTACAAACTGGAAATTTACCAGATATTGCCCCAGTGGGAACAGACCCCTTATTTATGACAAAAGAAGTATTAGAACCATTAGATTCTTTTTTAACTAAGTCAGAAATAAATAAATTTAAACCTCAAGCTTTAAAAGCAGTAAAGTATAATGGAAAAATATGGGGCATGCCATTTATGATGACAACATATGCTATGTATTTAAACCTTGAACTTTTTAGACAAAGAGGAGTTGAGCCTCCAATAGATGGAAATTGGACATATGAGGAATTTATAGATAAAATGAAAAAACTAACATATGATTCAGATGGTGATGGAAAAATAGATTATTATGGTTTTGTTTCTTTTATAGAGCCAAATTATTATAATATTTGGGGAATAATATTAAGCGATGGTGCTGAAATAATAGATAATAATGGTCAATATGTCTTTTATGGTGAAAAAGCGTTAAGTGGATTACAGAAGTTAGTAGATTTAAAAAAGAAATATAAAGTTACACCAGAGGATTTTGGTCTTTATGATGAGAATACAGCATGGGATATGTTTTATAATAAAAAGAAAGTAGCTGTATATCCAACAGGCTCTTGGGCTGTAAGAGTACTTCAAAAACTATATGAAAAAGGCAAAGGATTTGAGTTTACAGTTGCTAATTATCCAATAGGAGACAGAAGGATACCAATTTCATTTAATAATAGTGTAAGTGCCTATGCTATTTTTAAGCAAGAAAATGAGGAAAAATTAAAGATGTGTGTAAAATTTCTAAAATTTCTTGTTAATAATGATAACCAAAGAGAGCTAGAAAAATTAGGAGTTTTTCCTGTGAAAAAGGGAATTAAAGGGATGTATTTATACGATGAAAAAATGAAAAGGGTAGAAGATATTATCTCATATACTAAGACTATTCCTAGACATGGTAAGTGGAAAAAAATTGATAGAATACTTCAAAATCAGGTTAGACTTGCGGTTATAGGCAAAAAAACAAGTAGCAAAGCTTTAGAAGATGCTAAAAAGCAAGTATATCAAATATTAAATACGAAATAATTACTGTTGTTTAATAAAACCAAAAAGGCTATACTTTTAATTGAAGGTTTTTTTAGTCAATAAAATTCATAGGAGTTGATAGTGTTGGAAAAAGAAGTTGTATACAATAATTTAAAGGGAAAAATAATTGAAGGAACTATTTTATTAGATGAACCGATGAAAGACCATACTTCTTTTAAAATCGGTGGACCAGTTGATATTATGGTTTTACCAAAAAACATAGATGAAATATCAAATACTGTGAAGTTCTGTAAAGAGAATAATATTAATTTTTATATTATAGGAAATGGATCAAATCTTTTAGTAAGTGACAAGGGAATAAGGGGACTTGTTATAAAAATTTCAGAAAACTTTAGTGATATAAAAGTAGAGGGCAACAGAATTATAGCCCAGGCTGGAATACTTTTATCAAAACTATCAAAGGTTGCATTAAGGAATTCTCTAAAAGGACTAGAGTTCGCAAGTGGAATCCCTGGTTCTTTAGGTGGAGCTATTACTATGAATGCAGGGGCCTATGGAGGAGAAATGAAGGATGTTGTAAAAAAAGTAAAGTGTATGGATAGAGATGGAAATGTATATGAATATACAAACGAAGAAATGGATTTTGGGTATAGAAAAAGTTTAGTACAGAAGAAAAATCTTATAGTATTAGAGGTAGAAATGGAGCTTTGTAAAGGGGACTATAATGAGATAAAAGAGGAAATGGATATACTTACAGAGAAAAGAAATGCAAAACAACCTCTTTCAATGCCTAGTGCAGGTAGTACCTTTAAAAGACCAAAGGGACATTATGCTGGTAAACTGATTCAAGATGCAGGATTAAAAGGATTAAAATATGGGAATGCCCAAGTTTCTGACCTTCATTCTGGATTTATAGTAAACATAGGAAATGCAACATGTGAAGAAGTGTTGACATTAATAAAAATAGTACAAAAGACTGTAAAAGATAAATTTGGAGTAGAACTTGAACCCGAAGTAAAAATAATAGGTGAAGAATAGTGGAGTGATAACAAATGA
Organism: Thermohalobacter berrensis; assembly: GCF_003609645.1. GTDB lineage: Bacteria > Bacillota > Clostridia > Tissierellales > Thermohalobacteraceae > Thermohalobacter > Thermohalobacter berrensis. Next base: position 125,208 of record NZ_MCIB01000036.1, read on the forward strand.
AAATAATTGGAGATTTTCATACACATACAGTTTATAGCCATGGTAAAGGAACTATAAGACAAAATGTAGAAAGTGCCAGAAAAAAGGGATTGAAGGAAATAGCTATTTGTGACCATGGACCAAGCCATATGGGGTTCGGGGTAAAAAGAGAAAATCTTAAAAGGATGAGGGAAGAAGTAGATAGATTAAATAGTATATATAATGATATTAAAATATTATTAGGAGTTGAAGCTAATATAATAAGCTATGAAGGAGATATAGATGTAGATGACGATATAATGAAGTATTTAGATATTTTGCTAGTAGGTTTTCACTTTGGGGCAAAGCCTGCTTCAATATCTGATGCTCTTAAGCTTTATGGAATGAATTATGCAGGAAAAATTATACCATCAATAGGGAAAACTGCAAGATATTATAATACACAGGCTTTAGTAAATGCAATAAATAGATATAATATAGATTTAATAACTCATCCAGGGGCAAAAGTTGATATTGATACAAGAAAATTAGCTAAAGCTGCAGCAAAAAGAAAAACAGCATTAGAAATAAATGCAAGTCATGGGCAATTGACAGTAGAATACATTAAAATTGCTATGAAAGAAGATGTAAAGTTTATAATAAGTAGCGATGCACACAGACCGGAGGATGTGGGGAATCTAGATGAAGGTATAAAAAGAGCCAAAGAAGCTGGTCTAAGTGTAGATAGGATAATTAATGTAACTGACTAACAAAAGAAAGGGGATAAATTAAATGGAATTTGTTATAATAACAGGTCTTTCTGGTGCAGGGAAAAGTCAAGCTATGAAGGTTATGGAGGATATTGGTTTCTACTGTATGGACAACCTTCCACCTGCACTGCTACCTAAATTTGCCGATTTATGTTTTCAGTCAAAGAGAAGTATAAATAAGGTAGCAATAGTTGCTGATATTAGAGGAGGAAAATTTTTTAACGACTTATTCCATAGCCTAGAAATTTTGGAGAAACAAGGCTTTAAATATAGAATCCTGTTTTTAGATGCCTCTGATGAGGTACTTATAAAAAGATTTAAGGAAACTAGAAGACAACACCCTTTAAGTCCTGAAGGTAGAATAATAGATGGTTTGAAAAGTGAAAGGGAAAAATTAAAAGAAGTTAGAAAAAAAGCTGATAATATAATAGATACAACAAATTTAACAGTTGGCATGTTAAAAGAAGAAATTAGAAAAATATTTTTAGAAGGAAAGGAAACTGAAAATTTAACTATATCAATTCTATCCTTTGGATTCAAACATGGTATTCCACTTGATGCAGATTTAGTTTTTGATGTAAGATTTCTACCAAATCCACATTATATTGAAGAATTAAAAGAATTTACAGGCAATGATAAAAGGGTTAGAAATTATGTAATGAACTGGGATCAAACAAAACAATTTGTTGAAAAACTTATAGATTTAATAAATTTCCTAATTCCTTATTACATTAAGGAAGGGAAAACTCAACTTGTGATTGCAATAGGTTGTACTGGGGGAAAACATAGGTCAGTAACAATTGCTAACGTACTTTATGAAAATTTAAAAGAGAAGGAGTATAGAGTGATAATTGATCATAGAGACTGTAGTAAATAATAAAGGGGTTTAGCAATATGAAGATATTAGATTGGATTAAATTAAGCTTTAACACTAAAAAATGGATTATTATTGGGGGGATTGGGCTTATATGTCTAATAATTGGTATAACCCCTATTTCTTATGAACTAGTTTTGCTAATAAATAACCCAATAATATATATAATACTATTACTATTGGGAGGACTTCTTGTTATACTGTCTTTTAAAAAAGGTTTTAATTCTGTTTTAAAACTACTACAAAGTTCAGATGGTAATTTAAATGTAGACTCAGTCAATAGGGTTTTATATAAAAAAAAGGTATTAGAAAAGGGACCTAAAATAGTAGCTATAGGAGGAGGAACAGGATTATCTGTATTACTAAGGGGGTTGAAAGAGTATACATCTAATATTACAGCTATAGTTACAGTTGCGGATGATGGTGGAGGCTCTGGAGTATTAAGAGAAGACTTAGGGATGCTTCCTCCAGGAGATATTAGAAACTGTATATTAGCCTTAGCAGATACAGAACCTGTTATGGAAAAAGTATTACAACATAGATTTAAAGAAGGAAAGCTTAAAGGTCAGAACTTTGGTAACCTCTTTATCGCAGCAATGAATGAGATATATGGTAATTTTGAGAGGGCAATAAAAGAAATAAGTAATGTATTAGCCGTTACGGGAAGGGTACTTCCTATGACATTAGAAGATGTAAAACTATATGCCAAATTAAAAAATGGTGAAATAATTGAAGGAGAATCCAAAATACCTATTAAAAATAAAGAGCTAGGCAGTGAAATAGATGAGGTTTTTATTAATCCAAAGGAAAGCTATCCATTAAAAGAAGCCATTGATGCAATCAATGAAGCTGATGGAATAGTACTAGGTCCAGGAAGTTTATATACAAGTGTTATTCCAAATCTTTTAGTTAAGGATTTAAGTTATCATATTTGGAAATCTGATGCAGTTAAAATTTATGTATCTAATGTAATGACTCAGCCTGGAGAAACTGATAATTATGATGTATTAGACCATGTAAAGGCTTTATTAAAACATGGAAAAATAGATATTGTAGACTATGTAATTGTAAATAATGAAGAAATTCCAGAAAGTGTTTTAAAAAAATATCATGAGGATGGAGCACAATCGGTTATTATCTCAGATAATCAAGAAAAAGAGTTAAATAAGATGAACATAAAAGTAATTAAAGAGGATTTAATAGATATAAAGAAAAATTATGTTAGACATGATGCTCACAAGGTAAGTAAAATAATTACAGACCTTATAATTAAGAAAAAAATTGAAAAAGACAATAAAAATAGCAGGGAGAACTAATTCTCCGCTGCTATTTTTATGCCTGAAAGTTTTAACGCTGTTAAAACAGCTTTATATATAATTATTGTAATAAATGTATTCGTTATAGAAGTAGGTAGTACTATTCCTATAAACAACACCTTAAATGGAACAGGCAGCCCTACTATTAATAGGGCAGAAAGTAGAAAAACAGTGCCACTTATAATAGTACCAATAAAAGATATTACTCCTACAGAAAAGTTATTTAACTTTATTTTAGATAGAAACTTTATTAAGAAAAAGAGTATTACACAAGTAATTAGTTTATCGATTAAATTTGGTATTTGTCCACCGGGAAAAGTTGTAGTTAAAGCTGTAATTATACCACCTAATAAAGCTGTTAGAATAGCATTTTTAAAGTTATTATTTATTAATAAAGAAACAAAAATGAATGAAAGCATTAAATCAAATTTCATGCTTCCTAAGGTTCCTGGAACTATTTGGTGAAGAATAAATCCTATAGCCAAAAGTAATGCAGTTAAAATACTTTTTCTTAAATTCATAAAAAATCTCTCCTTTTTATTTTTTTAATATTAAAGCCGTACCAGTATGGTTTATCAGTATCTTCTCTTCAAAGCATTCATATCACCACCTTAATTTTTTTAGAAATAAAAAAAGTCTTCCATCCCTAAGGGACGAAAGACTTAATTTCGCGGTACCACCCTGGTTAGATAGTAAAAACTATCTCACTTTTTCAGATACGGAGCAATTATTTGCTCGATATCCTATTCCTATAACGGGAAACTCCCGGCTTGAGCTACTCTCTTAATAATTAAGATTTCGCTTAGCTTCTCCCAGGTCCATTCGCTAGAAACCCAATACCGAGCTCACACCAACCTCGGTTCGCTTTGATTAGGTGAACTAACTACTACTCCTGTTCACAGAATTTGTAAAATGTTTTTAATTTAAAGAAATTTTATCATATTATGACTTCTAAATCAATATAAAAATTACAAATTTTTAATAAATTCTATAAATTTAAAGGAGGATACTATAATATATAGAATATATTATAGTAGAATTTTTTATTGCATTAATATATTATGTCTTCATAAGGAGGGATTAATTAATGTACGATAAAATGGCAGAACCATATAAAATTAAAATGGTAGAAAGAATTAGACTTATACCTAAAGAAGAAAGGGAAAAGAAAATAAAAGAGGTAGGTTATAATGTATTTGGATTAAAAGCTGAAGATGTATATATAGACTTATTAACAGATAGTGGTACAGGTGCTATGAGTGATAACCAATGGGCTGGAATTATGTTAGGAGATGAATCCTATGCAGGTAGTAGAAACTTTTATAACTTACAGGATACAGTAAGAGGGATTATAGGCTATAATTATTTTATACCTACACATCAAGGTAGAGGTGCGGAAAACGTTTTATTTCCTATTCTAATAAAAAAAGGACAGTATGTACTAGGAAATATGCACTTTGATACTACAAAGGCACACATAGAATTAAAGGGCGGTAGAGCAGTAAACCTAATTACCGAAGATGCTTTTGATACAGAAAAAGAACATCCTTTCAAAGGAAACTTTGATATAGAGAAATTAGAAAGCTTTATAAAAGAAAAGGGAGCAGAAAACTGTGCCTTTATTCTTATAACAGTTACTTGTAATAGTGCAGGTGGACAGCCTGTATCAATGGAAAATATTAAAGAAGTTAGAAAAATTGCTGATAAATACGGATTAAAGGTATTTTTTGATGCTGCAAGGTTTGCTGAAAATGCTTATTTTATAAAACGAAGAGAAGAAGGATATAAAGATAAAAGTATTAGAGAAATAGTAAAAGAAATGTTTTCTTATGGTGAAGGATTAACTATGAGTGCTAAAAAAGATGGTATTGTAAATATAGGTGGTATGATAGCAATTAAAAACGATGAAGAGCTTTATAACTTAGTAAGACAATCATTGGTACCTATTGAAGGCTTCCCAACTTATGGAGGACTAGCTGGTAGAGATATGGAAGCATTATCAAGAGGTTTAAGGGAAGTTGTAGACGAATCATATTTAAGCTCTAGAATTGGTCAAGTAGAATATTTAGGGAAGAAACTAGATGAAGCAGGAATACCTATTCAAAAACCTGTAGGAGGTCATGCGGTATTTGTAGATGCTAAAAAAATGCTGCCACATATTCCTTATTACCAATTTCCAGCTCAAGCTTTATGTGTAGAATTATATAAAGAAGCAGGAGTTAGAGGAGTTGAAATAGGTTCTTTCTTATTAGGCAGAGACCCTGATACTGGTGAGCAGTTAGAGTCACCTCTTGAGTTATTGAGACTAACTATTCCAAGGAGAGTATATACATATAATCATATGGATGTTATAGCAGAAGCACTTAAAAATATCTATAAGAGAAAGGACCAACTAAAAGGTTATGAATTTACCTATGAACCAAAAGTTTTAAGACACTTTACAGCTAGATTAAAACCAGTTGAATAGAAATGATGCTGCTTTAAGCAGCATCATTTCTATAACATTTTAGTGTCTTTTATATTTTTGATTTAGCATTTTAGAAATTAGGGTTCCAGCAGTTTTTTTAGTAAGGGAGTTTATATCTACATTTATATTTAAAGAGTCAGAAAGATTTTGTATTGTTTCAATTTGCCTTTTAGTTGGAGGTTCATCTATTGAAAAGTTAATATCTTGTTTTTCATTAGTATTAAATTGAGGAGTTTCATTAATTTCATCTATGTTAATTTCTTCAATAGCTGTCATACCTACATTAGTTAAATCTCGTAAAGCCCTTGCTTTAGCTCTAGTGGAGGCCATTCTAATTAAATGTGGTTCTATATTTATATTAACCGATTGAGGACTTGCATCGCCAAAGTCTATGAATTTACCATTTTCAGATATTGCGGTTGCTTTACATATAGCTGTCATGTTATTTTCTTTAGTAGGAACTTGTATTAATTCTACTTCAATTGATTTTAATTTTTTCTGATGGGCTAAATCCAATAGTCCTTCATATGTTACATAGGATTTTCCTTGAAGATTGATTACAAAATTTTCTTTTAATGCCATTAGTTCACCTCCTAATTATAGCATTTACCTCTTAATATTAGTTTTGTTTTATAAAATATAAATAAACAGGTTAATAAAAGCTTAAGTTGAACAAATTGGGATATAAAACAGTACTTTGAATTGATCTT
>NZ_MCIB01000037.1 GCF_003609645.1 Thermohalobacter berrensis
ATAAATTTGCAAAAAATATTGAAAGATTTAAAAAAATAATGTATAATTTATATGAAAACGATTTCATATTTATAAATAAGCTATTTTAAAATACATAATATCTTTTGAGTTAAAAAATACACAGAAAACATTTACTTGAAAGTAATTTTTTTGATGGAATGTAAGCGATTACATAATTAGAGGTGAACACTATGGCTGTTACAATAGATGATATTGCAAAGGCAGCAGGAGTTTCTAGTGCTACTGTATCAAGGGTTTTAAATAACTCTGGATATGTAAAAGATGAAACAAGAGAAAAAGTGTTAAAGGCTATAAAAGAGTTAAATTATACCCCTAGTGCCATTGCTAGAAGTTTATCTAAAAAGAAAACAAATACCATTGGAGTTGTTGTTCCTGAAATAAATAATCCTTTCTTTGGGGAAATAATAAAGGGAATAAGTGAAGTTGCAGATGAACATAATTTCAATCTGATACTATGTAATACAGACGAAGATATAAAAAAAGAACTAAGGGCTCTAAAATTACTTAAGGAACAGAGAATAGAAGGAATACTTATAACTCCAACGTCAACGGATAGTGATTATAGTAGCGAATATTTATGGACTATAGAGAATTTAGGTATCCCAGTAGTCTTAATAGATGGACATGTTAAATATTCTAATTTTAATGGAGTATTTGTTGACCATATAAAGGGTGCTTATGATGCAGTAAAAACTTTAATTGATGAAGGACATGAAAAAATTGCAATAATAACTGGTAGAATGAATTCAAGACCTGCTAGAGAGAGATTAGCTGGGTATAAAAAAGCTTTAAAACTACACAATATTCCAATAAAAGAAGAGTATATTTTTTATGGTGATTATACTCATGAAAAAGCCTATGAAATAACTAAAAAAATTCTAGAAATGAAAGACCGACCCACAGCCATTTTTGTTAGTAGTAATATGATGGTTTTAGGTTGTATTAAGGCTTTTAGCGAAAATAATATAGAAATACCTAAAGATATGGCAATTATAGGTTTTGACAAGGTAGAAGTATTAAATATAATAGGAATGAACATAAGCTTTATTAATGGTCCAACTATTGAAATGGGTAAAATTGCCATGAAAATGCTTATAGATATTTTGAATAATAGTCAAGCTACAGATACAAAGACAATTAATCTATCGCCTCAATTAGTATTAAAGGGGTCAGAAAAATATGTTAGATGACCTTAAACATATTTTTTGGAATGTGTAAGCGGTTACATATTAAGGCTTAAATAATTAAACAAAAGGAGATGATATAAATGAAGCTGGAAAGATACATAGACCATACATTACTAAAGCCTGAGGCTGTGGAGGAGCAAATAAAAAAAGTTTGTGAAGAAGCAAAAAAATACAACTTTGCATCAGTATGTGTAAATCCATATTATGTTCCCTTAGTGAGCAGGGAGCTTAAAGGAACTGACGTTAAGACATGTGTAGTTGTAGGATTTCCATTAGGTGCTACAACAAAAGAGGTGAAAGCCTTTGAAACAAAACAGGCAATAGAAAATGGAGCTAATGAAGTTGATATGGTAATAAACATAGGTGCATTAAAGGATAAGAAATATGATGTAGTAAGAGATGATATAAAAGCAGTAGTAGATAGTGCAAAGGGAAAAGCAATAGTAAAAGTTATAATAGAGACTTGCTTATTAACTAAAGAGGAAAAGGTAAAGGCTTGTGAACTTGCAAAAGAAGCTGGAGCAGATTTTGTGAAGACTTCCACAGGATTTTCAACAGGTGGAGCAAAAGTTGAAGATATAAGACTTATGAGGGAAACAGTAGGTCCTGAAATGGGAGTAAAAGCTTCAGGTGGAGTAAGAACAAAAGAGTTTGCAGAGGTTTTAATTGATACTGGAGCAAACAGAATAGGAGCTAGTTCATCCATAGCAATTGTTGAGGGAGCTAAAGATTCAGGGTTTGGATATTAATAAAGAATAGAGGTGATGTCCAATGATTAATAGAGTAATATGGATTGTCTTAGACAGTGTTGGTATGGGCGCATTACCAGATGCAGATAAATATGGTGATATTGAAGCTAACACCATAGGAAACGTATCAGAAGCCTTAGGAGGACTAAATATACCGAACTTAGAGAGACTTGGCCTAGGTAATATAGAGGGAATTAGAGGAGTGAAAATGGTAGAAAACCCCATAGGATGCTATGGAAGATTTGCAGAAATGTCAAATGGTAAAGATACAACAACAGGACACTGGGAAATGGTTGGTATATATTCAGATAAACCTTTCCCTACATATCCGGTGGGTTTTCCGAAAGATATAATCGAAAAATTTCAAATAGCGATAGGTAGGAAAGTTTTAGGTAATAAGCCAGCTTCAGGTACAGCTATAATTGAAGAACTAGGAGAGGAACATATTGAAACAGGTAATCCGATAATATACACATCAGCTGATAGTGTATTCCAGATTGCTGCCCATGAGCAAGTTATTCCAATAGAAGAGTTGTATCAAATGTGTGAGATAGCACGTAACATATTAGTTGGAGAGCATGCAGTTGCTAGGGTTATAGCAAGACCATTTGTTGGGAAACCAGGAAACTTCACTAGAACTGCAAATAGGAAAGATTTTTCATTAGTTCCACCACATGATACATTACTAGATAACCTTAAGAATAAAGGATTTAGTGTCATGGCAGTAGGTAAAATAGAAGATATATTTTCAGGAAAAGGGATTACAGAAGCAATACATACAAAGGATAACATGGATGGGGTAGATAAAACATTAGAATATATGCAAGAAGATAAAAAGGGACTTATTTTTACAAACCTTGTTGACTTTGATATGAGGTGGGGACATCGTAATAATTATAAAGCATATGGAAAAGGATTAGAAGAGTTTGATGCAAGACTTCCAGAAATAATTGATGCAATGAAAGATACCGATGTACTAATAATTACAGCAGACCACGGTTGTGACCCTACTACTGAAGGAACAGACCATACGAGAGAATATGTACCTTTTATAGCATATGGTAAGAAATTAAAAAATAATGTTAATCTTAAAACAAGAAAGACTTTTGCAGATATAGGTCAAACTGTAGCTGATATATTTGATGTTAAGCCTATAAAAAATGGTGAGAGTTTCTTAGAATTAATACTAAAAAAATAGGAGGCTAGATATGGATAAAAAGTTACTTATTAAAAAGGCATTAGAGGCTAAAGAAAAAGCATACTCTCCCTATTCAGGATTTAAAGTAGGAGCGGCCTTGCTCACAAAAAGTGGAAAAATCTTTACTGGTTGCAATATAGAAAACGCATCATATACTCCTACTATATGTGCAGAAAGAACAGCTATTGCTAAAGCTGTATCTGATGGAGAAAGAGAAATAGTAGCCATAGCAATAACAGGAGATTCTGAGTGGACATATCCATGTGGAGTTTGTAGACAAGTTATTAGAGAATTCGGTAATAATGCAATAATTATTATTACTAAATCAGAGGAAGAGTATAGAGAATATACTTTAAGTGAGTTATTTCCATATAGCTTTGGACCTGAAGATTTAAAATAATAAATTATGGGGTGATAACAATGAGGATGTATGACATAATTATGAAAAAAAGAAATGGAAAAGAGCTTACTACTGAAGAAATAAATTATTTTATTGAAGAATATTCAAAGGGAAATATTCCAGATTATCAAGTTTCAGCTTTGATGATGGCTATTTATTTTCAAAAGATGAATAAACGAGAAACTGCTGATTTAACAAAAGCTATGGCAAATAGTGGAGTAACAATAGATTTATCTGATATAGAGGGAGTAAAGGTGGATAAACATAGTACAGGTGGTGTAGGAGATACTACTACATTAGTTCTTGGACCAATAGTTGCAGCTACAGGAGTCCCTGTTGCGAAAATGTCAGGTAGAGGGTTAGGGCATACTGGAGGTACTATAGATAAACTAGAGTCTTTTAAAGGTTTCTCTGTAGAAATGTCAAGGGAGCAGTTTGTAAAGAACGTAAATGAAAAGAAAATTGCTATTGGAGGGCAAACTGCTGATTTGGCTCCAGCCGATAAAAAGCTTTATGCTCTTCGAGATGTTACAGCTACTGTAGATAATATTTCACTTATTGCTAGTAGTATCATGAGTAAAAAGATAGCTGCAGGTGCAGATGCTATAGTATTAGATGTAAAAACAGGCAGTGGAGCTTTTATGAAAAAAGAGGAGGATTCTTTTGAATTGGCAAAAGAGATGGTTGATATAGGGAATAATGTAGGTAGAAATACTGTTGCTATAGTAACAGATATGGATCAACCACTAGGGTTTGCAGTTGGGAATGCTCTAGAGGTAAAGGAAGCAATAGATACCTTAAAAGGAGAAGGGCCAGAGGATCTTACTGAACTTTGTTTAACCCTTGGTTCTCATATGCTAGTATTAGCAGAGCCAACAAAAACTATAGAAGAGGCAAGAAATATGCTTGAGGATGTTATAAACTCAGGAAAAGGGTTAGACAAGCTAAAAGAATTAATAGAAGCACAAGGGGGAGATCCCTCATATGTAGATGATCCATCTTTACTTCCTAAGGCCTCAATTGTGCAACCTGTATTAGCAACTAAGGAAGGATATGTGAAGTCAATAAAAGCTGATGATATAGGAAAAGCAGCGTTGGTGCTTGGTGCAGGTCGTGAAACTAAAGAAAGTGAAATAGATTTATCAGTAGGTATTGTACTTCACAAAAAAATAGGGGATTATGTTAAAGAAGGAGAAGCAATTGCTACGATACATGCCAATTCAGAAAAGAAGCAAAAAGAGGCTGAAAATATAGTTTTGAAAGCATATAACATAGTAACTGAAGAAGTAAAGAAAAATAAACTAATAAAAGGAATAATTACTAAAGATAGAATTGAAAGATTTTAATTTTCATTAAACTCAATAGGATAGTTTTGAAGGCTATCCTATTCCTCATAAGAATTATACTTTCTGACCAACATAAAAATGTTTTTATTCAAACTAAAAGTAAAAAATACTAAAGAAAAGAAAGGAGAAAAACAAATGAAAAACTTAATAAGTCTTGTAGGATTAGTTATCATGATAGGAATTGCTTATTTACTATCAGACAATAGGAGAGCCATAAACTGGAAACTAGTTGGTACAGGTGTAGGAATGCAGTTAATTTTTGCTCTGTTAATCTTAAAGTGGAAACCAGGTCAAATTGTTTTTAATTATTTAAATGATTTAGTTACTAAACTTCTAGATTTTACAAAAGAAGGGACAAGCTTTTTGGTTGGTGATCTTCTTAATGTGGATAGTTTTGGTTATATATTTGCAATACAGGTTTTACCTACAATTGTTTTCTTTTCCGCATTGATGGCAATTTTATATCATGTAGGTATAATGGACAAAATTATTACTTTTATAGCTAAGTTTTTAGCTAAATATTTAGGAACAAGTGGAGCAGAAACTTTATCAGCAACAGCTAACATATTTGTTGGACAAACTGAGGCACCACTAGTAATTAAGCCATTTATTAATACAATGACAAAGTCAGAATTATTGACAGTTATGACTGGGGGTATGGCAACAGTTGCAGGTGGAGTTATGGCAGGATATGTGTCAATGGGCGTAGAAGCTGGACACTTGATTGCTGCTAGTATAATGTCAGCACCAGCTAGTTTGGTTATTTCAAAAATAATGGTTCCAGAAACTAAAACTCCTGTTACAAAAGGTAAGGTAGAAGTTCAAATGGATGAAATTGATGCAAATATTATTGATGCCGCTGCTAGGGGAACAAGTGAAGGGTTAAAACTTGCACTAAACGTAGGAGCTATGCTTTTGTCCTTTATAGCCTTAGTTGCTTTATTTAATGCTATAATTGGATGGATTGGTGGATTGTTTGGTATGGACTATTTAAGCCTTGAATGGATTCTTGGTAGAGTTTTTGCACCATTAGCTTATGTCATGGGAGTACCAATGAGTGATGCTATAGCGGTAGGTAATTTATTAGGTCAAAAAATAGTTATAAATGAATTCTTTGCTTATGCAAATTTAGGAGAATTAATTAAATCTAATTCACTTAGTCCAAGAACTATTGTTATATTAACTTATGCTCTTTGTGGTTTTGCTAACTTCAGTTCAATTGGAATTCAAGTTGGAGGGATAGGTTCTTTAGCTCCAGAAAGACGTTCTGATTTAGCAAAACTTGGAGTAAAGGCATTAATAGGTGGTTCCTTAGCAGCATTTATGACAGCTACTATAGCAGGTATATTAATATAAAAAGTATAAGGTTTTAAAATAGAAGTGATGGGGGCAGGGCAGGTCTGTCCCACTATGTTTAAATAATTATCAGGGTTAGGTGTATTTAATTTAAGACTAATATTATATAACTAATGTCTAATTTTAGTACTAAAAATGCGACCAAATTGGTCGCATTTTGTTATGATTAACTTGTTACTTTATATTTTCCTTCAAAATTAATATACCTTTTAACAAAGTTAACAAGTATATAAACTAAAGGAGTATCACAAATAGCAATAATTAATTTTATCGTGTATTGACCTATAATTATACTCATTAATGGAGTACCTGTTCCATAAAAAGCAACTACTATAAATATTATTGTATCTATCATTTGAGAAACTAGAGTTGATAGGTTATTCCTAATCCAAAGATGTTTTTCATTGGTTAATTTCTTCCAAAAATGAAACGCCCATACATCATGATATTGACTTGTTAAGTATGCTAGCATACTTGCTATTACTATTCGTATATTGCTTCCTAATATTAGTTTATACTCTTGTTGATTTTGCCAAAATGGGGCAGGGGGCATTAATATAGCAATTTTAATCATTATTGCTGAAATAACACTTGCCAAAAAACCTAAGGTTACTACATATTTAGTTCTTTCCTTCCCCCATATTTCTGCAATTGTATCAGATATTGCAAATGTTAATGCATAACATAGTACTGCTGCTGGCCCTATTAAATTTCCAACCATTATAATTTTACTTGCTATTATATTACTAACAACAAGTAGGGCAATAAATATTGAAGCCAATAGTAAAAACATTTTTTCACTTCTGTTTATGCTGTATTTCATAACTATACCTCCATATCAATTGTTTTTTAATATCTTTTCTCCATAGAAACAACAACCTACAGCCCCATTAAACTGTGGTTCATTTAAAGTTATTACTTCATTAAAGTCATTAGATAAATATTCTTTTAATGCAGTGTTGTAAGCAACACCTCCTGATAATATTAATTTTTCGCCTCTAAACTTAACTATAATGGGCCTTAATCTTTTATAAAGGGAATAGTTTATACCAGCACATAAGGATTCAATATTAACCCCTTCTGCAATCTTTCCTATTAGCTCCGATTCAGAGAATACAGCACAAGTTGAATTTATATCTACCGGATTTTTATGATATTTAAACATATCCTCTAAAGGAATTTCTAAAATTGCTGACATATTTTCTAGATACCTACCACAGGATGCTGCACATTTATCATTTAATTCAAGGTCTGTTACAACACCTTTTTCGACCTTTATTACTTTTACATCTTGTCCACCTACATCTAAAAGGGTGAAGTTTTTAAATCCAGTTTGATATAGTGCCCCATATACATGGGCCTTTATTTCGTTTATAGGTTTAAAGGTTTTTAAATCTGTATTATTTCTTCCATATCCAGTGGATACACCTATATCTATATTACCAATATTTAGTTTTTCAATATTAACAATGATTTTTCCATCATAAGAACAGTAATCTCTATAGAATGACATAGTACTAACCTTAAACTTTTTAGCTATTTTACCTTCTTTCATCAATACTACTTTAACTTCCCTACTTCCCAGGTCTATCCCTAATATTTTCATTATTCCATCTCCTTTAGGTCAGATAACATGTCCAAAAAGGCTTCAATTCTTAATTTAGTTCTAGCATCAAGAGTATTCAGCTTATCTCCCTCTATATTTAAGACAGGAATATTTAGTTCCTTTTTTACTATAATATCTTCAATAGCTCTATGACAGAAAGCTTGGGTGTAGTGAATTATTCCATCTATTTTTCGCTCATGTATCTGTTTTTTTATTTCTTTAAGTCTAAAATTTAAATCATAGGGGTAAGTATAATCATAATATTGCTCATATATATTTCTTGCATTATTAGCCCTTGGAAAAGCAAATTCCCTTTGAACTTCATTGTATACAAAATGTGCATCAAGTTTTTCAACAAATTCATATATATCACAAGTCATAGGTGGTACTCCTATAAATCCTAACCTTATTTTTTTAGAATTAGGTTTTCTTTTGCTAATTTCTTTGATTTTTGATTCTAACAATTTTTTAAAACCTTCAACATCTTCATTAAAATCACTAAAGCTGACTTGATAAAGATGATTTTCAAAACCTGTAGCTTTATTGTCAATGTAAGTAAGTTTATCTAATTTTTTACCTAAATTTCTAATTTTATTAAGTTTTGCTCTTATTCTTTCTATTTCTTTTAAATCAACATTAAATGACGAAATAAATTCATTAATTGACTTTTTAACATCTTTTAGATTATGGATATGGGGATATGAAAAGGGGTAAATTTTAACACCTTCAGCTTTTAGTACCTCTACGAGAGCTTTAGTACTAGAACAATCACCTTCTACAACACCAACAATTTCTTTGATGTTATTCTCAACACATGCTCCATATATCCCCTTTATCCAAGCACATGAACTCTTTGGGAATCCTTTTCTTTCAGCAATATCTATATACTTATGGTAATACTCAGAAGTAATAAATACGTTATTTAAATCTACTACTTTATATCCCTTTGCTATTAAAACTTCTATTGGTACTGTTGTAGTAATTCCTATTATAGACATAACCTTTAATCTCCTTTGTATTTTGAAAAAATTTCCTTTAGATACAACAAAAAAAGGGCATACCTGCCCTTATAAATTACACTACCTTTGCCGGTAGCTGGCCCGTAGTTTTGTTTAGAGACAGGATGGTTTCGAACTGTCTTATTCTATTGTTCTAGATAAGTATATCATAATTAATATGTATATGACAATGATGACGTAAACGTTTTGTTTCACACATTTTTCCAGGATGAAAGAGTAAGATTCTAGATGTGATAGGGAAACGACAGAGTGTGTGACAATAGTAAAAAAATTAATATATGAGAAGTGGCATGACAAACGAAACATCTTATCGTAACCTCTTAATTTTTAAAAGGAATACATATTACCATTTATTTCTTGACATTACCCAAATTAGTAGTATAATTAAGGTAAACTAAATTCGTGAAAAAAGTTTACCTGGAGGGATGGTAAATTGAATATAAAAAAACAAATTATCAATGCAACATTAGATTTAATAGAAAGACATGGATTAAAGAATTTACGAGTTGATGAGATTGCTGCTAGTGCTGGGATTAGTAAAAGAACATTGTATCGATATTTTCCATCGAAAAAAGCATTAATTAGCTTTATAGTTATTGAAAAGCAAAAGTATATTATAAGCCAAATTGAAAAAATATTTGAAAAACCAAATGATGAAATTTCAAAATATGAAAAATTAATAACTTTTGTTACTAAAGAGGTATCCAAAGTTAATAATGGACTATTTGAGAGTTTAAAAAAGTATCCAGAGCTATATGAAAAGATTAAAGAGGGACAAAATCAATGGAGGTTAAAAATTGAAAAGCTTATAGAGGTTGGTATTAAAAAAGGTGAAATTAGCCCTGAATTTGAACCCAAGATTGTGGCTTTTTTATTAATTAAGCTGGCTAATAGTATATTTGACCCAGATTTCTATATAAATAACAAAGTAACCTTTAAAGAAGTTTCAGATAATCTAAAAAGAATGGTTTTAAAAGGAATAGTTAAGAGGGATTAATATGAAATTTGTGTTAGTTTTTATTTAGCCAAATTGTTCATTTAATAGGAAAAAAAAGAGAATTACCGATCAATATTAACACTGAAGAATGTAAGAAATGTAGAAAATGTATAAATGAGTGTCCAGTTGGAGCTATAAGCATAGACGATAGTATAGGTATAGATTTTAACAAATGTATTCATTGTTATCACTGTGTATCTACATGTCCCTTTAAAGCTGTAGAAAGTCCAATAGAAAAACTAGATGAAATGATAAGTATAAACAAAAAATAATTGGAATGGAAGAACTAAAAAATAAAATAATAGTTTAAAAGTGGAAGTAAATTTAATTTTTACAATAGTTAATTGAGGGGGATATATTATTATGGTTAAAAATTTAAAAAGTTCTTTTAAAAGGATAATCTATTTTTTTATAATTTCTCATGGTATTCCATTTTTAATGACTGGAATATTTATGATGCTAGAAAAATCAATTTATATATCTAATCCGATTTTTAGTGGATTAATATATATTGGCTTACTAAGTCCAACATATGCTGCATTATTTGTTATATATACCTTCTATAATAAAAAAGAAAGGAAAGAATATTGGATAAGTACTATTGATTTTAAACGGATACCAGTAAAATGGTATTTAATAATTATTAGTTTTCCAATTTTAATAAGATTTTTGGGTTCCATTATTGATGCTGGATTTGTATTTAATAATATTGAATTTAAAATATCGACCCATATGACCTTAACCTATGGAATTACATTATTATTTTTTGGGCCGATACCTGAAGAACTAGGTTGGAGGGGTGTTGCATTACCAGAGCTACAAAAAAAGTTTGGTTTTACTATAGCTGTGTTATTCCTTGGTTTTATGTGGGCTACTTGGCATGTACCTTTATTTTTTATTAAAGGTACATATCAATATCAGTTAGGATTATTTAGTCCTTCATTTTGGAATTTCATGTTTGGTGCTTTTTCTATCTCTGTTATTTATGGGGTTATTTACAATAAAACCAATAAGAGTATTTTGGCAGTTATCCTATTTCATTACTTTGGTAATTTAACAGGGGAAACCTTTGTAACAACATTTAATGCAGGGATAGTATCAACAGTTTTACAGGGACTAGTAGCATTAGCCTGTATAATATATTATAGAAACAAGAATATGACAGGGGCACATTTCGTTTAACATATTCGATTTATAAAAGAGTGATATGACGTGTTTGGTGATGTGAGTCAGAAGATTATCTTCTGGCTAATTTTTTACTTAGTATGAATTTAAATTGAAAGAGTAGCTGCATATACAAGAAAAAGATCTAAGGCTAAAAACACAAAAGAATAAAAATTAAAGGTAAAAAGAAGTTAATGTAGAAGTTATCTATACTGGGTAAAAATTAAGGGGGATTTTATGAAAATATGTATATTTTATTATGATGGATTTTGTGAATTTGAGGTTGTTTTGAGTGCATTAATATTTAGGGATAATCATTTTACAGTAGCATTAGAAAATCGTGTATATATAAGTGAAGAAAAACAAAAGTATTTACCTGATAAAACTATCGATGAACTTAATCCTGATGAAATTGACCTTTTTATTATTCCAGGAGGAAATCCTAAATACTTGTATACTAATCTTAAGCTTAAAAATTTTATTAATGAGTTAAACAAAAGGAATAAATTTGTTGCAGGTATATGTGCAGGAACATATCTTATGGCAAGATATGGTCTGCTTAAGGGTAAAAGATGTACTGGAGATTCATCTGGCCTTCAAGAGAACAAAGAGTATATTGATTTGTTTAAGGATGCAGTTATCACAAAGGAAGATGTAGTTGTTGATGGAAATATTGTTACATCTACTGGTCAAGCCTTTATTGAATTTACCTTTGAGTTATGTAAATTAATGGGTATATATGAAAATAATGATGAAGCCTTAATGGATTATAGATGGTTTAAAAATATTAAGCAGTAAAGATTAAGAATGTTATCACATCATGGTGTCCAATGACTGCAATAAATGCAGATTATCGTGTAATAAGATTAATACAAAACTATTCCAAATAAAAAAATTGAAGGAGTCCATTTAACAGACTCCTTCTTTTACATTTTACTCTGATTTAGTATCTACCAAAACCATATGGCATAAATAATATAACTAGTAGTAGGAAGAAGAATAACAATTCACTACTGTCACCACATCCACCTAAGCCACCTAAGAATCCTTTATTTTCGGACATTATAATCCTCCTTTCATAACCCTTTTAGCTTATTGAGTCAACATTATCCTTTGCTAATAACATAATATGAATTACGAGTTTATTTGTTACAAAGCTGCTAAAACAATATAAAAGTTATAATTATTAAAAAGTTATTTATAGATAATATAATTTTGATTATGTGATTTAATAAAGTTAACTTTAAATTTTCCTAAAATATCTAAGTAAATGTAAATTAGGAGGACTTTGTATGAAGGAAAACAAATGTAAACAATCTTGCTGAGAGAATAGTACAAAATCTACTAGTTTAGTAGAAAATAAAGTATGTCCCCTTTGCAATATAGAGGGAATAGAGGTAAAAGATATAACAGTAAAAAATATGGTTAATGAAGATCTAGTAGAAAAAATAAATACTGATATATATTGTTTATGTGTTAATGAAGATTGCAATGTTGCCTATTACAATAACAAAATAAAAACAATTATTAGAACAGAAGAGATAAAAGTACCTATATGGTTTAAGAAAAACGCTGATCCTAAATATATTTGTTATTGTAATAAAGTAACAGAAGAAGATATTGTTAATGCTATAAAAGAAAAGAATGCTAAGAATATTAAGGATATTATAAAGATAACTGGAGCTATGAGAAATAATAATTGTGAAATAAATCATCCAACAGGAAAGTGTTGTAGCTCTGTAATCCAACAAACTATAAACAGGGTACTTAAAGATTATTGAACTAGTATTTAATATAAAAAATTATATGGAGTATTCTGCCTAAATTCTAATTTTTGTTATCACAAAATCTTCACACTAACTGTCTATAATATAATTACTAAAGGGGAAAAATAAAAAAGAGCCATCTATTTTAAATGAAAGGGGAAGTGAAATGAAAAATCCCAAAATTAAGATGGTAACTACAGTATTGATTGTAGTTTTAGTTTTAACTATAGGTGTAACTGCTTTGGCAAATAATTTAAACAATGAAAATTTTATTAGATATAGCAGAAAATTGGGGATATCTCAAGAATACAACAAACATGATGGGTATATGAAATATATACTTGACGAATTAGTAGAAGAAGGTAAAATAACACAAAATAAAGCTGACACTATATTAGAGTATATAGAAAAAAGAGTAAAAGAGAAAAAAGAAATGAATAAGCAAAAAAGAAAATATAATAAAAAAAGATTAAGCTTAAGGATAAATATATTACAAGAGTTAGAAGAAAAAGGCATAATAACTAACGAAGAAGCACAAGCAATTAGAGAAAAGCAAAAAGAGCTAAGAGATAAAAAATTAACCAGATTTTTAAATAAATTAGTTGATAATGGAATAATTGAGGAACAAGATGTAGGAAAGATTAGGGTATATATAGAAAATAAAAGAGAAGAAAAAAGAAAAGAACTGGAAAAAATAAAAAATATGACAGTAGAAGAAAAAAGAGAACACTTTAAAAATCATAAAAAAAGAAAAATAGATATAATTGACCAAATGATTCAAGATAAGATTATAACTGAAGAACAAGGAGAAAAAATAAGAAAAATTCTACCAAGAAAAAAATTTAAAAAGCATAAGTGTAGACCTCGTGGCAAAAAACAGTAAAAAAGATCTTCGAAAAATTTGATAACAAGAAAAATTAGTAATATTTTGAGCCCTTGTAATAATGCAAGGGCTTTTTGACCAACTAACCTATTGGTATTCTCAAGATGAGAGGGCATAAAAGTATTATAAAAAATTAGGTATGAAAGAAATAGAAAGACACTGGCAGTTTAGTGTTTTTCCTACAGAAGAACAAAAGAAAATGTTTAAAAAAGATGGATTTGATTGTTGGCAAATGAGGGGCTCTTGTGCAATAAATGATTTTGAAAAAGTAAAGAAAAAATATAATTTGATAGAAGAAGATGATGCATTAAAACCAAGGGTTTGTATTGGATATGAGTATATATTTTAAAAATAAATTCATAAAAAATCGTGCAATTAAAGGATTGTTATAATATAATAGAGAAGATTATATTATTAAGAATTGTATTTGCTTGGGGGAAGTAATTAATGGCTAAGAATAATAAAAAAATTTATTTATTAATGACTATGGCAGCTTTATTTTGGGCTGGAGCATTTATTGCAGGTAAACTAGGAGTAAATGAATTATCCCCTATATCCCTAACCTTTTTTAGGTTTTTCTTTGCATCAATAATTATCTTTTTTGTAATGGTAAAATACGAAAAAAAGAACTGGAGACTAAAAGGTAAGGATTGGATTCCTGTAATTATTACTGGAGTTGTAGGGATGGTAGGTTATCATATTTTCTTTTTTACTGCACTAAAGTATACTCAAGCAAGTAATGCTTCAATATTAGCTGCCACTAATCCAATAGTTACGGCAGTATTAGCGTCATATTTTATCAATGAAAAACTAGTGATAAAAAGAATAATAATTTTAATATTAGCGCTAATAGGAGTCATTTTAACAATAACTAATTGGAATATAAAAACATTAGTTAATTTCACCTTTAATAAAGGTGATTTAATAATGTTAGTAGCTGTTACTTGTTGGGCTACATACTCTGTAATTGTTAAGAAAATAATGGATAGATATAGTCCTTTAATCCTAACAACCTATAGTTTTATTGTATGTACAGTAGTTTTATTTCCATTTGTAATAAGGGAATTTTTACAGATTAGTATTTTTGATATTTCAATTAAAGGTTGGTTACCTGTAGTTTATATGGCTATATTCCCAACAGTAATAGGATATTTGATCCAGCAGATGGCTATTAAAGAGATTGGAGTTAGCAGGGCAGCAATTTTTATTAATCTAGTTCCTGTATTTTCAGTAATTTTAGCAGCAATTATTCTTAATGAAAAATTAGGATATTTAAGACTTATTAGTGGTTTTATGATAGTTTTAGCAGTATACCTTAATTCACAGATAAAAGAAGAAGCTCCTAAAAAGGTAAGGAAGGTATCCAGTACTAATATATAAATTAAGGGACAACAAACTATGGTATAATAGGTTCTAAGGGATCAAAATTAATTTACAGTTAAGAGCAATTTGTGATTAAAAAATATAATGATATATAATATGTTTAAATACTATACAATAAATGGTTTTAAAAAAGCTGTGGATGAATAGTATTCATCTACAGCTTTTTTTAATAATAATAAATTAAAGTGAGGTAATAATATGAAAACAGTACAGTTTGACAAGTTACAAATATCTAAGAAACTAAAAAGAGCTATTAAAGATATGGGATTTGAGGAGGCAACGCCAATACAGACTAAATCTATACCTAAAATACTAAGTGGTAAAGATATAGTAGGACAGGCACAAACAGGAACAGGAAAAACAGCTTCCTTTGGAATTCCTATATTAGAGATGATAGACTCTAATAACAAAAACGTGCAAGCTTTAGTTTTATGTCCTACTAGGGAATTAGCAATCCAAGTTGCTGAAGAGATAAGAAGACTGGCAAAATATATTAAAGGAATTAAAATATTACCTATTTACGGAGGACAACCAATTAGTCGGCAAATACACCCATTAAAAAAAGGAGTTCAGATAGTTATAGGAACACCAGGTAGAGTTATGGATCACATGAGACGTAAAACATTAAAGTTAACTAATCTTAGAATGGCAGTTCTTGATGAAGCAGATGAAATGTTAAACATGGGATTTAGAGAAGACATAGAAACAATTTTGAAGGCTACACCAACAGATAGACAGACTATTTTATTTTCAGCCACTATGCCTAAAGCTATCTTAGAAATAGCTAAAATATATCAAAATAAGCCTGAAATTATAAAAGTAGTGCATAAAAAGTTAACTGTTCCAAGCATAGAACAATACTACTTTGAAATGAAGAGAAGAAATAAATTTGAAGTCCTAACTCGATTGATAGATATACACAATCCAAAGCTATCATTAGTATTTTGTAATACAAAAAAGCAGGTTGATGAACTAGTACTTCGCTTACAGGGAAGGGGATATTTTGCAGATGGCCTTCATGGTGATATGAAGCAAAGACAAAGAGATAGGGTAATGAATAGCTTTAGAATGGGAAATACTGAGGTCTTAGTTGCAACAGATGTAGCAGCTAGAGGTATAGATGTAGACAATATAGAAATAGTATTTAATTATGATGTTCCACAGGATGAGGAATACTATGTTCATAGGATTGGACGTACAGGTAGAGCAGGAAAAACTGGCAAAGCTTTTACATTTGTTGTAGGGAAGGAAATATATAAGCTAAAGAATATACAGAAGTATACAAAAACCAAAATAAAAAGAGAACGTATACCTTCTATAAGAGAAGTAGAAGAAAGTAAAGCCTATATTTTATTAGATAAAATAACACATATTATAGAAAAGGAA
This sequence comes from Thermohalobacter berrensis, assembly GCF_003609645.1. Classification (GTDB taxonomy): domain Bacteria; phylum Bacillota; class Clostridia; order Tissierellales; family Thermohalobacteraceae; genus Thermohalobacter; species Thermohalobacter berrensis. Next base: position 16,462 of record NZ_MCIB01000037.1, read on the forward strand.
AACTTAAGTAATGAAGCTAGTATTATTGAAAAACTTTTAGATGAAGATTACACAGCTATTGATATAGCTGCAGCATTATTAAAAATTAATATGGGAAAAAATCAGGAAAATAGCCAAGAAGATGAATTGCAGTTTAAAAATACCGGAGCAGAACCTGGTATGGTAAGGTTATTTATTAACATTGGCAAAAACAAAAAAATAAAACCAAGGGACATACTAGGGTCAATAACTGATGAAACAAGTATTCCGGGAAAATTAATTGGAAGTATTGATATATATAGTAAATATACATTTGTAGAGATACCTAAGGAGTATGCAAAAAAAGTATTAAAAGTTATGAAAAATAATACAATAAAGGGGAAAAAGGTGAATATAGAATTAGCAAACGCTAGGTGATAATGAGTCAAGGGATGGTCCTTTGACTCATTTTTTTTACTTAAAGAGGAAAAACATTGTCGTTATGGAATTAATAGGTATATAATTAACTTTTATTTATGTTAATTATATATTGAAAGGAGAAACAAAATGAGTAAATATAGTAAAACATTATTACAATAATTTTAAAGTACTTATAAGAGGAGGCTAAAAATGGAATTGATAATAGATTATTAATAGAGATAGGACAACAAATTATATTGGAAAGTTTATAGACAAAAGGGATTTGTATTTTATTAAAAAGGCAAAAGGAATTATCTTTCAAATTAGATTAAGGGGGTAGGGGATGAAAAAGAAACGTAAAATCATACAATTTACAATTTATATTATATTTTTAATGGCTTCTAATTATTTCATTACAGGATACATAGAGCTACAACAAGAGATGAACAGACAATTAAGGTTTACCTTTTTGGATTTTCAATATGCTTTAGAGGAATTAAATCAAGAGATTGCAGAAATCATGTTATCAAGTGAAAATCTTGATAGGTTTATCTATAATAAAGAAATATTAGATAGAAAAAAACTATATATTTTTGAAGATACTAATTGGAAAAGTTTCCGTAAACATAAAAAGGCTATAAAAGAGAGTTATTTAGATGATGTTTTAATAGACGCAAATAAAAATATTTATCAAATATTGAAGGATGAACACATAAGTAATAGAGAAAGAAAATATTTAAATACTTTATTTTCTTTTAATAAGAAGTTAATCCAATTACAAAATGAATTCCTTGAAAGTTTCGGTAGTTATTCAAATAGAAAATACTATAAAGGAGATATATTTGTTAGTTTTTCAGAAAAGGCAGATGAGATATTAAAAGAAGATAAATATACTATATTAAAAGTATATAAAGATGAATTAGAAAATAAAAATGTGGTAAGTGTAGAAGAAGTAAGGGAAATATCTAAAAAAATTATGGCAAAGTTAGGACTTGGGGATGTAGAACTATCCTTTGATTCTAAAAGACAAGATGATAGTAATAAGTATGTATTCAATAAATATACAACTACAGAGTTACTTTCTAATGAAGGAGTACCCTATGAAGTTACCTATAATAAATTAAATAATACAGTTTATGTTTTACTTCGTATACAAAATAACCCAAATATAGAACATTCCAAAGAAAAAATGGAACAAATAGCCAATGAAATCGTCAAAAATTTTAATGATGGGAGCTATGTTAATTATAAAAAAACTATTTATTATAGTGGTGATAAGCTGGAGACAATAATCTATGACTATATAAAGAAAATTAATGATATCTATGATGAAACAAAGAGATTTAGTATGAGAATTAATAAATACGGTAAATTATCTAGTTTTGAAATAGGAAATGTGTTAGATGATAAAGAAATTCCTATTCCTAAGGTTACAAAAGATGAAATAATTTCTAAATATAAAGGAGAATACCCTATTAAAGATTGTATTTTAATAAGAAATATAGATGGTCATTTAGAATATGAGGCACATGTTAATTTTAATGGTGAAACCTACTCTATAGTATATGATGCTATCACAGGAAAGAAGAAATATATAAGCCCTAAAGTTAGAAATTATGGACATTTTTCTGAAGAAATTATTAGTAGGGAATAAAATTAAATATTATAATACTTTTATATGGCTAAAAATAGAGAGTCAAGGATTATCCTTGACTCTCTATTTTTAACCCCCTAGGAAAAAATCAAATATATTACCTAGTTCACTAGAGGCAGCCTTGTATATCTCTGTATATTTACATCTTGTACATGTAACAGTAGTAAACTTTTTATTTTGAACATCAAATAGTTTAGCAAATCCACCTCCAGTTGCTTGGAACTGATCAGCTTCATAGCTAGTGTTTGAGCATTTAGGGCAAACCCAATTATTGTTCATAACTTATCCTCCTTACAAATGTATTATTACTCTAATACTAGTGTATGAAAAAAAGCATCTTTTACCAAATATTACAATTATAATTATATTATTATATAAAATTTAATTTGTGTCTAGTTCTTTTGATTGAAGTCACGGTTTAATTTTTAAATATTTCATATAATTAAGTTAACAAAATTTAGTCGATGAGAAAATTATAAAAATTATATTTAATATTATGAGGGAATAAGGAGTGTAAATGAATGAATAAAATAGATAAGCTTACTGAGATATTAGAAAAATTAAATTCAGGGGAAATTACTGAAGATATAAGGAAGGAAGCTATTGAATTAGTTTCTAGGATAAATCCCCTTGAACTTTCATTAGCTGAACAGAAACTTATAGAAAAGGGAATGAAACCTGAGGATTTAAGAAATCTTTGTGAGATTCATATGGAAGTATTAAAGGATGAATTAGTTAAACTAAAAAAACAAATTGATCAAGGGCATGTTTTAGATATTCTTATTAAGGAACATGATGAAATACTAAAATACCTAAATGAATTAGAAATAGTAAATAATAAAATTCAAACTATGAAAAGTTTTGCTGGAGAAAAAAAAGAGTTTACTAAACTAAAATATTTGGCGGATAGGTTATTAGAAACTGAAAAACATCATCAAAGGGAAGAGGATGTACTTTTTATACAGATGGAGGAAAGAAAGATCACTGGACCTACTAGGATTATGAGAATGGAACATGATGATTTAAGAGAAAGGAAACAGTTAATTAAAGAATTATCAGAAAATGTATCAAAATTGGATTTTAAAGAATTTAAGACTAAACTTGATGAAGCTGTAAAATATATAATATTTAATCTTAGAGATCATATTTTTAAGGAAAATTATATCCTTTATCCAACAGCATTAGAGGCCATAAAGGATCCAAAAAAATGGCAAGAAATGAAAAGACAATTTGATAAAATTGGTTATTGTAGTTTCACACCCACATACTAAACAACTAAGCCCATTCTAATTAGAATGGGCTTAGTTGTTTATAACACATGGAAAATTACAAACAAATAAAAATTGTGGATAAAATATAATTTCCGTCATGTGTTTTAAAAAAGTCAACCTTGAGAATCTTCTGTTTTTATTTAATAGAAGACTTTTTTATAAAGACATTTGTTTCCAACTGTATATAAACAAAGTATATTTTATTTAAGTACTATCGAAATACCAATTATTAATATATAACTTAAGCTTATCAGTACAAAATTCTTTATGGAAATTACAAATGTATCCCTTTTAGTTTGCTTTTGAAAAAACACATTAATATTCTTATTTACTGGAATAAAAGTAAGTAGTGTAAGTAATGATACTGAAGGAAAAATTCCTAGTAAAAATAGAGCTATAAAATCAATATAAATAATGTAGTATATTATTTTAAAAAGCATTAATGCCTTTTCTTTTCCTAGATAAATAGGTAAAGTATATCGTCTATTTTCAATATCATCTTCTATATCACAAATGTTATTTGCAAGCATAATATCGGCAATCCCATTTATTGTAGGTATTGATATTAGAAAAATGTAGAGAATTTCAAAGAAATTTATACTTATATTTATTAGTCCTTTATTATAGATAAAGGTTAAAATATTTTTATCATATATGTGAATATAAACAGACAAAAACACTATTATAAATCCCATGAATAAGCCTGAGAATAGTTCACCAAATGGGGTTCTGTTTATGGGAATAGGTCCAAAGGAATATAAAATCCCTATTGCAAATGATAACATTCCTATTATTAAAACAATTATGTTTGTTTTGAAAACTAGTAGTATTCCAAATATTGTAGCAATGCCCAGTAGTGTTAAGATAGTAGCTATTACTGTAGATTCCTTTAAATCATATCTTACTATAGCATTATGACTTTCATAATTATATCCATAGGTTTTTATTGCATTTTTATAATCATAATAATTGTTTATGGCTGTTGTGACCATATCAAAGGCCAATACTGATATAAGCATTATACTAAAATTAGTAAAGTTGAAATTATCAAAGCGATAATAAGCATATAGTGTGCCAAGAGTAAAGGGAATTATACTAGCAATCTTTGTCTGAATCTCAACCAGTTTTAAAAAGCTTCTAATAGACATTTTTACCTATCCCCCTTGTTAATATTTTATAATTCCAATTAATTACTTTCTTATGATGTTAATATTACTATATAATTGTAACATAATTGAAGTAGATTAGCATATAGAATACAATTAAACTATAGGAAAAGAAGTTATTTGACCCATTGTGTACAAAGAAAATCCAGAAAGGATGATAAATTGTATAAACATATTCTAAATTTACTAGATAAAGGAGATATAGAATATAAATCTTTTAAACATGAGCCTGTTCTTGATTATAAAAAGGCCAAAAAAGTTAGGGAAAGATTTAATTTTGAAGGTGTTGAAAGTAAAAGCCTATTTATAAAATCAAAATCAGGTAAATATTATGTATTTGTAACAGTAAAGGGTACTAGACTAGATTCAAAGAAGATGAAAAAATTATTAGGTGAAAAAGTATCCATTGCCTCAGGAAAAGAGTTAACAGAAAAGACAGACTGTATTCCAGGATGTGCAGCACCATTTGGATACTCTAAAGAAATTACATTAATAATTGATAAAAATATATTTAGCTATGATAAATTTGTCTTTTCACCAGCAAAACCAGAGATAACGATAGAGATAAGAACTAAAGATATAAAAAAGATTCTAGATGTATCTGAAAACAAAATAATTTATTATTAAAATTTCTATAAATATATTGAGTAAATTTTAAATACACTTATCGCATTTACTCTTTAATATTTAGAAAATTTGTTCAACAATTAAATTACTATGCTATTTTATTGTATAATTAACTTGAGGTGATAAAATGATTAAAGAAATTGACCCTCAAGTTCTCAAAACTTTAAACAAATCAGAATTTGAGGTGTTAAGTTATATAAGTAACAATATTGATAAAATTAGTAAAATGACAATATCTGATTTAGCAAAACAAACCTTTGTGTCAACAACAACTGTTATAAGGCTATGTAAGAAGCTTGGATATTCTGGTTTTTCAGAACTAAAATATGAATTAAAAAGAATAAGAAAAGAAAAAACAAAACTAAATTCACTTAATTATGATGAGCTAATAAAAAAACATTTAATAGATGTAGAAAAGACCTGTGAATTAATTAATGAAGATACAATAGGTAGAATTATTGAATTAATAGCTGATAAAAAAGTTCACTTTTTTGGAAAAGGCCTATCGAGTATTGCTTGTGAGTATATAATTAACCAATTTTTATCAATCAATCTACTAGCAATTAACTATACGAGTACACATATAGCCTATTTATCAGCAGATAAAATGAATGAGAATGATGTAGTATTTGTTTTATCTCTTAGTGGTGAAACAAAGCAATCATTAAAAGTTGCTAAAATTGCAAAATCAAGGGGAGCTACTGTAGTTTCAATTACTTGTATGGGAATAAATAGTCTATCTAAATTAGCTGATATAAACTTATATGTATATGCACAAGATGATGAAACTGTTGAATTTGATAATAAATCTCGTGCAACTGTTTTAATATTATTTCAAATAATTTTAGATACTTATATAAGAAAAAAGAGAATATAATTCCTGTAGTATGTGTAAAACTCATCAGTTATAACTGATGAGTTTTTTTATGTACAAAATTACATAAAATGTACTTTATTATAAACTGAGAAGCAAAAAACAAACCACTTGAAAACGCTTCTATATGACTCTTCAATTATGTAAAATTATATTGAAAGTTATACAAGCCATAGCAAAGATTATCCTTCTTATACAGAAATAAATAAAAAATTAGGAGGTATTGATATGAAAAAATATAATATTGTAATAGTTGGTGGAGGAAGTACATGGACACCTGGTTTGCTTCAAAGCTTATGTAAAAATAAAGATGTTTTTCCACTAAAAAGACTTGTACTATATGATATAAATCCAGAAAGGCAAGAAGTTATTGGAGAATTTGCAAAGATATTATTTAAAGAAAAATATCCTGAGCTAGACTTTGAATATACAACAGATAAAGAAGTAGCTTATAAAGATATGGATTTTGTTTTCTGCCAAATAAGAACTGGTGGATATGAAATGAGGGAAAAGGATGAGAAAATTCCACTAAGTTTTGGGGTTATCGGTCAGGAAACTTGTGGCCCAGGTGGAATGGCCTATGGAATGAGATCAATTAGAGATATGATAGAAATGATAAATGATGTTCGTAAATATTCACCAGATGCATGGATATTAAACTATACAAATCCCGCAGCAATTGTTGCTGAAGCCTTAAGAAGAGTATTTCCAGATGATAAGAAAATATTAAATATATGTGATCAACCAGTAAATCTACTGCGTTCATATGGACGTTTATTAGATATGGACCCAAATGAATTTGAACCTGTATATTTTGGATTAAATCATTTTGGATGGTTTACTAACCTATATGATAAAGATGGAAATGACTTAGTTCCTAAAATAAAAGAAATTATTCTAGAAAAGGGATTTGCCCCTGTTGATGCAGAACAGCGTGATCAATCATGGTTAGATACTTATGCATTAGTAAAAGATATGCTACAAGATTTTCCAGATTATCTTCCAAATACTTATTTACAATATTATTACTATCCAGAATATAAAGTTAAAAAATTAAATCCAAATTATACTCGTGCAAATGAAGTTATGGATGGTAGAGAAAAAAGAGTATTTGAAGAATGTCGCAGAGTCATTAAAGCGGGAACAGCTAAAGATTGCTCAGTTATACATAATGATGCACATGGAGATATGATTGTTGAGGTTGCTGAATCCATTGCACATAACAGAAATAGGATATATATAATTATCACTGAAAATAATGGCTTAATATCAAATATACAAGATGATGCAATGGTTGAAGTAGCAGCAATTCTTGGGAAAAATGGTCCAAGACCTATGGGAGTAGGTAAGATAGGAACCTTCTATAAAGGTTTAATTGAACAACAATTAGCCTATGAAAAACTAACAGTAGATGCTTATTTTGAAGGATCATATGAAAAGGCGTTACAAGCATTAACTCTAAATAGAACTGTAGTTGACGCTAAAAAGGCTCGTAAAGTTCTAGATGCACTAATTGAAGCCAATAAAGAATATTGGCCAGAATTAAAGTAGAAGGGGAGGATTTTAATGAAACAAAATTTAAAAGATTATTTTCAACAATTAGGTAGGTCATTTATGCTGCCAATTTCATTATTGGCAGCAACAGGTATATTTCTTGGGTTAGCAGCTGCTTCTGCTAACCCACAAATTCAAAAGATTGCACCGTTTTTAGGTTCAGAATATGTTATGTATGTTACACAATTAATTCGTAAGGTAGCAGGAACTCTATTTGGAAACATTCCATTATTATTTGCTATGTCATTAGCCTTAGGTATGGCTAAGAAAGAAAAGCCTATTGCAGCTTTTGCAGGATTAATAGGATATTTAGTATTTAACAGAAGTATGATGTATGTATTAGATAATACTCAACTTACTATTGATGCAGTAGGTAATGTTTTAGGTATGACTACTGTACGTATGGATGCATTAGGAGGTATTTTAGTAGGTCTTGTTACTGCTGCAATCCATAATAGGTATTACAATGTAAAATTACCGGATGCAATTGCTTTTTTTGGAGGAAAACGATTTGTAGCTATCGCTGTAACAATTGTTTTTGCAGCCTTAGGACAAGTTGTTCCATTTGTGTGGGCACCAGTAAGTGAAGTTATTACTGGGATCGGAAAATCACTTTCTAACTTCGGATATTTTGGTACCTTCCTATTTGGTTTCTTCGAAAGGGCTTTAATACCATTTGGGTTACATCATATATTAAATTCATTAGTTCGTACTACTGAGATAGGTGGAGTCGCTGAATTTGGAAAAGAAACAGTAACAGGAGCATTATTGATCTTTAATAACTATCTAGAAACAGGTATGATACCAGATAATATGCCAATTACGGAGGTTACACGATTTTTAGCTCAAGGGAAAATACCTATGATGGTATTTGGATTACCAGCAGCAGCTTTAGCAATGTATAGAACTGCTGATTCTTCTAAAAAGGAAACAGTTAAGCCATTACTATTAGCAGGTGCACTTGCTGCATTTACAACAGGTATAACAGAACCTTTAGAATTTTCATTTTTATTTGTGGCACCAATGCTATATGTATTTCATGCTGTTATGGCAGGACTTTCATTCATGCTAGGTCATATGTTTGGTGTTGCAATTGGTAATACCCAAGGGGGAATTATTGATTTATTAGTATTTGGAGTATTACAATCAGGTTCTAAATGGTATATGGTTTTATTAATAGGTATGTCTTATTCTGTAATATATTATAATGTGTTTAAATGGGCTATTGTTAAATTTAACTTAGCTACCCCAGGAAGAAGGGATGAAGGCTCATTAAATCAAGATAATGATACTAATAATAACACTAGTAAAGACCTTGAATTAACAGCAGAACAAATCATTAAAGGCTTAGGAGGAAAAGAAAATATACTATCTATAGAAAACTGCTTTACACGATTACGTGTTGATGTGGCCGATATGAGTAAAGTTGATGAGAAAGAAATTAATAAAACTGGACCTAATGGAATAATAAAACCTACTCCTAATCATATTCAAATTGTTTATGGACCAAAGGTAAATATAATTAAAGATAGTGTAGAAGATAGATTCAAAAAGATGGCATAGGGATAAATTAACATACTTTCTATGATTAGATAGATGAGGTGGAAAAATGAAAGTTCTAATAGCAACAGACTCTTTTAAGGGGAGTATGACTTCTATAGAGGTAGCCAATTACTTAGAAAAAGGATTAAAGGAAATAGATAGAAGTTTAGAGATAACAAAAGTACCAATTTCAGATGGTGGAGAAGGTATGGTTGAGGCCTTTTTAGCAGCTAATAATGGATCAAAAATTAAATTAAATGTAACAGGTCCATTAGGTAATATTGTGGATTCATTTTATGGTATATCAGACGATGGTAGTACTGCATATATAGAAGTTGCTTCAGCAATAGGGTTATATCTATTGGATAAACATAAAAGAAATCCTATAGAAACAACATCTTATGGTGTTGGTGAGTTGATTTTAGATGCTGTTAATAGAGGGTGTAAGAATGTAATTATTGGTCTTGGAGGAAGTTCCACTAATGATGGTGGAATGGGAATGGCCAGAGCTTTAGGGGTAAAATTTTTATCTAAGTCAGGTGAAGAATTATTGGGATTTGGTTTTGAATTAGGCCTTGTAGATAAAATAGATATTTCCAACCTAGATTCTAGATTAAAGGATGTAAATTTTAGAATAGCTTGTGATGTAGACAATCCATTAACAGGGAAAAAAGGAGCAGCTCACACATTTGCTTCTCAAAAAGGAGCAAGCTATAAAGAAATTTTACAGTTAGAAAAAGGCATGATAAATTATCAAAATGCTATAAAAGAAAGTTTAGGCATAGACGTATCTAGGATAAAGGGAGGAGGAGCTGCTGGAGGTTTAGGTGCTGGCCTTGTTGCCTACTTAAATGCAGATATAGTACCTGGCATTAAATTAATCATAGAAGAAACAAATTTAGAAGAAAAAATTAAAAATGTAGATTTAGTTATTACTGGAGAAGGTAAAATAGATAACCAAACCCTCCACGGTAAAGTTCCAGCTGGTATTTCAGCACTTGCTAAGAAATATAATAAAAGAACAATTGCTATTGCAGGTAAAGTTGATATTGAAGAAGAAGTATTAAAATCACTAGATATCCATAGTGTTCTATGCATAACTCCAAAAGGACAAAGTATAGATGAAGCTATGAAAAGAGGCAAAGAAAACACTTTTAAAATAGCTAAAGTCATTTATGAAAAACATTTAATAAACTTTTAACTCTGCCTAAAGGGCAGAGTTTTTTATTGCATATTTTATTGATGATATAATAGATAAAGAAATAATATAATTTTTCCATATAAATCTATTAATTGCTATTTTTGTGTTATACTAGATATTAATGAAAGATGTATTTTAGAAGTGGATTTCTATAAAATTTAGTATTACAAAGTAGTAGGAAAAAATTAATAAGAGAGGAGTTTTACAATGAATAATAGTTTACTTGAAAAGTATGCTCGTCTTTTAGTGAAAACTGGAGTTAATATTCAAACCAATCAAATTCTTGTAATAACATCACCAATTGAATGTGCTTCATTTACAAGAATGGTAGCAAAGATTGCCTATGAAGAGGGGGCAAAGGATGTAGTTATAAACTGGAGAGATGAATTGTTTTCAAAGATTAGGTACATACATGCTCCTGAAGAAGCTTTTGAAGAATTTCCTGAGTGGAAGAAGGAATTTCATAACCATTATGTAAAAGAAGGAGCAGCTTTTTTAAGGATTGCTGCCTCTGACCCAGAGCTTATGAAAGATGTAAATCCTGAAAGAATTGCAAAAGAGAACAAAGTAGCTGGCTCTGCCCTTAAGGAATATAGGGAAAGTCTTATGAGTAACAAGAATGTATGGTGTATAGCATCAGTTCCTACAAAGGCTTGGGCAAAAAAGGTCTTCCCAGACTTATCAGAGGACGAGGCGGTTGAAAAACTATGGGAGGCTATACTTAAAGCGGTGAGAGTAGATACAGAGGACCCTGTTGCTGCTTGGGAAAAACATAAAAATAGCCTTAAAAAGAGTATGGATTTTTTAAACTCTAATAAATTTAAGTACCTTCATTTTAAAAACTCCTTAGGTACAGACTTAAGAATTGAGCTTCCTGAAAAACACATGTGGGTTGGAGGTTCTGATTTTACTCCAGAAGGAGTAGAATTTATTGCAAACATGCCTACTGAAGAAGTTTTTACTGCACCTAAAAAGACAGGAGTAAATGGTACAGTAGTAAGCTCTAAGCCTTTAAATCATAATGGAAACTTAGTTGAAAACTTTTCAATTACATTTAAAGATGGAAAAATAGTTGATTTTAGTGCAGAAAAAGGTTATGATACTTTGAAAAAACTTATTGAAACAGATGAAGGTTCATCCTATCTTGGTGAAGTAGCTTTAGTTCCATATGATTCACCTATTTCAAAATCTAATATATTATTTTACAATACACTTTTTGATGAAAATGCCTCATGTCATTTAGCCATAGGAAAGGCCTATCCTGTATGTATAGAGAATAGTGAGAATATGAGTGAAGAAGAATTAAAAGAATTAGGTGTAAATGATTCTTTAGTACATGCAGATTTTATGATAGGAACAAAGGATTTAGAGATAATAGGAATTACAGCTGAAGGAGAAGAAATACCTATATTTAAAAATGGTAATTTTGCATACTAAAGTTGAATATTCCCTTGTAATTTTTGGAACAATATGTTATAATCAATTGAAGTGTTAAGATAAAAAGTTTGAAATACATAGGAATTAGTTTTGGCCTCTTATTTAAAATTTTAGGTCGAAAATAGTTTTTATAGTATTTAACTTTTTAAGAATTATGTTTAAAGGAGGCCAAAATTTAATGGTAGGTAAAGTAAAATGGTTTAATTCTGAAAAAGGCTTTGGATTTATTGAATGTGAAGATGGAAATGATGTTTTTGTACATTACACAGCAATTAATGAAAATGGATTCAAAAGCCTTGAAGAAGGTCAAAGTGTTGAATTTGATGTTGTTGAACATGCAAAGGGACCTCAAGCTGCTAATGTAGTTAAATTATAAATGAATAACTATGTTTATGTTTAAGACCAAAAGGGTCTATTCCAATAAATTGGAATAGACCCTTTTTTATAACATATAGAAAATTACAAATAAATAAAAATTGTGGATAAAATATAATTTCCGTCATATGTTCCACAAAAGTCAATCTTGAGAATCTTCTATTTTTGATAGAAGACTTTTTTACTTTAATTAAACTCTTTTTCTAATAATAAAATTGTCTTCAAGTAAAGCCCAGTTTTGTGGGAAGGGATATCCTAAAACCCAATAGCTTATACCCCTTAAACCATATTCCTTTACAGTATCAAATTTTGCTTGAGCACTACGAGCGTCTTCAAACCATACTTCATGTAACCTTCCTTGTTCATCTCTATATCGATAAAATGGTGATTGAGATACTGAATCATACATAATAGTAGCCCCATTTTCTACTGCTCTTAATATAGCTTCCTGAATACTAAAAGTTTCTGCTTCTTGACCTTGGACATGAGGAAGAAGCCAATCCCGTGCATATATCTGAAAACCAAAAAAGATTTTATTTCTAGGTATAACAGAAACTGCATAATCAAGGACACGTCTAATTTGGTTTAATGGTGATATTGACTGTGGAGGTCCTAATCGATAACCCCATTCATATGTCATCAATATTACAAAGTCAGCAATTCTACCATGTGCTTCATAGTCATGTGCTTCATACAATAAACCTCTTTGTTCTGGACTTGTTTTAGGTGCTAATGCAGTTGAAACAAAAAAATCTTCCCGGTGTAAACGGTCTACTGCTCGCTGAATAAATTGGTTATAAAGTTCACGGTCATCTGGAAGTACATTTTCAAAATCGATATTTAGACCTAAATATCCTTTTTCTCTCATTACATTAATGATATTTGTAAGCAAACGTTCTTGAATTTGGGGATTAGCCAAAATAATGTGTGCTAAATTTTCTCCTAATTCAGTTGCGGTAAAATTTGTAATAGACATCATTGGAACTACATTTTCTTCATATGCTGCTATAATTGCTGGAACATCATCTATTGGTGCAAGATCTCCGTTTTCTGTAACTAGATATGCAAATGGACTTAAATAAGTTAGGTGCTCTCCATCTTTCCTTACTATTGGAACAGCTTCTTCTCCAAATTCATAAATATATCCATTTACGTCAATAACAGGTCTAGGTCTTAAGGGAATAACTAGTATAGTACCTGGATATATAAGATTAGGGTTTTCAATATTATTTATTTTTAATAAGGTTTGTAAAGAAACCCCGTACCTTCGTGCTATTTCCCATAATGTTTCCCCTGGTTGGACTTGGTGTCTAGGTGCAGGAATATATAATCTAAGTCCAGGGTAAATATAATTGGGATTTACAATATTGTTAGCTTCTATAATTGTTTCAACAGTAGTTCTATAAAGTTGGGCAATTTGCCATATTGATTCATCAGGACGTACAGTATGAATAACATCTTCAGTTGGAATTATTAACGATTGCCCAACCACCAATCGATTTGGGTTTGGTAATTCATTAACATTTATTATTTCTCCAAGAGAAACCCTATAATAGGTAGCAATTTCCCAAAGTGTTTGCCCAGGTTCTACTACATGAATAATCATGGACTAACAGCTCCTTTTTTTATTCCTATTCACAGTTTATGTAGATTCTTATAATATGTGCTAAAAACATATATATAAACGATAAAAATATAAAAAGAATAGTTTAACTATAAAATTTTTGGTAAACAGTGAAGATATTGTATGAAAAAGTATATATGGAACTTTTTTAAAAAAAAGGAGGTCAAATATATAAAAGCTAGATAGGAGCTGAGTAATATGAAAAGAGTATTAACCATAATGATTTCTATTATTTTAATCGGGTCTTTATTGGTTGGATGTGCAATTAATACAGATGGAAGCATTTCAAGTAAAGACTTAAACTATAATAAAAATAAAATTAAAGCAAGTGTTGTTGATGGGAACAGTCAATTTGCCTTTAATATATTCAAAGAGCTTAACAAGGGAGATAGAAATAAGAATATTTTTATATCACCATTAAGTATATCAACCGCCCTTTCCATGACATATGAAGGTGCAAGGGGTATAACTAAGGAAGGAATGGCTGAGGTTTTGGGATATAAGGGAATTGATATTAATATTCTTAATGAAAGTTATAAAAATTTATTAAGATACTTAAACCAAGTAGACCCTAAAATTGAATTAGATATTAATAACTCAATATGGATTAGAAAAGGTGAGAAAATTAATGAAGATTTTTTATCTACTAATAAAGATATATTTGATGCCTATATAAATGAATTGGATTTTTCTGAAAAAGATGCAGTAGATAAAATCAATAATTGGATTAATAATTCAACAAAGGGAAAAATAAAAAAGATGATTAATGGACCAATTTCACCTCAAGTTGTGATGTATCTTATAAATGCCATCTATTTTAAAGGAGAATGGACTGAAGAGTTTGATAAGGAAAATACTTTTAGAACTAAGTTTTATGTTGATAAAGAAAATGAACAAAATGTTATGATGATGAATAGAAAAGGTACTGTTGAATATTTACAAGGGGATAACTTTAAAGCTGTAAGACTTCCCTATGGAAATGGAAAGGTATCTATGTATTGTATACTTCCTAATAAAGGGATTTCAATTAATAACTTTATAGATAACATGGATAAAGATAAATGGGAAAAAATAAGAGAAAGTATTTCAAAAACAGAAGATGTCATACTACAAATACCTCATTTTAAGATAGAATATGGTATAAAGAAATTAAATAATAGTTTAAAAGAATTAGGAATGGATGAAGCATTTAGTAGTTCTGCTAATTTTTCAGGTATTCGTGATAATATTTTTATAAGCAGAGTCCTTCATAAAGCTGTAATTGAGGTTAATGAAGAAGGAAGTGAGGCAGCAGGAGCTACAGTAGTGGAAATGCAGGAAACTGCCGCAGTAGAGCCTACAACTTTTATAGCAAACAGACCCTTCTTATTTATGATTGCAGATGATGAAACTGGAACAATACTATTTATAGGTAAATTATATGATGTAGATTAGCAGAATGCTATTTAATAAAAATATAGTGGAATGCCTGGTTGCCAAGGAATTAGATGTTAAAATATATTAAATATTTATAATATGGTATTAGCCAAATATTTTATTGATATAGATTACCTTCTTTTTTAATACAGAAGTTTAAAACAAGACACTTACACATATTGAAAAGACAACCTACTTCTTCTGGTGCATCAAAATCACAAACTGGGCCAGCTACTCCGCCTTGAACATTATCTAATTTTTCAGCATTTTCAGCTACAGCTTCAATTGCTTTCTTAATTTCGTTAGGCATATTATTATACCTCCTTTTTAATTATATGATTAAATTTTGGAAATTTTTCTTAGTTTTATCATACTTTATACTTAAAAGAGAAAAATAAATTTTTGGCTTTCCCCAGGCATTCCTTATTTATCTTAGGATTTGTTTAAAAGGAAGGCTTGTTCCTTTTTTCAATAATATAGTATTAATGAAGTTAGTTTTGTGTGACTACTTTTATAAAATAAAAAACTCTTACACAATAGGTTGTTTCATTTTTACCTATTGTGTAAGAGTTTTTTACAATCCTTGTATACCTTTAAGTCCATTAAAGGGGCCTCCTTGGTGAATTTCCAAAATAAATTAGTTATTTAATATAATATGTAATACTTTATTTAAAACAGAATATCTGTGTATGGGAAGTCTTCTATATCATTAATTTTTCTTTCTAGCTTTTCAATTTTTCTATTCATTTTTTTAAGGGCTTTTTTAATTTGTTGGATTTCTTCTTCGTAGTTTTTAGTATCTTCGTCTTTAGTATCTTTTTTGTTTGATAGGGCAGAAACATTTATATAAATTTGAGATATATTATTAGTATTAATATCTTGGATATTTTCTTCTTTACTATCTTTGGTTTTGACATAGATTTGAACATCACATAATAAAAATTTTATCATTTTAGAATTCCAAGCTATTTTACAATCACCATTATCAATAAATCCTTCTTCTTCTGGTAAATGAAATAATGCTTTAAGAGCTTCTTCATTTTCTAGGACAGTTTCAATAATTTCAGGTGTGACTAATTTAGGTATCTTTATTTCATCCATTTATATTTCCTCCTTATATAACTAATCTATTTTTATAATATGTCTACACTATCATTTATGTTACAGATAAAATGATTTAACCTTATATATAAAAATATCAGTCCCATAAATGGGACTGATATTTAATAAAATAGAAAGGAGAATGCTGGGATACCTAGGGAGTTTACAAATTACATTAGATCATACTTAATTGTTTAATTGCAACAAATAAATTAATCTTTGTTTGGTGGTCCGCCATTATCAGGTGGTCCAGGTGGTCCGTCATCTTCTTTTTCAATACAGAAGTTTAAAACAAGACACTTACATATATTAAAAAGGCAACTTACTTCTTCTGGGGTTTCAAAACTGCAAACTGGAGCACCTACTCCACCTTGAGTTTTAATTTTGTTAGGCATACTATTATACCTCCTTTATATTGATAAGATTTAATAAAGTTCTTGAATTTTCCCAGGCATTCTATATTTTTCTACAAGGAAGGCTTGTTCCTTTTTTCAATAATATAGTATTAACAAAGATATATTTGTGTGACTATTTTTATAATATGTTTATATTATTTACCTTACAGATAGAATTAGCTTAAAATTATAAATAAAAAAAGAAAGGTAAATGCCTGGGATACCAGGGATTTAGAAATTAAAGCATACTTAATTATTTAATTAAGAGAATATATTAACAATTTGAAGGTGGTCCGTCATTTTCTTTTTCAACACAGAAGTTTAAAACAAGACTCTTACAAATATTGAAAAGGCATTGCACTTCATTTGGAGCATCAAAATCACAAACTGGAGCACCTTGGCCACCCTGAGCATTTTCTAGCTTTTCAGCATTTTGAACTACAGCTTCAATTGCTTTTTTGATATTGTCAGTCATATTATTATACCTCCTTTACATTGATAAGATTGAATAAAATCCTTGGCTTTTCCCAGGCATTCTATATTTTTCTAAAAGGAAGGCTTGTTCCTTTTTCCAATAATATAGTATTAATAAAGTTAAATTTGTGTGATTGTTTTTATAAGGAATTTGAATACTTTTATAGATAAATCATATAAATTAAAAAGGAGAGATACAATGAAAAAAATAATAACTATTATTATTTTAGTTTTAAGTATTTTAAGTGTTGGCTGTAGTAAAGGTGATTATCTTTTTGAAAAGAAATCATTTAAGAAAGATGAAATTACTTATCTAGACTGGAAAGAATATAGGGGAAAAATACGTATAACCTATGAATTTTGGAATGTTTCTCCAACTAAAAATATATGGTCTACTAGTCAAGAAGAAGTTAGGTTTATTTTTGATGAGCTTAAAAAAAGCAAAGAAGTAAATTCAAGTAAATATGAGGGTATTTCTAGATATGCAATAGTTGTAGTTAAAAGGTTAGAGGATAAAAGAAATCTTTTAGTTTTTGTTATAAATAAAAATGGGATATTGAAAATAGGTAATAAATACTTTAAAGTAACAGATAAACTGTGGAACCATCTTTTAAAAGTAGAGAAAAGGGAGGAAAATGTCTCAGTTGAAGTTGAAACTAAAAGTATGCCAATTAAATATAATAAATCTCATGACTTTTGTGATTAATAGAATATTTATAATTTGCAAAAAATGGAATAGAATATAAAAAATCAAAGCAAAGCAATAAATTCACATGATTAATATAAAAATTTGAACAAAAAATATAAATAGATATTAGACAATATCATGAAAAATATGGAGGTAAAATATGAGAAAGCTTGCTGAGAGTGAAATATTATCCTTAACTAATTTATTAAAGATGGAGAAGGATGGCTTAGCAGTAATGAAGGCCATGCAGACTTTAATAACTGATGAAGAATTAAAAAAACAGGCAGAAGCTGGTATATTAGCAGCTCAAGGTAGAATAAAAGGGATTTAGCAGTTTATTAATGAGAATCAAGTTACTGGTACAGAGGAGGTACAGTAATATGACATCTTTTCTAGGTAATAAAGTAAAACAAAATACAGATATAAATGATGAGGTTATAGCAGATAATTTAATGGCTTCTGCCAAAGCAGCAGCAAATGCATATTTAAATGCATCTTTAATTTCCACTACTCCAGAATTAAGATCAATGTATTCTTCTAGTTTAAGTCAAGTAATGTCAGGGCATGCTGCCTTATCAGAATTAGCTTTAAAGCGTGGATGGGCAAAACCTTATGACTCACCTACGCAACAATTATCTAGTGAATACAGTAAATCAAAATTTGTAGTTAGAACTGAAGGATAGTTTTAATACTAAAAAAGGAACCCTGCTTTTAGGGTTCCTTTTATAAATATCCAATCTATTTTAAGCTGATATTTCGCCTTTACCAGATTTATATTTATCAAAACTATTATCATATAATTTAATTTTTTTATCTCTAGTTTGTCTTCTATAGGAAGTTTTAATACTTTTAATAAGCAGTATACTCATAATGGTTAGTATAATAGAAAATGGTAATCCTGTACTTATTACAGCTGTTTGTAAAGCAGAGAGTGCCTTTTCTCCACCGATTAGTAGTAATACTGCAGCTACTAAACCTTCCATACAAGCCCAGAATACTCTTTGTGGTACTGGTGAATCTAGCTTTCCACCAGAAGTAATATTATCTACTACTAGAGAACCCGAGTCACTTGATGTAACAAAGAAGGAAATAACCAATAGTGTACCTATTGTTGATAGTAAAACTTTTAAAGTTTTAGTTAAAACTGATATATCTAAATGGTTTACCATTTCAAATAAAGCAACTGGAAGATTATTTTGCACTACATCAAATAATTGGCCATTTATTTGGTTGTCTATATATATAGCACTTCCACCAAAAACTGATAGCCAAATAAATGATAGAAGAGAAGGTACAATTAGTACGGCTAAAACAAATTCTCGAATGGTTCTTCCTTTTGATACTCTAGCTATAAACATTCCAACAAATGGTGACCAAGAAATCCACCATGCAAGATAAAATACTGACCAACTACCTTGCCAAGAACTATTTTCTAATGAAACAAAGAATGAATACTTAATTAAGTCATTTGTGTAGACTCCTAAAGAATTAGAAAATATTTTTAATATATATGATGTTGGCCCTAAAAGTAAAATGGCACTCATAAATACAAAGGCTAATTTTATATTTAGCTTAGAAAGCATCTTAACTCCCTTATCTATACCTGAGACTACTGATAAAGTAGCCATCAAAGTAATAACAGTAATCAGCATAACCTGTATTTTAACATCAAAATCTATTCCTAGTAGATAAGATAAACCACTGTTAATTTGTTGTACTCCAAGACCTAATGAAGTAGCTAATCCAAATAGGCATGCTATAACTGCTAAAACATCAATAATATCACCAATAATCCCAAAGACTTTATCCTTTAGTATTGGATAGAATACAGATCTTAGAGAGAGTGGAAGTTTTTTATTGTAAGCGAAAAATGCTAATGCTAATGATATTAAGGCGTATATACCCCATGGATGAAGTCCCCAATGGAAAAATGTAGTAGCCATTGCTGAAGTTGCTTTATTTGCACTATCAAAGATTGGAGGCTTAACTGCAAAATGATATAAAGGCTCTCCAACCGCCCAGAACATTAATCCAATTCCCATTCCTGCAGATATTAACATTGAATACCATGCAAAATTTGAGAATTCAGGCTTACAACCAACACCACCAATCCTAACTTTACCCAATCTTGAGAAAGCTAGAAACAAACATATAACTATAAAAAAGTTACTTGATAATATAAACAACCAGTCACCTTTAGATATAATAGTATTTTTTATATTTTCAAAAAGTTGGCTTGCATGCTCTAGATTAAAAAGTGCATAGGATGAAAAAAGTAATATAAACAAGCCTGATACAATAGAAACAACAGGATTCATATCCAATCCAAATTTTGTGAAGTTTCTACTATAAAGCTTATTTTCTAATTGTTCAGTAATATTTTTTTGCATATCATACCACCTTTTTTATAGTTTTTTTATACAATAAAAAAGGCACTCTACCTCCATGGTTGCCCATAGAGGTAGAGTGCCTAAGTTTCGCTAAACTTTAGCTCACTTTATACCACTAATATGATTTAGTAGTATAGTTTAGGCCCATTTTGAACCTAAACAGACCCCAGCTCTACGAAATGTTTTTCGACAATAGTTTCACTCTAAAATGGCTGGTTTACCTAAATCTGCAGTATGCATATTTAAGCTCACCAGCCTAGCTACTACTATTGTCTACTTCACATTCATAAAAATAGATTATATAGATTTTTAATACCACGTAATATTATAGCATATTTATTATACTATATTTTAGAGAAAAATTCATCATTTACTTTGTCTTGAAGGTAAATTTTTGAGAATTTACCTTTTTGTGTTGTTTTGTATAGTTCATAACCTTTATTAATACAACTATCACAACCATCTCTAGGGATTATTATTGCTAATAATTTATCTCCCCTGTCTGATTTTGACTTTATTATTATTAAACCTGAACATGATGAACATACCTTTATCTTTTCTTCTTGATTTTCCATTATTCCATCTGTGTCATAATAGATTCTCTTATTCCTTATAACATATTCTTTATCTTTAAATAGTTTTTCAGCTAATGCTTCACGGTTTTTCCAGTTTGAATAAATATCACTACATAACCTTTTTATATATTTTGTAATTTCCTCAGATTGACTTACTTTTTCAGGAGTATAATCAGGTTCTTTTACTTTGCTATAGTCAAGTCCTGCCATAGCTAATATTATACCGAGGTTAATGTAAGGAAGGGCTCCTTCAATTGAATAGCCTCCTTCTAAAACAGCTATGTCAGGGTTTAACTTTTCATTAAGCTTTCCATAGCCCTGTGCCGTGAAATTCATGTTAGTTATAGGGTCAGTATAATGATTATCTTGCCCAGCAGAGTTTATTATGATGTCAGGTTTATATTCTTCAAGTATAGGAAGAATAAGATTATCTAATACATATAAAAAACCTTCTTCACCTGTATTAGGAGGTAAAGGTATATTTAAATTATATCCAAAGGCTCCTGGTCCACCTAATTCATCTTGAAATCCACTTCCGGGAAATAAAGTTCTACCGTCCTGATGGAGGGATATAAAAAGAGTATCTTTATCATTCCAATATATATCTTGGGTTCCATCACCATGATGACAATCAGTATCTATTATGGCAATTTTCTTATTACCGTATTTTTTCCTTATGTACTCAACCATAACTGCTTCAATGTTAATTATACAAAACCCCCTATCACCATATACAATCCTATGGGCATGATGACCGGGGGGTCTTACTATAGCAAAGGATTTTTCTGTTTCGTTATTTAGTACAGCTTCAGCAGCCCTTATTGCACCTCCAGCAGAAATAAGATGGGATTTTGGAACTTTTGTATTTACATCAGGATAGCAAAAATGAACTCTATTAATATCTTTTTCTGTGGCAATGACTGGATTAAAAAGTTCAATTCCATCTATGTCAAAGATACCCTCCTCTTTAAGCTGGTCCATTGTATATAAAAGTCTTTCTTCTCTTTCAGGATGAGTTGGACTTATTTGCCAGTCAAAGGCAGGAAAGAAAACAAGTCCTAATCTTTTTTTTGCCTTAAGCATTATTTATCCCTCCAATTCTTTGGATAAGTCCAGGTTTAATTTGCGCCTTTACCCTAATATTTTTACCTGAAGTAAAGAACCCCCTTACCATATTAAAGCTACTTTCTTCAGTAATTTCAATGTCATCTGGATTATAATCTACATAAAAATCCTTTGTACCTTCTATAAGTAGTTCTATAGCATCTTTCTTTGCCTTATCTAGGCTATAGCTATTATCAATATTTTTATAAATACCCATCTCTGGGACAGAAAGTTTTTTGCATTCTGTATCAGCCATTAGATTAATTTCAAAGGTTCTTTTTGCTAATGCAGCACCAACAGCATTTGCTATATCATAATTTTTAGGCACTTTACAAGGTATTCTAAACTTTTCCTCAAGTATATGAGAAACGGCTTTTGCAGGACCACCTATAGCTATAATCTTTTTAGGTTTTATTTTTTTACTATAAAGAAGTTCATGGATTGTATATACTGGCTTACTATTAATTTCTTTAAGAAGACTAAATACTTTATGTTTAATTATTTCACCGAACTTATCATATATTTTCTTAGCCATTTCTTCAGGATTTATATTTAACTTATCTCCAATAATTTTCATTGCTTCTAATGCCTTTTTTCTATTACCAAAATTAAGCTTTCCTAATACTATCATTGCATCGCTAGGAGTTGGTGTAAGACCATCTAAGGCCATTGGAGGACCTTGACGTTTTGGTCCTATAACAATTTCTCCTTTTTCATTAACCTTTATTGCACTGTCGCCTCCAAGTCCTATTGAAACATTGTAAATAGATCTTATTAGAGTAGGATAATTAGAAATAGTTATTCCATTTGGTACAAGTAGTGGGACTCCATCTGCTAAAAAAGAGATATCTGTTGTTGTACCACCAATATCAAGTAATATTGCATCACTATTTAAATTAAAAAATGCAAGACAGCCCATTACACTAGCTGCCGGGCCTGATAGAATAGTTTGAACTGGATAAATAGATGCATTTTCTAATTCAAGTGTACCGCCGTCAGCCTTTAATATATGTATAGGGATATTAATTCCCTTATTTATAAAGGCATTTTTTATAGCAATAGAGAAATTATTAAAAGAGTTATATACAGTAGAATTTAGATAAGCTGTATATATTCTTCTAGGGAAACTTAAATTACCGGAAAGCTTATGTCCCATTGTAATAGGTGAAAATCCATAATCTTTAAGTATATTTTTAATTGCAAGCTCATGGGATAGATTTCTTGTAGAAAACTTTGTAACTACAGAAGCAGCTTTAACACCTTTAGATATTATCTTTTTAGCTTCCTTATGTACAAGTTCGCTGCTAAAGGGCTTAATTTCCCTTCCTCTATGGTCTATATATCCATTAAGAAATACAGTATAATCACCACAGGTAAAATTTGAAGGATCAATTCCAGGACCACTTTCTATAAACATTGCTACAGGATTATTTTTACCCTCAATGACAGCATTTGTTGATATAGTAGTACTTAAGTTGACTTTTTTAATACTATTTAAGTTTTTATTTTTTAAAAGCTCTTCTAATGTTTCCCAAATAGAAATAAACAAATTATCTTTGTTAGTGTTTTTTTTAGCAGTATCAATTATTTTGCCATCTTCAACAATAACAGCATCTACATGGGTACCACCAGTATCAAGACCAATAATCAAGTTATATCCCCCCAAAAAGTTAATTATTATTTACTAACTACTTTTTCAAATAGGTTATCATATAATTTAACCATTACCTTCCAATTATATTTAGATGCTAAAGGACGTAGTGATATTTTTCTTATTTCATTGATATTTTTAATTGCAGTTTCCAATTTTCCAACAAGCTCATTAAAATCATGATAAAAATGGCTTTTATATTTTTCATAGGGAATTAATTCAGGATATGTAAGTCTTTTAGGTAAAATAGGATAACAGTTACAATATATTGCCTCCATCACACTTATGCCAAAAAATTCTTGATTAGATGTAACAGGCAGTATATCAGCTCTATTAAGCCATTTAGCATAATCAGAAAACTCTTTTGTCATTCCAAATGCAACAATATTATCTTTTAATTCTTCTTTTGCTATTAAAAAAGATTTAGGCTTTTCCTTGTAGTCTTTACCTAAAACTGCTACCTTAAAATTAACCCCTTTATTTTTTATTATTTTCAATGCTTTAAAAAAGTCATCAGGATTTTTATCATATTCCCATCTATGGTTCCATATGATAAGAGGTTCTTTTATCTTTTCAATATCTTTATATTTATCAAATTTTTCTAGGTCTAATCCTAAGTTTAAAACACGACCTTTTTTCTTTATTAACTTAATATTATCTAGTCCTCTATAATCTGGCATAGACTTTAAAAATGAATATAATGAATTTAAAAACGAATCCATATGATACTTTGAATTAAAAAATATGTAATCTGAAGCTAATACTGATGAGTAGTTTATAAAACCATAGTGTAAATCCCTTTTAAGTTGAACGTCTTTATCTCTAGGGGACCATGGATATGATAATTGATTTTCATGGAAATACATGCAAATCTTTGTATTATCTAGTTTTTCTTTAGCTAGTGCTATGAAAGTTGTTAAATCTAACATATCTGTAGCAATTATAAGATCAGGATTAAAGTCAATTGATAAAAACTCCTTAGCTAGATGGATAGCACCACCATGCATACGCCATTTCCAGAAGCGACCATCCATACTTAAAATTTCTACATTATGTCTACTGTATTTTCTGTAACTATTGGCCCAAACAGCGTGGGAACCAGTATAATAGGGTTCTATTATTAAAATATTCATATTATCCAACCTACCTTATCCTTATTTCACAACTAATATTATGATATATCCAATTATAAATTTTATCAATTTTATAAATAAAAAATCGAGGGATGAAAACATCCCTCGATAATTGACCTTTATCCAAATAATATTTTTACTACAAAGAGTATCACAGTTCCATACATTAATGGAGAAATCTCTTTATACTTACCTATTAAAAGTTTTAAAACTACATAACTTATCATACCAAATACTATACCTTCTGAAATACTATAGGTTAATGGCATCATGATAATTGTTAAGAAGGCAGGAATTGCTTCAGTGAAATCATTAAAGTCTATATCTTTTATTGGTGACATCATAAAAAGCCCTACCAATATTAAAGCTGGTGCTGTAGCAGCAGATGGTATCATTATAAATAATGGAGATAGAAATAGGGCTATTATAAACATACAAGCTGTTGATAAAGCTGTAAGTCCAGTTCTACCACCTTCAGCTACCCCTGATGCACTTTCAACATAAGTAGTAACTGTACTAGTTCCTAATAGTGCACCAAAAGTTGTTCCTATAGAATCTGCAAATAGCGCCTGTTTAGCTCTAGGCACATTACCATCTTTATCTAACATGTTTGTTTTTGTAGCAACTCCTACTAGTGTACCAACTGTATCAAACATATCAACAAATAGAAAAGTAAATAGTACTATTAACATTTCTATAGTAAATATATTGGTAAAGTCTAGCTTAAAAAATATAGGTTTTAAAGATGGTGGTGTAGCGATAAACTTTAATCCTTCAGGTAGTTGTGTAACCCCCATAGGAATACCAATAATTGTTGTAATTATTATACCTAGTAGTAATGCCCCTTTTATTTTTTTAGCTAACAAGAAACCAGTTATAATTAGTCCAAGTAAAGCAAGAAGTCCTGAACCTGAAGTAATATTACCTAGGGTAACAGGAAGACCATCCAGTTTGCCATCTCCCACATGGAACATACCACTTTTTACTATACCTGAGTTATAAAGGCCTAAAAAAGCTATAAATAGTCCAATACCAACAGAAACAGCTTTTTTTAATGTTAAAGGTATTGCATTAACAATTGCTTCTCTTATATTAAGAAAAGTTAGAACAATAAATATAATACCTTCTAAAAATACAGCTGTTAATGCAGTTTCCCAAGAATATCCCGTTCCTAATACTACAGTAAAAGCAAAAAATGCATTTGGTCCCATAGCTGGTGCCAGTGCAAATGGAAGATTAGCATGAAAGGCCATTACTAATGTAGCAATAATTGAAGATAAAGCCGTTGCAGTAAATAATGCTCCAGAATCCATTCCTGTAGAAGATAAAATATTTGGATTTACTACTAGTATATATGCCATAGTCATAAATGTAGTTATACCAGCCATTATTTCTGTTTTTACATTTGTGTTATTATCCTTTAGTCTAAACATTTTTTCCAATGGTGAAGTAGAGTTTTTTACTTTAGTTATTTCCATAAATTAAGCCTCCCTTTAGAATATAGCTTTAAAAAACAAAATGGCGTAAATTAAATATAATGATAGAAATTTTATAAGACATAGCACGAATTATATTATTATAGACTAGATTAATATTCGCACATTAATATATATTAATATATTTAATATCTAATAGTCAATAGGAAATTCGAATTTTTTTGTAGTGGGAATATATATATTTCGGATTATAACGAATATATAGATTAAACAACATAAAATAGTTCGGGTATTAAAGTATAAGAGTAGAGGATTGTACTAAACAATTAAGTGTATAAAGCAAAAAAGGTGATAGAGCAAATGCTTTATCACCTTTTAAAACTATTTATAGTCCGAAAGGGTTCCCCAGTATTCAATACGGTTAAAATATGGATTTATGGAATCGAAATATACAAAAACGGGTGCGTTATCTAAATAGGGATGGATATTAAAAAACTCTTTATCACCAAATCGTATAGCTTCGAGGGCTAAAGGTAACTCACGAATGAAAATTTTATTTCTGATATAGGTATTCATGGGTCTAAACTTCCCATCTACATATACATATACACAAAAAATATATCTATTATTTCTAATTTTCCATTCTGCTAATACTTCATCCCTTGTTGGATTTATTTTATCATAAGCATAATATTTTCCTATAGTTAAAAACAATTCAGCAGTAATATCAGAGTGAGTTAGTGTATAACGTCTTGGTATAATGGGTCTTAACTTAGTTACTCCATTTCTAAACTCAACGAATAATTTTTGTGGATTGAGTCTTTCCAAGTTATCCCACCTTTTATTTTTTCTTTATAATATTCATTAGTTTTAAGTGGGGTGATTAATATAAAGAATAGGGACAATGGAGTAACCATTGTCCCTATTAAGATGCTATTATTCTATTTATTTCATTTTTATAGATATCTGAATGCCCTCCAAATACTGCTTGAATATTGTTCTTTACTTTTACAACTCCAGCTGCTCCCAGTGATTTTAGTTGTTCTTCATTTACTAAGTCCTTATTATCAACTTCTACTCTAAGTCTTGTAAAACATGCATCAACATGTTTAATGTTTTCCCTTCCACCAAAAGCATCAATTATTTGTAAAGCTAATTCTTGATTTTTTTGTTTCTTTCCTGCTTTTTTCTTGTTATAGTCACTTCTTCTATAAAGTTTTGCTTCTTGTCCACCTCTACCAGGAGTTGCTAAATTCCACTTAGTAATTGCATATGAGAATGAGAAATAATAAACAACGAAGAATCCTGCTCCAAGAACAATATTCATCCACCAATTAGGAGTACCAGGAAAAACGTTTACTAATATATAATCAATTAATCCTGAACCTCCTGCCCATCCTAGGTGTACATCTAAAATATAGCATACTGCGAAGGAGATTCCTGCCAATATTGAGTGATATAAATATAGTGCTGGTGCTACGAATAAGAATGTAAATTCAATTGGTTCAGTAATTCCAGTTAGGAAAGCGGTACCTGCAGCTGCAATTAACATTCCTTTTACAACAGGTCGCTTGTCCTTATCAGCATGTCTATACATTGCTAAAGCAGCCCCTAAAAGACCAAACATTATAATAGGGAATTTTCCTGCCATAAATCTTCCTGCTGTTACTTCTACTCCCTCAGCTATTTGTTTTAAGAAAATGTATTGATCTCCTGCAACTAAATTACCTGCTATTTCTACACTACCTCCAAGTGAAGTCCATAAGAAAGGAGCATACCAAATATGGTGAAGTCCAGTTGGAATTAAAAGTCTTTCAAGGAAACCATATAATCCAATATATAATGGATTCGTAGTGTCAGAAGCTATAATGTTTGCAAGACCATCAATTACACCTTGAATTGGTGGCCATACAACCATTAAAACAAAGCCTAATACTATAGAACTGAAAACCATTGCAATACCAACAAATCTATCTCCTGAGAAAAATCCTAAAACTTCCGGTGGTTGGAAAGTATGGAACTTTTCATATATATACACTGCTAAAAGACCAACCAAAATACCTCCAAATACGCCCATTTCTAGAGTCGGAATACCAAGGGCCATTCCTATTTTTCCGCTATTCGCTGCCATTTCAGGTGTTAGGTCCATTACAAAAGAAATAGTACTGTTCATTATTATGTATCCTATAAAGGATGCTAGTGCGGCAATTCCTGAACCACCTGTAAGTCCAATTGCAACTCCTATAGCGAAAATCATGGGAAGGTTTTCAAAGAGGCTAATACCTAATTCTAACATTCCAGAACTTATCTTCGTAAATATTGGATTTTGTAAGAAAGCAACTTGATCAGCTAGAGGTCCTGTTAAAGCAGCTCCTATTCCTAATAGGATTCCTGCAGCTGGAAGTAATGCTACTGGTACCATAAGGGCTTTACCAAACTTCTGTAATTTCCCAAAATCTGGTTTCATCATATTTCCTCCTCGTCATTTAGTTTGTTAGTTGTTTTATGGTAAGTTCACATCATAGAACCCACTATAATAGGGTTCCATGATGTGAAAAATTAAGTTCTTTATTAGTTTAATTCAGGCCAATATTCTTTATTTGCTTCAATTAATTCATCAAGGATCTTTCTAGCAACTGGTGCATTTACTACAGTTCTGTTTAGAGTTAATGCCTTTAATGCTTTATCATAATCATTTTCAAAGAAAGCATCAACAACTAATTTTTCATATGCTAACTGTCCTTCAATAAGGCCTTTATAGAAAGTTGGAATTTTACCTACTGCAAATGGCTTTGGTCCATGGTTTGTTATCATAGCTGGAACCTCAACCATTGCATCATCAGGAAGATTAGATATAATTCCATTGTTTTCAACTATAACAATGAATATATCGCCATTATTGTAAGCTAATGATGCTGCTACTCTGATCATATATCTTCCATGAATATCTGGCTCTAAATGAGCTCCTTCAGTAGTTTGGTTTTCAATAAGAGTTTTACATAACTCTTTAACCCTTTTTTCTCTTCCGTCCATTACTTGATTTGCTCTAGTATAGTTTGGATCTTCTTTTTCAACCATTTTTTGCGGATATAGATAATATTGCATGTATGTGTTAGGTAGATATTCAGGGAAATCTCTTAACATAACTTCTACTTGTTTAAAAGTTTTTATCCAAGATTGATCATTTGCTATTTCAGCATCTTCTGGAAGGAAGCCTTTGTTTAAAATATGGTCTTTCAATTCATCAGTAAGGTCATTTCCTTCCTTATCATATATTTTAGTAAACCAACCAAAGTGATTTAAACCGAAATATTCTGGTACTAAGTCCCAAATTTCTTTTCCTAAAATTTTTGCATAGCTTACCATTATTGCTGCTGGCATGTCACAGATGTTTAATATCTTTTTATCATTTGGGAAAACTCTTCTTAAAGCTTCAGCAACAATAGCAGCTGGGTTAGTATAGTTTAATATCCATGCATTAGGAGAATGTTTTCTTATATCCTTTATTAATTCTATCATGTCAGGAATTGATCTCATTCCATAAGCCATTCCACCTGGGCCGCAAGTTTCCTGGCCAACTACACCATTCTTAAGAGAAATTTTTTCATCCTTTTCTCTCATTTTAAGTCCGCCAGTTCTTATTTGTATGAATGCGAAATCTACATCTTTAAAAGCTTCTTCTTTATCAGTAGTGTATTTAAATTCTTCTAATTCAGGATATTTTTCCTTTAGTATAACTTCAGTTGCCTTAGCAACCCTTTCTTGTCTTTCCGCATCAATATCATAGAAAATAAGGCTTTTTAAAGGGAAGTTTTCTTTTTCTTTTACTAAACTCATTATCATGCCGAGAGTGTATGTACTCCCTGCTCCTACAATAACTAGCCTTTGCTTTTTCATAAATTTGTCCCCCTCTCATGTATAATTAGGTTACATTGATTTGAATTAAATTTGTACTAACATTTACAATACAAATTTAATACAAATTTTTATATTTGTCAATAGGAAATTTTTTAGCTTGAAAAATATGGGTATTTGTTTTATTCTTAATAGTAAGTTGAAATGTTAAAACAGGAGGTAATTTTAGTGGAACACAATTCATCACCTTTATATAGACAAATTGCATACAAGATAAAGGAACAAATTAAAAATGGGAATTATTCATATGGAGAAGCAATTCCATCTGAAAATAAACTTGCTAAACAGTATAATGTAAGTAGAGTTACTGTTAGACAGGCTATAGATACTTTAGTAAAGGAAGGACTTTTATATAAGATTCAAGGAAGTGGAACTTATGTAAAAGAGGCAAAAATAGAACATAATATATATACTGTTCAAGGCTTTACAGAAGAGATGAAAAAACTGAATAAAGAACCAGTTAACGAGATTTTAGAATTTAAAATGGGAGAGCCTGAAGAGAATGTAAGGAAGATATTAAAAATAGATGAGGGAGAAAAAACATTTTTTGTTAAAAGATTAAGGTATGTTGATGATATACCAGTTGTTCTAGAAAACACTTATCTTCCAGTAAAGCTTTTCCCAGATCTTTCTTATGAAGTGATGCTTTCATCTAAATATGAGTATATAGAGAAGGCAAAAAATCTAAGAATAAAAGAAAGTTATCAGGAGATTATACCCCTTTTGCCTGATGACAATTTGAAAAAAATGTTAAAATTAAAGGATAATATGCCCATACTAAAGGTTGTACTTTGGTCAACACTAGATAATAACATAGTTTTCGAATATACAGAACTTTACTTTAGAAGTGATAAATACAAATTTACAATCGTAGGAAAGAGGCATTAATTCTTAAAACTATCTATGTTATAATATAATGTAATTGGAACTAAATATAATACTACCAACGATGGAGATGATTCATATGAAAAAATGTTCTGTATGCAAAAAGAACGTAGCAGTTGTATTTACAACTAAGGTTGAAAATGGTGAACCAAAGGTTAAAGGTTTATGTATAGAGTGTGCTAAAAAAATGGGACTTCCCGTTATGGACCAAATAATGCAACAGATTGGTATGACTCCTGAAGAAGTTGAAAACTTAACAGAACAAATGAATAATATGTTTGAAGATGTAGACATGGAAGATATGGATAACAATCCATTTATGAACTTGTTTACTGGAGACAATAACTTTAGTAAGGATTCAAATATTACTAATACTGAGAACAAAGAAAATAAAACTGAAGAGGAAAAAGCTTCTTCTGAGAAAAAAGGTAAATCAAGTATTAGATTTAAGAAGAAGTTTTTTAGCAAAAAGAAAAAGTATCTAGATAAATATGGGATAAACCTTACAGAAAAGGCTAAAAGAAATGAAGTAGATAAAATTATAGGAAGACATAGAGAGATTGACAGAGTAGTACAAATATTAAATAGGAGAACTAAAAATAATCCTGTATTAATAGGAGAACCTGGAGTAGGAAAAACAGCTATTGCAGAGG
This sequence comes from Thermohalobacter berrensis, assembly GCF_003609645.1. Lineage (GTDB taxonomy): Bacteria > Bacillota > Clostridia > Tissierellales > Thermohalobacteraceae > Thermohalobacter > Thermohalobacter berrensis. Next base: position 47,981 of record NZ_MCIB01000037.1, read on the forward strand.
GATTGGCTGTGCGTATAGTTAATAAACAGGTTCCTGTGAAATTGTATGACACAGAAGTATACCTTCTTGACTTAACTGCTGTTGTTGCAGGGACTCAATTTAGAGGGCAGTTTGAAGGTCGTATGAAGGCTATTATTAATGAAGCAAAGGAATATGGTAATGTGATCTTAGTAATAGATGAGGTACACAATATTATGGGTGCAGGAGAAGTACATGGAGGAGTTATGAATGCAGCAAATATTTTAAAGCCTGCCCTAGCTCGAGGAGATATACAAATAATTGGTGCAACAACCCTTGAAGAATATAGAAAACATATAGAAAAAGACTCTGCTTTAGAAAGAAGATTTCAACCGGTATTAGTTGAAGAGCCATCTATAGATGAATCTATAGAAATTTTAAGGGGAATAAAGGATTATTATGAAGATTATCACAAAGTGAAAATATCAGATGAAGTAATCGAAGCTGCAGTAAAATTATCTAAAAGATATATAACTGATAGATATTTACCAGATAAAGCAATTGACTTAATAGATGAAGCTGGTTCTAGAGCTAACTTAAAAAATAAGGGGCTTGTTGAAATTGAAGCTTTGAAAGATGAATTGGATAAGATTAGAGAAAAGAGAGCAGAAGCAGCAGAAAATAATGAATATGAAAAGGCTGCTGAATATAAAATGAAAGAATGCAGACTTGAAGAAAAAATTGAAGAGATAGAAAAGGAATGTAGTGAAGTAGAGATAACTGCTGAAGATATTGCCTTTGTAATTGAAGCATGGACTAAGATTCCTGTGCAAAAGATTACAGAAAAAGAGGCCCAAAAGCTATTAAATTTAGAAGAAAGACTCCACAAAAGAGTTGTAGGTCAACATAAGGCAGTTGAAAGTTTAGCTAAAACAATTAGACGTAATAGATCTGGATTTAGAAAGAAGAAAAAACCATCATCTTTTATATTTGTAGGTCCTACAGGTGTAGGAAAAACAGAACTAGCTAAAACATTAGCAGAAGAATTATTTGGAAGTGAAGAAGATTTAATCCGTTTAGATATGTCTGAATACATGGAAAAACATACAGTTTCTAAGCTGATTGGAGCACCTCCAGGATATGTTGGTTACGACCAAGGAGGACAATTAACAGAAAAGGTAAGAAGAAAACCATATTCTGTTATTCTTCTAGATGAAATTGAAAAAGCCCATCATGATGTTTTTAATATGCTTTTACAGATCCTTGAGGATGGAAGACTTACAGATAGCCAAGGTAGGACAGTTTATTTTGATAATACAGTAATAATAATGACATCTAATGCAGGAACAAGCTTTAAATCAAATGGTATTGGATTTGGAAGAGATGAGTTTAATAGGTTAGAAAACAAGGTAAAAGATGCTTTAAAGGAAACATTTAGACCAGAGCTATTAAATAGAATAGATGACATTATTATATTTAACCATCTTACTAAAGAAGAACTTAGAAAAATTATTGACCTTATGCTAAAAGAAGTAGCTGAGGAAGTAAGGGAAAAGGGAATGACCATAGAGGTTTCTGATGAAGTAAAAGAGTTTATCTTAGAAAAGGGATATGATGAAAAGTATGGAGCCCGTCCTTTAAGAAGGACTATTCAGAAGTATATTGAAGATGAAATAGCAGAGGAATACCTTAAAAATAGGTTTAAAGAGGGAGATAATATAAAAGTATTATTAAAGGATGGAAAGGTTATATTAGAATAAAAAAATGCCAGAGTTTTTCTCTGGCATTTTTTTATTAAAACTTTACTTTACTTCTACAATCCATCCTTCTGGAGCTTCTACATCTCCAAATTGAATTCCAGTAAGAGTATCATAAAGCTTTTTAGTAACAGGACCAACTTCTGTTTCACTGTAGAATACATGTAAATCTCCTTTGTACTCTATTCCACCAATAGGTGTTATTACAGCTGCTGTACCACATGCACCTGCTTCTTTAAACTCATCTAATTTATCAATGTAAACATCTCTTTCCTCTACTTCCATTCCTAAGTATTCTTTAGCAACATGCATTAATGAGTATTTAGTAATACTTGGAAGTATTGATGGTGACTTAGGAGTTACAAACTTATCATCTTTAGTAATTCCAAAGAAGTTAGCAGCTCCAACCTCTTCAATTTTAGTATGAGTGCTTGGGTCAAGATAAATACAATCTGCAAAACCTTTTTTAACTGCTAATTCATGAGGAAGAAGACTTGCTGCATAGTTACCTCCAACTTTTACTCCTCCAGTTCCTTCAGGAGCAGCTCTATCATAATCTGAAACAGTAAAGTTTACAGGAGTTAATCCTCCTTTAAAGTAAGGTCCTACTGGAACACAGAACACGCAGAATAAGTACTCTGGAGCTGGTTTTACTCCAACATTATCACCAACACCTATTACAAAAGGTCTAATATAAAGAGTTGCTCCTGTTCCGTATGGTGGAACGTAATGCTCATTTGCTTTAACAACTTGAATACATGCATCAATGAACTTTTCTTCTGGAATTTCTGGCATAAGAAGACGTTTACAGCTTTTGTTTAAACGCTTAGCATTTTGGTCTGGTCTGAAAAGTTGAATTTTTCCATCCTTTGTTCTGTAAGCCTTTAATCCTTCAAAACACTGCTGTCCATAGTGAAGGGCAGTTGAAGCTTCACTTATAGAAAGTTTGTTATCTTCAACAAGCTTTCCTTCGTCCCACTTACCATCTTTCCATCTTGAAACATAACGATAATCTGTCTTAATATAGTCAAAACCAAGGTTCTCCCAATCGATATTTACCTTTTTGCTCATAATATCCCTCCAAATTATTGTTTTTTATTAATAATAATTTGACAAAAAATTAGTTTGTTTCACCAATTAATATTATAGCATAATTTTTAAATTATGTATACTAATAGTTCTCTTGTATTTTTTAATATACTTAATAACGTTTTCTTTTTGTCGAATTATATCGAAATAGATCTATATTTTAACTTATTTTATACAAGGTTAATACATATTATACTCTTTTCACATACTAATCATATAAAGATACAGATTTAATAAATAGAGAGGTACAAATACGATGAAAAGAATAATATCTTTTGTACTATTACTGTTATTTACAATTGTATTTTGGTTTAGTGGAAACAAAATGATAAAAAATTTTGTTTTAAATGATTTAGAAAAAGATAATTATATTATAACTATGAAGAGGGATCTTTTAAGTCTTATGGTGGCATATCCAGATTATATTAAAAAAATAGAAAAAGGGTTTGATGATAGGGTATATGTAGTTATGAAATCAGGTAAAAAAATACTTTATGATGATAAAAATAAGAAAAACTATAGTCAAAAACTTAACAATCCTGATATTCAAGATATGATGGAGCAGGTATATCCTCTAGGTGAGATTAAAAATTTGATGGAAAAGAATTATGACCCTGGCAGAATTAGAGTATATCCTTTGTTGAAGGAGGTTTATGGTTATACACAAAGTGAAGTTCAGAAAAATCTCGTAAGTGTAAAAGTTGGATATAGGTATTTTGCTTTTAATGGGAAAAATAATGCATCAGAAAATCTAAATGCAGCTATGCAAGAAATAATGTTACTTATAAAGAGGAAATCAAGCATATATTCTTATATATTTCCGGCTAATGGTACATTTAACTACCGTTATATTGCAGGTACTAATAGATTAAGTGCCCATTCCTTTGGAATTGCTATAGACCTTAAAAGAGATAAAAGGGATTATTGGAGATGGGCTTCAAATAGTCAGGGACAAGAAAGATTAAAACAGTTTCCAAAAGAAGTGGTTAGAATTTTTGAAAAAAATAATTTTATATGGGGAGGTAAATGGGGACACTTTGATATACTCCATTTTGAATATAGACCAGAGTTAATTATCAAATCAAAATATTTTTCTAAACTACCACCATCAGATAAGCCATGGTACTATGGGGTACCTCTAGATAATGAAGAAGTTAGAAAATATATTCAAATAATTGATAATGCAATAAAGTAGACTAAAATTATTAGAAAGTATTAAAAACAATTGATACTCAATAACCCGAAGATAAATTAGTTTTGGCTATAGTTTTATATTATAAAAATAAAATGTTATATAAATGGAGAAAATAAATAAAAAATATAAAAGGAGTTAATTAAGATGGACAGCAAAGAAAAAGAGAGGAAAGCTCTTAATCAATTACTTCAAGGAGAACAGATGGCGGTAGAGACATTTAATATCTTCATTTCCAAAGTAAAAGATAATGAAACTAAAAAAATATTTCAGGAAGTTCAAAAGCAACATAGAAAAAATATTTTTAGATTGGCAGATTATATACAAAATTTAGGAGGACAGCCTGATGAAAATATAGGCTTAAAGGGTATAATGGCTGATTATAAATTAAATAATCAATTAAATGATAAAGACAATTTATATATAATTGAAAAAGCCATAGAAGGTGAAACAAAGGGAATAAATATGGCAGAGAAGGTTTTAAGGGGTAAATTAGATGATAAATCCAGAAAATTAGCCGGTGATATTTTACACCAAGATAGAATGTCATTAAGTAAACTCCAATCATTAATTTAAAATTATTTATTACGAATATTAATAACCGTTTTTAAAAATATTCTATAATATTAGGGGTATTAACCGAACTTTTAATAAAAATATTGACTAAACGTTAGCTATATGCTATAATGATTCTACAAAAATTTGATACTTAGTTCATTAAAAGGATCACACGACTGGCGGAAGTGGAATTGACCACAAGGGAGTGTGATTTATAAGTAATGCCGACCGCCTGGGCACTACTAAGCCTAGGGGGTCTTTATGTTTTTTGATAAACCTCCTGGGCTTAGAAGGTAAAAGTCAAGGAGGGATTTTTTATGTTTAAAAAAGAATGGGAAGGATTTAAAAAAGGCAGATGGACTGAGGTTGTAGATGTAAGGGATTTTATTCAAAAAAATTATACACCTTATGAAGGTGATGAAAGCTTTTTAACTGGAACTACTGAAAGAACTGAGAAGGTATGGAGTATATGTAAAAAGTTATTATTAGAGGAACTTGAAAAAGGGGTACTTGATGTTGATACTAAAAATGTATCAGGAATAGATAATTTTGAGCCAGGCTATATAGATAAAGAAAATGAGGTAGTAGTTGGATTACAGACGGACAAACCATTAAAGAGAATGATTAATCCCTTTGGTGGTATAAGAATGGTCGAGTCAGCCCTTAAAGCCTATGGTTATGACATTGATGAAAAAGTAGATAAAACATTTAATAAATATAGAAAAACTCATAACCAAGGGGTTTTTGATGCATATACTGAAGAAATGAGAAAGGCCAGAACTACAGGCCTATTAACAGGACTTCCAGATGCTTATGGTAGGGGAAGAATAATAGGAGATTATAGAAGAGTACCACTATATGGAATAGATTGTTTAATTGAGGAAAAGAAGAAAGATTTAAAAGGACTAAAAGGCCCAATGAATGATGAATTAATCAGGAAGAGGGAAGAGGTAACTGAACAGATAAATGCATTAACCAAAATGAAGAAAATGGCTGAATCCTATGGATATGATATTTCTAAACCAGCTAAAGATGCCAAAGAGGCTATTCAGTTTTTATACTTTGCCTATCTAGCAGGAATAAAGGAAAATAACGGTGCAGCTATGTCATTGGGAAGGACAAGCACTTTTATTGATATATATTTAGAGAGGGATTTAAAAAGAGGAATATTAACTGAAAAAGAAGCACAGGAAATAATAGACCAATTTGTTATAAAGCTTAGATTAGTAAGACACTTAAGGACACCAGAATATAATGAACTGTTTGCTGGAGATCCAAATTGGATTACAGAGGCCATAGGTGGAATGGCCCTTAATGGAAAAACCCTTGTAACTAAGACTTCCTATAGATTTCTTCATACTTTAACAAATTTAGGACCTGCTCCAGAGCCAAATATGACAGTTTTATGGTCTGAGAAGCTTCCAGAAAACTTCAAAAGATATTGTGCTAAAATGTCAGTAATAACTGATTCTATTCAATATGAAAATGATGACATAATGAGAAATATTTATGGAGATGACTATGGAATTGCCTGCTGTGTTTCTGCCATGGAAATGGGAAAACAGATGCAGTTTTTTGGAGCAAGATGTAATCTAGCAAAGGCCCTTCTTTGTGCAATAAATGGTGGAATTGATGAGAAAAAAGGGATTGAAGTTGTACCTGGAATTGAAAAGATTGAAGATGAAATACTTAATTATAAAAAGGTTAAGGAAAGCTATTTTAAAGTTTTAGAGTATGTAGCTGAACTTTATGTGAATACAATGAACATAATACACTATATGCATGACAAATATGCCTATGAAGCTGGCCTTATGGCTTTACATGATACAGATGTTGAGAGATTTATGGCCTTTGGAGTAGCGGGATTATCTGTAGTAGCAGATTCTTTAAGTGCAATTAAATATGGAAAGGTAAGACCTATAAGAAAAGATGGAATAGCAGTAGATTTTGAGATTGAAGGAAATTTCCCTAAGTATGGAAACGACGATGATAGAGTTGATGATATAGCAGTTGAGATATTAACAAAATTTACAAGTGAGTTAAAAAAACATAAAACATATAGAGGAGCAGAACATTCTCTATCAGTTTTAACGATTACTTCTAATGTAGTGTATGGTAAAAAGACAGGTGCTACACCTGATGGGAGAAAGGTTGGAGAACCCTTTGCACCTGGAGCTAACCCTATGCATGGTAGAGACGAAAATGGTGCATTAGCATCATTAAATTCAGTAGCAAAGCTTCCATATCGCTCTATGTGTCAAGATGGAATCTCAAATACATTTTCTATAGTACCTGAAGCACTAGGTAAAGATGAAGATAATAGAATAAACAATCTAATTTCTATTTTAGATGGATACTTTATGCAAGGTGCCCATCACTTAAATGTAAATGTACTAAAGAGAGAAACATTAATAGATGCTATGGAACATCCAGAAAAATATCCTTCTTTAACCATAAGGGTTTCAGGTTATGCGGTTAATTTTAATAGATTAACTAGAGAACAACAATTAGAAGTTATTAAGAGGACTTTCCATAAATCTATGTAGTATAGAAGGATGATATCATGATAGGTAGAATTCATTCCATAGAGACAATGGGGCTTAGAGATGGCCCTGGGATAAGATTTGTAGTTTTTTTTCAAGGCTGTCAATTAAGATGTTTATACTGTCATAATCCTGATACTTGGGATTTAAATAGTGGAAAAGAAATTTTAGCTAAGGCACTTTTGGAAAAGGCATTAAGATATAAATCATATTTTAAAAAATCAGGAGGAGGTATAACCTGTTCAGGTGGAGACCCTTTGATGCAGCCAAAATTTTTAATAGAGTTTCTAAAACTATGTAAGGAAAATGGTTTGCATACTGCCATAGATACTTCAGGTTTTGGAAAAGGGAATTATGAAGAGATATTAAAATATACGGATTTAGTGATTCTTGATATAAAGCATGTAGATAATGAAGGATATAAAAAGATAACAGGAAGGGATATTAAGGAATTTAAAAAGTTTACTCAAAAGTTAAATGAGTCAAGTAAAAATGTTTGGATTAGGCATGTGGTTGTACCAGGTTTAACAGATAACAAAAAACATATACAAAGGTTTAAAGAAATGGTTAAGGGGTTTAAAAATGTAGAGAATGTTGAACTTATTCCATACCATACCTTAGGAGTAAATAAATATGAAGCTATGGGAATACCATATAAACTAAATGGGATAGAACAGATGTCTAAGGAGAGGATTAAAGAACTTGAGAAGTTATTGTAAATTTATTAAGCCAAAGGAACTTATCCTTTGGCTTAATATTATTGTAAATTATTTATTGTAAATTATTTATGACATATATCATTACCATTACGATATAAGTAATTGGTAATATATAAGCATAATTTTTATATAAGTTTTTAAGCTTTACTTTAAAGTATTCTAATGTTAACACTTGGCATAAATGAAGGGGTGATATAAAGTAGAACATAAATGAACTTGTATATATAAACATTCCATATAGAAGTTTTGTATTATAATCTGGCGCTAGTGGTAATATCATGGGATATAAAATAGCCACTCCTGGCTGTGTAGATGCTAATGGAAAAGATATTATAGCACTTGATGCTAGTATTAGTATTTCTAAAGGTATTCCTTTATTCAATAATCCCTCTAAATACATATATATTTCATTAATGTCATTAACAATATTTTTAAAAATCATTATACCTATTATAGCTATTACCATAGGAAGTTTTAGCCCTTCACGTATAGTTTTAAATAAATTTTCATCTACATGGTATTCTCTATCTGTTTTCTTATCATACAAGTTTAAAAATATGCTCGATAAAATACCTAATATTAGTGAAATATAAAATGGTAAACCAAATAGTATTGCCCCTAATAAACTAATCAGTATAGGTGATGAATAAAGGATGAATTCTTTAATTGATAGTAGATATTCTTTTAATTGGAATTTACTTAAATTTGTTTGTTTACAATCTTTAAGATAAAAAATATATCCTAGAATATACATAGTTAGAGCAATAGGAAATTGAAGTTTTATAAAGTCGAAAACATTAAAACCCCCTAATTCTACAGCTAAGATTACAGCTGGTGATAAGGGAAAAATGAAATAAAGACCATGTCTAAATATTAGATTAATAGCAGCTTTTCTATCTTCTGGTAAATTAAGCTTTTTTCCTAATCCTTCAACAACAGGACAGGACATTAGGGCACCACCAGTAACTAAAAGTGTACCAATAATTGCAGGGGATATAAGTATTGTTATTTTAGCACTTCCTAGCATTTTTTCAAGGGCTATTACCATTCTATCTAATATTCCATACTTATCCATAAGATGGCCTAGAATTGTAATAAAACCTATTGTAATAGCCAATGTTATTGTTTTCGGCTCTTTTATGGTCTCTATAAAAGTTTGTAAGATATAATTAGGTTTCTTACCATTTAATATTGCTAGTAATGCAGCTCCTATCATTAAAGAATATCCTATATTTACTTTCTTACTTACAAGAAATAATATAACAGCCATGGAGAAAATTAAAGAAAATATAACCAATTATATCACCTTCTTAAAATTATATATTTGTAATTTCTCTATTATAGTATATCAAGTAGTATTAAAAGTCCAAATATATTCAAAATCAAAGAATTAATTTAAGTTATATAAAAAAGAGATATGTTAAAAAACAAAAAGCATATGTAATTTTTAAGAGTATTAAAAAAATAATAATTATTGGATGATTAATATCGTATAAGGGAAATTGCCAACTATTACTTGATAGTGACGATAAATAATAAAATATTTTCTTTTTAAGCTAATAATGCTATAATTAATAAGGCTGAGAACATCTACAAAAAGGAGAATAGTGTATTATGGAATTAAATATAATACATGAAGACAAACACATAATAGTTACTGAGAAACCCTCAGGTGTTCCATCTCAAAGTGATAAAACTGGAGCCAAGGATATGATAACTATCCTTAAGGAATATTTAAAAAGTAAATATCCTAATGCTAAAAATCCTTATATTGGTTTAGTTCATAGATTAGATAGACCTGTTGGTGGATTAATGGTATTTGCAAAGACTAAAGAAGCTAATGCTAAATTATCAGAAGAAATTCGTACAAAAAGATTAAAAAAAGAATACTATGCAATAGTATGTGGAAAACCAGAAAAAGAAAGGGAAGAATTGAGAAATTATTTAAAGAGAATTGGAAGTATTAATATGTCTAAGGTAGTTACAAAAAATGCTAAGAGGGCAAAAGAGGCCATATTAGAATATGAGTTTATTGATAGTATTGAAACTGATGAATATGGTGTACTTAGCCTTTTAAAAATTAAGTTAAAAACAGGTAGGCATCATCAGATACGCGTTCAATTATCAAATGCAAATATGCCGATATGGGGAGATAAAAAATATAATAAAACTTTTGCTAAGATGAGAAAATTTACTCCGATTGCCCTTTGGGCCAGTTTGATATCTTTTAACCACCCAAAGAAAAAAACTCCTTATACTTTTACATTAAATCCAGAAAACAGATATCCCTTTAATTTGTTTAGTTTTCAGTAGACAAAATGTATAATAAAGTATAAGAAAAAGGAAAATAAGATAAATAAGCATTTATGTAGAAATATAAAAAGCTTTGACATGTTTTATAAAAAGTATTATAATTAAGAGAAAATTAAGTTTAAAATAGAATATGAAAAAGACTATGAAGAGAAGAGTAGATATGGGATGTAGTCCAAGCGAGTCGGTGATGGTGGGAGACCGACACGAAGCCCATATTGAAGAACATCTCGGAGTCTCTAACCGAAATCCTAATGGAGAGTAGGCTTAGACGGTACTAAACCGTTATATTATTAGAGATGGTCGGTAAACCGACAAATAGGGTGGCACCGCGAAACAACCTTTCGTCCCTTTGTGGAGATGAAAGGTTTTTTTATTGTATATTAAAGTATATTTTGCAAGTATTTAAATTGCATATAAAAAATATAAAGATAAACAAAATTGAAGGGAGGATAATAAAATGGAAACTGTATTAATAAAAGATATTTATAGAAACATGGAAAAGTATCTAGACAAAGAAATAGAAGTTTCTGGATGGGTAAGAACAGTTAGAGCTTCAAAAAAGTTTGGATTCATTGAATTAAATGATGGGACATTTTTTAAGAACTTACAAATAGTATTTGAAGAAGATTTAGATAATTTTAAAGAAATTTCAAAGTTGCCTGTAAGTACAGCAATAAAAGTAAAGGGAATTTTAGTAGAATCACCAAGTAATAAACAGCCTTGTGAAGTAAAGGCAACAAATATAACTATTGAGGCTGAATCTGATAGCGATTATCCATTACAAAAGAAAAGACATACATTTGAGTTTTTAAGGACAATTGCTCATTTAAGACCAAGAAGTAACACATTCTCAGCAGTATTTAGAATTCGTTCTCTAGCAGCATATGCAATCCATAAGTTTTTTCAAGAAAGAGGCTTTGTATATGTTCACACACCTATAATTACAAGTAGTGATTGTGAAGGTGCAGGAGAAATGTTTAGAGTTAGCACCTTAGATTTAGGGAAATTACCTTTAGACAAGGATAGAAAGATTGATTTTTCAAAGGACTTTTTTGGAAAGGAAGCTAACCTAACGGTAAGTGGTCAGCTAAATGTTGAGGCATATGCATTAGCATTTAGAAAAGTTTATACATTTGGCCCAACGTTTAGAGCAGAAAACTCAAATACTCCAAGACATGCTTCAGAGTTCTGGATGATAGAACCTGAAATTGCCTTTGCTGACCTTAAAGATAATATGGAGCTTGCTGAAGATATGTTAAAGTATGTAATAAGCTATGTATTAGAAAATGCTCCTGAGGAAATGGAATTCTTTAATAGATTTATTGATAAAGGGTTATTAGATAGACTAAACAATGTAGTTGAATCTGATTTTGAAACAATAACATATACAGAAGCAATAGATATACTAAAAAAAGCTAAAAAAGATTTTGAATATCCTGTAGAATGGGGTAATGACCTTCAAACTGAACATGAGAGATATATCACTGAAGAAGTACTTAAAAAACCGGTATTTGTAACAGACTATCCAAAGGATATTAAGGCATTCTATATGAGATTAAATGATGATGATAAAACAGTTTCAGCAATGGACTTATTAGTACCAGGAGTTGGAGAGATAATTGGAGGAAGTCAAAGGGAAGAAAGATATGATGTTCTAGAGAGAAGAATGGATGAAATGGGTCTTGATAAAGAAGAGTATTGGTGGTATTTAGAACTGAGAAAATATGGTGGAGTTAAACATTCAGGATATGGATTAGGCTTTGAAAGGGCAATTATGTACCTAACAGGTATGAAGAATATTAGAGATGTTATTCCATATCCAAGAACTCCAAAGTCAGTAGAATTTTAATAATAGTTTTAAAAAAGGCTGATGGTTTATTTCCATCAGCCTTTTTTATGTATAATAAAAGTACAAGCTCTGTATTTAAGGGGGAGAAATATGATAGACTTTAAATTAAAAACGTTTATAACTGTTGCAAAGACTAAGAACTTTACAAGAGCTGCTGATATTTTAAATATGACACAACCTGCCATATCACAACATATAAAAGCCTTAGAAGAATACTATAATGCGAAACTCTTTTACAAAAAGAACAGACAAATGAAGCTAACAGAAGAAGGAAAACTATTATTTAAATACACTTTAAAACTTGATAGATTAAGTAAGAAAGCAAAACATAACTTAAGGAATAAGACATCCCTAATAAAAAGATATAATGTTGGCGCAACACTTACAATTGGTGGATATGTACTTCCTGAAATTATTGGAAAGTATAGACAGAAAAATGAAAATATAGATGTAATCCTTTATGTTGATAATACTGAAAATATAATAAAAAAATTATTTAATGGAGATATAGATTTAGGGGTAATTGAAGGACCATTTAATAGAGGAAAAGTTAAATACAAAAAGTTTAAGGATGACGAATTGGTATTAGCAGTTTCACCGTTACATCCCTTTGCTGAAAAAGATTTTGTAAATATAGAGGATGTTTTACAAGAAAAACTAATATTAAGGGAACAGGGCTCTGGGACTAGACAGGTTTTTGAAAATCATCTTTTAAAAGCAGGATATAGCTTAGATGATATGAATGTATATATGGAAATAGGGAATATTACAGCTCTTATTTCTCTAGTTCAGTCTAACTTAGGATGTACTGTAATTTCAAAAGAAGCTATAAAAAATTCTGTAAAAAATAATACTTTAAAAGTAGTTCCTATTAAAAACTTTTTAATTACTAGGGAATTTAATTTTATATACTTAGATGATTTTAATAGGGACTTCATTGATGATTTTAGTCAATTTTGTATATCGAACTAATAATTAATATTACAACTATAAATTATTTTTATGGTTTTATTATTAATTATAATTAGATTTAATTATAAATAGGTGATACCATATAAAAAGAGACATATTATTTAAGTTGTGTAGATGTATTTTATTTTTATATAAGATTGACAAGAAAATAACAAAATTTAATTAGTAAAGGGGGACTTAAATTGAGTAATGGGCTAACAGCTAAGGAAATATCAAGATTAAAAGGGGAAGGTTTTATATTCCAAAGAGATAAGGAACATTTTGTATGTAGAGTAATAACTGTAGATGGTAATTTAAAACCTAGAGAAGTTAAAAAACTAGCAGATATTTCAGAAAAATATGGATATGGATATATAAGTTTTACATCTAGGCTTACAGTTGAGATCCCAGGTATAAAGTATGAAAAAGTTGAGAAAGTTAAAAGAGAGTTAGAGAAGGTTGGTCTTTACCCTGGAGGAACAGGGCCTAAGGTTAGACCTATAACATCTTGTAAGGGAACTGTATGTAAGTTTGGTTTAATGGATACTCAAATGTTAAACAGGAAAATACACGATAGATTTTATCTAGGATGGAATAATGTTATACTTCCACATAAATTTAAAATAGGAGTTGGAGGATGTCCAAATAACTGTGCTAAGCCTAATCTTAATGATTTTGGAATAATAGCTCAGAGAAAGCCAAAACTTGATTATGAAGCATGTGCAGGATGTAAAAAATGTAGAGTTGAGGATGTATGTAAAGTAGGTGCTGTAAAGAGAGTAGATGAGAAAATAACAATTGATTTTGATAAATGTAATAATTGTGGACTTTGTATAGAGGAATGTCATTTAAATGCTGTAAAAATAGATAAAGAAGGAGTTAAGATTTTTATAGGGGGTAAATGGGGTAAATTCCCTAAAATAGGGGAACCTTTAAAGGGAATACATACAGAAGAAGAAGCTTTAAACATCATAGAAAAGGCAATATTATACTATAAAGCGAATGGTATTCCTGGAGAAAGATTTGGAGAAATGATAGATAGAATTGGCTTTAATGAAGTAGAGAAGGAACTATTAAGTGATGATATCTTAGAGCAAAAAGAAGAAATCTTAAAAAATAAAACAGGTGGAGAAGCAGCAATTTCCTCTTCTTGCTAAAACTAAGGCGGCTTAAAGCCGTCTTTTTTTAGTAGTGGGCCAATAAAAGCAATTGACAATTATAGAAATTAAAAATTAAACACTAACTAACAAATCGGGAAAGTAGGCTTTGTTTATTAGAATAATCCTAATTTATATGGTATAATTTAGAAGTAAATATATAATTTGGTTAAGAGGGGAAGTGGGAAAATGAAAGTATATATTAGTGCAGATATTGAAGGAGTAACTGGTGTTACTAGTTGGAGTGAAGCAAGTAAATCGAAGGCAGATTATGGAGAATTTGCTGAGCAAATGACTAAAGAAGTAAAAGCAGCATGTGAAGGGGCTATAGAAGCTGGTGCTAAAGAAATATGGATTAAAGATGCTCATGAGTCAGGTAGAAATATTAGTCATAGCCAATTGCCTGAAAATACAAAGCTTATAAGGGGATGGAGTGAACATCCATTTCTAATGGTTCAAGAATTAGATAATTCATTTGATGCAGCAATTTTTATAGGATATCATACATATTCAGGCTCTGCAGGCAATCCTCTTTCCCATACAATGAATGCATCTAACTTAAACTATATTAAGATAAATGATAGATATGCTAGTGAGTTTTTATTACATGCCTATGCAGCTTCTATGGTTGGAGTACCAGTAGTTTTTATAAGTGGCGATAAGGCTATATGTAAAGAAGCAAAGGAGATAAATAGTAATATAAAAACTGTAGCTGTAAAGGAAGGTAAAGGAAACTCTACTATAAATATTAGTCCTAATTTATCTATAAAACTAATTAAAGAAGAAGTGAAAAAAGCATTAGAGGATAAATCTCAATTTTCTAAAATAAAATTACCAAAAGATTTCAAGGTAGAAATATCATATAAAAACCATACTAAAGCTTTTAAGGCATCATATTACCCTGGTATGAAACAAATTTCAGATACTAATATTGTTTATAATTCCGATAGTTTTGATGATGTACTTAGAATGCTACTATTTGTAATATAAAAAAATTTAAACTTTCTGACCTTGCTGATGGATTTATTATCCATCAGTTTTGTTGATTTTTAATAAAAAACTAATATTCCTTTAATAAAACTATAATTATTTTCTGATAAAGTTTAGTTAAATGTTAATCAATTAAAAAAACTTAAGTTTATAGTAGAGTAGAAGGTGGTTACAAATGGGGAAAATTTTAATCTTTACTGCTAGTACAGGTGGAGGCCATAATCAGGCAGCCTCTTCACTAGGAAGGGAATTTAGTCAAAAGGGATATAAAGTTAAAAAGATAGATATTTTAAAGGAAACTAGTAAAATATTAGAAATACTTATAGAGGATGGATATAAAGTTCTTATAAATAGATTACCTAAAATATATGGTAAGCTTTACAAAATTAGTGATAAACAAAGGATAAATAAATACATAACAAGATTATTTACTAAGGCCTGCTATAGTAAGATTTACCAAATAATTAAAAGTTATTCTCCTGACTTAATTATTTCTACCCATCCTTTTATAATAAATATTATTGATAGAATTAAATGTGAGGGATTATTAAAAACACCATTTATCTCTATTGTAACAGATTATGAAGCCCATCAGACATATATTAGTAATAAGGTTGATGCATATATAACAGCTAATAAATATACAGCTAATAGTTTAATAAAAAAGGGTGTAGATAAGAGTAAAGTATATCCATTTGGTATACCTATAGAAAGGAAATTTCTTGAAAAACCACCAAAGCAAATAATAAATGATAATAGTAAATTTCGTATTCTCTTGATGGGTGGAAGTCTGGGCATGAGAAATATGAAAAAAGTACTAAACTATCTTATTAAAAACAATAATCCATTAGAGATTATAGTTGTATGTGGCAAAAATGATGTATTAAAAAGAAGTATAGAAAAAAACTTTATAAAAAAATATTCAGACAAGAAATTAGTAGTATATGGTTTTACAAAAAAGATTCATGAATTAATGGAATTATGTGATGTAATAATTACTAAGCCAGGGGGCCTTACAATATCAGAGGCAATAGTTAAAAATATTCCTATAATAATACCTTATTTAATCCCTGGCCAAGAACAAGAAAATGCACAATTTCTTGTGAAATCAGGGGTTGCAATTAAAGTTGATAAAGCTAAAGAAATAAATTCAATAATAGATTGTCTGATAAATAATCCAGAAAAGCTAGAAAAAATGAAATTAAATATGAAAAAATTATCTTGTCAATATTCCATTGAGAAAATTATAGAGTTAGGAGAATATTTTATACTAAGAAATAAAAATAATAAGAGAGTAATTAACAAATGATAGATATAATTTTTATTTAAGTAGTTTTTGCACAAGGTAGTTATTGAATCATAAAATAATTGTAATCTAGTTAGTAAGGGTATTAATATAAATAGATACAACTATATAAAGGAAAGCCAAAAAAGGAAAGGCGATTATATGAAAAAACAAACATTTAATTATGTATTAATAATATGTTTAATAATATTAACAACATGGATTATGATAAGGAGTAATGAGCTTTCGGAAATCCCTAAATTAATGGGTCAAACCAATAAATTTTTTCTCCTTCTAGGAATATTATCTATGTTTGGTTTTTGGATATCTGATGCATTGATAATAAATACTACTACTAAAGCATTAAATATTAGGAACAATTTGTTAAATTCATTAAGATTAACTATGATTGGTCAATACTATAGTGCTATAACGCCGTTTTCAACTGGTGGGCAGCCTGCGCAGAGTTATTCAATGGTTAATAATTCAATTCCTATTGGTAAAGCCACTTCTGTAATGGTAAACAAGCTTTTAATTCGTCAAATATCAATCACACTATATTCTATTACAATGTTTACTCTTAAAGTTAGTTTTATATATGGGAAAATAAAAAATGTTTTTCTGTTTATTTTATTTGGGATAATATTAAATTTTATAGGATTAGTTATTATAGTCTTTCTATTTTTGAATTCTACAGTAATTAAAAGAATTATATTTACTGTTTTAAATCTATGTAGAAAAATAAAGATTATTAAAAATGTTTCCAAATATGAAGTGAAGCTTAATAGATATCTTAACGAATATAAGGAAAACATAGAAAAGATAAGAGAAAATAAATTAATGTCTATTAAAATAGGAATTATTACTATAATACAATTAACCTTTTATTTTAGCATTACCTATTTTGTATATAGAGCGTTAGGGTTTAATTCTGCGTCTCTAATTGATATTATTTCTATCCAATCCCTTTTATATATGGCAGTTTCATTTATTCCCACTCCTGGAAATGTAGGGGTATCTGAGGGAGGATTTTATATTCTTTTTGGCTCTTTTTTTACAAAGAACGTATTATTATATGCCATAATATTATGGAGAATAATTATCTATTATTTTAATCTATTAGTTAGTGGTACAGTAACCTTAATAGATTTTTTAGTACAAAGCAAGAAAAAATCAGCAATAAGTTAGCATCCTGAATAAGGATGCCTTTTTTATATGTAAAAAATTAAGATATTTGTTAGTGGATAGTAGTATGTAGTTATTAAAAAATACAAACCATAATCCATTCTCGTTATTGATAGATTCGTAATACATCAAAACAAAAACATAATTAAACAATTTAATGTGTTGTTTTGTTACCTTAAGAATGTATATACATATATTCTGAACACATACTAATATACCGAAGATAGGAATGAAGGGATTGGATATATGAGATATGAGACATCATTAAAAGAAATTATAAGATATATAAAAAATAAAAAAGAAGAAAAGAAAAAAATGAAAGGAATAACTTGGTGGCAGCTTAGTTTAATTGGTATAGGGTCAATTATTGGAGCAGCCTTCTTCCTTGGAACAGGATTATCAATAAGTTTAACAGGTCCAGCTGTAATATTATCATATTTTTTAGCAGGTTTAGTTGCTTTTTTTACCTTTGGGGCTTTAGCTGAAATGTCTGTTAATGATCCAGAACCTGGATCATTTAGAGAATATTCTAAGAAGGCTTTTGGTCACTGTATGGGATTTGTTTCTGGATGGATATATTGGACAGCTGGTATACTTATTATGTCTAGTATAATTACTGCATTATCTATTTTCACAAAATATTGGTTTCCTGATATTCCTTTGTATTTATTTGCTATTATTTATTCACTTATGGGATTTGGTATTAATTTACTTGGTGTAAAGGACTTTGGACAAATTGAATCTATTTTTGCCATTATAAAAATTTCAATACTTATTATATTTATTTTTTTTGGAATCATTATATTATTAGGATTTACTTCATATAATCATAGGATTAGTGGTAACTTTTTTATAATGAGAAAATATAACTGGTTTCCTAATGGTTTTAAGGGAATTTGGTCATCTATGATATTTTCCCTTTTTTCTTATGCAGGTGTTGGGTTAGTTGGTATAGCTTCAAATGAACTAGATAATAAAAAGAATATTTTAAAATCTGTTTATTTTTTGGTTGCTATTCTTATAATTATCTATGTTTTGTCTATTTTTATAGCCCTTAATATGGTATCATGGGAAAATATAAATGAATCTGAAAGTTTTTTTGTTACGGCTTTATCTAACTATTCTATACCATATATTGATTCAATATTTAATTTTATTATTATTATTGCCACCTTTCCTACTTTAGTAGGAACAATTTATGCATGTTCAAATATTTTGTTTTCCCTTGCCGATAATGATGATGCTCCTAAAATATTTGTAAAAAGGAATAAAAGGGGAGTGCCAATCTATGCCCTTTATTCAAGTGGTATAGGACTTGTTATAGTAATAGTATTATCTTATTTATTACCTAAAACAATCTATGAATATATGACAACAGCAGCAGGGGTACTTTTATTATTAAACTGGATAATAATATTATCAGCTGAGATAAAATATAGGAAATATTATTATAAGAAAGATGGTAAAATATCATTTAAAATGATAGGAACCCCATATACTTCCTATGGAAGTATATTATTTATTGTTTTTTCTTTAATAGGAAGTGCTTTTAGAAAAATCCAGAGGGTTGGTCTCCTTATAGGTATATCTATTGTTTTAGTCATATTTAGTATATATTTTATGATGTTTACTTTAAATAAAAGTAATAGAGAGAAGTGATTACTATTCCAAATTATTAGTTGACTTTTTACGACATAATTTTTAAGAATGTTTTGCTATAATCTACATACTTATAATTAAAAAGAAAAATATAAGGGAAGTGATATTATAAATAATCAAGAAACGAATAGACGAAAGTTTTTTCGTATATATTTTAATGCTCCCTTATGTTCCGAAATATCTATTATTATGGTTAATGGGGAAAAAGTTAATACAGGTACTACAAGAGTATGTATAGAAGATATAGGTCCGGGAGGATTAAGGTTTTTATCTTATTTGAAATTACCTGATAATGCAGAAATAATTTTACAGTTTAATACAAGGATTTTAGGAAAGAACCAATCCTTTAATGGCGAAATTGTATGGAGCAAAAAGAGGAATTCAGAATTATGGCAGTATGGTGTCAAGTTTATCGTTGATGATGCAACTCAAAATAAATATGTGGGATTACTAAATAGATTATTAATTAGATTAAAGAAGATAAAGATATTAAGTGATTGTAGTTTTTGTTCTAGTGAAAACAAAATAAGGTGTTTAAGAGGATTTTAAAAGCGAGCTTTGCTCGCTTTTTTATTGTTTAACAAAGTATAAAAATTAATGTTTAGTCTCCTAAAACGGGTTTTATTAAAATAAATGGGTATAAAAAAACTAAATAGCTATAAAGGGGTGATTATTTGAAAACTAAAGAGGTTGTTCTAACTGGAAATCAAGCGATTGCTAGAGGATTTTATGAAGCAGGAGGGCTTGTGGCAGCTAGTTACCCGGGTTCACCTACCGTGGATATAATGGAAAGTATAAAGAGAAACTATGATGAAATTTATTCAGAATTTTCCACCAATGAAAAAGTAGCATTAGAAGTAGCAATAGGAGCATCCTTTGCAGGGGCAAGGGCTATGGCAAGTATGAAACATGTAGGAGTAAATATAGCAGCTGATCCTTTAATGACCTTCACTCAAACAAAGATAAATGGAGGATTTTTATTAGTAACTGGTGATGATCCGGGAATGTCTAGTTCTCAAAATGAGCAAGATAATAGGATTATAGGTAAATTTGCTAATATGGCAATCTTAGATCCTAGTAATAGTCAAGAAGCAAAGGATTTCACCAAGATTGCTTTCTCATTAAGTGAAGAGTATTCTACACCTTTTATGTTGAGAATAACTAGTAGATTGTGCCATAGTAGGAGTAAAGTTAAATTAGAAAAAAGAGAAGAAAGAGATATAACTGGATTTAATGGAGATCTTTCAGACTATTGTATGGTGCCACCTAATACTTATAAAAAGCAATATGTAATGAAAGATAGAATTGAAAAGCTTAAACAAGCTGCAGAAAATATGGATATAAATATACTTGAAGAAGGTAATAACAAGGATGTGCTTATTATAACTTCTGGTTTAGTTTATAACAACCTAAAGGAATTAGGACTTGATATAAGCATATATAAACTTGGAATGGTTTATCCTCTTCCAATAGAAAAAATCAAACAACTGGCTAAAGAATATTCTAAAGTTATAGTAATTGAAGAAATGATGCCTTTTATTGAAAATGAATTAAAGATAAATGGAATAGACTGTGAAGGTAAAAAATATTTTTCATTTACAGGGGAACTGAGTACAGAAGATATAGAAAAAGGCCTTTTTTCTGCAGGTGTAATAGATAAATTAAAATATAAAGAAAATGATGAGGTTAAGACAGTTCAGAGACTTCCAATGTTTTGTTCAGGATGTCCCCATAGACCAGTTTTTGATATTCTAAAGAAATCCAGAAAAAAGGTTATAGGAGATATAGGATGTTATTCTTTGGCAGCATTATATCCATTAGAAGTGTTAGATACCATAATAAGTATGGGAGCCAGTATTGGGATATTAAAGGGAATGACTAAAGCACTAAATATGAAGGATAAAGGAGAGCCTCTAGTAGCAGTTATAGGTGATGGTACTTTCTTCCACTCTGGAATGCCAGGTATGGTAAATATGCTTCATCAGATGGAAGATGGTGAAAATATGACAATAATAATATTAAACAATGGAACTACTGCTATGACTGGAGGACAGCATACTGCAAGCTCAGGTAGCTATGCTGAGGAAGATGATATGAATGTAAATATGGTTAAGCTTATAAATTCTATGGGATTTGACAGGGTAAAGGTAGTTGACCAATTTAAGTATAAGGAAGCTAAAAATATCATTAATGAAGAAATAAAATATCCCGGCTTGTCAATAGTAATAACTACACGACCATGTGCCCTAAAATTTAAAATAAAGGAAACACATTTTTATGTAGATCCTAAGATTTGTATAGGATGTAGAAGTTGTGTCAAAACAAATTGTCCACCTATACTTATGAAAGAATATGAGGGATTTGACAAATTAAAATCTTCTATAAACAGTGATATGTGTGTAGGTTGTTCGGTTTGTGCACAGGTTTGTCCGGTTGGTGCAATAAAAAGGTCTGAATAGGGGGTTGTATATATGATTAATAAAAATATAATTTTAGCAGGAGTAGGTGGACAGGGGTTAGTTTTGACTACAAAGCTAATATGTGAAGCTGCACTTAAAGCAGGATATGATGTAAAAAGTAATGATGTAATAGGCTTAGCACAAAGAGGAGGGAGGGTTTGGGGAAGTGTCAGAATTGGTAAAAAAGTTTATTCCCCAAATATTCCTCCTAAATCTGGGGATATTTTATTAGCATTAGAGCCACTTGAAGGTTTAAGATGGAGTGGGATATTAAAGGAAAAAGCTAAGGTTATTATTAATATTTCAAAAATACCACCTGCCCATGTTATGGCAGAAAAAGAAAAGTATCCTGGTGACATAGAAGAAAGACTATCTAAAAAGTATGATGTTATAACTATAAATGCAACAGATGAAGGTAAACTATTAGGTACACCTAAGGTTGCAAATACTATTCTTGTAGGCATAATGGCAAAATATTTAGACATCCCTATGGATATTTGGGAAGAAGCTATAAAAGAGAATGTCCCCTCTAAATATATAGATACTAATATGAAAGCCTTTAAAAAGGGATATGATATGTAATAATTTTATGCTGTAAATAAAAAATTATAATATAGTAAAGCTAGTAAAAAAGAGGTGAAAAATTAATTTTTCACCTCTTTTTAAGCTATGTTTTTCATTTTTTGTGATCTATTCCAGCAATCAGTATTTTTTAATCCTTGGATATTACTTGTGAAGAAAACAGGTTCTTTTCCTATATTTCTTTGACTAGAGTAATCATTTAAGGCTTTAAAAGCAATTTTGCCTAGCATGGAAATAGCAATCAGATTAGTAAGAGCCATAAGACCCATGAATAAATCTGCCATACTCCAAACAATTTTGATTTTTGCTATGGAACCGAAAATTACCATACCAAGAACTGCAACTCTATATAAAAACATTAAGGCCTTATTTGAGTTCATAAACTCAATATTTGTTTCACCGTAATAGTAATTTCCTATTATAGAACTGAAAGCAAATAATAGTATACATATAGCTATAAACATTTCTGCCCACTGACCAACATGATTACTTAAGGAAATTTGTGTAAGTTGTATCCCAGTTAAACCTTCAGCAGTATAATTTCCTGATAATATGATAATAAAAGCAGTAGCACTACAAATTAAAAGTGTATCAGTAAAAACACCTAAAGTTTGAATAAGCCCCTGTTTTACTGGATGACTAACCTCTGCTGTTGCAGCTGCATTTGGCGCACTTCCCATTCCAGCTTCATTTGAGAATAGACCTCTCTTAATTCCCATCATAATAGCTGAACCTATTCCTCCGCCTACAGCTTCTTTAAGGCCGAAGGCATTACTTATTATTATACTGAAGACTTCAGGAAGGGAAGAAATATTTTTAAATACAACAAAAAGGGCTACTAGTATATAGGCTAAAGCCATAATAGGTACAATTAATTCAGCTACCCTAGCAATCCTTTTAACCCCTCCAAATATTACTAAACCAGTAATAATTGTTAAGCATAATCCCATTACCAATCTATCTATACCAAATGCTTCTTTAAATGCAAGTGTTATTGTATTTGCTTGTACTGAATTAAAAACAAGTCCAAAACATAATGTTATTAAAACTGAAAAAAGGACTCCCATCCATTTCTTATTTAATCCTTTTTCCATATAATATGCGGGACCACCTCTATATCCATACTTATCTTTAACTTTATATATTTGGGCTAATGTACTTTCAACAAAGCTTGATGCAGCACCTATTAATGCAATTAACCACATCCAGAAAACTGCACCAGGCCCGCCCAGTGAAATTGCGATTGCTACTCCAGCTAAATTACCAGTTCCAACCCTTGAAGCTGTACTTATACAGAAGGCTTGGAAAGAGGAAACTCCATCTTTTTCATTTGATGAAATAGAACTAGTACTATCTCCTAATAATCGAAACATTTCTTTTATAAAGCGAAATTGGGCAAAGTTTGTTTTAATAGTGAAATAAATCCCAAGTATAATAAGAAGTGCAATAAGTATATAAGACCAAAGAAGTGTATTAGCTATATCGATTATTTTCTGCACAAAAAATAACAAGGATATCACTCCTTTTCCTATAATGGTTTTCTAGTAAAATTAGATTTTTTATTTATAGGTTTTATATTTAGTTTTGCTTAGATTTTGAGATACTACTAATATTGATTAGGAAGAACAGTTTTTATAATTTTTTATAAAAATGATACCATGGTATAAATAAAGAAATCAATAGAATTGATTAATGTCATAATTTTAAAAAAAATTCTAGTTTTTAAAAGGTATAAAACAGATAATTTATGGTAAAAATATATAATTTAACTTGACAATGGAAAAAATTCCACTTATAATTAAAGCAAAATATCAGAAAATTTGAACTATTGGGAACGGTTGCAAAGTTTCTGATGAATAATTTTTAAAAATTATCAAGTTTATATTTTTTTACTATCAGGAAACCGGTTTCATGAAACTATAATATCTTGTAATAACTTGGACAAAGTTTGCGTATAGTTTTTCTGAAAGGAGGGAAAGAAATGGCTAAAAATAATATGTCAAAACTAGCCAAAAGGGAAGAAAAACTGGCCTATAGATTGCTTTTACCAACTGTTTTAATACTAGTATTAATTGCATTATATCCACTTGGATCAGTATTCTATACAAGTTTTACAGATAAAACCTTTGCCGGTGCAGACAAGGAAACACAATTTATAGGCTTAGAAAATTATAAGGAATTGTTAAGTATTACTATAAAAGAATTGCCACCAATATTAGATGAAAATGGTAAACAAAAAATTGACCCTAAGACAAATGAACCTATGTATGAAAGAGCTATAAGAATTCTCCCTCGGGAACCTAGAAGATATAAGGAATTAAATCAGTTTACCTTGTTTGGAAAAAGGTATGTTATAGGTGCTACAGACCCGAACTTTATCTCTGCAATTTGGAACACCCTTGTTTTTACTGTGATTTCTGTGGCATTGGAAACTGTCTTAGGACTAGCCATAGCCTTGGTAGTTAATAGTAATTTTAAAGGTAGAGGAATAATGAGAACAGTAATGTTAGTACCTTGGGCAGTAATTACAGTTGTATCTGCTAAAATGTGGGAAGGAATGCTTCAGCCAAATAGAATAGGATTTTTTAACACTGTCTTAGATAAGCTTGGTATAGGTAATGGACAAATTGCCTTTTTAACTACTGAGGGACTACAGCTTCCATCTATAATAGCAGTAGATGTCTGGAAAACAACCCCTTTTATGGCATTACTTATCTTAGCAGGATTACAACTTATACCAGACACACTTTATGAAGCTGCAGAAATTGATGGAGCAAGTAAACTTCGTCAGTTCTTTACAATAACCCTACCAATGTTAAAACCAACTATAGCAGTTGCTTTGGTTTTCCGTACACTAGATGCACTAAGGGTATTTGACGTATTCCAAGTTCTACTATCAAGTAGAAAATACTCAATGGCAACATATAACTATTTTCAGTTGATAGGAAATAGGAACATGGGACTTGCTTCAGCAATAGGTGTTATTATATTCATATTTATTTCTATATTTGCAGTTATATATATCAGAATGTTAGGGGTTGATACTGATGAGAGGTAAGAAAAAGACAGGGTACATAATTAAGAAAACAGCATTTTATTTACTTATATGTTTTATATTTGTATATATGTTATTCCCATTTTATTGGGCAGTAAATTCATCACTTAAATCAGAGGCACAACTTCAAATGACACCAGCTACTTTTGTGCCACGAGACCCTGAAACTAAAGCTTTTTCTCCAACATTCAAGAATTATATATCAGTTTTTAAGGATGGCCAATTCATAAGGGGACTAGTAAATAGTACAATAGTAGCAACTTCTACAACAATTTTAGCTTTGGCAGTTGGTTCTTTTGCTGCTTTTTCATTAGGTAAGTTAAGATTTAGAGGTAAAAAACCAGCACTATATGTAATATTAGCTATGACAATGTTTCCACAGGTAACAGTTTTAGCTGGTTTATATGCAGTTATAAATAAGTTAGGGCTTAGTGCCAGACTTAGTATGATACTGTCATATATGTTATTTACATTACCATTTACAACTTGGGTTTTAACATCTTTCTTCAAAGATTTACCTGTAGAAATAATGGAATCAGCACAAGTTGATGGAGCTACTCCATTCCAAACTTTCAGAATGATATTATTACCTTTAACAGCTCCAGCCCTAGTAACTACAGGCTTGCTATCATTTATAGCTGCATGGAATGAATATTTATTTGCCCTAACATTTACATCAATAGAACCTACAGCTAGAACAGTACCAGTTGCTATTCAATATTTTACTGGGGTTATTGCTAGACAGGAACCTTTAGGTGAGATTATGGCTGCATCTGTTATAGTTACTGTACCAATAGTTGTATTAGTACTTATATTCCAAAAACGAATCATAGCAGGATTAACTGCAGGTGCTGTAAAGGGTTAATAATTAAATATAAACATAAATATAAAGTTATAGGGGGGATGCCCAAAATAAAACTTACATAACTTTTATGATTTTTAGGCAAAACAAAGAATAATAAGATATGAAGGGGGATTAATCATGAGGAAAAAATCATTAATAGCCTTAATGTTAGTATTTGTACTTACATTTACACTATTTACTGTAGGATGTAGTAATAATACTGGTACTGAAACTACTAGTAATGAAACTAGTAACGAAACTACTGAAAACACTGACACTGAAAAGACAGAATCAAATGATAATGGCAAGTCTGAAGAAAAGATAGTTATTACTGTTGCAGGTGGTGCAGTAGGTAATGAGTTAGAACTTACTAAAAAGGCTGCACAAATGTATATGGAAGAACATCCAAATGTTGAAGTAAAAGTTTTAGATACTCCTGACTTAGCTCAAGACAGATTAGGATTATATTTACAATTCTTAGAGGCCAAAAGTCCAGAGGTAGATGTATATCAAATAGATGTAATTTGGCCTGGAGATTTAGCAGATCACTTTGTAGACTTAAATAAATATGGTGCAAAGGAAGTAGCAGATGATCACTTTGAAGCTTTAATTCAAAATAATACAGTTGACGGAAGATTAGTTGCTATTCCATGGTTTACAGATGCAGGCCTTCTATACTATAGAGCAGATTTATTAGAAAAATATAACCTAGAAGTGCCAAAAACTTGGGATGAACTAGAAAAGGCTGCTAAAACTATACAAGAAGGTGAAAGAAAAGCAGGAAATGAAGACTTTTGGGGATTTGTATGGCAAGGAGATGCATATGAAGGACTTACTTGCGATGCTCTAGAGTGGGTAGCATCAAATGGCGGAGGAACAATAATTAGTCCAGACAAAAAGATTACTATTAACAATCCAAATGCTGTAGAAATAATAGACAAAGCTGCTAGTTGGGTAGGAACTATATCTCCTGAAGGTGTAACTGGAATGGCAGAAGAGGATGCACGTAATATATGGCAAGCAGGAAATGCTGCTTTCATGCGTAACTGGCCATATGCTTATAAGTTAGGTAACTCTGATGATAGTGCAATTAAAGGCAAGTTTGATGTTGCTCCATTACCAGCTGGTAAGAGTGGAAAGGGAGCAGCTACATTAGGTGGATGGCAGTTAGCAGTAAGTAAATACAGTAAACATCCAGATGTTGCGGCAGATGTTGCATTATTCTTTGCTTCACCTGAAGTTCAAAAAATGAGAGCAACAGAAGGTTCATTTAACCCAACAATAAAATCTTTATACAAAGATGAGGATATTTTAGAAGCTAGTCCATTTATGGGTAAATTATATGATGTATTCATTAATGCAGTAGCTCGTCCTTCAACAGCAACTGCACCAAATTACAATAAAGTATCAACATTATTCTTCAAGGCAGTTTACTCAGTACTAACAGGTGAAAAGGACGCACAAACAGCATTAGAAGAATTAGAATTAGACTTACAAGATGTAACTGGCTTTGAAGTAGGAGAACCAAAGGCAAGATAAGCCTAAAACAAATATAATATGTTCAATTAAATCTTATGTCCGGAAGTTCGTTGGAGGAATTTCCGGACATAAGAGTGATTAAGACTTTTTATTACAGAAAAATAACTAGAAAAAGGGTGAAGTTATATGGCAAGAAAAAAAGTAATGAAGGATTGGACATACCCTTTAGATGAATGGAATATTGTAGAAGAACAATTTGATATTGATACAAATTTTTTAGATGAAACTATATTTTCATTAGGTAACGGATACATCGGTATGAGAGGAAATTTTGAGGAAGGATATTATGGTCCAAAGGAAACATCTTTGGATGGGACTTATTTAAATGGATTTTATGAGTCTGCACCAATAAGCTATGGTGAAGAAGCCTACGGGTATCCTAAATATGGCCAGACTATGCTTAATGTTACTAATAGTAAAATTATTAAGCTTTATATAGATGATGAAGAATTTAATATGTTTAGTGGTAAGCTGCTATCCTACAGAAGAACCCTATATATGAAGGAAGGATATTTAGAAAGAAAATTAATATGGGAGTCTCCAAAAGGCAAAAAAGTAAAAATAAGTATTAAAAGATTAGTATCTTTAAATAATAAACACCTAGCTACAATAGAGTATAAGGTTAAACCTATTAATTTTTCAGGGAAAATAACTCTTATATCATCATTAGATGGTAATGTTAAGAATCATGAGGAAGAAGGAGACCCTAGAGTAGGGTCTGTATTTAATGGTCAAGTATTAAAACTTATAGAAAAATATCAAAACAAAACATTTGGTGCTTTAAAACAACAGACTGTAAACACAAAGTTTACATTAGTTTGTGGAATGGAGAACGAGTTAGAAACAAAAAATGACTTTGAAATATTAAATGATAATCCAGACCAAATGGTTACAACAAAGTATGTAATTAACGCTGAAAGAGAAGAAGAAATTACCTTAGTTAAGTATATAAGTTATTATACATCAAAAGATTATAAAGAAAAAGAACTCCTAGAGAGGGCCAAGGATACATTATTAAAAGCAAAGGAGAAGGGATTTAAAGAGATTCTAAAAGGTCAAAAAGAATTTTTAGAAGAGTTTTGGAATAATGCATTAGTTGAAATAAATGGTGATAAAGCACTACAGCAAGGGATTAGATTTAATCAATTTCACCTATTGCAATCTGTAGGTAGAGATGGTAAAACTAATATAGCGGCAAAGGGACTTACAGGAGAAGGATATGAAGGGCACTATTTTTGGGATACTGAAATATATATTCTACCATTCTTTTTATATACTTACCCAGAGATTAGTAGAAAACTATTAAGATATAGATATAAAATATTAGATAAGGCAAGGGAAAGGGCAAGAACTATGGCCCATAAAAAAGGTGCATTATACCCTTGGAGAACTATAGATGGAGATGAATGTTCTGCATATTATCCAGCAAGTACAGCTCAATATCATATTAATGCAGATATAGTTTATGTTTTGAAAAAATATATAGAAGCAACTGATGATATAGATTTTCTTTTAAAATATGGTGCAGAAATAGTTTTTGAAACTGCAAGGTTATGGGCTGATTTAGGCAGTTACATCCCTAATAAAGGCAATAAATTCTGCATAGATTGTGTAACAGGCCCAGACGAATATACTGCTATAGTTAATAACAATTGTTATACAAATTATATGGCCAAAATGAATCTAGAGTATGCTCATGATATAGCAAAGCTTTTGGAAAATGAATATCCTAAAATCTATAATAAACTAAAGGAGAAGATAAATTTAAAAGAGGAAGAAGTACAGGAATGGAAAAAGGCAGCAGATAATATGTATTTACCTTATGATAAAAAACTAGGTATTCATCCTCAAGATGATACATTTTTGGAAAAACCAATATGGGATTTTGAAAACACACCAGATGATAAATATCCTCTTCTTTTACACTATCATCCGTTAGTAATATATAGACACCAAGTATGTAAACAAGCAGATGTACTTCTTGCACTCTTTTTATTAGGAGATAAGTTTACTTGGGAAGAGAAAAAAAGAGATTATGATTACTATGAACCTATTACTACCCATGACTCATCTTTATCACCATGTATTTTTAGTGTAATGGCTTCAGAATTAGGTTATTATGATAAAGCCTATGAATACTTTATGCAAACTGCAAGGGTTGATTTAGATAATTACCATAAAAATTCACATCATGGTGTCCATACTGCATGTATGGCTGGTACTTGGATGTGTGTTATAAATGGATTTGCAGGGATGAGAGTATATGATGGAAAATTAAGTTTTAACCCTTATCTACCTGAAAAGTGGGATAGCTATAGATTTAGAGTTAGATTTAAAGGTAGACAGTTGGAAGTTAATGTTAACACTAAAGAAGTTATATACAAATTAATAGATGGTAATAGATTAGAGTTTAATCATATTGATAAAAAAGTTTCTATTAATGAAGGGGAAGAGAAAAGGTTCAGTTTAAAAAAGATATAAATTATCACCATTAAACAGGAGTGAAAAAATATTGAAGAAAACAACAATTAAGGATATAGCTAAGCTTGCTGGAGTTTCAAAGGCTACGGTTTCTAGGGTCCTAAACGGTAGTAAATATGTAAGTCCTGAGGCTTATAACAGAGTTATGAAAGTAATAGAAAAGACAGGTTATAAACCAAGCTCTATAGCAAGAAGTTTGGTTAACAAAAAAACAAAGGTTATAGGAGTGCTAATTACAGATATTTCAAATCCCTTTTATTCTGAACTAGTAAAGGGGATAGTTGAGGTTGCAAATGTTTATGATTACAATATTCTCCTTTGTAACTCTTTCAATGAGTTTAAAAAAGAGGTTGAATTTCTAGAAATACTATCTAATAAGGAAGTAGATGGAATAATTTTCATGACAAAAGGTGTAACAGATGAGCATAGGAATTTTTTAAGAAGCTTTAAGAAACCTGTAGTAACTGTCAATAGAAAGGTAAAAGAGTTTAAGATTCCTAACGTGGATATAGATAACTTTAAAGCAGGATATGATGCTACTGAACACCTAATAAAATTAAACCATAAAAGAATAGCTATTATTAGAGCAGCTGAAACAGATGAAACAGCAGGAGTAGAAAGATTTGAAGGATATAAAAAGGCTTTAGATGACTATAAAGTGCCTTTTGATAACAGGCTAGTTATGGAGGGGGATTTTAAAGCAAAAAGTGGATATAAAGCAATGGAAAAATTCCTAAGGCTAGAAAATCCTCCTACCGCAGTTTTTTGTGTTAACGATGAAATGGCATGTGGTGTTATAAAGTGTGTAGTGGAAAATGGGTTGAATGTGCCTGAGGACGTTTCAGTTGTTGGTTTTGATGACATTCCTTTAGCATCACTTTTTATCCCTTCTCTTACTACTATAAAACAGCCAATCTATGATATGGGTGCAGTAGCTATGAGATTAGTATATAAACTTATTAAGGGAGAAAAAATTGATAAAGAAGACTATATTTTGCCCCATAAACTTGTTATAAGGCAGAGTACTAAAAAAAGAAACTAAAGAATGTTATTGTATAAGAATATATTTTTGTCATAGTATTAAAATACAAGAGAAGGAATAGTATAAATTAGATTAGAAGTTATAACATGTAATAAAAAATAGGGTTACAGGATGCAATCCCTTGCCGTATTAGATGGGTGCTTAAGGGTTAAAAGCACCTGTCGAAGGGGAACTAGGTTTCCCTAGCGGAGCGAGCTTTGCTCGCTTTTTTTATTTTTTTGACTTTTTTATTATTTAGTTTTTAGTAGTGTGTCTATAAACAGTGATAAACTTGGGTACATTATTACTAAATATTGACTTAGAAAGGAGTAATATTATGTTATATCCATCTATAGATTTATCTGTACCCAAGAAATTACAAATAGCTACTTTTGCTTTAGGTTGATTTTGGGGTCCGGATGCCCGGTTCGGGATAACAAAGGGTGTATATAAAACCCGTGTAGGATATGCTGGTGGCACAAAAGAAAATCCAGCCTACCGTGATTTAGGTGATCATACAGAAACAGTACAAATTGAATATAATCCTGAAGAAATTACATACAAGGAGTTACTTAAAATATTTTTTAAAAGTCACAACCCAACTAACCAACCATATTCTAGGCAATATATGTCCATAATATTTTATCATAATAAAGAACAAAAAAGGTTAGCTCAAGAAAGTAAAAATGAGGAAGAGGAAAGAACAAAGAAAAAAATTTTTACAGAGATTATACCTTACTCTAAGTTTTATCTTGCTGAAAATTATCATCAAAAGCATTATTTACAGCATATAAGGGAAATAATGACCGACTTTAGAAAAATCTATTCTAATTTTAACGACTTTATAAATTCAACATCAGCAGCTAGAGTAAATGGCTATATTAAAGGATACGGGACCTATGAAAAGCTTCAAAAAGAGTTAAAAGACTTAGGATTATCCGACAAGTCAGAAAAGAGACTTACTCAAATTGTAGAAGGATATGGAAAATAATGTATTAATAATGAAGGAATTAAAAGTAAGTCATAGAATATATAAAGAGGAGAAGATAAGAAATATAAAGTCTAAGTAGAAGGTGAAATAATGATAGATGCTCACATTCATATAACACTAGATGGCATTAACTTTAAAAAAGCAAGGGAGAAACTAAAAAACGGTAATATTGAAACTATTGTTAGGAATATATTTAAAAAGTATAAAGAAAATGGAATATATGCATTAAGGGATGGTGGAGATAACTTAGGGATTTCAAATATAATCAGAAAAATTGCTAAAGATGAAGGATTAATTTATAAATCACCAGCATATGCAATATATAAAAAAGGTTGTTATGGGAAATTTTTAGGTAAAGCTATAAATGATTTGGAGGACTTTAAAAGGGAATTTGATATTTTAAAAAGGAGAGGATTAGACCACCTTAAAATCCCCCTTACAGGGCTAGTTAACTTTAGAAAATACCAAGATATAGGTGAAATTGCTTTTACATTAAAGGAATTAAAATATATGGTGGATTATGCTAAAGCTAATGGTATTCCAGTAATGGTACATGTAAATTCCAGTGAAGCTGTAAAAATTGCTATTAAAGCGGGAGTAACTACTATAGAACATGGATATTATATTACAGAAAAAGAATTATATTTAATGGCTGAAAATGATGTAATATGGGTTCCTACACTTGCACCATTAGGTAATTTAGTAATTTACTCAGATGAGAAGTTTAAAAAAGAGCTTCCAATAATTGAAAGGGTATACAATGAACAGATTGAAAATGTGAATAAGGCATATGAAATGGGAGTTAAAATAGCTGTAGGAAGTGATTCAGGGGCATATGGAGTATATCATGTGAAGGGATTTTATGATGAAATCAAACATCTACAAAGAGCAGGTATAAAAAAAGAAAAGGCTTTAGAAATGGCATATAAAAATGGAATTTATGCATTAAATTTAAATAAAGATGAAATAAAATATCTAAATCAACTGATGGGAAAATGATATAGATAGGGGGAGTGTATATATGAAAAAATATATTGTTTATAGTATTTTTATATTCTTACTAAACTTTTTGGTTGTAGGTTGTATAGATGAATATAAGTCTTCAATAAAAGCACCATTTGTTAAAGAAGATACCTATAGTAGAAAAATAGAAATTGATAAAGCAAAAAAATTAAAAATTGAAAGTATTATATCAGATATAGATATTAAACAGACTAACACAGATGAATTAATATTCAAAATTGATAAAAAAATAGGAGGAAATAATGAAGAGAAGGTAAATGAGTTTTTAAGCAAGTTTGATTACAAAGTTTCAGAAAAAAATGGAATAATAACTATTATTTCTAATGATAAAGGTCTCTTTGATAAAGAGGGTAAAATTATAGATGATGATATAACAAGTATTAATTCACATTGCATTATCGAGGTCCCTAAAAAAATAAATGAAATTGATATATTAAATAGAATAGGACAAATAGGCATAATGGGAAAATTTAACAAAGTAAATATTGAAAATAGAATAGGAGATGTAAAATTAGAGGGGGATTATGGTACAGTTAATATTAAATTGGATATAGGAGATATAAGTATAAATGGAGATGTAGATAAACATAAACTGAATAATAATGTTGGGGAAATTAAGGTTAATGGGATTAAGATAAATAAAGAATAAAATAAATAAAAATTAGGATAAAATATTGACAATTTAAAAACAATGTATTATTATAAAAAATGTACTAAAAAGGTATACTTTGAATTAGGAGTGAACAAATGAGGATAACACAGGAAGCAGATTATGCTCTAAGAATTATTTTGTTTTTATCGAAAAAAGGAACTGATGTTAAGGTAGATGCTAAGACAATATCAGAAAGTGAACTAATACCATCAAGATTTACATTGAAAATTTTGAGGAAATTAACCAAGGCAGGCCTTACAAAATCCTATAGGGGAGTAAAAGGTGGATATTCACTTAATAGAAGGCCTGAATCAATAACTTTAAGAGAGGTAATAGAGGCAGTAGATGGACCTATTTGTGTAAATAGATGTCTTTATGATAAAGAATACTGTAATCTAAATAGGGCAAACAAATGTGAAATTCATAAGGCTTTAGATAATGTAAGAGAAGTTTTAATAAAAGAGTTAGATGGTATAACTTTTAAAGACTTAATAGAAAAAAATAATTGATAAATTCATAATTTGTTTTAGTTTGGTCTATATTTTTTTAATAAAAAGTATACTAAAAAAGTATATATTTTTTTAAAGGAAAGTATACAAAATAAGTATAGATTAAGAGGAGGAATATACGATGAAGATTTGTAAATCAGCTGACACTAGACTAGAAAATTTTATAAAATCTAAAGAAAATGTTGAGACATCATTTAACAGAGTAGAAAAACAAAGAAATAAATGTGGCTTTGGTATGCAGGGAGTATGCTGTAGATTATGTGCTAATGGACCTTGTAGAATTACTCCTAAATCACCAAGAGGAGTTTGTGGGGCCACAGCAGATACAATTGTTGCAAGAAACTTTTTGAGGTCAGTAGCAGCAGGTTCTGCTTGTTATCTTCATATAGTAGAAACTACAGCGAAAAACTTAAAATCAGTTGGAGAGAAAAGAGAAAAAATAAAAGGTATTGATACATTAAACCAGCTGGCTAAATTATTTGGAATAGAAGCAGAAGATATATATGATAAGGCAGTTAAAGTTGCAGATATGGTACTTAATGATTTATATAAGCCTAGAGATGAAAAGATGACATTAGTTGAGAAAGTGGCATATAAACCTAGATTTGAAAGGTGGAAAGAGCTTAATATACTTCCAGGTGGCGCTAAATCAGAAGTATTTGATGCATTAGTAAAGACTTCTACTAACCTTAATAGTGATCCAGTTGATATGTTAATGCACTGTTTAAATATAGGAATTTCAACAGGTCTTTATGGACTTACTTTAACAAACTTGTTAAATGATATAATGCTAGGTGAACCAGTAATTAGGAAGGATTCTGTAGGGTTTAAGGTAGTAGATGAAGGTTATATTAACATAATGGTTACAGGACATCAACACTCAATAATATCACACCTTCAGGAAAGATTAATTGATGAAGATGTTAAGAAAAGAGCTGAGAGTGTAGGAGCAAAGGGTTTTAAAATTGTAGGATGCACTTGTGTAGGTCAAGATTTACAACTTAGAGGTGAACACTACCAAGAAGTATTCTCAGGTCATGCAGGAAATAACTTCACAAGTGAAAGTTTACTGTCAACAGGAGCAATAGATTTACTACTATCTGAATTTAATTGTACTATTCCAGGATTAGAAATAGTTGCAGATAAATATATGGTTGACATGGTATGTTTAGATGATGTTGCAAAGAAAGTAAATGCAGAATATAAGAAATTTTCAATGGATAAAAAAGAAGAAATTTCAGAATATATCATTAATAAAGCATTAGAAAGCTATAAAAATAGAAGGGATAAGGTAGAAGTAGATATTCCAAAGGATCATGGAAATGATGAAACGATAACAGGTGTAAGTGAGAAATCATTAAAATCATTCTTAGGTGGTAGCTGGAAACCTTTAATTGATTTAATTGCAGAAGGAAAAATTAAAGGGGTTGCAGGAGTTGTAGGTTGTTCTAATCTTACAGCTAAAGGACACGATGTATTTACAGTAGAACTAACAAAGGAATTAATTAAAAGAGACATAATAGTGTTATCTGCTGGATGCTCAAGTGGTGGATTAGAAAATGTAGGACTTATGACGCCTGAAGCTGCTAAGTATGCAGGAGAGAACCTAAGGGCAGTATGCCAAAAACTAGGTATTCCACCTGTTCTAAACTTTGGGCCATGTCTTGCTATAGGAAGACTTGAAATAGTAGCAGCAGAATTGGCTGAAGCTTTAAATATAGATATACCACAATTACCACTTGTTCTTTCAGCTCCACAATGGTTAGAAGAACAGGCATTAGCAGATGGTGCTTTTGGATTAGCTTTAGGTTTACCACTACATTTAGCAATACCTCCATTTATTACAGGTAGTAAGGTTGTAACAGAAGTGCTAACGGAAAAATTAACAGATATAACGGGTGGTAAATTAATACTTGAAGATAATGTTAAAAAAGCGGCAGATAAGCTAGAAGAAATAGTCATTGAGAGAAGAAAGGATTTAGGACTTGAAGCTAATGAAGAGAAAACAGCTTAAGCTGTTTTCTCTTCATTTATATAGTTACTTTTTCAATAAATAAAGACAAGTTTTCTAGCAAATTATAAAATATACCATCAGCTTTTATTATAGGTCTTAATGGATAAGCCTTGTTTTGCATTGCAACTATTCCCTCATTACCATTACTTAATTTTACTGGCAACCCTACAGGATATATGTATAATGACTTTCTAAAGGCTTTAAAAACATCAGGGTCAAACTTAAAATTTACTAGGGCTTGGACTTTTTCAAAGCATTCATGGGGAAGTAACTTGGCTTCTCTTAAAAGGTTTTCGTAATAATTACATAAACTTATTATTTTGGTTAGCTCATGCTGATTGTCTTTTGAAAGATGGAAGGGACCCTTTTCATCTAAAGTTTCATTGTGATACCTTACAGTAGTATATACTAAAACAGAGCTATGTTTGTTCTTAAGAAAACTGTATCCTACCTCTTCATAGCTTTTTTTCTTTAAAGCATTATTTCTACTTTTTTTCTTTAAAATTTTTCCTATTTCGTGTAACAAGGCAGCCCTTGCCACAGCCTCTACTTTATCTTGGGTAAGTCCCATTGTTAAAGCAGTTCTTACAGATAATAGACATACATTTAGAGAGTGATGAAGAATATCATTTTTATCCATAGTTTCATTTATAGGAATACTTATAGGTTCATTTTTAATTTCTGGTAAAATGTTGTTTCTTATAAATCTTGCAAATTCTATATCATTATATTGATTATTGGCTATATTATCATAAACTTCCTGTAATTTAGCTGCTATTTCTGCCCTCTTATTTTCAGGTAATGTTTCTTTTAATTCAATATCAGTATTTTCATCTTGTATGTATACCGCATTAAATCCACTGCTTTTTAATCTTTTTATTAATCTTTCTGATAGTATAGTATTTCCATTTACTAATTTTCTACCGTCTTTAGTTTTTAAAGGGTATGATAATCTTTTGTTTATTGCAGACTCATCAAGTTTCGTTAATTGCAAATAAATCTCCTCCAGTGGAAAATATTTATTTCTGACATATTATTGAACAGGTAAAAAGAATATAATGCTTTAAGCCTATTCCTATGTTTAAGTTGTAGTGTTTTAGACCTAAAAAACCCTTAGTAATATAATAGTGTATATAATTAATTTTGTACAGTAATATATTGGAATCTTTATTTTGTATTAAGTAGCTAAAAGATATAAAATAAAAAGAGAAAAATAAGGTAAGGTGAAGAAAAATGATTTATATAACTACTGCTATGTATTGTGAAGCTAAGCCTTTTATAAAATATTTAAATTTAAAAAGAGATAATAGTATTAAAAAATTTCAGGTATTCAAAAACGAACAGTTTGTTTTAATTATAAGTGGCACAGGTGTAATTTCCTCATCAATTGCTACTACCTATTTACTTACTGAGTTTAATTCAAAGCCTTCTGATACTTTTATTAATATCGGTATTTGTGGTGGGAAAAATAAAGGTTTAGATAAAGGAGAAGTAGTTTTATGTAATAAGATTATTCATCATGATACTAAGAGAACCTATTATTCAGATATTATATTTAAACATCCATTTAGAGAAGGAAGTCTAGAGACTTTTTCTAATGTAGTTAATAAAGATATGTTTTCAACAATAAAAGGTGATATAGTAGATATGGAAGGGGCAGGGACCTTTAAAGCGGCATCTATATTTTTACCACCTCATAGAATATATTGCATAAAAATAGTATCAGATTTTTTAGATTCTGAGAGTCTAACTAAAGAAGAAATATCAAAATTACTAGAGAATAAAGTTCCTTTGATTAGTAAATGGATAAAAGAAATAGAAGATGCTTATTCTTTATCATATAAAATTTTCACAGATGAAGAAGAAAAAGTCCTTGAAATAGTTACTAAGAATTTAAAACTTACAATAACAATGGAATATAAATTAAGAGAATTAGCAAAATACTATAAAATTCATTCAAAAGATTTAATTGAAGTAATTAAGCCCTTTTTAAATATTACTTCAAAAACAAAAAAAGAGGGGAAGGATTACTTTGAAAGACTTAAGAAAAGACTTAGTCCTTTCTAAGTTTTCACATATATATATTGAAAGGGATGCTAAAAACCATCCAAATACAAGAAAAATTATATCTAAATTTAAAGATGCTACCTGTATAGAGATTGACCATTATAAAGAGGTTTTTTGTAGGGGAAATCAAAGCATAATATTACAAAAAGAGAGCCCTAAACTTATTTTGGCTACTAAAAAAGATAACTTTATATATAAGGGTTCAGAAATGTGTGAAGACTTTGGAAATCTACATTTTTATTACACATCAACAATAATGAATTGTTTTTACAACTGTGAGTATTGTTATCTTCAAGGGATGTATCCTTCTGCTAATATCGTTATTTTTGTTAATATTGAAGATATTTTTAGAAAAGTAGAAGAATTATTAAAAAGTCATTCTATTTATCTTTGTATTTCCTATGAGACAGACCTTTTAGCCTTTGAAGGTATTACTTCATTTGTGTCAAAGTGGATAGATTTTGCTAGAAAGAATGATAATCTAAAGATAGAACTTAGAACAAAAAGTGGAAACTTTAAGGCTATTGAAAATATAAAACCTTTAGATAATTTCATACTTGCATGGACATTATCTCATGATGAGATTATTAAGAAATATGAAATAGGGACTCCTTCTTTGGAAACAAGGCTTAAAAGTATAAACAATGCTATAAAAAAGGGCTGGAAGATAAGAATTTGTTTTGACCCTATACTTTATATTAAAGATTGGAAAAAGTATTATGGAAATTGTATAGAAGAAACCTTTAAAAGTATAAAATTAAAAAATATTTATGATGTAAGTATTGGAGTTTTTAGGATATCAAAGGATTACCTTAAAAGAGTCCAAAAGATAAGGCCACATTCAAAAATATTAGCTTATCCCTTTGAGTGTCAAAGTGGTATTTGTAGTTATCCAAAGAGATATACAAAGGAAATGATAGAATATGTATATAATGAGGTTTCTAAGTATATTCCAGAAGAAAAGATTTATGTATAAGTGGGGTGTTTTAAATAAAAAATTACATGGGAGATTTTTATAAATATAGGTCAGACTTATCATTTGATGAGAAATTACAAGGTGAATTATTAAAAGAAATTGCTACAACATTAGGTAGATATGGAAACAAGATTGAAAATGCAGTAAAAGAACAAAGGAATATATTAGAAGAAATAAAAGAAGTAATTTATATAAATGAGAAATATCAAATACAAAATAGAGATATAAATGCTTTAAATAATCGATTAAAAGAAAAAGTAATATATCTTATTGGAAAGTATAACGAAAGTTGGAAAACTGCAACAAAGTTTCAATACTACTTGAATATACAGAAAGAAGCTTTAAAGTTTAGAGGGTTTGATTCTGATCCCTATGGAATTTTACCTAAATTGAGGATTATATAAAATATTAGGATAAAATTTTAATGGGATTGATTTATCTTTTATTTTATGTTAACATAAGATTGTTTTAAGTTAACCAACTAGAAAGGTGATAGCTAGTGGAAAAATATAAACTAGTAACTATTGTTTTAATTCTTATAGGTATAATTTTTACCCCAATAATTAGTGAAGCATCAGAAATTATGTCATTGTATGAAATAGAAAAAGAAGATACCCTTTACAAGATATCAAATGAGTATGATGTAGAGTTAAACAAGCTTATTAAAGCTAATAATTTACCTAATCCAAATTTAGTTTACCCAGGACAGAAAGTAACGATTCCTCATAAAACCTTAGGGTTAGAAAAAATAGAATATATAGTAAAACAAGGGGATACCTTGTATAAAATTTCACAGAAATTTAATATAAATATTGCAGAAATTAAAAGACTAAACAATGTGGAAAGTCATATAATCTATCCAGGTGAAATCCTTATCATCACTCCAGATAGTAAATTTATAAATATTGATGTTGATATTAGTGAACAGACTGTGAGGGTTTATTTTGAAGATATTCTTGTTAAAGAGATGATTACCTCTTCAGGAATGATAGGTTATGATACTCCCTTAGGAAATTTTGAAATTCAGAACAGGGGAGAATGGTTTTACAGTTACAAGTATCAAGAAGGGGCAAAATACTGGGTATCTTTCCTTTATTGGGGTAAGTATTTATTCCACACAGTTCCTATGGATAAAGATAAAAATATAATCCCAGAAGAAGCAGAAAAACTAGGTAGAAGAGCTTCCCATGGATGCTTAAGATTAAAGGTTGAAGATGCTAAGTGGATTTATGATAATATTCCAATTAAAGCTAAGGTATATATTCATAAGTAGTTGACAAAAAAATTATATAGTGTTATATTAGATAAAGACAACTGAATAGATTTAGCCTTCAGGGCAGGGTGAAATTCCCGACCGGCGGTAAAGCCCGCGAGCTGCTTTAGTCAGCTGATCTGGTGAAATTCCAGAGCCGACAGTTAAAGTCTGGATGGGAGAAGGTTAAGAGGATTTTTGTAAACTTATATCTGTATAAAAATGTGTATTAATATAGAAAAAAGCCCTGAAGGTTAGCCTTCAGGGCTTTTTATTTTCTAAAAAAGTATATTTAAACGAATTACTGCAACAAAGGTAAATAGTGCATTTAAGGTCCCTCTAGCGGAAGGGAGCTTTGCCCACTTTTTTATTTAGATAATTAACCAATTATTTAGGTGGTGATTAAATGGATATAGAATACATGAAAAGGGCAATAGAATTATCTAAACAAGGTATAGGATATACTAACCCTAATCCTTTAGTAGGGGCAGTAATTTTAAAGAATAATAGGATCATAGGAGAAGGTTATCATGAATATTATGGTGGCCCCCATGCAGAGATAAATGCTTTTAGTAATGTAAAAGAGGATGTAGAAGGAGCTACAATGTATGTAACATTAGAACCTTGTTCACATTATGGCAAAACACCACCATGTGCTAAAGCTATAGTTGAAAAGGGGATTAAAAAAGTAGTAATTGGCATGAAGGATCCTAATCCCCTTGTGGCAGGGAAAGGAATAAAGATATTAGAAAACAATGGAATAGAAGTAGTAGCAGGTGTATTAGAAGATGAAATAAAAAAATTAAATGAAATATTTATAAAATATATAACCACTAATAAACCATTTTGCATAATGAAAACTGCCATGACTTTAGATGGTAAGATTGCAGCAAAAACAGGAGATTCAAAGTGGATAAGTAATGAAAAATCTAGAAGATACGTCCATAAATTAAGACACAGGGTTACAGGAATTATGGTAGGAATAGGTACCGTTTTAACAGATGACCCTAGGTTAACTACTAGATTAGAAAATCAAAGGGGTTCTAACCCTATAAGAATAGTCGTAGATAGTAGTGGAAGAATTCCAATAGATGCAAAAGTATTAAATATTGATGATGATACAAAGACGATAATTGCAACAACAAAAAGGATTAATGAAAATAAGGTTAAAGCACTTGAAGAAAAAGGAGCAGAGGTGTTAATAACACCAATTAAGAATAATAGAGTTGATCTAAAGTATCTAATAGGTGAACTTGGAAGAAGGAAAATAGATAGCATTCTTCTTGAAGGAGGAAGTACACTAAACTATGCAGCATTAAATGAGGGAATTGTAGATAAGGTTGTTTCATTTATTGCTCCTAAGATAGTCGGTGGACAAGATGCTAAAACCCCTGTGGGAGGAGAAGGAAAAGACTTTATAAAAAATTCTTTTAAGCTGAAAGATATAAATGTTAAAAGGTTTGAGGAAGATATTATGATAGAAGGTTATATAAGAAAGGAAGAATAATCTATGTTCACAGGATTAGTTGAAGAAATAGGTATAGTTAAATCTATTAATAATGGTGTGAAATCAGCTAGTATTAGAATTAAAGCTGAAAAAATATTAAATGGGGTAAAGCTAGGAGATAGTATTAGTACTAATGGTGTATGTCTTACTGTAACAGATTTTGATAATGATAGCTTTACTGTAGATGTTATGCCTGAAACAATGAGAAAAAGTAATCTAAAACATCTTAGGATTGGAAGTAGAGTAAACCTAGAAAGGGCACTTAAGGTTGAAGATAGATTAGGTGGACATATAGTTACAGGACATATTGATGGTGTAGGTATAATTAAGGATTTTGAAAGGGAAGATAATGCAGTTTGGATATCTATAAAGCCTCCTAGGGAGTTACTAAGATATATAGTTAACAAGGGATCTATTGCAATAGATGGTATAAGTTTAACTGTAGCATATGTAGACGATGAAATTTTTAAAGTTTCTTTAATTCCCCTTACTAGGGATGAGACTACACTTATTAATAAAAGAGTTGGAGATGAAGTAAATCTTGAGTGTGATATTGTAGGTAAATATA
This sequence comes from Thermohalobacter berrensis, assembly GCF_003609645.1. Taxonomy (GTDB): domain Bacteria; phylum Bacillota; class Clostridia; order Tissierellales; family Thermohalobacteraceae; genus Thermohalobacter; species Thermohalobacter berrensis. The sequence goes on from NZ_MCIB01000037.1 coordinate 90,726, forward strand.
TTGAAAGACTTATGAGCTTTGATAAAAAGGAAGAAAATAAAAAGGATATTGATATAAACTTTCTAAGGGAAAATGGATTCATGTAATAGCAAGGAACAGTACTGTAAGAAGAGAATTATTATCTCTTCTTAGTAGAATTAGCTTAATAAAGATAAGGAGTGATTTAAATGGGTCAATTCAATACTATAGAAGAGGCTATTGAAGACATTAAAAGGGGAAAAATGGTTGTAGTTGTAGATGATGAAGACAGAGAAAATGAAGGAGATCTAGTTATGGCAGCAGAGAAAGTAACTCCAGAGGCTATAAACTTTATGGCTAAGTATGGAAGAGGTCTTATATGTGCCCCAATGACTAAAGAAAGATTAGATGAGTTAGAGATTGAACAAATGGTAAAGGTAAATTCTGACCCTAAGGAAACAGCCTTTACCGTATCTGTAGATTCAGTGGAAACTACTACTGGTATCTCTGCCCATGAAAGGGCATTAACTATAAAGAAATTGATTGATCCTAAAGCTACACCTAAGGACTTTACTAGACCTGGTCATATATTCCCACTGGTTGCTAAAAAGGGAGGTGTGTTAAAAAGGGCAGGCCATACAGAAGCAGCTATAGATTTAGCTAAACTTGCAGGTCTTTATCCAGCTGGTGTAATATGTGAAATTATGAATGAAGATGGTACTATGGCTAGGGTACCTCAGCTTATGGAATATGTTAAGGCACATAATCTAAAGATAATAACAATAGCAGATTTAATTGCCTACAAAAGAAAGAGAGAGAAGTTAGTTGAACGAGTATCAGAGGCAAACATGCCTACAAAATATGGAGATTTTAAAATTATCGGTTATATAAATAAACTTAATGGAGAACATCACGTTGCTTTAGTAAAAGGTGATGTGTCTAATGGAGAGCCTGTCCTTGTAAGAGTACACTCTGAATGTTTAACTGGTGATGCATTTGGTTCCCTTAGATGTGACTGTGGAGACCAACTTGCTGATGCTATGAGAAAAATAAGTAATGAAGGAAGAGGAGTACTTTTATATATGCGCCAAGAGGGAAGAGGCATAGGTCTTATCAATAAAATAAAAGCATATGCTCTACAGGATAAGGGAATGGATACAGTTGAGGCTAATTTAGCATTAGGCTTTCCTGAAGATATGAGAGATTATGGTATAGGAGCCCAAATATTATCAGATCTAGGTATAAAGAAAGTAAAGTTAATGACTAACAATCCAAAAAAATTATCTGGGATATCAGGCTATGGTATAGAAATAGTAGAGAGGGTTCCTATCCAAGTAGGATGCAATGATAAAAATAAGGGTTATTTAGAAACTAAAAAAGTAAAAATGGGACATATGATTAATTTAAAGGAGGAGGAATAATTATGAAAAAGTATGAAGGCAAATTAATTGCACAGGGATTAAAGGTTGGTATTATAGTTGGAAGGTTTAATGAATTTATTACTGGTAAACTATTAGATGGTGCTCTAGATGCTTTAAATAGACATGGAGCAGAAAAGGAAAATATAGAGGTTGTATGGGTTCCAGGGGCTTTTGAAATTCCACTTGCAGCAAAAAAGATGGCTGAATCCCAAAAATATGATGCTGTAATTTGCTTAGGGGCAGTAATAAGAGGAGCTACCCCTCACTTTGATTATGTAGCAAATGAAGTTTCGAAGGGAATAGCTAAAGTATCTTTAGATACTGAATTACCAGTAGTATTTGGAGTTTTAACGACAGATACTATAGAACAAGCTATAGAAAGGGCTGGAACTAAAGCGGGTAATAAAGGATTTGAGGCTGCTGTTACGGCTATTGAAATGGCTAATTTATTAAAGCAGCTTTAATAAATAGAAGGAAAGTTTTTGAAATTGGAAAATTCATGTTGACAAAATATTAATTATTGTGTATAATTTTAAAGAAATAGGACAACATAAATATACGTATTTTGGTATAAACATTCATAACACTAATACGTCTAACTTTAAATTGGTCCCGTGAGGCCAAAAAGGGAGATGGTTTTTGTGAAGGGGTTTACTACACAATTTTTTTGTATAAATGTTAATAATGCTAAAAATATATATTTAAATATTAAGAATATCCTAGTTTTTGAAATAATTAATCTAGAAAATATTATTTATATGATTCAGAAATATAAAAGGATAGTAAAAGAGATTGCTAGCCAATCTCTTTACTATCCTTTTTTTATAATATACAGGGAATTATAAAAAGGAGGACTTAATGTGAAGGCCTATTTAATTTTAGAAAATGGAGTGATATTTAAAGGAAATGCCTTTGGAGACATCAAGGAAAGTATAGGGGAAGTAGTTTTTAATACGGGTATGACTGGATATCAAGAAGTACTAACAGACCCATCATATTATGGTCAAATAGTTACAATGACTTATCCCCTTATAGGAAACTATGGAATTAACCTTGAAGATATGGAGTCTAATACTCCTAAAGTTAAAGGATTTATCGTTAGGGAAAATGCTGACCATCCAAATAATTTTAGGTATGAGATGAAACTTAATGACTACTTAAAACAACATGGAATTGTAGGATTACAGGGAATAGACACAAGGGCATTGACTAAAATACTTAGAAAACATGGAACAATGAAGGGAGTTATTTCACTAAGACAATTAACAAAAAGTGAAATGAAACAAAAATTTACCTCTTTTAATAACCGAGAAGCAGTTAAAAGTGTTACGACAAAAAAAATATACAACTTAGAGGGTACAGGCAAACATATTGCAGTATTAGATTTTGGAATAAAGAAAAATATAATACGTCTATTCCAAAAAAGAGATTGTAAATTAACAGTGTTTCCAGCATATACAACTGCAGAAGAAATTTTAAAAATTAATCCTGATTTAATATTTTTATCTAATGGTCCAGGGGATCCAATGGATTTACCAGAGGTAATTGAAACAGTAAAAGAGCTAGCGGGTAAAAAACCTATAGCAGGGATATGTTTAGGACATCAACTACTTGCATTAGCCTTTGGGGGTAGTACTAAAAAGCTAAAATTTGGACATAGGGGATGCAATCATCCAGTTAAAGATATAGAAAGTAATAAGGTTTATATTACATCTCAAAATCATGGATATGTAGTAGATAGAGTGCCAGAGGATATGAAAATAACACATATTAGTTTAAATGATAATACTATTGAAGGTATGAAGCATAAAAGTTTACCTATATTCAGTATACAATTCCATCCAGAAGCTTCACCAGGGCCAAAGGATGCAGAATACATTTTTGATGAATTTCTAATGCTGTAAATTATAATTTACTACTGATAATAAGGAGGATTTCTATGCCTAAAAATAACAATATAAAAAAAGTATTAGTAATAGGTTCGGGACCTATAGTTATAGGACAAGCAGCCGAATTTGACTATTCAGGTTCTCAAGCCTGTAGAGCATTAAAGGAAGAGGGAGTAGAAGTAGTACTTATAAACAGTAATCCAGCAACTATTATGACAGATAAAGAGATTGCTGACAAAGTATATATTGAGCCGTTAACATTAGAATTTGCAGAAAAAGTCATAAAAAAGGAAAGACCTGATAGTATATTACCAGGGATGGGAGGTCAAACAGGATTAAATTTAGCTGTAGAGCTTTACGATAATGGGGTTTTAGACAAATATAATGTGAAAGTTATTGGGACACCAATAGAATCTATAAAAAAGGGAGAAGATAGAGAAACCTTTAGGGAACTTATGAAAGAGATTAATCAACCAGTTGTTGAAAGTGAAATTGTAACAGATGTAGATTCTGGGTTAAAATTTGCAGAAAGAATAGGATATCCGGTAGTTGTAAGACCGGCTTATACCTTAGGAGGTGCAGGAGGTGGAATTGCAGAAGACAAAGACGAACTGATAGAAATACTAAATCAAGGATTACAATTAAGTCGTGTAGGACAAGTCTTACTAGAAAAGAGTATAAAGGGATGGAAAGAAATAGAATATGAAGTAATTAGAGATAGTGATGGTAATTGTATTACTGTATGTAATATGGAAAATATTGACCCTGTAGGTATTCATACTGGTGATAGTATAGTTGTAGCACCAAGTCAAACTCTCTCAGATAAAGAATATCAGATGCTTAGAAGGGCTTCTATAGATATAATAGATGCCATAGGAGTAGAAGGTGGTTGTAATATACAATTTGCCCTTAATCCAGAGAGTTTTGAATATGTAGTAATAGAAGTTAACCCTAGGGTAAGTCGTTCATCTGCTTTAGCCTCAAAGGCAACTGGATATCCAATTGCCAAAGTAGCAGCTAAAATAGCTTTAGGATATAGGTTAGATGAAATTAAAAATGAGGTTACCCAAAAGACTTATGCATGTTTTGAACCTTCACTAGACTATGTAGTAGTAAAGATTCCTAAATGGCCCTTTGATAAGTTCCATTTTGCAAAAAGATTTTTAGGCACAAAGATGATGGCTACAGGAGAGGTCATGGCAATCGGAAATAATTTTGAATCTGCATTTCTAAAGGCAATCCGTTCATTAGAAATAGGAAAATATTCTTTGTTACATGAGCCTTCTACAAAAAGAGATTTAAGAGAATTAAGGGAAAGAGTTAAAATGCCAGATGATGAGAGGATATTTGATTTAGCTGAAATGCTAAGAAGAAACTATTCTATAGAGAAGGTATCGGAAATAACAGGTATAGATAAATTTTATATAAATAAAATAAAGTGGATTGTAGAACAAGAAGAAAAACTTAGAAGGTCAAAAGTTGAAGACCTTACTAAAGAATGGCTTTATTTACTAAAGAAGAAAGGATTTTCTGATAAAGGATTGGGGAATTTATTAAATGTAAGTCCAAAATATATATATGAAATGAGGAAAATGTGGAATATTAATCCAGTTTATAAAATGGTGGATACATGTGCTGGGGAGTTTGAGGCTGTAACACCATACTATTATTCCACTTATGATGAGTATGATGAGGTGGAAGTTACAGAAAACAAAAAAGTTATGGTAATAGGTTCTGGTCCTATAAGGATAGGACAAGGTATAGAATTTGATTATTGTTCTGTACACTGTGTGCAGGCATTAAAAAAACTAGGTGTTGAAACAATAATAGTAAATAATAATCCTGAAACAGTAAGTACTGATTTTGATATTTCTGATAAACTGTATTTTGAACCATTAACTGAAGAGGATGTTCTAAATATAATTGAGAAGGAAAAACCTGATGGAGTTATACTACAATTTGGGGGACAAACAGCAATTAAATTAGCGAAATTTTTAAGAAAAATGAATATATCTATCCTTGGTACAAAGCCTGAACAGATAGATGAGGCAGAAGATAGAGAAAAATTTGATAAAATCTTAGAAAAAATAAATATTCCTAGACCTAAAGGTAAAGGGGTTTTTAGTATAGAAGAGGGCTTAAAAGAAGCAAAGAAATTAGGCTACCCAGTATTAGTAAGACCATCCTATGTTCTTGGTGGATTTGGAATGGAGATAACCTATAATGAGAAAGAATTAAAACAATATCTTGAAGGTACTTTTAAAAGAGATAAAAAGAATCCTGTCTTAATTGACAGATACCTTGTAGGAAGGGAGATAGAGGTTGATGCTCTTTGTGATGGAGAAGATGTGTTAATACCTGGAATTATGGAGCATCTAGAAAGGGCTGGAGTTCACTCTGGGGATAGTATTACAATCTATCCTTCTAAAAAGATTTCAGATGAAACAAAAGAAAAAGTACTAGAATATACTAAAAAGATTGCAAAGGAATTGAAAGTAATTGGAATGGTTAATATACAGTTTATAGAATTTGAAAACAAACTATATGTTATCGAAGTTAATCCACGTTCAAGCCGTACAGTACCATATATAAGTAAGGTAACTGGGGTCCCAATAGTAGAACTTGCAACAAGACTTATGATGGGTGAAAAGTTAAAGGGTCTCCAATATGGAGTAGGGCTTTACAAGGAACCAGAATTGATCTCAGTAAAAGTTCCTGTTTTTTCAACAGAAAAGCTTCCAGGGGTTGAAGTAAGTCTAGGCCCTGAAATGAAATCAACAGGAGAAGTTTTAGGAATAGGGAAAAACTTCCATGAAGCATTGTACAAAGGATTAATAGGTTCAGGGAAAAAACTAAGGAAAGATAATGGAGTAATATTAGCTACAATAAAAGATTATGATAAAAAAGAATTTATGTCTATAGCAAGTGAATTTAGTAGACTAGGATATAAATTTATTGCAACTAAAGGGACAGCAGAATTGTTAAAAAATATTAATATAGATGTATCAGAAGTTAAAAAAATTAGAGAAGGAGTTCCTAATATACTAGATGTTATACGTAGTGGGATGGTTGATTTTGTAATAAATACTCCTACTAAAGGTAATGATTCTAAAAGAGATGGATTTAAAATAAGAAGAGCAGCAATAGAGTCATCAGTAGATATAATAACCTCCCTCGATACAGTTAAAGCATTATTAAATATTATGAAGTTAAATATTAATAAGGATAATCTTGAAATTTTTAATATAAAAGAATATAGATAAAGGGGCGCCCGCTTTTTAAGTGGGCGCCTTTAAAAATTATGGATTAAATAGTTAAAAAGGTATATAATAGATAATAATTAGTTTCGCTTGTAAAAGGGGGATATCAATGATAGAAAGAATTGATAAGGATAAAAATTTTTATAAAAAGCTGATTTCTTTAGCCTCACCTATAGCATTACAGAATTTTATATCCTCCTCGCTAAATATGGTCGATAATGTTATGATAGGTAGACTGGGGGAAACACACCTAGCATCAGTGGGGTTAGCTAACCAATTTTTCTTTTTATTTGTATTACTTTTATTTGGTCTAAATAGTGGAGCATCTATTTTTTTGTCCCAATTTTGGGGTAAAAAAGATATATTAAATATACGTAAAATATTAGGAATTGCATTAATAGTAGGGGGATTTTTAAGTTTTCTCTTTGGAAGTAGTGCTTTTTTTATACCTAAATTCATAATGTCTATTTTTTCTCAGGATAGTAATGTTGTTAATCTTGGAAGCCAATATCTAAAAATTGTATCTTTAAGCTATTTTTTTACCACTATAAGTTTTGCATATGGTTTTGCATCTAGAAGTATTGGTGAGCCAAAGCTTCCCATGGTTGTTAGTGCCATTTCTTTAGGCTGTAATACAATTTTAAATTATCTCTTGATTTTTGGTAACTTTGGTTTTCCTCAACTAGGAATTAAAGGGGCAGCCCTTGCTACCCTTATATCTAGAACACTAGAGATGCTTTTAACCCTTAAAATTATATATGGTAAAAAAGGTGTTTTAGCTGGTAGAATAAATGAAATGTTCAATTTATCTAAGAATTTTATTGTAAAATTCTTCAAAACATCTATACCGGTAATATTAAATGAAGGTTTTTGGTCCCTTGGTATGACAATGTATTCCATTGCATATGGAAGGATAGGAACAGAAGCCTTTGCAGCAGTTCAGATAACATTAACAATTCAAAACTTATTCATGGTAATTTCAATTGGAATGGGAAATGCAAGCTCTGTAATGATAGGAAATAAAATAGGAGCAAATGAGGAAAAGGAAGCTATTTCCTATGCAAAAAAGTTTTCAATTTTAGGACCTTCTATCGGGTTAGTTATGGGAATAATTTTGATATTACTATCTCCCTTTATATTAAAATTGTTTAGTGTTAATAATGTAGTACATCAGAATGCAAGTAGAATACTTATTATTATGGGAATATTTATGGCTATTCGAGTTTTTAATATAATATTAGTAGTTGGAATACTAAGGGGTGGTGGAGATACAAAATTTTCACTATTTCTTGAAACAGGAAGTGTATGGTTAGTAGGTGTTCCACTTGCTTTTTTAGGGGCTTTAGTTTGGCGGCTTCCTGTTTATTGGGTTTTTACTTTAGTTTCATTAGAAGAACTTGTTAAAGCAACAATTGGAATACCTAGAATTATATCAAAAAAATGGGTACGTAATGTTGTGGAATATATGTAAATATATAATTTTTATACAATATAATTATCTCTTAATTTAAAAAGGCCTTAACTTAGGGGTTAAGGTCTTTTTTACAGTCTTCACAATAGCCATATAGTTCAATTTTATGGTCTGTTAATATAAAATTTTTTTCTTTTACTAAATCGGAAAATTTTTTTAAAGGGCAAAAATCTATTATTTCTGTCTTACCGCATATTTTACATATTATATGGTGATGGTGTGATTCTTCACAGATTAAACAATATAAAGCAGTATTGTTATCCTTTGTTTTATGAAGCATATTTATATCTTCAAGGATTTCTAAATTTCTATAAATAGTGGTAATATTAAGGTTAGGATATATCTTAATTGTTTCTTTAAGAATATCCTCAGCTGATATAAAGTGTTTATTATGCCCTATTAAAACCTTTAATATTGCTTTTCTTTGGGGGGTTAGTTTATATCCATTTTCCTTAACTTTTTTCTTTAAATCCTTTAAGCTTATCATAAAGTCACTCCTATATAAATTCTAAATTTATCATAACATATCCTTTGTGTTTTCAGCAATAAAAGTATAAGATTAGTATTTATTAACAATTTTATGTTTAAATGATAATGATTATTGACAACAATATAAATGTTGATATAATTAAATTGTAAATGCAAATAATTTGCAATTAGGAGGAATGAAATGAAATTAAAAAGAAATTTAACTATTTTAATATTTGTTATGGCAATACTGTTAATTGGATGTAGTAATAAAGCATTAGAGAGTAACAGTAAGAATAAGCCTATGGTGGTTGTTTCAATCGTGCCACAAAAAACATTTGTAAAGGCAGTTGCAGGTGACTTAGTAGATGTTACAGTGATGATTCCACCAGGGAATAGTCCAGCTAATTATCAGCCATCACCAAAGGAAATGAAGGATTTAAGCAAATCTTTACTATATTTTAGTATAGGTGTTCCAACGGAGGAAGTTAATATTTTACCTAAGATAAAAGACTTTAACAATAAAATTAAAGTTGTTTCTTTAGCTGATGAAGTAGGTAAGATATACCCCCATAGATATTTTGAAAATGATAATGATAGGCATTCACATGATAATGAAGATGAGCATAATCATAGTGGAAGGGACCCGCATATTTGGTTATCTCCTAAAAGGGTTAAGATAATGGTAGATGTAATTGCTGATGAGTTAGGGAAATTAGACCCTAATAATAAAGACATTTATGAAAAAAATGCTAAGGAATACATAGAAAAACTTGATAATCTTGATAAAGATATTAGAGATGTTTTAAGTGATGTTAATAATAGGGCATTTATTATATACCATCCTGTTTTAGGATATTTTGCTGATGATTATAATTTAGAAATGATATCTATTGAGAAGGAAGGAAAGGAAGCAACTGTTAAGGGTATACAAGAAATAATTGATACTGCAAAGAAAAAGAATATAAAAGTAATTTTTTATCAAGCTGAAATCGACAGTCCACAGACTAAAGTTTTAGCTGAAGAAATAGGTGGCAAAATACAAATTATTGAACCACTAGCTCCTAACTATATAGAAAACATGAAAAAAATAGCCTATACATTTAAGCAAGTACTTAAACCACAAGATTAATTGCTATTATAAATGGGTATAATTGAAAAAATGAAGAAATTACACAGGAGCGATACATATGTGTCAAGTAGAAGTGAAAAATGTAAGTGTTCACTATGGAAATGTATGTGCATTAAATGGGGTTAATCTGAAAATAAAAAAAGGGGATTTTTTAGGAATTATCGGTCCAAATGGAGGTGGAAAAACTACCCTTTTAAAGGTAATATTAGGACTTACTAAGCCTTCCAGTGGTAAAGTAATCAAAAAGAACGGAACAACTATTAGTTATGTACCCCAATTTAGTTCTTTTAGTAGAGGCTTTCCCATTAAGGTTTTAGATGTAATTTTAATGGGAAGATTAAAAAAAGGCATAAATTTTTTTCACAGATATAGTAAAGAAGATATAGAAAAGGCCGACTATATAATGGAAAAACTTCAAATTTCAAAATTTAGAGATAGACAAATAGGTCAGCTTTCAGGTGGTCAGCTTCAAAAGGTTCTAATTGCCAGGGCTTTGGCAGTAGAACCTAATATTCTATTGTTAGATGAGCCAACAGCAAGCCTAGATACCAATTCAAAAACTGAAATTTACCAATTGTTAAAAAGTATAAATAAAGATGTAACAGTTGTTCTAGTTAGCCACGATATTGGTACAATTTCTTCCTATGTTAAAAGTATAGCATGTATAAATCAAAGTCTTTTTTACCATGGAAAAACAGAGCTAAGTAGGGAAAGTATAGAGAAGACCTATGGATGTCCTATTGACTTAGTAGCACATGGGTTTCCACATAGAGTATTAAGAAAACATGAGGAGAATGGCAATGATTAAAGAATTTTTAGAATACAATTTTCTTCAAAATGCTCTAATTAGTGCAATATTAGCAAGTATTGTATGTGGAATTATTGGTACAATTATAATAGAAAAAAGATTAGTTATGATGAGTGGGGGTATAGCCCATACATCTTTTGGAGGTATAGGTTTAGGTTATTTATTAGGAATTGAACCTATTATAGGTGGATTACTATTTGCAATTTTAGCGGCTTTAGGCATTACTTCTATTAATAAAAAGACAAGGACTAACTCAGATGCCTTAATAGGGATGTTTTGGGCTGTTGGTATGGCCCTAGGAATTATTTTTATAGCATTAACTCCAGGTTACCCACCTGATTTGACTTCTTACTTATTTGGAGATATTCTTGCAGTATCTAAAATTGGGATTAAACTTATGATAGTTTTAGATTTAATTATAGGATTTATAATTGTTTCACTTTATAACTATTGGAAGGCTTTCTTATTTGATGAAGAATTTTTAAAAGTTTTAGGAATAAAAGTAACTCTTTTAGAATATTTATTATTTATTTTAATTGCCTTAGCAATTGTTGTACTTATAAAGGTTGTGGGGATTATATTAGTAATAGCACTTTTAACTATACCTCCTTCAGTTGCAAAATTTTATACATATGATTTTAAAAAACTTATGATTTTGGCAACTTTACTGGGAATAGTATTTTGTATTTTAGGACTAATTATATCCTATCAATTTAATATACCATCTGGAGCAACAATAATTATAGTGTCAGCGATTGTATATCTATTAGGAAGTTTGTTTAAGGGAGGTAATTTAGTCAAATAACTTGATTTGGAAGTTATCATATTTTTATTTTTTAATATTATATAAGATGAAAGTAATAGATAAGTAATAAAGTTGTTATTATTTTGTTAAATATAAATTGAAAAAGTACGTTTATTATTTTATATAAGGTATTAACAAATTAAATATGGTTATAATATTTTTTAGAGGTGGTGTCTGTGAGAAGGATTTTAGGATTAATACTAATATCTATCGGGCTTTTGGGAATGATTTTACCGGTATTACCAGGATGGATATTTTTTATTCCCGGTGTTAAACTATTATTTTCTAGAAAGGCTGGATTGATTTAAAGATAGTTATAAGATAAATGGAAAATAGCAATGCGTAATAAAACGTCTACTTAAGTGGGCGTTTTTTAATTTTTGGACAGTAAAAAAGATACTTAGTAAACTAGTAGATAAAACATTAAATAAAGAAAGTTCTTTAGGGTAAGTATTTAATAGTGCAATAAAGTCAAAAAGCTTGAACAGTTAAAAGTTTATTTTAGGGGGATAGGAAAATGGAGTTATATGATACTATTTTTAAAAGAAAGTCTATAAGGAAATATTCAAGGGGAAAATTATCTAAAGAATTACTAGAAAAAATAAATAAAATAGTAAAAAATACAGATAGACTATATAATGATATTAATATGCAGGTTCATATGATAGAAGACGGAGAAAGTATAGGAAAAATAATATCAGGAATTATAGGAAGTTATGGGAAGATAAAAGCTCCCCATTACCTTTTAGTATCTTCTGAAGAGAAGGAAGGATACTTAGAAAATATAGGGTACACTTTAGAATATGTAGTATTACAACTTACCAAAATGGGAATAGCAACATGTTGGATTGGTGGACAGATGAAGAAAAAGTTAGTTAAAGATATTATAAAATTAGAAAAAGGGCAACTTCCTATATTACTTATTTCTTTTGGTTACCCTGAAGAAAAAGAAGTTCTTTTAAGAAATCCTGAAAAAATTAAAAGAAAGGACTTATCAGAAATAGTTGTTGGAGATATAGATGAAACTTGGACTAAAATATTAAATGCTGCAAGATATGCACCTTCAGCAGTAAATAGCCAGCCCTGGAGGTTTATAGTTGATAATGAACAAAATGCAATACATGCCTGTGTTATAAGAAGAAAGAATATAATAACGAAACATTTTCTTGAAAAAACAAATATGATAGATATAGGTATAGCATTAAGACATATAGATATAGCTGCTAAGTATTTTTCTAAAGATATAGAGTTTAAAAAGATAGAATTTAACAAAGATAAAAACTATATTTACATTACAAGTATAGTAGAAAAAAATAGCTTAGAGTAAAGTTTACTCTAAGCTATACTACTTGCAATCTTTTTATTTAAGCTATGGAATCTATTTAACCATTCTGTTCTTTCATTTTTTAATTTATTTATTAAATTCTTATACTCTATTTTAGTATAATAATTTTTTGGATTATACTTTTGTATATCAATTCCTGGAACATTTTTAGGTACTAGATAACCCCAGTCCTTATCTAATTGCCACTCAATGTTATCCTTTGCGACTTCTTTCATTATTGTTGTAGAAACCTTAATGGTTATTTTTTCACCTTTAAAATCATCCTTTTTACCAACACTTCCTGTGTTTAATAAGTAACATTCCATATCAGGGTTTTGTTTTAAAATCTGATATAATCTATGTCCTTCTTCAGATTCAGGTCCTATAATAAATGGATTAGTTCCTACACATCTTTTAGATTGACCAGCTTTTGTTGGATCACCAGCTGAAGTTTCTATAGATTCACCTAGCATAAAGAATGTAACTGCTTGAGATGCAGTAAGCTTCACAACTGGAGGTATTATATCATTTCTTCTAGTTATGAAGATTAGTTTATGGGCCTTATTTAAATCTATATTTTTATCTGTACTTTCTATTTCTTCTCTTAAAACTATTCCTCTTCCATTGGAAGTAAGTTCAGTATTGTTAAAATCTACTTTTCCATCATTATATACTTTTACATTTTCAAATATTGCATTTGGACTAATTGCAGCATTGTAAAGAACTTTTTGTGATTCATTTAGACCTTCTGTTTTTATAAAGAAGCCATTTTCAGTACCAGCACATGAACCATCCTTATCCATAAAAATAACATCATCTTGCCTTATGATAACCTTTTCTTCTCCGGTTAATCCATGGTCATGTATAGTTAAGGTTGTTTTGCCTGTTCCACTTAAACCAAACATTATAAATCCTACATCATTTAAATTGCCTTTTTTATCCTTGACTCTTAGGACTTTACTTCCTGCATGTAAACCAAGACCTCCCATTTTCTTGACCCTATACATGGCCATTCTTAAAAAGGACTTTTTAGCTTCTCCAAAGTAATCTGTTCCAAGTATATATGTAATTCCTTCTTCTGGATATACTATAATAATTTTTTCAGGCCATTCTGGTACATATACACTAATTAGTTCTGGATTATCTTTATCTATAGGAGAAAATAAAGTATTATTCCACATATAAGCTATCCTACTATACTCTTTAGTTATATATAACCTACAGTTAAAGGAAAACTTATTGTTCATTCCCATTTTTCTATCTATTCTAAGTACTTCCCTATTCTTTAAATAATGATTGACTTCATTAACTATTTTATCTGCTTCTATTCTATTAATACCTTGTTGATCTACTCCTAGTGGAATGTCATTTACAACATAAGTATTTTTTGCACTTCTATTTCTAACTTTACTAATGTAACACGGACTATTAAACTCTGTAGTTATTTCCTTATGTTGACTCATATTTCTAAGTGTTTTAATATCAGGGTTTATGATAACTTTTTTAAAAGAATCATCACTTAAAGAGTGTAGCATTTTTCAGCCTCCTATATAGCATTATAATATTATTTACCAAAAATCTATATATAGTATAACATAAATAAAGAATTATGACACAATAAATGATAGATGTTACTAAAATTTAAAAAAATAGTAAACACTTTAATTTAACTAGTAACAGTAAGTTATTTAATGCTATTGATAAATATTTGACTTATAAATATTCGGACAGTCTTGAATTTTTTTCAAATTTGTAATATAATTATTATTAATTGGAAAAAGGAGGTGGGATATGGAAAAGATCTGGAAAACGTTAACAAAATAAGAAGAAAGGATTTTTTATCTAAAGAAAAATAAGGGGGGTTTTTTTTGGACGCTTTACAAGAATTTATAAGTTCGGCTTCTGGTTTTGCATGGGGGCCATTTACGATTATTTTATTAGTTGGTACTGGTATACTTTTAAGTTTAGGGACAAGGTTTGTTCAGTATAGAAAATTACCTTTAGCTTTAAAACTACTTTTCTCAAAGGAACATAAAGGTGAAGGTGATATATCGCCTTTTCAAGCACTTATGACATCACTTGCAGCTACTATAGGTACTGGTAATATAGCAGGAGTTGCTACAGCAATTGCATCAGGAGGACCTGGAGCAGTATTTTGGATGTGGGTTAGTGCAGCATTTGGTGGAGCTTCAAAATATGGTGAAGCTTTATTAGCTATAAAATATAGGATAACAAATGAAAAGGGCGAAAAATCTGGTGGTCCTATGTATTATATCTCAAATGGTATGAAAGAAAGATTTGGAGGCAACTGGAACTGGCTTGGTTGGCTATTTGCACTATTTGGATTTGTGGCTTCATTTGGTATTGGTAATATGGTTCAATCTAACGCAGTTGCAGGCTCTTTACAAGAATCCTTTGGAGTTCCACTTTTCATATCAGGTATAATTCTTGCAGCATTAGTAGGCTTAGTAATTGTTGGAGGAATTAAGAAAATAGGAAAAGTTACTGATAAAATAGTTCCTATTATGGCAACAGGATATATTATAGGTGCACTTATAGTAATATTTACAAATATATCTGCAGTACCTAAGGCCTTTAGTATGATATTTAGTAATGCCTTTACTGGCAAGGCAGTAGGTGGAGGAGTTTTAGGTACAGTTATTCGCTTTGGTGTTGCCCGTGGTGTATTCTCCAATGAAGCAGGTCTAGGTAGTGCGGCAATAGCCCATGCTGCATCTAAAAATGATGACCCTATTAGACAAGGTTATATTGCTTCATTAGGGTCAATCATAGATACTTTAATAATTTGTACAATGACTGCATTAGTAATTTTAGTATCAGATGTTGTAACTATTGGTAGTGATGGGTTAATGGCTATCCAAGATAATCTTTCTGGGGCACCTTTAACTGCTACAGCTTTTGATAATCTATTGCCAGGAATTGGTGCATATATAGTTTCATTAGGATTAGTATTCTTCTCATTCTCAACAATTTTAGGTTGGTTCTACTATGGTTCTAAATGTCTGGAGTATATAGCAGGAATAAAGGCAGTAGAAATTTATAAATATGTATGGATTGGTTTGTGCTTCTTAGGTTCCATTACTTCTCTAAAATTAGTATGGGGAATATCAGATGTATTTAATGGATTAATGGCTCTGCCAAACTTAATTGCACTAATAACATTAAGTACAATGATATTTAAGATGACTAAAGATTATGAGAAGAAGCAAGACAAATTGGAAAAGAATATATAATTAAATAATTTTTTAGTAGGCACTGTAATATTCCAGTGCCTACTATTTTTGTGCAGGAAATCTATTTACTTTTTTAAGGTAGACAAAAGTTTAATTAAATAATAATTTATAACTAAATAGTTAATACTATAAAACAAATATTAGAAGATACTCACAGTCTTGACAAAATAGGTATATATATATTAGTATAATAAAAAACAATAGTAAACTATGAAGGAGCATAGTAGCACTTTATGGTTACAATCCCAGAGAGCAGACTGGTGGGTGAAAAGTCTGTAGTACATAAAGTTGCGAATTACACTCTGGAGTTTCAATGTGAAAGCATTGCGCTTTATCACACGTTACGTGATATAAAGGCATCTTTTGATGCGAAATAAGGTGGTACCACGGGTCTTCTCGTCCTTATAGGGATGAAAAGGCCTTTTTTTAATACAATTAATTCTAAGAGTAAGGAGGGAGAGTATGGCCAATATTTATGATGTCTTAAAAGAGAGAGGATTTATCGAACAGGCAACACATGAGGAAGAGATAAGAGAGCTTCTTGGAAAGGAATCAGTTACTTTCTATATTGGTTTTGACCCAACTGCCGATAGTTTACATGTAGGCCACTTTATTCAAATAATGGTTATGATGCATATGCAAAGAGCAGGCCACAGACCTATAGCCCTTTTAGGTGGGGGAACAGCAATGGTTGGTGATCCTACAGGTAAAACTGAAATGCGTAAAATGTTGACTAAAGAACAAATCAATAAAAATATTGAATCATTTAGAGAGCAGTTTTCTAAGTTTCTTGACTTTGGAGAAGGAAAAGCCTTATTATTAAACAATGCAGATTGGCTTTTAGACTTAAATTATGTTGAATTCTTAAGAGAGATAGGTAAGCATTTCTCAGTTAATAGAATGCTTACTGCAGAATGTTTTAAAACACGTTTAGAGAGAGGTTTATCATTTTTAGAATTTAATTATATGCTTATGCAATCTTACGATTTCTTAGAATTATTTAGAAAATATAATTGTAAATTGCAGCTTGGTGGAAATGATCAATGGTCAAATATTTTAGGTGGTGTTGATCTAGTAAGAAGAAAAGAAGGAGAATCTGTATATGGATTAACTTTTAAGCTTCTTACAACAAGTGAAGGTAAAAAAATGGGTAAAACTGAATCTGGTGCAATTTGGTTAGATCCTGAGAAGACTTCACCGTATGATTTTTATCAATACTGGAGAAATGTTGATGATAGAGATGTTGAAAAATGTCTTGCTCTACTTACATTCTTACCAATGGATGAAGTAAGAAGGTTAGGTTCCCTTGAGGGTGCTGAAATAAATAAAGCTAAAGAAGTATTAGCTTATGAAGTAACTAAGTTAGTTCATGGGGAAGAAGAGGCTAAAAAAGCTGAAAAAGCAGCAAAGGCACTATTTGGAGGAAAGGGTAACCTTGAATCGATGCCTTCTACTGAAATGGACAAATCTAGGTTTCAAGATGGAGTAGATATAATCACTTTACTTACTGAAACAGGTTTAGCTTCTTCTAAAAGTGAAGCTAGACGTCTAATTAAGCAAGGTGGAATATACGTTAAAGATGAGAGGGTAGATGGTATCGAATTAACTGTAAAACTTGAAGATTTTGAAGATAATAGTATTATATTAAGAAAAGGTAAAAAGAACCATCATAGAATAATACTTAAGTAAAAGACGGCAAATTGCCGTCTTTTATTTGTTATCTATCTTATTATATCTATGAAATTTTTTGTTATTCTAGCAGTAATTCCCCATATAATATAGTCCCTATATTTATAAAAATAAACTGGATATTTCCCAACTCTCCAATCATAATCTTTGCCATTTGGAATTAAATGATAAGGAAAATCATCTGTTAGATTTGGCTTAAGGGTCATATTATATAGTGTTGGTTTGTTATTTATAAAAAAATCTATAGGTACTGTGAAGATATTATCAACTTCATCTTTGTTATACATTATATTTTTTTTATCTACTTCATTAAGTACACCAACAAAGGGATGTATTGAAAAGTTAAAAGGTGATATTAAATAATCTAATTTTCCTATGATTTCAATATTGTCTTTTTTTATGTTTAATTCTTCTACGGTTTCCCTAATAGCAGCTTCAAGAAAGGTTTCTCCTTTTTCAACTCCACCTCCAGGAAAAGAAATCTCTCCTGGCTGTGTATCAAGGTGTTTAGCTCTAACTTCATATAATATACTTAATTTCCCATTATCATAAATTAAAGGAAGTAATACAGCAAAATCACTCTTTATTCCAAGGGGTTTATTTTTTCTCTTACTTATAACATTTTTAATATGCTTTAAATCCAAATATATCACCTGCTTTTTTACAACTATTTTAACATATTTTTATTTATAAAAAAGTACAGGAAATTTAAGAATTCTTTAAAATATTTACAATTTTCAAAATACCAGTTATACTTTAAATAAGAAGTTTATGGGGGAAGTGGTATTTATTTCAAATATATTTTTAACTGGAAAAATAAAAGTTGGTAAGAGTACTATCTTAAATAAAGTCCTTAATAAACTAAAAATTATTCCTTCGGGCTTTAAGACCTTGCCTTTTAAAGAAAAACAAGAAATAAAAGGATATTATATAAAAAGTAATTTAGATGATAGTAATACTTCAAATGAATTACACATAATAGCAAAGAAGAACAAGAATAACAATTGGAATATCCAACATAGTACCTTTGATGTTATAGGTGTTGAAATCTTAAAGAATAGCTTAAAGGCAGAAAATAATGTGATACTTATGGATGAACTTGGCTTTTTTGAATCTAAATCTTTAAAATTTCAAGATTATGTTTTTAAATGTCTTGATAGTGAGAAAATAGTTCTTGGGGTAATTAAACCTATTAGAACTAGTTTTCTAAATAAAATTAGAAACCGCCAAGACACTATTATTTTACACATAAATATTAATAATCGTGATAAGCAATTTGAAAAAGTAGAGGATATATTAAATAATATTCTTTATTGAAAAATAAATAGTTTTACAAAAGGGGGATATCTGTGGCTAAAAAATTTACATTAAAAGAATTAATTTTAATAACTTTGTTAGCAGTGATTTCAATAGTGTCAAAGCCTTTTGTGTTTTATTTTTCTTCATTATTTACATCAACATTTAATCTCCCAGCTGGTATAATAGGTGGAGTTTATTATATGATGTGGCTTACATTAATTTATAGAATTATAAATAAACCTTTTTCTGTAATTCTTTTTTGTGTGCTTCAAGGATTTTTAGCGGTTTTAATAAATGGAATTTTCCTTATTAAAGCTATCACCTTCGTTTTTCCAGGTGTTGGAGCAGAAATAGTTTTATATACATTCAAAAATCGGAATGATTGTTTGGTTAATGTTATGGCTGGGGCAGTAGCAAATTTTACAGGTTCTGTTTTATCATATGTAATGTTTATTGGAAAACAATTTGAGCCACTTGTTATAGTTATTTTTACTTCCTTAATAAGTGGTGGATTAAGTGGTCTTTTAACAACATTTATTTTTGCTAAGATTACAAGATTAGAATTAATAAAAAAATCCCTTTCTTATAACCAAAGATTAAAAAATTAAAGCGGAGGATTTAAACCTCCGCTTTAATTTTAATTATGTAGTTTATTTATTATACCTATTTAATATTCCTTCAAGCATTCTAGCATGTCTAGCCTCATCTTTAGAGGATTCATTAAAATAGTCCCTTGCAGATTCAAGACCTAACTTTTCTGCTTCAATGGCAGCTTCCCTTTTACCTTTATTAGCGAAAGTTTCTCCTTCTAGCATTTCTTTAATATTTTCAAAGATATCGTCAGAAATCATACCGTTTAGTTCTGCAAATCTAGCAGCATGTTCAGCCTCTTCTATTGCAATTCTTTTTAATACTTCAGCTATTTCTGGATATCCCTGTCTTTGAGCTAATCTTGCCATAGCTAAATATATGCCTACCTCCTTAGTTTCTCCCTTAAAATTTTGTTTAACTATTTTCTCTAGATCAGTTCCCTTTGTTTCTCCAATAACATTTTCAATAGTAAGTTCTCTTTTATTCATTATTTAATACCCCCTCTTTTATGATTTTGGAAAGACTTAAATATTTGCTGAGCAAATTCTAAGTTTATAGATTTTGTTTCATCAAGATACACTAGAGTACTTCCTTTATATTCAAGAGGTTCTCCAAATAAAATAACCTCTAGTGAACTTCTTAATATATTAACAATACAATCTTCATCATGATAAAGCCTACAGTTACGACATTGATTTAATATAAATCCTATAGTATTTACTGTAGTTTCTTCATCATATACTTTTGTATCAGTTAAAGGTATTTCATCAAATCCATCATCTATGAATTCATCTTTACTTTTTAGACACTCTTTTGCACAATGTTTACAGTATCCAACTAGACATTGATCTTTTTGACATGTTCCACATGAATCCTCAGTTAAACAACATTCTTCAATTCTTTTTAGTAGTTGGTCAAAGTTAATGTTATCCATAATAGTCCCCCATTTTACATAGGTATAGAAATTAAATTTGACAAATATTATTCCATAAGAATTATTCTAATATTTTTCTATTTTTTCACATAATAGTCCCCCATATATGCCTAGCTACAATAATATGTAATGCTAATATTTTTAAATATATGGGGGATATAAAACTTAACTGAAATTTAGTTTTTTATTCTTCAAGTAGGCTATCACCAGGTTCCCAATTTACAGGGCATAATCCTCCAGTCTTCAAAGCCTTTAATACACGTAATGTTTCATCAACACTTCTTCCTACATTTAAATCATGGATTACTGAATATCTTACAACACCTTCTGGATCTATTATAAATAATCCTCTTAATGCTACCCCTTCTTCTTCAACAAGAACACCATATTTTCTTGAAACTTCCTTTGTAAAGTCTGAAGCCAATGGAAAATTTAATTTTCCAAGGTCACCATTTATCCAAGCTTTATGAGAATGTTCACTATCTGTACTAACAGCTAAAACTTCTGCTCCTTCTTTTTTAAATTCATCATATTTATCACTGTAACCTGTAATTTCTGTTGGGCAAACAAATGTAAAATCTAATGGATAGAAAAACATAACTAACCATTTTCCCTTAAAATCCTCTAGACTGACTTCTCCAAAACCCTCACCATTTCCAAAAGCAGTATTCATCTTAAAATCTGGAGCAGGTTTACCTACTAATCTTTCCATTATTGTTCCTCCTTTTTATTAATTTGGTATCTATTTTATATATTACCATTAAAATTGATTTTAATCAATAAATTTTGTTAATTAATAATTATTTTCCATTAAAAAAATGTAATAATTTGATATAATTAAATAAAAAAGAAAGGAAAGTGAATAAAAATGTACAAGATAGGATTAATAGGTGCTGGAAATATGGGGTTTGCTATTATGAAAGGTCTTTTAAAGGAGTATCTATACTCACATATAGTATTTACAGACAAATCAAGAGAAAAAAAAGAAAGAATAAAAGAAAAACTTAAAATAAAATATATTAACGATAATAAAGAATTAGCTCAGAAAAGCAAGTTCATAGTTTTGGCGGTTAAACCTCAAAATTATGATCAAGTAATAAGTGAAATTGATTCTGTATTAAATGAAAAAAATATTATAGTTAGTATTGCTCCTGGGATTACAATACAGTACATAAAGGAACGACTAAGAAAAGATATAAAAGTTGTTCGTGCAATGCCAAATACTCCAGCACTAGTTGGGGAAGGTATGACTGCCATTTCTTTTTCCAATGATGAATTTGAAGAAGAAGAGATTAAAGATGTAAAAAAAATATTTAAAAGTTTAGGAGAAACTGTAATTATTGATGAGAAGTATCAAGATGCAATAGTGCCAATTTCAGGCAGTTCCCCTGCTTATGTATATATGTTTATTGAGGCAATGGCTGATGCTGGAGTTTTAATGGGATTACCTAGAGAGTTATCATATAAACTAGCTTCACAAACTGTCTTAGGTGCTGCAAAAATGGTTTTAGAAACTGGTAAACATCCTGGTGAACTTAAAGATAATGTGTGTTCTCCAGGAGGGACAACTATAGAAGCAGTGGCCAATTTGGAAAAGAACGGTTTTAGAGGTGTAATAATAGAGGGAATGAATAAGTGTTATGAAAAGACTAAAAAAATGAAAAATTAAGTAAAGGGCATAGTTTGCCCTTTACCAATAACAATAGTTTTCTAGGATTGTCCGAGCTATTCCTATAAAATACTCCGATTCCCTCTGAATATGATTAATAACAATGATAGCTGGTCTATTGTTTTTTACAGCTTGACTTTCATTGATTATTTTGTTTAAGAATACAACAAAATGTTCGCTTTGAAGCAAGGCGAAATTAACTAGATTCATTATTTCCTGATATATTGTAGGACTATAACCTGACCTATTTAATACTTGGATATATTCAACTGTTCTTTCTTCTATTTTAGAAAATTCGTTTTCTAAATCTTCAAGCTTCTCTTGAAAAGGATGTTCTAGATCAGTAACTATCTTTCTAATTACTACAGTATGTTCAGCTTCTTGACGCTTCCAAAACTCCATTTCATCCAGTACTCTATTTATAGATTTATTACCATAGTAGAATCTCATATTTTTTCCTCCTTAAGGGGAAGTAATTGTTAGGAATATTAGTTAATATAAATGTATTCCACTTTAAGGAGTTATTGCATGTCTAAATAATCTACTTTTCTATATAATGAGAAATTCTGTTCATCAATGTAGCCATTTGTGCACGGGTTATCTTCGCTTCAGGATAAAAAGTATTGTCTTTATAACCTATAAAAATACCCTCATTTTTCATTCTAATAATAGCATTATAAGACCATCTTTTTTCTTTAACATCTATAAATGGGGTTCTTTCAGTTTTTATATTAGTATCATTAAAAAAGATTCTGTCAAGTAATACAGCCATTTCTTCCCTTGTGATATGTTTTTCGGGCAGGAAATTTCCTTTACCATCACCTAAAATTAATCCGTTTTCTTGAGCGATAGCGATTTCCCTTTCAGCCCAATGATCCTTGGGAATATCTTTAAAAGAGGGTTTAGTTTTATTACTTTCAATTTCCATAGCTCTTACTAGAGTAACAGCTGCTTCAACTCTAGTTAAAGGTTTATCTGGAAAGAAATGAGTATCTGATACTCCCTCCATCCATCCTTTCTCTTTTACAGCCCATATGTCAGTTTGGGCCCAATGTCCTTCTACATCAGCAAAGTAATGGCCATTTAGCCATATATCATAATAGTTCCATGTGTCTTTAGTTTCTTGTCCTAAGCTCCAACTACCTGATCCCTTTAGATTATATTTTTGGACAAGCCTTAACTTATATTTAATAGATTTTTCGTTTTCAAACCATATTGTGTACTTTCCAGGTGTTAATTTTCTTCCAAATACATAATAGCTTTCATCTTCTGGTCTAATAGTTATGATTGCTCTAGGTGATTTGCTTTTAGTGTCAAAGAGAACTTGTCCATTATATTTTTGTATAAGGGTATTAACATCTGTAAGGCTTATACCATATCCTCCATAGTCAGATTCTTTTTTCCAATAACGCCCAAAAAAAGGAATACCTAATACAATTTTCTCATTTGGAACCCTTTTTAAAGCGTATTTAATAGATTCTTCAACAAAGGAAAGACTTGCAACAGGTCCAGGTTCACTTCCTTGATAACTTTCATCATAGGTCATAAGCATAAGATAATCACTATATTTTCCTAATAATTCGTAATCATATGATCCGTGCCATCCTGAATTAAGTCCTTTGGGATTAGCAGCAACTGCAACAGAAACTACTTTTTCTTCAGACAATTTTTCTCTCAGTAATTTAACAAAATCAGTATAATTACTTCTATCAATTTCTGTTAAATTTTCAATATCCACATTAATCCCATCTAAATTATATTTTTTAATAGCCTCGGCAATTTCTTCTGTTAAAATTTCTCTGTTTTCAAGTGCTTTTCTTCCTAATTCTCTATTCCAATGATTACTTAAAAAAGGAATTACCTTTATATTTCTTTCGTGCATTTCATTAATAAAATCAACGTTTAAAGCTGAGGTAAGCTCTAATGTTCCATCATCCTCTATATTAAAATAATTAGGAGAGATAACGTGTAAACAGCCCTTTGTACGTTCAACATATTTTTTATGTATATCAGGTTCTCCAAAATATACATAAGACATGTTAAGTTTTTTAGCTTTAGCTTCAACATTTGGTTGTTCAGAGATTGAAGAACTAAAAACCAATAAAAAAGCTATAGCAAGTATAAAAGATTTTATGATTATTATTTTTTTAGGCATCATCTTAACCCCCTTGCTTATAACTTAAATAAAATTCTTCGACAATTCAACAAACAACTTTTAGTAAACTAATCAATTGATGGAAATAAAAAAAAGCGGCTTAAGCCGCCATAGGTTATTACGTATAAAGTAATTAATTTTCAATAACATTTATTGGTTTAGATATAAACCTAAAAATTATTATAGCTACTAGAGCACCAGCTAATATGTTTATAATAGATGGTATCCTTAAGGCTACACCAATATATCCTACTAATGCACCTATACTCGCTAATACTGCATATGGAATTTGTGTCTTTACATGGTCTATGTGGTCTGACCCAGTAAACATTGAAGACATAATTGTTGTATCTGATATTGGACTACAGTGGTCACCAAAAATAGCTCCGGCTAAAACTGCACCAATAGTAGGAAATACAAAGGTTAAAGGATCAATTCCAGTATTAATAGACACATTATAAACAATAGGCATAACAATAGGCATAAGGACAGCTATTGTTCCATAAGAAGTTCCAGTTGAAAATGAGATAGCTCCTCCTATAATGAAAGTTATTAATGGCATAATAGATGGGGATAGAATACCTTCCGTAATACTAACCAAATATCCTGCAGTATCTACTGCTTTTATTGAGGAACCAATTCCCCATGCAAATATTAATATAAGTGTTCCATAAAATATTGACCTCATTCCCTCAATATATCCTTTAAATAATTTTTCTAATGAAGCTAAATTTTGAATTTTATATATAACTATTGTTATAAAAACCGATCCAAAGGCTCCCCAACATAATGCTTTAGAACTGCTTCCATTAGCTATTGCTTCAGAAATAGTAATTTCTGGCCATCCTCCAGTTTTAATAAGTAATATAAATATTAACCCTATCAAGGAAAGTATTGGGATAAAAAAGTTTATAAGTCTTTTAGGGCAATCTTTATCTGAATCTAATTCATCAGATTTTTTAGAAATAAGTGGTTTAGCTCCATCTCTTAATATTTTCCCAGTTTTTCTAGAACGCCTCTCAGCCTTTAGCATAGGACCAAAATCTCTTTGGGATAAAACTATATAAGTTAAAAGGGCTAATGTTACAAAACCGTATAAAATGTTGGGAATTGAGCTAAGATAGGCTTTATATGGTGAAAGGGTTATGCCTAAATCATCAAATTGCATTCCTATTTGTCCAACAAGATAAGCTACCCATGAAGATATTCCTGCAATACAAGCTACAGGTGCTGCTGTACTATCTACAATATATGATAATTTCTCTTTTGATATCTTGTATTCTTTAGTAATTGGACTCATTGCAGTACCTACGACTAAGGTGTTAACATAGTCCTCAAAGAAGATTATAAATCCTGCTAATTCTGTGGCTAACATTGCCCCTTTAGTTGATCTAATCTTTTTGGTTATCCATTGGACTACTGCATCGATTCCTCCACCTATTCTCATAATTCCTACTAATCCCCCAAGGGTTAAACTAGTTAGAGCTATCCTTGCTGACCAAGGGTCACCAAGGGAAGTCCATAAAAATTCAACACTTTTTCCAAAACCTTCTACAGGATTTCCCCTCGTAAGAATAGTTGCTGAAACCCATATACCAATAAATAATGAAGGTATAACCTCTTTTGTAATTATAGCCAGCAATATTGCTATTAGGGGAGGTAGTAAAGATATTATTCCAAGATTACTATTACCTTCAGTATTACTATAAGCAAGAACTTCATAATTGAATAATAAGACTAAAGCCATAACTACCATAACAAAAACTAATATTTTTTTAGTTTTCATAAATTTTACCCTCCTTTCAAATTAAAAATAAATGATTAAAAAGATATTTATACTATTCTATGTTTATTAGGCTAAAATAGTAACTATTTCATATTTAGAAAAGCCTTTAACAATTTTCAAAAACAAATAATATTATGGATTATAAAAGAGTTTTTATTTAATAAAGATTTAGTTTAATATCCATGGGTTATAAAAAAGTCTTTTATTAAAAATAAAAGATTCTCAAGGTTGACTTTTTTGAAACACATGACGGAAATTATGTTTTATCCACAATTTTTATTTGTCTATAAATTCCTATGTGTTATAAGATAAAGCTACTTTGGTTGGGGGGATTTGTATGGATTTTATTATAGATAAAATTGCACAACGGTTAGGTGGAAAAAAGTTTTATGAATCAGAAGAAACCTATAGATTTTCAGAAATAAAAAGAACTAAAAAAGAAATATTATCTAAATATCCCTATATTCCACTTATTGATATGGGAATAGGAGAACCTGATTTACCTGCAGATTCAATTATTGTTGATACCCTTTGCAAAGTTGCAGGAAAGCCTGAAAATAGATGGTATGCGGATAATGGAATTCCTGAGTTCCAAGAAGCCTGTGCTAAATTTTTAAAGGAAGTTTTTGGTTTATCTGATATAGACCCTTACAGCGAGATAAGGCATGGAATAGGTGCAAAATCAATTCTTTCAATCCTTCCTCTATGCTTTATAAACCCGGGAGATATTACCCTTACAACTACTCCTGGATATCCAGTTCTAGCTACCCATACTAAGTACCTCGGTGGAGAAGTCTATGATTTACCATTATATAAAGAGAATAACTACTTTCCTGATTTATCAAATATACCAGAGAATATTTTGCAAAGAGCAAAGCTTTTATATATTAATTATCCCAATAACCCCACTGGGCAGATTCCAACTAAGGAATTTTATAAAGAAGTAGTAGACTTTGCCCATAAAAATAACATAATAGTTATTGCTGATGCAGCATATTCAACAATAATATATGATAACATTAAGCCTCTAAGTTTCCTTTCCATAGATGGTGCTAAGGATATAGGAGTTGAAGTCCACTCGCTATCAAAGGCATTTAATATGACAGGATGGAGGCTTGGTTTTATAGTTGGAAACCCTAAAATAATAGAACTTTATAGTAATGTGAAGTCCAATATAGACTCTGGACAGTTTATAGGTATCCAAAAAGCAGGAATCACTGCATTAAATCATCCTGAGCTCATACAAAAAAACTGTAGAAGATACTCAAGAAGACTAGATCTATTGGTAGAAGCCTTAAAAGAAGTAGGTTTTAAGGCAGAAAAGCCAAAAGGTACCTTTTATTGTTATGTACCCATTCCTAAGGGAACAAAAACAGGAATTATTTTCACAAATGCAAGGGAAGTATCTAAATTCTTATTGAAAAAAGCTTTGATTTCTACAGTTCCTTGGGATTCTGCAGGACCACATTTAAGATTTTCAGTAACTTTTGAAGCTAAAGACTATAATGAAGAAATAAAAATAATAGAACAATTAAAAAATAGGTTATTAAAGTTGAAGTTAATTTTCTAGGGGCATGGCAAAGCATCCAAATAAGGAAATGTTTAACAAAAGCTCATTGTATATTTATTCATAAATGGTAAAAAATAGAAAAATGTTTTAAATTTTAAAAAAAATTAAGAAATACAAAAAATTTCATGTTGCGTAACTATAAATCTTTGTTATAATATAAATGGTATAAGAGATTGTTAAAAAATTACCTGAATAAATATGTAAAAGTTTTACAATTCCGTTTATTTTTTAACAAACATTGGACAAGTTTGTCATCAAGGTATAAACGTTTTCCTTTTTCCAATATAACGTTTCTTAAAAATGGTTTTACAAAGGGAGCTATTATGCCTCTAATGTCGAATAATCAGGCATTTAGTAGTTTTTTGCCCAACATTGTCAATCAATTAACATTCTATATTAGTTTTTATAATACACATAAAAAATTTTTATGTTATATTGTTTATTAATTATCTTTCAAATAACATTAAGGGAGGTTAAAAAATGGAATTTAAGTTTGATTGGGAAGC
>NZ_MCIB01000038.1 GCF_003609645.1 Thermohalobacter berrensis
AGTTTACTAAATTTATTATTGAAATTAAGTAATTTTTTAGATATACTTAATAATTTCTTAACAAAACTTTAGAACTTGTTAAAAAGTATATATTATACTAAAGACAAAGGATAAGAAATTATTTAGGAGGGATATTATGTTAAGAAAAAGTATTGTAATTATACTAAGTTTAGTTTTAATTATATCATTTGTAGCATGTACAGGAAATGATGTTGAAAATAATGTACCAGAGGAAAATGGAGAACAACAAAATGAAGAAAATAATAATGATATTGTAAATCCTGAACCAGAAGAAAATTTAGAGGAAATAGTGTTATATTTTGCTGATGACCAAGCTATGAATCTTGTAAAAAGTAAAGTTAAAGTAGAACTAGGAAATAAAACCTTAGAAGAAGTAGTTTTAGAAAAGCTTAAAGAAGGCCCAGAATCTGAAGAGTTAATTAAAACAATACCAAGTCAAGTTGAAATAATAAGTGTGGAAGTAGTTGACAATACAGCTTTTGTAAATTTATCAAGTAAAAATTTACACGGTGGTTCAACAATGGAGACATTCTTAATAGCAAGTATAGTTAAATCACTAACAGAAATTGATTATATTGATAAAGTGCAATTTCTTGTAGATGGAAAGAAAAGAGAAACTTTAATGGGCCACATAATGATTAAAGATCCGTTTACCAGTGAAGAAGTAGAACAATTTGTAAATACCAAAGAATAAGATAGCAGCCATTTGGCCGCTATCTTATTCTTTATTTAATTAATATTCCTCTATAGGCAATAAATAAGTGACCCATAATAGGTCACTTTAAAAATTAATTTTATCTTTTCTTAGACCAACACTTAATACTAATCCAACACTAATCATATTTGTTAATAAAAAGGTTCCTCCATAGCTAATAAAGGGAAGTGGTATACCTGTAACAGGAACTAGTCCCATTGTCATACCTATATTTTCTATTATATGAAATGCCATCATAGAGGTTACCCCTATTACTATTAGAGAACCGTATAAATCCTTTGCATTTTTAGCTATCTTAATAAATTTATAAAGCAATAAAAAAAACAATAGGATTAGGGCTAGTCCACCTACAAAGCCTAATTCTTCACCAATTACAGCAAATATGAAATCTGTTTGCTTCTCAGGTAAAAATCCATACTGTGTTTGAACTCCATCAAAGAGGCCCCTTCCAAATATTTTTCCAGAACCTATTGCTATTTTAGACTGAGTAACTTGATATCCTGATCCCATAGCATCACGTTCAGGATTTAAAAACACTAATATTCTTTCTTTTTGATACTTTTCTAAGTTAAGCCAAAAAATTGGTAAACTTACTAGTCCAGCTCCTATAGCGTAAAAAATATATCTATAGTCCAATCCAGCTATAAATAGCATTATAGAGATAAAAAATATAAACACAAAGGCTGTTCCATAATCAGGCTGTAGAGCTATTAAACCTATTGGAACAGAACAAAAGAGGAATATTTTGATTAAAGTTTTCAACTCATTTATTCTTTCTTTGTTTTTATCAATAAACTTTGCTACACAAATAATAACACCTAACTTAACAATTTCAGAGGGTTGAAAGCTAAATCCACCGATGGCAATCCAGCTTCTTGCTCCCCATTGTTCTTCACCAAAACCAAACAGCAAAACAGCAACCAGTAATAGATTACAAAATCCATAAATAAGGAGATATAACTCGCCTAAAGTTTCGTAATCAATTAGTATAAGAACAACTATAGCTATTAAACCTAAAACAAATGCTGCTATTTGAGTTTTTAAAAAATGCATACTGCCTATCTCTGTATTCATAGTAGCACTATATATTACTAAAAAGCCATAAAAACAAAGTAAAATAGTTACTATAAGAAGGATATAATCAAACTTCTTTAGAAGTTTTCTTTCGAAATTTATCATATAGATACCCTTTCTCTTTAAGATATTAAAATTATAACATATATACAATTAAATCTAAATGGAGAATTCTGAGAACATCTTTTTTGGTAATTTACTAGGTTCATATTCACCGGTGATTTTATTATACTTATATTTTTTTAGCATATTTTTCTTATTAGAAACTAATAAATTTAATACTTTTATAAATTTATTTACTTCTTCAATAGTATTATACATGCCAAAACTTACTCTAACAAGTCCTGGAATATTTTTAGTATTTCCCATAATTAAATCTTTCTGTAATCTAGATATTTCTCTAGAAGATAGATTTAATAACTTATGAATGTATGGATGGGCGCAAAAACAGCCATTTCTAACTCCTATTCCACCTTCATATGCAAGTACAGAAGCTAAAAGGTTATGAGGAATTCCATTTACATTAAATGAGATTACTCCAACCATATCTTCTATATTTTCATTTATAGATGAATATATATTTACACTAGGAATCTCTTTTAGCTTTTTTATAATATGTTCTGTTAGTTTTTTTTCATGTTTTTTTATATTATCCATACCTATTTCATTAAGTATTTTAATTACTTTAGCTAAGGCTATTCCTCCAACAATATTTGGGGTTCCAGCCTCATCTTTATCAGGTAAATCTGCCCAATAGCTGTTATACTGAGTAACACTAATTATAGTTCCTCCACCAACATATTCTGGATCTCCTCTTTGGAAAAATTTTTTTGGTCCAATTAAAACACCCGTTCCAAAGGGAGCATACATTTTGTGGGCTGAAAAAACTAGAAAATCAATATAATCGTCATCTTTATAGCCGGACATATTTACCTTTCTATGAGGAACTAATTGAGCACCATCGACCATTATTTTAGCACCATATCTATGAGCTAAAGATGCAATGTAATGAATATTATTTATATAACCTGTTACATTTGATGCTCCAGTTACTGTAACTAGTTTAACCTTACCTTTATATTTTTTTAATTTATTTTCTAGGTCTTCTAAATCTAACCTTCCATCTTGACAGATATTAGTATGTAAAAGTTTTGCTTTTCTTCTCCAAGGAAGGTCATTAGAGTGATGTTCCATGATAGTAGTAATTACTATATCATCCTTATTTAATGGAAATCTATAAGAAAGTTTGTTTATAGCCTCCGTTGTATTTTTTACAAATATGACAGTATTTTTATTTTTATCTGAACCCACAAAGTCTGCAACTATATCATGTGCTTCTTCATAGGCAATAGTTGATATTTTTGATTTATAGCCTGTCCCTCTGTGTATATTAGAATACCATTCAAGAAACTCATTCATTTTATCTAATACAGGGACAAGTGTGGGGGTACTTGCAGCATTATCAAAATTAATATAATTTACTCTTTTATTGTTATGCAATAAAACTTTTTTGTCTATGCCAACTGTATACTTTCTAATATTTTTAATCGAATATTTTTTCTTAAAAAACATATTTACTCCCCCTAAAAAGATTATCAATACCATAATATGTATAATTCAAAAAAATGACACAAAATCTATTTAGTTTGTATAGGAATTTAGTTTAAAATAAAATATAAGGGTATATAAGTATAGATAGGGTTAAAAAACATAAAGATTAAGAGGTGATAATATGTACTTAGGATGTCATTTATCTATTTCTAAAGGGTATTACAAAGCTGCCAAAACAGCTTTAGATATAGGAGCCAATACCTTTCAGTTCTTTTCTAGAAATCCTAGAGGAGCTAGGGCCAAAAAATTAGATATGGATGATGTAGAAAAACTAGGAAGCTTCTTAAAGGAAAATAATTTTGGACCTATTGTAGCCCATGCACCTTATATTTTAAACTTAGCTTCCCATAAAGGTAAAACTTGGGAACTAGCCAAACGAGTAATAAAAGAAGATATGGATAGATTAGAAAAAATACCTTGCCCCTATTTTGTTTTCCACCCAGGAAATCATCTAGGAAAAGGAATAGAGTATGGAATAGAAAGGATAGCTGAAGGATTAAATGAGATAATAACAGGGAATGAAAATACTATGATATTATTAGAAACAATGTCTGGTAAGGGAACTGAAGTTGGATATAAATTTGAACAAATAAAGGGAGTAATTGATAAAGTTAAATATTCTGAATTATTAGGAGTTTGTCTAGATACTTGTCATATATATTCAGCAGGATATGATATAGTAAATGATTTAGACAATGTTTTAGAAGAATTTGATAATATTATTGGTATCGATAAATTAAAGGCTATACATTTAAATGACAGCATGAAAGATTTTAATAGTAAAAAGGATAGACATGAAAAGATAGGTGAAGGGACTATAGGAATTGAAGGTATAAAGAATATAATAAAACATCCTCAATTAAAAGATGTACCTTTCCTATTAGAGACTCCTAATGATGTTGATGGTTATGAAAGTGAGATAAAGTTATTAAAAGAATTAAAATAATTACTTAATTTATAACTTACAAAATAAACGATAGAGATTACATAAGGCACCTACTTAATAGGTGCCTTATTATAGCTTTTGTGGGAAAATATTACATAAATATTGTTTTTATAGATTTATTAAATTATAATAAATTGTAACAATAGTAATTAGGGTAGGTGAAAAATATGGGGAAATCAAGAATTTTAGTTGCTGATGATGAAAAGGAGATACAATTACTATTGAAAAAATACTTACAAAGGGAAGGTTATGAAGTTGATACTGCTTCAGATGGAAAAGATGTATTAGAAAAATTTAATAACAATAAGTACCATTTAATAATTTTAGATTTAATGATGCCTGAAATTGATGGTATAGAAACATGTAGACTATTAAGAAATAAAACCAATATACCTATTATAATGCTTACTGCTAAGGATAGTGAAGTTGATAAGGTAATAGGTTTAAGTATTGGGGCAGATGATTATATTACTAAGCCATTTAGTATAAATGAATTAATTGCAAGGGTTAAGGCTCATTTAAGAAGATATTTTATTTTAAGTAATCAAGACTCAAAAATTTCAAAGGAATTAAGTTTTGGCAACTTAATAATAGATTTAAAAAGTTATAGGGTATTTAAAAATAATAAAGAAATTCAGCTTACAGCTAAGGAATTTGAGTTGTTAAAGTTTTTAGCTAGTAATCATGAACAGGTTTTTACTAAAAGACAAATTTTTAGACAGGTTTGGAAAAATGAGTATCTTGAAGATGATAATACAGTAATGGTACATATTAGAAGATTAAGAAAAAAGATAGAAGATAATCCAAAGAAACCACAATATATACAAACAGTATGGGGAATAGGGTATAAATTTACAGGAGTTGAAAAAGAATGATAAAAATAAAGAAAAAAAATCTAATATTGTATTACATAGGAATACTTTCTACTTTCTTTTTATTAATAAATGAATATTTAAGATATAATAAATTTTTAACCTTAAACATAATTGCAAATATGATTAATTTTTTAATATTTATATATTTAGCATACTATCAGATAAAACAGAATAAATTGCTTAAAAAGTTAGTCATTACATCTAATAAAATACTTAAAGGAAATTTTAATACTAAAATATACATAAAAGGAAGTAAAATATTTTCTGAGTTTGGAAAGATTATTAATGATTTTTCAGAAACCTTAGCTAGAAATGCAGAAAAACAAAAAATTGTTGAGGAGTCTAGAAAAAAATTATTATCAAATATTTCCCATGATTTAAGAACACCTTTAACCTCAATTATAGGGTATATTGATGCGTTAAAAGATGGCGTTGCAGTTAATGAAAAGGAGAGAAAAGAATATTTAGATATAGTGTCATATAAGGCTAAGAATTTAAAGAAATTAATTGATGAAATTTTTTATATGGCAAAATTAGATTCAGATGACATACCGTTAAATTTTAAAAGTTATGATTTAGGAGAAATATTAAGGGAATGTATAATTGAGTTTTTACCACAAATTAATAAAAATAATATTGCTTTAAAAGTTAATATTCCTGATGAGAAAATGTTAGTATACGTTGATAAGTTAAGTTTAAATAGAGTTATAAGTAATCTTATTAACAATAGTTTAACTTATGGAGGGAAAGGAAAAGTATTAGGAATTGATGTTATTTCTTTAGATAAAGAATACAAAGTTACTATTTGGGATAAAGGACCAGGAATTGCCAATGAGCATTTACCTTACATATTTGACCGTCTATATATTACTGATATTTCTAGAAATAACCAATCTAAAAGAAGTGGACTAGGTTTAGCAATAGTAAAAAAACTTTTAGAAAAACATGAAGGCAAAATATGGGCAAATAGTATTCCTTATGAAAAAACGGAGTTTATATTTACATTACCTAAGTTTTAGAAGCAACACCATAGGGTGTTGCTTTTTTTAAGAAATTTGTAAGATTTAATTAAAAGTAATGTAAGTTTTCTTTTGTATTATATAGTTAACAAAAGAAAGGAGGAAAAAAATGAATGCAATTTTAAAAACACATAATCTCACAAAGAAATATGGAAATCAACTTGCAGTTAATAGTATAGACATAACAGTAAGAAGTGGAGAGATTTATTGTTTTTTAGGAAGAAATGGTGCTGGAAAGACTACTACCATAAAAATGTTACTAGGACTAGTAGAACCTACTGAAGGAGAAATAGAATGTTTTGGTCAAAATTTAAAAAGGTCAAAGAAAGATATACTAAAGAGAATTGGTTCTACAATTGAAGCACCTGGATTTTATCCAAATTTAACTGCATATGAAAATTTAAAAATAAATGCAAAATTAATAGGAATACAAAAAAATAGTGCAATAGATGAAGCACTAGAAACAGTTGGATTGTTAGAAGAAAAGAATAAGTTGGTAAAGAATTTTTCTCTAGGAATGAAACAGCGTTTAGGTATAGCAAGGGCAATCCTTCATAAGCCAGAACTGCTAATTTTAGATGAACCAACTAATGGTTTAGACCCTGTAGGAATAAAAGATACTAGAAGATTAATAAAGAGTTTGGCAGAAAAAAGGGATATAACAATTTTTATGTCTAGTCATATACTTAGTGAAGTAGAGCAGTTAGCTACTACTGTTGGAATCATCCATGAAGGGAAACTGCTAGAAGAAATTTCTTTTGAAAAATTGAGAAAAAAGAATAGAAAATATATATCATTAAAAGTATCTAATGATAGCAAAGCTACAATGATATTAGAAAGGAAATTAAATATATCTGATTATGAAGTCCATGGAGAAAATGAAATAAGGATATATTCCCATTATGATAAGGTTGGAGAAATAAATAAAACCCTTATTGAAAATCAAGTACTTGTAACTAAACTTTGTTTAAGTGAGGATAATCTTGAAGATTATTTTACCAAGTTAACTGGAGGGATTTCCATTGACTGATTTAATATATACAGAGATATTAAAATTAAAGCGTTCAAAAATGTTTATAGTGAGTCTTGCAGGTTCAACAGTTGCTCCTATATTAAATTTCTTTTTGTTTATAAGTATGAGGGCTAGAAGACCTAATGGATCTTATACATTTTCAGATTATTTTCAACAAACGAATTTATTTATCGCTTTTATTATAGGTACATTATTGTTTGGTTTAATTGCTACTTTCATATTTAACAGGGAATATCAAGAAGATACTATGAAAAATCTATTAACAATTCCAATTGGAAGAAACATGTTAATAATTAATAAATTAATGATACTATTCATGTGGATAATCTTTTTAATGATATTTTCATTAATTGTATGTACTGTTTTAGGTTTTATAGCTAATTTTACAGATTTTAACTTTAATATTTTTATTGAGTATTTAAAAGAGTATATATTTACTGGGGTCCTATTGTTTACATTAACTCCTCCTGTAATTTTAATTGCTTTAATATTTAAGGATTACGTACCTGCAATAGCCTTTAACATTGTAGTAACAGTAGCTGGAATAATAATTGGTAATTCAGAATATATAAGCATTTATCCTTGGACTGTACCAGCTGCTATTACTATAGATGGAATAAATCTAAAATATCCATTAATATACTCATGTATATCTATAATTTCAGTTTTCACATTATCATTAATAGCTTCTTTTATATATTTTAATAAAAAAGATTTAAACTAGTTAGGAAAATTAATACTAACTATAATATAGTTTAGAATTAATAAATTCATAGATAATAAAAAAACAGACCGTGATGGTCTGTTTTTTATTGCAAAAAAAGTATATATGAATAATAGCACAAATAATAAAAGATACTAAATACAGAAAATTATAAAGGATGGTAAACAATGAATGGGATACTGGTAAGTTTCTTAGTTGGGGCATGTACTGGAATTGGAGCATTACCTTTTTTGTTTGTAAAAAAGGTACCTTTAGCTATAAAAGATGGACTTTTAGGATTTGCTGCTGGAATAATGATTTTTGCAAGCTCCTTTAATTTATTAGAAACTGCTATGAAAGATGGAGACATATTTAACATAGTAGGTGGAATAGTAGTTGGTGCATTTGTTTTAACTTTTATTGAATATTTTGTTCCACATACCCATGCAGAGGATTACCATAAGAGTAATAAAACTAATATTAAAAAAAACTTTTTATTGGCAGTAGCAGTAGCAATTCACAACATACCAGAAGGATTTGCAGTAGGTGTTGGTTATGGTTCAGGTAATGTTGTAACAGGAATAAACCTAGCTTTAGCAATAGGAATTCAAAATATTCCAGAAGGTCTAGTGGTAGCAGCCCCTTTAATAGATGCAGGTTATTCTAAGTCTAAGGTAATTTTATTTTCATTTTTAACTGGCATTGGTGAACCTATTGCAGCTATAATAGGACTATACACAGTTAAAATAATTTCTAATTTATTGCCTTTTATTTTTTCATTTGCAGCTGGAGCTATGTTTTATGTAGTATCCCATGAACTTATACCAGAAAGCCATTGTAATAATAATGAAATAGTAGCTACCTATGGATTTATGGGAGGATTAATCCTGATGATAATTTTTAAAACCTTTATTGATGGATAACTATCTTTTAATCCAGAGTTTATCTAAATCAATATTTTGGATGCCACTAATTACCTTTTCTTCAAAATCTGGATATAGATTTTTTAAGTTTTTGACAAGTGTTTTCATTTCTTCACGTTTTGTCTGTTTATCCATAGGACATTTAGAGCCTTTGGCTAATGGAAGTGACTCCATTTTTACTACTTTTTCTATTGTTTCTTCATTTACATATATTAAAGGTCTTATTAAAGTTAAATCCTTTTTAGTGTTGTAGGTATTAGGTTTAAATGTTCCTATTTTTCCAGTATATATAAGATTTAACAGAAAAGTTTCTACTACATCAGTTAAATGGTGTCCAAAGGCTATTTTATTACAATTATACTTTTTAGCTATTCTAGATATGGCACCACGTTTAAGCTTTGAACATAGATAGCAAGGGCTTTTATCACTATTAAATATTCTTTGCCCTATATCAGTTTTTTCAACTATAAAGGGAATATTTAGTTCATTACAAAAATCTTTTATCGGAGTTACATTAACTCCTAAGTTTAAATCAATATGAGCACCTAAAATATCAAAATCCAGATAAGATCTGTTTTTTAAAAGGTTTAATGAATATAAAAGAAAAATACTGTCTTTACCTCCAGACAAACCAACTAGAATTTTATCTCCATTTTGAATTAAACTAAAATTGTCTACAGCTTTACGGATATTATTTAAAAATAATTTGTTGTACCATTTTTTCATTCTAATACCTCCTCTAAAAATATTATAGTTATAAAAAACTAAAAATCAAATAAATTCAAAATAGGAAGTGGTGAAGTGGAAAGACTTAAAAAAGAGATTCTTGAATGGGTAAAACTAATACTAATAGCAATACTTATATCAATTATTATTGATAAATTTATTATAAGTATATCAATAGTAGATGGAGAATCTATGGAGCTTACCCTTAAAGATAATGACCGATTATTTATAAATAAAATA
Source organism: Thermohalobacter berrensis (assembly GCF_003609645.1). Lineage (GTDB taxonomy): Bacteria > Bacillota > Clostridia > Tissierellales > Thermohalobacteraceae > Thermohalobacter > Thermohalobacter berrensis. The sequence goes on from NZ_MCIB01000038.1 coordinate 9,887, forward strand.
TGCTACCTCTTTAATAAACCTAAAAGAGGAGATATAATAATATTTAACCCACCTATAAAAGGGAGAAATGATGAATTGTTTGTAAAAAGGATTATAGCAGTTGAAGGGGACAGATTTTGCATACATAAAAATAAAATATACATAAATGGAGAGGTATTAAAAGAAAATTACATAAAGGATTATAAGTTTGTTCCTAGAAATTATGCTTATTTAGAAGGTGTTGTGCCTAAGGGATATGTATTTGTAATGGGAGATAATAGAAATAACAGTAATGATAGTAGAACATTTGGTTATGTTCCTGTAAAAAATATTAAGGGAAAGGTAGTTACTAAAATATGGCCATTAAATGAAATAAAGACTTTTTCTGCTAAATATCCTAAGGATGGTAATGGAATAAAAGATTAAAGGATGATTAAAATGAACATAAAAGACTATATCATAAAAGAAGCAGAAAAGATTGGAATAGATATTATAGGTTTTACAGGGGTTAAGCCTTTTGAAAATATGAAAAAGTTGTTAAAAGAAAGAAGAGACAAAGGATATGAAACTGAATTTGAGGAGAATGATATAGAATTAAGATATAATCCTAAAAAGGTTATGCCTAATAGTAAAAGTATAATTGTTATCGGAGTATCTTATAATCTTCATTATAAAAGTAGTAAAAAATTTAATGCAAGGGGTAGGCTTTCTAAGTCGTCATGGGGAAGAGATTATCATACTGTATTGAAAAACAAATTAGAAGAACTTGCAGATGCTATTAAGAAAGTAAAGGAGTTTGATTATAAAATTTTTGTTGATACAGGACCATTAATCGATAGGGAGATAGCAAAAAGGGCTGGTATAGGATGGTATGGGAAAAATTGTTCTATAATTAATGATAAATATGGTTCATTTATTTTTATTGGATATATGATTACTAATTTAGATTTAGAAGAAAATAGCCCTTTAGAAGAAAAATGTAAAACCTGTGACCTTTGTATTAGGGCATGTCCTACTAATGCTTTAGAAGAAAATTATAAAATAAATGCAACAAGATGTATATCATATTTAACCCAAACTAAAAGGAAAATTCCCTATGATTTAAGGGATAAGATGGGGATAAAGATATATGGGTGTGATACCTGCCAACTAGTTTGCCCTAAAAATAAAGGAGTAAATAAAGGAAACTGTGAAAGTTTTCTCCCAGAAAAAACAAGAGGTTATATTGAAATAGAAGAATTATTTAATCTTTCTAATAAAGAGTTTAAGAAAAAGTATGGCCATATGGCAGGAAGCTGGAGAGGAAAAAATGTTTTAAAAAGAAACTGTATTATAGCCATTGGCAACATGAAGGATAAAACATATTTAGATCTTTTAAAACAAACCCTTAAAGATCCAAGCCCAATGATAAGGGAATATACTGCATGGGCATTATTAAAAATAGAACCTAATGAGGGGAAAAAAGTTATCAAAGAACACCTTAAAATAGAGAAGGATGATAATGTTAAAAATGAAATGAAAAAGTTATTAGAGTATTTTGAAGGTGGTATTATTGAAAATAGGTATAATGTCTGATACACATATATCAAAAAAGGTTTCTAAATTAGATGGAATTATGGAAAGTTGTTTTGGAGATATTGATTTATTAATACATGCAGGTGATTATAAAGATATAGAGGTTGTAGAATATTTAAAAAAAAGTAAAGATTTTATTGGAGTTTATGGAAATGTAGATTGTAATTCTATTAAAAGTCTTTTAAATGAAAGGGAAATAATATCAATAGAGGGATATAGAATAGGAATATATCATGGTCATGGCAAGAAAGGAACTACAATTGAAAGGTCATATAACCAATTTATTGATGATAATGTGGACATAATAATATTTGGGCACAGCCATCAACCTATAGTAAAAACTATGAAAAAAACTCTAATGTTAAATCCAGGGTCTTTAATAAATAAAAGAAGGGAAAGGTGGTTTTCATATATTATATTAAATATTAAAAGGAATAATTTTAATGTAGAAATAAATTTTTTTGATGATTTATAAATATTCTTAAAATTTAACATATATTAAAAATAATTAACTTAAGGAGGAATATGGTAATCTCTTGTAGTATATTTATTAGTGAAGGGATAGGAAAACGTTGTATTGTCTAGGTATGTAATACTTAATTTTAGAGATTGTAAAATAAAAGGAGGTACATATTATGAGTAGTGTACATGAACTAAATTTCTTAAAAGAGAAGATTAATGAGTTAAAGGAACAAGGAGTATACAGAAAACTTCCTGTTCTTGAGGGTGCAAACGAAGCTGAAATTATACTTGATGGCAAAAAAGTAATAAACCTTTCATCAAATAACTACTTAGGGTTTGCAAATCACCCAAGACTTAAAAAGGCTGCTAAAGAGGCAGTTGAAAAATATGGTGTTGGTGCAGGTGCAGTAAGAACAATAGTTGGTAATATGGATATACATGAAGAATTAGAAGAAATATTAGCTAAGTTTAAAAGAGAAGAAGCAGCCATGGTATTTCAATCTGGATTTAACTGTAATGCTGGAACTATTCAAGCTATTACACAAAAGGGAGACTTAATAGTTTCAGATGAATTAAATCATGCAAGTATTATAGATGGAGCAAGATTAAGTAAAGCTGATAAGACAATATATAAACATTCAGATATGAATCATCTTGAAAAAGTTTTAAAGGAAAATAGAGATAAATACAAGAACATACTTATAATTACTGACGGTGTTTTTAGTATGGATGGTGATATAGCTAAATTACCAGAAATAGTTGAATTAGCAGAAAAATATGAAGCTATGACATATGTTGATGATGCCCATGGCTCTGGAGTTTTAGGTGAAAGTGGTAGAGGAACTGTTGACCATTTTGGATTACATGGAAGAGTTGATTTCAGCATTGGTACTCTATCTAAGGCAATTGGTGTTATCGGTGGATATGTAGCTGGTAGTAAGACAATGCAAGAATGGTTAAATCATAGAGGAAGACCAATACTTTTTAGTACTTCATTACCACCAGCCGCTGTAGGAGCTATAATTGAAGCAATAAAAATGCTTATGGAAACTACAGAATTTACAGATAGATTGTGGGATAATGCTAAATATTTCAAAGAAAAGCTTGGTAAATTAGGCTTCGATACAGGGAATAGTCAGACTCCAATTACACCAGTAATTATTGGTGACGAAGCTAAAACAATGGAATTTAGTAGAAAATTATTTGAAAAGGGAGTATTCGTATCTGGTATAGTATATCCAACTGTACCAAAGGGAACAGGAAGAGTAAGATGTATGGTAACAGCTGGACATACAAAAGAGCAATTGGATAGAGCAGTAGATATCTTCGAAAAAGTTGGTAAAGAAATGAATATATTAAAATAATATCAAAGCAGCCTTTTAGGCTGCTTTAAATTTGCTTAAATATAAAGTTTATTGTATTTTTCTACCTTTATTCTCTACATATTACATATGATATAATTTAGTTAGCTAATAATTTTAAAAAGTAGTGATAACATGGATCTTTTTTCTTTATTTAAATTTTTAGAAAACCTATCTTTTATTATTACATTTATCCTTAAAAGTATTTTTGATTTTATATTTTCCCATGACATTTTTTTGTTTTTATTTCTTTGGGTATGGCGAATTATCTTAATAGGTTATATAATCTTTTTTGTAATGCTGTTTATAATATCCTATAGAAATCGTTCTTAAATTTTTTTAATAACTTTCAAGTTGCTATTAACTTCTAAATCATAATTATGGATTAGCTTTTAAATTATATTTAACATTGAAGAAAAAATTTTTTTAGGCTAAAATTATTTTGTGTATCTAAATAAAAGGAGATGAAGAATAAATGAACCCAAAATTTCATGAAGAATATTTGCCTATGCTTGCAGGACTTACTGTCTCAATAATATTTGGTTTCTCTTTTTTATTTACAAAGGAAGGATTAGATGTACTTAAGCCCTTTCAATTATTAGCATTTAGATTTACTTTTGCAACATTATTATTAACTATTTTAAGGATTTTTGGAATTATTAAGATAAATTATAAAGGGAAAAGGATAAAAATATTATTATTTTTAGCCTTATTTCAACCAGTACTTTATTTTATATTTGAAGTTACAGGTGTAAATATGACTTCATCATCAGAAGCAGGTATGATGATTGCTTTAATACCTGTATTTGTAACAATATTAGCTGCTATTTTTCTTAATGAAAAACCAACTAAAAAGCAATTATTTTTTGTTATAATTTCTGTTTTTGGTGTTATATTTATTACTGTAATGAAGGATAATCTAAATACAAATGGTAATATTGTAGGAATTTTTGTACTTTTAGGTGCAGTAATCTCTGCTGGAGTATTTAATATTCTTTCAAGAAAATCATCACTTCATTTTAAACCAGTAGAAATTACATATATAATGCTTTTAATAGGAGCAATTGTTTTTAACCTAATATCAATTACTAGACATATTATTGAAGGGAATATACATCATTATTTAATACCTTTAACAAATGTAAAGGCACTAATTTCTATATTATATTTAGGAGGGTTATCTTCTGTAGTTGCTTTTTTTATGCTAAATTATATGCTTTCTAAAATTGAAGCCTCACGCTCATCTGTTTTTGCAAACATAACTACAATAGTTTCTATTGTTGCAGGTGTACTCATAAGGAAAGAGCCTTTTTATTGGTTTCATATTGTAGGAAGTATAATGATAATAATGGGTGTATGGGGTACAAACTATTATGGTGTGAAAAAGAAAAAAGAATTATCTGATGCTTAAATATTATGAGGTGAATAATATGGTAATTGGTGCATGTACTGTTGAGTTAATAATATATGAAGCTAATTCTTTAAAGGAAAAGAGGCAGGTTATTAAAAGTTTAATAGAAAGAATAAAATCACGTTATAATACCTCAATAGCTGAAATAGATTTTAATGATAAGTGGAGAAGATCCATTATTGGGTTTGCTTGTGTAACTAATAATACAAAACACGCTAATAAAATGGTTTCCAATGTGTTAAAATTTATAGAAAGGGATAGTAGAGTTGAAGTAAGTAATATAAATATAGAGATTCTTTAAAAAAGGTGGTTAATATATGAAAGATATTCTTCATAAATCTGAAATCAAAGAGGTTTTAGATATACTAAAAAAACTCTATCCTAATCCAAAATCTGAACTAAATTATTCTAATCCATTCGAACTATTAATAGCTACTATATTAGCAGCACAATGTACAGATAAAAGAGTAAACATGATAACTAAAGACTTATTTAAAAAATATAAAAAACCAGAAGATTATTTAGAACTTAGTGAAGAAGAACTAGGGAAGAAAATAAAAAGTTGTGGCTTTTATAGAAACAAGAGTAAAAATATATTAAAAACCTGTAAAATACTTGTGGAGAAATATGGGGGAAAAGTACCAAACAGTAGAGAGGAACTTATGAAACTACCAGGAGTAGGAAGAAAAACAGCCAATGTTGTAATAAGCAATGCATTTAATCAAGATGCAATAGCAGTTGACACCCATGTTTTTAGAGTATCCAATAGGATAGGTTTAGCAAATAGTAATGATGTATTTGATACAGAAAAGGATTTAATGAATAATATTCCTAAGAAAGACTGGTCTGATGCTCATCATTGGTTAATTTTTCACGGAAGAAGGGTATGTAAAGCAAGAAGACCAAAGTGTGAAGAGTGTCCTTTAACTAAGTACTGTCTGTATTATAAAAATCAAATAAAATAAATAAGGAATTAAAGGCAGCCAAGGGCTGCTTTTTAGTTTGCACTTTAATTTATCAAATAAAGAGGAATTATGACACTTTATGTTGAATAGGTAAAATGAAGTTATTAAAATGAGGTGGGAATAATGGAAAAGAACCAATTAGTAAATATAGAAAAGGAACAGTTAATATTCTCGCTAGATATTGGTACAAGGACAGTTATAGGTATTGTGGGAATTTTAGATAAAGATGATAAATTTAAGATATTGGCTACAGAAGTAGAGGAACATAAAGAAAGGTATATGTATGATGGACAAATTCATGATATTAATGGGGTTACAAAAATAGTAAAAAGAATAAAGGAAAACCTAGAAAAAACCATAGGAGTAAAACTTGAAAAAGTAGCTATTGCTGCTGCAGGTAGAGCATTAAAAACATATAGAGTTAGTGTAGAAAGGGAAATAGATATAAATAGAGAAATTGATAAAAGAATTGTTGAAAGCTTAGAAATGGAAGCTATTCAAAAAGCCCAAGAGTTATTAGATAAAGAAAGGAAGCAGAGTGAAGCCAAATATTATTGTGTCGGATATACTGTTGTTAATTATTATCTAGATGGTAATTTTATTGAGAATCTTGAAGGCCATAGAGGAAACAATATCGGTGTAGATGTTATAGCTACATTTTTACCTCATGTTGTTGTAGATAGCCTATATACAGTTATGAACAGGGTTGGCTTGGAAGTTATAAACATGACATTAGAGCCTATAGCAGCAATAAATGTTGCTATTAAAAAGAACTTAAGGTTACTTAATTTAGCTTTAGTTGATATAGGAGCAGGAACATCTGATATAGCAATAACAAAAGATGGTACTATTGTAGCATATGCAATGGTATCAGTTGCAGGTGATGAGATAACAGAAAAGATTGCTAAAACCTATCTTTTGGATTATGATACAGCTGAAAAACTCAAAGTGTGTCTAAATAAACAAAATGAACATGTTTTTCAGGATATAGTTGGGATTGAACATAGACTAAAAACAGAAGAGATACTTCAAAATATAGAAGAAAGTATTGATTATTTAGCAAAGGAAATAGCATATAAAATATTAGAATATAATGAAAAAGCTCCAAGTGCTGTATTCCTAATAGGTGGAGGAAGTCAAATTCCTAAATTGCCAGAATATATAAGTAAGTATGTTAAATTACCAAAAGAAAGAGTTGTAATTAAGGGAATTGACTCTATAGATGATGTTGAAGAAATTCCTGATGAACTTATTGGACCACATGCCATTACCCCTATAGGTATTGGAATAAAAGCTATTAAAGATAAATCAAAAGATTTTCTAGAGGTAACGGTAAATGGGCAAAAAATAAAGCTTTTTAATTCTAAATCTATTAAAGTATCCGATGCATTAGTTTTAATAGGTTTTAACCCTAAAAAGCTTATACCTAGAAGGGGAGAAAATTTCAAGTATTATCTGAATGAAGAGGAAAAAGTAATTAAAGGAGAAATAGGAAACCCAGCAGAGATTTATGTAAATAATAAAAAAGCAAACTTAGAATATAAGTTAAGAACTGGAGATAAAGTAGAAGTTAAGGAAGCTACTCAAGGTAGAAAACCTAAGCCCCGTCTTTATGACTGTATTGATATTGATAAAAAAATTATATTTAACGGAAGAGAAATCAATCTGATTGGCTATATTAAAGTTAATGGAGATATAGAAAATGAAAATATTCTAATTAAAGAAAATGATAAGATAGAGACCTTAGAATTAAAAACAGTTAAAGAATTATTTGATTATTTAGGGTTAAATACTAATGAATATTTAATCTATAAAAATGGAAATCTTGCTAAAGATAATGAAATTATAAAGGATAAAGATATAATTGAATCAAAACTAAAGGAATTAAAACCAACTCATAAAGTAAAATCGAAAAACAAAATTTCTGGGAGAAATAAAATAAGACTTATTATTAATGGTAAAGAAAAAACAATTAGACATAATAAGGACAAGTTTATCTTTATAGACATATTTGACTATATAGATTTTGATTTATCAAAGCCCAAAGGAATTCTTATGTTAGAAGTTAATGGAAATAGAGCAGAATATATTCAAGAATTAAGGGATGGGGATAGGATAAATATATATTGGAAGAGAAAATAAGTTGTATCCCTTTAGATGGCTTGCTAAAAATCATATATTACTTTAATTACTAATACAATTTAATAAAGAAAATTGAATAAGCCATTTAAGGGGGAAAATAGCGTGACTAATAAAAAAGCTATTATTATCTTGTCAGCTTTATTATTGATATTAGTAATTTCTGTGGGAATTTTTATGTTTATTGTATTAAATAAGACAACTATCCATAAAGGTGTAAAAATAAATACTGTACCAGTTGAAGGTTTAAGTAGGAGTGAGGCTGTAGAATATCTAAAGGAAAAGTTAGATGAGGACTTGGAAAAAAGGGTGTTAAAGCTAAAGTATCAAAATACGACTTATTCTTTTTCATATGATAAAATAGGAGTTTCATATGATTACTATACTGCTGTGGATAAAGCATATAAATTAGGAAGGGAAGGTAATCTAATTAAAAGAATAGGTGAAATAATAAGAATTGGTGTTAAGGGATATGAAATGTATATGGATTATAAAGTACAAGAAGATAAGTTAGATAGAGTTGTAAATATTATAGCCAGGGATTTAGATTTAGAAACTAAAAATGCTAAAATATTTTATCAAAACGGAAAATTAACTATTATTCCTGAAGTAAGAGGAAGAAGGGTAAATAAGGCTTTACTTAAAGAAAAAATAGTAAACAATTTATTAAATACAGGTTATGTATCTATCCCTGTAGAATATGAGAAACCTTCAATTACTGAAAAGATGCTTAAAAAGATAAATGGGCCATTAGGCTCCTTTACTACATATTATTCTGGTAGTAGTCAGGGAAGGATACACAATATAAAACTTGCGGCACGGTCAATTAATGGTAAAGTTATTCTTCCAGGTAAAATATTTTCCTTTAATAAGACTACTGGACCACGGGATGCAGAAGCAGGATATAAAAAGGCTAAAGTGGTTATAGATGGTGATTTAACAGATGGTGTAGGTGGTGGTGTTTGTCAGGTATCAACTACATTGTACAATGCTGTATTGTTATCAGATTTAGAGGTAGTTGAAAGACATCCCCATTCAATACCCTCTGCCTATGTTTCAAAGGGTAGAGATGCTACAGTTGCTTATAACTACTTAGATTTAAAGTTTAAAAACAATACAGAATTTCCTATATATATTCATACTGAAGCTATAAATAATAAAATATCTATAAGTATTTTTGGTAACACGGAAGATAAATCTAATAATATCAAAATTAAGTCGATTATTACTGAAACTATAAATCCTAAGATTAAAAAGATTGTAGATGATTCTCTTAAACCAGGAGAAACTTTAACAGTCCAAAAAGGAAGGTATGGATATAGGGTAAAAACTTATAAAGTAATATTAAAAAACGGTAAGGAAGTAAATAGAGAATTAGTATCAACTGATTACTATAAACCAAGAAACAAAATTATAAAAGTAGGCCCTCAATTAAAAGAAAATGTAGAAAATAATGGGTTGCTAAATTTATTGCAGTAGATAGTATGTTAGGAGGGAATTCTATTGGATGAATTATATGCAAAAGAGGTTGTATGTCCAATATGCAGCAATAAATTTAAGACAAGTAAAGTAAGAAGATCTAAAATGAGAATAGAAAAAAGGGATTCTGATCTACTTGCATATTATAAAGGGGAAAATCCAATAAAATATAGTGTTTTTGTCTGTCCAGAGTGTGGCTATGCAGCTATGGAAAATATTTTCAACAAGATAAAGGAAAAAGATAAAAATATAATTAGGGAAAAAGTTTCATCAAAATGGAATAAAAGAGAGTTACCATTAAAAAGAAGCATAGATGATGCAATTGAATACTATAAACTGGCTTTATATTGTGGGCAACTAATAGATTTAAAAAGGGTACAATTAGGAAATATATGTTTAAGAATATCTTGGCTTTACAGAATTAAAGGTGATGATGAAGAGGAAAGATTTTTAAATTATAGTTTAAGTATGTTTGAAGAAGGTTATTATAATGAAAGATTTTCTAAAGAAGGCTTTGATGAAATTACTTTAGGTTATCTTATAGGTGAATTATATAGACGTATTGGTGAAATTGATAAAGCAATATCTTGGTTTGGGACAGTTGTTTCTAATCCTTTAGTAAAGCAAAAGCCAAGGATTGAAAAATTAGCTAGAGAACAATGGTATGTAGCAAAGGAGCAGAAAAGGGCAGGTGCTTAGATGAAGGTATTTTATTATAGCTTTAATACTAAACTAGGAAAATTTAAAGCTGCATTTACAAATGAAGGGATAGTAAAGCTTTCACTTCCCACTGAAAAGGAGAAAGATTTTTTTGACTGGCTTAAGAGATATTTTAACGACTTAAAGGAATATAGAGGTGACAATAAAGAGATTGATTGGAAGATTAACAGATATTTAGAAGGGAAAATAAAAAAAATTGATATTCCAATAAAGTTATATGGTACAGATTTTCAGAAAAGGGTTTGGAGAGAACTTTTAAAAATTCCCTATGGTGAAGTTAGAACTTATAAATATATAGCTGAAGCTATAAATAAAACAAAAGGTTACAGAGCAGTAGGAAATGCAAATAATAAAAATCCAATCCCAATAATTGTACCTTGTCACAGGGTTATTGGAACTAACAAAAGGTTAATAGGTTATGGAGGAGGTCTTGATCTTAAAGCTAAACTTCTTAGATTAGAAGGAGTTAAGTTTTCTGATAAAATAATTTCAAAATAGTAAATAAGCGCAGACTTTAGTCTGCGCTTATTTACTATAGTGGAAAAAGCTGATTGAAACAAACTAAAAACTGTAAAAAACATTAATAAAAATTACAGATATTATCACAGATAGGAGAGTTACTTGAGCTGATTCATCAAAAGGAATATAATGGAATTAATAATTAAATAAAAAATGATTTTACTAGGGAGGTGAAATTATCAATACTGTTATTATAAATTCAGCACCTGGAGTAGGAAAAACAACATTACTAAAATTACTTGAAGACAAATTATCTAATGGTTATGCAATAATAGATGGAGATGATGTAGGGCGGACAATTCCATTAAACCTTTCAATAGATTGGTTAAACTTAATTCAAGATAATATTATTGCATGTGCAAAAAATTTTAAAGATTATAATATAAACACTTTAATTGTCTCTTTTGTTTTTCCCAGTCAGGAACGTCTTGAAAGATTAGCTAAATTGCTTATAAAGGAAGGAAATGCTGTTTATCATATAACCCTAACGTGTGAATCAAGTGTACTTAAAAAAAGAATAAAAATGAGGAATACTCAAAAATTAGTTAGTATTAAACGTGCACTTGAATGTAATAATCAAATAAAAAAATTGGAATCTCATTACTCTATTAATACAACACAAAAATCTCCTGAACAAGTGGCAGATATTGTATGTGAAATAGTAGATGAATTAATAAATAGGAGTGGAAAAAATAATGACTAAGCTTATTGATTTAAATCATGATATTGTTAACAATATGACTGTACATCCATATGATGATGTAGTTAAGCTTTATCAAAATAAATTTTTACAAGAGGATAAATATAATAACTATAGATTGGAAATTGGAATGCATGCAGGTACTCATATTGATACTCCCATGCATTTGACTAATAGGAAGACATTCGTAAATGAAATTTCATTAGACAGATTTATAGGGAATGGATGTTTACTTGATGTTAGAAATGAGAGTGTAATTAAATACAAGGAAAAATATTCTAATATTGTAAATGAAAATGATATTGTTTTGTTATTTACAAATCATGATGAGAAATATGGAACAAGGGAATATTTTATAAACCACCCAATTGTTGATGAGGAACTAGCAGAATTTTTTGTAGAAAAAAAGATAAAAATGTTAGGAATGGATTTGCCATCACCAGACAAGTATCCATTTAAGATACACAAAATACTTTTTGATAACGATATATTTATAATAGAAAATATGACCAATTTATCAAAATTATTATCTTATGATAGCTTTGAAATTATAGCGTTTCCTTTAAAAATAAAAGCAGAAGCATCTATGACTAGAGTTGTAGCAAGAATCTAATATAATATGCTACATTAATAAAGGCATGACACCTATTAAATTAAGATGTCATACCTAATGTTAGGATTATTTTCATTATTTATTTAAAATCTTGCTTTTTAAAAGCTATTAGAAAATATTTATCTTTAAATTTTTCTTCTAAATTCTTTATTTCTTGCAATTCCTTATCATTAAGGTCAGCTAATGGTACTTGATTTAGTCTATTTTTAAATTCCATAAATTAATTCCTCCTAGGAATTTTACTTTTATTATAACTCATATAATATTAACCTATACATTCTAATAAAGTATACTTTGATGGTAGTTTGCTAATTTAAGATTAATATTTCAGGGTTGACTTTTTCAGAAAATTATGAAAGTTACTAGGAATATTGTATAAATTTTACAATTATTAATATTAAACAATAAAATAGTTCTGATTAGTTAGTATATTCCCCCTTATTTGTGGAAGGTTTACAAATCATTAATAATTAACTGTAATTAATAGGATTAAATTCTATATATAATAAATTTAATTTTATTTTAAATTAATAAATATTTATAAATTACCAACAAAGGTTATGCTAATTAAAAAGAGAATTTTGCTAATATAATAAATATAAATAATATATTTGGGGGGATAATATGGGAAGTGGGAAAGTAGAATCAGTTAAAACCAAGGACGAATGTAAAGTTGTGAAAGATGAACTAAGGTACAAAATAGATGACAGACCACCAGTAAAAGTTGCAATTCCACTGGCAATACAAAATATTGTAGCAGCATTTAGTGGTATAGTTGCAGTACCATTAGTGGTAGGGGGAGCTTTAGGTCTTTCAGTAGCAGAGATGGCTTTTTTAGTAAACTCAACACTTTTTATGGCTGGAGTAGCAACCTTTATTCAGGCCTATGGTGTAGGTCCTGTAGGAGCAAGGTTGCCATGTGTAATGGGTACAGATTTTACCTTTGTTGGTCCTTCTATAGCAGTAGGAAGTTCAATGGGATTACCCGGTATATTTGGCGCTACATTGATAGCATCATTTGTTGAAATAATATTAAGTAGATTTATTAGACCACTTATGAAGATTTTTCCACCTGTAGTAACTGGTACAGTGGTCACGCTTATAGGTTTAACTATCCTTCCTGTATCAGTAGATTGGGCAGCAGGTGGAGTTGGTTCTCCAGATTATGGGAGTCTAAGAAACGTTTTCTTAGCATTAACTGTAATGATAATTATTATGATTTTAAATCAATGGGGAAAAGGTTTTATTAGTGCAGGTTCTATACTAATAGGTATTATATGCGGGTATATCATATCTATACCTATGGGGTTATTAGATACAACCCCTGTAAAGGAGGCATCGTGGCTATCATTCCCGACTCCGTTTAAATTTGGAATTAAATTTAGTCTAACTGCAATACTTGCCTTTATACCTGCCTATTTAGTTACTACTATTGAAAGTGTAGGTGACTTAATAGCAGTAGGTCAAGCTAGTAATCATAAATTATCTAGTGATGAATTATCACGTGGTATATTAGCTGATGGTGTTGGAAGCTTTTTAGCTGGTATATTTAATGCAGGTCCAAATACCTCTTTTAGTCAGAATGTAGGTATTATACCTATAACAGGTGTAGCAAGTAGATTTGTTGTTGTAATAGCTGGTATAATACTAATGCTTTCAGGAATTTTCCCTAAATTAGGTGCTCTAATAGCAATTATGCCTCAACCAGTTTTAGGGGGGGCAGGGATTATGATGTTTGGAATGATTGCTGTTGGAGGAATAAAAATATTAAAGCAAGTAAACTTTACAAGAAGAAATAGTCTTGTAGTTGCAATATCAATTGGATTGGGGTTAGCTGTAGTAGTAAGACCTGGGATATTAGAGCATTTTCCACAAGGTATAAGAACTATTTTAGAATCAGGAATAACAACAGGTACAATATCAGCATTGATACTAAATCTAATTTTACCTAAAAAAATTTAAAAACAAATATAGACTATGATTGAAAGTTTTGAGGCAAGGAATTTACTTCCTTGCCTCACTTTTTTTTGTGTCTTTTTACACATCATTAGAATATATATTAAGTAAAAAGGGGGGATTTTTTTGGTTATAAAAAGATTATTTAGTATCCCTGATAAAAAACCAATAGTTTTTATACCAGGACTTTTTGGTTCTTTAGGAGATGAAATTTTACCAGGAACAGGAAAGTTTAGCTTTGGGTTAGCTGAACATGTATATAGACCAATCATCGACAACCTAGAAGAGCTAGGATATAAAAAGGATAAAGATTTGTTTATAGCATTTTATGATTGGAGAAAAGATATTTTCTATTGTACTCAAAAATATCTGATTCCTACCATAACTAAAGTAAAAGAAATTACAGGCGCTAAAAAAGTAAATTTAGTTTGCCATAGCCTAGGGGGATTAGTGGCAAGGGCATATATACAAAGCTATCTATATGCTTATGATGTAGATAAGCTTATTTTGTTTGGAACACCAAATAGAGGATCAGTTGATGCATACTATTTTTGGGAAGGAGGTAATTATCCGGAAAAAGAAAAAACTTTTAATTTTCTATATCAAATTTTATGGGAAGGATTTGTATATTTTTTTAAATTATTGTATGGAGAGAAAAATGAATTAAAACTACTTCATAACTATTTTCCTTCCATAAAACAATTACTTCCAAGTTATGATTATGGAGATTATATTTTTTATGAAAGCTCTAATCGAACAAAACACTTTATTCCAATTCAACGGATGGAAGTAAAAAATGAGTTTTTAAATACTTTAAATAGAAGAAAATATCAAATTTATTTAAGGGGAGTTAGAGTGTATCTAATATCTAGTAAAGGATATAAAACTAATAAGTTTATTTGCGTTGATAGGAATAATAGATATAAAAATTTATGGATTGATGGGAAACCATTTTATAACGTGACAACTTTATTAGGAGATGGGACAGTTACCAATAGTAGTGCATATGGTATATATGGAAAAAGATATTTTCTAAAAGGAGACCATGTAGACATCTTAAAAGAGAGTAAATCTGTTTTAACAAATATATTTAATAGAAGAATTGAATATAAAAAACATAAAAGAGAAGAGGTTAATTATATACATAGTATATTAGCAAAAGATGTTTCAAATATAGAGATTATGCAGAGTAATAAAGGCAGATATATAAGTGAAGATTTAGAAGACGGGGAAGTAACTGCAAAACGGGTGGGAAAAAATAATCTGTGGGTTTTAGTAAAGCAAAGGGGAAAAAAAGGATTAAGAATATCATTTACTCCCCTAAAGAATAAAAAAGGTAGTATAGTTGTATGTAGTGGTGGAAAGAGAAAAGGAATTAAAAAAATAAGAAATATTAGTAAAGACAAAAAATTTACATTAAATACATGAAATGTTTTGAATTACCAACTTGAACAAACTATACTGTATTTGTTATTATTTAATTAGTTTGAAAACTTATATACAATTATTAATTATCAGTTAGTAGCAAAAATTTTTATACCTAATTGAAGAGAAAGGGGTTTTTAAATGGAGGAAAAGAAAATAAAGGGAATAGTACAAGTCTATACAGGGGATGGGAAAGGGAAAACAACAGCAGCCATTGGACAAGGCTTAAGGGCAGCAGGCCATGGTTATAGAGTTACTATGGTACAATTTTTAAAAGGACGTGATTCTGGAGAGGTTGAAAGTATAAAAAAACTAGAGCCTAATTTTAAAATATTGAGATTTGATAGGACAAGAAAATTTTTTTGGAATATGAATGAGGAAGAAAAGAATGAATTAAAGAACAAAATAAATAATGCTTTTGAGTACATTGAAGAAAGTATTAATAAGGATGAGTATGATATTTTAATTCTAGATGAGATTATGGCTGTAATTAATAATAATTTAGTTTCTATTGAAAAAGTTATTGATATTTTAAAAAACAAACCAGAAAATGTTGAAATAATTTTAACTGGAAGGAACGTACCTAATCAAATACTAGATATAGCTGATTTAGTAACTGAAATGAAGATGATAAAGCATCCTTTTTCTAAAGGAATTCCTGCAAGAAAAGGAATAGAATACTAAGAAATGGAGGGGTATTATGAAGAACAAAAAAATCCTAAAAACTATAACTCTATTAATGGTTTTTGTATTAACATTTTCAATTTTATCAGGATGTATTAGAAAAAAAGAAAATCAAAATGAAAAGATAAGTGATTCAAATGATACTGAAGCTGAAGTAAATTATCCAATGACAGTAAAAGATGATTTTGGAAATGAAGTTAAGATTGAAAAATTACCTATGAGGATAATTTCACTGGCACCAAGTCACACAGAAATACTTTTCAAACTCGGATTAGGAGATAGGGTTGTTGGTGTTACAAACTATTGTGATTTTCCAAAAGAAGCTAAGGAAAAAGAAAAAATTGGTGATTTAATGAATATTAATGTGGAAAAAATAATTGAGCTAGAACCTGACTTGGTAATTCAATATGGAGAAGGTAAAGAAGAGATAAATAATCAGATTAGACAAGCTGGAATAGCACTATTAAGTTATGAACCAGAATCAATACAAGAGGTAATTGATCTTATAAAAGAGATAGGAAAAATAACTGGTGCTCAAAGAGCTGCTGAATTAACTACTATTGAAATGACTAGTAAAAGAGATTACATAATTGAAAAAGTAAAAGATGCTAAAAAACCTAAGGTTTTTTACGAAGTATGGGATGATCCTCTTATGGCAGCAGGCCCTGGTTCATTTATAGATGAGCTTATAACATTAGCTGGTGGAGAAAATATTGCTAAGGATGCAAAGGGAAAATATCCACAATTTAGTTTAGAAAAGTTGATTGAAAGGAATCCTCAAGTATATTTAGGAGCAAAGGAGGAAGGTAAAACTGTAGAACAAATTAAAACAAGGGAAGGATATGAAATTATTGATGCTATTAAAAATGATAGAGTATATCTCTTAGAGCCTAATATTATTTCAAGACCAGGACCTAGAATAGTTGATGGATTAGAAATTATGGCCAAGACTATTCATCCTGAACTATTTAAATAAATAGAAAAGTAGGGTTAATATGAAAGTGGATAAAAGCTTTATAAGTAGAAAAAGATGGAACGTAGTATTAATATTATTAGTGCTTTTATTATTGTTAAGTATTAGTTTTTTTGCAACAATGGGAAGTGCTGATATAACTTTAAATGAGACAATAAAAATAGTATCATCAAAACTTCCTTTTATAAATAAATATGTTGATAAAAGTAGTATACCTGACTCACATCAATTTATAATATTAAAGCTTAGAATACCTAGAGTATTGTTAGGAGTTTTAGTAGGGGCAGCCCTTTCTTGTGTTGGGGCTGCTTTTCAAGGAATGTTCAAAAATCCTATGGCAGATCCATATATTATTGGCATATCATCAGGAGCTGCTTTAGGAGCTTCTTTAATAATAATTACAGGACTGAATGCAACTATTTTTGGTATTAGGAGTGTTTCTTTAGGAGCATTTATAGGTGCAATAGCTTCAACCTTTATAGTATATGTAATATCAAGGGTAAAAAAGCGAGTTCCCATTACAGTATTATTACTTTCAGGAATAGCAGTAGGTCAATTTTTTACTGCTATAATGTCATTTTTAATGGTATTACATAGCAATGACCTTACTAGGATTATCTTTTGGACTTTAGGAAGTTTTTCAGGAAAGGGATGGAATGAACTTTTACCTATTATTTTGCCCGTTTTTTTTTCCATTGTGGTTTTAAACTTTTTTGCAAGAGATTTGAATGTTATGTTGACGGGAGAGGAATCTGCTCAAAATATGGGTATTGATGTAGAAAAAATAAAAATTTTAATTTTAATAATATGTGCCTTAATTACTGCAATGGCAGTGTCTGTAAGCGGAATAATAGGATTTGTAGGATTAATTGTACCACATATTGTAAGATTAATAGTGGGTCCTGATCATCGGATACTTATTCCAGCTTCAGCATTATTTGGTGGTATATTTATGATTTTTGCAGATACAATTGCAAGGACTATAATAGCACCTACAGAAATACCAGTTGGAATAATTACCTCGTTATTTGGAGGCCCTTTTTTCATATACCTTCTACGTAAAAAGAAAAGGTCTGTTTAATATAGGAGTGAATTTAATGACTGAAGCTATCAAGGTTAAATCACTATATTTTGGATATGGAGACAATCATGTTTTAAAGGATATTAACTTTACAATTAAGAAAGGTGACTTTGTAAGTATTATAGGGCCTAATGGTTCTGGAAAATCTACATTACTAAAGAATATCGCAAATATATTAAAACCTGAAAAGGGAATAATAGAAGTAGATGGAAAGAATATTATAGACTATAGTGTTAAAGAATTAGCAAAAAAAATAGCATTAGTTCCCCAAGATACCCATATTGCATATGAGTTTAATGTATTTGATATTGTTTTAATGGGGAGAAATCCATATTTAAAAAGATTTGAAAGAGAAACTGATAAAGATTTTCAAATAGCCAAAGAGTCTTTAAAATTAACAGATACCCTTCATCTAAAAGATAAGGGAATTAATAATATAAGTGGTGGTGAAAGACAGAGAGTAATAATATCTAGGGCCCTTGCTCAACAGCCCAAGATACTATTATTAGATGAACCTACTTCACATTTAGATATTAATCATCAAATAGATATATTATCATTATTACAAAAACTTAATAAAGAAAAGGAAATGACTATTGTTGTAGTAATACATGATATTAACCTTGCTGCACGGTTTAGCAATAAGATTATATTACTAAATAAAGGAGAAGTATTAAGTATTGGTAATCCTAAAGAGGTTATAAACTATAATAACCTAGAAAATACTTATAATTTAGATATGATTATAACCGATAATCCCTATACAAATAGTCCCTATATTATTCCTCTTACATCTAAAGAAAAAAACAACTATAGAAAGATTAACAAGAAAGTTCATGTAATCTGTGGTGGAGGTACTGGTGGGGAAGTACTTAATAAACTTGACCTATTTGGTTATAGATTTTCTGTAGGAGTTATAAACATTGGAGATTCAGACTGGCAACTTGGCAAGAAATTATCAGCAGAATTAATTGAAGAAATGCCATTTACAGGTATAACGGACAAAGCCTATAAAAAAAATGTTGCCACTATGGAAAAAAGTGATGTAGTAGTATTAACAAGTGTTCCATATGGTAAAGGTAACTTTAAAAATCTTGAAGCTGCATATAAGGCTTTAGAGAAAGGGAAACCTGTATATCTTATAGACAATTATCAAAAGTATAAAAGATTCGATTATGTTAATGGCAAAGCAAAGAAAATTTTGGATGACATGAAGAAAAAAGGCCTTAAACTAGTTAACTCTGTTGATGAATTATTATTAATGTTAAAAAAACATGTATAAAGAAGGTGATTTGATGGCATATAAGCTAATTGCAGTTGATATGGATGGTACACTTCTTAATAGTAACAAGGAAGTATCATCAAAAAATAAAAATGCATTAAAAGTTGCAACAGAAAAAGGTATACAAGTAGTTATAACTACAGGGAGGATTTTTACATCTGCTAGGTATTATGCAAAATTATTAGGATTAATAACACCTATCATATCTAATAATGGTGCTTACATATGTG
This sequence comes from Thermohalobacter berrensis, assembly GCF_003609645.1. Classification (GTDB taxonomy): domain Bacteria; phylum Bacillota; class Clostridia; order Tissierellales; family Thermohalobacteraceae; genus Thermohalobacter; species Thermohalobacter berrensis. The sequence continues at coordinate 29,441 of NZ_MCIB01000038.1, forward strand.
AATACCATAGAAATAATGTTTTATATGAAAATCCCATTAGAAATTATGAATTAAAGGAAGTAATAAAAGATATTGAAGAAGAGGGAATGTACTATCATTTTTACGGGAATGATACTTTTTATACAAAAGAATTAGACTACACATCTAAGGAGTTATATGAATGGAATAAAGAACAGAAGCCAGGTGATAAAATTAATATTGAAGTTTTAGAGAATCCTTTAAATTTTATAGAAGAAAAAGACCCTGATATATACAAATTGGTTGTTATTGATGAGAATCAAGATAAATTAAAATATATTAGGCAGAAACTAAGTATAAATGATAATATTGAAATTGTTAGTTCTTGGAGTAATAATGTAGAGGTAATGAATAAAGGAGTATCAAAGGGGTCAGCACTAAAAGAATTGTGTAAAATATTTAACATAAAAAGGGAAGAAGTTATAGCTATAGGAGATCATCAAAATGACCTTTCTATGATAGAGTTTGCAGGTACAGGTATTGCAATGGGAAATGCAGAAGATGAGATTAAGAAAAAAGCAAAATACATAACAGATACAAATGATAATGATGGAGTAGCTAAGGCTTTAAAAGAATTAGTGTTTTAAGTACATAATAAGTTGAAATTATTTAATAAAAACGCTGGTGGATTTATAATCCATCAGCGTTTTTACTTTTAATTAAAATAAGAGATTAGTAACAAGGTATATTTGGGGGTATACATCTAATTATTCCACATGCCAGTCTTTTTCCAGCATCTCCAGCAGGTTGTGTTCTATAGTCATCTGGATTTTTATGGATTATTATTGACTTACCTACTATGTCAGAAACTTTAAATGCATTTGTAAAGAAACTCATAATTGCTCTCCCATTGTTTGAGAAGAGTACAGGGAAATCACCAACGTGATTACCGTGGGGCTGATTTGTTGGGTTAAAGTGTTCTCCAGCATCTTTGAAAGGCTCCTCTGGGTCTCCTACATTACAGTTTCCAAATTCGTGTATATGAAACCCGTGTGGTCCTATAGGATCTTCATCATCACTAGCAGGTTGATAGGGTGGAAGACCAGCTACATTCACATAAACCATTGCTCCTCCGGGAACATCTCTAAAATAGACTACTCCTCTTAATTGTGGGGCTAAGGGACCTCCCCTAATATAGGCTACTGCAAATGAACAAGGTATCTTTGTTCTAATATGAATCACCTCCCTTCATATTAACTTATGTTAGTAATTTTATTTATGTTAATTAATAAATCTTCAAAATACCATGAAGTTGAATAATTATGTTTTTCGTTTAAAATACTAGTTTTATAAATAAATTTAATTATTTTTGGAAAATAAAAGGAATTAGATAAATAATTAAAATAAAAAAGTCTGGAGGAATAACTATGAGACAGAGAAGGATTAAGGAACCTATTGTATCAATTACTAAAAATTCTAATGAGGCTAATTCACTTGAAGAAAACCTTAATAATTTACCTATGGAAAGGATAATTAGAAAAGGTGATAAAGTAGTAATAACTCCTAATTGGGTAAAAGCAAAGGAGCCCTCTTCTGGTACAGTTGTAGGACCAGCAACTTTGGATAAACTTATTAAAATTATAAAAAAGTTTAAACCGAGATCTATTGTAATTGCAACTGGTTCGGGGGGAGATCCAACAGATAAGGTGATGAAGCATGTAGGTTATGATAAGGTAATAGAAGAAAATGGTGTAGATTTTGTAGATTTAAATTATGGTCCTTATGTAGAAATTAACTTAAATCATGATTATCCTCCATCTACAAAATTAAATAAACTATATGAAGAAATGGATGTGTTAATATCATTTACCCAACTTAAGATGCATGAGGAAGCAACTATAAGTGCCGGAATAAAAAATATTGCGTTAGGATGGCCACCGGCAGAAATACATGGATTTCCCAAAAAAGCTTTAGGAATACATGAAGATTTACACCATTTTATAGTAGCAATGATTGAAAAAATGCCTATAGATTTAACTATAATTAGCGCAGATAAGGCAATGATTGGAACAGGGCCATCAGATGGTAAACCGGTAGATACCCCAGGTCTTATTATCTCTGGTACTGATCCTGTAGCATGTGACGTTGTAGGAGCTAGACTTTTAGGCTTTTTACCTCAAGCAGTCCATTATTTATATGAATTGTATAAAAAGGGATTAGGAGAAGCTGACCTTGAAAAGGTTAATATTAAAGGAATTCTACTAGAAGAAGCAGAAAGATTGTTTACAAAGGCTGCATATAATAAAGAGACTGTATTAGACAATAAAAGAATAAAACCAATTCATGGTAATCAGTAGATGTTTTGTGATATAATTTTTATGGAAATTATATTATAATGAAATATGTAATAAAATATATTTTCTTTCCATACCCTTTGTGTAAAAGTAATATAAAAGACAATCAATAAAGGGGGTCTAATCATGGCTTTAAATATTGTTTTAGTAGAACCTGAAATACCACAAAATACTGGAAATATAGCTAGAACTTGTGCAGCTACAGATACAAAACTACATCTAGTTAAGCCCCTTGGATTTTCTGTGGATAATAAACATTTAAAAAGGGCAGGCTTAGATTATTGGCATTTACTTGATATTTACTATTACGATAGTTTTGATGAATTAGTTGATAAATATGGAAGGGATAAATTCTTTTATGCTACAACAAAGGCAAATAAAAGACATACTGATGTAAAATATTTTGATGATTGTTTCTTAGTATTTGGGAAAGAGACAGCAGGGCTTCCAAAAGACCTTTTAGATGCCAATAAAGAAAGGTGTATAAGGGTGCCTATGTTAAAGGACAATAGGGCAAGATCGTTAAATTTAGCAAATTCAGTATCAATTATTCTATATGAGGCTTTAAGACAAATAGATTTTCCTAATTTAATATAATAAGGATATAATTAACAGGAAATTTACATAGTTAACAAAACACTAATATATTTAACATAAATTTAACAAAAGTCGACAAATTTTATTATATTATATATACGTATGCATTATATTTTTAGATAGGAGGATTGGGTATGGAGATAGCATTTGGTGTACTTGGTGGTTTAGGCTTGTTTCTATATGGTATAAATGTGATGGGGACAGGCCTACAGAAAACAGCAGGTGAAAGGTTAAAAAAATTAATTGAAATTTTAACTAAAAACAGATTTATGGGGCTTTTAGTTGGAACTGTAGTAACTATGATAATTCAAAGTAGTAGTGCTACAACGGTTATGACAGTAGGTTTTGTAAATGCAGGTCTAATGTCACTTAATCAAGCTATAGGAATAATAATGGGTGCCAATATAGGTACCACTGTAACTGCACAACTAGTTGCCTTTAAACTTACTGATATTGCCCCACTTGCTATTGCAATAGGTGTTGCAATGTGGTTATTTAGTTCAAATAAGAAACATAAGGAAATAGCAGAGATACTTATTGGTTTCGGTATACTATTTATTGGAATGGACTTTATGAAAAGTTACTTAAAACCTTTAAGTAAATCTCAAACCTTTAAAGACATACTTATAAGTTTAAAAAATCCTTATCTAGGTATAATAGTTGGTTTTGGATTAACAACAATAGTGCAAAGTAGTAGTGCTTCTATTGGATTATTGATTGCATTAGCAAGTCAAGGTCTTATAACAATAGATATGGCATTACCTATTTTATTCGGTGATAATATTGGAACATGTGTAACAGCCCTTCTTTCAAGTATAGGAGCTAGTACTACTGCTAAAAGAGCTGCAGTAATGCACTTACTATTTAATATTATTGGTACTATAATATTTATGTTAGTGCTAAGTTATCCTATACAAATACTTGTAACTAGGTTATCACCTAATGATGTAGGTAGACAAATAGCTAATGCTCATACATTTTTTAATATTACTAATGTGATAATTCAATTCCCATTTGCTGGATTTATAGTTACGGCTGCTAAGAAATTAGTACGAGGAAAAGAGCAAGAACCTCAGGGATTAAAATATCTTGACCCTAGAATCATTCAAGAAACACCATCAATAGCTGTAGGACAAGCTTCAAAAGAAGTATTAAGAATGGGAAAAATAGTATTAAATAATTTTGAAAATGCTAAAAAATCTTTCTTTGATAAGGATTCTGAATTAGCATATAAGGTGTTTGAAGAAGAAAAGAAAATTAATTTAATGGAAAAGGAAATTACAAAATATTTAGCTCAACTTACTCAAACTTCATTGACAGAAGAAAATCAAACAAAAGTAACAACTCTATTAAATACAATAAATGATTTAGAAAGAGTAGGAGATCATGCAGACAATATTGCAGAACTTTCATTATATGCTATAGATAATAAACTTGATTTTTCAGATGAGGCATTAAATGAGCTAGGAAATATGTTTGAAAAGGTTGAAAATTCATATAGAAAAACTTTAGATGCTTTTAAAACAGCTAGTAAAGAAATTGCAGAAGAGGTAGTAAAAGCAGAAGAAGAAATAGATTTATTTGAAAAACAATATAGGGCAAATCATATTGAAAGACTTAACATACAGCTTTGTAAACCAAGTTCAGGTATTGTATTTTTAGATTTAATTAGTAATCTAGAAAGGGTAGCTGATCATTCTTCTAATATTGCTTTATCAATACTTGATGCACTTAAATAGAGCCTATTTTAGGCTCTATTTTAATTTTCTTGAGGGACTATCATATTAATTATATAATGTAGGTAGAAGAATAGTATGTTTTAAGTGAGGGGGAAAAAGATTGGAAAGAATAAAAATAATAACAGATAGTGTATCAGATATACCTAGTGAATATATAAAAAAGTATGATATAGAAGTTGTACCACTTACAATAAATTTTGGATCTAAAAGTTATAAAGATAAGGTTGATATTTCAATAGAAGAATTTTATAAGATGGTAGAAGAAAGTGAGGATTTACCAACAACTTCCCAGATAACACCTGTAGAGTTTATAGATACATATAAAAAATTTATAGACAGCTATGACCATCTTATTGTTATTACGATGTCTTCAAAACTAAGTGGAACGTATCAATCTGCAGTTACGGCTTCTCAAATTGAAGGAATAAGTGAAAAAGTTACAGTAATAGATTCTAAAGGAATTACACTTGGACAGGGTTTATTGGTAATAGAGGCTGCTAGAATGGCTAGTAATGGAAAAAATAAAGAAGATATTATAAATAGAATAAATCAGATGATTGATAGATTAGAATATATTATAGTTGTTGATACTTTAGAAAACTTAAAAAAAGGAGGTAGAATATCATCAACTAAAGCCTTTATTGGAGAAAAGCTTAAGATAAAACCTGTACTAACAATGGATAACGGTAATATAATAGTAATGGATAAGATAAGAGGCAGGAAAAAAATTATTAAATGGATAATAAAAACACTTAAGAAAAAGAGTATTGATTTTTCAAATAAAACAATAGGTATAAACCATGCAATGGCAGAAGATATGGCTAAAGATTTGATGGAAAAAGTTAAAGAAAATTTTGATGTAAAAGAAATAGTTTTTGGAGAAGTGGGTTGTACGGTTGGAGTATATGCTGGAACTGGTGCTATTGCTATACATTTTCAAAATGATATATACTAAAATAAAACCTTTTTTGCTAAGTTTACTATACTAAAAATGTGAAAAGGAAGTGATAATGTGAGTAGTGAAGTTTTCTTTATTAATCTTAGAGCTACAAGTAAAAAGGATAATATACAAAATAAACTTAGAAGACTTTATGATAAACTAGAAGTAAAAAATATACTAGCACAAAATGACATTACTGCTATTAAGCTACACTTTGGAGAAAAGGGGACAAATGCTTTTATTCATCCTGTTTTTGTAAGACAAATAGTCGATAAGACTAAAGAAAGCGGTGCAAAGCCATTTTTAACAGATACAAATACCCTTTACACTGGTAGTAGATCAAATAGTGTTGATCATATACAAACAGCTATAGAAAATGGATTTGCATATGCTGTAGTAAATGCTCCAATTATTATAGCAGATGGAATATATAGCAAAAATTCTATTGAAGTAGAGATTAATAAAAAACATTTTGATAAAGTAAAAATTGCTTCTGATATATATTATGCTAATTCAATGATTGTTCTAAGCCATGTTAAAGGTCATGAATTAGCAGGTTTTGGAGGAGCTATAAAAAATCTAGCAATGGGTTGTGCTAGTGCTCCGGGAAAACAAATTCAACATTCTGATTCTAAGCCGAAAGTAAAAAGAAAAAAATGTATAGCATGTAAAATATGTATTAATAATTGTCCTGCCGATTCTATAAGTATTCAGGATGAAAAGGCCAAAATAGATAAAGAAAAATGTATTGGGTGTGGTGAATGTATATCAATATGTCCAAAGAGGGCTATTCAGGTTCAATGGAAGACAGATCCTGATGTTTTCTTAGAAAAAATGGCAGAATATGCCTATGGGGCAGTTGAAAACAAGAAAGGTAAAGTAGCGTATTTTAACTTTGTTATGAATGTAACACCTTTATGTGACTGTGTACCATGGAGTGATGCTCCGATTGTAGGTGATGTTGGAATACTTGCATCATTCGATCCAGTTGCTATAGACCAAGCAAGTACCGATTTAATTGATAAACAAATTGGAAATAAGGATAGTGAATTAAAAGTTAATTTTGAACCAGGAAAAGATAAGTTTAAAGGGGTACATCCAAACATTAATAGTAAGAACATATTAGAGTATGCTGAAAAATTAGGTTTAGGTAGCAGAAATTATAAGTTAATAGAAGTTAAATAGAAATTTTTTGCCTTAATTAACCAATTAAGTGAAAAAAGAGGTTGTACAAGATAATTTTGTATATTATAATAAAAGTAGGATGTTAATAAAAAAACAAAAAAATTTGCTGGATGACAAATGCGGGAGATGCTAGCTTTGAGCTAGAGCCGAAGGGGTAAGTTATAGAATGTAGTGCCGTTCTATAATGAAACTCTCAGGCAAAAGGACCGCATTTTGACAGTCCTCTGGAAAGCCTTAGGGCACCGAAGGGGCAATTCTTTTAAGAAGAATCTCTCAGGTTAAATACAGAGCAAAGGGCACCCAAGTGAGGGGTGTTTTTTGCTCTTTTCTATTAAGAAAACATTTTCCTATTCAAGGAGTGGAATAATTGAAGAAATTTGTAATAACCAACAATCCTCTAGTTAAAGAAAAACTTTCTGAATATATTGAAATTAATTATTTTGATATTACATATTTAGATATTTTAAAAAAGGTTAGAGATAAAGTACATAAAGGATATAAATTATTAACACATCCACTATCGGGAAGTTTAAAACCAAACGAAACTCCGTATAAGTCGATTATTATAGGTCATAATAATGATAAGTTAGATATGGAGTCATTAATGATAATTGAAAGCAGCATACAAACTGCTGAGAAGTTCATAAAAGATAAAAACACTCCTAATTGGAATGAAAAAATCCTTAAAGATTTCCAAGTTATCGACATTTCACTTATTGAACAACTTGTCAAAGAATTATAAGGGTATTTCTATTCTAGGTATAAAACTAGAGAAAAAGTGGCAATATTTTAATTAGGTTTTAGTTATTATAAAAATTTATAAACAATAAATAAAGGAGTGAGAAAAATGGCAGATACTATTTATGATGTAGCCATAATAGGAGCAGGACCTGCTGGGCTAGCTGCAGGTATATATTCAGGTAGGGCTAGGCTTAAAACATTGCTTTTAGAAAAAGAGAAGACTGGGGGACAAATAGTAACAACAGAGGAAGTAGCAAACTATCCTGGATCAATTGAAAATGCAACAGGACCATCACTAATTGCAAGAATGGTAGATCAGGCTGAAGAGTTTGGAGTAGAAAGGAAATCAGATGCAATTAAAGAGGTAAAACTAGAAGATAAGATAAAAGTGTTAAAAGGAGAAAAAAGTGAATACAAAGCTAAAGCAGTAATAATAGCAACAGGGGCACAGCCAAGAAAGCTAAATGTTCCAGGAGAAAAAGAATTAACAGGAAAAGGTGTATCATACTGTGCTACTTGTGATGCTGACTTTTTCACTGATTTTGAAGTATATGTTATTGGTGGAGGAGATTCTGCAGTAGAAGAGGCTTTATATCTATCTAAATTTGCTCGAAAAGTAACTATAGTTCACAGAAGAGATAAATTAAGAGCAGCAAAATCAATCCAAGAAAAAGCTTTCAATAACAATAAAATAGATTTTATATGGAATTCAGAAGTTAAAGAAATTAAAGGTGACGGTGTAGTTGAATCTATGGTATTAAGAAACAGGGAAACGGGAGAAGAGACTTTAATTGAAGCGGATGAAGAAGACGGAACATTTGGAATATTCATTTTTATAGGATACTTACCTCAGACAGAGTTATTTAAAGATATTATTGATATGGATGAGAGAGGTTATATTATAACAGACAGTGATATGAAGACTAATATAAGTGGTGTGTTTTCGGCAGGAGACTGTAGACAAAAATCATTAAGGCAAGTTGTTACTGCTTGTGCAGATGGGGCTATAGCTGCCACTCAGGCAGAAAAATATATAGAAAATAATTTTGAAGAATAAAGGAGGTATAGGTATGTTAGAAGTTGATAAGAAAACTTTTGAAGATGAGGTTTTAAATGCCGAAGGATATATTTTGGTTGACTTCTGGGGAAGAAATTGTGAACCTTGTAAGGCATTAATGCCACATGTTGAAGAATTAGAAAAAAAATATGGAGATAAGATGAAGTTTTGTAAATTAGATACTTCAAAGGCTAGAAGACTTGCTATTAAGCAAAAAGTGTTAGGATTACCAACAATAGCAATATATAAAGATGGAGAAAAACTTGAAGAGTTGACTAAAGATGATGCTACTAAAGAAAATATAGAAGAAATGATTAAAAAATATGTTTAATTAAACTTGCCTATTATTTTTACCGATATTGGCTATGCCAATATTGGTAAAAATAAGATATATGCTGGAATACCAGCATTAAAAGTATTAACCGAAAGTTTAAGGAGGTGAACTGTATGCGTCTTGAGTTAGGTAAGATTAACATTAAGGATGTTCAGTTTGGAAGTGAAACAAAGGTGGAGAATGGCGTTTTATACGTCAACAAAGAAGAACTTATTACACTTATTAGTGAAGATGAAAACTTAAAAAGTGTAGATGTAGAATTAGCTAAACCTGGCGAAAGTGTAAGAATTATGCCAGTAAAGGACGTAATTGAACCTAGAGTTAAGGTTGAAGGGCCAGGTGGAATTTTCCCAGGTGTTTTATCAAAGGTGGATACTGTAGGTACTGGAAGAACAAATGTATTAAAGGGTGCTGCAGTAGTTACAACAGGTAAGATAGTTGGGTTCCAAGAGGGTATTATTGACATGAGTGGCCCTGGAGCAGATTACACACCATTTTCTAAGCTAAATAATGTTGTTTTAGTATGTGAGCCTAAAGATGGACTAAAACAACATGAGCATGAGGCAGCTGTTAGATTAGCAGGATTAAAGGCTGCTAAATATTTAGGTGAAGCAGCTAAGAATGTAGAGCCAGATGAGGTAAAAACTTATGAATCATTATCTCTATTAGAGAGTGTAAACAAGTATCCAAATTTACCAAAAGTAGCATATGTTCTAATGCTTCAGAGTCAAGGATTATTACATGATACTTATGTTTATGGTGTAGACGCTAAGCAGATTGTACCATCAATAATGTATCCAACAGAATTGATGGATGGTGCTATTATAAGTGGAAACTGTGTTTCAGCTTGTGATAAGAACACAACTTATCATCATCTAAATAACCCAATAGTTGAAGATTTATTTGAAAAACACGGTAAAGAATTAAATTTTGTAGGGGTTATTATAACTAATGAAAATGTTTACCTAGCAGATAAACAAAGATCTTCAAATTGGTCAGCGAAATTAGCTGAATACCTTGGAGTAGATGGAGTAATTATTTCTCAAGAAGGATTTGGAAATCCAGATACTGACTTAATAATGAACTGTACTAAAATTGAGAAAAAAGGTATTAAGACTGTAATTGTTACAGATGAATATGCTGGTAGAGATGGAGCTTCACAATCATTAGCAGATGCTGACCCATTAGCAAATGCAGTAGTAACTGCAGGTAATGCTAATGAAATTATAAAACTACCAGCAATGGATAAAGTAATAGGACACGTAGAACCAGCTAATACAATTGCTGGTGGATTTGATGGAAGTTTAAATGAAGATGGCACAATAGAGGTTGAGCTACAGGCTATAACTGGTGCTACAAATGAATTAGGATTTAGTAAATTAACAGCAAAAGGATATTAATAAACTAATAAAGAAAGGATGGGTGATGATGGGATTATTTGACGGTAAAAAGGTAATTATTATTGGCGATAGAGATGGAATCCCAGGGCCAGCTATTGAAGAGTGCCTAAAAACTACAGAAGCTGAAGTAGTATTCTCATCAACTGAATGCTTTGTCTGAACTGCAGCAGGAGCAATGGACCTAGAAAACCAGCAGAGAGTTAAGGATTTAACTGAAAAGCATGGAGCAGAAAATGTAGTAGTAATATTAGGTGCAGCGGAAGGAGAAGCTGCAGGATTAGCTGCTGAAACAGTAACTGCTGGAGATCCAACTTTTGCAGGTCCATTAGCAGGAGTCCAGTTAGGACTCAGAGTATATCATGCTGTAGAACCAGAATTCAAAAACGAAGTAGATCCTGAAGTATATGATGAACAAATAGGTATGATGGAAATGGTTCTTGATGTTGATGAAATTATTGAAGAAATGAAAGATATTAGAGAAGAATATTGTAAATTTGATGACTAATTAAATAATACCCGTGATGAGAGGGGGGAAAGAATGAGTAAAATTAAAGTTGTTCACTATATAAATCAGTTTTTTGCCGGAATAGGTGGAGAGGAAAAAGCAGACCACAAGCCAGAGGTTAGAGAAGGTGCTGTTGGTCCAGGAATGGAGTTTAACAAAAGATTTAAAGGTGAAGCTGAAATAGTTGCTACTGTAATATGTGGAGATACTTATTTCAATGAAAATACAGAAGATGCTAAGAAGAAAATATTAGAAATGGTTAAAAAATATAATCCAGACATATTTATAGCAGGACCAGCTTTTAATGCTGGTAGATATGGAGTTGCTTGTGGTACTATAACTAAAGCTGTTAATGATGAACTTCAAATCCCTGTTTTAACAGGAATGTACATTGAAAACCCTGGCGCTGATATGTTTAAGAAAAGTGTATATATTGTTGAAACAAAAAATAGTGCGGCAGGTATGAGAAAAGCTGTTAAATCTATGACAAAACTAGCATTAAAACTTGCTAAAGGAGAAGAAATCGGAACTCCTGAAGAAGAAGGATATATGCCAAGGGGAATTAGGAAGAACTATTTTGCTCAAGAGAGAGGATCTAAGAGAGCTGTAGATATGCTAATTAAGAAGTTAAAAGATGAAGACTTTACTACCGAATATCCAATGCCAGACTTTGATAGAGTAGAACCAAATCCTGCAGTTAAGGATTTAGCAAATGCTAAAATCGCTTTAGTAACTTCAGGTGGTATTGTTCCAAAGGGCAATCCAGATCATATAGAGTCTTCAAGTGCTTCAAGATATGGTAAATACGATATTGCAGACTTTAATGATTTAACTAGTGAAGACCATGAAACTGCCCATGGAGGATATGACCCAGTTTATGCTAATGATGATCCTGATAGAGTTTTACCTGTAGATGTATTGAGGGATCTAGAAAAAGAAGGTGTAATTGGAGAACTTCATAGATACTATTACGCAACTGTGGGTAATGGTACAGCAGTATCAAGTGCAAAGAAGTTTGCTGCTGAATTTGCAAAGGAATTAAAAAATGATGGTGTGGATGCAGTTATATTAACATCAACCTGAGGTACTTGTACACGTTGCGGTGCAACGATGGTAAAAGAAATAGAAAGGGCTGGAATTCCAGTAGTTCACGTATGTACTGTAGTACCTATTTCATTAACTGTAGGTGCTAACAGGATAGTTCCAGCAGTGGCAATACCACACCCATTAGGCAATCCAAATCTAGACAAAGATGCTGAAAAACAAGTGAGAAGAAAATTAGTTGAAAAAGCTTTAAAAGCTCTTCAGACTGAAGTTGATGGTCAAACAGTATTTGAAGACTAAAAGTAAAAATAAGTCTAAAAATGGGTGATGATTATTCATCACCCATTTTAATAAACAAATAGCCCATAATAATTTGGAGGTGTAAATATGACCCAAGCTATTATTAAAGGTACAGGATATGTATTGGTACATGCGCCAGATATGGTTATTCATAACGGAACTACTCAAACTTCAGAAAGACTAGTTAATCCTGATTCAGAGTATCTAAAGAAGCTTCCAGAACATCTTCGTAGTTTTGATGAAGCTGTGCATTATCCACCAAATCAAGCTTACATAGGAAATATTACACCAGAAGATTTAAGAAATTATGACATGCCTTGGTATGATAAAAAAGTGGAGAATGCAGATAGATTTGGAAAATTCGGAGAGATTATGCCACAAGATGAGTTTATAGGCTTAATGAAAATAGTAGATGTTTTCGATTTAGTTAAGTTAAATAAAGAGTTTACAAAAAAAGTAAAAGAAAAATTAGAAAAGCATCCTCTAATTAGTGAAGAATTAATAGCAAAGCTAAAGGATGGAGATGACCAACAAGAAATAGATAAATATATTAATGAGCAGCATGCAGAGGGTATTTATCATAACGGAAATTTAGTTGGTTGTGTAAAAAGAGCACATGAAATTGATGTTAATCTAAGCTCTCATGTTTTGTTTGAAAACTTAGTAACTAAAGCATCAGGAGTTTTAGCGTTATTAAATCTTTTTGAAAAACAGGATATAAATCCAGATGATATTGAGTATGTAATTGAGTGCTCTGAAGAAGCATGTGGAGATATGAATCAAAGAGGTGGAGGAAACTTTGCAAAATCAATAGCTGAAATTGCTGGATGTAACAATGCAACTGGTTCTGATACAAGAGGCTTCTGTGCAGCTCCTACACATGCTTTAATAGAAGCAGCTGCATTAGTAAAAGCTGGAGTATATGAAAACGTAGTTATTGTAGCAGGTGGAGCAACTGCAAAGTTAGGTATGAATGGTAAAGATCACGTTAAAAAAGGTATGCCTGTATTAGAGGATACTTTAGGTGGATTTGCTATTTTGGTAAGTAAAAATGATGGAGTAAATCCAATATTAAGAACAGACCTAGTAGGTAGACATACAGTTGGTACAGGTTCATCACCACAGGCTGTTATTACTTCTCTAGTAACTACACCACTAGATAAAGGGGATTTAAAGATTACTGATATAGATAAATATTCAGTAGAAATGCAAAATCCAGATATAACAAAACCATCAGGGGCAGGAGATGTACCAACTTCAAATTATAAGATGATAGGTGCTTTAGGAGTAAAAAGAAAAGAGCTTGAAAGAAAAGAATTAATGAATTTTGTAAAAACTCATGGTATGCCAGGTTGGGCGCCAACTCAAGGACATATTCCATCTGGTGTACCTTATGTAGGATTTGCAAGAGAGGCAATGCTAAATAATGAAATAGATAGAGCTATGATTGTTGGAAAAGGTAGTTTATTCCTAGGACGTATGACAAATCTTTTTGATGGTGTATCTATAGTTATAGAAAGGAATACTGGTAAACTTCGAGAAGAAAAAGGTTTATCAGAAGAAGAAGTTAAAAAAATGGTTGGAGAAGCATTAAGAGAATTTGCGTCACACTTACTGAAGGATTAGAGGTGATAAGTATGGCAGATAATAATGTTAAAAAAATGTTGGGAAAAGTTTTTAATGATATTGCTGACGCAATTGAAACAGGACAGTTTGGCAGAAAGGTTAGAGTTGGTATAACAACGTTAGGAAGTGAACATGGAGTTGATAACATTGTTAAAGGGGCTGAATTAGCCCAAGAGAAGGATAAATCAATGGAAGTAGTTTTAATAGGTCCCAAAGTTGATACAAATCTAGAAATTGTAGAAGCAAACAATGAGGAAGAAGCTCATAAAAAAATGGAAAAGTTATTAGATGATGGGGATATACAAAGTGCAGTTACAATGCATTATAATTTCCCAATAGGAGTATCAACTGTTGGAAGAGTTGTTACACCAGGAAAGGGTAAGGAAATGTTTATTGCTACTACAACAGGTACATCATCTCCCCATAGAGTAGAAGCAATGATTAAAAACGGGATATACGGTATAATTACAGCAAAAGCTATGGGAATTAAGAATCCTTCGGTTGGTATATTAAATGTTGATGGTGCAAGAAAAGTTGAAAGTGCCTTAAAAGAGTTAAATGAGAATGGTTATGAAATTAATTTTACAGAATCAATAAGGGCTGATGGCGGTTCAGTTATGCGAGGAAACGATTTACTTGTAGGGACTCCAGATGTTATGATAACTGATACGCTTACCGGTAACTTGTTAATGAAAATATTTTCATCATTTACTACTGGAGGCAGCTATGAAGCAATGGGATATGGTTATGGTCCTGGTATAGGTGAAGGTTATGAAAGAACGATTATAATTTTATCAAGGGCCTCAGGAGTACCTGTAGTAGCTAATGCAATCCAGTATGCAGCAGACTTAGCAAAGGGAAATATTGTTCAAACTGCTAAAGAAGAATTTAATAAAGCTAAAAAAGCTAAATTAGATGAAATATTAAAAAATCTTAAAAATAAAGATAAAGGCACTTCAGAAGATACAGAAGAAATAACTCCGCCCTCTAAAGAAGTTGTAACAGGCTCTATTTCAGGTATCGATATTATTGAATTAGAAAATGCAGTTAGAACTTTATGGAAAAACGGAATATATGCAGAAAGCGGAATGGGCTGTACTGGACCTGTTGTAATGGTAAGTGAAGATAAACTTAATAAAGCTTTAGAAGTTTTAACTAAGGCAGGATATACTACAAAAGAATCAGACCCATGCTAACAAAAGCCCTAGGTTAGCCTAGGGCTTTTGTTAGCCAACACTGTTTAAAGATATTAAAAATTTTAATTTTAAGTATTTTTTAAAGAATATTTAAATATATTTTTTATAGAAAAGTAATATACTTTTATGGTATTATTAAAGTAGAATTATTTAACGCAGAATTAACATTTTATAATAGGGAGGTATTATAATGTTTAAAAAGGTTCTTTCGTTACTTATGGTTAGTGTATTTATTCTAACGCTAGCAGTTGGATGTGGTGCTGGTGGACAGAATGATACTGGTGAAAATGAAGACAAAGTAAAAATTGCAATGGTTACTGACGTCGGAGGAGTTAACGACCAATCATTCAATCAATCAGCATGGGAAGGTTTACAAAGAGCTGAAGAGGAATTAGGTATCGAGGTATCATACTTAGAGTCAAATCAAGATGCAGATTACATACCAAATCTTGAAACTCTTTTAGATGCTAATAACGACTTAATTTGGGGTATTGGATATAAGATGGGTAATGCTATATTAGAAGCTGCAAAACAGAATCCAGATCAAAAATATGCTATTATAGATTATGCATATGAGGATACACCTGATAACTTAGTTGGAGTAGTGTTTAAAGCTGAACAACCATCTTTCCTAGTAGGATACATTGCTGGTAAAATGACTGAAACAGGAAAAGTTGGTTTTGTTGGTGGAATAAAAAGTGCAGTTATAGATGGATTTGATTATGGCTTCCATGCTGGTGTTAAATATGCAAACCCTGATGTAGAAATTATAAGACAATATGCAGAATCATTTACTGATTCAGCAAAGGGTAAAGCTATAGCAACTAACATGTTCCAAAATGGAGCAGACATAGTGTTCCATGCTGCAGGGGCAGTTGGTGATGGCGTTATAGAAGCAGCTAAAGAACAAGGAAAATATGCTATAGGTGTTGACAGAGACCAAAATTACTTGGCACCAGACAATGTTATTACTTCAGCTATGAAAAGAGTAGACAATGCTATGTTTAATATGGCTAAAGAATTAAAAGAAGGAAATTTCCCAGGCGGTCAAACAGTAGTATATGGATTAAAAGAAGGTGGAGTTGATATAGCTCCTACAACAAGCAAGCATGTACCAGCTGATATACTTGAAGAGGTTGAAGAATTAAAGCAAAAAATCATTGATGGAGAAATTGTAGTTCCATTTAATGAAGAAACTTATAATGAGTTTATATCAGAAAATATTAAATAATATTTGAATTAACTGAAGATTTGACCTATAATGAAAACAGCTCGGACTTTGTCTGAGCTGTTTCAACATTTTTTAGAGGGATAGGAGGTTATTTCTTTGGATGGCAGAAACTTCAAAGAAAAAGTTGTAGAAATGAAAAACATAACAAAGATGTTTGGAGACTTCAAAGCAAATGATAACATAAACCTAACTGTGCATAAAGGAGAAGTACATGCTTTGTTAGGTGAAAATGGAGCAGGTAAAACAACATTAATGAATGTACTGTATGGTTTGTATCAACCTACATCTGGTGAAATATATATAAAAGGTAAAAAGGTAAATGTAGAGAATCCCAATGTTGCAATAGAAAATGGAATAGGTATGGTCCATCAGCACTTTATGCTTGTAGAACCATTTACTGTTGCAGAGAATATTATATTAGGTATGGAAACAACTAAAGGTATTGGAGTATTAGACAGAGATAAGGCTATTGAAGATGTGGAAAAGCTTTCAGAACAGTATGGTTTATATGTTGATCCAAATGCAAAAATACAAGATATTACAGTTGGTATGCAGCAAAGAGTTGAGATTTTAAAGGCACTTTATAGAGGAGCAGATATATTAATTTTGGACGAGCCTACTGCAGTTTTAACACCCCAAGAGATTGAAGATTTAATAAAAATAATTAAAAATTTAACTAATGAGGGAAAAACTGTAATAATTATTACTCATAAATTAAAAGAGATTAAACAGGTAGCAGATTATTGTACTATTATAAGAAGAGGAAAATATATTGATACAGTAAAGGTAAGTGAAACAACAGAAGAAGAGTTAGCTTCTAAAATGGTAGGTAGAGAAGTCAGCTTTAAAGTTGATAAGGAAGAAAGAGAAACAGGTGATACTGTTCTTAAAATAGATAATCTAGTTGTAAGGGATAACAGAAATATTAAGGCTGTAGATGGACTATCACTAGAAGTAAAGTCAGGTGAAATACTAGGTATAGCAGGTGTAGATGGGAATGGACAGAGCGAATTAATAGAAGCAATAACTGGCTTAAGGGAAGTGGAATCAGGAAAAGTGTATTTTAATAGTAAAGATATTACTAATAAAACACCTAGAGAAATAATTGATAGTGGTATATCAACTATACCTGAAGACCGTCAAAAAAGAGGATTAGTTTTAGAGTTTACTATTGCAGAAAATACTGTTTTGGAGAACTATGATAGAGAGCCATTTTCAAGAAAAGGAATATTAAATGAAAACAAAATTAAGGAATATGCCAAAGACTTAATAAAGAAGTTTGATGTAAGGCCTAATAATGAAAAAATAAAAGCAAAGGCCTTATCAGGAGGAAATCAACAGAAGGTAATTATTGCTAGGGAAGTTTCTAATGATCCAGATTTACTAATAGCAGCCCAGCCAACTAGAGGTTTAGATGTTGGGGCTATAGAATTTGTTCATAAATCTTTAGTAGAACAAAGAGATAAAAATAAAGCCGTTTTATTAGTTTCCTTGGAGCTAGATGAGGTTTTAAATGTGTCAGATAGGATTGCTGTAATATACGAAGGAAAAATAGTAGATATAATAGATGCTGAAGAGGCTGATGAAAAAACCCTAGGATTATTAATGGCTGGGAGAGGTGGAAAAAGAAATGAAAACTAAGTTAAAACTTAAAGAAAAATTATTTTCAGGAAATCTTGGTTTTACTCTTTTCTCTATAGTAATTGGTTTTGTAGTTGGTGCAATCGTTCTTTTAATTGCTGGCTTTAATCCTTTGGAAGCTTATAGTGTTATGATATCAGGAGTGTTTAGTCGTCCTAAATATATATCTTGGACTATTATATATGCTACTCCTATAATTATTACAGGACTTTCTGTGGCATTTGCTTTTAGAACTGGATTATTTAATATAGGTGCTGAAGGTCAATATATAATCGGTTCTTTAGTTGCCACTGCAATAGGATATTTTTTAAAGCTTCCTCCAGTTATACATTTTATTTTTGTTTTCATAACTGCTGCCCTAGCTGCAGGGTTATGGGGAGCAATAGCAGGATACCTTAAGGCAAAATTTGGTGTCCATGAAGTAATTGCTACTATAATGCTAAACTGGATTGCTCTTTATTTAAATAACTATTTTGTAATGCTTGAAGGCTTTAAAAGACCACAAAGTGAGACTTCATATGAAATTCAAAATACTGCTAGTATTACTATTTTAGAAAACTGGAAATACTCAGATGTAGGAAGGGAATGGCTATCTAATTATCCAATACTAAAAGATATCTTAGCAGCTCCTGTAAATTTAGGGTTCTTAATTGCTATTTTACTTGCAATTTTGGTTTGGTATATATTAAATAAAACTACTTTAGGTTACGAGCTAAGGGCTGTAGGTTTTAATAGACATGCAGCTGAATATGGTGGAATTAATGTAGAAAAAAGTATGGTTATTTCAATGTTTATAGCAGGTGCCCTTGCAGGTATAGCTGGTGCTCTACAAGTTACTGGTGTTACAAAAAGTGTTGCAATTTTAGCAGCCATGGAAGGATATGGATTTGACGGTATAGCTGTTTCACTTATAGGAAGCAACACAGCATTTGGTAGTATATTTTCAGGCCTTTTATTCGGTATGTTAAAATATGGTGGACCTAAAATACAACCCTTCTTAAGAGCGCCTTCAGAAGTCGTTAACATAGTTATCGGTACTATAGTTTTCTTTGTAGCAATACCAAAATTTATTAGAATGTTAGGTTCGCTGATGAACAAGAAACGAGGTGAAAAGAATGTTGGATAATATACTTGAGAGCTTAGCGTTTATTCTAGGAACTACACTAATGTATTCAGCACCTTTAATATATACCGCCTTAGGTGGAGTTATATCTGAAAATTCTGGAGTTGTAAATATAGGACTTGAAGGTATGATGACAATAGGGGCATTTTTTGGTGCAACTGTTGGATATTATAGTGGAAACCCTTGGCTTGGTTTTTTAGTTGGAGGATTAGCAGGGGGAGCCTTAGCACTTCTTCATGCAATAGCATCAGTTACATTTGCTGCAGACCAAGTGGTCTCAGGTATTGCAATAAACTTTTTAGGACCAGGTCTTGCCTTGTTTCTTAGTAGAATGTTTTTTGATGGAGCTACAATGACTAGACCAATAGATTTAGAAGATAAAATACCAAGAAGTTTAGATAAAATACTTACTAAGGGAACTTTTATAGAAAAAGTTTTTAATCAATATGATACGGTGTATTTAGCCTTTATATTAGTGGCTATTATTTGGTTTATTCTTTACAAAACTAAATTAGGATTAAGAATTAGAGCGGTAGGTGAACATCCTAAAGCAGCTGATACATTGGGTATAAATGTATATAATATAAGATATTTATGTGTTTTTCTATCTGGAGTATTTGCGGGATTTGGTGGAGCAGCAATGAGCTTAGCGGTAGTTTCAAATTTTAGACCGACATTAATTTCAGGGCAAGGGTTTATTGCACTTGCAGCTATGATTTTTGGTAAGTGGAAACCACAGGGAGCAATGTTGGCATGTCTTCTATTTGGTGCAGCTCAAGGGTTAGTTGTATTCTTAGGTGGAACTGAATTCCAGGTACCATCAGAAATATTAGCAATGATACCTTATGTATTAACCCTAATTATATTAATGGGATTCGTTGGTAGAGCAACACCACCAGCTGCTGATGGTGTACCATATGAGAAAGATAGTAATTAAAAAAAGTTCTTTAGCCATATGGCTAAAGAACTTTTTTTATAAGTATTTTTTTTGGTATAATCTAAATAAGAGGTAATATATATTTAATAAAGAAAGAAACAAATACTACCTTTATTATGCTCTTCATTTTCAAAGTTTCCACTCTATTAATGTAAAATTCGAGGTGAATAAAATGAAGTTAGGATTTGAGTTAACACTTGAACAGACTCAAAAATTAGTCATGACACCCCAATTAAGACAAGCTATACAGATACTCCAGTTTAATAATCAAGAATTACTAGAGTATATAGATACTCAAATAGAGATAAACCCACTATTAGAAATAGATTTTGAGGGAGGACTTTACGAAAGTTTAAAAGATAAAGATAATAATCAAGATGAAATCGATTGGAAAGAGTATTTAGGTGAATATGATGATATTAGTTATAGAAATTTTAGTTATAAAAATAATGATGATATAAACTATGAGAACTTTGTTTCCACAAAAACCTCATTAAAAGAGCACTTGATGTTTCAGTTAAACCTAAGTCTTTTTAAAGAAGAACATAAAAGAATTGGTAGACTAATAATTGAAAATATTGATAAGAATGGTTACCTAATTACAGATATCGATGAATTCCAAAGGTCTTTAGATGTAGATAGAAAGGATGTTGAAAACGTTTTAAAAATTATTCAGACCTTTGATCCTGTTGGAGTAGGGGCTAGGAATATTAAAGAGTGTCTAACTATTCAATTAAAAGCTAATAAAATTGATGATCCTATTGTTTACAAAATAGTTGAGAACCATTTAGAAGATATTGCAAAAATAAGTTATCTAAAATATCTAAAAAGTTAAACATATCTTTGAAAGAAACACAGAAAGTATGTGATTTAATAAAAACATTAGAACCAAAGCCAGGGAGAGGATTCATACATGAAAGTGACGATTTAAAGTATATAGTACCAGATATTATATTAGAAATTGTAGACGGAGAATTTATAGTACAAGTAAAAGATACTACTGCCCCTAGGCTTAAAGTTAATAAATTTTACAAGGAGCTATTACAGAAAACTAAAGATGGGAATATATCAGACTATGTAAACAGTAAGTTGAATTCTGCCCTATGGATTATTAAAAGCATAGAACAAAGAAGAATGACCCTTTATAAAGTTGCCAATTCCATTGTTAAATTTCAAAAAGATTTTTTTACTAAGGGAAAAATTGCCTTGAAACCTCTTACTCTTAAGGATGTAGCAGATGATATAGATGTACATGAGTCCACAGTAAGTAGAGCAATAAATGGAAAATATATTCAGACCCCCAGAGGTATATTTGAACTTAAATTTTTCTTTTCAAACGGAATATCTAGTAAAAATGGAGATATATCTACAACTAGTATAAAAACTATGATTAAAGATTTAATAGAAAGTGAAGATCCTAAAAAGCCTTTAAGTGACCAAAAAATTGTTAATAAATTGAAAGAAAAAAATATAAAAATATCAAGAAGAACAGTAGCCAAATATCGTGATGAATTAAATATACCTTCTTCTACTTTAAGAAGAAGATTTTAGCTTTCATCCCTTGAATTTTTATATGAGCTTGAGTATAATATAAATTGTGATCAGGCTCATATTTTTTTTATGGGTATGGGACACGTAATATATACATGGGATGGAATGTGACCCGTATATATATCTTATTAAAGGGTAAACTATACTATAGTATTTATAATTATTTAAAAGTAACTACACATAATATGGGACAGAAACTGACAACATGGACACAAAGTGTCCACAGGGAGAGTTTTATATGAAAGAAATAGTTAACTTACAAAAAAAGATTATACCAGAAATGATTGAAATACTCGAAAAGAGGTATAATATCTTAAGGAGTATATATTATAATGAACCAATTGGAAGGAGAACAATAGCTGCAAGATTAGATATTGGCGAAAGGGTTGTCAGAACAGAAGTAAATGTATTAAAAAAACAAGGACTTTTGGAAATAAAATCTTCAGGAATGCATATAACAGAAGAAGGTAAAGAGTTAATAGATCAACTTAAAGAATTTATGCATGCCCTTAAGGATTTAAATACCTTAGAAGAAAAACTTGAGAAAAAACTAAATATCAAAAAAGTAATAATTGTCCCTGGTAGTTATGATGAAGATGAGCATGTTATAAAAGATATTGGAAAAAGAGCTGCAAAGTTTATAAGTGATATAGTAAAAAATGGAAATATCATAGGTGTAACTGGTGGAACTACTATGGCTAATGTTGTAGAAGAAATCCCACCTTTAAAGGATAAAAAAGATGTTCTTGTACTCCCTGCAAGAGGAGGCCTTGGCAAATATGTTGAAACCCAGTCTAATAATATTGCAGCAAAATTAGCACAAAGGCTTGGAGGTAAATATAAACTACTCCATGTCCCAGACAATATTGGAAAGGAAGCACTAGAGACTTTATTACAGGTACCAGAAATTAATAATGTTATAAAAACAATAAAAAATATAAATGTATTAGTTTTCGGAATAGGTAGAGCAGATGTTATGGCAAAACGTAGAAAGCTAAGAAAGGAAGTTATAGATAAGCTAATGGAAAGAGGAGCAGTTGCTGAAGCCTTTGGATACTATTTTAATACTGAAGGAAAAAAAGTTTGGGAGTCTAGTACTGTTGGACTTTCTCTATGTGATTTTAAAGAAATTGATACAGTTATAGGGGTTGCAGGTGGTACAACTAAGGCAGAAGCTATAATTGCCATATCAACATTAAGAAATGATATGACTCTAATTACAGATGAAGGAGCAGCAAAAAAAATCTTAAGTATAGTCAATTAGGCTACTAATAAAGTAGCTAAAAAATAAACTAAGGAGGTAATAAAATGTCAGTTAAAGTAGCTATTAATGGTTTTGGAAGAATTGGTAGAAATGTTTTAAGAGTTATGATGGAAGACAAAGTAGAGGAGCTAGATGTAGTTGCAATTAACAACCCTGGTAAGGTAGAGGAGTTAGCTCACCTATTTAAGTATGATTCATGCTTTGGAAAGTTTGAAGGAACAGTAGATACTGAAGGTGAATACATAGTAGTTAATGGAAAGAAAATAAGAGTTTATAGTGAAATGGATCCAGAAAACTTACCATGGGGAGACTTAGGAGTAGACATTGTTATTGAATCAACTGGAGTTTTCAGAGACAGAGAAGGAGCTTCAAAACATATTAAAGCAGGAGCAAAGAAAGTAATTATTTCAGCTCCAGCTAAAGGTGAAGATGTAACTGTAGTTATGGGAGTAAATGAAGAAGATTATGATCCAGCTAACCATCACATTGTTTCAAACGCTTCATGTACAACAAACTGTTTAGCACCAGTTGCAAAAGTGGTACTTGAAAAATTAGGTGTTAAAAAAGGTTTAATGACTACAGTACACTCATACACAAATGACCAAAGAATATTAGATGGAACTCATCAAAAAGACTTAAGAAGAGCAAGAGCTGCAGCTGAATCTATTATTCCAACAACAACAGGAGCAGCTAAAGCTGTTGCATTAGTATTACCTGAACTAAAAGGTAAGCTAAATGGTATGGCAATGAGAGTTCCAACTCCAACAGTATCAGTAGTAGATGTAACTTTTGAGGTAGAAAAAGAAACTACAGCTGAAGAAGTAAACAAAATATTAAAAGAAGCAGCAGAAGGAGAATTAAAAGGAATCCTTGGATACTCAGAAGAGCCTCTTGTATCAATAGACTATAGAAAAGACCCACGTTCATCAATTGTAGATGGATTATCAACAATGGTTATAGATAAAATGGTTAAGATAGTATCTTGGTATGACAATGAGTGGGGATACTCAGCAAGAGTAGTTGACCTAGCTAAATATATTGCAAGCAAAGGACTATAATAGACAGAAGACCGGTTTTGCGTATTATTGCAAAACCGGCCTTTAACCTTTTATCACATTTTAATATCTTCTGAAGGAGGGAAAAACATGTTAAATAAAAAGACAGTTGAAGATATTCAAGTTAAAGGGAAAAAAGTACTTGTAAGATGTGACTTTAACGTACCTATGGATGATGATAGGAATATAACTGATGATAGAAGAATAAAAAGTGCATTACCAACTATAAAGTATATAATAGAAAATGGTGGAAAAGTAATATTAATGTCACACTTAGGTAGACCAAAGGGAGAGCCTAAGCCAGAATTAAGCCTTGAGCCAGTTGCAAAGAGATTAGCAGAATTATTAGGAAAAGAAGTAACTTTTGCAGATGAGGATACAGTTGTAGGGGATGAAGCTAAAAAAGCAGTTGAAAATATGAAAGAAGGAGATGTAGTGTTACTTCAAAACACAAGATTTAGAAAAGAAGAAAAGAAAAACAATCCAGAGTTTGCTAAAGAGTTAGCTTCATTAGCGGATGTTTTTGTAAACGATGCTTTTGGTACTGCTCATAGGGCACATGCTTCAAATGTTGGTGTAAGTGAGCATCTTCCAACAGCTGCTGGATACTTAATAAAGAAAGAAATAGAAGTTATGGGTAAAGCTATGTCTAACCCAGAGAGACCATTTGTTGCTATTTTAGGAGGAGCAAAAGTATCTGATAAAATTGGTGTAATAGAGAATTTAATGGAAAAAGTAGATACATTACTTATTGGTGGCGGAATGGCTTATACTTTCTTAAAGGCAAAGGGATATGAAATAGGAAAATCACTTTTAGAAGAAGATAAAATAGATTTAGCAAAGAAATTAATGGAAAAGGCAGAGGAAAAAGGTGTAAAACTTTTACTACCTGTTGATACTGTAGTTGCAAAGGAATTTAAAAATGATACAGAATTTAAGACAGTAAAAGTAGATGAAATTCCTGAAGATATGATGGGATTAGATATTGGCGAAGAAACTATAGAGTTATTTGAAGCAGAAATTAAGAATGCTAAAACTGTTGTATGGAACGGACCAATGGGTGTATTTGAGATGGAAAACTTTGCAAAAGGTACAGAGAGCATAGCAAAGGCTATGGCAGAGTCAAGTGCTGTTACAATTGTAGGTGGAGGAGACAGTGCTGCTGCTGTTGAAAAAACAGGATATAATGATAAGATGACTCACATATCTACAGGTGGAGGAGCATCATTAGAGTTCTTTGAAGGAAAGACATTACCAGGCATAGCGGCTATTGAAGATAAATAAGGGGGATTTTATAATGCGTAGACCATTTATAGCTGGAAACTGGAAAATGAATAAAACTATTTCTGAAGGTTTAGTGTTAGTAAAAGAACTTAAGGAAGTAGCGGAAAAAACAGATGTAGAAGTGGCTGTATGTGTTCCTTTTATAGCTTTAAAAGATATTAAAGAAGAAATAAAAGATAGCAAAATAAAGCTTGGAGCACAAAATATGCATTGGGAAGAAAGTGGTGCATTTACTGGAGAAA
The DNA here is from genome assembly GCF_003609645.1 of Thermohalobacter berrensis. GTDB lineage: Bacteria > Bacillota > Clostridia > Tissierellales > Thermohalobacteraceae > Thermohalobacter > Thermohalobacter berrensis. Next base: position 54,745 of record NZ_MCIB01000038.1, read on the forward strand.
TATCACCTGTAATGCTTAAGGATATCGGAGTAGATTATGTTATTATAGGCCACTCAGAGAGAAGACAATATTTTAATGAAACTGATGAAACAGTAAATAAAAAGATAAAATCTGCATTAAAACATGAAATAAACCCAATAGTTTGTGTTGGTGAGACACTAGAAGAAAGAGAAAAAGGTATTGAGAAGGATATAGTGAAAAACCAAGTCCTTAAGGCTTTCGATGGAGTAGAAAAAGATGATGTTACTAAGATAGTTATTGCCTATGAACCAATTTGGGCTATTGGTACTGGAAAAACTGCTTCAAGTGAAGATGCTAATGAAATGTGTGCATTTATCAGAAAGACTATAGAAGAAAAATACGGTATAGATGTATCAGAAAGGGTTAGAATTCAATATGGAGGTAGTGTAAAGCCTCATAATGTAACAGATATTATGAATCAAGCAGATATTGATGGAGCTCTAGTAGGTGGAGCAAGCCTTAAAGCAGATGCCTTTACAGAAATAGTAAATTTCTAAAACAAGGAGGAAAAAAATGTTTGACAAATTAGTAGCTCTAATAGTTTTAGACGGTTGGGGAATAGGCGAAGAATACGAAGGAAACGCTATAAGTAAAGCTAACACACCAAATTTTGATAGATTAATTAAAAATTATCCTAATACTACTTTAGAAGCAAGTGGACTAAACGTAGGATTGCCAGAAGGACAAATGGGAAATTCTGAAGTTGGCCATCTAAATATAGGTGCTGGAAGAATAGTTTATCAAGATTACACTAGGATAAATAAGTCAATAGACAATGGTCAATTTTATGAAAATAAAGAGTTCCTTAAAGCAATTAATAATGTAAAGGAAAAGGACTCTAAGCTTCATATTATGGGGTTACTATCAGATGGCGGAGTTCACAGTCATAATACACATCTATACTCACTTTTAAATCTAGCTAAAAAGCATGGAATTGAAAAAGTATATGTACATTGCTTTTTAGATGGTAGAGATGTTCCACCGAAAAGTGCTAAAAAATATATTGAAGAGTTAGAAGAAAAGTTAAATGAAATTGGCATTGGTGAAATAGCAACAGTTGCTGGTAGATACTATGCAATGGATAGAGATAAGAGATGGGACAGAACTGAAAAGGCATATAATGCATTAGTATTAGGTAAGGGTATAGAAGTTGCAACAGCTATTGAAGCAGTAAATAGGTCTTATAGTGAAGATGTAACAGATGAATTTGTCATTCCATCAGTTGTAACTAAAAATGGAAAACCAGTAACAACTGTAGATGACAGTGATTCTATAATATTCTTTAACTTTAGACCAGATAGAGCTAGACAAATAACAAGGGCTTTTGTAGATGAAAATTTTGAAGGGTTTGATAGAGATAAGAAAGTAAATGTACATTTTGTAGGTATGACCCAGTATGATAAAACTATTGAAAATATGAATATAGCATATAAACCTCAGAAACATGAGAATACCTTAGGAGAATATGTAAGTAGCTTAGGGGTTAAGCAATTAAGAATTGCAGAAACAGAGAAGTATGCCCATGTGACATTCTTCTTTAATGGTGGAGTAGAAGAGCCAAATGAAGGTGAAGATAGAGTATTGATTCCTTCTCCAAAAGTTGCAACATATGACTTAAAACCAGAAATGAGTGCTATAGAAGTTAAGGATGAGGTTATTAAAAGAATTAGAGAAGAAAATTATGGTTTAATTGTATTAAATTTTGCTAATCCAGATATGGTAGGTCATACTGGAAAATTAGATGCAGCAATAAAGGCAATCGAAACAGTTGATTCATGCTTAGGTGAGATTGTAGAAGAAATACAAAAAGTTAATGGAAAAGTGTTAATTACTGCTGACCATGGAAACTCAGAGTTAATGATAGATCAACATTCAGGAAAAACTTTAACTGCCCATACAACAAATAAAGTGCCGTGTATAATAATTGGTGAAGGAAATGTAAAGTTAAGGGAAGGAATCCTTGCAGATGTAGCACCTACCATATTAGATATGATGGGTGCACAAATCCCAGAAGAAATGACTGGTAAGTCTTTAATAACAAGATAATATTGGCTAGTTAGCTAGTATATACTAGCTAATTACCCTTAATATACAATTTAGAAAATAACAAGGAGGAGATTATGATGACAATAATTGCTGATGTTTATGCTAGAGAAATATTAGATTCAAGAGGAAACCCTACTGTAGAAGTGGAAGTATGGACTGAAAGTGGTGCATTAGGAAGAGCTGCAGTACCATCAGGTGCTTCAACAGGAGCTTTTGAAGCAGTAGAATTAAGAGATAAGGATGAAAACAGATATTTAGGAAAAGGTGTTACTAAGGCTGTAGGAAATGTAAATAATGTAATTGCACCAGAAATTATTGGTATGGATGCATTAGATCAAGTGGGTATAGATAAAAAAATGATAGAACTAGATGGTACAGATAATAAAGGAAAATTAGGGGCTAATGCTATTTTAGGTGTTTCACTAGCAGTTGCTAAAGCTGCTGCAAATGCATTAGGAATGCCATTATATCAATACATAGGTGGAGTTAGTGCAAGAACTCTTCCAGTTCCAATGATGAACATCTTAAATGGTGGTAAGCATGCAGATAACAACGTTGATATTCAAGAGTTTATGGTAATGCCAGTAGGAGCTAAAAGCTTTAAAGAAGCTTTAAGAATGGGTGCTGAAATATTCCATAATCTTAAGAAAGTATTAAAAGGAAAAGGCTTAAATACAGCTGTTGGTGATGAAGGTGGATTTGCACCAAACTTAAGCTCTAATGAAGAAGCATTATCCACAATTGTAGAAGCTATAGAAAAAGCTGGTTATAAGCCAGGTGAAGAAGTTCTTCTTGCATTAGACGTTGCTTCTACAGAATTATATGACAAAGAAGAAAATGTATATAAACTAGAAGGTGAAGGAAAAGAGCTTACTGCAGAAGAATTAGTAGGCTTCTATGGAGATTTAGTTGAAAAGTACCCAATAATCTCAATTGAAGATGGTCTTGATGAAGAAGATTGGGAAGGATGGAAGCTACTGACTGAAAAACTAGGAAAGAAAGTACAGCTTGTTGGTGACGATTTATTCGTAACTAACACTGAAAGACTTGCAAGAGGTATCGAAAATGGAGTAGCTAACTCAATTCTAATTAAAGTAAACCAAATAGGAACAATTACAGAAACTTTAGATGCAATTGAAATGGCAAAAAGAGCAGGATATACTGCAGTAGTATCACATAGGTCAGGTGAAACTGAAGATACTACAATTGCTGATTTTGTTGTAGCAACTAATGCAGGGCAAATTAAGACTGGTGCACCTTCTAGAACAGATAGAGTTGCTAAGTATAACCAATTACTAAGAATAGAAGATGAATTAGCAAATATTGCAGAATATAAAGGTAGAGATTCATTCTATAACTTAAAATAATTTTGGATAAAATGAATAAATAGAGGAAATTTTGCCAAATAATAAGGATGGATTGTCTATCCTTATTATTTGGTTTTATATTTTTGAAAGGAAATTTATTGATTTTATAATTCTCCTATGTTAGAATAACTATGTTAATTATAAACTTAGGGAGGTGCAAAAGTGAACATATTTTTCACTATATTACTTATAATTTCAAGCTTAATACTTATAGGAAGTATTTTATTACAACCAGGTAAAAGTGCTGGTTTATCTGGTAGTATTGCAGGTGGAGCTGAAAGCTTATTAGGTAAAAACAAAGGAAGAACTTATGAAGGGATATTAAGTAAAGTAACAACAATTTCAGCAGTTGTTTTTATAATATCTGCATTAGCACTAGCTGCACTACAATAACAATAAAAACAAAATAAAGGAGGTTATCTAAGTGACTATTATAGCACCAATAGTAGGTATAATTGCTCTATTATTTGCATATTATAAAGCTTCTACTATTAAAAAAGTAGATGTAGGAACTAATAGAATGGGCGAGATAGCTTCTTACATCCAAGAAGGAGCAATGGCTTTCTTATCAAGAGAATATAAAGCACTATTAATTTTTGTTGCAGTATTATTTGTAGTTTTAACTTTTGGTATTAACATTCAAACAGCTGTATGCTTCCTAGTTGGAGCTATTTCATCGGCTTTAGCTGGATTCTTTGGAATGAGAGTTGCTACAAGTGCCAATGTAAGAACAGCTAATGCAGCAAAAGAATCAGGAATGAATAAGGCATTAAATGTAGCATTCTCAGGTGGAGCAGTAATGGGAATGTCAGTTGTAGGATTAGGTTTGCTAGGTGTTGGAGGCCTTTACTTAATTTTTAATGATATTACTTATGTTACAGGCTTTGGATTAGGAGCTTCATCAATTGCGCTATTTGGACGTGTTGGTGGAGGTATATACACTAAAGCAGCCGATGTAGGCGCAGACCTAGTTGGTAAAGTTGAAGCGGGAATTCCAGAAGATGACCCAAGAAACCCAGCGGTTATAGCAGATAACGTTGGAGATAATGTTGGAGACGTTGCAGGAATGGGTGCTGACCTATTTGAATCATATGTAGGATCAATTATATCAGCTATTACTTTAGGGATAGCAGCATTCAATCTTAATGGAGCTTTATATCCATTATTATTAGCAGCAACAGGAATTATAGCATCAATTATTGGTACATTCTTCGTAAGAGGTGATGAAAACTCTGACCCACATAAAGCTTTAAAAATGGGTACTTATGTAAGTAGTATAATTACTGTAATAGTTGCTTACATATTAAGCAACTCACTATTAGGAACATTAAAGCCATTTATAGCTATAGTAACAGGTCTAATAGTAGGTCTAATAATAGGACAACTTACAGAATACTATACTTCAGGAGAATTTAAGCCTGTTAAAAGAATTGCAGATAAATCTGAAACAGGTAGTGCTACAAACATAATTGGTGGTTTAGCAGTAGGTATGGTTTCTACGGCACTTCCTATTTTAGTAATTGCTATTGGTATTTTAATAGCATTCTATGCTGCAGGAGGAGGACAAGAAGTAGGTGAAGGTCTGTATGGAATTGCATTAGCAGCAGTAGGTATGCTTTCAACAGCAGGTATGACTGTAGCAGTAGATGCTTATGGTCCAATTGCTGATAATGCTGGTGGTATTGCAGAAATGTGTGAATTACCAGCAGGTGTTAGAGATATAACTGATAAACTAGATGCAGTTGGAAATACTACTGCAGCAATTGGTAAAGGATTTGCTATTGGTTCAGCAGCACTTACAGCTTTAGCATTATTCTCATCATATACACAAGCTGTAAACCTAGAAAGTATAGACTTAACTAAGCCAACAGTTATTGCAGGATTATTAATTGGTGGTATGCTACCATTCTTATTCTCAGCTATCACTATGGAAGCTGTTGGTAAAGCTGCATTTAGTATGATAGAAGAGGTAAGAAGACAATTTAAAACTATACCTGGTATTATGGAAGGTAAAGCTAAGCCAGAATACAAGAGATGTGTTGATATAAGTACAGCAGCAGCGCTTAAAGAAATGATGGTACCAGGATTACTTGCAGTAGTTGCTCCTTTATTAACAGGACTTATCCTTGGAATAGAAGCATTAGGAGGACTATTAGCAGGAGCATTAGTTTCAGGTGTGCTTATGGCTATACTAATGGCTAATGCTGGTGGAGCATGGGATAATGCTAAAAAGTATATAGAAGAAGGACATCATGGAGGAAAAGGTAGTGAAGCTCATAAAGCAGCAGTTGTTGGAGATACAGTAGGTGACCCATTTAAAGATACTTCAGGTCCTTCAATAAACATACTAATAAAGCTTATGACTATAGTTGCATTAGTATTTGCTCCATTATTCCTTAAATTTGGAGGCTTATTCTAATAAACTTAATAAAGTAAAAAATCCCTCTCAAACGAGAGGGATTTTTTATAATACATAGGAAATTATAAACAAATAAAAATTGTTGACTTTTTTATTTACTGAAATTCCATACATTTAACAGTTAACCCTTCAATTTGTTGAAGCTTATTTTCTAAATCAACACTTCTGTCGTTACTATTATCATTTAACTCTAACAAAATTAATCCCTTTTCTGTACACTCTTCATTAAACTCAGCCTGTTGGTGTAATCCTATTCTTGTTTTTATGATACAGCCAAACTCTGTAAAGACCTTTTGCATTCTGTCGACCTCTTCAAATCGATTATCAACTTGCACACCCATAATTTTTTTCATTTTTACACCCCCAATTTATATTTAGTAATATAGGAATATATATCTAGTTAATATTATTGATTAAAAAAATATAATTTATACCAAAAAAAACATATATCACAAATAGATACCAGTCTGCTTTAAAAACTGGTAATATATAACATTGGTTTTGTTACTAAAGAACACATTTTTAAAAGAATTATGGTATAGATTTAAAAGATTTGATATAATCAATTAAGGTAAGTCAATAATAGATTAATAATAAATAGAATTTTATAGAGATTATAAAATTTTAAATGGAGTTGGTAATATGAAAGTTACTATTGAAGGATTAAATATAAATTATACTTGTGAAGGCCAGGGTAAAAATATTCTTCTTCTTCATGGATGGGGAGGATCTATTGAAAGCTTTTTACCCGTTTTTAATCATTTAAAAAAAAGGTTTAAGGTTTATTCAATTGATTTTCCTGGCTTTGGTAAAAGTGATCCACCTAGAGAGGTATGGGGAGTCTTTGATTATGCTAGACTAACTAAAAAATTTATTGATAAAATGGGAATAGAAGAAGTGATACTTATAGGGCATTCCTTTGGTGGTCGTGTATCAATAGTTCTTGCAAATAAGTATCCAGAATTAATTAAGAAGATGATCCTAGTAGATAGTGCAGGACTTATCCCTAAAAGACCTTTAAAATATTACATAAAAGTTTATTCCTTTAAATTATTAAAATTCCTTTATAGAACTATATTCTTTTGGGATGATAAAGAAAAAAGAATGGAGAAATTTTATAAAAAGTTTGGGTCAAAGGACTATAGAGAAGCCGGAAATATGAGAAAAATATTAGTAAAGGTAGTAAATGAAAATCTAAAACCTTTGTTAAAGGATATTAAAGCTTCTACTCTGTTAATATGGGGTGAGAATGATGAGGCTACTCCAGTATATATGGGTAAAATTATGGAAAAAGAAATAGAAGATAGTGGTTTAGTAGTATTAGAAAATGCAGGACATTTTTCATATCTAGACCAATTTAATAGATTTGTTTTAATTGTAGATAAGTTCTTAGAGGAGAGTGAATAAATATGAATATTATTAATAGTAGTATATTTACTATGATAAGTTCAATAACCTTAATTGTATGGTTTGTAGCTTTATATTTTAGAAGCAAGTTTGCCCTTCACATGATACAGCTTGAAGGTTATAAAACTAAAAACTATATAAATTGGCTAAAAGAATTTAGACATAGAGTTTTCCCGGGAAAAGTTGCTTTTCCTATTATAGGAATTATGGCTCTTTTTATAATTCATTTAATAACCATCAATATTACTAAAAGCTTAGCGATATGGTTAGGCTTTGTAGTTTTATGGATTATTTTACTTTTATTATCAGTAGAATTTAAAAAAGAAAAGGCAAAAAAAGAGCTAATATTTACTAAGAGGGCAAAAAGGCTTTTTATATCTAATTTTATAGTTAATATTTTTGAATTAGCAATTCTATATATAATCTATTACAAATTATTTAAGTTAACTAATTACTCTTATCCAATAATTTTAGTTGGACTATCTTTAATATACTTATATGTACCTTATAATATGATATTAGCCAATATTTTAGTTTCTCCAATAGAAAAAAGGATTAATAATTACTATTATAATATGGCATATAATAAAGTAAGGGGATTTAAAGATTTAAAAGTTGTAGGTATAACAGGTAGTTTTGGAAAAACTAGTACAAAATTTATAACAACAACTATACTTAAAGAAAAGTTTAATGTCTTAAAAACACCTGAAAGCTATAATACTCCAATGGGAATAAGTAAAGTTATAAATAACACTCTAAATGAAGAACATGAAGTGTTTGTAGCGGAAATGGGTGCAAGAAAGATTGGAGATATCAAGGAAGTGGCACAGCTTAGTAACCCTCATATTGGGATTTTAACATCAGTTGGACCAGCACATTTAGATACATTCAAAAATATAGAGAACATAATGAAGACAAAGTATGAATTAATTGAAGAATTGCCACCAGATGGTATTGCAATATTTAATTATGATAATGAATATGTAAGAAGGCTTGCTGATAAGACTTTTAAAGAAAAGATACTATATGGAATGAATGATACAGAGAAACTAGACTTATATGCTACTGATATCCAGGTATCAGAAGAAGGTTCAACTTTTATTCTAAAGGATAAAGAAGGCAATAGTGTAAAATGTAAATCAAATCTTCTAGGTAAACACAATATATCTAATCTACTGGCAGGTGCGGCGGCAGGTAAAGCCTTAGGTTTAACATTGGAAGAAATTGCAAAAGGGATTGAAAAGGTAGAACCAGTACCCCATAGATTACAGTTAATTAATCCAGGAACAGGGGTAATAGTAATTGATGATGCCTTTAATTCAAATCCAGTAGGAGCTAGAGCTGCATTGGAGGTTTTAAGTCAGTTTAGAGAAGGTAGGAAAGTAATAGTGACACCAGGTATGGTAGAATTAGGAAAAGAAGAAGAAAAGGAAAATAAAGAGTTTGGAAGGAGTATTGCAAAGGTATGTGACTATGCAATTTTAGTAGGTAAAAATAGAACTAAGCCAATCTACGAGGGATTAATAGAAGAAGGGTTTAATACGGAAAGTATTTTTGTTGTAAATTCTTTAGATGATGCAACTAAGAGGTTACAACAGATAGTAAAACCTAAAGATGTTGTCCTATTTGAAAATGATTTACCTGATACCTATAATGAGGAATAAGGAGGTCTGTATATGAAAAAGAAAGTGGCTGTTGTTTTTGGTGGGAGAAGTGTAGAACATGAAGTTTCAGTAATAACAGGGTTACAGGTTATAGAAAATATTGATAAAGAAAAATATGATGTAATACCAATCTATATTAATAAAGAGGGAAAGTGGCTTACAGGAGATGCCCTATTAGATTTTGAGAACTTTAAAAATGATAATTTAAAAGGATTAAAGGAAATAATACTTACAAGTATATATAATGATAATAAAATTTATTTACATCCTGAAAAAATAGGTTTATTTAGTAAAAAATTGATAGATAATATTGATGTTGTTTTTCCTGCATTACATGGGACAAATGGGGAAGATGGAACACTACAGGGAGTATTTGAATTACTTAATATACCATATGTAGGTGGAAGTGTATTAGGTTCAGCTGTTGGAATGGACAAAATAATGATGAAATCAGTTTTTAAGGCATATGAATTACCAATGGTAGATTATATTTGGTTTTTCAGGAGAAAATGGGATGAAAATAAAGAAGAAATTATAAAAGAAGCAGAAGAAAAATTGGGTTATCCAGTTTTTGTAAAACCAGCTAATTTAGGTTCAAGTATAGGTATTTCTAAGGCAACAGATAGGGAAAAGCTTAAAGAAGCAGTAGAAATTGCTATAAGGTATGACAGGAAAATAATAATTGAAAAGGGTGTAGAAAATCCTAGGGAAATAAATTGTGCTGTCTTAGGTTATGATGATAAAATAAAAACTTCTGTATGTGAGGAGCCAGTAGGTTGGCAAGATCTTCTTTCATATGAGGATAAATATATTAAAAGTAATAGCAAATCAGGCAAAGGTGATAGAAGGATAATACCAGCTGATTTAAAAGATAATATAAAGGAAGAAATAGAGTCTTTAGCTAAAAAGGCTTTCATGGCTGTTGATGGTAGAGGTGTAGCCAGGATTGATTTTCTAGTTGACAAGGATGAAAATATTTATGTAAATGAAATAAATACTTTACCAGGTTCAATATCTTACTACCTATGGGAACCGGCAGGAATTACTTTTAAAGATTTAATTAATGAGCTAATTGAGATAGCAATGGAAGTCCATAGAGAGAAAAATAAGAATATGTATTCCTATGATGTTGACTTATTTAAACAAATAGATATAAAGAAAAAATCAATTAAAAGTTAAAAGCAGTAGTAAACTGATAATTGAAATTAAAGTAATGAAGCTGATGGATTTTAAACCCATCGGCTTTTTTATTTGCATATATTTAGCAAAATATTCTATAATATGAAGTATAACTAGCTTTTGAAAGTAGGTGCAATAGATGAATTATTTGCATGAAAATGCAAAGCCCTTTTATTTTAAAGGTAATAATATAGGTTGTCTTTTAATTCATGGCTTTACAGGCTCTCCAAGTGAAATGAGACTTTTAGGAGAATATTTAAATAAAAAAGGATATACAGTAAAGGGTGTATGTTTAAAAGGCCATGGCACTTCTGTAGAGGATATGGAAAAAACTACTTGGAAAGATTGGCTTTCATCTGCTGAATATGGTTTAATAGATTTAAAAAACAAATGTGATAAAATAGTAGTTATTGGATTATCTATGGGAGGAATAATAGCCCTTAACTTAGCTTCAAGATTCGATGTTAATGCAGTTATAAGTCTTGCTTCACCTATAAAAATACATAATAGACAAGCACCTTTTGCATTTATAATAAAATACTATAAAAAATATGTTCCTAAGAGAAAAAAAGAAATAGGACATAAAGAAAAAAACTATCTTATAAGTTATGATAAAACTCCTGTGGCTTCTGTACCACATCTTTTAAAACTTATTAGAAAAACAAAGAGAAGACTTAAAAAAGTTTTAGTACCAACACTTATTATTCAATCCAAAAATGATAATACTGTAAGATATGAAAGTGCAAAATATATCTACAAAAACATAGGCTCAGAAATTAAAAAGCTTATATATCTAAAAGATAGTGGACATATTATAACTTTAGATACTGAAAAAGAGAAAGTTTTTAATGAAATTGCAAGATTTTTAAATGAAATAGAAATATAATTAATATAAATTTTTTAGTTATAAAATAAATTATAGGAGGGGATTATATGAATAGGGAAGTAGCTTTAAAGCATGTAAAGGAAAATGTTAAGAACAAAAATCTTGTAAAACATATGTTGGCAACAGAAGCAATAATGAGAGGGTTAGCTAAAAAGTTTGGTGAAGACGAAGAAAAATGGGGAATAGCAGGTTTAGTACATGATATAGATTATGAAAAAACAGGAGATGACCCACATAAACATAGTTTAGTAGGTGGAGAAATGTTAGAGGAACTTGGATATGATGAAGATATAGTTTATGCTGTAAAGGTACATAATGAAATACATGGATTAGAGAGAAAATCTCTAATGGATAAAGCTCTATATTGTACAGACCCATTAACAGGATTAATAGTAGCTGCGGCACTTATATCGCCAGAGAAAAAGCTAAATAGTATTGATACAGAATTTGTGATGAATAGATTTAATGATAAATCCTTTGCAAGGGGAGCTAGTAGAGATCAAATTAAGGCCTGTAGTGAAATAAACCTTGATTTAGAAGAATTTATAGAATTAGGGCTTGAATCTATGCAGGGTATTTCTAAAGAATTAGGACTATAAGCAATTGGAGGAAAATAATATGAATACAAAAGAAAAATTAATAGAGTTTATGAAAAAAGAAATTTATAAACCTATGACAAAGGAAGAGTTAGCAAATTTTTTTAATATAACAAATAAAGAAAAAAAAGAATTTTACAATATTTTAGATGAGATGGAGAGAGATGGCCACATAATTAAGACAAGACGTAAAAGATATGGTATTCCTGAAAAAATGAATTTAGTTGTTGGTATATTACAGGGACATCCTAGAGGCTATGGTTTTGTTGTACCAATAAATGAAGAATTCACAGATGTTTTTGTTCCTTTTCAAGATTTAAATGGTGCATTACATGGAGACAAGGTTATAGCAAGAATAATAAAAAAGGGGAAAGATGGAAAAAATCATGAAGGTGAAATAATAAGAATACTAGAAAGGGCTAATTACAAAATAGTAGGTACCTTTGAAAAAAGTAGAAACTTTGGTTTTGTAGTTCCAGATGACCCTAGAATAAGTATGGATGTATTTATACCAAAAGTAGAGATGAATGGTGCTAAAACAGACCATAAAGTTGTAGTAGAAATTATTAGATGGCCAGAAAAAAGGAGAAGTCCAGAGGGGAAGATAATTGAAATATTAGGTTATAAAGATGATGTAGGAACAGATATTTTAGCAGCTATAAAAAAATATAATTTACCGGAGGATTTTCCAGAAGATGTTATAAAACAGGTAGATAAAATCCCTGAAAAAATTCCTCAAGAAGAAATCAAAAGAAGAGTTGATTTAAGAAGAATGAATATATTTACAATAGATGGAGCAGATGCAAAAGACCTTGATGATGCTGTGTCTATAGAAGAACTAGACAATGGAAACTATAGGCTAGGTGTACATATAGCAGATGTATCCTACTATGTAAAGGAAAAATCTCCTTTGGATAAAGAGGCATTAAAAAGAGGAACAAGTGTATACTTAGTAGATAGAGTAATACCTATGCTTCCTAAAAAACTATCAAATGGAGCATGTAGTTTGAATCCAAATGTCCCAAGGTTGACACTAAGTGTTTTTATGGAAATAGATAAAAATGGTAAGGTAGTAGACCATGAAATAGTTGAAAGTGTTATTGAAAGTAAAGAAAGGCTTGTATATACTGATGTATCAGATCTACTTGAGAATGAAGATCCAGAATTAAGAAAAAGATATAGTCATATATTAGATGACCTTAAAAAAATGGAACATCTGTGCAATATTTTAAGAAGAAGAAGGGAAGAAAGGGGAAGTATTGATTTTAACTTTTCTGAATCTAAAATTATACTTAATGAAGATGGAAAACCAGTTGAAGTTAAAAAGGCAGAAAGAAGAATAGCAAATAGAATAATAGAAGAATTTATGCTTGTGTGCAATGAAACAGTTGCTGAATATATGTATTGGAGTCAAGTTCCTTTTGTATATAGGATCCATGAGGATCCTGACGAAGAGAAAATAATAGAATTTAATAAGTTTATACATAACTTTGGATATAGTTTAAAGGGAATACAAGAGATACATCCAAAGGAATTAAAACTTCTATTAGATAAGGTTGAAGGAAAAAAAGAGGAAAATATTATAAATACTTTAATGTTAAGATCTTTAAAAAAGGCTATTTATAGTACGGAAAATTCAGGACACTTTGGATTAGCTGCAAGATACTATTGCCATTTTACTTCACCAATAAGAAGATATCCTGATTTACAGATTCATAGGATTATAAAAGAATTTTTAAAAAATAGCCTAAATGAACAAAGAATTGCAAAGCTAGAAAGAATTTTACCAAAGGTTGCATATAAGTCTTCTGAGAGAGAACGGGTTGCTGAAGAGGCTGAGAGGGAAGTAGAAGACTTGAAAAAGGCTGAATTTATGTTAGAGAGAATTGGTGAAGTTTATGAAGGTATAATATCTGGGGTAACCCCCTTTGGAATATTTGTTGAATTAGAAAATACTATAGAAGGGTTAGTCCATATTAGTAGTTTAGTTGATGACTATTATCAATATGATGAAGATAACTATTGCTTTATTGGAGAAAGGACAAATAAGACCTATAGAATTGGCGATATAGTAACAGTAAAAGTAGTTAAAGCAGATATTGCTAAAAGAGAGATAGACTTTATTTTAGTAGATGAAGATGAAAATTAAAGTTAGAATAAATTATCTATGTTATTGGCTGGTGGATTAATAGTCCATCAGCTTTTTCATTGTCTACAACTCAAACATTTTTTGCAAGAAATTGTATGTGTGAATCTAAATGAATTCAGGGCATATAATAAATTACAAATATTTGTCAGTAAATAATGTTTTAATGCAGTTTCTAGTTCTTAGAGTAAAGACGTTCGTTGATAGCTAGGGGCTTAAGGCTAACAAAGCGTCGTCAGAAGAATTTGTTCTATATAAATAAAATGGGTATATATTTAATAATAGAGAAAGTATAAGGGGGAATTTAATTGGGGATTATAGCTAGTTTAATTATTCTTATAATTTTAATTTTTATAGTTGAGGTATTATCCATTGCATTAAAATTAACTGGATTAGACTTAGATAAGGCTAGATTTCAAGTAATATCAATAATTACTAATACAGGATTTACAACAAATGAGGCAGAACTGATTACTCAACATGCCACCAGAAGAAAGATTGCTCAGATTCTTATGCTTATAAGTTATGTAGGTTATGCTACCTTGATAGGATTAATAGTAAATATTCTACAAAGCAATTATAGATTAATATATATTACTGTCATTACAATGATAGTTTTGTTAGGTATATTAATTGTCATAAGAAATAAGTGGTTAATATATAGATTAGAGAAAATAATTGAAAAGCAGTTGCTAAAGAGGATGAATAAAATTAAAAAGAGGAAGACTGTAGAGGAAGTTTTAAATCTTAATGACGAATTTGGTATAGCAGAAATTGTTATAGAAGAAGGCTGTGGTCTAAAGGGGAAAAGTTTAGCTGAGTCGGATTTAACACAAAAGAATATACAAGTACTGAATATAGATAGGGGTTCCCATATTATTCATTTTCCAAGAAACCATTTTGTGTTTAAAGAAGGCGATAAGGTAACAGTATATGGACAACTAGAAAGTATACGCAAGTTAGTATTGAAACAATATGCAGATGTGGAAACTAATTAATAGTAGTGTATAATAATATAAATGATACATTTTTAAAATAGGAAGTGGGAAAATATGGAGGAACTAAAAGAGAAAATAGATCACCTTCCTAGAAAAACAGGAGTTTATTTAATTAGAGATAAATATAATAACATTATATATATTGGTAAGTCTAAAAATATAAGAAAAAGAGTAAAACAATACTTTCAACCCTCTAGAAAAGTATCTACTAAGATTGAGCAATGATAGTCAATATAGATGATTTAGACTATATAATAACTGATACAGAACTTGAAGCTCTACTATTAGAGAATAAGCTTATTAAAAGATATAAACCAAGATACAATACTCTACTTAAAAATTACAAGAATTATCCATATATTAAAATTAATCTGAAAGACAAATTTCCTAAATTAGAGATAGCTAAAGATATTAAAGATGACAATGCTAAATACTTTGGTCCTTATACTAGAAACAGTTGTGTTTATGAGGCAATTGAATGTTTAAAAGAAATTTTTCCCATTAGAAGGTGCAATAAAAAATTCACTAAAACAAGTGAACCTTGTTTAAATTTTCATTTAAAGAAGTGTTTAGGTCCCTGTTATGGGAAGGTATCCCAAAATGAGTATTTTCAATTAATAAATAAAATTATTATGTTTTTAAAAGGGAAAAATTGTAATGTAATAAAAGAAATAGAAAAGAAAATGCATAAAGAAGCAGAGAAAAAGAATTTTGAAAAGGCCTTAAAGCTAAAGAATCAAATAAAATCATTAAGACATATAATAAATAAACAAAAGGCTGTAAATTTAGCATTACTAGATTATGATATTATAGCTTTTATAGAAAGGGAAGACGGGTTTATAAATATACTTTTTGTAAGATGGGGACAGATGTTAGGTAAATTCAGTACAAACATTTATGATTATAATAAAAAAGAAATTGAAAGATTTATTAAAAAATATTATGCTACAGATTGGATAAGGAAAAAACATAAGCTTGTATTACAAGAAAAGATAGATGAAATTCAGATAATAGAGTCTTATCTATCATTAAATAAGATAAATAATATAAAAATAAAACACAAAATAAATAGGAATATAGTAGATGAGGCTACAGATAAGATTATCAATTCGTTAAACAGATTTAAAAAGTTTAAAGCTAGTCTGTAAGTGAAGGGTTGACATAATAAATTACCTTTGTTATAATAAAAAATGGACTTTAAAAAAGGTTGTTGGTGATATTATGGCAGGTAATAAAAGAATAATAGCAAGAAATAAAAAAGCAAGACATGATTACTTTATAGAAGAAACTATTGAAGCTGGTATTGTTCTTAAAGGAACAGAAGTAAAATCTATAAGACAGGGAAAAGTAAATTTAAAAGATAGTTACGCAATGGTGGAAGATGGAGAAGTCTTCTTAAACAATATGCATATTAGTCCATATGAACAAGGTAATATTTATAATGTAGACCCTTTAAGAAAGAGAAAGTTACTCCTTCATAAAAGGGAAATTAATAAACTAATTGGATATACTACTCAAAAAGGATATTCACTTATTCCTTTAAGTGTTTATTTTAAAAATGGTAAAGTAAAGATTGAGTTAGCCATTGCTAAAGGTAAAAAGATTTATGATAAGAGACAAGATATAGCAAAGAAGGATGCAGAAAGAAGAATGAGAAAGCATATGAGTTTAAAGAATAGATATTAATTATTTTATGGGGGTGAATATGGTTTCGACGGGGGCACTAAGCCAAGAGTAGCGAGCCGTTGTGGCCAATCAACGTAAAAAGTGGCACCTAAATATAAACGCTGAAGAAAATTACGCTTTAGCTGCGTAATAAGAATACGCAGCCGCTTCCTCTAGTAGACCCGCCTACTAGAGTGTAAGCGCCATAATTTTGCGGGCCACTGCTATAGGGGTGTTCCGACCTATAGTAGTATAACTGGAGCTAGCCTAGTATAAAGCCTGTTGCTGGGCGTTATACTAGGCGAATAATAAAACAGCAACTGCGCTCGGAGAAGCTTTTGGTAAGGTGTCTTCGGACGTGGGTTCGACTCCCACCACCTCCACCAAAAAATAATATTTATAGTATGGAAGTAACGGAGGATTAACTCCGTTTTTTTATTGTATAAAAAACATTATTAGTCAAGGGGTCAGTTCATTATCCCTTGACTAATTTTTTTATCACAGAAATTACCATGGGAAATAGTGGTTGAAAAAATTGAAAATTCAGTACAAAAAAGTTAAAGTATTTATAAGTGTGAAATACGAAGATTAAAACAATTAAGGAAAGGGTGAAGATTTTGAAGAAGCTAATTGCATCTTTAACTGTAGCTACTTCCATACTAATATCTTCTAGTATATCTGCTTATGCATATGATTTTTCTCTATCTATATATAAAAAAGGGACAAGACATGAAGATGTAATACAAATTCAAAAGGCATTAAAAAAGGAAGGATTATTAAACATAAGGAAAGTAACAGATTTTTATGGTAATTTGACTGAATCAGCAGTAAAGAGTTTTCAGAAAAGATATGGTTTACTAGTAGATGGAATAGCTGGAAAACAAACTCTAAATAAAATGGAATCGTTAGGATTAATTAATGATTCAGGTACTTATTATAAAGGAAACAAAAAAATTGAATTTTCAAAAAACATATACAAAAAAGGTGATGAATATAAAGAAGTTTCCTATATCCAAAAGGCATTAAAAAAAGCTGGTACATTTAATTTTCATAAAATTACAAACTACTATGGTCCTATTACAGAAGAAGCTGTTAGGGAGTTTCAGAGAAAATATGGTTTAGCCGTTGATGGCATTGTAGGACCAAATACGATTAATAAAATGAGGAATTTAGGTCTATTTAATAACGTACAAACTTATACAAGTAGAAATGGTTATAGACGATATGGTGAGTATATAGATTGGTGGACAAAAGTGAAAGGGTCATTAGTTAATTGGTATGATGTATTAACTGTTAGAGATTTAGATACTGGTATAACATTTAAAGTGAAAGTAACAGGTGGAACAAATCATGCAGATGTTGAACCTTTGACAGTTCAAGATGCATTAGCACTAAAGAAGGTTTGGGGTGGAACATATAGTTGGAAAAGGAGAGCTGTTATTGTTTATACTAAAGGAAGAGCAATAGCGGCATCTATGAATGGTATGCCCCATGCAGGAATTGATAGTAAACCTTCAAGGGTATGGGTAAATTGGAGAAGCGGAGACTACGGTGCAGGTACTAATTATGATACAGTTAAAGGAAACGGATTTGATGGACATGTATGTTTACATTTTAAAAATAGTAAAACACATTCAACCAATAGAAAAGATGAAGGTCATCAGACCCAAGTAAAAAGAGCAGCTGGACTTATTAAGTAAAAGCAGTCCAGCTGCTCTTTTTATAATACTTTGATATAATTATATTATAAAAACTAAGGATAGGAGAATTTTATGTGTAAACAAATATATTTAAAGTTAAATCAAATTGATGGTATAGGAATAAAATCCATATTACAGTTTAGAAGTTTTATAAAAGATAATAACATAGAAATATCTACTTTAAATAATACAGATATTGTTGATATTTACAAAAAACTAAAAAGTAAGGATAAACGAATAAAGGTTCCAACAATAGATGAAGTAAAGGCTAAAGATGAAAAAGCAATTAAAATTATTGAAGACTGTACAAAGTTTAGAATAAAAATAACAACTATCGAAGATAAAGATTATCCCAATGAATTTAGAAATATAGATACTCCACCTATATTATATTATTCAAGGGGCAATCACAAAGCACTATTGGAAAATAAAAAAATAGCAATTATTGGTACAAGGAATCCAACTAAAAGGGGAAAAAGACTTGCTTATAAAATAGCAGAGTATTTAACAGATAGGAATTACGTTATTGTAAGTGGACTTGCATATGGTTGTGATACCTTTGGACATATGGGATGTGTTGATAATGGAGGAAAAACAGTAGCAACTCTTCCAACTGATTTAATAAATATATATCCAAAAGAAAATATTAAATTAGCAGAAAAAATATTAGAAAATAAGGGATGCTTAATTTCTGAATACCCGATTGGGACTAAGCTTAATAGGTATCATTTTATAGAAAGGGATAGATTGCAGGCAGCATTATCAAAAGTTGTAATAGTTATTGAAACTGATTTAAATAGTGGAACTATGCATACAGTAAAATTTACACAAAAATATGGAAAGAAGCTTGCTTGTTTAACCTATCCAAAGGAATATAGTAAGTATAAATCTTTACAGGGCAATAAAGTCCTGTTAAAAAAAGAGGATACAATAAAAATATCAGGATTAAAAGATCTTGAAGAATTATAAGGTTATTAAAAAACAAGGGAGAGTATGTTTAATCCCTTGTTTCTAGTATCTTTTTTTCTAATTTAAGAACTTCATCAATAGTTTCTTCACTTAATTGAGAAAAAATCTCTTTTCGATATTTTTTACTAACATCAGCACGGGAGCCCTTCCTATCCTTTAGGTCAGTCCAATGGATTTTTTTCTTATTATAAAAAAGGTCATAATCCACTATCCTTGTTCCATCATCTAAATGTTCTAAACCTAAAAGAATCTTTTTTATATATTCAGGTTTATATAGCGTAAATAACCTTACTCTATATACCTGTACATATAAGAATATTAAAGCACCATCTTTTCCCCATGCTTCACCTAGTATTAAACCTAATTCCAGATTCTCGATTATCTTTAATAGTCTTTGATAATGTAAGCGATATTTACTATATCTATCATATATCTTTATTTCAAGTTCATACCAATCTTTGTTATTAATTCCTGCATTTAAATATTCAAACCCTTTTATTCTAAACTCTTCTATAAGATTTACGTAATTTTCTGATACATATACTCCTTTTTCATACAAATCAGACATCTTAATTACTTTATTTAGAGGTTTTTCAGTAAAAGCTATTAAAGATCCAATGCTATATTTTTGCCATAAATAGTCTATTGAACCTACTTCACATCTATGTTTTTGCTGTATTTTGTCTATAATTTTTTCTACATCACCAAAGGTTCTCATAATAAGCATTACTGGAGCAATTCTAGCACTAGAAATAAGATTGCACTGCTTAGCATTAATTATACAACTTAAAATTACGTCTGTTTGAGTCTGTAAGACCAAAATACTTTTTGCATCATTAAATCTTATGGAAGGTTTAAGTTTATCTACTATAAAAATTATGGTAGATTCTTGACTTGCATTTTCAAAGGCAGTATCTATATCATATTTAGTAGCTCCGAACTTTTCTATTAGACAGTTTTCAAGTTTAGCAATATTATTAGATTCTAACAAAAGAATCTTAGCAGTACGTCTAACAAGGGATAACATAAATTCACTCCTTTAAAATCCAATCTTATTTTTGCAAAGTCTGTTACAATCTGTACCAAAAGGATATAATAAATTAAATACTTTTAAATCATTTAATCCAATAATATTAATATTAGATATGCCATTCAAATAGATATTACCATTTTCTTCCGCGCTTTTCAAAGTCAAGTTATGTCCAAATAAATTTACTTTGGAAGGGGATTTTAAAATTTTGCTTGGAAAATGATTTATACTAAACTCTATATCCTCAATATTAATTGTATTGTTATTTTCAATTAATATACTTCTATTTTTAATATTTTCAACAATTTTTCTATTATCATGATTTCCTAATGCTATAAAGATTTTTTCAGCTGATGAATTTTCAAGTATATTTATTAATTTACTTACCCCTTTTTCATAGCTTTTAATCCTTTTTGGATATAATTGTAATTTTATATTGTCAACTAAATCCCCTGTATGAACTATATAATTGGGATTTAGCTTATTAATAATTTCTTTTAAGCTATTATAAAATGATTCAGGAGTGTCAGATATATGGAGTAAAAGTTTACCATTATAATTAAGTATATTTCTAGGTATATATGTTTTACCAATTAAGAAATATATGTTTCTTTTTAAATCTTCCATAAAATCACCCTTATTAGACACTAAAACATTTTTCTTTTAATTTCGTAAATAATACACTAATTATACCATAAATCGAGTTAATTTTCATACGATTAGAATAATTGTGACTACTTTACATTTAATGGAATCATAGAATAATTGGCAGTTATTTTCCGAATATAGAAGCTATTTAGTAGTATAAACACTTAGTCAAAAATATTTATTATATTTACAAAAAAATCATTGATTACTAAAAAATCATGGTTTATTATAAAAAAGTAATTATATTAGTTAGAAAAGAGGTGTAATATGAAGGTAGCTATCATATATAATAAGGACTTTAATGGTGTAATTAATAAATTTGGAATGCAAAATAGGGAAGTATATGATACTGAAACTATTAATAGAGTATATGAAGCATTGGAATATGGAGGACACAATGTTACCATAATTGATGGTAACATGTATGCTATTGAACAGTTGAAAGAGTTCATGCCTAAAGTAATGGAAGGAGAAAAAATGGGCATGGTTTTCAATATGGCCTATGGTATACAAGGGGAAAGCAGGTATACACATATACCTGCATTATTAGAAATGTTAGGAATCCCTTATGTTGGGTCAAGCCCTGCAGGACATGCACTAGCCTTAGATAAAATAGTTGCTAAAACTATCATGCAAAAGCATGGAATTCCTACACCAGAGTTTTGGACATTTTCATCGGAATACCAGGATTTATCACAGGTTAAATATCCCTGTATTGTAAAACCGAAGATGGAGTCTGTATCATTTGGACTTAAAGTAGTTTATAATGATGATAAATTAAAAGAAGCTATTAGGTTTATAACTAAAAAATATAACCAACAAGCATTAGTTGAAAAATTTATTCCAGGTAGGGAATTTTGTGTAGCTTTACTTGGAAATGAGCCTATAGAGGCTTTTCCTGTATTAGAAATAGATTTAGGGAATAATCCAAATGCTATACAGACCTTTGAGGATAAAAAGAATTCATCAAAGCGTAAAATTTGTCCGGCTAATATACCAGATAAAATAGCTACTGAGATGGTTCATTTAAGTAAAAAAGCCTTCAAAGCATTACAATTAAGGGACTATGCAAGGGTAGACATTAGATTAGATGCAAACAATAATATATATGTTTTAGAAATAAATTCTATGGCAAGTTTGTGCAATAGTGGTTCATTTGTTCAAGCTGCTAAGGCCAACGGCTATACCTTTAATAAATTGATTAATAAAATGCTAGAAGTAGCAGTAAAGAGATATTTTCTAAAAACATTTTCTAATTCTAACAGCTTTGAGGATAAGGAAGAAAGATTACCAATAGAAATTAGAAGCTATTTACGTAGTAGGCAAGATAATTTTGAATACATGCTACAGGAAATGGTGAATATAAACACTTATGTAAAAAATATTGAGGGAGTTAACAAATTAGGCACTATTATTAAAAATTACTTATCATCTTTAGGGTTTAAAGGTAAATTCATAAAGCAAGTAGATGTGGGAAACTTTATACATTTTAGTAATAGTAAAACAGGAGAATATGATGTATTGTTATTGGGACATTTAGATGATACTGTACCTTTGCCACAACATAGGTACTATTCTAAAAATGGACAAAGATTATATGGTACTGGCATATGGAAATATAAAAGTGGCATTGTAATGATGTTAGCTGCAATAGAAGCATTAAAGCATACAGGAAATTTAGAAAAGCTAAGAATTGGAGTTTTACTAACAACAGATAATTCAGTACAAGGGAAGTTTTCCCAAAACATTATTAAGAAGTTATCTAAAAAAGTCAAAAATGTTATAGGATTATCAGGAAGTACTCCTACTGGAGGGATAATTACTTCTAGGGCCGGTTCTGCTGAATACCACTGTCAAATGAGACTAACAAATCCAGAGGGAGAAGATGATATTCCACAAGCAGTTAATATTTTTACTAAGCTTATAAATGATTGGACAGCCCTTACGGATAAAAGTAATGGCTTAATCCTTTCACCAAGTTGTGTTAATATAACAACTAATATTGAAGAATTAAAGGCCTATGGAGAATTATTACTTAAAGTTAAATTTAATGATATTACTCAAATAGAAAATTTGGATAAAAAAATAAAAAAAAGTATTCGAGGAAACCTTAAAGATAACCTATATTTTGAAATTTATGGTGGTATTAAGCGGCCTTCAATGGAGTATTTAGAAAATACAAAACCTCTTGTAAAAATGATTAAGGATATAGCTAAAAAGATGGATATAATACTTATTGAAAAACATTCATGGAATTCATCAAATATATGTTTTGTAGATAAAAATATACCCCAAATTGATGGTTTAGGTCCAATAGGTATAAAAATGGAAAATAATTCAGAATACATTTTAAAGCATAGTCTTATAGAAAAGGCAGCTTTATTAGCAGTAATTTTATATAGATTAGGAAATAAGTAATTGAAAATATTATTTTTTAATGTCTATAAAGCTGTAGAACAAACAATTTCAATAGTTAGCTAAAAGCTGATGGGTTACGAATCCATCGGCTTTTTATTGTATAAAAAAGTATATTTCAACGAATTGCTGAAACAAAGGCAAATACTGTATTTAAGTATTAAGAAAAATTTTAGGGTCCCCTAGCTGAAGCGAGCTTTGCGCGTTTTTTTAATAAGTATTTTACAAAATGATAATACTATTTATTATAATACTATATGTACTTAAGGAGGATTTATAATGGAAAAGCGGGATAAAGGTCTTTCACCTTGGCAACTTACGATGTTAGCATTAGGAACTGTAGTTGGTGGTTCATTTTTTTTAGGTTCAGCAATTGCAATTAGATCTGCAGGACCTTCTATATTGTTAGGATATATTTTAGTTGGTGGATTAGTATATTTAATTTTATTTGCACTTTCAGAAATGACTGTAGCTGATACTGTTGAAGGCTCATTTAGGACTTTTGCAGAAAGGGCATTTGGGTCTGGAGTTGGCTTTGTAGTAGGCTGGATATATTGGACTGGATTAATACTTGCAATGTCAAGTGAAGCTATTGCAGTATCAGTATTTCTAAGGGTATGGTTTCCACAAATTTCAATACCTTTATTAGGCACAATAATTATAATTACAATAACATTATTAAACCTTTTAGGAGCTGATAAATTAAGTAAATTGGAAAGTGGACTTGCAGCTGTAAAACTTTTAGCTATTGTTGGATTTATAGTATTAGCTTTAGCTTTAATCTTTGGAATTTTCCCAGGTAGAGATGCTATAGGAATAGGAGTGCTAGATAATGAATCTATCCTACCTGAGGGATTGCCAGGACTAGCTGGAAGTTTGCTTATTGTGATGTTTACTTATGCTGGATTTGAAATTATTGGATTAGCTTCAACAGAAGCATATGACCCACACCGCACAATACCAAGGGCTATTCTATATACTGTTTTAGGCTTAGTAGGTCTTTACACTTTAGCCATAGGTTTTTTACTTCCACTGATTCCAACCTCATATTTAAATGAAGAAGTGAGTCCTTTAGTAGCTGCGTTAAAAGTAAATGGAATATATTGGGCAGCTAATATTATTAATGTGGTATTAGTGACAGCCATTTTGTCTACAATGCTTGCAGCTACTTTTGGATTAGGACGAATGATGCGTTCTTTAGCTGATGAAGGCTATGCTCCATTATTTTTAAGGGATAAAGGAGATATTCCATATAAAGGGATTATCTTTTCAGGACTTGCAATGTTAATAGGATTAGGGTTGGGATTTATTTTACCTAAGAAGATTTATCTTTTCCTTGTAAGTTCAGGTGGGTTCTCACTCTTATTTACTTATTTAATAATACTTGCTACCCATTATAAGTTTCGGAAAAAACATGGATGTCCACCAAAGGGAAAATGTCAACTTCCTGGATATCCTTATACTTCATGGATAGCAATTACGGCAGTACTTACGATAATCATAACTATGCCATTAATCCCTGGACAAGGAGAAGGACTTTTTGCAGGATTAATTTTCGTTACATTGTATGCTACTATATATCTAGTAGCTAAATATATAAAAAAATATTCTGCAAATTTCCACAGAAGATGAAAAATTAAATTTAATATAATAAGTGTCCATTTTGGACGCTTATTATATTGTTATAAAAATAACAAACTTATTGACTAAAAATTGGTTTTAGATGTATAATGAAAAAAGAGTTAAACTGTAAATTAGCCTATATGGTATCCATAAGAGGGGTGTTACTTTTGATCTTAATGATAGATAACTACGACTCTTTTACTTATAATTTAGTCCAGTATTTACAATGTTTGAAAGAGAAAGTTTTAGTCTACAGAAATGATTCTATAACAATAGATGAAATAAGAAAATTAAATCCAGATATGATAGTTTTATCACCAGGTCCATGTACTCCAAATGAAGCAGGTATTTGTATAGATGTTGTGGACAAGTTTAAGGGTAAGATACCTATTTTAGGAATATGTTTAGGCCATCAGACAATAGGACATGTTTTTGGCACTAAAGTTGTTAAGACATTAGAACCTGTTCATGGAAAGGTACACCCTATAAAACATACCAACAAAGGAGTTTTTAAAGGCCTAAAAAATCCCCTTAAAGTTACTAGATATCATTCATTAATATTAGACAAGAATTCATTACCTGATTCATTTGAAATAACAGCAGAGACCTATGAAGGTGAGATTATGGGAATAAGACATAAGGAATCATTAATTGAAGGAGTTCAATTTCATCCAGAGGCTATATTAACTGAAATGGGTATGGAACTTTTAGAAAATTTCCTAAAAGAATCTAAAAGGGAAAAAAGTAGGTGTTACAATGCTTATTAAGGAGATAGATACAAGTCTAGACAGTTTCCAAATATATACACTTTTTAAGGAAAATAAATATAGCTTTTTTCTAGATAGTGGTATGGACCACGGTAAACTTGGAAAATATTCTTTTATTGGCTTTGACCCATTTCTAGTCTTTAAAAGTAAAAATGATGTTATACATATAACAGAGGATGGTAAGAAAGAAACTTTTTATGGAAATCCATTCAATAAATTAAAAGAAGTATTAAATAAATATAAAATGAATTATAATTCTAGATTCCCATTTATAGGTGGGGCAGTAGGCTATTTAGCATATGATTTATGTCACCATATAGAGAAGCTTCCAAGAACTGCAGTTGATGATGTAAAAATTCCTGATAGTTTTTTTGGATTATACGATGGTGTAATCATTATAGACCATACAGATAAGAACAGAGTGTATATAGCTTCTTTAGGTATTAAGGATTTACCAGAAAAGATTATTAAAGATATTGAAAGAACAATAAAATCTGGTGAAGAAAAAGGAGTAAAAATAAATATAAAAAATAAAAGCAAAAATATAGAATTTAAATCAAACTTTAGAAAAGAAGAATATATAAATGCAGTAAATAAAATAAAGGATTATATTAAAGCAGGGGATATATATCAAGCAAATTTAACCCAAAGATTTGAATGTGAAATAGAACAGACACCCTATGAGCTTTATGCCAAGCTTAGGAGTATAAATCCAGCTCCTTTTGCAGCTTTTATGGATTTTGGAGAGGGTCATATTGTAAGTAGCTCGCCTGAAAGATTTATTAAATTAAAAAATAGAATAATAGAAACAAGACCAATTAAAGGCACTAGACCAAGGGGTAAAACTCTAGAAGAAGATAGAAAAAATAGAGAAGAGTTATTATCAAGTGAAAAGGATAAAGCAGAATTATTAATGATAGTAGATTTAGAAAGAAATGATTTAGGTAAGGTATCAGAAGTTGGAACAGTAAAGGTACCGGAATTATTTACATTAGAAGAATATTCTACAGTTTATCATCTGGTTTCCACGGTAACAGGAAAATTAAAGGATGAATGTGATCCTATAGATTGTATAATGGCAACATTTCCAGGGGGATCAATTACTGGTGCTCCAAAGATAAGATCAATGGAGATAATTGATGAATTAGAACCAACTCAAAGGAATGTCTATACTGGCTCTATAGGGTATATAGGCTTTAATGAAGATATGGATTTAAATATAGCAATTAGAACAATAGTTTGTAAAGATAATAAGGCATATTTTCAGGTTGGTGGAGGAATTGTTTGGGATTCAGAAGCACAGCTTGAGTATGAAGAGACATTACATAAAGGGAAGGCATTAATGGAAGCCCTAAATAGTTAAGATATTGGGGTGGTTGTTTTGTATATTTCAATTAATGGTAGGTTGGTTAAAAAAGAAGAAGCTTCAATATCCCCAGAAAGTGAAGGATTTATGTATGGTTATGGATTATTTGAAACTATAAAGGCTTATAATGGAAAACCTATATTTCTAGATGAACACATAATTAGATTAATAAATGGATGTAAATCTTTAGATTTAAAACTAGAAATTGATTCT
This sequence comes from Thermohalobacter berrensis, assembly GCF_003609645.1. Classification (GTDB taxonomy): domain Bacteria; phylum Bacillota; class Clostridia; order Tissierellales; family Thermohalobacteraceae; genus Thermohalobacter; species Thermohalobacter berrensis. The sequence goes on from NZ_MCIB01000038.1 coordinate 81,870, forward strand.
AAAAGAATAAAAAAAATATGTAATGAGGTAATTAAAGCTAATAATATTAACTATGGAGCAATTAAGATTGTTTATACTGCTAATAAAGGTAGTTATTATTTTATAGTAACCACAAGGAAAATAAGTTATAAAAAAGAAGATTATTTGAAAGGTTTTAGGCTATGTTTTTCTGATATAAAAAGAAATCCCTATTCACCATTAACCTATATTAAGTCTAACAATTATATGACAAATATTATAGCTAGAAATAAAGCTTTAAAAAGAGGATATAATGAGGTTATATTCTTAAATGTAATGGATGAACTTTGTGAAGGATCTATTTCAAACATATTTTTTGTTAAAGAAGGTATTATACATACGCCTTTAATAGAATGTGGCCTATTATCGGGAATTACTAGGCAAAAAATTATAGATATTGCTAATAATCTTAACTTAAAAATAGAAATAGGAAGATATAGAAAAGAAGACATATTATCTGCCGAGGAAATATTTATAACTAATTCTCTAATGGATATAATGCCAGTATCTAGGGTAGAAGATATAGAATTTAGTATGGACAAAAATGAGATTTCTAGATTATTGATAAGGGAATATAAAAACAAATTAAAGGAAGATGCCAATGCTTAATACTAAGGTTTTAAATGGAAAACAGAATGTTGTAAAGGTTGGAAAACTTAATATTGGTGGTGATAATCCTCCTGTCTTTATAGCTGGACCTTGTTCAGTAGAATCTAGGGAACAAATAATTAATACAGCAATGGCATTAAAGGAAATAGGTGTTAACATATTAAGGGGCGGTGCATTTAAACCTCGTACAAGCCCATATTCATTTCAAGGGTTAGGAGTGGAAGGATTAAAATATTTAAAAGAAGCAGGTGAAATGACAGGTTTACCAGTGGTTACTGAGCTAATGGATGAAAAGAATATAGGTGTAGTATCTGAGTTTGCTGACATTATACAAATAGGGTCAAGAAATATGTACAATTATTCCCTTTTGAAAGCTGTTGGTAAAGTAGACAAACCTATTCTATTAAAAAGGGGAATGAGTGCAAGTATAAAAGAATGGATAATGGCTGCAGAATATATTGCATATTATGGAAATGAAAATATTATCTTATGTGAAAGAGGAATAAGAACCTTTGAAACTTATACTAGGAATACTTTAGATTTATCAGCTGTACCAATAATGAAAAAGGAAGCAGGATTACCGGTAATAGTTGACCCAAGCCATGGTACAGGAATTAGGGAACTGATAAAGCCTATGTCAAAGGCAGCGATTGCTTGTGGTGCAGATGGTCTTATGGTAGAGGTACATCCTAACCCTAAAGAGGCTTTAAGTGATGGGAAACAATCTTTAAATATTGATGAATACAAAGAACTATATAAAGAGGTTATATCAATAATTTAGTAAAAGCAAAAAACGGTTACTACCAAAAGTAACCGTTTTTTTTGTTGTAAATGGGGTTAGGCAAGAATAATTGAATTATTTTGTTATCTGGTAAAAAATGGTGAAAAAGAGAACCGTCCCTGTTTGCATATCTTGAAAATAATGTCGAATATGCTATGGAAACTAAAATTTAAGAATTAAGTTTAATTATGGTAAAATACAATAGAACGGGAAATTTAATTAGAATTTGGGGGGAATATATGTGAATAAAGATTTGATGACTGAACTTACTCATATGGGAAAAAAGTCCCACATTAATAATCCTAAGGTATTACCAATTTATTTAAGCTCAGTTTTTTCCTTTGATGACATTGAAACCCTTGATAAAATATATAATGGTGAAGAAAAAGGGTACATATATTCTAGAATTAATAATCCTATTTATGATTCTTTAAGCGAAATTATGGTAAGTATAGAGGGGGGAGAAGCTTGTAGAGTTTATTCAACAGGGATGGCAGCTATTACTACAACTATTTTATCCCATGTTAAACAAGGGGACCATATTATAGCTGATAGTGTTTTATATGGAGGAACACTCCAATTTTTTAAGGAAGAATTAAGTAGATTTGGAATTGAAGTTTCCTTTATAGATTTTAGAAAGGATGATATAGAAAAGCATTTTAAGGAAAATACTAAAATAGTATATACAGAAACTATTTCCAACCCATTAATGGAAGTAACTGATATAGAGAGAATAGCTAAAATTTCACATAAATATAACGCTAAACTTGTAATTGATAATACTTTTGCTACTCCAATTATATGCCAACCTTTAAAATTAGGTGCTGATATAGTAATTCATAGCGCTACTAAATATACTTCAGGCCATAGTGATGTAATGGGAGGAATCGTAGTTTCTGACAGTGACACAATAGATAAAATTGGGAAAATAGGTACAATATATGGAGCCAGTTTAAGTCCATTTGATGGTTGGTTACTCATAAGAAGTTTAAGAACATTAGAACTTAGAGTTAAAAGACATTCTGAAAATGCTATTAAGCTGGCAAGATATTTTGAAAATAATAAGAAAATAAAAAGGGTTTATTATCCAGGTTTAGAAAGTTTCCCTTATCATAATATGGCAAAGAAAATTTTTAGTAATGAAATTTTTGGAGGAATGTTAAGTATAGAGATAGAAGGGGGATATGAGACAGTAAATAAGTTAATACAAGCCTTAAAAGAGGTGAAATTTGTACCTAGCCTTGCAAGCTATGATACTACTGTTTCATATCCAGCAAAAACATCTCATAGAAATATGAATAAAGAAGATAGGCAAAGAATAGGTATAACAGATGGATTACTTCGTATTTCTGTTGGACTTGAAAATATAGATGACATTATTGAACAATTTGAAAAAGCTTTACAAAAACTTTAATAGTATTAGCAAGACTTTAGAAAGTGGTGGTCTGCTTTGATTTTAGATTGGAAAAAAATTTTAATACCTTATAAACAAGCAGTAGAAGAAATTGTTGTTAAATTTGAAAGTATAAAAAATGAATATAGGGAATTAGATAAATATTCACCTATTGAGTTTGTTACAGGGAGAGTAAAAAAGGTATCTAGTATCCTTGACAAGGCTAAGAAAAGAGGTGTACCTTTAGAAAAAATAGAAGATGAAATTGAAGATATAGCAGGAATCAGAATTATGTGCCAATTTGTTGAGGATATTGATAAGGTGGTAAGACTTATCAAGAGGAGAGATGGTAAGGATTTAAAAATTATATGTGAAAAGGATTATATTACTAATATTAAAGAAAGTGGTTATAGAAGTTATCATGTAATAATAAAATATCCTGTTCAAACTGCCTTTGGAGAAAAGGAAATATTAGCAGAAATACAAATACGTACTTTAGCTATGAATTTTTGGGCAACTATAGAGCATTCATTAAATTATAAATTTGAAGGGAATATACCACAAAACGTGAGGGAACGTTTGAAAAATGCCGCTGAAGCAGCCTTTAAATTAGATAAAGAGATGTCAGAAATAAGGGATGAGATAATGGAAGCCCAGGAGGCCTTTCAAGTAAAATCTACTCTAATAGAGGATATTTTAGAAAATATACAAAGTTTGTATTTTTCAGGTAAGGTTAATAGGATACAAAAAATACATGAGAATTTCCTTAAGCTTCAGCGTGAGGGTAACTTTGAAAATTTAAAAAAGTTTAACGAAGAACTACAAGAACTTATAAAAAAATATAAAATTAAGACTTTAATTTAAGTAATAAGGTGGTGCTTAAGCACCACCTTATTAAAATAGACATTTAATTAATTCCTTAAGAGAAATATTGGAAAAATAATTGTTTATATCAAAGAATGAAAGTGTTTTATATATTTCATCTTCAGAATGCTTAACTCCTTTAAGGGCATTTTCTATATGAGAAATATCATATTTTCCAAAGAAGTCACCAAATATTTTAACATCTTTTATTAATCCCTTTTCTACATTTAAATTAATTTCTACAGTTCCTCCTCCATACCTCATTTCCTTTTTAAAAGAATATTTTGGTGAACTACCAAAATTCCAATCCCATGTTTCGTATTTCTCTTTTACCAGCTTATTTATTTTAGCTATATCTGATTCTGTAAAAGAATAAAGGTTTTCTCCGCCATATGTATTTTTAATGTGTTCCATAATTAAGTCTTTAAATTCTAAAATAGTTAATGGTTCTTTTAGATGTTTAGTGATATTTGTTACACGACTTTTTATGGATTTTACTCCTTTATCTTTAAATTTAGATGGCTTTACTTTTAAAGCAGCAGTAAGGTCAGTCATATTTGCAGAAAAAAGTAAGGTTCCATGATGAAGGATCCTATTTTTATAATGGTATTGTGCATTACCTGAAAACTTTTTACCATCTATTGTTAAGTCATTTCTACCACTAAACTCTGCATTTACAGAAAGTTTTTTCAATACATCTATAATTGGCTGAGTAAATTTCTTAAAGTTACTAAAACTATTTCCAGTACTATCATTAAAGATAAAGGTAAAGTTTAAATTACCTAAATCATGAAATACAGCCCCACCACCAGAAAGTCTTCTAACAACAGGAATATTATGTTCTTTTACATAATCAAGATTGATTTCTGAAAGGGTATTTTGATTTTTTCCTACAACTATACATGGCTTATTTCTCCAAAGCATAAAACAGTCTTCTTTAAATTCTTTTAAAATATATTCTTCTGTTGCAAGATTGAAATATGGGTTTGTACTATCATTGTATATGTATATCATAAGAATTCCCCCTTTTTTCAAATTGATAAAAAAATAACAATCTCCTTTTAGTATAATAAACATTTTATACCAATTCAACTATGTCATGTAATTTTATTGAAATAAAATTACATGACATGTTTGCTTTTTAGAATACAGTGGTTTAAAATAAAACTAATTTATTACTTTTTTAGGAGGGTTAATATGGATTTATTAAAGGAAAAGATATTAAGAGAGGGGAGAATAGAGGAAGGTAATATATTAAAGGTTGATAGCTTTTTAAATCATAAATTGGATATAGACTTATTAAATGAGATTGGTAAAGAATTTAGAAGGAGATTTGACAATAGTAATATTACAAAAATACTTACAATAGAAACATCGGGAATAGCTATTGCTGCAATTACTGCTCAATATTTTGATGTACCAGTTGTATTTGCTAGAAAGATCGAATCTAAAAATCTAGATAAGGAAACATATCAAAGTGAAGTTTACTCATATACAAAAGGAAAAAAGTATAAAATTAAAATATCGAAAAGATATATAACTAATGAAGACAATATACTTATAATTGACGATTTTTTAGCTAGAGGAAAAGCAGTTTTAGGTTTAATAGATATTATTGAACAAGCGAGGGCAAATATTGTTGGCGCAGGCATTGTTATAGAAAAGGGTTTTCAAGAGGGAGGTAAAATTTTACGTAAGAGAGGAATTAATGTCAATTCATTAGCAATTATTGAATCAATGGGAAATAATAAAATAATATTTAAATAATTTTATAGCTAGGAATAATTAAAAAAATATAGAATTATAAAATAAAAAGATTTAAGGAGGTTTTTTTATGGAAAAGAAAAAAGTTTACATAACAAGAAAAATTCCCAATATAGGAATTGAGTTATTAAAGAAACATTTTCATGTTGAAATTAATCCGGAAGATAGACCTCTTACTAAAGAAGAAATAATGGAAAAGGTAGTTGACAAAGATGCTGTATTAACCCAGCTTACTGATGTAATAGATGATGAGGTTTTAGAAAAGGCACAAAAAAAGACAAAAATATTTGCAAATTACGCAGTTGGATTTAATAATATAGATATTGATGCTGCAACTAAGAGGGGTATACAGATAACAAATACTCCTGATGTGCTAACAGATACTACTGCTGAACTTGCATGGGCATTACTATTTAGTGTAGCAAGAAGGGTAGTAGAGGGACATAAGTACATAAAAGAGGGTAAATGGCAAGTGTTTTCTCCTAACTTACTTTTAGGCCAAGATATATATGGGAAAACTTTAGGAGTAATTGGAGCCGGTAGAATTGGTAAGGCCTTTGCTAAGAAAAGTTTAGGATTTGACATGAAAATTTTATATCACAATAGAAAAAGAGATGAAGAGTTTGAAAAGGAATTAAATGCTAAGTGGGTAGACAAAGATACTATATTAAAGGAAGCAGATTTTATTTCTATACATGTTCCTTTAACTAAAGAAACTAGATATATGATTGGTGAAAGGGAACTTAAATTAATGAAGAGAAATGCAATATTAATAAATACGGCTAGGGGTCCTGTAGTAGATGAAAAAGCATTAGTAAAGGCTTTAAAAGAAGGAGAAATATGGGGAGCAGGGCTAGATGTTTTTGAAAATGAACCAGAGGTAGAAGAAGAGCTTTTAGAACTTGACAATGTTGTTTTAACCCCACATATTGGGAGTGCTTCTAAGGAGACAAGGGAAAAGATGGCCAAGTTAGCAGCAGAAAATATTATAGCAGTATTGAGTGGAAAGGAGGCAATAACTCCGGTAAATAGAGTATAAAAATATTTATTTTTAGGTGGTGATACTTTGAGCTATAACTTTGACCAAATTATAGAAAGAAAAAATACTAACTCTGCTAAATGGGACGGGTTAAAAGATGTATTTGGAAAAGATGATGTATTACCCATGTGGGTTGCAGATATGGATTTTAGATGTCCACAGCCAATTGTAGATGCAATAGTAAAGAGGGCTGAACATGGAATATATGGTTATCCTAAAAGACCAGTTTCCTATTATGAATCGATTATTTATTGGATGAAAAAAAGGCATAATTGGGATATAAAGGAAGAGTGGATCTCTTTTAGTCCAGGTGTTGTACCGGCATTAAATATGTTAATTATGGCATTGACAAATCCAGGAGATAAGGTTGTTGTTCAATCTCCAGTATATTTTCCCTTTTTTTCAGCAGTTAAAAATAATAATCGAGTACTTGTAAATAATGAGTTAAAGTTACAAAATGGTAATTATGTAATGGATTTTGAAAGGTTAGAAAAACAGATTGATTCAAAAACTAAGATGTTAATTTTATGTAGTCCACACAATCCAGTTGGAAGGGTATGGAGTAGAGAAGAGCTTAAAAGACTTGGTGAAATATGCTTAAAAAATAATATAATAATTGTTTCAGATGAAATACATTCTGATATTGTATATTCGGGATATAAACATACCCCAATTGCATCAATTAGTGAAGAGTTAGCTAAAAATACAATTACATGTATTGCTCCTAGTAAAACATTTAATGTGGCAGGTCTTTATACTTCAGTTGTTATTATACCTAACAAAAAGTTAAAAGATAAATATAAAAATATCCTTGAAAGAATTCATATAGGAATGGGTAACATATTTGGTATAGAGGCACTGGAGGCAGGATATAGATATGGAGAAGAATGGCTTGAAAATTTACTAAAATATTTAGAAGGTAATATTGAATATTCCATAAACTTTATTAATAAGAGAATTCCTAAAATAAAAGCAATTAGACCTGAAGGAACTTATCTACTTTGGCTTGACTACCGTGAATTAAAGCTTAGTAACAAAGAATTAAAAAATTTAATGGTAGACAAGGCAAAAGTAGGTCTAAGTGATGGGGCTATGTTTGGAAGTGGAGGAGAAGGTTTTCAAAGAATGAATATTGGGTGTCCACGTGAAATTATAAAGGAAGGATTAGAAAGAATAGAAAAGGCTATAAATCAGTTATAAATAAAAGCATAAGTAATACTAATTTTAGTATTACTTATGCTTTTATTTCTTTTTTTATATTTTCAGCAAAAGCCTTAGCTTTTTCTTCAATATTTGGAACTTTTAATATAGCGCCTTTATCATTTGCAGTTGCCATAATGCAGAAATAGGGTGGTAGTCTAAAGGTCTTATTAATATTTAATGCACTTATTAATTGTTTGGCTAAAGCATCACTTCCTGAATTCCCTGAAACAATAATTCCAAACAATGTTTTATTATAAAATTTTGTTTTTCTAAACAAAGCTGTTAATCTATTAATAACTGCAGTTAAATTTGCAGAAATAGCGTCATTATAATTAGGACATATCCAAATTATAGCATCAGCTTCTAAAACTGCTGGATAGACCTCTTCTACCATGATTCCCCCATAAAAGCACCTTTCCTGTTTACTATAATGTTTACACATTGTATAAGGGCAGCCGATACAGTCTCTGACAGTACCATTTTCGATATGAATCTCAGATATCTGATAACCCCTAAGGTGCTTTTTTACCATATCCCATAACATTAATGTATTTGATGTTTTGTGATTGCTTGAATGTAGTACTAAAATTTTAGGATTTTTTAATAGTTTGGGATTATCCTTAATCAACCTTTTTCCCAAACTTTCACACATTTTAAGACAAACATTTTCTAAAGGTTTATTTACTACTTTTTGCATTGTTAAAAGATTACATAGAGAACCTGTTGCTTCAACTAAAGGTCTTCCGGGAAAACGGCATCCAAGTTGGTTAGCGTGAAATATTATATTTTGGGCTGATGTTTTTGTAAATAATTCATTATGACTATGAGTTAAAACAACACCTGTTGAGCCTGATAATGCATCTTTACCTCTATTCCATAATTTTGTAAATATTTTAGAAAGTTCTATGTTAAAACCGGCGTTATTTAGTTGAACTGCAAAAACAATTTTTTTATTTCTTAAATCAGGTAAATTATTGACATTTTTTATCAAAATTGTATTTGTATTAGAAGTGGTAGCTTTAACCATTTTATATAACAATAAAGATGGATTTTCAGGCATAATTAAATATGTATTTTTCATACAATTTTTTCCAACCTTTCATAAGTATTTTTAATCTTCTTAAATAGTTCCTTAGGTAAATCAAGCCTTTCAAGTTCAGTACCTGTTTCAATTAGTCTGTTATTTGTCCCCATAAATACTCCACCTAAAAAAGTTGAACTATAATGCCATTTACCACTTATTGTGGCTAATATAGATAATGCACCAGATGATAATGCAGGGGCAATATAGGGCTTAAAACCTGTTTTTCTAACCTCAAGATTTGCCTTTAAAGCTTTTTTAGTAAGATATTCTGAAAGCTGGTTATTATAGTTTTTTATACTATCAGCAATTATTAACCCTTTTCCATGGGGACCAAAGGCTCTTCCTTCTTTTAAGTAATGTATAGTTGATTTGTCTTGTTTTGCATAATAACAAGCCCTTGCATGCATGACTCCTAAACCATATCCTCTTATTTGTTCTGGAGCTAATCCTTGAAAGTCTAGCTTATCATTACTATTCCTATTACTTTCCAAAAATACAACTTTACACAACAAATCAACTGGGTCAGATACCACTGAGAAAATTCCTTTAAAATTTTTATTCCTAGCCATTTTTGCATATTCTTTAATAATTTTTGAGTTATCTTTAAACTGAACCATTCTGACATCCTTAGTTTCATTACCAACAGGAGGAACACTTTTTGAAGCACAAAAGACGAACATATCACAGTCAAACAATTCTTCTTTTGTAATACCGTATACTTCAGGATATTTTTTATTATCAAAAGGAGATAAAACTTGATTCATTTCATATTCCCATCTTTTTACTTTTTTTGGAGTTCTATCATAAATTCCAATACTGGAAATATAATTACCTCCAATAAGTCTTAATCCTGTAAGAAGCATTCCACCTACATCACCTAATGCTAAAATATTAATTCTCCATTTTTTAGGATATGAAAGATTAAGAGATTCTTGCCAATTAGGATAAGAAGTATTTATAGATACTACTTTCAGTGAATTAACTTTTTCTTCAATCCAGCTTGGAATATTATAACTTGTATTTTCTTTTTGTAATAGTTCTACACTTTCACTTTTCATAAAAAGTAATGAGGGGTCTGAAATGGCAAAACTTCTTCTAGATTTTTTAGGGTCCATTTTAGTTAAAAAATATATCATACTATCACATTTGTTGGCTTCTTTCTCATCTATTTCTATTAAATTACTATACTTAAATCGGGAAAAAAGTATTTTATCTTTTAGTCTATAGTAAAACATCATATTTCACCTCATTTTTCAGTAGTTATATTTGTTAAGAAAATATAGCAGCGGAGAAAAAAATCCCCGCTTATTTTATCTTATTACCATATCCTTAATTCTTTTTAAATGTTCAATGTCATTTCTTAAATATTCAGATGGTTTTAAATTTAGATCATAGTCAATATTTTTACCTCTATCTGGACATCTTGGAGATATGAAAACTTCTCCTAAATGTCTAAGGGTTAAGTTTCTCTCATTAATATTTTGATACTCTTTCTCCAGGGTAGTTATTATGTCTAATGCATTATTAATACATACTTCTGAAAGATTATATACTGCATCTCTAGTAGTTCCCCTAATAAAAGATGGAGATGCATAAGGTAAAATAAAGTTAATAGAAGGAAGTAGATTTCTTTGAGGATTTAAGCCTCTCCATACGGTATCTCCACCAATAAAAGGGTAGAGGGTATTTTCTTTAAACCACACCCTTAGATTAGGGATAAAGTAAGCACTGTCCACCTCTCTATTTTGAATATCCATTAACTCTTTACCTCGACCAGATAATATACCAACTATTATCTTTCTAACTTTAACTTGTTCATTTTTAAGAAGAGGGTCAATAACTTTAATTCTATAACCTTTATTTAGTAAATCATCTACTAGGATTACTTCTCTATTAAAGGAATGTATCATTTTTATTTGATTTTCTAAACTCATATAGTATGGGAATGGTCCTATTGTAAAGTCTCTAATATTTGAACTAAATAATTTTTCTGTATGCATTGATTTAGTAACAGTATTTGGAACTATACAGCCATTTAAAATTGAACCAAAGGGTACACACATATAAGGTCCTAGTTTTCTAGGTTTTAATTGTTTTGTTGGCATATTATTTACTTCACATATTTTTTCAATTAATTTATCATACAATACATTTCTATCAAAGGATAATACAAGCTGGCCTGGGTACAATTTTGTAAGGGCTATTTGTAGATTTTTTCTTGTTTGTTGAATTACTTTTAGTACATTTTGGTTACTTCTAAAGGGTTCTTTAATTAATGTTTCTAAATCTAAATTAAGGGTACATGGATTACTCATATCAACAACTAACACGGGATTCTGTTTATTGACATAATGTAGTTCTTTAAATCCTTGAAGTTTTAGGTTTTCATATAGTGTTTCAGAGAAATAGTCTTCAATAATATTATGAAAGATAGCATAATTGTAATCTTTAGCTAAGCAAAATGCTAATGTTTCTGTAAGGAGTATTTGCTCTAAATTTTCATAATTATAATCTTTATCAATAAAGATTCCATCAATAGCAATTATTCTACCTACTGCGTTTTCTCTAATATATTCCGATATATTATTATTTTTGAATTCATGAAATAGCATACTTGAACGTACCCAATGAAAAGCGGAAAAACCTATAATTTTTCCATTATTGTTGATATCCCTTATTATTATAATCCTTGGAGATAGCTTAGATTTAAGGTTTTTAAGCTTAGTATATGCATCTTTGCTGTTTTTGAAAAATTGCGAAACTAGAATATCTAATAGACCTTCATCTAAATCGTCAAATACTTCAATATCAAGGGATTTAGTTTGTACAAGTCTTTTATACTGAGGTTCTCGTCTATATAGACCATACTCGTATATATATTTCTGTGCAAGGGAATCAATTAGTTGTGAAATATCTCTATTTTGGTCAATATAATTTCTTATTCTTGTAGAACTAATGTCCTCATACTGAGGTGGTAGAGATAATCTAATTATTTCACCATTAATTTTATTAACTGCTTTTTCAAACTTTATATCATCATCTTCTGTTGACAGAAAACTTCTTCTTTTAAATATTATATGAGGGAAGTTATGAATTGAATATTTTTCAATTTTTTTCTTATAGCATGATGCATTTAATACAACATCTGTTCCAGCAACTATATATACTTCATAGTTATTAAAAATTTCCTTTAAAACCTTTAAGTCATTAGGATTTGCAATATTAACCTGTATATCTTCAGGAAAAAGATATATATCAAGTTCATCTGCAATTGACATATTAATAATTCTTCTTCTCAACTTATGGGGTTGAGTTCGTTTAGACCATGAATACTCATCTACTGCTAAATATACTTCAAATCCCATATCTCTAATTTCTTTAGCTATTTTTTTATGACTTAATGAAAATGGGTCAAAGCTCCCTGGGAAAAAGGCAATTTTTTTACTATGGTTAAGTTTAATCTCACCTTTAAAAAATACATAATCAGATATAAACCTATATATATGATTTAGTGCAGCTGAGTTATTAAGGAAAAGTAACTCATTTTCATCTTTGTTAGTTAATAATGTTAGTATCTTTTTAGCTATATATTGGAAAATCTCTCTTTTTTCTTCAAGATTTAATTCTTTTGAACCAAAAATATCCTTTCCAATGACACTAAAGGCTTCTTGTTTTACTTGAATATCATAGTTTACTAGGCCTGTTAAGAGAATTCCAAGCATTTTAATTAGGCGTTTTTTATATTTTTTTTCTTCCTCATCAAAAAAGTTTTTATATTTTGGATAATGTTGGATTGCTACACCTATTGTTTTAAGAAGTAAAAGACTTATCTGAGTATTTGATTGCCTAATTTTTTCTTCAAAATCATCTATTAATTCATCAAGTTCTACAGGGTGAAGGTACAACATTATCTGACCAAGATAATAAGGAATATATTTTGTAAATTGATAGCCTTGCATTTCTAAAGCACGTAATAACTCTACTGTAACATCATTTCTTTGATCTAATGAAAGGGATGGAATAATTTTAACTAAAGCTTCTCCTGCATGATTTCTAACATTTTCAATGGCACTTACTTTTACAAGATTACAGAAGTGCATAGCTGTATGAAGTCCTGTTCTTTTTGGTGATTTAATAACTTCCTCAAGTAAAAGTTCTATATGAATCTTTTTGCTTATCCAGTTAGTAGCACTTTTTAGATTTTTTAAGAATAAATCAGGTATTTTATCTTTATCCTTTTTATAAAATGATTTATATTTGTCTAATATTTCTTTATTTATTTTTAAACGTTCAGCAATTTTTAATTTCAAGAAGTTTTCTGCAGGGACATCACAGTATACTATATTTTTAGTTAACATATTTTTTAGTTTGTTTACAAATAAATTATTTTTATCTAATCTAAATAGAAGATTATATGTTCTTTCAAGGGCAGCAAGCCTTATTTCTAAATCTTCACTATTTATCATTTTTAAGACAAATTCAAATAGTATTTCCATTGGTTTATCTATAGTGTTAATATAGGGAATATATTTTACACATTGAAGTAAATAGAATTGGATGTTTTTATCTATATTTTCTGTACGTTTAAAGTATTTTAATAGTATGTTTCTATATTCAAGTTTTTGACTATCTTCGCAGTGCATAAATAGAGCAGAGATCATATTTCTAAGATTATAACCAATCCATTCTCGATGTATTTCGATTATTTTATGGTCTGGATATAGAAAGAGTTTTATATATTTGTTTAGAAGTTCACTACTTGTTATTTCTGGTGGTTCTAATTCTACATCCTTAGGAACTTCTTTTCTATATTTTTCATCAAATTTTGCAATAAGAATTCCTATTAATTCAGCACACTGTTTCCTTATATCTCCTTCTTTATGAATAAGCAATTCATATAAAAAGTTAAGTGTGATTAATTTTTGCTTTTGAGTTAGATATGTGGAGTATTCCTCAAAAATCTGAAGATAAGCCCTTAATTTTTTCCAGTCATTCTCGCTTCTTGCAAGTTCTAAAATTGAATTTAGTGATGAAACATTTTTTAGTTTATTCATTAGATGTATGTTGTGATCAATTGAAAGATATTTAAGGTTTTCAACAATTTGATTTCCATGTATTAAGGAATAATACTTTTTCTTAGGTTTATAATCATAATCTTTTCCTAATTCAACTTCTACACCAAGGTTTATCATATAGTTTTCAAAATCCTTAAGCTTAGCATACACACGTCTATATCTTTTTTCCTTTGTTTCATCAACGTTATCAAGCTTATTTAGAACTATATCAAAGGATTCTTTGAGGCTATATACATACATTTCTTTACTTCCATCTTTTTTTCTTTTATTTTTAACTCTAAAATCTGAATATATAAGAATTAATGATTCAAGAGATAAGTTTTCAAGTTCTAAATCCCAAGTTGAATGATTAGTCGCAATATGACCTATATATTGAATATTATGTCTTTTAAACCATAGGTCAGTATAGTAGTAATGAAGATATGGTACTCTTTTTAGCTCAGGTCCCTTACAGCCATATTTACCAATATCATGACCTGCAGCGGCTCCAGATACACGACCTAAATCAACGGGTAAGCCTATTTTAAATAATTGTCTTCCAATATATAGGGCTAAATGATGAACACCACATATATGGTCTAAAGTATTATGCCTTGTTATTTCTTGGCTTAGTTTCATCATTTCATATACATAGTTATCTCTAAAAACTTTTTTAAATTTTTTATACTCATTTGGATTTACTAAATTATTTTCTTCATCTTCTGTTAGAAAGTTTAAGGGATATTTGCTTTGACATGTATTGTTATTTGATGTTTTTTCAAATTCTGAGAACACCCTTAGTATTTCTAGATAAACAATACAAGCTATATCTAAATCTTTATAAAAATCTATGTCTACAGCACAGGGAAATGAATTATTTAATGAATACTGATATACATAGTTTAGCCAATCATTCGGTAGCTTCTTACCAGATAGTTCATATAGCATATCATGGCAAAAGTTAAGAATTCTTTTACAGCTGTAATCTTTTTCTTCTACGATTTTCCCGATATCCTCCATTATTGAAGGACTTTTAATAAAGTTTTTAACAACTTTGTAGCTTCTTAAATCTTTTCTTATTAAATTTAGATTTAACAATTGATTAGATAGTTTATGATATATAGATAATGCCGTTTTATTACTCATGTAATACCTCCCTAAAGACAGTAAAAACTGTGAAAATGTTTGCTGTTATGTGTATTATATAATATTTTTTTATTCTTTTCTATAGAAGCTATTGAAGGATTAAAGATTATAAAAAAAGATGGTCTTATTTGACCATCATTAAGATTAAACACATATTTGTTTTTTATAACACATAAGAAATTCTAAATTCCCTTATGTGTTTCAAAAAAGTCACCTTAAGAGTCTTCTATTTAAAATAGAAGACTTTTTTACATACTTTTGCTAAATCATAGGCAGCTTTCATACCTGATTCTAGTGCACCTTGTTGCCAACCGTGATGTACTGAAATATGTTCACCTGCAAAGAAAACCCTTAAGTTATATTCAGGTTTAGTCATAGCATATGAAAAGACTCGCTTTTGCTCAGGTTGGAAAAAGCATACTGCTCCTAAGAACCATTGTAAATCATTCCAGTTTATGCTTTTATAGTCGATAACAATATCATCTAGATAATACTTTGGAAGCCCATGGACAAGCTCTACCTGTCTTTTGATTTCTTCAAATCTCCTTTCTTCATCTAAATTCCCAAGGCGGATTGCATCAAGGTTAAAATTATAGGATGCTAGAAGAACACCGGGCTCATATGGGGAACAACCCTTCTTATATTTTCTTTTAAATGTATTTAAATCATAACATTTACCATGGTCAGAAGGATACCATATAGTAGTAATAGGAAGGTCAGTATATGAGCCACCACCTATTATTCTTTTATTAGGTGGTCCTTCTTCCCAAAACCTTTTTTTACATAAAAATAGTGTTCTTTGTGATGTAGCATAATTAACTTCCCTTATTGCTTGCATTTTTCTGTTAGAAAATCCAGGATATATATCTACATTCCTTAGACTACTAAAGGGAATTGCACAGATAACAAAGTCAAATTTTTCAAAAGAAGGTTTATTTAAATATTTATTATTATATTTTAAAATTACTTTATCCTTATCCTCTTGATATATTCCTTCAACTGGAGTACCCTGTTTAAAAACTATTTTACCTAATAAATTATTTGGAATTGAATATTCTTTAGGATAAGGATTTACTAGGGATTTATAAAATGCAAGGGGTAGCTTTATTAAGCCACCAACAATTTCGTATAAAAAGCTAAAATTTACTGCATATTCATCTTTAAGTAATTCAGTAAAAGCATAGTAAAAAAAGGCAGAATCAAAAGATGCTACACTTTGGATTAAGTTAATTGCTCCTTCACTTAGTCCAAGTAACTGACAGACATTTCTAACATTTAAAGTATCAAGATATACTATTTGCGGGTCATATACCTTTTTTATTTGTAATAATTCTTTTCTTACACTTTTAGGAATTTTAAGTAATCTTTTGCTATATATACATTCCAAATATTCATCAAAAGGAATTGTTCCCTCTATAGGAGTTAATTTAAATTTTGGATATATATATTTCATTATCTCATTACCATCATTCATTACTCTTGTATTTTGCACGTATATATAAGTATTTGGATTTGTCTGAATAAAGGGTCTAGTATCTAAATTAAAGAGGTTTATATAGTGCCAAGTTGCCTCATGGGATACAGGAATACGCATTGGTCCTAATTCTCCATACAAATCTTCAGTAAAATAATAAGTATATACTCTACCTCCAATTTTATTTTCTAAAGCTTCAAAAACTGTAATATTAAAGCCTAATTTCCGTAGTTCAAAGGCAGCAGAAAGTCCTGCTTCACCAGCACCAATTATAGCTACTTTTACTCCTTTACATTTTCCAGGGGGAAGTACAGAAGTTACATCTGGGGGTGGGCTCATTAATTTTATTATATTTTGAAGATCTTCTAGACGATTATTTTCTTTTAATGCATACTTAATTAATTTGTATCTTTCTTCTTTAGTTGGATTATTTGGTTGTGGAGGCATATAATTTTCAGACATAATAAAATCTCCCTTATTAAAAAAAATTTATGTCCAAAATTACCAATGATAGCTAAAAAATATATTTGGTGATAGGCATAAGAAAAAGGCTGTTGGAATTATAATATTCAACAGCCTTAAATTTCGTTACTATTTAACCTCCAAGGGTAATATCCTGACAGTCATACCATTTTAGTGCTTCATAAAAATGTTCCGGTTTAAAATCTGGCCAATAGTCATCTACAACATAAAAGTCAGCATATACGGACTGAATTGGAAGGAAACCACTTAATCTTCTTCTTCCTCCCCATCTAATTATCAACTCAACTCTAGATATGTCTTTAGACTGTAGGGAGTTGAGGAAATTTTTATTATGAATATTCTTTAAACAATTTCTGATGTCCCACTGCCAACCATAATTAACTAAAAAATTTACTTTTATGCTACCATTTCCAAAAACTTTTCTTTTTTTTGTAAATGGTAATAATTCTTTAGGGAACTTAGGAGATTTAGTATTTCCAACAACTAGAAGAGAAGCCTCTTCTTTAGATAGCATATTTACAGCCTTTATACAGGCTTTAGTGAAAGCTTTCGTTTGAACAGATGGTCTTTTAGTATTATCCATAGTAAAGCCATAGTATGTAACTTCCTTCACTCCTACTTTTTTACATAATCTGAAAAGCTCTAAGCCTGGCTTTAAGCCAAAGTCATAGCCATCTTCTTTATTCAATCCATTTTTTAAAGCCCATCGTCTGTTACCGTCAGGAATTATACCAATATGATTAGGGATTCTCATTTATATACCTCCGCTATTTTTTAGCTATATTATTAGCAAAATTTAGCTATATATACACAATAACCAAATATATTTAAAATTATTAGGATCAAATTATAGTATTAAAAAAATTGGAAGCAAAATGCCTCCAATTCTTGTTATTTACTATAAACTACTTATCAAATATATTATTTTCTATTTCTTTACCCGATTTTGTTGCTGCTACGCCCCCTAAAGCCGTTTCTCTAAGTTCATGGGGAAGGGATTTTCCTACATTATACATTGCTTCAACAACTTCATCAAAGGGAATGATACTTTTTACACCTGCAAGGGCTAGGTCTGCAGCAAGCATAGCATTAACTGTACCTGATGCATTACGTTTAGCACAGGGAGCTTCAACTAACCCTGCTATAGGATCACATACAAGACCCAAAATATTTTTTAGAGCTATGGCAGCAGCATTTAAAGACATTTCCGGTGTCCCACCTGCCATTTCAACTATTGCTGCTGCAGCCATTGCAGATGCTGAACCACATTCAGCTTGACATCCACCTTCAGCACCAGATAAGGTTGCATTTTTAGCAATAATTTGACCTATTCCTGCTGCTGTAAACAGAGCATTTATCATTGCATTTTCATCTAGATTTAACACTTCAGCTGAAGTAATAATAGAAGCAGGTAATATACCACAAGAACCGGCTGTTGGTGCAGCAATTATTTTACCCATGGCTGCATTAATTTCTGAACAAGAGAGGGCTCTAGCCATAGCCTTGTTAAGTGTATTCCCACATATAGTAGTCTTTTTAGTATTGATGTAATCGTTTACACGTTTAGCATCTCCACCGATAAGACCACTTATTGATTTTATTTCTCCATCTAATCCCTGTTTTGATGATTCTATCATAACTTTTAGATTTTCTTTCATTTTATTTCTTATTTCACTTTCTGATTTTTCAAGTACTTTACATTCATTTTGAACAACTACATCAGAAATTTTTATTTTTTTCTCTTTAGTAATTTTAAGAAGCTCATAACCAGTGTTATACATAATTACACCTCTTTTTTACGTAAATTTATAGCCCTAGCAGATATAATTTCGTTAATTTGTAAAATTTTCTTTATAGCTTCATTAGGTATTTCACTATCTGTTTCGATAACCATTGATGCTTCTTGACCCTTTCCCTTCCTATTAACCTTCATTTTACCTATATTTATGTTATTCGTAGCAAAAATAGCTGTAACCTTACTAATAATCCCAGGTCTGTCATATTGTCTAGTAATCAATGTAGGATAATCTCCTGTAAATTCCACTTTATATCCATTTATATTAGTTATAATAACATTTCCTCCACCTATTGAAGAACCAATTATTTCATCTTGTTTTTTGCCTTTTTTATAAAAAACTATTTTCACTGTATTTGGATGCCGATAACCTAAATCAGTTTCTACAAACTTTACTTTTATTCCTTTTTTATTAGCGATTTTTAAAGAGCCCCTAAGCCTTTCATCATATGGTTCCATTCCCAGAATGCCTGCAACTAAAGCTCTATCTGTTCCATGACCTTTATATGTTTTAGCAAAGGAACCATGAAGATAAAAAAGAACAGAATCAAAATCATTTCCAGAAATTTTACGTGCTAATTTACCTATTTTAGCAGCTCCTGCAGTATGGGAGCTTGAAGGACCTATCATAATAGGACCAAGTATGTCAAAAACACTATAATTATCCATAACAACCGTCCCTTCTAAAGGAGAATATGTACAACTAAATTTTAACATTTGAAAAGTATAATTACAACTGTATAAAATCCAGAAAAACTTAACAAATAAAAAAGCGAGCAAAGCTCGCTTCGCTAGGGGAACCTAGTTCCCATTAATTACTAGAAAAACTAATTTGAAACAGAAAATGTAAAATTAAAAACAGTAGTATAAACTTTAGGATAGTCTTACTTGGTTATTATAGTTAGGTTTCCAACCTCCATATCTATTTCAGCCTCTAACTTAGATTTAGCATCATTATAATTAGGAGAGTAGTAATAACTATCAGAGTAATCCCAATTTAAATTTTTTAAATTAGTATGATTTAATACTCCATCAAATGCTAATTTTACTCCTATATCCTCTGGAATAATAATTTTAATATTTGCTGCCCTAGATTCTATATTTACTTTAGAACTTTCCATAAGATTACCATAATTAATTTCTATGTTACCAGCTTCAACCTCTAAATCTGTTTCTCTAATTTTTAGGTTACTAAAGTCTAGGTTACCATCAATTGCTATAAGGTCTGCTCTTATATCCCAGTCAATATCGTTGTTTAAATTAAAACTATAGATTTCATTATTATATTTTTTGTGAGATTTTTGGTTAAACTTTATATCAACAGTGTTATTACGAAATTTAACATCATTTTTTACAATTGGATTTGGTACATCAGCATATATGAGATTATCATTTGTTTCCTTTATATCTATCTTTGCACCATTTAAATCAAGAATTAAATTTCCATGTTTAATATCCTTTCGTTCTTCTAATACTAGCTTTGAATTAGAAGATGTTTCTAATTTAAATTGAGTGTAGAATCCATAACCTATTATTAATGCAAAAAATAATATCCAAGTAATTATTTTAACATTTTTATTTTTATTGAAGATTAAATTTATCCCTAAAACTATAAAAATAAATGGCCATAAATCAAATAATGTATACCATATAGACCAATTAATTATTCCAAAGTTTCTAAGAATAAGAAATATACCAAACAAAACTAAAAAAAGTCCTAATATTAGATTTCGATTTTTCAACTTATTTTTTCCCCCTTTGGTTATATATAATATATAATCCTCCAAGTATTAAGAAAATCGGCCAAAGCTTATCAAAGTCGAACCAATAGAAAGTTTTCTCAATCAAAATTATACTTCCAGCCAACACCAAGATTATTCCAATTAAAACCTTATTCCTGTCTGAATGCTCAGTTGAACTAGTATTGTTATCTTTTTTTACTATTTCTGTATTTGTAACTTCTTGAACCTTACCCCTTTCTGGGATAATTATTGCGCAAATAATATATGCTATAATCCCAGCTCCTATAGCAAAACTAATTAAAACCCAAAGGATTCTTACAAGAGTAACATCTAGATCCAAATATTCTGCAACCCCTCCACATACTCCAGCTATAACTTTATTTTCTGTTGAACGATATAATTTTTTTTCCATAAGCAACCTCCTTAAAAAAACTTCTACTATTTAGTTATATTCTTAAGATATAAAATCCTTTACTATTTATAAAAAATATTGAAAATTAATATTTCTTAATATATTCCTTTAAATTAGTACCAGATTTTGTTTAATTTAATATATTAATAGTACCAGCATTTTGAAAGGGGGGAATAGCTTGCCTTATTCAGCCCGTGAACTATTAGCAAGAATAATTAAATGTGAAGCTGGGGGAGAAGGAGAAAGAGGAATGAAAGCAGTCGCAACTGTAGTAATGAATAGAGTTCATGCACCGTACGGGGAATATCGTAGGGTTGCTCAGGGAGACCTTCGTAAAGTTATATATCAAGAATGTCAATTTGATTGTGTAAAGGGAATTATAGGGGGAAGGTCAAATCCTCAAACAATATGGGCTAATCCTCCGGAAGATATACATTATGAAATAGCAGATTGGGCTTTAGCTGGGAATAAGCTTTATAATGTGGGTCAGTGCCTATGGTATATGAATCCATATCGTCCAGGCTGTCCTTACACATTTCCTTGGAATGGAACAGGAAGATATACAATTAAAATAAGAAACCATTGTTTTTATCAGCCAACTGAACGTTATAGAGACACTTAAGATGGCCTAAATTTTTGTAATTTATAAAGGAGGGATTTTAATGAGTAAAAGAAAAAAACAAAATGGAGATGAATATCAAAGACCAGAAGCAATGCAAAGAGAAGAGATGCCAGAAAGGCCTATGGGTCCTGAGATGCCACAAAGACCAATGAGACCAGATATGCCACAACCACCTATACCAACTATGCCAAGAACACCACAAATGCCTTACATGCCAACACCTTATACACCTTATTATGGATATCCTGGTGGAAGACCACCAGTTGTAAGGCCACCTCAATTTGAACCAGAGGTAGATTTTGAGTTTGAGCCAGGACCACCAGTAACTGCAAGTACCAATTATCTTCAAGGATATTTGAGAACCTTAATAGGTAGATTTGTAAGAATTGATTTTTTAATTGGTACTAACACTGTTGTAGACAGATCAGGTACTCTATTATCAGTAGGAATAGACCATGTAGTATTAAGAGAACCTGAATCAGATGATATAACTATAGCAGATCTATACTCTATAAAATTTGTTAAAGTATTTTATTAATTCAAAAAGGCTATTAAGTATTCCTTAACTTAATAGCCTTTTTTTATGAAAAAATAAAACTAATATAGCTAATAATAAAAATGAAGATAAGTAAATTTTCTCACAATTTGGTGAATAACTTATAAACTTATATATTCTTGATGAATACAAAGGCTTAATTTTTCATAGAATATCAGTATATCTAAAGAAATTTGTTTTTAAAGGAGAGTGGTGAATATTAAAGCTGTAATAATGGCCGGGGGAAAAGGAACAAGATTAAGGCCTTTAACCTGTGATATACCAAAGCCAATGGTTCCAATTCTTAATAAACCTGTAATGGAATATATTATAAACCTTTTAAAAAAACATGATATAAATGATATTGCTGTAACCATGGCATATTTTCCTTCTGTTATTACAGATTATTTTGGGGATGGCCAAGAATGGGGGGTAAACCTTAATTATTTTATTGAAGATGTACCTCTAGGTACAGGTGGAAGTGTTAAAAACGCAGAAGAAATATTAGATGATACATTTGTAGTAATAAGTGGAGACGCTTTAACTGATATAAATTTAAGAGAGGCTATTAAATTCCATAAAGATAAAAACTCAAAGGCAACTTTAGTATTAAAAAAAGAATCAGTTCCTTTAGAATATGGAGTAATAATAACGGATGATGAGGGTAGAATAGTAAGATTTTTAGAAAAACCAAGTTGGGGCGAAGTCTTTAGTGATACTATAAACACAGGTATATATATATTAGAACCGGAAGTTTTAGATTATTATAAAAAGGGAGACAATTTTGATTTTAGTAAAGACCTTTTTCCTAAATTGCTAAGGGATAAGGTACCAATGTATGGATATGTAACAGATGACTATTGGTGTGATATTGGAAACCTAAATACATATAAATTAACACAGTATGATATTTTAAATGGAAAAGTAAATGTAGATTTAAGCTTAAATAAAGTAGAAGAAGGAATTTGGATTGGAGAAGGAACAAAATTAGGTAGAAATGTAAAAATAATACCACCAGTTTATATAGGGAAAAATTGTATTATAAAAGATAATGTTAATATTGAACCATATACTATAATTGGACATAATTGTCATATTGAAAAAAATACATCTTTAAAAAGAAGTATAATATGGAATAATTCTAGAATTGGTAAGAAAGTAGAAGGTAGGGGAACTGTAATTTGTAATAATGTACACGTTAATGATAGGGCTAAATTGTTTGAAGGTTCAGCAGTAGGAGTAGGAAGTATAGTATCATCAAATGTTGTCATTAAGCCTAATATTAAGATTTGGCCAGATAAAAAAATAGAAGAGAATACAATCGTAAAACAAAATTTAATTTGGGGTACTAAGGCATCAAAAACATTGTTTGGATATAGAGATATATCCGGAAATATTAATATAGATATTACTCCAGAATTTGCTACACGTTTAGGGTCGGCCTTTGCATCTATAATGGATGATGAATCAACTATTATTGTAAGTAGTGATAATTCAAGTGCTTCTAATATTATTAAAAACTGTATAGCTTCTGGAATACTTTCAACAGGTGTGGGAGTTATTGACATTAATAATACTGCTATGCCTATGAATCGATTTGCAGTAAGACATTATAAAGCAAATGGCGGAATTCATGTAAGAATCGATTATTCAAATAAAAATAAAGTGCACATTGAGTTTGTTGATAAAAATGGTGCTAATATTGGTAGAAGTACTGAAAGAAAAATTGAAAATATTTTTAATAGAGAAGACTTTGAAAGATGTAATGGTGATAAAGTAAAAGATGTAATAAAAATCCAGAATTTTGCTTCATTTTATATCAAGAATGGAGGAGATTTATTAAAAGATATTTCACAGATAAAAAGGAAAAATCCTAAAGTTATTATTAGCTCAAGATCTCAAAATATAATTTCATTAGCTAAGATGTTCCTTGAATATATTGGATGTGAAGTTAATACGGAATACTCAATCGAAAAATATAATTCAGTAGATGAATATTTTTCATTTTTATCAAAACAGGTAAAAGACAAGAAAGCAGATATGGGGATAATATTTAGCGAAAATGGAGAAAATATTATACTAATTGATGATAAAGGAAGGGTTATTGATAAGGAAAAATATATTGCTGTAATTTCACTTATAACTTTAAAGATTGGAAATATAAAAAAATTAGTCATTCCTTATAATTCCCCTAAAGTTATTGAAGAAATGGCTAGAAAATATGACGTAGATGTAATTAGAACTAAATCAAATCCTTCAAACATTATAAACAGAATATTTGAAATATCAGATAAAAATTCGTTAATACAATATATATTAAATTTTGATGGAATTTGGGGAACAGGTAAAATTATTGATTTTCTTATTCAAAATGAAACCTCTCTTAGTAAAATAGCCGATGAAGTGCCAAATTTCCATTATGTAAGAGAAGAGATAGCATGTGATTGGAAAGATAAAGGAAGAGTCATAAGAGAGGTTATAGAAGAGAATAAAGATAAGGATATTGAACTTTTTGAAGGAGTAAAAATAAATGATAACAGAGGTTGGGCTTTAATACTTCCCGATAGTGAAAAACCAGTTTTTAACATATATGCTGAGGGATTTTCGGAAGAGTATGCACAAGAGTTATCAACATTTTATAGTGAAAAGGTAAAAAAATTATTAAAAAATCAAGGGCAATAATTGCCTTTGATTTTTTGACAGTAACTAAAAGATAAAAGATTAAAAAAACAGAGGGAAGGGATGAGGAATGTTAAAAAATTTAAACAAAACTAATGATAAATTTATTCAAATTAAAGATGTATTGTTAGATCCAGAGGATTTAATTGAACATGCCAAAGAGGTTGCTAAAATTCATAATGTATCAAAAGATAAAAGACCAACAAGGTCTTTATTAAAAAGATTAGATCAAAATTTTAATATAATAACCTCAGTATATAATAGCCTAAACAAGCTTTCTAAAAACAACCAAAACTTGTCCCATGCCTCTGAGTGGTTACTTGATAACTACTATCTAATTGAAGAACAAGTAAAAGAAGTAAAACAAAAACTTACTAAGAAAAAATATCTAAAGTTAAGAGTATTGAACAATGGGTTTTTAAAGGGATATCCAAGGGTATATGCTTTAACACTTGAATTAATTTCACATACAGATGGAAGATTAGATGAAGAACAATTAATAAAGTTTATAAAGGCATATCAGTCTCAACATATACTTTCTATTGCAGAAATATGGTCCCTCTCTTTAATGATAAGAATAGCATTAATTGAGTATATTAGAAATTTATGCCAAAGAATTCACAAAATTCAGGATGATTGGACTAAAATAGAAAATTTAACAGATGCACCATATGATAAACTATTAGATTCAGTAGATACTACTATTGAAAATATGAATAGATTAAACCCAGTATTTATTGAGTATTTAATAAGACAAATAAGGAATAAGAAATATGATATTGGTAATATAAAAGAGATAATAAATAATAAGTTAGAACAATTTAATACTGCACTAGAAAGGGTAATAGAAGAATCACATAACGAACAAGCTGAATTAAAGAATTCACTTGGAAATGCAATTACAAGTCTTAAGGTTGTTTCTAAACTTGATTGGAATGACATATTTGAAACATTATGTGTTGTTGAAGGGATTTTAAGAGATGATCCATTAAAGGTATATTCAGATATGGATTTTGAGTCAAGAGATTATTATAGACAGCAAATTGCAGATATTGCAGATAAAACTAGAATACCAGAAACTACAGTAGCTAGAAAAGCAATCGAAATAGCTAAAAAAGAATCCAATAATGATGAGAATAAAAAGGGACATGTTGGATACTATTTAATAGATAATGGAAGAAAAAAATTGTTAAAAGAATTAGGATACACAGGGAAGGATAACTTTCATGACTACCCTTTTTCTTATTATATAGCTCCTATCATATTAATTGTATTTACAATTGTAACACTATTTACTATATATACTTATAGGGTATCTGAAAGTATTCTAACTACTATCTTAACTGCGGTTATAACTGTAATTCCAGTAAGCGATATAGCTGTAAAAAGTATAAACTGGCTTTACACTCATTTAGTTCCTCCAGCCCTATTACCTAAATTAGAATATAGAAATGGAATATCTGAAAAAGCTACAACTTTAGTGGTAGTTCCTACTCTATTACCAAATGTAAAAACTGTTAAAGAATTAGTAAGCCAGTTAGAAATACACTATCTATCAAATAAAGAAGATAATTTATATTTTGCATTAGTGGGTGATTTTAAAGATTCTGATAAAAAAGAAAATAATGAAGATAATGAAATAACAAAGACAGCAATAAAGTTAATAAAAGAATTAAATAAAAAATATGCCAAAGATGAAGATATTTTTTTCTTTTTCCATAGAGAGAGGAAATTCTCAAAAACTCAAAATAGATGGATGGGTTGGGAAAGAAAAAGAGGTGCATTAGTAGAATTAAACAGATTACTTAAAGGAGCAGAAGATACATCATACTCTATAGTAACTGGTGATATTTCTAAACTTAAGGAAAAAGTAAAATATGTAATAACACTTGATGCAGATACAAAAATGCCATTAAATACTGCTAAAAAACTAATAGGAACAATTTCACACCCTTTAAATAAAGCTAAACTTGATAAAAACAATAAGATTGTATCAGAAGGCTATGGGATAATACAACCTAGAATAAGTCTTGATATAGAGAGTGCAAATATTTCATTATTCACAAGAATTTTTGCAGGACAAGGGGGAATTGACCCATATACAACTGCAATTTCAGATATTTATCAAGACCTATTTAGAGAGGGAATATTTACTGGTAAAGGTATATATGATGTTGATGTCTTTGATACAGTTTTAAGTGATACTATTCCTGATAATTCAATATTAAGCCATGATTTACTTGAAGGAAGTTATATAAGAACAGGCCTTGCAACAGATATAGAGCTTGTTGATGGTTATCCATCAAAATACAACTCATATATTATGAGGTTGCATAGATGGATAAGGGGTGACTGGCAGTTAATAAAGTGGCTTTTTTCAAAAGTGAGGAATAGAGAGGGAGTACTTGTAGAAAACCCTTTATCAACACTCTCTAAATGGAAGATATTAGATAACCTAAGAAGAAGTCTAGTTCCTGTAACTTTAACCTTATTAATTATATTAGGCCTACTCCTTCTGCCTGGTAAAGCATATATATGGGTAGGATTAGCTTTATTAGCCTTAGGCTTTCCATTAGTTATTGAATTTGCAAACTATTTAATTATGAAATATTATAGGGCATCAAGGGATAAATTAAATGGAAATCTTATATATGGATTAAAAAGGACCTTTTATCTTGTAATCCTTTTATTTGTTTTTTTACCATATGAAGGTTATATGATGGCTGATGCTATCTTAAGAACTCTCTATAGAGTATTTATATCTAAAAAGAATTTATTAGAATGGGTTACTGCAGCTGATGTAGAAAAAAGATTAAAAAATAACACTATTAGTTTTATAAGCAGAATGAGACCTTCTATATTTATAGCCTTACTTGTGTTTGCCTTAGGGATATTTATAAAACCACAAAATTTACTATATATTATACCAATTACAATAGTATGGGCAATAGGTCCATATGTAGCCTATAAAATAAGTCAACCAGAGATTAAAGGAATAGAAAAATTAGCAGGTAAAGATATAGAAATATTAAGAAGAATCGGAAGAAAAACTTGGGCTTATTTTGAAGATTTTTCAGGAGAAGAAAACAATTATCTTCCACCTGATAATTATCAAGAAGACCCTCCTAACGGGTTGGCATATAGAACTTCTCCAACTAACATAGGATTTTTATTAATTTCTATATTAGCTGCTAGAGATTTTGGATATATTTCAACTACAAAAATGATAGATAGGATAGAAAAAACAATTTCAACTATAGAAAAATTAGATACTTGGAAGGGACATTTATATAACTGGTATGATATAAAAACTTTAGAACCATTAAGACCATACTTTATTTCTACAGTAGACAATGGAAATTTTATAGCATATCTAATAACTTTAAAAGAAGGTCTTAAAGAATATCTTAAAAAGCCTTTAATTGATAAAAGTTTAGTAAAAGGTATAAAGGATACTTTAGACTTAATAGAAGATAAGAAGCCAGATGATGAATATATAAACTTCTTACTAAGTAAGAAAGAGATTAATTTAAAAGAATGGAGAACTTTACTTAAGAACTTTTCAAATATAGATGGAGAAGTCTCGGTTTGGCATCAAAAATTAGTAGAAATGATTAATTCTTTTTCAGAAGAAATAGATGAAATTCTACCTACAGAAGAAGAAATAGAAATATTAAAGGATTTACCTAATGAAAATTTTAATGATTATATACAAAAAATTATATCAACAAGGGAGTTAACTACTTTAAATAATATATATGAAAAGCTATTAGAAAAAATAACTAAATTTATAAATGATAAAAATAATGCCAATAAAGAGAAATTATTATCTATAAAAGAAAAAATACTTAAAGTAAAAAATAATGTACAAGACACTGTTAATAAAACTTCTTTATTGATAGACAGAATAGATAAAATAATTGATAATGCAAAATTTGAACCACTTTATGATAAAAAAAGACATCTGTTTGCTATAGGATATAATATACAGGATGAAGAACTTACCAATTCCTATTATGATTTATTAGCATCAGAGGCTAGAACTGTAAGTTACATTGCAATAGCTAAAGGAGAAATTCCAGAAAAACACTGGTATAAACTAGGTAGAGCATTATCTAAAATTAATGGTTATAGAGGGTTAGTTTCATGGACAGGAACTATGTTTGAATATTTAATGCCATCCTTAATAATGAAGAATTATGATAATACACTTATGGATGAAACATATTCAACAGTTATTAAAGCTCAGAAAAAATATGGAAAAGCTAGAGGAGTTCCATGGGGAACTTCAGAATCAGGATATTTTGCTTTTGATATAGATCTAAACTATCAATATAAAGCCTTTGGTGTGCCAGATTTAGGCTTAAAAAGAGGCCTTGTACAAGATATGGTAGTTTCATGTTATTCAACATTGTTGGCACTACCCTTTGACCCAAAGGGAGCAATTGAAAATATCAAAAAACTTATATCTGATGGGTTAGAAGGATTATATGGTCTTTATGAAGCGGTTGATTATACACCAAAACGTCTACCATATGGAGAAAAAAAAGGGATAATAAAAAGTTTTATGGCACATCATCAAGGAATGAGTTTTATTGCTCTTAATAACTATATAAATGAAAATATTATGCAAAAGAGGTTCCATTCCAATCCAGTAATGAAAGCAGGTGAAATACTATTACAAGAAAAAGTACCTATAAGGGCAATTATTACAAAAGAAAACAAAGAACTTATAGAACCATTAGAGGAGGACAAACAAAAAGGAAGAGAAGTAATTAGGGAATTTGGTCTTACAAAATCCTATTTGCCAAAATGTCAGTTACTTTCTAATGGTAGGTATTCTATTTTAGTTACAGATAAGGGTATAGGTTATAGCAAAAAATAAGAGCTTCAAATAACACGTTGGAGAAGTGACTTATTAACCCATAAATATGGTAATTTTATATTCTTAAAAAACGAAGAAACTGGAGAAATGTGGTCTGCAACATATGATCCATTAAATAAAGAACCAGATGGTTATAAAGTTAGATTTTCTCAAGATAAGGCAGAGTATATTAGAGCTGATGATAATATAGATACACATACAGAAGTAATTGTAACATCAGAAGATGATGCAGAAATTAGAAGAGTAAGACTTACAAATCATGGAGAGAAAGAATTAATAATTGAATTAACTAGTTATTTTGAAACTGTTTTAACTAATCAATCTGCAGATATTGCACACCCAGCATTTAGTAATCTTTTTGTAAGGACAGAAGCTTTAGATGAAAGTGATACAATAATAGCCTCTAGAAGACCCAGAGAAGAGGGGCAAAAAACAGTTTGGGCATTCCATAGTGTAGTAGTTGAGGGAGAAACACTTGGAAGTCTTCAATACGAAACTAATAGAGATAATTTTATAGGTAGAGGAAGAGATATATCTAACCCTCAAGCATTAACACAACCTTTATCAAACACAACTGGGGTTGTAATTGATCCAATAATGAGCTTAAGGAAAAAAATAAAAATAAAACCAGGTGAGACAGCAAAGGTTTCCTTTATAACTGGAGTAGGTAACAATAAAAAAGAAGTTATTGAACTTTCAAGGAAATATACAGATACACCAAATATTACAAGGGCATTTGATTTAGCGTTTACAAGAAGCCAAGTAGAAAATAGCTACCTTAATGTAGGCGAAGAAGATATTAAACTATTCCAAGAAATAGTACCACATATAGTATTTCTTAGTCCAAATAGAAAGAAATATAAAAATATTATAAAGAAAAATACTAAAGGTCAGTCAGGACTTTGGGCTTATGGAATTTCTGGAGACAATCCAATAATTCTTTTAACAATTAAAGATGCAGAGTATTTAGATGTTTTAAGAAAAGTTTTAAAATCCCATGAATATTTTAGAATGAAAGGATTAACTGTTGACTTAGTTATCTTAAATGAAGATAAGAGTAACTATTTTCAACCATTATATCATATGATTAAAAATGAAGTATCTGAAAGTAATAGTAGACATATATATTCAAAACCTGGAGGTATTTACATTGTAAATGCTAATAGTATACCTGATGAAGATAAAATACTACTATATTCTTCAGCAGGCTTAATATTAAGAGCAGATAATGTTCCACTGCTAACTCAGTTAAGAGAAAAGAATGAAACAGAGAAACTACCAAATGAAAAAGAATTTAAGCAAAGCAATATAATATACATGGATAGGGAAAAAAATTTCGAATTATCATATTTTAATGGATATGGTGGATTTAGCTTAAATGGTAGAGAATATATTATTAAATTAATGGATTATAATAATACACCAGCACCGTGGATAAATGTAGTTTCTAATGGTAAATTTGGGTTTCAAGTTTCTGAAAGTGGTAGTGGATTTACATGGTCAGAAAATAGTAGAGAAAACAAATTAACTCCTTGGTCAAATGATCCAGTATCAGATCCACCTGGAGAAATAATATATATAAGGGATGAACAAGATGGCCATACTTGGTCAATTACTCCATTACCTATTAGAGAAGGTGGAACATATATTATAAAACACGGGCAAGGATATTCAACATTCATTCGTGAAAGTAATGGATTAGAACAGGAACTTACTATGTTTGTACCATTAGATGAACCTGCAAAAATTAATTTAGTTAAATTAAAAAATAATTCAAATATAAGGAGAAAAATATCTTTAACCTATTATATAAGGCCAGTTTTAGGAGTAATAGATGAAATGACACAACAACATATTATAACTGAAATAGATGAAGAGAGTGGAGCTATTTTAATTAAAAATCCTTATAATCCAGATTTTCCAGGAAGAATTGCATTTGTTAATACATCAGAAGTAGGTAAAAGTTATACAGGAGATAGGGAAGAGTTTATTGGTATAGATGGTAGTTTAAAAAATCCAGAGGCCTTAAAAAGAGAAACTCTTTCAAATCGCTTAGGAGCCGGATTTGATCCTTGTGGTGCAATACAAACTGTAGTTGAAATAGATCCAGATGAAGAAAAAGAAGTTGTTTTCATACTAGGTCAAGGAAAGTCTATAGATGAAGTAAGAAAAATTGTAAATAAATATACTCAAATAGCTAATTGTACAAATGCATTAACTGAAGTTAAAAACTATTGGAATAAAGTATTAGAAACTATAGAAGTTAGTACACCTGATAAATCTATGGACATTATGTTAAATCATTGGCTGCTATATCAGACCATAGCTTGTAGGCTTTGGGCCAGATCAGCATTTTATCAATCTGGGGGTGCATATGGATTTAGAGATCAACTTCAAGATGCAATGAATTCAATAAATGTACTACCTGAGGCTACTAAAAAACAAATTATATTACACAGTGCACATCAATTTGTTGAAGGAGATGTACAGCATTGGTGGCATAAAACAGGAGTTGATGGACCTGATAAGGGAATTAGAACCAAATTTTCTGATGATTTATTATGGCTTCCTTTAGCTACAGCAGAATATGTGAAGAAAACAGGTGACTATAGTATTCTAGAGGAGAAGGTAGGATACCTTGAAAGTGAACCATTAAAAGAAAATGAAGATGAAAAATATGATATTCCTAGATTTTCTGATGAAAGTTCAACTATATATGAACACTGTATAAGGGCAATTGATAGGTCCCTTAAATATGGAGAACATGGAATACCACTTATGGGTTCAGGTGACTGGAATGACGGAATGAACAAAGTGGGAAATAAAGGAAAGGGAGAAAGTATATGGCTGGGATGGTTTATTTGTACTATCCTAAAAAGGTTTATACCAATTTGTAAAGAGATGAAAGATTTTGAAAGGGCAAAAGAATATTCTAATGCTATTGAAAAAATTACTAGATCAATTGAAGAGAATGCTTGGGATGGAAATTGGTATAGAAGAGCCTATTTTGACGATGGAACACCCCTAGGTTCATCAGAGAATACAGAGTGTATAATAGATTCTATTGCTCAGTCTTGGTCAATTATTTCAGGATCTGGAAAAAAAGATAGGGTAAAATCAGCAATGGAATCAGTAGAACGATATCTTATTAAAGAAGATGAAGGGTTAATCCTTCTATTTACTCCTCCCTTTGATAAAACTGAGCATGACCCAGGTTATATAAAAGGCTATGTACCAGGTGTTAGAGAAAATGGGGGTCAGTATACACATGCTGCAACATGGGTTGTAAATGCATATGCCTTAATGGGAAAAGGAGATAGAGCTTGGAAGTTATATAATATGATAAACCCAATAAACCACTCAAGGACTTCAATTGAATGCTCCACTTATAAAGTTGAACCATATGTTATGGCAGCAGATGTTTATGCAGTTAGTCCCCATGTAGGTAGAGGTGGCTGGACTTGGTATACAGGAGCTGCTGGCTGGATGTACACTGTAGGTATTGAATATATATTAGGATTTAAAAAAGAAGGAAATAAGTTAATTATTGACCCATGTATCCCTAGAGATTGGTTAAATTATAAGATAAAATATAGATATGAGAATACAGTTTATAAAATAGTAGTAAAAAATCCTAATAGAGTAAATAAAAATGTTGTGAAAGTAATTTTAGATGGAAAAGAACTTAAAGAAAAATATATACCACTAGTTAATGATAATAAAGAGCATAAAGTTGAAGTAGTTTTAGGCTAACAAATGTTATGCCATGGATTAATCCATGGTATAACTTTTGTTAAGATAAAATTGAAAAGAAAGGAGAGTAAGAATGGCAAATGAAAAAAATAAGGTAAATGAGAGGAAAGATATAGACCCTAAATATAAATGGGCCCTAGAAAGAATGTATCAGAACGAGGAAAAATGGGAAGAAGATTTTAATAAAGTTAAGGAATTAATAAAAGATGTAAAGAAATATAAAGAAAAAGTAGGTGAAAGTAGTAAAACATTATTAGAAGTGATAGAGCTTCAAATGAAGATGTCAAGACTATCTGAAAATGTTTATACATATGCTAGAATGAGAAAAGATGAAGATACAACAAACAATAAGTATCAAGCCTTAACTGATAGGGCATCTAATCTTATGGTAGAAGTAGAAGAAAGTTTATCATTTATTGTGCCAGAAATATTAATGATTGAAGAAAGTAAATTAAATCAGTACATAGGAGAACAAGAAGGATTAAAGATATATAAACATTATTTAGAACAGATAGTAAGAAGAAGAAAACACTTCTTATCTCCAAAAGAAGAAGCTATATTAGCACAGGCAGGAGAAGTAGCATCTACTCCAGAAAATGTTTTTGGTATGTTAAATAATGCAGATATAAAATTTCCTAAGATTAAGGACGAAAATGGAGAAGAAATAGAAATAACCCATGGAAGATTTATTAAATTAATGGAAAGTAAAGATAGAAGAGTAAGAATAGATACCTTTGATGGTTTCTATGATACTTACAATAGCTTCAGAAATACCTTTGCTACAACTATTTCTTCTAATATTAAAAAGAATATTTTTTATTCTAAGGTTAGAAAGTATAATAATTCTTTAGAAGCATCTTTAGATGTTAATAATATACCTGTTGAAGTATACAACAATTTAATAAAAGCAGTTCATAATAATTTAGAATATATGTATAAATATGTTAGATTAAGAAAGAAAGCTTTGGGATTAGACGAACTCCATATGTATGATTTATATACTCCTTTAGTTAAAGATATAGATATGAAAATACCATATGATAAAGGTAAGGAAATGATGTTAGAGGGTTTAAAACCTTTAGGGAATGAATATCTAAATATAGTTAAAGAAGGATTAAATTCAGGATGGATTGATGTCTATGAAAATAAAGGTAAAAGAAGTGGAGCCTATTCATGGGGAACATATGATTCTCCTCCATACATTTTAATGAATTATCAAGATAACCTTGATAGTGTATTTACACTTGCCCATGAGATGGGCCATTCCATGCATAGCTATTATTCTAAGAAAAATCAACCATATGTTTATGGAGGATATAGCATTTTTGTTGCAGAAGTGGCTTCAACAGTAAACGAAGCTCTATTAATGGAGCATATGTTGAATAATGTAAAAGAGAAGGATAAGAAGATGTATTTATTAAACCACTATTTAGAACAATTTAGAGGAACAGTATATAGACAGACAATGTTTGCTGAATTTGAAAAACTTATACATGAAGAGATGGAGAATGGAAAACCTCTAACAGCAGATAAATTATGTAGTATATATAAAGAATTAAATGAAAAATATTATGGTAAAGATATAGTAGTAGATGATAAAATAGCAATTGAATGGGCTAGAATCCCACATTTCTACTATAATTTTTATGTATTCCAGTATGCCACTGGTTTTTCTGCAGCAATAGCACTATCTCAAAAGATATTAAAAGAAGGACAAAAAGCTGTAGAGAAATATAAAGGGTTTTTAAAAAGTGGAAGTTCAGATTATCCTATAAATGTTTTGAAAAAGGCAGGAGTAGATATGTCAAAGCAAGAACCTGTAGATATGGCGTTAGATAAGTTTGGTAAGCTAGTAGATGAATTAGATGAGCTAATTGGATAATATAAAAAAAGGTAATAGGAGTTATACCTATTACCTTTCTT
>NZ_MCIB01000039.1 GCF_003609645.1 Thermohalobacter berrensis
AGGTCCCAAGGACTTCCTATACCAATATGGGAGTTTAGCTCAAGGGGTTGGTATTGAGTAAGGACTCCAACAGTATGAATGCCAGAATTAGCACAATTACTTAAGGCAAAATCAATAATTCTGTATTTACCTCCAAAGGGCACAGCAGGTTTGGCCACCTTTCTAGTTAAATCCTTTAATCTTGTTCCCTGGCCCCCAGCCAGTAACATTGCAATAACTTCTTGTTTCGTATTCTTCATTAAAATATCCCTCCAAAAACTATGATATTGATAAAATAAAAAAATTAAGCCTAATTATTTGTTTTTATACCCTATATTTCAATAGATAAAATTTTCTTTATGATAGTTTTAAAAATTTAATCAAATTTTTTAGAAAAAGGCAGCCGTTAATAACGGCTGCCTTAGTTTTACTCTTTTAATTTAAATAATAGCTCACCTGATTTAACCTGTTCTCCTTCTTTTGCTAGTACTGATTCAACTACTCCTTTTGAAGAAGCCTTAACATCTGTTTCCATCTTCATTGCTTCAATAATTGCTAGAGTTTGATTTTCTTCTACTTCATCTCCCTCTTCAACTAATACTTTAACTATTTTACCTGGTATACTTGCACCAACTTCTAGTTTATTTGAAGGATCTGCCATTTGGGTAAAGCTTTCTTCACCTCTTAGGTTACTAGCTTTATCTTTTACTTTTATCTCTCTTCTATTTCCATTTACTTCAAATATTATTGTTCTAAATCCTTCATTATCTAATTCACCAATTCTTAATAGTTTTATAACTAGTGTTTTACCCTCTGCAATTTCTATTTCACATGTTTCTCCTTCATATAGACCATGGAAGAATATATCACTACCCATACGGCTTAAATCTCCATACTCTTCTCTGAATTTTAGATAATCTTCAAATACTTTAGGATATAGTGCATAACTTAATAAATCTTTCTTAGTAGGTTTAATGTCAAAGTTTTCTTTTAAATATTTTTCTGTTTTATCAAAGTCCTCTGATTCTAATAATTCTCCTGGTCTACAAGTTATAGGCTCTTCTCCCTTTAGTACAAGCTTTTGTAGTTCTTCAGGGAAGCCTCCCATAGGCTGACCCATAAGGCCCTTAAAATATGCAACTACTGAATCAGGGAATGACATACCCTTTCCTTTTTCATATATATTTTCAGGTGTTAGGTCATTCTGTACCATAAATATTGCTAAGTCACCTACAACTTTAGATGAAGGAGTAACCTTTATTATATCTCCTAGCATTTCATTTACTTTCTTATACATTTCTTTTACTTCTTTAAATCTATGACCTAATCCGAAGCTTTCAACCTGTGGTTTTAGGTTTGAATACTGTCCACCAGGAATTTCGTATTTATAAATCTCAGTTGTACCAGACTTAAGATCTGATTCAAACTGACCATATACTGGTCTTACTGCACTCCAGTAATCTGATATTTTTTGTATATCTTCAAGATTTATTCTAGTATCTCTAGAAGTATTTTCTAATGCTGCAACAACTGAGTTTAATGCAGGCTGGCTTGTAAGGCCTGACATTGAGTTAAATGCTGTATCAACTATGTCTACTCCAGCCTCAGCTGCCATTAATACTGTTGCCACACCATTACCACTTGTATCATGTGTGTGTAAGTGGATTGGTATTGATATTTCATTTTTAAGGGCTTTAATAAGCTTATATGCAGCATATGGCTTTAATAGTGCAGACATGTCTTTGATACCTAAAATATGTGCTCCTCTTTTCTCTATTTCCTTTGCCATTTTTACGTAATATTCTAGAGTATATTTATCTCTACTATTATCTAATATATCACCTGTGTAACATATACATGCCTCTGCAATTTTACCATTCTTTAAGACTTCATCTATTGCTACTTCCATTCCTTTTATCCAGTTTAGTGAATCAAATATCCTAAATACGTCTATTCCAGATGAAGATGCTTCCTTAATAAATTCTCTAATAACATTGTCTGGGTAGTTTTTATAACCTACACCATTTGAACCTCTTATAAGCATTTGGAATAGTATATTTGGTATTCTCTTTCTTAATTCTTCTAATCTTACCCAAGGTGATTCTTTTAAGAATCTATAAGCAACATCAAATGTAGCTCCTCCCCACATTTCTAGTGAGAATAAATCCTTTGCTAGGGTAGATGTTGCTTTTGCAATTTTCAACATATCAACCGTTCTTACTCTTGTAGCCATAAGAGATTGATGGGCATCTCTATAAGTGGTATCAGTTAAAAGTAGCTTATTAGCATTTTTAATCCAATCTACAAGGCCTTCTGGCCCTTTTTCATCTAATATTTGCTTTGTTCCTATTAAGTTATCTGGTACTTCTACATCAGGCACTATAGGAACATCAAACTCTTTCTTTTCTCCTTTTGTTTCATTTACTACCTTTTCTCCTATATATTTTAGTATTTTCATTTCAGTATCTTCTTTTGGAGTTATATCAAATAAATCAGGATTATCGGCTATAAATCTTGTATCACATTCACCTTTTTTAAATTGTTCATGATTTAATATATTAATTAAGAAGTCTGCGTTTGTTTTAACTCCCATTATTGTATGTTCTTTAATAGCACGTATAGCCTTTCTTATGGCATCATCAAATGTTCTAGACCAGGATATAGTTTTTACTAAAAGACTGTCATAATAAGGACTGATTATTGAGCCTGTAAATCCATTTCCTCCATCCAGTCTTATACCAAAACCTGAACCTGTTCTGTATATGTCTATTTTCCCTGTATCAGGGGCAAAATTTAGTGAAGGGTCTTCTGTAGTTATCCTACATTGAATGGAATATCCTCTAGTCTCTATACTATCCTGTGATTTTATACCTATTTGTGGAGAATTTAAAGAATAGCCTTCTGCTACTAATATTTGGCTTTGAACAATGTCTATACCTGTAACCATCTCTGTTATTGTATGCTCAACCTGTATTCTAGGATTCATTTCTATAAAATAATGATTACCTTGAGCATCAACTAAAAACTCTACTGTACCTGCTCCTCTGTAATCTACAGCTTTAGCTATTTTTATTGCATCATTACATATAGCTTGTCTTTTTTCTTCTGTTAATGAAATAGCTGGAGTATATTCTATAATCTTTTGATGTCTTCTTTGGATTGAACAATCCCTTTCAAATAAGTGAACAATGTTTCCATACTTGTCCCCTAGAATTTGTACCTCAATATGCTTTGGCTTTTCTAAATATTTTTCAATAAAGATATCGTCAATACCGAAGGCTTTTTTGGCTTCACTTTTGGCACTACGGAATTCTTTAATTAAATCATTTTCACTTTTTACAATTCTCATACCTCTTCCGCCGCCACCAGCAGCTGCTTTTAGCATAACAGGATATCCGCAATGTCTAGCAAATTCTATTGCTTCCTCTTCTGATGTAATAGGTTTTTCTACTCCTGGTATTGTAGGTACTCCTACTTTTTTTGCAACTATTTTAGATTTTATTTTGTCTCCCAATTTTTCCATCATTTCATGGGTAGGTCCTATAAACTCTATTCCTGCTTCTTCACATTTTCTTGCAAACTCTGGATTCTCTGATAAAAATCCATATCCCGGATGGATTGCATCTACACCTTTTTTAACTGCTAAGTCTATTATTTCGTCAATACTTAAGTATGCTTCTATTGGATCCTTATTTTTACCTATTAAATATGCTTCATCAGCTTTTGTTCTAAATAATGAACATTTATCTTCATTTGAGTAAATTGCAACAGTCCTTATACCTAATTCTTGACATGCTCTAAATACCCTTATGGCAATTTCTCCTCTATTGGCTACAAGAACTCTTTTAAATTTCTTAGGCAATCCTTCCACTCCCTCTCTTTTAGATTTATTAAAAATTTTTAAATAATTTGCATAATTATTTGAACAGTCTTATAATCATAATTTTAATATATTTTTTTATTTTTGGCAAATTCATTTTTTTCCACTGTTTTTATTTGTTTATAATTTCCTATGTGTTGTAAGAAAACATTTTTATTTCAATTAAATTAATAAATATACAAATATAGGAAAATAATATATATTCATATATTATTATTTTTTGTTTCCTTTGGTGTATGGTCGTTTTTGCTTTAAACATAAAAAGCTGATGGATTCTAAATCCACCAGCATCATTATACGTCGGGCGAAAACTATCTCTTAATAAATGTTTAATTTTAAGTTTAATTTCCCATTTATTAGCTATTATAATTTATAGCTTTTTTTAAATATTTTACTGATACAACTTTATTGCCTTCAATATAAAACTCATCACTTAATCCATCAACAATAATAAGTCCTCTACCATTTGGCTTTAATTCCATAGGGTTATAGTTTTTCTTGTTATATTTGAAACCTTTCCCCTCATCATTGACCTCTATTCGAATAAATCTGTCATTTGCCTTAACACTTACACTTACAGATTTGTCTTTATTTTGTTTATTACCATGTATCACACCATTTATTAATAATTCATTTAAAATAAGTTTTATATCGAAAAGGACAGACTCATCTTTAATAATACTATTAAGCTTATCAAGAACTGAGGCCACAAGTCCTTTAATATTGTATAGGTCGCTGTTTGTTTCTTTATTTATTGTTATCCACAACTATACACACCCACCTAACTTTATTTATTTTAACTCCTGTCATTGATATTTTACCCATATATATTAATGTTAATCTTTTAATTACTTCCCGATTATTATTATACACTAAATTAATGAAAAATCTAGTTTTAATGTTTAGGAAATACTTTTAAGGGGTACTTTTTAATATAGACATTTCATATCTTGATAATAAAATATAAAAAGGGGGTTTTAAAGTGGCTAAATATGAATGTATAGCTTGTGGTTATGTGTATGATCCAGAAAAGGGGGATCCAGATTCAGGAATCAATCCTAGTACTCCATTTGAAGATTTACCAGATGATTGGGTATGCCCTATCTGTGGAGTAGGAAAAGACATGTTTGAAAAAGTAGATTAGTAATGATAAAATGAAATAAATTATTTTTTTGGGGGAAGTTGTATGTCAAAACAATTAAAAGCAGACTTATCCCTACTATCAGTTACAGTTGTATGGGGGGCTTCATTTGTAATAACAAAAAATGCATTACAAGATATTCAAACATATAACTTTTTAGCTGTAAGATTTTTAATAGCTTTTTTATCTTCAGCTATAATCTTTTATAAAAACATGAAAAATATTAATAAAAAAACCTTACTATATGGAGCATTAATTGGAGTAGTATTATTTGGTGGATATGCATTTCAAACCGTTGGTCTTAATTATACAACTGCCTCTAAATCAGGTTTTATAACTGGATTTTCTGTTGTATTAGTCCCGATTATTTCAGCTTTATTACTAAAAAAGACTCCTGAAACATCTACTATAATAGGAGTAATTTTAGCTATTACAGGTCTCGGTCTTATGACTCTAAATTCTGAGCTAAGTTTAAATATTGGTGACTTTTACACACTTCTTTGTGCCTTCGGTTTTGCATTCCATATTATCTTAGTTGGAAAGTATACAGTAGATGTTGATTCAATAGCCTTAGCAGTAATTCAGATAGGAGTTGTAGGTATATTAAGCCTTATATTCTCACTATCATCAGAAAACTTTTTTATTCCTAAATCATTTGATTTATGGTTTGCAATATTAATAACAGGGACTTTAGCAACATCTGGTGCTTATTTAATTCAAAATACGATGCAGAAATTTACTTCTCCAACTCATACAGCTTTAATATATACAGGTGAGCCTGTATTTTCTGCTGTATTTGCCTATATTTTACTTGGGGAACGAATGGCTACTAAAGCTATTGTGGGAAGCATACTTATACTTTTAGGAATGATTTTAGGTGAGTTAAAGTT
Organism: Thermohalobacter berrensis; assembly: GCF_003609645.1. Taxonomy (GTDB): domain Bacteria; phylum Bacillota; class Clostridia; order Tissierellales; family Thermohalobacteraceae; genus Thermohalobacter; species Thermohalobacter berrensis. The sequence goes on from NZ_MCIB01000039.1 coordinate 5,891, forward strand.
AAATTTTAAAAATATTAAATTTAAAATTAAGGATGATAGTTTAAAAAGTAGCGGAGAATAAATCTTCCGCTACTTTTTTATTGTCTACACTGTATTTACTTTAATTATTTCCTCTATTAAGTTTAACACTTTCTCTTTATTTAACCTCTTTGTTGCTGAAAAAGGTATTATTAGCTCCCTATTTTGCACACCTAATGCTTTAGCTATTATAGATTTATGCTTCATCCACTTTCCTTTTGATATCTTATCAGCCTTTGTTGCAATAATTATACCATTATATCCAAAGGATTTTATCCAATTATACATCATCTTGTCATGTTCTCCCGGTGAATGTCTTATATCAAGTAAAAGTATTACCTCTGCTAAAGTTCTTCTACTTGTAAGAAAGTTTTCTATCATTTTACCCCATTTTTCCCTTTCTTTCATTGAAACCCTTGCGTATCCATATCCTGGCAAATCTACTAATCTAAATTCATCATTATTAATACTATAAAAATTTATAGTCTGAGTCTTTCCTGGCTGTGAACTAGTTCTAGCTAGTTTTTTTCTATTAACTAAGGTATTTATTAACGAGGATTTCCCCACATTTGACCTGCCTGCAAGGGCTATTTCAATAGGGCCTTCCTTGGGATATTGTTCCTTTTTTACTGCAACTTTTAACATCTCGGCATTTTTAATCTTCATCTTTCCCTTCACCCTTCTCTACAATTGCATGTTTTAATACTTCATCCATACTTTTTACAAATACGAATTCTAGCTTTTTCTTTACTTTATCAGGTATATTTTCCATATCCTTTTTATTTTCCCATGGAAGTAATACCTTCTTTATACCTGCCCTTTTAGCAGCTAGAACTTTTTCCTTTATACCTCCAACAGGTAATACTCTCCCCCTTAATGTAATTTCTCCTGTCATTGCCACATCACTTCTTACAGGCTTATTTGATAAAGCAGATATAACAGCAGTTGCTATAGTAATTCCTGCAGATGGTCCATCCTTTGGTATAGCACCTTCAGGTACATGAACATGTACATCTTTTTCTTTATGGAATTTACCATCAATACCTAAATCCTCTGCCTTAGATCTAATATAACTTATACCTGTCATGGCAGATTCTTTCATAACATCCCCAAGTTGTCCTGTTAATTGAAGTTTTCCAGTACCACTCATAGGAGTTACTTCAATAGATAGAGTATCTCCTCCTACAGCTGTCCATGCAAGTCCAGTAGCTATTCCTATCTGGTCTTCTTCATTAGCCTTATCATATCTATATTTAGGAATTCCTAAATATTTATTTAAATTACTACTATTAATTCTTACAGATTTTTTATTTTCTTCCACAATCCTTTTAGCTGCTTTTCTACAAATATTTGCTATATTTCTTTCAAGATTTCTTACCCCAGCTTCCCTTGTGTATTTACTTATAACATCTCTTATTGCATTTTCTGAAATTTGTAAGTTTTTCTTCTTAAGTCCATGTTCTTTTATTTGTTTAGGAAGTAAATATTTTTTTGCTATTTGTACCTTTTCGTCTTCTGTATATCCTGATAGCCTTATAACTTCCATCCTATCTAAAAGTGGTCTTGGGATTGTAGCTGTAGTATTTGCTGTAGTAATAAACATTACTTTTGAAAGATCAAATGGAACTTCAAGGAAATGGTCAGTAAAGGTATTATTTTGCTCTGGATCTAATACTTCTAGTAGTGCTGATGCAGGGTCTCCCCTAAAATCACTGCTTAGCTTATCAATTTCATCAAATAAGAATACAGGATTTTTAGAACTTGCCTTTTTCATTGATGATATAATTCTACCAGGTATAGCACCTACATATGTTCTTCTGTGTCCTCTAATTTCAGCTTCATCCCTTACTCCACCAAGTGACATCCTAACAAACTTTCTATTTAATGCTCTAGCTATAGATTTTGCAATAGAAGTTTTACCTACTCCTGGAGGTCCTACTAGACAAAGTATTGGTCCTTTCATGTTTTTAGCTAATTTTCTTATTGCTAAATATTCTAAAATTCTCTCTTTTACATCCTTTAGTCCATAATGGTCTTCATCTAGTATTTTCCTTGACTTTTTAATATCTACCCTATCTTTTGTCTGCTTATCCCATGGTAATTCAATAATCCATTCAACATAATTTCTTATAACACCAGTTTCTGCCGAAGCTGGAGACAATTTAAGTAGTCTATCAACTTCTTTTAAAGCCTTTTCTTTTACTTCTTCTGGCATATCTATTGCATTTATCTTTTCTTTGTATTCTTCTACTTCAGATTCTATTCCCTCATCTTGACCTAATTCTTTTTGTATTGCCTTTAGTTGTTCCTTAAGATAGTACTCTTTTTGTACTTTATTAATCTGTTTTTTAACCCTTTGACTTATTTTTTGTTCTAATTGAAGAACCTCTATTTCTTCTTTTAAGATAACTTGAAGGGTTTCAAGTCTTTCATATGGATTAAAGGCTTCTAATACTTTCTGCTTATCATCAGGTTTTAAAAAGATATATGAAGCTATTACATCTGCAAATCTGCCTGGTTCTTGTATTTCAGATACTGAAACAACAACATCAGGTGTAATCTTATCACTTATACTAGCATATTCTTTAAATGTGTCTAATACCATTCGCATCATAGCTTCAGTTTCTTTATCTTCTTCCTTTAATTCATATATATATTCTTCAATCTCTACTTCAAAATAAGGCTCTTCCTTTAAAACTTCTGTTATTTTCCCTCTATTAATTCCTTCAACTAAAACCCTAATTGTATCTCCAGGGAGCTTTAACATTTGCTTTATTTTACATACTGTTCCTACATGATAAAAATCATCTGGTGTAGGCATATCAACTTTAGCCTCTTTTTGTGATGTTAAAAATATAAGTGAATCATTAACCATTGCCTGCTCTAAAGCGTTTATAGATTTATCCCTTCCAACATCAAAGTGCATAACCATATATGGAAAAATAGATAATCCCCTTAATGGTATAAGAGGTATGGTTCTTTTTTCCTTTTTAACTTCAAACCTTTCCATAAAATCAACTCCTTTGCTTTTACAATAATATCTCAACTAAAACTGCATTTTTTATGGCCACTACTTCCTTACGTTTTTACTCTTTCCGAATCCTTTCTATTAATAAACAGATAAAATCCTAATATTAATATAATAGATAAAGTAAATATTTTATTTATAGATAGTCCTATAACTCCCATAAAGGTATAAAAATTCATGCACATATGGAAAACTGCTGAACCTAAATAACCAAAAATATCATAAATAAAACCTAAGACAATTCCCGTTATAAAAGTAAATAATAAAGTGTTAATATCAAAATGACTTAGTGAAAACAATAGTGCTGATGCAATTAAAGCTATTATCTTCTTATCATATTTTTTTCTAAACCAATTATCATATATTAAAACTCTAAAAGTGAATTCCTCTACAATAGGGGCTATTATACATACTAAAACAAATAATACTAAATAGTCAACAAAATCTTTTTGTAAAAAGGTAAAATTATATTCTGATATTTTTAACTCTATATTAAACTTATATAAAAAATTATTTATGCTTTCCCACATGTTATTTAATGTAAGGAATATAACAGGGGATATTAATATGACATAGGTTAACTTTTCTCTTTTTAAAAAAAATTTTTCCTTATTTATTGAATAGTATTTTTTGAAAGCTCTATCTTTATATATTTCATGCTTATATATTAAAAATAGAAAGGCTAATACTGATGGTAGAAGAAATAATCCATCAAAAAATAACAGTAATAAGATTTCAGAAATAGGAATAATGTATTTAAGAAATTTATACCCTACTTTATCTAATAAAACCCATGATACTATGTATTGTTTTAATAATATTAAAATAATCCCCAAATATAGAAGTATTTTAAAAAAAAATAAAACCCCCATTATTTGACCTCCCAAGCTACTTTCACTACCTATTGTATTGGAAAGTCCATATTTTTTCAATAACATAAGCCAAACAGTTGCAATAAGTGGGAGGAAATTCCTCCACACTTAATTATAATTTGGATCAATACCTTTAGCAACAAATACTTTTTCATTATCTGAAATGTTTGGAATAGTAGACTTTTTACTTTCCTCTTTTAATGTAGAATGTTCTATTACTTCTTCTATAACCTCTACAGGTATTATATCAATTCCCTTTATTTTCTTTAAAGTTTCCTGATAGTTATCCTTAGGTATTAAAACTTTTGTACATCCAGCCCTTTTTGCTGCTTCAATTTTTTCTATAATTCCTCCTACTGGTTTTACTTTTCCCCTTACCGATAATTCTCCAGTCATAGCTACATTATTATCAACAGGAGTTCTTGTAAGAGTTGAATAAACAGCTGTTGCTATAGCTATTCCTGCAGATGGACCATCTATAGGCATTCCACCTGGAAAATTAAGATGTATATCATAATTTGATGGATTAATGTTGAAAAATTTTTTTATAACAGTTAAAACATTATCTACAGAACCTTGTGCAGTACTTCTTCTTCTTAATTTTTTATTCTTTGTAGTCATTTCTTCCTCATTTACTATACCTGTAACTGTAATTCTGCCTTTGTTTTTGTTTATAACTGGTACAGAAGAGGCTTCTATTTCAATAACCGAACCCATATTTGCTCCAAAAACCGCAAGTCCGTTTACTAAACCTATTTCTGGCTTATCATTAATCTTTTTATCAAACCTTGGATTATAATGACCACTATTTATTACCCACTCTATATCCTCTATAGTTATATGATGTCTTCCTTCTATAAGGCATAATCCTCCAGCAATTTGAATCATATTTACTGCTTCTCTTCCATTACTGCAATATAGTTGTATTTTTTCTATAGCTTTATTATCTATAGTAAATCCACCTTTTTTTGCAGCCCTTTCAGCAATTAATTTTATTTCTTTAGGGTAAAGTGCTCTAAAATATACTTCTACACATCTAGACCTTAAGGCTGGTGGAAGTGTATCTGGACTTCTAGTAGTGGCCGCTACCAGCCTAAAATCAGCAGGAAGGCCATTTTGGAATATATCATGTATATGATCTGGAATATTCATATCTTCTGAATTATAATAGGCACTTTCTAAAAATACCTTCCTATCTTCTAATACTTTTAACAATTTATTCATTTGTATAGGATGTAACTCACCTATTTCATCTAAAAAAAGTATCCCTCCATGTGCCTTTGTTACAGCCCCTGGCTTAGGTTGAGGAATTCCAGCTTGACCCATTGCACCGGCACCTTGATATATAGGGTCATGGACTGAACCCATAAGTGGGTCTGCTATTCCTCTTTCATCAAATCTCAAGGTTGTAGCATCCATCTCTATAAACTTTGCATCTCTTTCAAATGGAGAAAATTTATTCTTTTTAGCCTCTTCCAAAACTAGTCTTGCTGCAGCAGTCTTTCCAACTCCCGGTGGACCATATATTATTACATGGTGTGGATTAGGGCTACATAATGCTGCCCTTAAAGCCTTTAAGCCTTCTTCTTGACCTACTATATCTTTAAAACTCTGTGGTCTAATTTTCTCGGATAGTGGTTCTGTTAGTTTAATATCCCTTAACTTATTAAGCTTTTCCATTTCTTTTTTAGATTCTTTATTAACTGCACTTTTACTTTCCTGTTGACTTCTTAGAAGATTTAAAAAGTATAATCCAATAACTACAGCAAAGAAAAATTGAATTAAAAAAAGTAAGTTTTGCAACTATCTTCCTCCTTCAGAAAAAAACTTTCTGTACTATTGTTTAGCATTATTTTTCTTTTTATGCTACAATTTTATCCAGTTATAGAATAGATATTTTGGAATAAAAAAGAATAAAAAATACCCGCATTAGCGGGTATTTTTTTAAGAGGCTGTTTCCTCTTTTTTATTATTTTTCTTTCTCTTTTCTGAAAGAAGGAAGGTTGGGTTAGATTTATTCTTAATACATTCTTTAGTTATTACACATTTTTCAATATCTTCCCTTGATGGTATATCATACATTATATCAAGCATTACATCTTCTAAAATACCTTTTAATCCTCTAGCTCCTGTATTTCTATCTATTGCTTTCTTAGCTACTAATTCAAGTGCTTCTTTGTCGAATTCTAATTCAACTTCATCCATTGCAAATAGTTCTTTATATTGCTTTACTAGAGCATTTTTCGGCTTAGTTAATATTTCTACTAAAGCATCTTGGTCTAATTGATCTAATGTTACTATTACTGGCACCCTTCCAACAAACTCTGGTATTAAACCATACTTTAATAAATCATCTGGCTCGATATGCTTTAACAGGTCACCTACATTTCTTTCCTTTTTACTTTGAATTTCTGCTCCAAATCCCATTGAGTTTTTGCCTATTCTCTTTTGGATTATATCTCCAATACCATCAAAAGCTCCTCCAACTATAAATAAAATATTTGTAGTATCTATTTGGATGAACTCCTGATGAGGATGTTTTCTTCCACCTTGAGGTGGCACACTAGCTACTGTACCTTCTAAAATCTTAAGCAATGCCTGTTGTACACCTTCTCCACTAACATCTCTAGTTATAGAAGGATTATCTGATTTTCTAGCTATTTTATCTATTTCATCTATATATATAATCCCTTTTTCTGCCTTCTCAATATCATAATCTGCTGCTTGTATTAGTTTTAATAGGATATTTTCAACATCTTCACCTACATAACCTGCTTCTGTTAGTGAAGTAGCATCTGCTATTGCAAAAGGTACATTTAAAATTTTAGCCAATGTTTGTGCAAGTAATGTTTTACCAGACCCTGTAGGTCCAAGCATAACTATATTACTCTTTTGAAGCTCTATATCTTCATTTTTTACCTTCTTATTTATTCGTTTATAATGATTATAAACAGCAACAGCTAATGCTCTTTTTGCCCTTTCTTGTTTTATAACATATTGATCTAAAATGTCTTTTATTTCTCTAGGTTTTGGTAGCTCATTCATTTCAAAATCTACTGATTCTTCAAATTCTTCTTCTATTATCTCTTGACATAGCTCAATACATTCATCACATATATATACATTGGGGCCAGCAATTAACCTTCTAACTTGATCTCGTGATTTACCGCAAAAAGAACATTTCAGCTGTTTTTGGTCAAATCTTGCCATTAAGACACCTCTCTTAAATGTTATTTCCTAGAAGTTATTACTTCATCAATGATGCCATATTCTTTTGCATCTTCAGCAGACATAAAGAAATCTCTATCTGTATCTCTAGCTATTTTATCATATGGTTGACCTGTTCTTTCACTTAATATCTTATTAATTTTTTCTCTCATCTTTATTATTCTTTCTGCATGTATTTTAATGTCTTCTGCTTGACCTCTAGTACCGCCTAATGGTTGATGGATCATAACCTCAGCATTTGGTAATGCAAATCTCTTCCCTTTAGCACCAGCAGCAAGTAAAAATGCTCCCATACTTGCAGCCATACCAATACATATAGTTGATACATCAGGTTTAATATATTGCATAGTATCATAGATTGCAAAACCTGCAGTAATTGATCCACCTGGACTGTTTATATATAATTGTATGTCCTTATCAGGATCTTCTGCTTCTAGGAACAATAATTGTGCAACTACTAAGCTAGCAGTTGTATCATTTACTTCTTCCCCTAAAAATATTATTCTTTCTTTTAATAGCCTAGAATAAATGTCATAGGATCTTTCACCACGATTGGTTTGTTCAACAACTACTGGCACTAATGCCATAAGTTATCCCTCCTGATTATTTACTTTCAACAAATTTAGCATTTTCTACCAAATATTCAACTGTCTTTCTCTTAATTATACCCAATTTAATATATTCTAAATCATCTGCCTTCATATTTTTCTTGAACTTCTCTGCATCTTGATTATACTGTTTAGCTATTTTTTCTAATTCTTTATTTAATTCTTCTTCTGTCTCTTTTATTTCTTCTTTTTCTGCTATAGCCTCTAGTACTAATTCAGTTCTTACAGCTTTTTCAGCATTTGGTCTTAGTTGGTCTCTTAAATCCTCACGTTTAGTATTAGTCATTTCTAAGTATTTTTCTAAGTCTAATCCTTGGAATCTTAATCTATATTCAAACTCTCTTAATTCATTATCTATTTGATTTTCTATCATTACTTCTGGAATATCTATCTCTGCTCCTTCTACTACTTTCTCAAGTACTTTATTTTCTTTTTCAGCTTTTTCTCTATTCTTGGCTTGTTCTTCTAGTTTTGTCTTAACATCAGACTTTAATTCATCTAAAGTATCAAATTCACTAACATCTTTTGCAAACTCATCATCTAATTCAGGTAATTCTTTTTCCTTTATTTCATGGATTTTTACTTTAAAAGTTGCATCCTTTCCTGCTAAATTCTCAGCATGGTATTCTTCTGGGAATGTTACATTTACTTCAACTTCTTCATCTTTATTTTTACCAACTAATTGTTCTTCGAAACCTGGTATAAATCTACCAGAACCAATCTCTAGGCTTTGATTTTGGGCTGTTCCACCTTCAAATTGCTCACCATCAACATAACCTTCATAGTCTATTGTTAGAATATCTCCTTCTTTTACAGGTCTATCTTTAACCTCTACTAGTCTTGCATTTCTTTCTCTCATTCTTTCTATTTCTTTTTCTACATCTTCCTCAGTAACATTATACTCTACTTTTTCCACTTCTATACCTGTATAATCACCTAATTTAACTTCTGGCTTTACTGTAACCTTAGCAGTAAATACTACTGGCTTACCTTCTTCTATTTGCTCGATATCAATTTCTGGTCTATCAACTGGCTCTAATTCATGCTCATCTACTGCTTTACTATATGCTTCAGGGAATACAAAGTTTATAGCATCTTCATAGAAAATTCCTTTCCCGTATCTTGCTTCAATGATTCTTTTAGGAGCTTTTCCTTTTCTGAATCCAGGAATATTAAATCTTTTTCTGTTTTTTAAATATGCCTTTTGAATCCCTTCTTCAAATTTTTCAGCTGGTACTTCAATTTTTAATGTTACTTCATTATTTTCTTTCTTTAGTACTGTTGAACTCATCTTTTCCGATCCTCCTCATTTTTCTTTTTAAATCTTTGAAGTTTATGTATTAAAAAATTTTAATATAAGCAATCCTTAAAAAATACAGATATTGTATGTCCCTTCTTAACCATTATATTATATCATAAATAATTTTGTATACCAACATTTTAGAATTGAGAAAGGTTACTATTTTTCATTTTTTCAATAATAAAATTTTTTAAACATACTAAAAAACTATTTTTTTATACAACAAAAAAACCAATGGATTTTACCCATTGGTTTTTCAGTCAATCCTTGGTGCGGGAGAGAGGACTCGAACCCCCACGCCATAAGGCACTAGATCCTAAGTCTAGCGCGTCTGCCAATTCCGCCACTCCCGCACAAATTTGAAGTTTAACTTATCGACAAAGTATATTATAGAGACTTTTTATTATATTGTCAAGGGATTTTTAAAAATTTTTTTATTCTATTTTATTCCAATTCCTCAATTCCCTTATTGGCAAGGCTATCTGCCAATTCATTCAATTCAATACCAGAATGACCTTTTACTTTAATAAACTTTATACTATCAAAGCTTTCTACAAGTTTGATTAATTCAATCCATAAATCCCTATTTTCAACTGGCTTCTTTTTGGAATTCTTCCATCCATTTTTTCGCCATTTTTCATACCATTTTTGATTCATACAATTGCACAAATAGGCAGAATCTGTATATACTTCCACAGGAATATCATTCCTTTTAAGTAATTTCAAAGCTTCAATACATCCTTTAAGTTCCATTCTATTGTTTGTAGTGTTTTTTTCACCACCATATATTTCTTTTTTATGTTCTTTATATATAAGTACTGCTCCGTATCCACCTTTATTGTTTTCATTTTGATTTCCTGAACAAGCACCATCTGTATATATTATTATTTTATCCATTATAACAACTCCTTATGTTCTAGTTTTACTGTTAATAAAATCATCAAATGTTAGTTGTTTATCTTCAACTACTTTTTCTATAATTATTTCTCCTTCAAAGGAATTTAAAAGTTCTTTTATGGTTTTAATATCTTTAATATCATCACTTATCCATAATTCTTCTTTCTCCCTTGGAATAATTACTGGCATTCTATTATGTATATTTCCCATTTCTTTATTTGCAGAAGTAGTTAGAATGGTAAAGGCTTTAAAAACTCTACCTTCCTTGTCTTGAAATATCGACCATATACCTGCCATAGAAAAAATATTTTCATCTTTAAGATATATTTTATATTTTTCATTTTTTCTACCTTTTTTATCCCATTCATAAAAACTATTAGCTGGAATTAAACATCTTCTATTTATAAAAGAATTTTTAAAAGTAGGCTTAACATCAACTGTTTCACTTCTTGCATTTATTATAAGACTATTTGAAAATTCCGAAGGGAATCCCCATTTAATAAAGTCTATTTTCTTTTTCTTATCCTTTAATATAGCAGGAACTTTATAAGATGGGAATATTTCATTTTTCCCATTATAGTTAATTTCAGTATCTAAACCTTTTATTCCATATCTATATAACAGTAAATCTAAATCAACCCTTAATTGATATCTACCACACATATTATCATCCCTTCAAGTTACAAAACTTCTTAAAATAAAAAAGTCTTCTATTAAAATAGAAGATTCTCACAGGTTGACTTTTTTGAAACACATAACGGAAATTATATTTTATCTACTATTTTTATTTGATTATAATTTCCTATATGTTATAAAAAAATACCCTTTTAAAGCTTTCTAATCTTTATTTAAAAAGATATCAATATTAGATACAAGGAAAAACCTTGTATCTAAAAATAATAATTTCTACTCACATTATTCATATATTAAAAATTTTGTAATTTTCCTGTTAATGGTATGCCCCAAAATCTTTCATCTTCTATTAAGATCTTTTCTCCAATTCCTTTAGAATAATCGGAGCTTAATCTTTCAGGATATTTGAAACATTTTATTCCTAACAGTAATCCTATAAAAACTGAAATAATTAGCAAATCTAAAAATATATTTCTTTTTTTTATCATACCTTCACCTCTTTATAAATAAAATAATATAAGGTAAATTGTAGAAATTATTATTGAAACAATCATTATAGGGAATCCTATCTTAAAGAATTTTCTAAATGTTATTCTGTTCTCTGTCTTTTCCATCATTCCTGCAACTATAACATTAGCAGACGCTCCAATAATAGTTCCATTTCCTCCAAGACATGAACCTAATGCTAATGACCACCATAAGGGTGTAATATCCATAGCAGACATAGCACCTATGCTTTTAATTAATGGTATCATGGTAGCCACAAAAGGTATATTATCAATAAATGAAGATGCTATAGCGGAAACCCACACAATAATTATTCCAGTTAAAAATAAATTCCCCTTTGTCATATTAACTACTTCTTTAGCAATACTCTCTATTATACCTACTTTTTCTAAACCACCAACTAATATAAACAATCCAGCAAAGAAGAATATAGTTGTCCATTCTATTTCTAAAAGTATATCTTCTGGATTTTCACCACTTATAGCAAGTAAAACTGCTGCACCAGCTAAAGCAACAGTGGCTGATTCAAGTTCAAGTGATTGGTGTAAAATAAAACCTACTATAGTAAGCCCAAGAACAATTAAACTTTTTTTAAGAAGCTCCTTATCTTGGATTGACTTATTTTCATCAAATTTCATGATTTTTTCCTTATGCTTTTCATCTACATTTAACTCATTCTTGTATATATACTTTAATATAAATAATGTAACAATAAAAATAACTACAACTATAGGAGCTAAGTTTATAACAAAATCTAAAAAGCCTAATTTAGTTGCACTTCCTATCATAATATTTGGTGGATCTCCAATTAGAGTTGCAGTTCCTCCAATATTTGAGAAAAGTATTTCTGATATAAGAAATGGTATAGGATTAATTTTTAGTGTGTCAGTTATAACAAGTGTAACAGGTGCAATTAAAAGTACGGTAGTAACATTATCCAAAAGAGCTGAACAAACTGCAGTTATTATTGCGAAGAAAAAAATTATCTTCCAAGGGTCTCCACTTGCAGATTTAGCAGCTTTTATTGCCAAATACTGAAAAATTCCTGTCTTTTTAGTGATTGTAACGATTATCATCATTCCTATAAGTAGACCAATAGTATTAAAGTCTATAGCTTCGAAAGCAAACTCTTGGTCTATTATTTTTAAAACTACCATCATTGAAGCACCTAATAATGCTACAGTTGTTCTGTTAAGTTTTTCAGAAACGATTAAAATATAAACTAAGATAAAAACTATTGAAGCAATAAGAACATGAGAATCACCAAACATACGCTACATCTCCTTTACTATGTCATATAAAAAACTCTAATATTTATAATACACCTTTTTGTATATATAACAAAACATCATATTATTTTAATTTTTTCTAAATATAATCAAAGTATTCAATTCAATTAAAATATTAACTTGTACACCGGCTACAATTATTTAAACTAAATAAAGCTTAATTTTACTAAAGTTTTTATATGGTTGAGAATTATTTACATGAGATATGGTATAATTATAATAACTTTATCACTACTTAGCTACATATAATTGCTAGATTCTAAAAAAGGAGGGGCCCTATGAGGAAGTATATGACTGCTGAAATAAATAGGCATGAAATGGTTCTTGTTCAAATGGGAGCAAAGGTTGATGTAATAAACTCCTTTATGTGTTATGTATCCTTTGACATAGCTGGTACAGAAGTAGCTTACGTATATAATGTTAACAAAAAAAATAAATATTATCTTGAAAGAGTTGCGCCATATCCACAGCCTGCTGGAACATTTGATACTGAAAAGGATGTAATAGATGTAATTAAAATAGATATAGAACAATTTAAAAATGCAAAAAATAGTAGAGTTTTTGACTTATTCCTTAATGTGAATCAAGAGATAGCAAAGACTTCTAGAAATTTTGAAGATTTGTATCTTTATTATAATGTACCACATGAATATACAAACAAAATAAAATCTAAGATAAAAGAAATTCAAGATCTTATTAAAGAAGCAAGGGATAAAAGTGAAAGGGTTTATTTTAAAAAGAATCCAGATACATTATAGGTTTGAAAACGTCTGCAATGCAGACGTTTTTTTGTTTATTGGTTTTAAATTATGATTATTAACAAATTTATTTAATCTCCATATTATGTAGTGAGATAATATAGAAAGTTAGCTTATAAAAAATAAATTTTTATTTAGGGGAAATTGGTATGGATAAGGCTTCTATTATTAAAATTTCATTTTTATCTAGTCTTGTTGCAATAATTGAAAGTGTTTTCGGAAACATTGATGTTTCATATATAATTTTATTTTTCCTAATAATTTTAGATACTATTACAGGAATAGCTGTTGCTGTAAAGTATGGAAGTTTTAACAGTAAGGGATTAAGTCGACTAGTAAAAAAAACTATCACCTATGGTGCAGCTATATTAACAGTACGATTACTAGAGATAGGTATAATGACATTTCTTGAAACAGAAATAATATCTAAAATTTTAGTAGCTTTTCTTCAAGTAACAGAAACCATTAGTATTCTAGAAAACCTAACATTATTAGGTGTTCCTTTACCATCAAATTTTATTACCTTTCTACTGAACCATATAAAAATTCCCGGACTAAACACTGCCATTAAATTAGGTATAAAAAGCCAAAATAACGAGATTTCAGAAATTGATGATATTATAAGATATCAAATACCTGCATTTGAAGATAAAGAGATTAAAAAACTTTTAAGAATAAAATTTAAATATTGGAAGTTAGTTGCTATGCAGATTAGTAAAGTTTTTTCTACTAACGGCAAAAAAGATAAGGAACATTTGTATTATAAGATAATGTCTCTAATAGAAAAGTCTACAAATGATATGAATAAAGAAATTAAAGAAGAAAATATACCAAAAGAATATATTAAAAGATTTGATTCAATCTATAAACCTTGTTTTGATAAATGGATTCAAGAGCTTAAACAAATATGTTACTCTCAACAATCAGTTAGTGAAAAGAAAGACCAAATATTAAATAACATTATTGTACTCTCCTATAAAATGATTTTAGCAGCCCACAAAGTTTATAATAATAATAACTATAACTAGAGTCGAAGTAGAACTTCGATTCTAGCTTTTCTTGTGCATATATTTTTTAAATATATATTTACACAAAAACGACCTAAGGAACAGTTTTTACTTTGCCAATTCACATCGACTAGTAATTACTGTTCCTTAGGTCTTTACTACACTATCCAAAAGCTTCACTCCTGTAAAGTTTTTTGATAATGCTTTTTTCAAAGGTTCTTGATTAATAAGTTTTTAATTTATTAACCTTTCCCTTTGATATTATATTAATACCCTGTCCATATATTATTAAACATGTTTTTTATAAAAAATTTTTTGTTAATATAAAAAATTTTCTATTAAAATAGAATATTCTTAAGGTTGACTTTTTTGAAACACATAAGGGAAATTATATTTTATCCACAATTTTTATTTGATTATAACTTCCTATGTGTTATAAAAAACTCCTAGGATTAACTTTTAAAAATATTCCCAAATCAATATTTAAATCTACATATTCTCATCATAATAAGAGGGATATAATATCATTGTAAAGAATAAAAATATAAGTGATACTTGTTGAAGGGAGAGAAAATGATGACTGATATTATCGATTACAAAATTTACGGTAAAGAAATGCAAATAGTCGAGGTAGAATTAGACCCTCAGGAAGGAGTTAGAGCTGAAGCAGGAACAATGATATATATGGATAATGACATAGAAATGCAGACTTCAACAGATGGAGGTTTATTTAAAGGTTTTAAGAGAATGCTTACTGGTGAGAGCTTCTTTATAACAACTTTCTTGAACAGAGGTAGAGGTAAGCAGCACGTGGCTTTCAGTGCTCCCTATCCTGGTAACATAATTCCTATTCAGCTAGAAGATTTTAATGGTAGGTTTATATGTCAAAAAGATGCATTTTTATGTGCTGCTAATGGCATAGAAATTGAAGTGGAATTTACTAAACGAATAGGGGCTGGTTTTTTCGGTAGAGAAGGATTTATACTTCAACGTCTTGAAGGAAAGGGAATGGCTTTTGTTCATGCTGGCGGTACAATAGTTGAAAGAGAGCTTAAAGCAAATGAAGTCTTAAGGGTTGATACTGGCTGTCTTGTTGGGTTTTCACCTACTGTAGACTATGATATCCAATTTATTGGTGGATTTAAAAATGCTTTGTTTGGGAAGGAAGGACTTTTTCTTACTAAGTTAACTGGTCCTGGAAAAGTTTATCTACAAAGTTTACCACTATCTAGACTATCTGAAAGACTTTTTTCTGGAATAGCAAGTAATAAAGGAGAAAATAGAGGAAATATAGGTGGCATAGCCGGCGGAATCCTTGGAGGTTTTTTAGGAAATGATGATTAATTAAAAGCCACGGTGTTGACCGTGGCTTTTAATTATATCCTTTTTTAATAGTTTAGTTAGCAATAAAACTATATTTTTATATTATTGGATGTAATGTATAAAAGCTTCTGGACCAATTGGTAGGTTAAATACATACCATATTAATAGTAATATTGTCCAAGCTAAAATGAATGCCATTGAATAAGGCAACATCATGGAAATTAATGTTCCAATTCCAGTATCTTCGTCATATTTTTGAGCAAAAGCCACAATTACTGCAAAGTAAGGCATTAAAGGAGTAATAATATTAGTCGTTGAATCTCCTATCCTATATGCAGCTTGTGTAAATTCTGGTGAATAGCCTAAAGCCATTAGCATAGGAACAAATACAGGTGCCATAATAGCCCATTTTGCTGAAGCTGACCCTATAAACAGGTTTATAAAACCTGAAACAATTATAAACCCTAATATTAATGGGAATCCAGTCATACCTGTTGCTTTTAAGAATTCAGCACCTTTAACTGCTAATATAGTTCCTAGGTTTGTATAAGAAAAGTATTTTACAAATTGTGCTGCAACAAAAGCTAATACTAGATAGCCTCCCATAGTTCCTAATGATTTACTCATTATTTTAGCTACATCTTTATCATTTTTAATAGTTTTTGCTCCAATACCGTAAGCAATTCCTGGAATTAAGAAGAATAACATTATTATTGGTACTAAACCTGCCATAAAAGGTGAGTGTCCTATTATTTTTCCAGTTTCAACATTTCTTAATATTCCATTTGAAGGCACAACTAATAATGCCATAATTATAACGAAAAGTATCATTGAAATAAGTGCTAACCTTAATCCTTTTTTCTCTTCAGTAGTTAAATCATCAACTTTTTCATTTTGTTTTCCCTTATATTCTCCTAATCTTGGTTCTATTATTTTTTCTGTTACCCATGTTCCAATAGCAGTGATTATTACTGTAGAAACAACCATGAAATACCAATTGGCTGTTGGGTCTACCATGTATTGTGGGTTCCAAATCTTAGCTGCTTCTGTAGATATACCTCCTAATAGAGGGTCTACTGTTCCTATTAATAAATTGGCACTAAATCCTCCTGAAACTCCCGCAAAGGCAGCAGCAAGTCCTGCTAATGGATGTCTTCCAAAACTTAAAAATACTATTGCCCCTAATGGCACTAAAACAACATATCCTGCATCAGAAGCTATATTTGACATAATACCTGCAAATACTACTACTGCTGTAATAAGCCTTTTTGGTGTACTTATTACTAATTTTCTTAATAAAGCAGAAATAAGTCCTGTTCCTTCTGCTACACCAACCCCTATCATAGCTACTAAAACAGTTCCTAAAGGAGCAAAACTGGTGAAATTATTAACTGCTGTAGAAAACATAAATCTAATACCTTCTGCATTCATTAAACTAACAGCTTTAATTGTAGTCATTTTACTCTCAAGGGTTGCCCTATCAATCATTTGAAACTCAACTGATAATCCTGCCCTATGAGCTATCTCTGAAATAACTATTATTGCTAAACTAAATATAACAAAAAGTGTTATTGGATGTGGGAGTTTGTTACCTACTTTTTCAATTCCATCCAAAAATCCATTTAAAATACCAGCTTTTCTTTTAGAATTTTTACTAGTTACTGATTTCATATTAAACCTCCTTTCAAATTTAAGGGAAAACGTTTGTAGGTTTATTAACAAAAAAATTGTAACATCTTTTAACCTTTACTTCAAGTATTTTTCATTTTTGTAATAATTTTAAACACAAAAAAATAACCTTGTGTTTACAAGGTTATTTTCTATGGTGCGCCCTGAGGGACTCGAACCCCCAACCAACTGATTCGAAGTCAGCGACTCTATCCAGTTGAGCTAAGGGCGCATAGGGGAGATGAAAGTATGTGTTGAACTTTGTCGTATGATGCAAAAACTCAAAAAAGTTGGCTTTAAGCCAACCACTTCTAGGTTGAATTATATTGGTTTATAGTTAAGTTGGTGCACCTGGGAGGATTCGAACCCCCGACACACGGATTAGAAGTCCGTTGCTCTATCCAACTGAGCTACAGGTGCAAAACTAAATCCGTTAGAATTTAAAATGTTAAATTTAAAATTGAAAATCAACTTATAAAAACCTTATATTTATATTTCTTTTATATATTATTTACATATACTGAAATTTTATTCTAAACAAAAAAAGAAACTATATTTTACATTTTTCATTATTAATTTTAAATTCCTTACTTTAGTAAGGTAATTGGAGCGGGAGACGGGATTCGAACCCGCGCCCCCCACCTTGGCAAGGTGGTGCTCTACCCCTGAGCTACTCCCGCAGGGGAATTGGTGCGGGAGAGAGGACTCGAACCCCCACGCCATAAGGCACTAGATCCTAAGTCTAGCGCGTCTGCCAATTCCGCCACTCCCGCACAAGTGGTGACCCATCTGCGACTCGAACGCAGGACACCCGGATTAAAAGTCCGGTGCTCTACCAACTGAGCTAATGGGTCATATTATAATATATTGGGGCGAGTAACGGGACTCGAACCCGTGGCCTCCAGAGCCACAATCTGGCGCTCTAACCACCTGAGCTATACCCGCCTCGTTTTTAATGGTGCACCTGGGAGGATTCGAACCCCCGACACACGGATTAGAAGTCCGTTGCTCTATCCAACTGAGCTACAGGTGCATAAATGGAGCGGGTGAAGGGAATCGAACCCTCGCAACTGGCTTGGAAGGCCAGGGCTCTACCACTGAGCTACACCCGCGTTTTTCAATCTGACAATATCAGATTATACAACATAAAACATATACTGTCAAGACTTTTTTATAAGTTTTTTTATTGCCTTTTTTTGGGTCAATCCTTTACTTTTATTATATTTGGCTTTATATTATCTTCTATCGTAATTAACCCATATGTTTTGTCAAGGTTTCTACCTCTTGGCCTTGAAATGCTTCCAGGGTTAAAAAATAATATGTTATCGAAATTCCTTAATGTAGGAATATGGGTATGTCCAAAAAAGACTGCATCAAGTTCTAATTCTTTGCTTCTATAATATAAATTCTGAAGACCCCTTTTAACACCATATCTGTGTCCATGGGTCAATAATATTCTCTTTCCATTTACTTTTATTATTTCTTCCTCAGGAGTATTATAATCTAGATAATCACAGTTCCCTCTAACATTTAATATAGTTATATTAAATTTTTCCTTTATTTGATTAACATCCTTAGTATAGTCTCCTAAATGAATAAACAAATCAACACTCTTTTCCTTTTCTAGTATTTCTGTGCATTTATGTATATCACCATGGGTGTCACTTACTACTAGTATTTTCATTCCTATCATCCTCTATTATATTCTTTAGTGCTTCCCTTAGTTTTTTCAAAGCATCTGCCCTATGGCTAATCTTATTTTTTATATCATCACCTAATTCTGCAAAAGTTTTATTATATCCATCTACTATAAACAATGGATCATATCCAAATCCATCCTCTCCCTCAGGAGTAAAGCCTATCTTTCCACTACATTCACCTGTTATAGTTATATGATTTTTATCCTCTAAAACAACAGCTATTACAGTTTTAAATTTGGCCGTTCTCTCTTCTAAAGGAACATCTTTAAGCTCTTTTAAGAGTTTTTCGTTATTGTTTTTATATGTTGCATTTTCTCCCGCATACCTTGATGAGTAAACCCCAGGCCTTCCATCTAACTTGTCTACAAATAATCCAGTATCATCAGCAATAACTATACCTTCAACTTTTTTTGATACCTCTAAAGCTTTTTTAAGGGCATTTTCCTTTAAAGTTTCACCATCTTCCACTACTTCTAAATCTTTAAGGCCTACTTCATCCTTTGAAAGGATATTAAATGGTAAGTCCTTTAATATACTTTTTATTTCCTCTATTTTATGGGGATTACCACTAGAAACTATTAAATTTTTCTTATTCTTCATTTTCCTCTTCTCCTTTATCAGGTTCTTCCTTATTAGGTTTTTCCATACCCACTAAATCAGCAATCTCTCCTAATACATCTCTCTGAGTTTTTGTAAGTTCTCTGTTTCCCTTTTCGGCTAATCTTATAAGCTCTACTAAATCTTCCCTTGAGAAAGGTGCTTCTTCTCCAGTCCCTTGTAATTCTACAAACTCTTCCTTATCAGTCATTATTACATTCATATCTACCTTAGCTTTAGAATCTTCTGCATAACAAAGATCTAATAACCTATTCTCATCTACTACACCTACACTAATAGCTGAAAGAAAGCTTTTTACAGGCATATAATCTATTTCACCTTCACTATATAACTTATAAAGAGCATCAACTAAAGCTACGAACCCACCAGTTATTGCTGCAGTTCTTGTACCTCCATCTGCCTGAATAACATCACAATCAACCCAAATAGTTCTTTCTCCTAGGTCTTCTAAATTAACAACAGACCTTAAAGACCTTCCTATAAGCCTTTGTATTTCTTGACTTCTTCCATCTATCCTACCTTTAGCAGCTGCTCTTATTTTTCTATTTTCAGTTGAGCCTGGTAACATAGAATACTCAGCAGTTACCCAACCTGTTCCTGTTCCTTTTAAAAAAGGTGGAACCCTATCTTCTACCATTGCAGTACATATTACTTTAGTATCTCCCATTTCTATAAGTACAGAACCTTGAGGGTGTTTTAAATAATTTCTAGTTATAGTGACTTTTCTAAGCTCATCAAACTTTCTGCCATCTACTCTAGTCATTATATCTCTCCTATCTACTGGTTTTGGTATATTATTTTGCCACACTTATTCTTATAATATCAAAACTTTTTATTTTTTTCTACCAAGAAAGACTAAGAAGTAAATGCTTGGAAGATCGTTACTTAACCTGAGAAAATAGCCTCTGTTGTCCGTTACTTTCCCTAGGAAGTAAGCCTAAGACGTCCGTTACTTTAATCTAAGGAGTAATGCTTCGCTGTCCGTTACTTAAGCCATGAAGTCTAGCCTACGAGGACCGTTACTTGACCTGAGAAATAAGGCTTCGAGGTCCGTTACTATAAATGCAGTTTTTGGTGGTTAGTGTATAGTGGTTGGGTTTTAGTAATGCTATGAAGATTATTGATTAAAAACAATTGTACTAAGTTCTTGCTATTAAAAGCAGTTCCTAGCTCTTTGATTTCAGCTCTTAGCAAAACTAAAATTTTTTGTCTAGGAACTAGGAACCAAGCGCTAACAACTGTACTTTACTAACTACCACCCACTAATAACTATTATTTTTTCTAATTGTCAATTGCTTTTATTACTCTGTTACTTCCAACAAAATAAAAAGGCACATTAAATGTGCCTTATAGTTTAAATTAACAATTATCTATTATTCTAATATTCATTTGCAAATACAGGGATACCTTCAGGTTCTCCAAATTCTATTCCAGCTTCTGCAGCAGTTTTACCATCAATTAATATTTCAATATCTTCAATTTCTTCAAATTGTCTTAGTGTTAATCCTATATTGCTAACCATACTATTAAACACAGGTTCACTTGCTATTGAATCAATAGAAGAAACTGATAAATCTATGTAAGCTATTCCATCACTAACCTCTACTCCTTGAAGTTGTACAGTGTCAGGTATATCAGTATATAGACCCGATGAAGCTGGAGCACCTTTAAATAATTCTTTAAGTGCAGTTAAAACATTTGCTTGTGGTGCTGATGTTGGTATAGTAACTGGAACGTAGTATTCATATTCACCATTTGAAGTTCCTTTATAGTAAACAACTACCTTTGAATTATAATCTCCTTGTGCACTCATAAGGTTTATATCTTCTCTATTTAAAGGTTTACTTACATCAGTACCATACTTTAACTTATCAACTATTTTTCCCTCTATCATAAATTGTACCTTACTTACTGCTGGAAACTCAGTTAAAGTATATACAATACCTCTAACTAGATTTTCTTCATCTTTTTGAGATTCATAGTTTAATATATCTTCTGTAAAATCTACCTTACATAAACCTGTATCTTCATGAATAGCCATACCTCTGATTTGAGTACCAGCTGGTATAATTGGAGAAAGCCCAATTGCACCTAAATCCTCTCTTAAGATAGGACTGTCAATCATATTTCTCAATGCAGCTTTAGCTATTCCTGTTTCCCATGGTATTTGTCTTTTAACAGGAATAAGATATCCATTTTCATTTTGGAAATATAATACAGTATCCCTTACTTTAACCTCATTCGATATTTCTATATCTTCCTCCACATCACTCCTAATTATTTCTACTTCTGGTTCTTCTTCATTTGATACTAAGTCTTTCATGACATCTACTGCTTTACAGCCATACATCGTAATTCCTAAAATTATGACAAGCATTAATACTAAAATTCTTTTTATATACATAAACTACCCTCCCCATATTTTCTGTTACTAAATTATATTAAATACAGGGAGGGTCTATGCTAATTTTTCTATTTTTCTTTGCTTTCAAGGTATTTTATTATACCATTTACGATAGCTTGTGCTGCTCTATCTTGATAACTGTCTGTTACAGCTAGCATTTCCTCTTCTTCATTGGTTAAAAAGCCTAACTCAACTAATACAGCTGGCATTTTAGTTTCCCTTACTACTACAAACTCTGGTTTCCTTATTATATCCCTATCCTCTCTTTTTAGTTCTTCTAGTAGTGCAAGGTGTATAGCCTCTGCAAATGGGAAGTTATCTTCTGTCTTTAATTCACTTTCATATGCTGGACAATAGAATGTTTGAATTCCAGAAACATCCCTTTTAGGATGTGCATTAAAGTGAATACTCACAAACAAATCTCCATCTGCGGCATTTGCAATATCTGCCCTTTCATAAAGATCTACAAACTTATCACTTTCTCTTGTAAGTACTGTTTTAAATCCTAATTCTTTTAATTTTTCGTTTAATTTTAGTGCAACTTTTAAATTTAGATATTTCTCTTTAACCTTTGTTACATAACCATGGGTACCTGGGTCTTTTCCACCATGTCCAGGGTCAATAACTATTACTTTATCACTATACTTACTATCTTCTTCTTTTTCTTCAATCTTCTCTTTAACAAAACTAAATTCTACTTCATCATCTCTATCTCTAGACTCAATCTCATATTTTACATTTTTTTGAAGCTTTATTTTTATAACTTTATCATCATCAATTTCCTCTACTTTAATATTATTTATGAAGTCATCATTTATTACTAATAATCCATCTTCAATCCTCGTTCTTCTATCAGGTAGTTTTACTGTTATTATTCTTTTATCTTCATTATATTCTACATCATAGCTTGTCCTGCGTGTAGCATCAATCTCTAGATTAGCTTCTAAGTCTTCAACATCATAATCCATTTCATCTAAAACTTTATCATCAACAAAAAGGATTATTTTATCTTTATCAAACTCTGCAATTAAATTTGGTTTTTCTTCTTTTTCTTTTATATCTAACACTATTCGTACTATTTTTTCCTTATTACTGTATAAACCATCAGGCATAAACTGTGATGTTCTTATTCCTTTTAAATATTCAGTTTCTACATCATATTTATTTTTTTCTGTGGCCAGTATTGAATCCATTAAATCTAACACTATTCTATCAGGATTGGAAAGTCTTAATACATTATAATCTGGAACCTTAGATGTATTAATTACAATAGCATCTTTTCTATCTACCTTCTCAAGTTCTATATCTTCAACTTTATTTAAAAATGATATTTCAAGTTTTTTATCGTTAATATACTTTATTTTATGTTCTACTAGCTTGTCTAGTTCTACTACGACTCTTGTTGTATTTGGGTCTGTTGAAAATTGTGAAGTCCTAACTTCTTTAATAGGGTATTCATCTATATCTATCTCAACAACGCCATTAGACTCAATTATATTTTCGTTTTCTATATTAAGTTTAGTCTTAGGTATATCAACAACAAGTCTATATGGATCCTCAAGATAAATAGAATTATAATTTACCATACCTGTAGTTTCTACAATAATTTTAGGCATGGACCCCTTTAAATCAACTAAAATGTTGGTAATCTCTTGTTCATTATAATCAATAGTTCCTGTCCAAGTTTCTGGAATCCATCCTACCTTAAAACCTAGTGCCTCTGATACAAACCTTAAAGGTACCATAGTTCTATCACTTATAAGTTTAGCTGGTACTCCATATGGAAGTTCCTTTTCTTCCCCGTTTATTTTTACAGTAGAACTATCTATTTTTAATATTATTTCTTTATCTGAAGTTTTTATTGTTGCCTCTCTATTTTCTTGATTCCAACTAATATCTGCCATCAAGTGATTAGCAACAAATCTTATTGGAACTAAAGTTCTATTATCATATAAAACAGGGGGTACATCCGAGTCTATAGGTTCTCCATTAATTAATACATTTATTTTCTTTAATTTTACTGTATCTCCATCAACCCTTACATCTACCAACTCAGGTTCATATTCAGCATATGAAATATGTACTACTCCTAGTATCATTACTAAAATAATACTTAATGCAACTAATCTCTTCATTTATTAAGCCCCCTTATAAACCATCTCTGACAATTGGTGAAAAAATATGACATAATTTGATATTCACATTTTTATTTATACCATTATTAAAAAGCTAATGTCAATTAATATTAGAATTTGTAATGATAATTTAATTTTAGTAATATTTCTTTAATGTAAAAAGTGGCCAAAATGGCCACCTTTAGCTATTAATGCCAATTTATTCATCTGTGAACAAAAAATTTTTAAACAACTTTATATAACTCATCACTTTCTGGTTGTCCTATTTCAACTATTTGTCCATCATTTTCCATTATGATACCCTCTTCTATTACTTCTCCAATAACTGAAATATTAATTCCTTCTTTATTTAGTCTTTCTTCTATAATATTAACCTTTTCATCAGGAGCTATTATAAGCATACTTCCGCTTGATATAAGTTTTAATGGGTCTATATTAAAGAACTTACATATTTCTTTTGTTGAATCTAAAATAGGAATACTATTCTTTTTTATCCTTATTCCCTTACCTATTGCCTTTGCCGCCTCCCATACTGCTCCTAATACTCCTCCCTCTGTAATATCATGCATATATGGTACTCCAATATTTCCACAAATTATTCCTTCTTTAACAACACTAATACTATTTAAAAGTTTTTTCCCATTTTCTATTAATTTTTTAGAAATTTTTCCTTGAAGTTTATATTCCAATTCATTTGCAATTATACCTGTTCCTTCTAGGGCTGCTACTTTGGTAATTAGTACTTTATCCTTTGGCTTTATATTATCTAATGGAATAACTTTTTCTTTAGCCTTCTTACCTATAACCGTAGTTGTTACAACAATCTTATTTACTGCATCTGTTATTTCAGTATGACCTCCTATAATTTCAACATTCAGCTTAGAGGCTGTTTCTCCTGCTTCATCCATTATAATTTCAATATCTTTTTCAGTTGTATCTTTAGGTGCTAGTATTGTCATAAGAAGTCCTATAGGCTCTGCACCATTTGAGGCAACATCATTACATGATATATGTACTGCTATACTACCTATATTTTTACTTGCACCAGTTATAGGGTCAGTTGAAGTTACGCAGACATCCTTTCCAAAGTCTAATACTGCACAGTCTCTACCTATACCTGCCCTTTCCAATACTTCTTCCCTTTTATTTTTTATATTTGAGAAAACTAGTTTTTCTAGTAAATCATTTGGTAATTTTCCTATTTCCATCCTACCAACTCCCAACATAGAAAAATAATTATCAAAAACAATTACACATTTAATATTCTATCAAAAACTATAGTTTTTTCGTAGTGAAAAACCTTTTCCATTCTTCAACTGACATTATTTTATGGTCTGAAACTATTGACAATAACTTGATATCTTTAGGTAATATATCGTGAAAAATTAAAACCTCTGCATCATATCCTTTGTTTTTGTCCTTTCTTTTTTCTAAATTATCTGTAAAGCTTAGGGATGTTTCCCAATATCTTTGAATAATTTTTTCACCATTTTTTTTAATATATTCCTCTGCTTCTTTAAACTCTTCAATGTTCTTTAGTATATATGGTTCATATAAGCAATTTGCTAAGTTTTCATTTGCAATCCAACACTTTTTAGGGTTAATTTTCACAGCAAGTAAAGCACTGTGGGAGTGAAAGTAATGGTTGCTTGAGAAGTTCATGCTACCAAATATAGCCTTTTCTCTAATAACCCAATCTGGTATATAAATAGGCTTATATTTATCTATAAACCTATGGAACTGTAAATACTTAGTTACATAGGTGTTTTTATCATCATATTTAATCCCTCTATTAAGGGTCTTATTAAGGTCTGTAATTGGCACTATATGATATATGTATCCTGTTTGTGTGTAGTCTGAAAATAACATAATTACCATCTCCATTTAAGAAGTCATCTTTATTATTAACTGTTTTGAAGGGAATTTATTCTAAAAAAATATTTAAAATAATACAATTTAAAAATGGACAAAATATTTATAAAGAATTGTTTTTTGTAGCATATTTTTTATCGTACTTAATTCAGGAGGTGAACACAATAATAAATATTAATTGCTCCGAGGATTGCCTCTATCAGATTGATGGTTTATGTACATTAACTTATGCTGCAAATTCATCGGGCTTAACCCATAATAATTGTCCCTATTATAAATATAAGAACAAAGCTAATGGAAACAAATTAAAAAACAAAAAATAATTAAAACCCCAGTCAATTTGACTGGGGTTTTAATCTTAATGTTCTAAGATGTATGCATATTTCTTACCATTTTCAACTTGTAATGGAAGTCTTATCATGCCTTTTACGTATGGTCTTTGTAGTATAAGTGAAACATCATACATATATGGTGCTATAGGCATTTCTTCTAATAATATCTTCTCAGCATCTAACATTGCTTGCATACGCTCTTTTGGATCCATTGTTGTTTGAGCCTTTTCTATTAACTTATCATATTCTTCATTTGACCAGAAGGCATCATTTACAGAACCATCTGTAATCCACATATCCATAAATGTCATTGCATCGTTGTAGTCTCCAATCCATCCTGAGAATGCGAAAGCATAATCACCTTTATTTTCTCTATCTATCTTAATCTTAAATGTTGACTGTTCAATTTCAACATCTACACCAAGTACCTCTTTCCAATGTTGCTGCCAGATTTGTGCATTTTGAAGGTTATTATCTCCATTAAATGTTAGGAACTTAACTCCATTTAAGTCTTCTCTAGTTTTTCCTATTTCAGCTAATCCTTCATCTAGTAATTGATTAGCCTTTTCCTTCATGTCTTCTCCAGCACCTAAGTCTTGGAATAGATCTCCATTCATTTCTCTGAATGTCTTTCCATCTACTCCTGGTATTCCTGGAGGTACAAATCCAAATGCTGGTGGTGTTGTTCCTTTAGTTCTTAAATCAAGTATTTTCTTTCTATCTACAGCCATTGCAAATGCTTTTCTTATTTTAGCATTTTTGAAGAACTCATTTTTAACATTAAACTTGAAGTAGAAAGTTGCTGCCTTTGGTACTTGAACTATTTCATCTTTATACTTGTCAATAAATTGTGTTGGTACTTCAATGTAATCTAATTGTCCTGTTTCGTATAAGTTAATTCTTGTGTTTGAATCCTTTATCATTGAAGCTTCTATTCTTTCAAGCTTAACTGAGTCTGCATCCCAATAGTTTTCATTCTTTTCCATTACTAGCTTTTGTTCATGTATCCATTCAGTTATCTTGAATGGTCCACTTGCTACAAAGTATTCTGCTTCAGAACCATATTTATCGCCCCATTTTTCTACTAAATCTTTTCTTACTGGTAAGAATGTACTATGTTGTAATTTGCTTATAAATGCTGGGTTTGGAGCCTTTAATGTAACTTGTAATGTCTTATCATCTAATGCCTTAACTCCTACCTTATCAGGATCTTCTATTTCTCCTATGTTATACGCTTCTGCATTCTTAATGTCATATGCTATAAACGCATATGGTGAAGCAGTTTCTGGAGCTAATGCTCTCTTCCATGCAAATTCAAAGTCATGGGCTGTAACTGGCTGTCCATCTTCCCATTTAGCATCTCTTAAATGGAATGTATATACTGTACCATCTTCGCTGATTTCCCAATCTTTAGCCATTCCTGAACCTTTTTTAATTTGGCCATCATTGTCCATTCTTATAATTCCTTCTAATGTATCTAGTAGTACCTCACTTGAAACTGCATCTTGGCTTAATTGTGGGTCTAAACATGGTGGTTCTTCAGCTAAGTTAACTCTAAGTACTTGCTCTTCTGCTAACTTTTCAGTTGCATCATTGTTTTGTTCTTGATTTTGTTCTTGGTTTTCTCCAGTATTTTCACCTGGTTGTGGTTCTTGAGTATCTTGACCACCACATCCAGTTAGTGCTATGGATGCTACCATAACAAATACAAGAGTCAAAATAATCCACTTATTACGTCTCATTTAATTTCCCCCTTCTGCAAATTTTGAAATTTTCTAAAAACTAATATCGATTATATTTTTTTATTAAAATCTTGTCAAGAATTTATTTTTAATTGGTAACAATAGGTAAGTTGAATATTTTTCCATCGGCGTCAAACCTGTATTTTTACAGCTTTATAGCCATTTTAATTTTGTTACATTTTTTTAGGATTTTTATTAAAAGAATTTAATACATAAAAAAACCCCAGTCAAATTGACTGGGGTTTTAATTTTAATGTTCTAAGATGTACGCATATTTCTTACCATTTTCAACTTGTAATGGAAGTCTTATCATGCCTTTTACGTATGGTCTTTGTACTATACGATCAACTGCAAACATGTAAGGTGAAATAGGCATTTCTTCCATTAATATCTTCTCAGCATCTAACATTGCTTGCATACGCTCTTTTGGATCCATTGTTGTTTGAGCCTTTTCTATTAGCTTATCATATTCTTCATTTGACCAACCTGGGTCATTAAATTCTCCATTTGTAATCCACATATCCATGTAAGTCATTGGATCATTGTAGTCTCCAATCCATCCTGAGAATGAGAATTGGTAATTACCTTTATCTTCTTTGTCTAGCTTAATCTTGAATGTTGACTGTTCAATTTCAACATTTACTCCAAGGTTTTCTCTCCAATATTGTTGCCAGATTTGTGCAACTTGAAGGTTGTTATCTCCATTATATGTTAAGAACTTAAGTCCTTTTAAGTCTTCTCTAGTTTTGCCAACTTCAGCTAATCCTTCATCTAGTAATTGATTAACCTTTTCTTTCATGTCTTCTCCAGCACCTAAGTCTTGGAATAAATCTCCATTCATTTCTCTGAATGTCTTTCCATCTACTCCTGGTATTCCTGGAGGTACAAATCCAAATGCTGGTGGTGTCATACCTTTAGTTCTAAGCTCTAATATCTTAGCTCTATCTATAGCTAATGCAAATGCCTTTCTTACCTTAGCACTCTTGAAAATATCGTTTTGAGCATTAAAGTTAAAGTAGTAAACTGCTGCTCTAGGTACTTGCATAATCTCATCTTTATACTTGTCAATAAATTGTGATGGAACTACTGTATAGTCTAATTGTCCAGTTTCATATAGGTTAATCATTGTGTTAGAATCATCTATCATTAAAGCTTCTATTCTTTCAAGCTTAACTGCGTCTGCATCCCAATAGTTTTCATTCTTTTCCATTACTAGCTTTTGTTCATGTATCCATTCAGTTATCTTAAATGGTCCACATGCTACAAAATATTCTGCTTCAGAACCGTATTTGTCGCCCCATTTTTCTATTAGGTCTTCTCTTACTGGTAAGAATGTACTATGTTGCAATTTGCTTATAAATGCTGGGTTTGGAGCCTTTAATGTAACTTGTAATGTCTTATCATCTAATGCCTTAACTCCTACCTTATCAGGATCTTTTATTTTTCCTGTGTTATACTCTTCTGCATTCTTAATGTCATATGCTATAAATGCATAACTTGAAGCAGTTTCTGGAGCTAATGCTCTCTTCCATGCAAATTCAAAGTCATGGGCTGTAACTGGCTGTCCATCTTCCCACTCAGCATCTCTTAGATGGAATGTATATACTGTACCTTCTTCATTGATTTCCCAATCTTCAGCCATTCCTGAACCTTTTTTAATTTGACCACTATTATCCATTCTTATGATTCCTTCTAATGTATCTAGTAGTACCTCACTTGAAACTGCATCAGTACTAATTTGTGGATCTAAGCATGGTGGTTCTTCACCTAAGTTAACTCTAAGTACTTGCTCTTCTGCTAACTTTTCACCTTTTGGCTCTTCTTTAGCTTCATCTGTACCCTGTTCTTGTTTATCTGTATCTTCACCAGCACCTTGCTCTTGCTGATCTTGTGGCTGAGTATCTTCTCCTTGACCTCCACCACAACCTGTTAATGCTAATGAAGCTACCATTACAAAAACTAGTAGTAATACTAGCCATTTACCTTTTCTCATCTAATAATCCCCCTTCGTTGATTTTTTAGAATATTGCTAATAATGTAAATATTCTAAATTCTTATTTTGCACCCCCTTTACAATAGAAAGTAAAAAGTCAAAAAAATTTTATTTTAGATTTAGAACAATCTAAAATATTACAAGATAATATAAAAGTTATTAATAACTTTTAAAACGTATTAATTTTTCTAAGTCTTTATTAATTGTGTGTAATTTATTTGTTACGAGGATTTAATAAAAGTATAAATTATTATTAATAGGATGTCAAGTTAAAAAATGGCTTTTAGTTTTTGTTACCTTTTTATATACCTTACTATATTTATTTATTACTAAGATACGCTATATTTTTTTAATTTATTACTATTTTCAAGAATAAATAAAAACAAGGATTAAATTATTAACTAAACAAAAAAAGCTAACGGATTATAATCCATTAGCTTTTTAACATAATTGTTTCAAAAACTTAATATTTTATATTAATTATTTTACTTTATGACATGCTACAAAATGTCCAGGCTTAACTTCTTTTAATTTAGGTGTTTCCTTTCTACATATATCATCACACATATTACACCTAGACTGGAACTTACAGCCTGGAGGTGGGTCTATAGGACTTGGTACATCCCCTTCTAGTATAATTCTCTTTCTGTTTCTTTCTACCTCAGGATCTGGAATTGGTATAGCTGATAATAATGCCTTAGTGTAAGGATGAAGTGGATTTTCATATAGTTCATGACTTTCTGTTAATTCCATAATTGATCCAAGGTACATAACAGCAATTCTATCTGATATATGCTTAACCATACTTAAGTCATGGGCAATGAATAAATAAGTTAATCCAAACTCTTTTTGTAGGTCTATAAGAAGGTTAACTACCTGAGCCTGAATAGACACATCAAGGGCAGAAATCGGCTCATCACACACGATAAATTTAGGCTCTATGGCTAATGCCCTTGCTATACCTATACGCTGTCTCTGACCACCACTAAACTCGTGTGGGAATCTATTAGCATGTTCTCTATTTAACCCTACTATTTCAAGTAGTTCATAAATTCTTTTTTGTCTCTCTTTTCCTTTATAAAGACCATGAATGTCAATTCCTTCTCCAATTATATCAGCAACAGTCATACGAGGATTAAGGGAGGCATATGGGTCTTGGAAAATCATTTGTGCTTCCCTTGTATATTTCTTCATTTCCTTTTTATTCAACTTATGAACATTCATACCATCAAATATAACTTCGCCGCCTGTTGCCTCATATAGCCTTATTATTGTTCTACCTGTAGTAGACTTACCACAACCAGACTCACCAACTAATCCTAAAGTCTCTCCCTCTTTAATTGAAAATGATATATCATCAACTGCCTTTAAGACAGAACCTCTCCCAACATTAAAATACTTCTTTAGGTTTTTAACTTGAATAAGATCTTTTGCATTTGATAAATCTTTTGTTGCCACTAGCCTTCCCTCCTCTCTGCTACTGGGTTCTCTACTTTTGGAGCCATTTCATGCTGTAACCAACAGTGTACATAATGGTTATCGCTAACTTGTGTTTTTTCTGGGAATTCTTCTTTACATATTCTCATAGCATGTTCACATCTAGCGGCAAATGGACATCCTTTTGGTGGTGAAAATAAATCTGGTGGTGTACCTTCAATTGGTACTAATCTTTCTTTATTTTTAGTATCTAGTCTTGGAACTGATTGTAATAATCCCCATGTATATGGATGTTGTGGATTATAGAATATTTCATCAAGGGTTCCAGTTTCTACAATAACTCCAGCATACATTACTGCTACTCTATTAGCAATATCTGCAACAACTCCAAGGTCATGGGTAATTAGTATAATTGCAGTATCAAGTTTCTCTTGTAGATCTCTCATTAAATCAAGAATCTGAGCCTGAATAGTAACATCAAGTGCAGTAGTTGGCTCATCGGCTATTAATAGCTTTGGATTACATGCCAAAGCTATAGCTATCATAGCCCTTTGTCTCATACCACCACTAAATTCATGAGGATATTGGTCTACCCTCTTTTCTGGAGTTGGTATTCCAACAAGCTTAAGCATTTCTATAGCCTTTTCTTTAGCCTCTTTTTTGTTCAATTTTTGGTGTTTAATAAGGCCTTCCATTATCTGCTTACCAACTTTCATAGTTGGGTTTAATGATGTCATTGGGTCCTGAAAAATCATACCTATTTCACTACCACGTACTGATTCCATCTGTTTATCTGTAAGCTTAGTTAATTCTCTTCCATCAAATTTTATAGAACCTTCTTTAATTCTTCCCGGTGGCATTGGTATTAGCTTCATAATTGACTGAGATGTTACTGACTTACCACATCCAGATTCTCCAACTATAGCTAATGTTTCTCCTTTATTTACATGGAAAGTAACTCCTCTAACTGCTTGTACTTCACCTGCGTAAGTGTCAAAAGACACCTTTAAATTATTAACTTCTAATAGAACTCTATTTTTATCAACCATTATTATTACCCTCCTTACTGTCTTAGTCTTGGATCTAGAGCATCTCTTAAACCATCACCAAATAAGTTGAATGCTAGCATCAGAATACTTATTATCAGTGATGGGAAGAATAACTGGTATGGATGTACTAGAAGCATACGTATACCATCCCTAGATAATGATCCAAGACTTGCATAAGGCACTGGAATTCCTAGACCTATAAAGCTTAGGAAAGCCTCAGTAAATATAGCAGTCGGGATAGCAAAAGTTAAGTTAACAATAATTACTCCCATTGTATTTGGAATAAGGTGTCTTAATATAATTCTTTTTGCGTCAGCACCTAAAGTTTTAGCTGCCATAACAAATTCCATTTCTTTTAATTGGAGTACCTGACCACGTACTAGACGTGCTGTACCTCCCCAGCCGGCTATTGCCATAGCTATAATTATAGTTCCTAATCCTCTTTCCATAACAACCATAAGCATAATTACCCATAGTAAGAATGGAATTGAGAATAATATATCAACAATACGCATCATTATATTGTCTACATTTCCACCAAGATAACCTGCAATACCTCCATAAATAACTCCTATTGTAAAGTTTAATAATGCAACAACTACTCCGATAAATATGGAAATTCTTGCTCCTACCCAACATCTAACAAATAAACTTCTTCCTAATTCATCTGTACCAAACCAGTACTCACTGCTAGGTGTTTGGTTCATAAGTAACAGATCACCTTCATCAAATTTATATGGTCTCATATAAGGACCAGCCAAAGACATAAAAATCATAATACCTAATATTATAAGAGAAGCAATTGCTAATTTGTTTGCTTTCAGCCTTCTCCAAGCATCTTGCCAATATGTCATACTAGGCCTAACAACAGCTTGTGATTCTTTTATACTTTTCCCTACAATCTCAAACTTTTCTCTGCTTAATTCTGCCATCTAATCTTCCCTCCTTACTCATCTATTCTTATTCTTGGATCTACTATTCCGTAAAGTATATCAACTACAAATACCATCATAATTAGTAATGTTGCATAGAATAATGTTGTACCAAGTATTAATGTATAGTCACGTTGATTAATCGCATCAACGAAATATTTACCCATTCCTGGAATACCAAATATACTTTCTATTACGAATGAACCAGTCATAATTGCTGCTGTTAAAGGACCAAGAACTGTTATTACAGGTAGGATTGCATTTCTGATAACGTGTTTTACTACTATAGCAGGCTTAGATAATCCTTTAGCCTTTGCAGTTTTAATGTAGTCTTGACCCATAATTTCAATCATGTTTGTTCTCATTAATCTAGCCTGGAATGCTATAAGTCTAAAACCAAGAGCAAAGACGGGTAATATCATAAATTTAAGTTTTCCCCAACCTGCAACAGGTAAAATTTCAAGTTGAACACCAAACCAATACTGGAACATTCCGGCAAGAACGAAACTAGGTACAGATACACCTATAACTGCTACTAATATTGCAAAATAGTCAAAGAAGCCTTTATTGTTTAAGGCGGCTATTATTCCCAGAGTTAATCCCAGAGTAACACCAACTCCTACTGCTGCCAATCCTAATTTTGCCGAATTAGGAAAAGCTGAAAATAATATTCCGTTTACTGTCCTGTTTTTATACCTTAATGATATTCCTAAATCTCCCTTAGCTAAATTTTTAAGATATAGGAAGTATTGAACAATAAGTGGTTTGTCCAAATTATATTTACGCTTTAAGTTTTCCATAATTTCTGGGGGAAGTTTTTTAGAATCTGTAAAAGGGTCTCCAGGTATAGCATGCATTAAAAAGAATGTAACTGTGGCAATAAGCCATATACTTATAACCATATAAATAAGCCTTTTAGTTATATATTTTCCCATTCTTTCACACCTCCGATTGTAATATTTTAGAATTTTCGGTCAAATTAAAGTAGATAATTAATTTTTTACCAGTTTTCCACCTCCCGATAATTTCTTTCCCAATCCTATTGCAAAAGTTAATCAATTAAAATCAATTTACAGAAAATTATGTTATTTCATATGACAAGGTGTGGATAAATATACTAAAAAAATAAATGTTTAAAATACTTCTATTATAATATATAGGACTTTATTACTTTTTTCAAGATTTTAGATTATTTAGATTGTCTAACAATCAATAGGTTGATGTAAATAGCTAAAATAAGGGCTTTATTAACTTTTTTTAATATTTTTTTACACATGATTTACATAATCAATTTTTTTAGTTATATGGACCTTTTTTGTAATTTTAAGCTATTTTATAATTCATTATATTTAGATTTAATTTACTTCTTTTTTACTTGATTATAGTTTTTTGTTTATATTTATTAATCTATTTTTATGTTTATAATTTAAAAATTTATTCCAAGTAATTATTAAAGTTTTGAAAAAATTATAGTTACTATGTTAAAAATTGTATTTAAATTGCAAAAAGGTTAAATAAAAATTGCAAAAGAATAGGTGAGATATACCCACCTATTCTTTAATCATCTCTAATATTAATTTATTTACCATTTGTGGATTTGCTTTACCCCTTGTGGCCTTCATTACCTGTCCAACTAAGTATCCTAAAGCCCTATCCTTTCCATTTCTATAATCAATTACAGACTGTTCATTTTCAGCTATTACATTTTCTACTATTTCTCTTAATTTATTTTCGTCTGTTATCTGTATTAATCCTTTTTCCTTAACTATAGTATTTGGATCCTTTCCTTCTTCAAACATTGTCCTTAATACTTTTTTACCTATTTTATTATTAATTTTTCCTTCATTTATTAGCTTTAGTAAGTCTGCTAAATCTTTAGGAGTAAATTTAATATCCTCTATTTCCATTTCTTCTTCATTAAGTCTTCTTAACACATCTCCCATTATCCAGTTACTTATTTGTTTTGGATCTTTAGCATAATTATTAGTCTCTTCATAAAAGTTTGCTAAAGCCCTAGAAGATGTAATGACTTCTGCATCATATTCAGGTAATCCATACTCTTTTATAAACCTCTCTTTTTTTACATGAGGTAATTCTGGTAAGTTTTCTCTAATATTTTCAACCCATTCTCTATCTATTTCTAATTCCACAATATCAGGCTCTGGAAAATATCTATAATCCTCAACATTTTCCTTTACCCTCATTACTATTGTTTCATTTTTAGACTCATCCCATCTTCTTGTCTCTCTTCTAGTATCTTTACCCTCTTCTAATAGTTTTTTATGTCTTTTTTCTTCATATTCCATAGCCTTTACAGCAGCTTTAAAGGAGTTTAAATTCTTTAATTCAGTTATTGTAGTTTTTGAACCCTTTTCTTCATCTACAACATTTATATTTATATCAACCCTTAATGAACCTTCTTCCATTTTACAGTCAGATACTTCAATATATTGTAATATTGATTTTAGTTTGTCTAAAAACATTTTAGCCTCTTCTGGAGAGTTCATATCAGGTTCTGTAACTATCTCTATTAACGGAACTCCACTTCTGTTATAGTCAAGTAGTGAGCCTCCATCTATTGAGTGGATCGATTTACCAGTATCCTCCTCAATATGTACTCTTCTTATTCTTATTTTTTTCTTTCCCTTTTCTGTCTCTATTTCAACATAACCTTCTTTACATAAAGGCATATCATATTGAGATATCTGATATCCCTTTACTAAGTCTGGATAGAAATAATTTTTTCTATCCATTTTTGTTTTCTCAGATATATTACAATTTAAAGCCAAACCTGCCTTCATTCCATACTCAACAACCTTTTTATTTAAAACAGGAAGTGTCCCAGGAAGGCCTAAGCATATAGGACAGCAATGTGTATTTACTTCTCCACCAAATTCTGTTGAACAATCACAGAATATCTTCGATTTTGTCATAAGCTCAGCATGTATCTCAAGTCCAATTATTGTATTATAGGACATATTTACTTTTACCTCCTTTTTTCATTAGCAATTTTCAATTACTTTTAAATATTAAATCCATATATTATCAACTACTTTATTTCTGGCGTTTTCTTTTCATAATTGCTATTTTGCTCATATGCATATGCTGTTTTTAATATAGTACTTTCGTCAAAAGCCTTACCGATAATTTGCATACCTACTGGTAACCCATCAATATATCCACATGGCATTGAAAGTGCAGGTACTCCAGCAAGGTTTATAGATACTGTTAATATATCAGATAGATACATTGATATTGGATCTTCTTTCTTTTCTCCAATCTTGAAAGGTAATGTTGGTGTTGTTGGAGAAATTATTACATCATATTTTTTAAATACATCTTCAAAGTCTTTCTTAATTAACGTTCTAACCTTTTGAGCCCTCTTATAATATGCATCATAGTATCCTGAACTTAAGCAGTATGTTCCTACCATAATTCTCCTTTTAACTTCTTCACCAAATCCTTCACTTCTAGTCTTAATAAATAATTCATCAATAGAATTATAATTTTCTGTTCTATACCCGTATCTTACACCATCAAATCTAGCTAAGTTAGAGCTTGCCTCTGCTGGGGCAATTATATAATATGTACTAAGGGCATATTCTGAATGAGGAAGTGAAACTTCACTAACTTCTGCACCTAATCCCTCTAAAACTTTAACAGCATCGTAAATCTTATCTTTTACTCTTGAATCTATCCTATCATCAAAATACTCCTTTGGAAGTGCTATCTTTAATCCTTTTACTCCTTCTTTTAAAGCCTTAGTATAATCTACTTTCTCTCTATTTACTGAAGTAGAATCCATTTTATCATATCCTGCTATATTATTTAACACTATAGCACAGTCTTCTACATCCTTTGTCATTGGACCAATTTGGTCTAATGATGATGCAAATGCAACTAATCCATATCTAGATACTAACCCATATGTTGGCTTTAGTCCAACTATTCCACAAAAAGCTGCAGGTTGTCTTATAGAACCTCCTGTTGATGAGCCAAGGGCATATACTGCTTCATCTGAAACTACTGCAGCAGCAGAACCACCACTTGAACCCCCCGGAACTCTACTTAAATCCCATGGGTTTTTAGTAGTTTTAAAGGCTGAATTCTCAGTTGAAGAACCCATTGCAAATTCATCTAGATTTGTTTTTCCTAATATTATAGCATCTTCATCCTTTAATTTTTTTGTAACCGTTGCATCATATGGTGGAACAAAATTTTCTAACATTTTAGAACCACAAGTTGTCTTTACGCCTTCAGTAACTATATTATCCTTTACAGCAACAGGTATCCCTGCTAAGTCTCCAAGCTCTTCGCCTTTTGCTAGTTTTTCATCAACCTCTTTAGCCTTTTTTAATGCCTCCTCCTTAGTTAAAGTTATGTAACTTTCAACCTTTCCTTCAACTTTTTCTATTCTTTTAAAGTACCTATTTACTAATTCCTCTGAAGAAATTTCTTTTTTTCTTAATTTGTCCCTTAGTTCATGTATAGTAAAGTTATTTAAATCCATCTTTTTCACCCCTTCTAAAAATGTAAAAATTATTTTTATGTTA
This sequence comes from Thermohalobacter berrensis, assembly GCF_003609645.1. Classification (GTDB taxonomy): domain Bacteria; phylum Bacillota; class Clostridia; order Tissierellales; family Thermohalobacteraceae; genus Thermohalobacter; species Thermohalobacter berrensis. Next base: position 43,794 of record NZ_MCIB01000039.1, read on the forward strand.
TCTTAGTCTAATACATTTGGTATCTTAAAAAAGCCCGTTTCTTTATCTGGTGCATTAGATAAAACTTTATCCCTATCCATTGATTTTCCTACTTTGTCCTCTCTCATTACATTTTTTATTGGATGTACATGATATGTAGGCTCTATCCCTTCAACATCAACCTCTTTAAGCTTTTCCACATACTCTATAACTGAAGCAAATTTTTGAGTAAAATCTTCTATTTCCTCTTGACTAAACTCCAATCTAGCTAGTTTTGCAACATGTTTTACATCTTCCTTAGAAATATCCATTCTTTAATCCTCCTTTTTAGTTTCTTTAGTATGCTAAAGTATACCTAGATCATTTTTGCAAATAAAAAAACTTGCTTAAATATATCCATCTACTGCTTTTATTATTGTTACCTAAAATTAATTGGATAAACATTCAATTTATCCCTTACAGAATATGATACAACAATACAATCTCTCTGTAAACTAAATCAGTAACCCTTTGTCCAAAACCACATATTATATAAATGTAAAAGTAAACCGTCTTTTTATTAAATAAAGATAAAAGAAAGGAGATAGCCTCCTTTCTTTATCTTTATACTTTTAATTTTCAATTAATTGTCAATTGTAAATTGCTAATTGTTAATTATATTAAGGAACTTTTCTCCATCAATAATTTCAATTCCAAGTTCCTTTGCTTTATCATATTTAGAACCTGGTTTTTCTCCTACTACTACATAGTCAGTTTTCTTACTAACACTACTTGTTACCTTTCCACCCATTTTCTTTACTATTTCTTTAGCTTCTTTTCTGCTTATACCTTCTATCGTTCCTGTTATTACTACTGTCTTATCTGTAAATATGGTTTCTTCTTCAATCTCCTGTTGTTCATATATAGGATTTACTCCTGCCTTTAAAAGCTCATTTACACTTTTTACAATTCTCTCATCATGGAAAAATTCAATTATACTATTAGCAACTGTATCCCCTATGTCTCTCATTGTAATAAGTTCTTCATATTTTGCTTTCATAAGACTATCTAACGATTTAAATTTATCAGCTAAATCTGTTGCCGTTTTCTTTCCTACATTAGGTATTCCTAGGGCATATATAAATGAGGATAATGTACACTCTTTACTCTTTTCTATAGCATTTAATAAATTTTCAGCCTTTTTCTTTCCAAACCTTTCTAATTTAATTAAGTCTTCAAACTTTATATTATATAGCTCAGGAATATCTGTAAGTCCTAATTCTTCATATAGCTGTTCTGCAGTTTTTTCACTAAAGCCTTCAATATTCATGGCATCTCTACTAGCAAAATGTACAAGTCTTGAAACTAACTGAGGTTTACATGATAGTGAATTAGGACAAAATATATGAACTCCATCTTTAACAAGCTCACTGCCACAGGCTGGACAATGTTTAGGTTTTTCTATTTCTTCAGCATCATCACAGCTATCTTCTACTGTACCCATTATCTCAGGTATAACATCATTTGACCTCCTTAGCCAAACCCTACAACCTACTTTAACCTTTTTTCTCTGTATATCATCCCAGTTATTAAGTGTTGCCCTTCTTATAGTTGCACCACCTATCTCTACAGGTTCAAGTACAGCAGTAGGAGTAACCTTTCCTGTTCTTCCTACATTCCACTCAACTCTAATTAATTTTGTGGTTACCTCCTGTGCTTCAAACTTATATGCTATTGCCCAACGTGGGAATTTCTGTGTATAGCCTAAAATTTCCCTTGTCCTCATATCATTTATTTTAATTACTAATCCATCTGTAAGTACATCAAGATTATGTCTTTCTTCATCTAGTCTTTCTATTTCTTTAATAAGGTCATCTAGATTATCAAATTCCCTTATATAGTCATAAACAGGAAGCCTATTTTCTTTAAGGAAATTTATCATTTCCATATGGGTATTAAAGGACATTCCCTCAATATATCCTACATTATAGAAATATGCTATAAGATTTCTCTCTGCAGTAACCTTTGGGTCTAAGTTTCTTAAGGCACCAGCTGCTGCATTCCTTGCATTTTTTAATGGTTCATCAGCACTTTTATTATATCTTTCTAACTCAGATAGGGGCATTAAACCTTCTCCCTGTATCTCAATTGTCCCATTATAATCTATTTTTAATGGTATAGATCTTATAGTTTTAATTTGTGGCAATATGGCCTCTCCTATTTCTCCATTTCCTCTAGTAGCACCTTGAATTAGATTACCATCTCTGTAAGTAAGATTGATTGTTAAACCATCAAACTTGTATTCCATAACATATGTTGGTTCTGGTAATTTATAATCATGCTCATTATTATATTGATTAATAAGTCTTCTTACCCTTGCATCCCAATTTTTTAACTCTTCTATACTTTTACATTTATCAAGACTCCATAACTTCCCTAAATGTCTATGCTTTTCAAATTTATCTAATATTTCTCCACCTACTCTTTGTGTTGGTGAATGTGGAAGGATAATTCCTGTTTCTTTTTCTAATTGAACAAGCTCATCATATAAACTATCATATTCCTTATCACTTACTTTAGGATTGTCTAATACATAATAATGATAGTTTAAGTCATTTAGAATATTTATAAGCTCCTCTATTCTACTTCTTTTATCCATTTTCCTCACCCTTTTACCATTTTACCATCCATATTTTCCCAAAATCGAAAGGGGAACCCGGTTCACGTTTCATTAAATTTTTCTACTAACTACAAGCTACTAACTACTAACTGATTTTGATTCTCAATTGCTAAATCATATTATCTCAATTGGTGCATATGATAACATAAGCTTTTTAATACCTATTGTATCGAAGGCTACTGTAATCTCTGTTTTGTCACCTTTTCCTTTTACTTGTACTATTGTTCCTACACCCCATGTTTTATGTTTAACCTTCATTCCCACTGTTACATTAGTATCCTTATCTTTAGGCTTTACTGCTATTTTAGAACTTCCTCTAAAATACTTGTTACTTTCTTTAGATATAGCAGTTTCTTTACAACTAGTATCCTCTTCATTACAATTTTCTATTAAAGTATTTGGTATCTCTTTTAAAAATCTTGAAGGAATATTACTACTTGTACGACCATATAATGTCCTAACAGATGCATGTGTCATATAAAGGTCATTTTCTGCCCTTGTTATTCCCACATAACACAATCTTCTTTCCTCTTCTAATTCTATATCATTCTCTAATGCTCTTGAAATCGGGAATATACCTTCCTCCATTCCTGCTAAGAACACAACTGGAAACTCTAGCCCCTTAGCACTGTGTAAAGTCATTAGAGTTACTGAATCACTATCTTCTTCCATATTATCTACATCTGAAAGTAACGAAATACTAGCAAGGAATTCTTCTAGAGTATTTTCTTCACTAGTTTCTTCAAAATCCATTGCAACAGAAATAAATTCTTGTATATTCTCTATTCTAGTTTCAGTTTCAACAGTATTTTGCTTTTTAAGTGATTCTAAATATCCTGAAGATTCAATAACATTTTCAATTAATTGCTTTACTCCTAATACCTCTTTCATTGCTATAAACTTATTTATTAAAGAAGTAAACTTCTTTATATTATTAATAGCCCTTTTAGATAATCCTGGTATTTCTTCTACATCTAATATGGAAGAATACATACTTTCTCCCTTTTGTTGGCTATAGTTTTCTATCTTTTCTATGGTCTTTTTACCTATTCCCCTTTTTGGTACATTAATTATTCTTTTTAAACTTACATTATCAAGGGGATTTTGTATAAGCCTTAAATATGCTATTATATCCTTTATTTCTTTTCTATCATAGAACTTTGTTCCACCAACAATCTTATAAGGTATATTTGCTTTTATAAGTGCTTCCTCAAGTACACGTGATTGGGCATTTGTTCTATAGAGAATTGCAAAATCTAAATAGCTTAATCCGTCACTTTCTTTAGTATCTATTATCTGTTTAGAAATAAAAGCAGCTTCATCATGCTCATTATAGCCTTTATATATTTTTATCGGCTTTCCAGTATGGTTTGCAGTCCATAACTTTTTATTTTTTCTACCATAGTTATTTTTAATTACATGATTTGCAGCGTCTAAAATTGTTTTAGTAGAACGATAATTTTGTTCTAGCTTTACTACCTTTGTATCTGGAAAATCTTTTTCAAAATCTAGAATATTTCTTATATCTGCTCCCCTGAACTTATAAATTGACTGGTCATCATCACCAACAACACATATATTCATATGGATTTTAGATAGTAATCTTACTAGTTCATATTGTGCCCTATTAGTATCTTGGTACTCGTCTACTAATATATATCTAAATCTCTTTTGATAAAATTCTAATATGTCAGGGTTTGTCCTAAACAGTTCTATAGTTTTATTTATTAAATCATCAAAGTCTAATGCATTATTCTCCTTTAGCTTTTTCTGATAAAGACTATATATTTCTCCTTTTTGTCTTTCCCTAAAATCTCCATAATTTTCTTTTATATATGTATCTGGATTAATAAGCTTATCTTTTTGTGAACTAATGAAGTTTAACATAGATTTAGGTTCATAGTAATCTTTGTTTAAATCAAGTTCTTTAATTATATCTTTTATTAATGTCTTTTGGTCAGCTGTATCAAATATAACAAAGCTTCTATCATAGCCTAGTTTATCTATATGCCTTCTTAAAATCCTTACACATATTGAGTGGAAAGTTCCTACCCACATATCATCTAATTTACTCTTTATTAATTTCCCTATTCTTTCCTTCATTTCATTTGCTGCTTTATTGGTAAAGGTTATGGCAAGTACATTCTCTGGAAGTACTCCTTTTTCATCAACAAGATATGCAATTCTATGTGTTAAAACCCTCGTTTTTCCGGAACCTGCTCCTGCAAGTACAAGTAAAGGACCTTCTGTTGTTAATACTGCTTCTCTTTGCTTGTCGTTAAGTCCCTGTAAGTAATCCATTTATATACTCCTTTCTTTTATATTCAAATCTATTATATAAAAAAAAGGAGTATAGTTAAAGGTATAGTTAAGGGTACAGTGCACAAAGGGACGGTTCTGTTGTGTCATAAGTGCACAAAGGGACGGTTCTGTTGTGTCATGTTTTTCTTTAATAGTTAATCACAAAGGGACGGTTCTGTTGTGTCATGTTTTTCTTTAATAGTTAAGAGTCAGGCTTGAATAATTGAATTAAAAAAATAGTTAAAGAATTAAGTTTTTATCTACTCCGCAATTAACACAGCCCATTCAAGCTCTGTTTCTTCTACAGGTAAGCCATCTATCTTAGCTTCCTTTATTATTTTTCCTATTGGTGTTGGTTTTGCTAAACCTATACATTTATTTACTAGTTCTACTTTCCAATTAGCTTCACTAAAACTATTTATTGCAATATTTTTAAATGCAAATGTTTCAACACCTCACTTGTAAATAATATTAGTATTTTCATTATCCACCTCAGGATAAAAATGAATCACTGACATTAATCTTCCGCTTACTATACGTCTTAATTCTTTTAATAAATTTTTAGGCTTTTCAATATTAGATAACCCTAGATTTGAGGTTAGTATATTAACTGCTCCATCTTTAAAAGGCGTAATTCTAGCATCAAAGGAAATTAGGCTAATTTTATCGTATAAACCTAATTGTTTTAAATCCAGTCTACTGTGCCTTAATACACGGGGACTAAAATCAGTAGCCACAATAAAATTGTCCGTTTTTTTAGCCAATTCTTCAACAAGATAACAACGTCCAGAAACCAAATCTACTACAAGACAGAAGGGGACTGTCTCTTTGTGTGAATCTATAAGATATTATTAATGTATTAGACAAAACTTTTATTTTTTTGTTATTCTACGATGTAAAAAGAACAAAAACCGACTAAAAAAAGCTGCCATGGTCGCAATGAGGGGCGTATAGTTTTTAAATGACTTAGTAAAATGAGCATAAATAGGTATTCCTAAGATTATCACAAAAAATATTATGATTTCTTGTATTGAATAGATTGTTTTCTTTTTTTTCAAACTAAAACACCTCATAATTATTCCAGTTTTATTATATTCCTAACATATAATAATATACTAAAAATTGTAAGTGATAACACAAAGGTAACTCAAAGTGACACACAAGAACCGTCCCTTCTATTCCTTCCTTCTTTAAAAAGGAGAGGTAGTAGGCTACCTCCCCTTTAAAAGTTCTTATAATGTTTTTATTGTTGCTTTGTTGTAATACACTTTACTCTCATTAGTGTGGGTATTTGTTATTGTAGTTTTAAGTTTTATCTCCATTCCATTTTTCAATTTTATTTTATCACGCTCTTCGAATGTTCCATAATATCTTGAATCTAACCTCCACAATAATCCAGACTTTTTTACTTCATTCCAAGGCACCTTTCTATCTGTTCTGAAAATCCTCCTATCCCCTTGTCTATTTATAACACCTTCAAAGTAATTCAAACAATCTAAATCTTTGTTTATAACTTCTGTTTTAAAAGTGAATTTTTCATTATATTCTCTAGCGTTTTCTAAAAATAAAAAAAATACAGTATTACTTACTTTGTCATAATCATGATAAATTCTAAACTTTGGCTCTGGAAAGGCTGTATCATCATCAGTAGGTGAATATTTTGCTAGTAGTTGTGCCCTTGAATCTTTTGCTTTTCTCCATAAAGCAAGTTGTTCCGATTTATCTAATTCACCATCTTCCATATATTCATTAACTGTATCTGTTATTTCTTTATCTTCCTTTAGCTCTTTATAAACATCATTATCTTCATCAATTTCTATTCCCTTATCTAAAGCATCAAACATATTTACTATCATTTGACTTGCCTCTGCTCTTGTAGCTTCACCATTTGGCTTAAATGTATTATCTGGATAGCCATTTATAATTCCATTTTCACTAGCAATAATTATGTACCCTTTATCTTCTGATTTGATAGTATTATCATCATTGAATTTTGTCTTTTGTCCTACTAATTCTTTAGCCTTTTCATCAAGTCCTACTGCTCTAACTATCATTTTCGCCATTTCTACTCTAGTAATATTTTTATCTGGCTCATAGTTTTGTCCATATTCACTTGGAACAATAATATTTTCTTGTACCAATGTATATATTTCATCTTTAGCCCAGTGATTTTTAGTATCATTAAAATTGTTTCCTTCTTTCAAATCTAACTTTAATGATGTTCTTACTACCTTTGCAAATTCAGCTCTAGTAATTGTGTTATCTGGTCTAAATGTTCCATCACCATAACCGTCTAATATACCTAACTCTACTAACTTACCTACTGTGGCATCAGCCCAGTGATTTCCCATATCTGAAAATCTCTTTACGAGTTCTTTAAAATGTTCAGTAGTTCTTGTTACTAGTTTTTTTAGGGTTTCTGAAAGATTTAGTCCATTTCCATCAGTAGCATATGAGTAAATAGGCATTGCAGTTATTAATAGTATTAAAATCATTGATATTGAAATAAATTTTTTCATTTATATACATCTCCTTCCATTAAATTCATTGTATTTATTATACTGTATTTTTATTTTTCTTTCTAACACAAAAGTTAAACCAGTTATTGAATTATTATAACTATCATCGCTAATAATTTAATTATTCAGTCCTAACCCCATCTTGAATATTTATAGACTTAATAGTAAAAAATATTGAACTAGATAATAAACCCTAAAAGGAGTTACTATGAAAAGAGACAAATTTTCTATCTATCTAATAATTCTACTGACTATAATTCAGGCTATAAATATTGTTAGCTTTATTGTTAAAAAAGAATATACATATTTATTTGATGTTTTAGTTACTTACTTTGGATATTTAACTTTTACTTTTTTAGATAAAAAATACAGTTTAAAAACAAAAGATTATATAAAATTATTATTAGTTTTAACTTTTATAATACATAGTTTATTAGGTCATAATTTAGGTTTATATGATAAAACTCATTGGTTTGATAATGCATTACATACCTTTGGTAGTTTTTCTTTTGCTCTTTTGTTCTATTCTATAGTCGTAAATACTACCCAATTTACTGTTAAATCTAAGTCTTTTATATTCATTTTAATATTGGCCTTAGGAACTGCTTCTGGGTCTATATTTGAAATAATAGAATTTATTTTAGATACACTTCTAAATACTAATAAACAAAAAGGATTAATCGATACTAATCTGGATATGATTTTTAATATTATCGGATCATCTTTAGCAGGTTTTGTTACTATATTAAATCAAAAATGCTGATGGATTAAAAATCCATCAGCATTAAAATTGAAAAATAGGGACGGTTCTGTTTTGCATAACTTAAAAACTTTGTCGAATACAAGGTTAATAACAACTGTTCTTAAAACCCATATATTCATTCCCTACATTGCTAACAACTAACCACTACCTTCTAACAAGTATTTCATTTTACATTTTAAAATTGCTTTTCTAATTGTTCATTAAAAATTGTCAGCTGTAAATTAGTTACTAGCTTTGCTGTCTATACTCTGGTTCCTCCTGCTGTACATAATTAACTCTATTTTGAAGTGTTTGAGCTATATTTTCAGCAGATGTTGATAACTGATTAAACATCTGTTTTGCTTGCTGATCATTTGTATCCATTGAAAATGTTTTTAAGTCTGCTGCTAACCCTTTAGCACTTGCTAAAGCTTGATCTAATTTTTTCTTTGTACCCAAGCTAATCTCTCCTTCCATGGTCAAAAGCATTTTATGGTTTATTGGGTATTACATTTATATTTTTTGCCTTTTACCTATTATTATCCCTATTAATATTTTTAAATAATTTCATTTTTTAGTAATGATTTTTTAAACATTTTTATTATTTTCACTAATATCAATTTGATTTTTTATATTATCCTTATATTTATCAACATACATATTCCCATTTTGGTCTATTGTTGCATACATCACTTCATCAACCTTTTTTACTCCAAATGCTTTAAGCTTCTCTATTAAATCTTTACCATTTAAGTTTCTCTCCCTTAAATTTTCGTATATTATTTGTCCACCAATTATAAGCTCTGTTGGTATATCTTCAGGCTTAGATACTAGGCTTAAATCACCTACTGTTACATTCCTTTTATCATTTCTTTTTATTACACTTAAATCTCCATTTGCCTCTAATAATGCATAATCAACCTCTAATGGTGAAAAACAATCCTTTTGCCTTAATAGCTCATTTAATTCATCTATACTATATCTTGTTCTTTTAAGATTATTTTCAAGGATTTTACCATTTTCAATAACTAAAACAGGTTCACCCTGAACTAACTTTCTAAATCCTCTATTTTTTAAAGAAATATAAGAAATGCTTGCTGTAAGCACTCCAAATAATACAAGGCCAATAAAGTGTTGGTATGTATGGGCTTCAGTATCTGTTGCTAATGTGGCAGCTATTGACCCAAATGTAATACCATTTACATACTCATAAAGTGTTAACTGAGAAATTTGCTGTCTTCCCAAAAGTCTTGTAATAAAAAGTATTGTAAAAAAGGCTAAGAATGTCTGAATTATAATTTCTATTAAAATTTTCACTTAGTATCACCCTTGTTTTATATTATTCTTTTATCAACAAATACTATACTTAGATAACTAAATATGTGAGGTGATAGATATGAATTTACTTTATGAAGGAATATTTACTTTTGTGTTTATAATAGTTGGTTTTATTGTGTTATATATTCTCCATAAAAAAGAACTAATATAAAAAAGCAGTCTTTAACTGCTTTCTAACCCTTTGGCCTAAATATTAATGCTGCTAAAAAACCAAATATTATAGCTGCGGAAACTCCTGCACTTGTTACTTCAAAAATTCCTGTAAGTACTCCAACTATTCCACTTTTTTTAGCCTCCATTAATGCACCTTTTACCAATGAATTGCCAAAGCTACTTATAGGAACAGATGCTCCTGCACCTGCAAATTTAATTAAAGGTTCATATAATCCTAATCCTCCTAAAATTGCACCAACAACCACTAATGTACTTGTTGTATGGGCAGGAGTAAGTTTAAACACATCCATCATAATCTGCCCAATTACACATATAGCTCCTCCAACAATAAAAGCCCAAATAAATTTTTCCATATAAAAAAACACCTCTCTTACATTTCTATAGATACCGCATGGGCAATACATGGAATACTTTCTTTTTGTTGATATGATAATGGTGAAAGTAAAGCCCCTGTTGCAACAATTAATATCCTTTTTATTTCGCCTTTTTTCATTCTGTTTATAAAATGTCCATATGTTACAGTAGCAGAACATGCACATCCACTTGCCCCTGCCATAACAGGCTGATCTTTACCATATATTAAAATTCCACAATCAGTAAATATTTCTGGAGGAATTTTTAATCCATGATCAGTTAATAAATCAGTAGCAATTCTATGACCTACCCTCCCTAAATCACCTGTTGCAATAATATCATAATATGATGGATCAATCCCTAAATCTCTAAAATGCGCCTCGATAGTATCTACTGCAGCAGGAGCCATAGCTCCTCCCATATTGAATGGGTCAGAAAGTCCCATATCTACTACCCTACCTATAGTTGCAGATGTAATCCTAGGCCCTTCACCCTCTTGACCTAACAATGCTGCACCTGCACCTGTTACAGTCCATTGGGCAGTAGGAGGCTTTTGACCTCCATATTCTGTAGGATATCTATATTGTTTTTCTGCAGCTGCATTATGGCTTGATGTACCGGCCAATGCATATTTAGCTGATTTACTATTAACTATTAATGCAGCTAAGGCTAAGCCTTCCATAGAGCTTGAACATGCACCATAAATACCAAGAAAAGCTGAACCTAATGTACGGGCAGTAAAGCTACTTGAGATAATTTGGTTCATTAAATCTCCACTCAAGAAAAACTGAATATCTTCTTTTTTTAAGCCAGCTTTTTCAATTGCTATTTCACAGGCTTGTTCTAATAATTTTTTCTCTGCCTTTTCAAAACTATCCTGTCCTAGCCATGTATCTTTATGGAGTATGTCAAAGTCATCAGCTAATGGCCCTTGGGCTTCAAAGGGGCCACCTATTGCTGAAGAAGCTAGTAACACTGGTTTAGATTCAAAAACCCAAGTTCTGTGACCCTTAAGCATCTACATCCCACCTAACCATTGAATAGCAATTTTTACAATAGCAACAATAAAAGCAGAAAAAACTCCATAGGCAATTACCGAACCTGATAGCTTAAACATATTCCCACCTACTCCTAATACATATCCTTCACTTCTATGTTCTATTGCAGCGGAGGCTACAGTATTTGCAAATCCTGTAACTGGTATTGCTGTTCCAGCACCAGCCCATTGTCCAATATGGTCATAAACTCCTAAACCTGTAAGTAATACTGATATCATAATAAGTACTGCTACAGTAGGGTCTCCAGCTGTATCCTCTGTAAAATTAAAATATTTTATAAATATCATCTGTAAACCTTGGCCTATTGTACATATAGTTCCTCCAACTACAAATGCCCTAATACAGTTTGATAAAACCGGTCGTTTTGGATCTCTCTTTTTTGCATATTCTTGATATTTTTGTTGAGTAGGAGTTAGTTTTTTCTTTTTTTTACTTGACATATTCTCTCCTCCTAGCGTAATAAATATGGTTCTATTTTTTTCATTACTTTTTTAAGCTTATTAGCATTTTTAGAATACATTTCTTTAGCCTTTTCATCCTTAGTATCAATTGCAAAGCTTTCTAAATCAGCTTGGCATTTTTCTATATTTGCATAAAGTAATTCCTTTACTTTAGGCTGTGGAAGTTGTATTGAATCATCAAAAAGATCTACATATAAATCTCCTGATGAATCTACCTGCCCAATAAATACATTATCTAAGGATACTCCCATACTCTCTAGCTTTGTTTTTAGCCAATTTTGATTAAGGCCCATATTAGACAATGGTTCGTTTAGTATATTTCCATCAAGTATGACAGTCTGTGGTTCAGATTGAGGAGAAACCTGTTTCCCTAAATCATGTGCTGTTACAGGTTTTTTGTCTGATTTTAAGAGTACATTAATATCACCTGTTGGTTCTAAAATTGCAAATTCAACATCAGCTATATTAAATATGTTTTTAGATCTTAACTCCCTTAATAGGTCTTCTCCTGTTAATCTTGCTTGACCTAGATTTTCTTCCATTACCTTTCCATTCTTAATTAATATTGTTTCTTTTCCATTAACCCATTCATGAATCCATTTACTCTTCATAGATAAATAATCTATTGCTATAGGTAGTAAACTCCAAACAGCTAAAGCAATAAATCCAAATACTAAATTAGTAATAATATTTACAGCCATTAATGAGACCAAAATTCCAATTACTACATAGTTAATAAATTTAAATGGTGTAATTTTAGCTGGATTTCTTTTCCCAATAATTCTTACAAAAATTAAAGTTACAAAGAATAATCCTAAAGATCTTAATAATATATTCGCCCAAGCTGGCATTTCTTTACCTCCTTAATAACCCTTATATTGTGGTTCTTCAAACTCTAGAGTTTTCATTCTATTTTCTAAATCTATAATAGTCTCTTCTACTGCCTCTAATGCTTCATCATATACAGGTTTAGCTTCTTCATCCTGTGTTTGTGCTGAATAAATTCTTAAAGTACTTTTTATACCTTTTAAATTACTTAAAGTCTGTTTTATTTTAGAATCTACAGTCAATCTAAAACCTCCCTAATTTAATATTCCTATATTTTAGTTTTACAATTATTAGATTATTTATTCGTTTTTATTGAATAGTAACTGTTTTATTTATTTTTTTGAATTTTAACTCCTTATAAGGTAAATAAATAATAGTGGAACACTTTTAATAAGGGATGATTGGTATGTATAAACCTAGTTATTTAAACTTATTAAATAGTGGAGAATTAGAAGAAAGAGTTAATAAACTAAAAGAAATGTTAAAAAATTGCGTTTTATGTCCACATCAATGTGAAGTTAATAGGTTAAATGGTGAGAGGGGATATTGTAAAACCTTAGACAATGTTATTGTATCTGGAGCCGAACCCCATTTTGGTGAAGAAGAAGAGCTTGTAGGTAACTATGGTTCAGGGACTATATTTTTTTCCCATTGTAATCTTAGATGTGTTTTTTGCCAAAACTACCAAATAAGCTATTGTGGGGAAGGGACTGAGATTGACAGCTATAGATTAGCTAATATGATGCTTCATTTACAGGATAAGAAATGTCACAATATAAACCTTGTTTCTCCTGGACATATAGTTCCCCAAATAGTTGAAGCTATTTTTATAGCTGCAAAAAATGGACTTAACATTCCTATAGTTTACAATACTAATGGATACGATTTGACTGATACACTTAAACTTCTAGATGGAATTATTGATATATATATGCCTGACATAAAGTTTTCTAATGATAAACTTGCTCAAAAATACCTTGGAGTAAAAAACTATTATAAAATAGCCAAAAATGCTCTAAAGGAAATGTATAGGCAAGTTGGTAATCTTAAAACAAAAAGTGGTATTGCATATAGAGGTTTAATTATTAGACATTTAGTTTTACCTGAAAATTTAGCTGGAACTTATAACATAATCAAATTTATTAAAGAAGAATTGTCCCCAGATGTCTATATAAATATAATGTCACAATATTATCCTACACATAAAGCATACAAATTCAATAAATTGAATAGAAGAATCACAATGGATGAATATAGGGAAGCTGTTAAAGCCGCTAAATTAGCAGGGTTAAATAACCTAAAAACTACATTCTAAACTACATAAATTTCGACCTTTTAGGTCCATTTTTGCATTTTCCTGCAAAGTAGTGTATAATATTTAACGGAAGACTTCCTATTCTTCTATTTACTCTAGGAAGTCTTTTTTTATTTTTTGAAAAGTAGAAAGTCAATTAATATATTTTTTTATTGTTTTTGGTTAACATAAATTTGACATAGAAACAAATGTTTGTTATTATTAATTAATGTGTGTATTTGGAATTTTTGTAATTTTCTGTATTGAAAATAAATCTTTTTAAATAGATTTTATCTTTTATAGCACTATATAAAGGAGGTAAAAAATGACTAAAATTGAAGTGAAAAATGTCTTTAAAATCTTTGGAAGTAATCCAAAAAAAGTCTTTCCACTTTTAGAAAAGAACTTAAGCAAAGAAGAAATACTTGAAAAGACAGGAAATACTGTAGGAGTAAACGATGCAAGCTTTAAAGTAAAAAAAGGTGAATTCTTCGTTGTAATGGGCCTTTCAGGAAGTGGAAAATCAACATTAATCAGATGTATAAACAGACTTATAAAGCCTACAAAGGGTCAAATATTAATAGATGGTGAAGACGTAGTTACAGCAAGCAAAGAAAAACTAAGAGAAATAAGAAGAAAAAAAATATCAATGGTTTTCCAGAATTTCGGACTATTTCCCCATCGAACTGTTGCTAAAAATGTTGAGTATGGACTAGAAGTTCAAGGGATAGATGAAAATGAACGTAGAAGGAAGGCTTATGAAGCATTAAAACTAGTTGGATTAAAAGGATATGAAGAGAGTATGCCAGACCAGTTAAGTGGTGGTATGCAGCAAAGAGTCGGTTTAGCAAGGGCACTAGCTAATGATCCAGATATACTTTTAATGGACGAAGCATTTAGTGCGTTAGACCCGTTAATTAGAAAAGAAATGCAAGATGAACTTTTAGAACTTCAATCAAAAATGCATAAAACTATTGTTTTTATTACTCACGACCTTGATGAAGCATTAAAGCTTGGAGATAGAATTGCAGTAATGAAAGATGGAGAAATTGTACAAATTGGCACACCTGAAGAAATATTAACTAATCCAGCCAATGATTATGTAAGGGAATTCGTTCAAGATGTGGACAGGTCTAAAGTTATAACAGCCGAATCTATTATGCAAAAGCCTATCGAACTTGCTTCTCCTAAAAATGGTCCAAGGGTAGTTATTAGAAAAATGAAAAAAGCAGGTATAAACAGCATACTTGTAACTGATGCTGAAAAAAAATTAAAAGGAATAGTAACAATAGATGATGCAGTTGAATTAGCAAAGAAAGATAATGAAAACATAGAAGAAATAATAAAAGAAATTCCAACTGTATCACCTGATACTCCAATTGTAGACATAATGCCAATGTCTGCTGAAGCAGATTATCCTATAGCTGTTATTAATGAAGATAATAGATTATTAGGAATAATAGTTAGAGTATCACTAATCAGCGGAATTGTAGGGGAGGGAAACTAGAGTGCTTACCTTAAATATAGGACAATGGTTTGAAGTTTTCATAAAATGGCTTAAAGACAACTTTGAAGGATTCTTTGATATAGTAAAAAATGTTCTTGAATCAGGAATTGTTGGTACAGAGGATTTACTTCTATTATTACCAAGTATAGTATTAATTATAGCAATAACTCTTATTGCATGGAAATCTGCTGGCAGAGGTGTAGCAGCATTTACTTTTGTAGGACTGCTATTAATTGACAGTATGGAACTATGGGATGATACAATGAAAACTTTAGCATTAGTATTAATTTCAGCCTTAGTAGCATTAATATTTGGTATTCCTTTAGGTATACTAGCAGCAAAGAGTAAACTTGTTGATAAAATATTAAGGCCTATACTAGATTTCATGCAGACAATGCCAGCTTTTGTATACTTAATACCAGCAGTTTTATTCTTTGGACTAGGTAAGGTACCAGGTTCTGTTGCAACAATTATTTTCTCAATGCCACCAGTTGTTAGATTAACTAACTTAGCAATTAGACAGGTTCCAACGGAAGTAGTTGAAGCTGCTAAATCTTTCGGTTCAACATCTAACCAATTACTCTTTAAGGTTCAATTACCTTTAGCATTACCAACAATATTAGCTGGTATAAACCAAACTATAATGTTAGCACTATCAATGGTTGTTATATCAGCAATGATCGGTGCTGGAGGTCTTGGAAACCAAGTTCTTAAAGGTATCCAACAGTATAGAATTGGATTAGGTTTTGAAAGTGGTGTTTCAGTTGTTATATTAGCAATGGTTTTAGATAGAATTACCCAAGCTTTTGGGAATTCTAAATAAATAAATAAATTAAAATTATCAGGAGGTTTGATAAGGTGAAAAGATTTGTATCGTTATTTCTTGTATTTGCTTTAATTGCAACATTTGCTCTTGTTGGTTGTACTCAAACAAATGAAAAAGGGGATGGGCAACAAGGTGCTGATGAAGCAAAAGGAACTGTAAAATTAGGAGTTGTTAACTGGGCAGAAGGTATTGCTATGACAAATTTAGCACAGGCAATACTAGAAGATAAAATGGGATATGATGTTGAAGTAACTATGGCTGAACCAGGACTTATCTTCACGTCATTAGCTGAAGGTGACTATGACGCTTTCTTAGATGGTTGGTTACCTGTAACACATCAAAGCTATATGGAGCAATTTGGTGATGATTTAGCTGACTTAGGATATAACTTTGAAGGTGCTCGTATAGGTCTAGTTGTACCTGAATACGTTGATATAAACAGTATTGAAGAAATGAATTCAGTAAAAGATAAATTTGATGGAAAAATTGTAGGAATCGGATCTGGTGCTGGAATAATGCAAGCATCTGAAAAAGCTATCGAAGAATATGGCTTAGACTTTGAATTAGTTGAAGGTAGTGGACCTGTTATGACAGCTGCTTTAGCTGATGCTGTAGATAACAATGAATGGATTGTTGTAACAGGTTGGAAGCCACACTGGAAATTTGCTCGTTGGGACTTAAAATTCTTAGAAGATCCAAAGAAAACTTATGGTGAAGCAGAAAACATCCATACAATAGCAAGAAAAGACTTAGAAGAAGATATGCCAGAGGTTGCTCAATTCTTTAAGAACTTTAAGATGAATGATCAACAACTTGGTAGCCTAATGGGTATGATAGCAGATAATCAAGATAAAGAGCCTGTTGATGTTGCAAGAGAATGGATGAAACAAAACGAAGACTTAGTAAATAGCTGGATTCCAGCTGAATAATAAAAAAACCCCTGTTTAAAACAGGGGTTTTTTTATGTTAAATTTTAAATTGTCAATGTTAAATTAAGAAATTTAAAATTGAAGAAAGTTAGTAGGTAGTATTTAGTGGTAAAATAATAGTAGTTATTAGTGGATGGTGGTTAGTGGTTAGGGTAATACAAAAAATATAAAATTATTAAATACAAAGGATTTAATACAATTATTTTCCAATTAATTATCTTTATAGCATTACTAAAAACCAATCACTATCCCCTAACCACCAAAAACTGTTTTTACAAGTAACGGACATCTGCAACTTGCTTCTTAGGTATAGTAACGGTCCTCATAAGCTAGACCTCATTGATTAAGTAACAGACGTCCAAGCATTACCCTAAATCTAACAACTGAGAACCAAAAACTGAGAACTGTTTTTCATGCAATTGGTAAATATATAGTTACTTTAGTTCCAACTTTAACTTTACTCTTTACATCTACTACTCCTCTATGCTTATCTATTATTAATTTAGCAATAGATAGTCCTAATCCATTTCCACCACTTTTCTTAGTTCTAGATTTATCTGACCTATAAAATCTATCAAAAATATAAGGTAAATCTTCTTTAGGTATTCCAATACCTGTATCCCTTATTGTAATTTCTATATTTTTCTTCTTCCTTGAACAGGATATCTCTATTTCCCCATTTTCAGGGGTATATTTAACACTATTATCTACAAATATCCTTAATGCCTGTTTAATTAATTTCCTATCTCCACTAATGGAAGTCTTTTCATTTATATTACTTATTATTTCATGTTTAGTATCAATTAGTTTGGTTTCCTTTACAATTTCATCTATTAATTCATTAATCCAAAATTTCTCTTTTTCAAGCTTTAGTAAATTATTATCATTTCTAGCTAAAAATAAAAGTTTTTCTACTAGGTCTTTCATATTTTCCGACTCACCTTTAATTGCCTGTATTGATTCCTCTAATACTTCTTTATCATCTTTACCCCATCTATCTAATAAATTAGCATATCCCTGTATAACTGATATTGGTGTTCTAAGCTCATGGGATGCATCGGAAACAAACTGTTTTTGTTTTTCATAGGAACTCTGTATTCTATCAATCATTTCATTAAATGTTTGTGCTAATTCCTTTAATTCGTCCTTAGACCCCTTTACATCAAGGCGAGTATCTAAGTTTTGTACTGTAATATCCTTTACAGTTTTTGTCATAACCTCAACTGGTCTAAGCATCCTTTTACTAACCTTTGAACCTGTTAAAAGGGTTACAATAACAGCAATGCTGTTTGTGATTAATAATGCTATAAATAGTACTGATATATATAAATTCTCCCTAGATAAGTCCTTTATTATCTCAACATGTAAAGTCTTATTATTTAAAATAATTTCTTCTCTTAAGGACAAATTTTCTTTATTAAGTATATCATTAGACAGGGAATTATTATTAAACTGTAAAAGATTATCCTCAAAACCTTTATTAGAGTAAATCAACTCATTATCATCATCTAAAATATTAATTACTATATTCCTACGTTTGGCTATATTCTCTATTTCATTCTTAGGAATACTTGAATTATCAATTATATTATTACTTACAACTTCAATATCTTCATTAAGGTCAAATTCAGCTTGTTTTATTAGAAAAAATTTAAATCCAATTAAAATACCCATACTAGAGACTAATAATAAAAGTGTAAATATAAAAGCATACACTACTGTTATTTTAAATGAAATAGAAAATCGAAATAATCTTTTTATTCTTTCGATTATATTCCCTAGGATACTTTTTACAAAGCCAAATATATTGTTTATGTTTTTAATAAAAAGCCATATAACTTTCCATAATAGTTTTGTAATAAATATCACTAATCCCCCTAGTTTTCTTATAATCATAAAAAAAGATCCTAATTTATTCATCTTTTATTTGGTAACCCACCCCTCGAACAGTATGTATAAACTTTTTATTATATTTTTGGTCAATCTTACTCCTTAAATAGCGTATGTATACATCTACTAAATTGGTGTCACCGGCATACTCATATCCCCATACTTCCTCTAAGATTTTATCCCTTGATAACACAATATTTTTATTTTTTAAGAGATATTTTAATAAGTCAAATTCCCTTTTAGTCAAATTTATTGGTTCATCCTTATAGGTTACAAGGTGTTTTTCTAAATCTAATTTTAAATCTTCTATTGATAAAACCTTGGAATTTTCATTAATTTTACCTCTTTTCCTTTTTAGTGCTACCCTTATACGTGCTAATAATTCTTCGATTGCAAATGGTTTAGTAACATAA
The DNA here is from genome assembly GCF_003609645.1 of Thermohalobacter berrensis. GTDB lineage: Bacteria > Bacillota > Clostridia > Tissierellales > Thermohalobacteraceae > Thermohalobacter > Thermohalobacter berrensis. The sequence goes on from NZ_MCIB01000039.1 coordinate 63,066, forward strand.
TCATCTGCCCCTATATCTAAACCCATTACCTTATCCATAGTTGAATCTTTGGCAGTAAGCATTATTATAGGAACTTCCGAGGATTGGCGAATCCGTCTACAAACCTCCATACCATTTAATCCTGGTAACATTACATCTAATATAATCAAATCTATATTATCTTCTAAGGCTTTTTTTAAGCCCTCTCTACCATCATGGGCCTTTTCAACTAAATATCCTTCATATTGAAGCTCTAATTCTAAAAATCTAGCTATTTTCTCCTCATCTTCAACTAAAAGTATTTTTGGTGGCATCAAATAATCCCCCTTTTAAGGCACTCTTTATTAAATTATAACTTATAATTAAGTGAATAAAAAAGTCTTCAATTTTAATAAAAGATTCTAAAGGTTGACTTTTTTGAAACACATAACGCAAATTATATTTTATCCACAATTTTTATTTGTTTATAATTTCCTATGTGTTATAAAAAACATATTAAATAAAACCTACATATTAATATGTAGGTTTTATTTATACTATCATTATTCTGTTTTATTTTGTTCATCATTTGTAGAAGATGACATATTATCAAATATTTTATTTACTTCTATTACTTTACCGCTTTCCTTTTCAAAACTTATACTATGTTTTGTTAATAGAGCGATTATAAGACCTGCGATTACAAATGGTGTTGCAAAAATTGTAATTAAAATGGCTATAGTAAGTGGTAGCTTTATTATATTTTTTCCTTCTTTCTTAATTGTAAATTTCATTTTGTTACCTTTATCTATAACTTTTTTGACCTTGTTAAAAAATTTCTTTCTATCTTCCTTCTTATCCTTAATCTTGTTTTTGTTTTCTAGATAAACAAGTGCCTCTACCACATCATTATTACATTTTTCTAATGCCTCTTTGGCCTCATTATAGCTAACCTTTGCCCTTTCTCTTATTAAATCAATTTGCTCTAAATTAATTGACATTTTTATCCCCCCGGAAAATTTATTTTTTACTATAGTTATATTATAGACTTCAAGGATTAAAACATTCTTAATGAAAGATTAGAATTTGATTAAAAAAAGCAGCCTTTTTTGGCTGCTCTCTATGGGACAAATTATTTAAGTTATGCAAATCAGAACCTTTCCTATATTTTAAAGTTAAATTCTCTCATTGCCCTTTTTATGCTATCTTGGGATGTATTAATATTAATACCAAATGATTTAATTTTGTTATAGGATAATCTTAAATCTCTAATTTTATCTTTATATTTTTCTTCATCTTTAATAATTATTTTTTCTATTCTTTTATCTGAAATACCCATCTCCTTCAACATAAAAACTGCTGTTTCATATGTACTTTTCTCATTAGTTGACCCAAAGTGATATATCCCATATGGCAAATTGAAAATTCTTTCTAGATTATTTATCAAATCATATACATATGTTATACCTCTATATTCATTTGCAGCAACGCTAATTGGCTTATCTAAAATTAATGCATTTATAACCTTCCAAAAAAGATTTGGATTATTAGAAGTCATTCTTTCTGGTAATCCAAACATCCAACTTAATCTTAATATCCACAATTCATTTAACTCTTTTACCATTAATTCTTCAGCTTTTAATTTGGTTTCTCCATATACTGTATTAGGTAGAGCTTTATCTTCCTCACTATAGGGACCTTCATTAGTATTTCCATTAAATACTTGTTCACTACTAAAAAACAGAACCTTTGCCCCTGTTTCATTGGCTATTTTAGCAATATTGACCGATGCTTCAACATTCACTTTATAAGCTAATTCAATATTATTTTCACAGGCATTTGTTGAAGATATTGCAGCACTATGTACTATAATATCAGGTTTAATTTCTTTTATTATTTCCTCCGCCTTTTTAAAATTAGTTATGTCTAATTCTTTGCGAGTAAGTGGATAGATATCAAATTTAGTTTTATACTCTTTATTTATCCTAGAACTTATAAATCCATTTGCACCAATTAAAAGTAATTTTTCCTTTCCCATAAATATCCCCTTTCATATTTGATTTAAAAATAACTTTTTTGGATTCGACAAATTTTTTAAGTTATGCAAATCAGAACCGTCCCGGTTTTTCAGTTTTTAAAAAAAGAATCTGCCTAATGGCAGATTCCCATATTATTTTACTATTATTTTACTATTTTTTCACCTGATTTTGAATACTCTAACCATGAACCATCATAATTTTTAACATTGTCATATCCTAATAATTGAGTTAATACGAAGAAAGTATGAGCTGATCTTACTGCACTCTTACAGTGTGGCATAATTGCCTCTTTGTCAGCAGTAACTCCCTTTCCCTCATAAATGTTCTTTAATTCTTCTGCACTCTTGAATGTTCCGTCTTCTTTTAATGCATTAGTCCACTCAATCCATGCAGCTCCTGGTATATGTCCATCATTCCATTCTTTTTCTGAACGAGTATCTAATACAAGTAAGTTTTCATTATCATAGCTCTTCTTAATTAATTCTAAGTCTGCGATTAAATCTTTGTTAGCCTCTTTTGCTTTATATTCAGCAGCTTCTGCTTCTTTAGCTGATGCTTCAGTATCATATCCTGCTGCTTTCCATGCATCTAATCCACCATCTAACAGTCTTACATCTTCATGTCCATAAACCTTCATTACCCACCATAAACGTGCTGCCCAAAGTTCATTTTTGTCATCATAAATAACTACAGTATCATCATTTTTTATACCTGCATTACCTAATACTTTTTCTATTTGTTCCTTATCAGCTATCATTCCAGGAACTCCATTCTTTTCTGTAGCTATATCCTTTCTAGCAATCTTTACTGCTCCTGGTATGTAGCCGCCAGGTAATTTTGCATCTCTAAAGTCAACAGCTACAACCTCATCATTATCTATCATTTCCTTTAATTCTTGAGCTGTAACAATGCTTTCAGGATGAGCATATCCCTTTTCATTAGCTGTTTTTTGGGAATCTGTACCACTTGGCTCTGTACTAGAGCAGCCTGTTAATACAGAGACCATAGATAAAACTAAAACCATTACAAAAATTAATCCTTTTTTGCATTAAACATAAATAAATTTCCCCCTTCTAATAAAAAATTAACAAACAATCTAGAATAAATTATATCACAATTCCATCTTTTTTCAATATTGTGTAAAATATACATTATTTTCTGACATTTCAAACTTTATTATATTTTCTTATATGTTATATTTTTTACTTTAATATTATGTACCATTATAGATATGGAAACAACTGGAACAGACAGCTGTTCCAGTGTTTATAGCTTTAATTTAAGAATACAATAGATTTATCCTTATTTTAATTCTTCCATATTAATACCTTTTTTCTTAGCTATATATTTTGGTATTAATGATATTAAGAATAAGATTATACCTGCTAATGCAAATTTAACTAATAATCCTGTTGAAAAGCCGTTAGTTACTATCTCACCAGCCATATATGCATATATGAATGCCCCTGGTGCCATACAAATTAGTGATACAATGAAATATGTGCTTAATTTAATTTTAGTTAATCCATAGGCATAGTTTTGGAAAGAGAATGGGAATACAGGAACTAAACGAGTTAAGATTAAGAAACTTGTTCCGTTTTTCTCAACTCCATCATCTATCTTTTTAAACATTTCATTTTGACCAATTTTTTCTTCTATCATACCTCTAGCCACATACTTAGCAACTAAAAATGCTGCTGTAGCTCCTAAAGTTGCTCCCATTAATGATACAATTCCTCCTGATATAGGGCCAAATGCAATTCCTGCAATTATAGTAAGCATTGATCCTGGAAGCATGAATACACATGATGCTATGAATACTAAGATAAAAACAAGATATCCCCAAATTCCAAAGGATTTAAAAAATGCCTGCATAGCCTCTACATCTTGAATCTTTTCAACTAGACCTGTTTTCCAAGCCACGAAAAAACCTAAACCTATTATTAATACTGCAGCTATTAGTTTAGTTACATTACTATTTTTACTTTGTTCAGCTTGCTTTCCATTAGCCATTAGGTTTACACCTCCCTAAATATCGTACCATCTATACTTTAATATATATTGAAAATATAGGGAGGGATATTCCCTCCCTCTTTACTTTAAAACTACTTAGCTTCACCTGTTTCTAGTGGTAGATCTTCATGATAGCTCCATTCTATCCAAGAACCATCATAGTTTTTAACATTTTCATATCCTAATAATTGAGTTAATACAAAAGTAGTATGTGCTGATCTTACCGCTGATTGACAATAAGGAATTATAGTCTTGTCAGGAGTTATACCCTTTGCTTCATATATCTTTCTTAATTCCTCTACAGTTTTAAATGTCTTATCTTCACCTTCTGCTACATTAATAGCTTCTTTATATTCTATCCAAACACTTCCTGGAATTCTACCTTTTCTATAAGCACCTTTCTTTAATGTTTCTCCTGTAAATTCTTCTATTGAACGAGTATCTAATATTACTACATTTGGATCTTCCATAGCCTTCTTAACATCTTCTAAAGTAGCTAATTTGCTTAAGTCTGTTTCTCCTTTAAATTTATATTCTTTAGCAGTTACTTCTGGTTCATCAATTGTTAATTCAAATCCAGCTGCTTTCCATCCATCAATTCCACCATCAATTAAAGCTACTTTGTCATGTCCATACATATCTAATTGCCACCAGAATCTAGCTGCATCATAGTCACCTTTACCATCATAAAGTAGTATGAATGTCTCGTTGTCGATTCCTAGACTTCCTAGTAATTCTTCCATTTTTTCTTTGCTACATCTCATACCACCAAAAGGATATTCTCCTTCATCTGCACTATAGTCTGGTCTCCATACATTTACTGCTTCTGGTATATGTCCTAATATATATTGTGCTGATCTTCTAATATCAATAATTGCTACATTGTCTTCGTTTTCAATAATCTCCTTTGCCTTAACAGCACTAACAATTACTTCTTGATTAGCATATTCATCATATTTTTGTTCTTGTTTTTCAAGTTCAGATGATGATTTTACATCTGGACCTTGATTTGTATACCATACTATTCCACCAATTAAAGCAATTACAACTACTAAAGCTACGATTCCAAACTTTTTCACTTAAAATCCCTCCTGTTTTTAATGTTAATTTTGTGTCAAATCTATCCATAAAAAGAGGAAAACTCCTCTTTTTATGCTATGTTATACTTTTTTAATAGCTCTCTTAGACTTATACCTATTTACCCAGCTCTTAACTGGACTTGATGGTACTCCAGGGAATTCAGACTTTGAATTCCATGGTCCTCCAAATATTAAATCTAAGATATGAAGTGCTTTTTTACCACCCTTAACCATAGATTCTCTACATGCAGCACAGTAAGCTACCATGTAATCTGATTTTACTTCAGCAGTTCTTCTCTTCATAACTCTAAGAGCTAACTCAGGATTTGCTGGAACTACCATTCCACCAAAGCCACAACATCTTGTATTTTCTTTTGTATGAGGTGGTTCTTCATACTTATAACCAAGTTCATTTATAATCCATCTTATTCCATCGTGAATCTCTTTTCTATCTCTAGTTGAGCATGAATCATGAACAGCAAATACTATATCACTATCTTTTCCTATACCTCTTACCTCTTCAGGTAGACCTATTTCAGGTAATACTTCCCAAAGTGATCTTACTCTTTGGTTAGGACTATATTCTGATATAGTTAGATAACATGATTGACATGCAACTATTATTTCCTCTGCACCAAGTCTATCTATTTCTGCTTGTAATTGTGCATATCTTTCTTTAAATTTATCTACTTGACCTAGAGCCTTAGTTGGTTTACCACAACATTTTAGTATTGCACCTGTTCCAGGCATTTTCTTTTGTAAGTATTCTAATACTTTACCAACTGCTTCAGGGTTGTATGATGGTAAACTACATCCTGGTATAAATACCCTTTTTGCTTTACCTGATTTATTTGCGGCTTTAGTTATGTTAAATAGTTTAGAATATCCTAGTGCCTGGTGCACTTCTATTGCATTATGTCCCTTCATTGGAGATTTTCCGTTATTAGCCTTAATCATTTCTTTTCTTATATCCATAAACCTAGCTTTAATTGGGAAATCCTTAGGACATTCTAAAGTACATTGACTACACATATTACATGAATAAGGTATTTTAGGATTTATTTCTCCTGTTTCAAGAATCTCTTCAAATAGGTCTTTAGGACATTCACAGAAGTCGTTTAACATTTCACATTCCTTCATACAAAGCTTACATTCACATTGTAGACATCTTGAAGCTTCTTCTTTAGCCTGTTCTTCTGTAAATCCTAAATCCACCTCAGTAAAGCTCTTAACTCTCTCTTTTGGATCTACCTTCCTTGTTTCAACCCTTGGTAAGTCTTCTTCTCCTTCTACATCCTTCTCTAACCAAGTTTCATAAGTACCTTCAAATTCTCTATCTTTATACATATCTTCGCCTTTTAAGAATCTATCTACAGAAGTAGCAGCCTTTCTACCTTCTGCCATAGCCTCTATTGCAATAACTGACCTACCACTTGCATCTCCTGCTACAAAAACATTGTCTATTTTAGTCTGTAATGTAACAGGGTCTACTTTAAATCTTCCTCCTCTTTGAGTCTCTAACTGACCTTCAGCTACAAAGGAATTATCTACACCTTGACCAACTGCAAATATAACATTATCTACATCTAAAAGTTTCTTATTATTTTCATCATACTGTGGATTAAAGTTACCATCTTTATCAAAAATTGATGTACATTTCTTTATTTCAATTCCTGATACCTTGCCATCTTTTCCTATAATTTGATTTGTTCCGAAACTATCATGTACTGTTACTCCTTCTTCTTCAGCCTCTTCAACCTCCCAGTCGTGGGCAGGCATGTTTTCTTTATCCTCTAGACAAATAAGATGTACTTCTTCTGCTCCTACTCTTCTTGCACTTCTTGCAACATCTATTGCAACATTTCCTCCACCAATTACTGCTATCTTCTTTCCTATGTTAAATTTTCTTGTTAAGCTAACTTCTCTTAAGAACTCTACTGCATGGTGAACACCTTCAAGGTCATGTCCAGGTACTGGTATTATTACTCCTTTGTGTGCACCAACTGCTATAATTACTGCATCATGTTCTTTTCTTAATTGGTCAAAGGAAATATCCTTTCCAACCTCTACACCTAGTTTAAATTCAACTCCTAACTTTTCAAGAAGGCTATATTCAAAGTCAATTATATTTCTTGGTAGCCTATATTCAGGAATACCTACCCTCATCATACCACCAACAACTGGTAATCTTTCATAAATTGTTACTTTATATCCTTTTCTTCTTAAGTCTAATGCTGCCTGTGCTCCTGCAGGCCCTGCACCTATTACTGCAACTTTTTTATTTTTCTCATCTTCTGTATCTAATTGCCAAAGATTCTCATTATCATAGTTATCAGCGACAAACCTTTTCAAAGCAGCAATTGCCATAGGTTGTCTAAAGGCTTCTTCTCTTTTACATTTTTCTTCACATGGATGAGCACATATTCTTCCTAATGTAGCTGGTATAAATAGTTTTTCTCTTATTAGTTTAATTGCTTCTTCATATTTTCCTTCAGATATTAGATTTACATATCCCTTTACATCAGTGTGCATTGGACATGTAGCTTCACAATATGGTGGAGCATCGCCCATACAATTATCAACAATTTCTTGCATCTTTTCTAGGACTTCTTTGGGATAAGTTATCTTTTCCATCAGTTGACCCCCTTTATCTTAACAGGATATTAACATCCTTAACATAATTGTTAATTTCTTTACAATTTAATTATAATATAAAAGAATGTTTTTAAATAATAAGTATTACTTATGATATATAATAATCCTTTATTGAAAGTGAAAAAAATAACAATATTCTAATGTATACAAAAAAAAAACTAAGACATATGTTATAATAATATTATTAATAACTAATATCAAAAGGTGATGCTATGAACCTACAATATTTAAAGGCTTTTTTTGTTACTGTAAAAGTTAATAGTATTTCTAAGGCTGCAAAAATCCTTCACTTAACACAACCAGGATTAAGTATGCAAATCCAATCTTTAGAAAAGGAATTACAAGTAAACCTTCTTAAAAGGAGTAATAAAGGGGTTGAATTAACTGAAGCAGGGAAAATAGTATTTGATTATGCCAATACTATACTTTCACTACAGGAAAACATCGAAAGGGATTTAGAAAATTTGAAAACTGAAAAGAAACAGCTTTTAATAGGCTCCTGTAAAGCTTTAGGAGAATATGCCCTTCCCTGTAGTATATATGTTTTTAAACAGGATAATAAGGATTTAGATATAAACTTAGAAATTAGTAATACTGATGAGGTAGTTGAAAACCTTTTAGATAGAACTGTTAATATAGGACTTATAAACGACAAAGTTAATAATAAAGAGTTAAAGGTTGAAAAGATTACCTCAGACAAGCTATTGCTTGTAACCTCTCTTCCTGTTGTTAAGGATAAAATTTCTATTGATGAAATTACTAAACTGCCCCTTATTTTTAGAGAAAAAGGATCAGGAACTAGGAGAAATATTTTAAAGACATTAAAAAAACATAATATTACCTATGAAGACTTAAATATTGTGTATCTATTAAACTCCATGGAGGCAATAAAAACTTCAGTTATTTCAGGTAAAGGTATCTCATTTATTCCTGAACTAAGTATTAAGAGGGAATTAAGGGATAAGACCCTTAAGGTAATTGAAATAGAAGGCCTTGATATAGTTACTAATTTCTACCTTGCTTACAGAAAAGATCATGATCTAACCCCACATGAGGTTGAATTTATTAACTTTATTAAATCACCAAATAGAGGTTTTTGCTAAAAAAAGCTGATGGATTTTATATCCATCAGCTTTCTTTTATTATCCTAAGCTAAGGGCTGAATATATTCAGCCCTAAACTAAAAATATTCCTTTAGTAATTCATTCATAAAATCTAAATCTAAGTACTCTTCTATTTTCCTAAATGTATCCATATTCTTAATCTCTTTATCTGGTCTCTGATACTCTAGCCATGCATAAGCACACCATGATAGGGCCCTTAAGAGTAAATATGGCATATATAAGTGTACCCTTTCCCTAATATCTTTATGTTCTCCTTTAAGCTCTTTTTCATACTCTTTATAAAAGTCTTCTTTTTCTTCCTCTGACAATACATAATTTCTCTTCCATAGGGTAGTTGTTTTAGCTAAAAATTGTGTAAGGTCCTGACAAGGATCACTTATTACAGGCTTTTCCCAGTCAATTAAATAACTTTTATCTTTACCTATAATAAAATTGTGAGAATTAACCTCTGTATTATTTATCACATGCCACTTATTTTCTTTAAAATATTTCTCCTTATGTCTATTATCTTCTGCCCATTTAAGGAATTTTATAAAGAACTTTTTTAGTTCCTTATCCACTTTTGGTGATTCAAGATAATTTGTAAGTAATCTCTTTCCTTCATTAATTCTATCAGTAAATATATTTTCTTCTACTATAAAATTAGATATATCTATTTTTTCTAAATTTATTGAATGAATATTAGCAAATATTTTAGCAGCCTTCTTAAGGTCTTTACTATATTCTAAGGGTCTTCCCTCTAGGAATTCCATAACTAAAATCCCATAATCAAAATAATCTTTAGTATCATCTACGAAATAAACATCTGGAGTTACACCACTTACTTTAAGCCTTTTTAAAGCTTCATATTCATATCTTATCTGATTTTGAAGCTCAAGCTGACTTCCTGTATTCACTCTAAAAACATATTTTTTGTTTCCATTATCAACTGTAAAGTTAATATTATATTCTCCCTGTGCCAAAAATGAAACATTAAAGTTATTTCCAAGCTTCAAAATACTATTTACCTTATCTTGTTTTAAATAATCAGCTATTTTATCCCTTAATGTATCTCTTAACATACTTAAAATCACCCCAATTATTCTTTAGAAATTTAATTGTATTTTCAGGGTAAATTCCTTTTTTAAATTCTCTATTATTTATCCTTTTATTAAAGCTTATTAAATCATCCTTTGTATCAATATCTCTATGTTTATTTAATAAATCCACTTTTAATCCTAGGCTATTTGCAATATCAACGGTACCCTCAAGTACAGTTTTATTACCCCATTTTAAATTTCCAGTAAACAATTCCTTGTATATTCTCTTCATTCCAACAAAATAATAGCCACCATCAAAGGTTGGTCCTATGACAATATCACTTTTCTCTAGCTTTTTGAAGGAATCTTTTATCTCTTCATAATGTATATCAGGTATATCTGAACCCATAAGACATACCTTTGAATAACCCTTATTAAATATATGTTTAAATGCATTTAGCATCTTTTCTCCTAAATCATGTCCATTTTGAGGAAAACACTCTATATAATCAGGTACAATATCTTTCATTAAGTCAAAAGAATCCTCTGGAGTATAAGTAAGGTATATATCAATATCATTTTTTATATAGTCAAACATATTAAATAAGTCCTTAAGAAAACATCTATGAATTTCAGCACATTCTTCAGCTGTAAGAATCTCCATAAGTCTAGTCTTTGTTTTACCGGGAATAGGAACCCTTGTCATTAAGATAAAAGCTTCCATCATCTAGCCTCCCTATAAATTTTACTCAACCTAGAAGGGGGTACTCCTAATAAATATAATACTTTAATTTTATGCATTAATAGTAATGTTTTAAGGGGTCCTCCTTTTTTAAATCGTCTAGCTGATGTACCTATAGGAACTTCTAATATTTTTATTTTTCCTTCCTTAGACAATCTTCTTGAAAACTCCCAATCTTCCATTATATCTATTTCTGGATATCCTCCTAATTTATTGAAAATGTCTCTTTTTACGAAAATTCCTTGGTCACCAAAAAATAGTTTTAAATATTTTGCCCTCCAGTTTGAGGTTATTGATACAAATTTCATAAAAGCTGTATTATAATCGGAAAAGTAAAGTGAAAATCCCCCTCCAATACATCCGTTACTTACTGTTTTTTCTATCTCTTTTAATGAACTTTTATCTAATATTGAATCTGAATGCACAAACCATAATATATCTCCCTTTGCCTCTTTAGCACCCTTATTCATTTGGTATGCTCTACCTTTTCTACTCTTTATAACCTTAGCATATTTAGATGCAATTTCCACAGTCTTATCTCTACTTCCACCATCTACAACTATAATCTCTTTTTCGCCCTCTAATCTGTTAAGGCCTTCTAAAACCCTTTCTATGCTTTTTTCCTCATTTAATACTGGAACTATTATAGATATCATAATACCACCTTATAAAAATAAAAATTATTATTCTTCTTTGAAAAACACTGCATCATTAAAATCTATTTTTACAGATACCATATCACCAACATTATAGTTTTTATTAAACTTAGTTATACACTTAATCTCTACATCATTAATTAAAATATTATAATACATTCTATCTCCTGCAAATTTCTTTTTCTTTATTTTGCCTAAAAGACCTGTATCTACATCTTTAGAAAAAATCTCAATTTCTTCAGGCCTTATCATTGCCTTTCCTTTAGAAAATTTATTAAATGTAGTTTTAAAATTGCCTATTCTTGACTTAAATATATTGTTTTCTATTGTTCCCTTTATATAATTTTTCTCTCCAAAAAAATCTGCCACATCTTTGGTAGCTGGTTTTTTATATATTTCTTCAGGTGAACCAAACTGCCTTATTTTACCTTCTAACATTACTGCAACCTTATCAGAGGTCATTAAAGCCTCTTCCCTATCATGTGTAACTAAAATTGTAGTTATCTTTAGCTGTTTTTGTAATTCACATACAAATTCCCTCATGTTTTCTCTTAATCTTCCATCTAAATTTGAAAAAGGTTCGTCTAAAAGTAATACCTTAGGTTCTACTGCTATTGCCCTTGCTAGGGCTACCCTCTGCTTTTGTCCTCCTGAAAGTTCTCTAGGATATTTTTTTTCATGTCCATTTAATCTTACCAAATTTATCATTTCTTTAACCTTTTTATCCCTTACTTTTTTATCCACTTTAGCCATTTTAAGTCCAAAACCTATATTTTCCTCTACTGTCATATGGGGAAATAAAAGATAGTCTTGAAAAACTATTACTGTCTCCCTTTTTTCTACTGGAACAGCTAATACAGATTTATTATTTAAAAGTACATCTCCATTGTCTGGATAAATAAGTCCAGTAATAATCTTTAAGGTAGTAGTTTTACCACAACCTGATGGACCTAGAAGGGATACCATTTCTCCTTCCTCAACGACCAAGTTGATATTATCTAATATAATCTTATTATCAAACTTTTTAGTTATATTTTTTAGCTCAAGTCTTGACATCTCTACATTCTCCTTATATATAGAAGTAGTTTTCTGCTTTATAGTAAGCCTTAACTGTTTTTTCAATTACTACAAACAATACCAAAGATGTTAGTATAAAGATCAAGCTATATACTGAAGCCATCATTCTGTCTCCACTTTGTATATATGGGAACATTAACATAAAAAATGTAACTATTTTTCCTCCACCGATTAAAAAGGTAGTAAAATATTGACTAAAAGAGACGATAAAAATTAAACTACCAGCAGATACTAACCCTGGTGAAATCATAGGTAAAGTTATATAAAAAAAGGTCTTATAGGGATTTGCCCCTAAAACCCTTGCTTGCATCTCCATTGATTCTCCTATTATCTCAAATACATTAGTAAGTATCCGTACTCCATAGGGTATACAAGGTATAATATGCATTAATACAACTCCTAAAAATGTATTTGCCAAACCTAAACGTATAAATGTAACATGTATACCCATACTTACAGCAACTGGAGGTACAATTATAGGAGCAAGAATTAATAGCTTAAATAATCTCTTTCCTTTAAATTTATATAAACCTAAGGCTTTAGCTGCTGGAATACTTATAAAAAGAGTTATTATTGTAACTACTGATGAAAGCCATACACTAAATAACAATGTTTTTAACGACTTACTAGTTGGACTAAAAACATATTTTATTGCCCTTAGACCAAATGCTTTTGGTACTATATTAGGCCAAGGCCAATTTTTTGTAAAACTCCAAACAAATAAAATTACTAAAGGAAAAAGTAGTAAAAATATTATTGAATACATAATAACCGTAAAAAATAAGCTTCTTTTTTTCATTTTTTTCACCCATCATATTTAGATATTAATTTAAAACTTTTATGATAAAGCCACACCAATATTATAGAAATAAATGTAAGACTCATATTTATAACCATTGAATAGGGTCTATGTGTTAAATCAGGATTATTATACTCAATATAGGCTTTAACAGGTAATGCCTTTGGAGCAGTAGGTCCAAGAAGATATGGAACCTCAAATGCGCCAAAAGAGAATGCAAATATTATTATAAAAGCAGAAAAAACCGATGGCATAATCAAAGGAAGTAAAATATGAAAAAAGACTTGTCTTTTATTTGCACCTAAATTTAGTGCAACTTCTGAAAGTTTATCGTTTATATTACTCAATATAGTATATACTACCATAGCTATGAAGGGAATTTCCTTCCAAACATAGGCTAAAATTATACCAATTCCCCTATTATCAAATATTAACGAAGGAAATTCTGACTGACTACTTATTATCCCCATATTGTATAGTATTCTTGGAAGTATCCCACTTTGAGATAAAACATTATACATAAGTAGTGCAGCAACAGCATGGGGTACAATTATAGGGAGTTTATATACAATCTGTTCCATTCTTTCCTTTTTATTGCTTCGTAAGATTGAATAGGCTAATAAAATACCAACAATAATTGCAATTATAGATGATGTAAATGAAATATAAAGACTAAAGCTTAATGAAGATAAAAAGCTTTTATCTGTTAAAACTTCTTTATAATACTTTAATGTTATATCCTTTAGTCCTACTACTGGAAAATAACCTAAGCTCTGGATTAGTGCCATGACTAATCCAGAGACAAATATACCTAAAATCACCAACATTACTGGTAATAGTAGAACATAAGGTTTTAGATTTCTTTTCACTTATTATTCACCCTTTGCAGGTATGTTTTCCATCCAAATTTCCTCTATTATAGGAATTAAATTAGCTGGCATTTCTGGCAATCTATGTTCTAAAAGTACATCTTGACGAATAGCCCCTTCTCCTATTTTTATTTTACTGAAAACTTCTTTTTCTTCTTCATTTAGCTTATCATTATCTAATACTGGTAAGTCTCCCCAATTATTAGGGTCATATTTAGAAGCCTGTGCTTCAACACTTAATATGAAATTGATAACGGCTAAAGCACCTGCTTTATTAGGAGCATTATGTGGTATTGCTAAAAAGTGAGTATTACCTATTGTACCTTTATCAAAAACAAATGAACTAGCAGTTTCAGGGAACTCTCCCGTTTGTTTTTTACTTACTACATGATTAGGATTATAACTCATTGTCATTACTACTTCTTTATCTGCAAACATATTATCCAATTGAGCTATTGTAGCAGGATAAGTTTTTCCTTCCTTCCATAAATAAGGTTTTAATTGTTTAAAGTAATCAATAGCTGGTTTTATGGCTTCTTCTACTACTTCTTTTTTAGGTTCCATATCTAAAAACTGTTCATATCCTACAATATCATAAATTATATTTCTTACAAAGGCACTTCCTGTAAAATCTGGTGGCGCTGGATAAGTAAATTCACCTGGGTTGTTTTTAACAAACTGGAGTAATTCTTCATGATTTACAGGCACTTTATCTACCCTTGCCTTATCATGTATCATTACAAATTGTGCCTTTCCATAAGGAGCTTCATACCCTTCAACTTGGAATCCAAAGTCATATTTTACTTCCACTGAATCCTTATCAATATATTTGTTGAAATTTGGTAGTTTATCTGTAAATGGTCCAAAAAGTAAATCGTTCTCCTTTGCAGTAAAGAAGTTCTCACCATTTATCCATACTACATCAATAGTTCCTTCTTTAACTTCCATCTGTTTTTCATTTAGCATAATGTTTAATATTGAGTCTATATCCATTCCAACTCTATTTAAGGTAATATCATACTCTTCCTTTAGCCTTTTAGCTAAATAATTATCAATCCAACTATTAGTCATTTGGCTGCCACCCCAGCCATAGAAATTAACCTTTGTACCCTTAGCTTCTTTTAGAATTGTTTCCCAATCTTTTTCTAATACACTTGCTTGTTGTTTAGTCTGTTGATTTCCACAGGCAGCCAAGTTTAATGCTAAAACTAGTGTTAATAAAATTACAGCTAATCTTTTCATAATATTTCCTCCTTCAAAATAATATTTAAAGAATATATTTAAATAATATTTTTGAACCAATCCATGCACCTACAAACATAAAAATTCCAAAGACCCATCCATGTAAAGATAGAGATGGTATTGCACTAAAGTAACCTCCTACATTACATCCAAATGCCAATCTTGAACCGTAACCCATCAATATTCCACCTAAAAGGCCGAAAAATAATTGCTTTTTTATTTTTTATCTTTTTTATAGTAAATTCAGATGATAGTAAAGATGCTATTAGTGCTCCTAAAATTACAGCTATATTTAAAAAAGTATAATAATTTATTATAAAGTTTTCTCCCTTAGCAAAATCGGCTTGATACTGTTGAAAATAGTACCAGCTTGATACATCTATTCCTATAGATTCAAAAAAATGTGCACCCCAATATAAAAAGCCTGTTGTAACCTTCCATGGTATACCAGTTTTAGCTATTAATATTATGTTTAGTATACTAAGAAGAATTCCTCCAATTAAATATGGCCAAGGTTTTTTCATAATTTTATTATAAAGTTTCAATATATCACTCCTTATTTCTCTATATAAATCTCCCATTCTCCTTCACTTACTTCCATATAATCAACATTATGCCCTTGTTTTTTTGCCCATTCAACTACATTTGCTATTGAACAGCTATGATTTGTTTCTAGGACTAAAATTTCCCCTTTTGCCATCTTTTTTAATTCTTTCATTGCCTTTAGAAGTGGTATAGGGCATATTTCATGCATGCAGTCTATTCTAACCTCTTTCATCTATTACCCTCCTAATTACATAGACATAATATTATTTTTTTTATCATACCAGTCTGCTAGTATATAAAGTCCTGCTAATACTATAAGCTGTATTATAACTGACTTAACAAACCCTATATGTTGAGGAAAATAAATAGTAGGGGACTGAGCTATTAACAACTTGTCCCAAAATTGGAATTGATTAGCTCCCAAAAGTGTACCTATTATAAACCCTACTAAAACTAATATTTGCAACAAAAAACCTTCTCCTATTCTCATTAAAGTTCCACTTGCACAGCTTCCTGCTATAACCATACCTATCCCGGACATTAAGGCCCCTATAATTGTGTGAATTCCTACTGGATGAATTTTTCCTACAACATTCTCTATACTAAAGTTTTGAATATCATCTATATTCATATACTGAACTATTGCAAATCCAATTGTTGATATCATAAATGCAATAATTATAGCCTTAAAAAGTGCTGTATTTCCTACCATAATAAAATCCCTAAAACTGGATGTAAAGCAAAATCTAGATTTTTGAAGAACAAAACCAATAAATAAACCTATAATCCAAAAACTACTATAACTAATGCCTTTAACTAATAGAAAAAAATATATTCCTAAAGCCAGAACCATCAATATGAGTCCATAGTGGGTTTGATTTTTCTTCTTTTTAAATTCCTTTTTTCGCCTTTTCTTTAATTCTTCTATTTTCGAGGACATTCTTGTCCCTCCTTATATAATTTACTTTAAAGAATGTTAAATAATAATCAAATTCTCTATTTTTATTATACATTAATAAAATTAACTTTTATATATATTATAATTATATAGAATAACGATTCTTTATATATTAGTTAATTACTTGGTTTTATACCTTTTTTTTGCTAAAATTAAATAAAGCAATAAAGAAAGGAGAAGTTAATATGCAAAAAGTGGTATTTGACTGTGATAACACCATGGGAGTAAAAGGGAAAGATGTTGATGATGGATTAACTCTGTTATACCTATTAGGTAGAGATGATATAGAGCTTTTAGGTGTTACAACAACCTTTGGAAATAGTACTATTGATATTGTTCATGAGAACACAGCTAATATGTTTAAAGAGCTAAATATAAAAAATATTCCCCTTTATAAAGGAACTGAAGATAAGAGTAAAAGGATAAGCCCTGCATCAGAATTTCTTGTAAACATTGTTAATAAATACCCAAATGAAATTACAATACTTGCCACAGGCTCCCTAACAAACCTTTATGGTGCTTATAAAATAGATAATGATTTCTTTAAAAAAGTAAAAAATATTGTACTTATGGGAGGCATAACTAAACCTTTAATAATAAATGGTAAAAATTTAGATGAACTAAATTTCTCTTCTGATAATGAAGCTTGTTATAAAGTCTTAACTTCAGGAGCAGAAATAACTATAATGACAGGACATATTTGTCTTCAAGCCTTTGTTGAAAAAGAAGAATTTTATGAAACTATTGAAAGTAAAGATTTAAATATATATAAATATATAAAAGAAAAAACTACTAACTGGTTTGACTCTGTAATGGAAGAATTCGGAATAAATGGATTCTATAATTGGGACATAGTTGCAGGTGTATATATAACTCATCCTCAATTATTTGATAAAAATATTGAAAATGTAGTTTCTACTGTAGAAGATTTAAAGACTGGATACTTAAAAATTACTAATTCTTCAAATAAAGGATATAAAATTAATATACCTACTGAAATTAAAGATATAGACAAATTTAATGAAATAATATTTAAAGCTTGGGAGAATGTAAACTTTTAATCTTTAATTATTAAAAACAATAAATTTTGTGGCAAAACTTAAAAATTCATTTTCATTTTGCAAATAACCTAGCTTTGATTTTCCCCTATGTCCTTCAGTTGCCCATCTCTCTTGGATTTCAAATTTTTTTAAAATATTTGCAAGTAATTTAAAATCTAAAGTTATTTTTAACTCTACTAAATATTCCTCTAACTGAGGATATTTTTTTTATAATTCTATAAATTAAACAAACACCATGATAAATGACCTCTGTGTCAACATTATTTTTCATTAAGTCTATGATTATAGACATATATTCTTTTAAAGTCTTAATATCATCTGGCAAAACCCTTAAAGATTTAAATGTAGTTTGTACTTGAATATTATTTCTACTATCCCTAATTATATCTATAACATAAGGGAAAAAATCACCTATATTGCTCCTCTCAATTATTTTAAAACAAATTGTCTGTTTAGAGCTATTTTCTTTAACAGAGTTACTTAAAATCTCTAAAAATTCTCCTACTGTTTTAGGATTTCCTAACATCCTTAAGTAAGCTTCAATAGGTTTTTTGTGTATACTTCTTGCATTTTGTAATATAATTTCTATTTCTTTTTCTAAAAATTTTTTATTCATATTATCCCCCTTTATCTATCTATAATTATTCTTTACTACCGTATCCAAGCCTCTCTAGAATAATTTTGTATCCATCAGCTCCATAATTTAATGCTCTATTAACTCTGCTTATAGTGGCTGTACTTGCCCCAGTCTTTTCTTTTATTTCATTATATGTCCTTTTCTGCTTTAACATTTTAGCAACTTGTAACCTTTGAGCAATAGATTGGATTTCATTTATTGTGCATATGTCTTCAAAAAATCTATAACATTCCTCTATATTGTCTAGTGATAATATAGCCTCAAATAATTCATCTAAATATTTATCTTTAAGCTTAGACTCATAACCCATTTTAATCCTCCTTCTCTTTACTGCATTTATTCCTATTATAAATAAAATACTACAAATACTTCTCTAATTCCTTTTTTTATAACACATAAGAAATTATAATCAAATAAAAATTGTGGATAAGATATAATTTCCGTTATGTGTTTCAAAAAATTCACCTTGAGAATCTTCTATTTTTAATAAAAGACTTTTTTATTATATCTTTTAAAATCATATTTCTATTTATATATTATATGGAAAAATTTACTGTAATACTTATATTTTAAAAGAGAATAATAAACTATATACAATAAAGTAAAAATACTATGTTACTGCACTTCTAAAAATTATTTAAATAGGGGAAGGAAGTGATAAAATGGGTAATTTAAATGATCATCAAAGACAATTTAGACCTGAAAATGGCCAAGACCCTATAGTTTCAACTTATAATAGAGAAAAATATCCTATAATCGAAAGAGAAACAAATGCATTTTTCTTTCCATGGAGCATGCAAAGAGATGTAGATGCAATTGATAGTATGAGGTTTTATACAGAGGTTACAGCTCATACAGAACAAAGAGGTATTGAGGGAATACCGGCATCACCTAAAAATATGAAAAATACAAGATTAAGGTAGTAAAAAGCAGCCTAAACGGCTGCTTTTTGACTGTTCTCAATTTTCAATTGTATTTAATTCTCCATTGTCCATTGTAAATTGTCAATTGTTTTTTACAGCGTGTTTCGTGTATCATGTTTTGTGTTTCGTTAATATTCCTAAGAGGTCTAGCCTTTGTTGTCCGTTACTTTGACCTGAGAAGCCATGCTTTGAAGACCGTTACTTAATCCTAAGAAGTAAGTCTAAGATGTCCGTTACTATGCCAATGAAGATATGCTAAGAGGTCCGTTACTTTGACCCAAGAAGAGAATCTAAGAGGTCCGTTACTTTGCCTTAGATGTCTAGGCTAAGAGGTCCGTTACTTAACCTAAGACGTCTAGCCTTAGACGACCGTTACTAAACCAATGAAGCCGGACTTCGAAGTCCGTTACTTATCATAGGGAGTAAAGCTCTGATGTCTGTTACCTGACCAAAGAATAAAATTCTCCGATGTCCGTTATTTGGTTTAAGAAGTAAAGCTTCGTGGTCTTTTTTCCGTTATTGAGGGATTCGTAATTCCTCAATCTTTAATCGCAGACTAAAGTCTGCTCTACAGTTTTTATTTTAACTTTTCATAATTTTCTAATTGTAAATTGTTTTCCCTAACCACTAACCACCAGCCACTAATAACTATTATTCTTTTAATTCTCCATTCTCAATTGTATTTATTGGTCCGTTACTTTACCTGAGAAGTTAAGCTTCGTGCTCTTTTTTTAGTTTTTTTCTCTTAATTGTCAATTCTCAATTCTCCATTGTCAATTGTATTTTCCTAATTGTCAATTGCATCTCCAATGTCTTTCCTATAATACATATCTTGAAATTTTATTCTTTCTATGTTATCATAAACAACTTTTCTTACACTCTCCATGTCATCTCTTAATGATGTTACTGCTAATACTCTACCACCATTGGTATAAAGCTTTCCATCTTCTTTTTTAGTGCCGCCATGGAATACTATTACGTCATCATCTATTTTATCTAATCCATTTATTTCTTTTCCTTTTTCATATTTTATAGGATATCCACCAGAAGCAGCTATAACACAAAGGCTTTTTTTAGTTGACCACTTTAAATCTTCCTTTTCTAATCTGCCATCTATTGTTTTTTCAAAAATATCAATTATATCACTTTCTAATCTTGGTAAAACTACCTCTGCTTCAGGATCTCCAAATCTAACATTAAATTCTAAAACTTTAGGACCTTCATCTGTTATCATCAAACCTATAAATAATACTCCTTTAAAATCAATTTTTTCTTTTTTGAAACCTTCTATAACTTTATCTAATATTTCCTTTCTTATTCTCTCCTTTAGACCATCTGTAAAAATAGGATTTGGTGAAAAACATCCCATTCCACCTGTATTTGGACCCTTATCTCCATCAAAAGCTTTTTTGTAGTCCCTTGCACTTTCCATTGGTACTATATTTTTACCATCAACAAAGCATAAAAGTGATGCTTCTATTCCTTCTAGAAATTCCTCAACTACTATTCTATCTCCAGATTCTCCAAATTTTTTATCTACCATAATACTTTCAATAGCATCTTCAGCCTCTTGAAGCTCTTGACATATTATTACTCCCTTTCCTGCTGCTAAACCATCGGCCTTTATTACTAATGGATAATTGTATTCACTAAGCTCATTTTTTACATCTTCATAGCTATTATATGTTTTATACTTTGCTGTAGGTATATTGTATTTTTCCATAAATTTCTTAGAATAAACCTTACTACCTTCTAGGCGTGCCCCTTCTCTATTAGGACCAAAAACCTTTAATCCCTTTTCAGTAAATCTATCTACTATACCTGCAACCAAAGGAGCTTCAGGACCCACTACCGTTAAATCAATTTCTTCTTTTAATGCAAATGCAAGTAGTGTATCAATATCCTCAGCTTTAATATTTACACACTCTGCAATTTGAGATATGCCTCCATTACCAGGAGCACAATATATCTTAGAAACCCTTTCACTTTGGGCAATTTTCCATACAATTGCATGTTCTCTAGCTCCACTTCCTATAACTAATACCTTCATCTACTTCACCACCCAACAAAATAAAATTAAAAATGTGAAATTTAAAATGTAAAATTAACTAGGTAAGAACATAATTTTAGTAATATGTTGAAAAAGTCTAGCTTAATGAATATTAAATTATTTAGTTGAAATATCGACATATTTCCCGGGCAATTTTCATTAAATAGTAATTCAAGATTTAAAATTTACAATTCACAATTAAGCATTAACCAACTCAAGGAGTTGATTAATGCTTATGATTAATGCTTAAAATGTCTCATTTTTGTAAATACCATTGTAATTCCATGTTCATTGGCCTCTTTAATTGACTCTTCATCCCTTATAGAACCACCTGGTTGTATAATTGCAGTTACTCCAGCTTCTGCTGCAGCTTTTACACAGTCTGGGAATGGGAAGAAAGCATCTGAAGCCATAACACTTCCTTTTACTCTTTCTCCACCTTGTTTTATGGCATTTTCTACTGCCCATATTCTACTTGTTTGTCCTGGACCTACTGCAATTGTTCCCTTATCTTTTGCTAATACTATTCCATTTGACTTTACATTTTTAACAGCCTTCCAAGCAAATATTAAATCTTCCATTTCTTTTTCTGTTGGTTTTCTTTCAGTTACAATCTCTAACTCATCTTCAAATAAAACTTTATCCTTCTCTTGAACTAATAATCCACCTAAAACCTTCTTCATATCATAACTTGTATAATCTTTTTTCATAATATCAGAAAGCTTAAGTACTCTTATATTTTTCTTTGATGTAAGTACATCTAAGGCCTTATCTGTATATGAAGGTGCTACTACAACCTCAATAAAAATTTCATTGATCATTTTGGCTGTTTCTTCATCTATTTCCCTATTTGCCGCTATTATTCCACCAAAAATTGATAGTTTGTCACCTTCATACGCCTTTTTATATGCTTGTTTAATTGTTTTTCCACTTCCAATACCACATGGATTTGCATGTTTAACTGCAACAACTGTTGGCTCTTCAAATTCTTTAAGTATTTCTAATGCACCATTAGTATCATTTATGTTATTAAAAGATAACTGTTTTCCATGAAGATGAACTGCTTCTGAAAGTGTACCCTTTGTTTCTTCAATTTCTTTGTAGAATGCTGCTTTTTGATGTGGATTTTCTCCATATCTTAATTCTTGCTTTTTCTCATAAGTAAATGAAATCTTATCTGGTAATTCTATACCTGCTATTTTATTAAAATAATTAGAAATTAAAGTATCATAGTGGCTAGTATGTTGGAATACTTTAGCTGCTAAATACTCTCTAGTCTTTAGAGTTACCTTTCCAGCACTTTTTAATTCATCTAAAACCCTACTATAATCATTAGGATCTACAATTACAGTTACATATTTATAATTTTTCGCTGCTGCCCTTAGCATAGAAGGACCACCTATATCTATGTTTTCAATTATTTCTTCATGTGTTACGTTCTCTTTTAATATAGTTTCTTTAAATGGATAAAGATTATTTATAACCATATCTATTGGTTTTATTTTTAATTCTTCCATTTGAGCTTTATGGTTACTATTTTCTCTTACAGCTAAAAGCCCACCATGTATTTTAGGATGAAGAGTTTTCACTCTACCATCAAAACATTCTGGGAACTCTGTTACCTCTGATATATCTATAACTTCTACTCCTTCATCCTTTAACTTTTTTGCTGTACCACCTGTTGATACAATTTCCCATCCTAAATTAACTAATTCCTTTACAAAATCTACAACTCCAGTTTTATCATAAACACTAACTAGTGCTCTTGGCATCATTTATCCTCCTTTGTTTTAATTTAGTTCCTAGTTCTTAGCTCTCAGCTATTAGTAAAAGTAAGAGCTAGGCAATTGTATTTTTCTAATTCTCCATTCTCAATTGTCCATTTTCAATTGTATTTTTCTAATTCTCCATTCTCAATTGTATTTTCTAATTGTCCATTGTAATTTGTTAATTGTCAATTAATTATACGTACTTTCCTTCCCTCAACCTTTAACTTCCCTTCACAATAAAGGCCTATAGCCTCTGGAAGAAGTTTATGTTCTATTTTTAAAACCTTCTCTCTAAGGGAATCTACTGTTTCACTTTCATCAAGCCTAACTGATTCTTGAAGTATTATAGGTCCAGTATCTGTACCTTCATCCACAAAATGTACAGTTGCACCTGATATTTTTACTCCATATTCTAAAGCTGCTTTATGGACGTGACTACCATAATATCCCTTTCCACAAAAACTAGGTATTAATGATGGATGTATATTAATTATTTTGTTCCTAAATTCTTTAACAAATTCCTTTGTTAAAATTTTTAGATAACCTGCTAATACTACCAGTTCCACTCCACGTTTTTTAAATTCTTCTATTATTGCTTTATCATAGTCTAAATGACTATCAAATTGTTTCCTATCCAAAAATAGGCTGTCTATTCCGTTCTTTTTAGCTCTTGTAAGTCCATAGGCCTCTTTTTTATTAGATATAACTATAGATATTTTTCCATTTATTTTACCTAATTTAATGTTATCTATAATTGATTGAAGATTAGTACCTGATCCAGAAATTAGGACTCCTATTTTTACTAGTGACATAACTCAACTCCACCTTTTCCTTTAGTAATTTGGCCAATTATATATGCTTTCTCATTTTTATCCTTTAAAGTATTAATAACGCTATCTACTTCATCTTCAGAAACTGCTAAAACCAATCCTATTCCCATATTGAAAGTTGAGTACATTTCATCAATTTCTATATTTCCTAATCTTTTTATAACATCAAATATAGGAGGTCTTTCTATAACTTTTGTATTAATTACTGCTTTAAGTCCCTCTGGTAGCATTCTAGGTATATTTTCATAAAAACCTCCACCAGTAATATGACTTATTCCTTTAATATTAAACTTTTTTATTAAATCATAGACAGGATTTACATATATTCTAGTTGGCTTTATTAATTCTTCTCCTAAAGTAGTTCCTAATTCATCAATATATTTGTCTATTTTATAGCCTTTAATTTTAAAGAATAGCTTTCTAACTAAAGAAAATCCATTACTATGAACACCACTTGATGGTAAGCCAATTAAAACATCGCCCTTTTTAATATCTTTTCCATCAATTATATTTTTCTTATCAACTATACCTACTGTAAATCCTGCTATGTCATATTCTCCTTCACTATAAAAATCTGGCATTTCTGCAGTTTCTCCACCAATTAATGCTACTCCAGCTTTAATACATCCGTTAGAAACTCCTTTAACAATATCAGAAGCTTTTCTTGGCTCTAACTTACCCGTAGCTATATAATCAAGAAAAAAAAGTGGCTTTGCACCTTGACATAAAACATCATTTACACACATTGCCACACAGTCTTCCCCTACAGTATCGTGTTTATCCATCATAAAAGCTATCTTAAGTTTAGTTCCTACACCATCAGTTCCAGAAACTAAAATGGGCTCATCATAATCATCTTTATTAATAGCAAATAATCCACCAAATCCTCCTATATCAGAAACTACTCCTTTTGTAAAAGTTTTTTTAACATACTTTTTCATTAATTTTACTGATTCATATCCAGCCTCTATATCTACCCCTGAATCTTTGTATGTGAGTTTTTTCTCTTTCATCACCTTCACCTCTTATCTCCCTCTTTTGGAACCTCCATTGGATAATCTCCGTTAAGACATGCAGTACAGAATCCTTCCTTTTGTCCAGTTGACTTAATAAGTCCCTCAAGTGAAAGATAAGCAAGGCTATCTGCATTTATCATTTCTTTAATTTCTTCCACAGGATAATTAGCTGCTATCAAATTCTTTCTATATGGTGTATCAATACCAAAATGGCATGAATATTTAACTGGAGGAGAACTTACCCTTACATGTACTTCTTTAGCTCCAGCCTTCTTTAGCATATCTACAATCCTTCTACTAGTAGTTCCCCTTACTATTGAATCATCAACCATTATTACCCTTTTACCTTCAACATTTTCCTTTAGAACATTAAGCTTAATTTTAACTCCTTGTTCCCTTAGATCTTGATTTGGTTTGATAAATGTTCTACCAATATATCTATTCCTTACTAATCCAATCTCAAAGGGAATTCCACTTTCCTCCGCATATCCAATAGCAGCATGTGTCCCTGAATCTGGAACAGCTATTACTATATCTGCATCAACTGGAGCTTCCTTTGCAAGTATTCTGCCTGCTTTATTCCTTGATAAATAGACATTAGCACCATCTATTACACTATCAGGTCTAGCAAAGTAAATTAACTCAAAAACACATAGATTCTTTTTACACCACTTATTACTTTTATAAGATTTTAACCCATTTTCATCTATTTCAACAATTTCTCCTGGTTCTACATCTCTAACAAACTCTGCTCCTATAGTATCTAATGCACAACTTTCTGATGCTAACACATAACCATCTTTTAATTTACCTATACAAAGAGGTCTTAATCCATAAAAATCTCTAACACCTATTAATTTATTTTCAGTAGTAATAACCATAGCATATGACCCTTTAATTATATCCATACACTTTTTAACAGCATCTCTTATGCCCCTTTTATGATATCTCGCAAGAAGATTAGCTATAACTTCAGTATCAGTAGATGTTTGAAAAATAACTCCTTCATCTTCTAAGATTTCTCTTAAACCATCAGCATTTACTAGATTACCATTGTGGGCTATAGCTATACTTCCCTTTTTATACTTTACAACTAAAGGTTGAGCATTATATGATTGGCTTCCTCCAGTTGTAGAATATCTAACATGTCCTATTCCAGCCTTTCCTTTTAGCTTTTCTAAAATTTCATCTTGAAACACTTCTGGCACTAATCCCATATCCTTGTGATAATCTATAGTTTCATTCTTACATACAGCAATTCCTGCACTCTCTTGACCCCTATGTTGCAAAGAATAAAGCCCATAATATACTAATTTTGAAACACTTTCTTCATCTTTAGAGTAAACTCCCATTACACCGCATTCTTCTTTTAATTTATCATCAAAGGGTAAATCCTTATACACATTAATCACATCCTTCTATGTTATGGGTAAAAGTCATTGGGTAGTTATTTGAACTAAAATGTCTAGCCTAAGACGACCGTTACTATACCTTAGATGTCTAGCCTACGAAGACCGTTACTTTGACCTAGGAAGAAAGTCTAGGATGTCCGTTACTATGCCTGAGAAGTAATGCTTCGCTGTCCGTTACTTAATCCTAAGAAGTCAAAACTCTGAAGTCCGTTACTATACCTTAGATGTCTAGCCTACGAAGACCGTTACTTTGACCTAGGAAGAAAGTCTAAGAGGTCCGTTACTTAACCTAAGACGTCTAGCCTATGAGGACCGTTACTAAACCAATGAAGCCGGACTTCGAAGTCCGTTACTTATCATAGGGAGTAAAGCTCTGATGTCTGTTACCTGACCAAAGAAGAAAATTCTCCGATGTCCGTTATTTGGTTTAAGAAGTAAAACTTCGTGGTCTTTTTTCCGTTATTGAGGGATTCGTAATTCCTCAATCTTTAATCGCAGACTAAAGTCTGCTCTACAGTTTTTATTTTAACTTTTCATAATTTTCTAATTGTAAATTGTTTTCCCTAACCACTAACCACCAGCCACTAATAACTATTATTCTTTTAATTCTCAATTCTCCATTCTCAATTGTAGTTATTGGTCCGTTACTTTTAAAAGCAGTTCCTTGCTCCTAGCTCTCAGCTCTTAGCAAAACTAACAAATAGTAACTACTGTTTTGCGCTGAGAACTAAGAACTAAGAGCTAATAACTGTATTTTTTAATTGTATTTAATTGTCAATTGTAAATTGTTAATTGTCCATTGCCTTACTTTATTCTCTCTAACACTTCAATATAAGATTTTTCTACATCCCCTAAATCTCTTCTAAATCTATCTTTATCAAGCTTTTTATTAGTCTCTGCATCCCATAATCTACAAGTATCTGGTGATATTTCATCAGCTAAAATAACTTCTCCATCATATAGTCCAAATTCAAGCTTAAAGTCAATTAATTTTATACCTTTACTCTTAAAGAATTTGACAAGTATATCATTAATTTTTAGGGCATAATCTTTAACCTTCTCTAATTGTTCCTCAGTAGCAAGTTCTATAGCCTTTATATGATATTCATTAATCATAGGGTCACCAAGTTCATCTTTTTTGTAACAAAACTCTAGTACTGTAGTTTTAAGCTCTGTTCCCTCTTCTAACCCTAATCTTTTTGCTAATGAACCAGCTGCAATATTTCTAACTATAACTTCTATAGGAAGTATCTTTACTGCTTTTACTATCATTTCTCTATCACTTATTAGCTCTTCAAAGTGAGTAGGAATTCCCTTTTCTTCTAAAATCTTAAACAATAAAGCTGACATTTTATTATTAATAATTCCTTTACCTTTAATAGTTCCCTTTTTAACACCATTAAAAGCCGTTGCATCGTCTTTATATTCAACTATATATTTCTTTTCATCTTCAGTTTTATAAACCTTTTTAGCTTTACCTTCATAAACCATGTCTTTTTTCAATTTACTTCCCCCTATTCATTTAAATAATCTTTATAGCCAATTTCCTCTAATTTTTCTGCCTTTGTTAATACACTTTTCTCTAATTCTTCTTTATATTCTTTCACTCTATTTTGAATTTCTTCATTTTTTATACCTATAATTTGGGCAGCTAAAATCCCAGCATTTTTAGCTCCATTTATGGCAACTGTTGCTACTGGCACACCTCCAGGCATTTGAACAATGGAAAGTAGAGAATCTAAACCATTTAATTTAGATGTTTTTACTGGCACTCCTATAACTGGTAATTCAGTAATTGAAGCTACCATACCAGGAAGATGTGCAGCTCCTCCGGCTCCAGCAATGATTACTTCTATTCCCCTAGATTTAGCATTCTTTGCATATTCATAAAGTCTTTTTGGAGTTCTATGGGCTGAAACTATAGTCAATTCATATCCTATACCAAATTTATCTAATATTTCTGCAGCTTCTTTCATTACTGGCAAATCTGAGTCACTACCCATTATTATTCCTATTTTCTTTTCATTCTTCACTTTTATATCCCTCCAAAGAAATTGCTTTTAATATTCTATTTACCTGTGTAGCCTTTGAAAAAGCTTTTTCAACGCTTTTATCAACTACTGTTATATGCCCCATCTTTCTAAAGGGCTTAACAATCTTTTTGCCATAAATATGAATATTTACACCAGATATTTTCATTATATCCTCAAGTCCTTTATAAAAAGGATGACCATTTTTTCCCTCTTCTCCTAATATATTAACCATTACAGCAGGGATAATTAAATCAGTTGACCCAAGGGGCAAATTACAAATAGCCCTAATATGTTGTTCAAATTGTGAGGTAACACAAGCTTCTATTGTATAATGACCTGAATTATGAACCCTTGGGGCTATTTCATTTATCAATACTCTTCCACCCTTAGTTAAAAACATTTCTATGGCAAATACTCCGACTCCATCTAATAGCTCTACACATTTTATAGCAATTTCTTGAACTTTCTCTACTATATCCTTTTCTATTCTTCCAGGGGCAATAATTCTATCACAGATATTTTTATTATGGTCAAACATCATTTCTACTACAGGAAAGACCTTTACTTCTCCATTTATTCCCCTTGAAACAATAACAGCTAGCTCCTTTTCAAACTCCACATATTTTTCAGCAAAACTATCACATTCTAATGCATTAGAAAAATCTTTTTCAGTTTTTATAACTTCAACCCCTCTGCCATCATATCCACCTATACATGCTTTCTGTACAAAAGGAAAACCAAATTTTGAAGCTGTATATTTTAAATCTGAAATCTTTTCAAACTCTGGTGTTGGAAGGTTATTTTTTCTTAAAAACTCTTTTTGCACATATTTATTATTTATAGTTTTTAATATTTTTGGAGAAGGATATATTCTATAGCCTTCTTCTTCTAAACTACATAAAATATCAGTATTTATATGTTCTATTTCATAGGTTGTAACATCACACTTTTTTACAATTTCCGATATCTTTTCTTCATCATATAAATCACCGACAATAACTTCATCGGCTATTTTAGCTGCTGGAGAATTGATGGAAGGAGCTAATACACATACATAGAAATCCATTTTTTTTGCTTCTTGGATAAGCATTTTTCCCAGCTGCCCTCCACCGATTATTCCAACTTTTGTATCATTCAGGTTCATTTTTTCACCTCACTAAAGTAAAATTGCTACCTACTTTGTAAAGTATTCCACTCCTGCTTCAAAAATTTTCTGATCTTTATTACCAGGAACATTTTTATAAAGGTTTGAACCTATTCTCTCTGAATGTCCCATCTTTCCTAGTATTCTTCCATCTGGACTTGTTATACCTTCAACTGCATGGACTGACCCATTTGGATTAAACTCTCCATCATAGCTCGGATTATCATTAAAATCTACATATTGTGTTGCAATCTGTCCATTTTCTATTAGTTTTTTCATAAGCTTCTCATTTGCAATAAATCTTCCCTCTCCATGGGATACTGGTATTGTATGAACGTCTCCAACATTTACATTATTAAACCAAGGTGATAAGTTAGATACTACTTTTGTTCTTACCATTTTTGAAATGTGGCGTCCTATCTTGTTAAATGTTAATGTTGGAAAATCTTCTTCAATATCTATGATCTCACCGAATGGTACTAATCCAAGTTTAATTAATGCTTGGAAACCATTACATATTCCTAACATTAGCCCATCTCTATTTTTTAATAATTCCATTACAGCTTCTTTAATCCTTGGATTTCTAAAAACAGCCGCAATAAACTTACCGGATCCATCTGGTTCATCACCTGCACTAAATCCTCCAGGTAATGCAATAATCTGAGCATTATTTATTTTTTCTGCCATCTTTTCTACTGAATCTTCTATATGCTTTGGAGTTAAGTTCTTAAATACTAATGTTTCTACTATTCCTCCTGCCCTTTCAAAGGCCTTTTTTGTATCATATTCACAATTTGTCCCGGGAAGTACTGGTATAAATATCCTTGGTCTTGCTATATTTACAGAAGATTTTACTCTATTTCCCCTATTGTAAATAATTTCTTGTGGTTCTCCTTTAATATCGTCTTTAACTGGAAAAATATCATTTAATGTTTCATCCCATGATTCTAATGCTAATTTTAAGTCTATTTCTACTCCATTTATTTCTATAACTGGTTTATCCTGAGTAGACCCCAGTAGGATATAATCTATTCCTTCAAGTTCCTCTGTTTTGTCAATCTCTACAACGATTGAACCATAATCTGGTCTAAATAAATCTTCTATTGAAATTGTCTCATTAAATACCATTCCTATATTATTACCAAATGCCATTTTAGTTGTAGCAGCCGCAATCCCACCTTTACCAACTGTATGTGCCGATAATATTTTACCTTCATGAATTAGTTTAGTTATCTTAGAATAAGTTTTATCTAATTTTTGAAAATCAGGGGTTTCATCTACTTTTCTCTTTACTGGTATTAATACAACATTAGTATCTTTCTTTTTAAATTCAGGTGAAATAATATTTCTTACATCTTCAGCTGCTACTGCAAAACTAACAAGTGTTGGTGGTACATTTAAATCTTCAAAGGTTCCTGACATACTGTCTTTACCACCAATGGCAGGTATACCTAAACTTTTTTGAACATAAAAAGCACCTAATAAAGCACTGAATGGTTTACCCCATTTTTCTTTATCTTTTCCCAGTTTTTCAAAGTATTCTTGAAGTGTAAGCCTAACTTTCTTATGTCTTCCACCTATTGCAACAACCTTTGCAATAGAATGTAAGACAGAATACATTGCTCCATGGAATGGACTCCATTTTGATAATTTAGGGTCAAATCCATAGGTCATAATTGTACATGTGTTTGTTTCTCCACTAAGAATAGGTAATTTAGCTACCATTCCTTCTGCAGGTGTAAGACCATATTTTCCTCCAAATGGCATAATAACTGTTCCTGCTCCTACAGTACTATCAAATCTTTCTACTAGTCCCCTTTGGCCTGCTACATTTAAATCCTTTAAATTATCTATCCATGCTTTTTTAATATCTTGTCCAATTTTACTTTTTTCGTTTTCAAAATAGTTCTTACTTTTATCAGGTTCTTTTACTAGTACTTTCGTTTTCTTTTTCACACCGTTTGTATCTAAAAATTTCCTACTTATATTTAATATTGTTTTTCCCTTCCATTTCATTATTACTCTATTACCTGAAGTAACCTTAGCTATAACTGTAGCTTCTAAATTTTCCTCATCTGCATACTTTTTAAATAGCTGGACATCATCTTTATTTACTACAACCGCCATACGTTCTTGAGATTCGGATATTGCAAGCTCAGTTCCATCTAGTCCTTCATATTTTTTAGGAACTTTATTTAAATCAATCTCTAAACTATCTGCTAACTCTCCAACTGCTACTGAAACACCGCCTGCACCAAAATCATTACATTTCTTTATTAATTTACTTAGTTTAGGATTTCTAAATAATCTTTGAATTTTTCTCTCTGTTGGAGGATTACCTTTCTGTACTTCTGCACCACAAGTATATATTGATTCTTTAGTGTGCTCTTTAGAAGAGCCTGTAGCACCACCACATCCATCTCTTCCTGTTCTTCCACCTACTAAAAGAATTACATCTCCTCCTTTAGGTTTCTTTCTTACAACATTTTCTTTTGGAGCAGCACCTATTACTGCTCCTATCTCCATTCTTTTTGCTATATAGCCTTCATCATAAACTTCTGCCACTTGCCCTGTTGCTAATCCTATCTGATTCCCATAGGAACTATAGCCTTCAGCTGCACCAATAGTAATTTTTCTCTGTGGTAACTTTCCTGGAAGGGTATCTTCAATTTTAGTTCTTGGATCTCCACTACCTGTAACCCTCATTGCCTGATAAACATAGGCTCTTCCTGATAATGGGTCCCTTATAGCTCCTCCAAGGCATGTTGCTGCACCACCGAAAGGTTCAATCTCTGTTGGATGGTTGTGTGTTTCATTTTTAAACATTATAAGCCATTCTTCTTTTTTACCATTAATATCAGCTTCAACTATAATACTTGAAGCATTGGTTTCGTCTGAAACCTCTAAATCATCTAGATTTCCTTTTTTCCTTTGTTCTTTCATTTGGATTACTGCCATATCCATTAGACAAATATCTCTTTCTTCTTCCCCGTATACATATTCCCTTGACTTTAGATATTCCTTAAAAGCCTCTTTTATCATTTCTGTATATATACCTTCTTCAAAATCTACATTTTCTATTTTTGTAAAGAAAGTAGTATGACGACAATGATCTGACCAATAGGTATCAATTACCTTTAATTCTGTAATAGTTGGGTCCCTTTTTTCAGTATTTTTGAAATATTCTTGACAAAATAGTAAATCTTCTATATCCATGGCAAATCCCATGTCTCTTCTAAAGACTTCTAATTCCTTTTCATCCTTTTGTATAAACCCTTCTATAGCTTGTACATCTTTTGGTGTATCAAAATCTTCTTCTAAAGTAGTTGGCTTTTCAAGTGAGGCTTCTCTACTCTCTACAGGGTTAATACAATAATTTTTTACTTTTTCAAACTCTTCATCTGTTATCTTTCCTTGTAATACTATAACTTTAGCAGTTCTTACCTTTGGCTTTTTATCTTGAGTTAATATTTGAACACACTGTGCTGCTGAATCTGCCCTTTGGTCGTATTGACCAGGTAGAAATTCTATTGCAAATACTTTATCTTCTAAATCTACTTTTAATTCTTCCTCATATATCATATCTACTGTTGGTTCAGCAAAAACAATATTAATAGATTTTTTGTATTCTTCATCTGAGATTCCTGATATATCATATCTATTTATTATCCTTAGTCCTTTTAATCCTTCTATATTTAAGTTGCTTTTTAAGTCTTTATACACTTTTTCTGCTTCAACATCAAAGCCTTTCTTTTTTTCCACAAATATTCTTCTTACTTTGTTAGTCATTAAATTCACTCCTATTAATGAAAATAAAGTAAAAGTCCGAATAGATTCATACCTATTTCGGACTTTTACTTCTCATTTAGTGTGGTAATATTGTAAATCTTAATATGAATAATATAGCTAAGAAATATATTCCTGGATGAACTTCTTTTCCTTTTCCTACGAATAGTTTAGTTAATGGATAGAAAATGATTCCTGCTGCAATTCCATTAGCAATACTATAACTAAAAGGCATAATTGCAATAGTTAAAAATGCAGGTAAACCTTCTGAAAAGTCTTCAAAGTTTATTTCTGTTATTGATGTCATCATTAATGCACCTACTACGATTAGAGCTGGTGCTGTAGCCTCAGCTGGAACAATACCTACAAATGGTGCTAAGAATAATGAAAGTATGAAAAGTACCCCTACTGTTACCGCAGTTAATCCTGTTCTTCCACCTTCACTAACTCCAGAAGCACTTTCTACATAAGTTGTAGTTGTTGAAGTACCTAAAAGTGCTCCTACTGATGTTGCTATTGAGTCTGCAAATAGTGCTTTATTCATATTTTTAAGTTTTCCTTGCTCATCTAAAAAGCCAGCCTTTGCACCTGTACCTATTAATGTTCCAATAGTATCAAACATGTCTACTAAACTGAAGGAAATAACTACAGTAATAACACTCATAATCGCTCCAATAATAGATGCCTCACCTAAGTTTAGTAATCCTCCAAAATCTAGTGTAAATAATGTAGGTTTAAGGCTTGGTATAGACCAAGTAAAGTTTGTTGGAATATTTGTAACTCCAAAAGGTACACCTAATAGTGTTGTAGCAATAATTCCAAATAATATTGCACCTTTAACCCTTTTTACCATTAGGATAACTATTATCATAAGTCCAATTACAGGGACTATTGTATTAGCTTTAGTAAAATCGCCGAATCCAATTAATGTAGCTGGGTTATCTACAATAATATGTGCCTGTTGAAGTCCTATTAAGGCAATAAATAAACCAATACCTCCACCTATAGCTCTTTTTAATGAATCTGGTAGAGCATCCACAATAGCCTCTCTAAGTCCTGTTGCTGTTAGTATTATAAAAAGTATTCCTGATATAAACACAGCTGCTAAAGCTTCCTGCCAAGTATAACCTAATCCTAAAACTACTCCATAAGTAAAGAAAGCATTTAATCCCATACCTGGTGCTAATGCAAAAGGTAGATTAGCAAAGAATCCCATTATAAAGGTTCCTATTGCAGCAGCTATACATGTTGCCACAAATACAGCCCCAACTATAGGGTCTTCAAATCCTATTTTAGCTGCAGCATCTCCTAATGCACCTTGTGTATTCATTCCCGCTAACTTTAAAATGTTTGGGTTTACAAAAATAATATAAGCCATTGTAACAAAAGTTGTAATTCCTGCCATGATCTCAGTTTTAACATCTGTCTTGTTTTCCCTTAGTTTAAAAAGTGATTCCATTTTTGTACCTCCTTATATTATCTTTAGTGAGTAAATATTAATGCTTATAATAAGTAATAAATTATAGTCGCTAGCTAAGTATTAGTACTAGTTTATCCAATATATTAAAAAGTATATAAGCTAACGACATAACAAAAACAAATTAAGCCCGGACAGGGTAGGCTCTATAAGTGAAACCTACCCGTCCGGGCTTTTATCCCCTCGGTGTAGTATTGATGAATCAATACCTGTACCGCTTGGACCAGACAAGAAGTACATAAAAACACTTCTCCGGAACCCTAGGTACACTTTCACTCATAGTCAGGTGATTTACGGTCACCTGGTAGAAACTCCCTAGCCATATTCCAAGGATTATATGAGTGATTCGATATCAATTTTTACTGCACTTACATATTAACAGATTAGCATGTATAAGTCAATATTTTTTACGAATATTTTACGATTTTTTATTATATTTATTTAGCCAGACCCGAACATTCTCTTTTATTTTATGTTTAGAGTTTGGAATTTATTGTCACTAGGCTAGACCCAGGAAGTAATGTGTTAAAGTCTGTTACTTAGACCTAAGAAGTAGTGCTCCGTTACTATACCAGAGAAGTAGCACGTTGAGGTCCGTTACTATACCTATGTAGTAAAGCTTCGCAGTCCGTTACTTTACCAAGGAAGTAAATCTAAGATGTCCGTTACTTGACTTAGGATGCCATGCTTCGATGACCGTTACTTTTAAATGCAGTTTTTGGTGGTTAGTGGGTAGTGGTTGGGTTTTAGTAATGCTATGAAGATTATTAATTAGAAAAACATCTTACTAAGTTCTTGCTATTAAAAGCAGTTCCTAGCTCTTTGCTCTCAGCTCTTAGTAAAATTAAAAACTTTTTTGGCTAGGAACTAGGAGCCAAAAGCTAATAACTGTATTTTGTAATTTTCCATTTTACATTTTCAATTTTTAATTTCTTTAATTGTAAATTGTAAATTGCTTTCCCTAACCACTAACCACCAGCCACTAATAACTATTATTTTCTTTAAATTCTCAATTCTCAATTGTCCATTATCAATTCTCAATTGTATTCCCTAACCACCAGCCACTAATAACTATTATTTTCTTTAAATTCTCAATTCTCAATTGTCCATTGTCAATTGCTTTTTAAAAGCAGTTCCTAGCTCTTTGCTCTCAGCTCTTAGTAAAATTAAAAACTTTTTTGGCTAGGAACAAGGATTCAAAAGCTAACAACTGTATTTACTAACTACATGCTACTAACTACTAACAAATATATTCTCAATTGTTTTCCCTACTCCCATTCAATAGTTGCAGGAGGTTTTGATGTTATATCATATACTACCCTATTTACACCATCAACATTATTTACTATCTTATTTGAAATTTTCTCTAATACATCAAATGGTATCCTTGCCCAATCTGCTGTCATACCATCAGTACTAGTAACTGCACGAAGGGCTATAGTATAGGCATAGGTTCTTTCATCTCCCATTACACCTACACTCTTTATATCAGGTAAAGCTGCAAAGTATTGCCATATTTCACTATCAAGTCCTGCTTTCTTAATTTCTTCTCTAAATATCCAGTCTGCTTCCCTTACTATTTCAAGCTTTTCTTCTGTAATCTCTCCAAGTACTCTAATTGCTAATCCTGGCCCTGGGAAAGGCTGTCTATTAACTATTTCCTCTGGAATATTAAGCTCTCTTCCTACCTCTCTTACTTCATCTTTGAAAAGTTGATTTAATGGTTCAATAATTTTAAAGTCAACATCTTCTGGTAATCCACCAACATTATGATGACTCTTTATTACAGATGCAGTTTCTGTACCACTTTCTACTACATCAGGATAAATTGTCCCTTGAACTAAGTAATCAATTTTACCTAATTTCTTCTTTTCTTCTTCAAATACTCTAATAAATTCTTCTCCTATAATTTTTCTCTTTCTTTCAGGGTCTGTTACACCCTTTAATTTATTTAAGAATCTCTCTTGTGCATTTACTCTTATAAGATTAATTTTAAACTTATCTCTAAATATCTTCTCTACTTGGTCTCCTTCATTTTTCCTAAGTAGACCATGGTCAACAAATATACAAGTAAGATTATCTCCTATAGCCTCATGTACTAATACTGCTGCTACAGAAGAATCTACACCACCAGATAATGCACATAATGCCTTTCCGTCTCCAACCTCTTTTCTTATCTTATCTACTGTTTCTTCTATAAAGTCTCCCATATTCCAATCTGGAGTACAATCACATATTCTTATTAAAAAGTTTTTAATTATTTCTTTTCCCTTTTGTGTATGTTGAACCTCAGGATGGAATTGTACTGCATAAAGTCCCTTTTCTTTATTTTCCATAGCAGCAACTGGGCATGAATCAGTCTTAGCTATTACTTCGAATCCTTCTGGTGCTGACTCTATAAAATCTGTATGGCTCATCCATGAAACAATTGTATTACCTACATTTTTAAATAACTCTTCTCCACCAACTATCTGTAACTTTGTTTTTCCATATTCCCTTCCTTCTGCTCTATTAACTTTACCATCTAAAACCTCAGCCATCAGCTGACCACCATAACATATTCCTAAAACTGGTACTCCTAGATTAAATACTTCCTCACTACACTTAGGTGAATTCTCTTGATATACACTAGCTGGGCCACCTGAAAGAATTATTCCTTTAGGTGCTTTTTCTTTTATCTTTTCTATTGGATAATTGTAAGGAACAATCTCACAATATACATTTGCCTCTCTAACCCTTCTAGCTATTAATTGGCTATATTGTCCTCCAAAATCTAATATTAATATTAAATCATGCTTCATCCCTTTTACCTCCATCTTCATAAGTTTATCTATCTATACTATAGTTTGGTGACTCTTTTGTAATTTGAATATCGTGTGGATGACTCTCTATAAGTCCTGCCTGTGTTATCTTTATAAGCTGAGCTTTTTCCTTTAATTCTTCAATATCTTTAGCTCCACAGTATCCCATACCAGCCTTAAGTCCTCCAACTAACTGATATATCATATCACTTAATGGACCTCTATATGGTACTCTACCTTCAACTCCTTCAGGTACAAATTTCTTGCTTTCTTCTTGGAAATATCTATCTTTACTACCTGCTGCCATTGCTCCTAAAGAACCCATACCTCTATATACTTTAAATCTTCTACCTTGATATAATTCCATTTCTCCAGGACTTTCATCTGTACCTGCAAATAATGAACCTATCATTACAACATTGGCTCCCACTGCTATTGCCTTAGGTATATCCCCTGAATACTTTATTCCACCATCTGCTATTACAGGTACACCATATTTTTTAGCAGCTTCAGCACAATTATATACTGCAGTTATTTGAGGAACTCCTACTCCAGCTACAACCCTTGTTGTACAGATTGAACCAGGTCCTATACCAACCTTTACAGCATCTGCACCTGCTTTTATTAAATCCTCTGTAGCTTCTGCAGTAGCAACATTACCTGCTATTAATTGTATATCTGGAAATCTTCCTTTTATTTTTTTAACAGCTTCTAATACAGCCTTTGAATGACCATGGGCAGTATCTATTACAATTACATCTACCTTTGCATCAATAAGTGCTTTAACTCTATCCATCATATCCTTAGAAATTCCAACAGCAGCTCCCACTAAAAGCCTTCCATTTTCGTCCTTTGCTGAATTTGGATATTGGATTGCCTTTTCTATATCCTTAATAGTTATAAGCCCTGCAAGTTTTCCTTCTTCATCTACTAATGGAAGCTTCTCTATCTTATGTTTTTTCATTACCTCTAAAGCCTCTTCCATATCAATACCTTGTTTAGCTGTAACTAGATTCTCCTTTGTCATTACGTCCCCAATTTTTCTTGAAGTATCTGTTTCAAACCTTATATCTCTATTAGTTATTATTCCAATTAGATTCCTATTTTTATCCGTTATAGGAACACCTGATATATGGTATCTTTCCATTAACTCTAATGCATCCCCTAATTTATGTTCAGATGATAAGTAAAATGGATCAGTTATTACACCATGCTCTGACCTTTTTACCTTATCTACTTCCATAGCCTGCTGTTCTATAGACATATTTTTGTGTATTATACCAATTCCACCTTCTCTAGCCATAGCTATTGCCATTCTTGATTCTGTAACTGTATCCATACCCGCACTCATAATAGGTATATTAAGTTTAATCTTTTTTGTAAGATAAGTATTTACTCTAACATCCTTTGGTAATATTTCCGATTTTGCAGGTACTAAAAGAACATCATCAAAAGTTAACCCTTCTCCTAAAAATTTTGTCATATTATTTTCCTCCTTTTATTTACTTATTATCTCACATTTTCCCGTATAGATAAAATTAAAATAAGTACAAAACAATAACTAATGAAACTACATTTTAAAAGTAATTTTTAATTCTTCTATTATTATTCATTTAAAGTACATAGATATATACTTTTATCAAAAACAAAAAAACACAAATTCCTTGAGTGGAATTTGTGTTTTTTTGAAAAAATATAAATATATCCTTTAGCCATAATTATAAATAACTATGACTTTCAAATTCCACCCATAGTCAGACAATTTACGGTTGTCTGGTAGAGACTTCTCAGCCATATTCTGAGAGTTATATGAGTGTCATTATATTCAATTTTTCTACATTATTCTATAATAGATTTTTTTATAAACTATCAGAAAAATATAAGCTTGTCAAGTTGAAAACTTATAATTTTTTAAACTATTATTTTGTATCACTGGCCATTTTTGTATAATAAGCTATTTTATTGGGCAAACACTCTTTTTTACATGCTATATATTTTTTTATATAATGCCATAATAATATTAAATAATCTTAAATTTTTCGGAGGTATTCCCGTGGAAACTGACAAAAAGAAAGATTTAGACTATAAAACACTCCTAATCATTCAGGAACAGCTAAATCATGAAATACTTTTATACAAGAAATATTTAAACTATTCTCATATGTGTTATGATGCTGAACTAAAAAACATTTGTTATAATTCAAGTCAAAAACATAAGAAAAATTTTGAAAAGATACTTTCTTATCTAAGGGAATAATCTAGGGAGGCCTTTTTATGTACTTATATAATAGCTATGATTCTTTAACAGAGAGAGAAATATTAAATGACCTTATAATGTCAGAAAAGCATTTATCTATGTCATACAATAATGCAATTGTAGAATCTCCATGTCCTGTATTACGTAAAATTTTTTCGGAATGCCTATCAAATACCCAAAATATCGAATATTCTATATATGATGCAATTGAAAAGCGAGGCTGGAATAATAATAAGTTGGTTAGTGAAAGGGAAGTAAAGAATATATTGAAAAGATATGAGTTAACTATGTAGGTATGCAATAAAAACATAAAAACTCCGGGATAATCCCGGAGTTTTTATAAACTTATTACATCATTGGCATGCCGCCGCCCATTCCTGGTTGTGGAGCAGCTGGAGCTTCATTTTCT
Source organism: Thermohalobacter berrensis (assembly GCF_003609645.1). Classification (GTDB taxonomy): domain Bacteria; phylum Bacillota; class Clostridia; order Tissierellales; family Thermohalobacteraceae; genus Thermohalobacter; species Thermohalobacter berrensis. The sequence continues at coordinate 103,447 of NZ_MCIB01000039.1, forward strand.
TCTTCCTTATCTGCTACTACACTTTCAGTAGTTAATACCATTGCAGATACTGAACCAGCGTTTTGTAGAGCTGATCTTGTAACCTTAGTTGGGTCTACTATACCAGCTTCTATCATGTTTACATATTTTTGATTTAATGCATCGAATCCAACTTCTTTTTCTTCATTTTTAACTTTTTCTACTATTACTGAACCTTCTAATCCAGCATTCTTAGCTATTTGTCTTACTGGTTCTTCTAATGCTCTTAATACTATTTTAGCACCTGTTCTTTCGTCTCCTTCAAGCTCTTCAATTAATTTTTCTACTGCTGGAATTGTATTTACTAATGCAGTTCCACCACCTGGAACTATTCCTTCTTCTACTGCAGCTCTTGTAGCAGCTAATGCGTCTTCTATTCTTAATTTCTTTTCTTTCATTTCTGTTTCAGTAGCTGCACCAACTTCGATAACTGCAACTCCACCTGCCAACTTAGCTAATCTTTCTTGTAGCTTTTCTTTATCAAATTCTGAAGTAGTTTCTTCTATTTGAGCTTTTATTTGCTTAACTCTATCATTAATTGCAGCTTCATCTCCAGCTCCACCTACAATTGTAGTATTGTCTTTATCTACTTTTACTGTGCTAGCTCTACCTAGCATATCTATAGTAGTTTCTTTTAAGTCATATCCTAATTCTTCTGAAACTACTTGACCACCAGTTAGAATAGCAATATCTCTTAACATTTCTTTTCTTCTGTCACCAAATCCTGGAGCCTTAACTGCAACACAATTGAATGTTCCTCTTAGTTTATTTACAACTAATGTAGCTAGTGCTTCTCCTTCTACATCTTCAGCAATGATTAATAACTTTTTACCTTGTTGTACTATTTGCTCTAATAATGGTAATATTTCTTGAATGTTTGATATCTTCTTATCAGTAATTAAGATGTATGCATCTTCTAATACAGCTTCCATTTTTTCAGTATCAGTTACCATGTATGGTGATAGGTAACCTCTATCAAACTGCATACCTTCTACTACTTCTAAAGTAGTTTTCATTGTTTTTGATTCTTCAACAGTAATAACTCCGTCTTTTCCTACTTTATCCATAGCTTCTGCTATTAATTTTCCTATTTCTTCATCAGCAGCTGAAATTGAAGCAACTTGAGCTATAGCTTCTTTGCTATCAATTGACTTTGAGAATGATTTTATTTCTTCTACTGCTTTGTCAACAGCTTTATGTATACCTCTTCTAATGATCATTGGGTTTGCACCAGCAGCTACGTTCTTAAGACCTTCTTTTATCATTGCTTGAGCTAATACTGTAGCTGTAGTAGTACCGTCACCTGCTACATCATTAGTTTTAGTTGCAACCTCTTTAACTAATTGAGCACCCATATTTTCATATGGATCTTTTAACTCTATTTCACGAGCTATAGTAACTCCATCATTTGTAATTAGTGGTGAACCAAACTTTTTATCTAAAACAACATTTCTTCCCTTTGGTCCTAAAGTTACCTTAACTGTATCAGCTAATTTGTCAATTCCCTTTTCCATTGCACGACGTGCATTTTCACCAAACTTAATTTCTTTAGCCATTACTTCCTCACTCCTTTTAGTTAATTTTATAGTTTTATTTTTTATGCTTTAAATCATTTATAATTGTTAAGTAGATATTTAATTATTCTACTACTGCTAAAATATCATTTAGTTTTAAGATTGTATATTCTTCTCCATCAAGCTTAACTTCTGTGCCTGCATATTTTGAGAAAATAACTTTGTCTCCAACTTTGATTTCATCTTTTCTCTTCTCATCGTTTGCAATCGCTGGGCCTACAGCTAATACCTCAGCCATTTGTGGTTGTTCTTTAGCTGAGTTTGGTAATACTATACCACCTTTAGTCTTTTCTTCAACTTCAATCTTTTTAATAACAACTCTGTCACCTAATGGTTTGATGTTCATACCTTTACCCTCCTTAGTATTTTATTTTAATTAAATTGTTTTCTTTTTTAATTTTGTTAGCACTCTCCCTTACCGAGTGCTAACTCCCACATGTATAATGTTATATAATAGAAGAATTGTAAGCAAACCCTGTGTTTTTCAATAATTAACCACCGAAAGGTATTATATCCATTTAGGTTAATATTTATTCTATTTTCATTAATTTACTTTATTTTTCTCAATTTTTCACCTTGTCCCTTTTATATAAAAAAGTCTTCTATTAGAAATAGAAGATTCTCAAGATTGACTTTTCGAAACACATAACGAAAATTATATTTTATTCACAATTCTTATTTTATTATAATTTCCTATGTGTTATAAAAAAAGCGAGCTTTGCTCGCTTCCTCAATATTTTCCTAAAATAATGTATTATATAGTAGGACTAAACCATAGTAAAAGACTGGAATAAATATTGAAGGTAGCATATTTCCTATCTTTATTTTCTTTATTTCAAGAATGTTAATTCCTATTCCCATTATCAATATTCCACCTACTGCAGACATCTCATTTATTACTGGATCTGTTAAAAATGTTTTTACTAGTGAAGCGGTTATTGTAATAAAACCTTGGTAAATGAAAACTGATAGTGCAGAAAAGGCAACTCCAATTCCCAATGTTGATGCAAATATTATTGAAGATATTCCATCCAATATAGATTTTGCAAAAAGTGTTTCATGATTTCCTGTAAGTCCACTTTCTAGTGCTCCAACTATGGCCATAGCTCCTACACAATAAATAAGAGAGGCAGTAACAAACCCCTTAGAAAAGTTAGATTTTTTCCTTCCTATTTTATTTTCTATAAAGTTTCCAAAACTGTTAAGTTTATCTTCTATATCAATCCACTCACCCAAAAGACTTCCTATAACTAAACTTCCTATTACAAGCAATATGTTTTTAGATTCTAAGGCACCCATAAGACCTATAACTATTACTGCCATACTTATTCCTTGCATTACTGTATCTTTATACTTGTCCTTTAAGCCATTTTTAAATACAGTTCCTAATATTCCTCCAAACATGATTGATAAGGAATTTACTATAGTACCTAACATTATTCAGTCCCCCTTCTAACTATAGCTTCTAGTTGTTAGTTATTGGTGAAAACAGTTATTTGACCAAGTAGACATTCTTTGTGGTCCGTTACTTTGACCTCAGAGGAGAGTCTAAGATGTCCGTTACTTAACCTCAGTAGTGATGCGTTGAGGTCCGTTACTTAAGCCTAAGAAGTTATGCTTTGTAGTCCGTTACTTAGACCTAAGGAGTCAAGGCTACGTAGTCCGTTACTTAACCTCAGTAGTGATGCGTTGAGGTCCGTTACTTGACCTTTGGAGCAAGGCTCTGTTGTCCGTTACTATGCCTAAGATGTCTAGCCTCCGGTGTCCGTTGCTTGGTCATAGACGCTAGACTTTATGGTCTGTTATTTAACCTAATAAGTAACACTATGAAGTCTTTTTCTTTTAATTGTCAATTCTCAATTCTCCATTCTCAATTGTATTTATTGGTCCGTTACTTTGCCTTAGAAGAAAAACTCTATGGTCCCTCTTAGCGTTATTGAGGGATTGGTAATCCCTCAACATTAACTTTCTACTAACGACATGCTACTAACCACTAACTTATCCATTTTCAATTTTACATTTTTAATTTTCAATTGTGTTTAATTGTCAATTGTAAATTATCAATTATATTTACTTCCCTATTCCTAGTTCCCTAGCATAATAAAAAAGATACTGCTGTGCAAATCCAGCATATTTGCCAAATTTATCTTGGGCATAGTTTTGTATATCTTTCAATTTTGTATCCTCTTTTAAGTAAAAATACTCCATAACCCTTTTTACCCACACATCTATTGGGAAGGCATCATACTTTTCCATAGAAAAAAGCATTATACAATCTGATACTTTAGGTCCTACTCCAGAAAACCTTATTAATTCCCTTCTTGCATCTACTGTAGGCATGTTTCTTAATCTGTATATATCCATTTGCTTACCAGCCACTACATTTGCTGCATTTGCTATGTATTTTGCTCTAAACCCTGTACCACATTCCTTTATTTCATCAACCCTAAGATTGGCTAATGTTTTGGAAGTTGGAAAGCTATAGAATTTTTTTCCATTATACTCACCTACAAACTCTCCATACCTCTTACTTAGTGTTTCAATTGCCTTTTTTATCATCGGTATTCTGTTATTTGCTGAAATTATAAAAGATATAAGTGTTTCCCATTCATCCTGTTTAAGTATTCTTATACCATATCCAAACTTTATTGCTTTATTTAACACTTCATCCTTAGCTAATATCTCTTTAATCTCACCATAATCTCTATCTAAATCAAAATAATTATACCATATATTATCAAAATCGTCCCTATTAGTATTCGAGAAAATTACCCTGTTATCCTCTTTTTTTACATTAATGACTTTTTTCTTTGCAACTCCTGTATAGCTACCATCACTTTCTTCATTCCATCTAAAACATTGCCCACATTCAAATATATGCTTTGGTTCAAAATCCTTTATATCATCAACTATTACTCTGTTATCTTCATATATAATATTGTAATCCATTATTCCACCTTCCCTTATTTGGATTGATAATATATATTTTCCCAATAAAGTTAATTTATAAACATTGTGATTAGTAAAAGATATGTTACTATGCCAGGAGGTGTAGCCTTCGAGGACCGTTACTTTTAAATGCAGTTTTTGGTGGTTAGTGGGTAGTGGTTGGGTTTTAGTAATTCTATGAAGATTATTAATTAGAAAAACATCTTACTAAGTTCTTGCTATTAAAAGCAGTTCCTAGCTCTTTGCTCTCAGCTCTTAGTAAAATTAAAAACTTTTTTGGCTAGGAACTAGGAGCCAAAAGCTAATAACTGTATTTTGTAATTTTCCATTTTACATTTTCAATTTTTAATTTCTTTAATTGTAAACTGCTTTCCCTAACCACTAATCACCAGCCACTAATAACTAATTTTTTTCTTTAAATTCTCAATTCTCCATTATCAATTCTCAATTGCACTTCTAATTCTTAATTGTCCATTGTTAATTGTAAATTGTATTTAAAGTTTCATTACAGAAAAAAAGCTGGTGGATTAAAACCACCAGCCTTTTATCTCTATTTAATTTTAATAGTAATTAATACCAACCTCTAAGCTTCATAGCTTCAGCTATTCTCTTAATTGACATCATATATGCAGCAGTTCTCATATCTACTTTGTGTTCTTCCATTATTTCAAAAATCTTATTGAATGCATCTACCATTAATTTTTCTTGTTTTTCTTGTACTTCTTCGAAGCTCCAATAGTAGTTCATTAAGTTTTGTACCCATTCAAAGTATGAAACTGTAACTCCACCAGCATTTGCTAATATATCTGGAACTACTAATACTCCTTTATCATAAAGAACCTTGTCAGCTTCTGGAGTTGTAGGACCATTTGCACCTTCACATATTATTTTAGCAGTTAAGTCATTTACATTTTCACTAGTGATAGCGTTTTCTAATGCACATGGTGCAAATACTTCTGGTTCAACTTTAAATATCTCATCTCTATGTTCTTCTCTCTCTGCTCCTTCAAAACCTGAAAGCTTACCATTTTCTTCTCTATGCTTCATTACTGCTTTTACATCAAGGCCCTTTTCATTTATTATACAAGCAGATGAATCTGAAACTGCAACTACTTTTGCACCAAATTCTTCTGCATACATAGCAGCATATGAACCAACATTACCAAATCCTTGTACTGCAACTCTTAAGTCTTCCATTTTAAGACCTTTTTTCTTAGCAGCTTCTCTTATCATTAATGCAACACCATAACCAGTAGCTTCTGTTCTTCCTAGTGAACCTCCAAAACTTACAGGCTTACCAGTAAATACTCCTGGTACGTTTTGTTGTTTAATTTTAGAGAATTCATCAACCATCCATGACATTATTTGTCCATTAGTATTAACATCTGGAGCTGGTATATCTTGTTTATCTCCTATAATAGGAGCTATTGCTCTAGCAAATCCTCTTGATAATCTTTCTATTTCTCCCTCTGATAATTCATTTACATCTACAGTTATTCCACCTTTTCCTCCACCATATGGTAGACCTACTACTCCACATTTAAATGTCATCCAAGTTGATAATGCTTTAACTTCATCCCTTGTAACATCTGGATGGAATCTTATACCACCTTTAGTTGGACCTATAGCATCATTATGTTGTGATCTGTAACCCTTAAATACTTTTATACTTCCATCATCCATCTTTACAGGGATTGATACTTCTAAAACCCTTTTAGGTTCCTTAAGTAATTCATATACTGCATCATCGGCTCCTAGTTTGTCACAAGCTGTTTTTAATTGCTGCTGTGCAATTTCAAATGGATTTAAAGTTTTTTCAGCCATTAAATAGGACCTCCTTTTAGTTTTGTTTACCTATGTAATTATTCTTAGTAAATATTAAGTTTTTTGATAGGCAAAGGTTTGCAAAATGTGTTTTTTAATAAATGAAAGTTGCAAAAAAATTCTAAAATATCATTCAATAGGAATTATATCACAATTTAGCTAAATCTGTAAAATTCATTTTTAGCTGAATAAAGCTTTTTTATACTATATACTTCCTTTTAATGTATAAAATCCTAGGTTTATTTTCATTTACTTATTTTACTATTACCAAATTTTTATTAAAATATGAGTGTATATTATAAATCAAAAAACCCTTGACCTAACTGGGTCAAGGGTTTTTATTTTATCCTTAATAATTTCCTTGTGCATGCATAGCTTCTGCAACTTTTAAGAATCCTGCAATATTAGCTCCTGCAACTAAGTCATATCCAAATCCATATTCTTCAGCAGCCTTCATTGCATTGTTGTGGATATTAACCATGATTTCATTAAGCTTCTTATCTACTTCTTCTCTAGTCCATGATAATCTCATGCTGTTTTGTGACATTTCAAGTGCTGATACCGCAACTCCACCAGCATTTGCTGCTTTAGCTGGTCCGATTATAACTCCATTTTCTTGTAGGTATTCTAATGCTTCGTTTGTAGTTGGCATGTTAGCACCTTCAGCAACGAATTTTACTCCATTTTCTACTAACTTCTTAGCATCTTCTAGTCGTATATCATTTTGAACTGCACATGGCATAGCGATATCAACTTTAACTCCCCATGGTTTTTCTCCTGGGAAGAATTCAACACCAAACTTGTCAGCATAATCTTGAACTTTATCTCTACCAGATGCACGCATTTCTAGCATGTATTCAATTTTTTCTCCTTTAACTCCATCTGGGTCATAAATATATCCATCTGGTCCTGATAATGTTACAACTTTTCCACCTAATTCATTAATCTTTTGAACTGCTCCCCATGCAACATTACCAAATCCTGAAATAGCAACAGTTTTTCCTTCAAAAGACTCTCCTTCATGTCTTAACATTTCTTGACAGAAGTAAGTAACACCAAATCCAGTAGCTTCTGGTCTAATTAAACTACCACCATAAGCTAAACCTTTACCAGTTAATACTCCGTTTTCGAATGCACCTCTAATTCTTCTGTATTGTCCATAAAGATATCCAATTTCTCTTCCACCAACACCAACATCTCCTGCTGGAACGTCAACATCTGGACCTATGTGCTTATAAAGCTCAGTCATAAAGCTTTGGCAAAATCTCATAATTTCAGCGTCAGATTTACCTCTTGGGTCAAAGTCTGAACCACCTTTACCTCCGCCTATTGGAAGGCCAGTTAGTGAGTTTTTGAATATTTGTTCGAAGCCTAAGAATTTTATTATTCCAAGATAAACTGACGGATGGAATCTTAATCCACCTTTGTATGGTCCTATTGCACCATTAAACTGAACTCTGAATCCACGGTTAACTTGTACATTACCTTCATCATCAACCCATGGCACTCTAAAAACTATTTGTCTTTCTGGTTCTACTATTCTTCCTAAAATGTTAGCTTTAACATATTCTGGATGTTTTTCAAGTACTGGTTCTAATGATTTTAATACCTCTTCAACTGCTTGAATAAACTCAGGTTGATCAGCATCTCTTTCTTTTACTTTTGCTAATACTTCTTCAATATAAGACATACCTACATCTCCCCTCACTTAAGTAATATGATTATAATTCAGATAAAATATCTGAATTTTTCAGTCTAAGGTTAATTAATAGTATTACACCTTAGAACATAGATTATAAATAAAATGATCATAGCTGTAATAAGTACATACTTATGACAGTATAACTTTAAAGTTTCGTTAAAAAATTAACTTGTTTTCCCAAACCCCCTTATTTGGAAAAGGTTTTCCTGGGTGTAAAATAAAATATTTTCTATTATTTGGCAACAAACCTTTTCCTAAGGGGTAATATTTATATTTTCATCTTTCACAATCTAATAATATCATATTCAATTTTCTTTGTAAACACTTTTTACATTTTTTTATGTTATTTTATTAATTTTTTTACATATACATTCACATTTAATATATTTAATGATGTCATTTTTTCAACTTCTAGAATAATATTTCGCTGAAGCTCAGTTATTATAGGAATTATCGGCTCCCCATATCTTATAGAGACATCTACTTCAATAACTATTCCTTCTTCCCTGTCATTTATATATATTCTTCCCACCTTATAAATATCCTTAACTTTTTTAGCAGCAAACTTTACTAAATCTATTACAACAGTATGGGATATTGTATATTTTCCTAAATAACTAAATGTAGGTCTTACTACTGTTTTTTCATATACCTGTTTCCCTTTATCCTTTCGTCCTAAAAATATTTTTAGTTTGTCTAAAAAATATCCAGAAAAGTCTTTCTTTATTTCAAATGTCGGTACAGGTATAACATGTTTCCCTTCTTTTGTTCTATGCTTTTTTGCTAATTTTATTTCTTCATCACTAGATATCTCTTCTATATATATTTTTTTACTAATAGGCGGTAGTTCCAAAGCTTTAGATATTTTTTCAACCATTCTATTTGATGTACCAATTATCAATATTTTATCAGGATTTAATTTATCTATTGCATTTTTTACTTCTCTTTTATGACCTTCATCCATAAATAATGCCCTTTTTACTGCTGCAACAATAGAGCTCTCCCTTTTAGCTGATTTACCTGATATTACTTTAGTTCCTTTTATAAGTAGCCCATCATCTATTATATATTCTATATCTAACTCTTTAGCAATCATTATTGCCTTATGGCTTTTTCCTGTTCCACTTTCTCCAATTAAAGCTATAATTTCCATCTGTAATCCTCCAGTTTGTTTCCTTTATCTTATATATATTTTATCATATCATGTACAAAATAAACATTAGCATATTTTTTACTTTATTATAAAAAAAGCGAGCAAAGCTCACTTCCGCTAGGGAAACCTTAAATACAGTATGTGTATTTATTTCAGCAGTTCATAGAAATATACTTTCTTAGATAGCAAAAAAGCTGGCGTCTATGACACCAACTTTTATTCTTCATCCTTTTTTAATTTTTCTTTTAATAAATATGATAATGTAAATAAACTTTCATTTAAATGAACGTTTTCAACAACTACATCCTTTGAGACTTTTAAATCTGTTGGGGCAAAGTTCCAAATTGCCTTGATTCCACTTTTTACAAGTTTATCGGCAATCTCTTGGCTTACCTCTTTTGGCGTACATATTACCCCTATATCAACTTCGTTTTCTTTTATAAAATCTTCTAATGTCTCTACATCTTTAATCTCTATATCCCAAAGTTTTAATCCTATTAACCTAGGGTTTATATCAAATAAGGCTAGCATTTTAAAACCTTCTCTTTGAAATCCTCTATAATGTGCAATTGCTTGACCTAGGTTTCCAGCACCAACTATAATTGTTTTATAGGTTTTTTGTAACCCTAATATTTTTCCTAATTGTTTATGAAGCTCTTCAACATTGTAACCATATCCCTGTTGCCCAAAGCCACCAAAATTATTTAAATCCTGTCTTATCTGAGAAGCTGTAAATCCTGTTAATTCACTTAGCTGTTGGGAAGAAATCCTTTTTATATCCCTGTCAAGAAGTTCTCCTAGATATCTATAGTACTTCGGTAATCTCCTTATAACAGCCATAGATACTTTACTCTTTTTACCCATAAAGCAAACCTCCAACTGTCTTTTTATCAAATATTTATTTATGTTAACAAAGTTATTATACCATTTAGTGAAAATTATGTAAATTACCATAACTTATAATAACTTTCCCATATTTAATTTATATTATGTTTCTGATAAAATTAAAATATATTAAAATTATAATATAAAAGTTAATAATTTATCAACCAATGTGGTAATTTTTTTTACAAATTATTTTTTTGTAATATAACAAAACTATTAATTTAAAACAGTAAAATTTGTTAATATGATAAAGGAAAATTTTGTTTTAACCTAAAGGAGTGAAATAACATGATAGTTTTATCATGTAAAAATATATCTAAGAGCTATATTGTTGATAAAGTTCTTGATAATATATCTTTTACAATAAATAATGGCGAAAAAATTGGATTAGTTGGACTTAATGGTACTGGAAAATCTACTTTATTTAATATTTTATCCGGAAAATTATCAAGGGATGAAGGGGAAATTTATATTGCCAAAAACACAAAAATTGGCCATTTAGAACAAAATACCCAAATTAATAGTGATAAAACTGTATTTGAAGAGGTTCTACAAATTTTTAATCCTATAATTGAAATGGAACAAAAACTTAGAGAATTAGAAAAGGAAATTACTATTGAAGGAAAAAAAGAAGATTCTCAAAGGCTTCAACCTTTAATGGAAGAATATTCCCGTTTAACTGAAGAATTTACAAATAAGAATGGGTATGGGTACAAAAGTGAAATAAAAGGTGTTCTAAAGGGGCTAGGGTTTAAAGAAGAACAATTTGATCAACCAATATATCAATTAAGTGGAGGACAAAAATCAAGGATAGCTTTAGCAAAATTATTACTTGAAAAGCCAGATATTCTTTTGTTAGATGAGCCTACAAATCATCTTGATATAGATGCAATTGATTGGCTTGAAAAGTTCATCAAAGAGTATAAAGGTGCTGCAATAATAATATCCCATGATAGATATTTTTTAGATGCTACTGTAAGTAAAATATTTTATTTAAGTAACTCTAATTTAAAAGTTTATGATGGAAATTATACAACTTTCATGAAAAAGAGAAAAAAGGAAATGGAACTTCTATATAAAAAATATGAAGAACAGCAAAAAGAAATAAAGCGTCAAGAGGAAATAATAAAAAGATTTATGTCATATGGTGGTAAACGATATATAAGACAAGCTCAAAGTAGACAAAAGATGCTCGATAAGATGAAGAAAATAGACAAGCCTGAAAATGACAGAAAAAAAGCTAAAATTAGATTTATTCCTAAAGTAAAAAGTGGAAATGATGTATTAAAAGTAGAACAACTAAAAAAGAATTTTGACGATTTTCAACTTTTTAATAATGTTAATTTTAGAATATATAAAGGTGAAAAAGTTGGTCTTATAGGACCAAATGGTATCGGTAAATCGACTTTAACTAAAATGATCATGGGAAAAATTAAACCTACTGATGGCAATATAATAATAGGACACAACGTAAATTTAGGATACTATGACCAGGAACAAGCAGATTTAAACCCTGAAAAAACTGTAATAGATGAAATTTGGGATGACAATCCTTCCCTAACCTATTATCAAACTAGAAAGATGTTAGGACAATTTCTTTTTCATGGTGATGATATTTTTAAGGAAATAAATGACTTAAGTGGTGGTGAAAGAAGTAGAGTGGCTTTACTTAAACTTATGCTTTCTGAAGCAAATTTCCTTCTTATGGATGAGCCTACAAATCATCTTGATATAGATTCTAAAGAAGTTTTAGAGGATGCTCTTATTAATTATGAAGGTACTGTACTTGTAATATCCCATGATAGATACTTTTTAAATAAAGTAACTGATAAAATTTTAGAATTAGGCAGAAATGGAATAAAAGAATATCTAGGTAATTATGATTATTATCTAGAAAAGAAAAATGAGTTAAATCTTTCTATTGAAGAAGAAACGCCTAAAAAGACTAAAACTCAACTAAAGGCAGAACGTAAGAAAGAAAGGGAAAAACAGAAAGAGAGAAGAAGGGTAAGGCAAAAAATAAAAAAACTTGAGGAAAAAATAAATAAATATGAAGAAAAGCTTGAGGAATTAAATCACTTAATGTGCCAGCCTGATGTCTACTCTAATCCAGAAAAAAGCAAGGAAGTCCATCAAGAGAGTGAAAAAATTAAGGAAGAATTAGACATGCTCTATGAAGAATGGATAACTCTAAAAGAAAATTGACAATGAAATACCAAAATTTCGCATTTCATAATGTTAAATTTTAAATTGTAAATGTTGAATTAGGTTGAGGGATTACGAATCCCTCAACAACGCTAAAAATATAGCTGTTAGCTCTTGGTTCCTGGTTCATAGACAAAAAATTTTAATTTTG
>NZ_MCIB01000040.1 GCF_003609645.1 Thermohalobacter berrensis
TTGACAATTAAAAAAATTAAGAAAAGACTTAATAGCGTTACTTTCTAGGCAAAGTAACGGACCACAAAGCATTTCTTCATAGTCACAGTAACGGACATCGAAGCCTAACATCTAAGGTCAAGTAACGGACCAATAAATACAATTGAAAATTGAGAATTAGAAAGACAAATAACAAGAAAATGTTAGTAGTTAGTAGTATCTAAGGGCTTTGTGGTAGGAATAATTCAATTATTCAAGCCTGTGATATCTTTTTGAATAAGAACACAATCCATAATAGATTAAAATAAAATATTTTATAACTAAAGCCATTTCTTATATTTAAAAAAGGTATACATACTAACTACAGTGACAATACAAATGAACCAAAATATAGGATAGGACCATCTATAAGAAAGTTCTGGAATGTACTGAAAATTCATGCCATAAACTCCAGCTAAAAAAGTTAAAGGTATAAATATAGCAGAAAATATTGTTAGCATAGTCATAATTTGATTCATTTTATTACTTGTGTGAGATAGATGGGTATCAAACAAACTAGATATCATTTCTCGATAGATTATTATAAAATCCATTATCTGTATTAAATGGTCATTAACATCTTTCAAATATTCCTTTGTATCATCATTTATAACAGAATCTTCTTTAAGCAAATTATAAATAATATCTTTGACAGGCCAAACAGAAGATTTTAGTATTAATAATTCTTTTCTTAATTTATATATATTTTCAAGCAATTTTTTACTTTGATTGTTTATAATATCTTCTTCTATTATTTCAATCTTTTCTTCAATCTGGTCTAATAAAATAAAATTTTGATCAACAATAGAATCTATTAAACAATATAAAAGATAATCAACACCCTTTTTCTTTATTAATCCTTTACTTTGAAAAATTCGTTTTCTGACAGGATCAAACACGTCTCCCTCTACTTCTTGAAATGTTATTAAAGTGTCAGGCAGCAATATAAATGATATCTGCTCATGTTGAATCTTCATCCTTTTATTATCAAAGGAAAGCATTTTTAAAACTATAAATATATAATTGTCATAAAACTCTATTTTTGGTCGTTGTCCTATATGCGCTATATCTTCAAGAATCAGTGAACTTATATTATTTTTAGATCCTATTTCTTTTATTAGTTCTGTATCATTTAATCCATATATATTTATCCATTTATTATATGATGATTCCCAATTAATTGAATCTAAAGAACTTACAACTTCTTTAGAAATCTGGTTTTCATTATAGTATATAACTTCCATTTTTATAGGCCTACTTTTATCTTCACCAGTGTAGATAATTGCTCCAGGTGGTTTGCCCACCTTTTTGAGATTTTTATACAATAGTCCCATATATATCCCCACTTTATTATTAATATATTTATTTTAAAAATACTTTTTCATATTATTATTTCTTTATATTTTTTATATTTCCTTCTAATAGAACGTTTCATTACTTTTATAAAAATGAATGAAAAATAAAGAGCTGCACATAAGTTCGTGTACCGATGCAGTACTTTTATAACTCAAGTGATATAATATTAATTAAAGAATTAATGAATAAAAAACTAAAGAATAATAAAGGGGTTAGACCTGAATAATTTAATTATTCAGGTCTAACCCCTTGTTTTTTATAAATTTTAGATAAGGATGATGAAATAATGATACCACTAGCAATAGAAGCAGCAATAAAAAGTGTTTCACTTCCTAAATTTGCAGCATCGATAAATCTTTTTTCTGTTATAGCTAGCATAGTATAATACATACCTGCACCTGGTACTAATGGTACAATTCCTGGTACAATAAATACTGTAACTGGTTTTTTAAATACTCTAGCAAAAACTTCCCCTATAATTCCTACTGTAATAGCTCCCCAAAATGCACCAGCTATTGTTGATGTGGTAAACTCTATAATTTGTAAATAAACTAACCATCCTAGTGTTCCAACTATTCCTGATTTAACTATACAATTTCTTGGTATATTAAAGAGTACACCAAACCCTATGGTTGATAAAAAAGCGTATATAAGTTGTTTAACGATAAATATCATAATACCCCTCCGGATGAATCCTAGTAAAATTTTAGCGTTATTCCAACACCAAAAGCTATGGCTGACGCAATAATTATAGCTTCAACTCCCCTAGATACACCTGATAGAAACTCACCAGACATTGAATCTCTAATAGCATTTGTAATTGCAACACCAGGGACTAAAGGCATAATTGCTCCTATAATTATCTTGTCCATATTAAAATCAAAACCTGATAAGGAAAATAAAATTGATATTGAGGTAACGATTGAACCCCCAATTAAGTTACTTAAAAAATAAGTTACGTTAAGTTTATTTAAATACTGTACAGCTAATACAAGTAAAGCACCTGATATAAAAGAAGCAAAAAAATCCATATATGATCCACCGAATAGTAAAGTAAAAAAACCACTGGCAATTCCACTGAAAAAAAGTACAATATATTTTTTATATGTGTTTGCATTATCAATATTTTTAAGATCTTTCATAGCCTTTTCAACAGACATATTTGAACCTACGAATTTCCTTGAAAAATCATTAACTAAAGCTATTTTATTTAGATCTATTTTAATTGTTTTAATCCTTTGAACATAAGTAAATATTTCATTTTTATATTCAACACTTAAGAAAATACCAGTAGGTGTAACAAAGGCTTCAACATACTTAATATTTCTTGATTTACAAATCCTAATAATAGTATCTTCAACCCTATACGTTTCTGCACCGTTTTTTAACATAATTTTCCCTGCATACATTGCCATAACTACTAACTTTTTAATCTTATTTCTTTTAGTCATTTAAATCTCCTTCTTTAATAAATTTAATTCATAATAAAAATTATACATTATATTCAAGAAAAATAAAGAAAAATATAGAAATAGTGGTTTAAATTTATTATTTTTTACAGCATTTTACCGTAAAAATCCCAAAAGGACGTAATATTAATTAAAGAATTAATAAATAAAAGGTCAAAAAACTATAGCAAGGAGATAAAAAACAGAAATAAATATTTATATTTTCCTATTTTTCTTGCAATAATATTGATACTTTTTTAATTTATTGTAGCTTTTTTTGAATATGGTGGAGAACATAATGAACTGCCTTGCATACTCTTTTAGAGATTGAAGGAGTTATAAGTTTATGCTATTATGTAATTATTAAATAATTAAATTAAAGGGTGAGTAAGCTTTGGATTCAAAGGAAAGGAGAAAAGCAATATTAGAAACTTTAAAAAAGAGCAAATCCCCAATAAAAGGAACAGATTTAGCTGATAAATTTGATGTAAGTAGACAAGTAATAGTTCAAGATATAGCAATATTAAGGGCAGGTGGAACAGAAATATTAGCAACTCCTCAGGGTTATATGATAATAGGAGCTGAAAAAAATGATAAAATAAGAAAAACTATAGTGTGTAAACATTGTGGTTATGATGAAATAGAGGATGAATTAAAAACTATAATAGATATGGGTGGTAAATTGCTTGATGTTATAGTAGAACACCCTATTTATGGAGAAATAAAAAGTCCTTTAATGTTAAACTCTAGAATAGAAATAGAAGAGTTTATGAAAAAAATTAAAAAGAAAGATGCTCAACCTTTGTCTTCTTTAACTGGAGGAATCCATTTGCATACTGTTGAAGTTTCTAGTGAAGAAGTTTTCAAAAAAATTGAAGAAAGGCTAAATCAAAAGGGATATTTAGTAGATAGTAGGTAGTATATTATTTTTTTATATCAGGTGACAAGACAGAAGTAAATACAGAAATTTCCTTAAACTTATATCTATGTATAAACGTTAAGAATACCAATCTTTCTGATAAGACAGACTAAAAATAATGACAGACTTAATAAATAATTATAAGGAGAGATATAGATGAGCAGAGAAGGAATAAAAGACTATACTGTAAAAGTCCTTAATGGAATGGCATTAGGATTATTTGCATCTTTAATTATTGGACTAATACTTAAACAGATAGGGGTTTTACTTAGAATTGATACTCTAATAAAATTTGGTCAGGTTGCTCAATATATGATGGGACCTGCTATAGGGGCGGGAGTTGCCTATAGTGTAGGGGCATCTCCTTTAGGAATTTTTGCATCAATAATTACTGGTGCCATAGGAGCTCAAACTGTAATATTTAATGGTGATTTAATTTCCCTAAAAATAGGTGAACCTGTTGGGGCACTTGTAGCGTCATTATTAGGAGCCGAATTTTCAAAAATTATCCAAGGTAAAACTAAGGTAGATATAGTTATAGTTCCAGCAGGAACAATTATTGTGGGAGGTTTAGTTGGTAACTATATTTCCCCTATTGTAGCCCAAATAATGACTTTCTTAGGTAGTGTAATAAATCTAGCTACTGAATTACAGCCTATTCCTATGGGTATTTTAGTTTCTGTTTTAATGGGTATAATGCTTACACTTCCAGTAAGCAGTGCTGCATTAGCTATATCATTAGGTTTAAGTGGATTAGCAGCAGGTGCTGCTACCGTAGGATGTGCAAGTCAAATGATTGGCTTTGCAGTAGCAAGTTATAGGGAAAATAAAGTAGGTGGTCTCATAGCACAGGGATTAGGAACATCAATGCTACAGATACCTAATATAATAAAAAATCCTAGAATATGGATTCCGCCTATTATTACATCAGCTATTTTAGGACCTGTTGCAACAGTTATATTTAAAATGGACAATAATAAAATAGGGGCAGGTATGGGAACCAGTGGACTTGTAGGGCAATTTGCAACATTTAGTGAAATGGGTACTAGTGGATTATTAGGTATAATATTATTACATTTTATTTTACCTGCAATAATAACACTTGCTATATCAGAATATATGAGAAATAAAGGGTATATAAAATACGGAGATATGAAATTAAGAGATTAATAATGATTGAAATAGAGTAATAATGGGTAGTATAATGTGTATAAACATTATACTACCTTACTTTATTTGAGAGGGGTGTTTTTTTGAGAAGAGGAATAGGTTATCTTGTAGGCTTAGGAATTTTAGTACTTTTAATAGTTTTAACTTCATTTACAACTATTATCAATTTCATTACTGATTATATGTGGTTTAAAGAACTTGGATATACTGAAACTTTTTTAATTAAATTAAAAACACAGCTAAAAATTGGAATACCACTGTTTTTAATTTTAACTGGGCTAGTTGGTTTTTATCTATTATCTATAAAGAAAAGTTATTATAAAAGGGGAAGTATAATAGCCAATAAAAAAAGTGAAAGGAAACTAAATACCTTAATATGGGTAGCATCAGCCTTTGTGTCTTTTTTCATGTCTTCAATGTTTACAGGTAGCTTATGGTTTGATACACTTGAATTTTTAAATTCAACTAACTTTAATGTAAAAGACCCTATATTTAATAATGACATATCTTTTTACATATTTAAGCTACCTCTAATAAATGAAGTACTTAGTTTATTACTTCTATTTATGTTTATTTTAATAATTTTAACTGTTGTGTTTTACCTAATACTTTTATCTATAAGAAGGCCTGTTCAATTTGGCGAAGAAGATAATTTTGGGAATGTATTAGATACAAAAAATATTAACCTATTGTTTAATAAAAGGATATTAAAAACAGCTCTTTTACAGATAGGGATAATAGGTTTTTTAATATTTTTAATAATAGGTATAAGTCAAATACTTAAAAGCTATGGACTTTTATACTCACCAAGGGGAATTGTTTTTGGAGCAAGCTATACTGATATACACGTTAATTTATGGCTGTATAGAATAATGGCTATATTGGCTGTAATTTCTGCTATAGGATTTTTACTAGGAGTAATGAGAAAAAAGATAAAGTTAGCATTAATTGGTCCTGTTTTACTTATTGCAGTATCAATTTTAGGTAATATTGCAGCTGGATTAGTTCAACAGTTTATAGTATCCCCTAATGAAATTGCTAAAGAGAGAAAATATATTGAATATAATATTGAATATACTCAAAAAGCATATGGAATAAATGAGGTAAAAGAAAAAGAATTTCCAGTAGAACAGAATTTAACTAAAGAGGATATATTCCAAAATGAAGAAACTGTAAAGAATATAAGGATAAATGACTATAGGCCTACTAAAAGTGTGTATAATCAACTTCAGGGTATAAGGCTTTATTACAAATTTAATGATGTTGATATAGATAGATATGTAATAGATGGCAAATATACTCAGGTATTTTTATCAGCTAGAGAATTAGATCAGTCAAGATTAACACAACAAGCACAAACATGGGTTAATAAGCATCTAAAATATACCCATGGATATGGCTTTACATTATCTCCAGTAAATTCAGTAACTGAAGAGGGACAGCCAAGATTACTAGTTAGTAATATTCCACCTGAAACAGAAACAGATTTAAATATTAAAAGACCAGAAATATATTTCGGAGAATTGGACAATGAATATGTTATAGTAAATACCGATGAAGAAGAATTTGATTATCCTCAAGGGGAAAATAATAAAATGACTACATATCAAGGAAAAGCAGGAATAAAGTTAGGTGGAATAAACAAGTTGTTGTTTGCAATAAAACAAGGAAGTTTAAAACTATTGGTTTCAGGTAGTATAAATTCAGATAGTAGAATACTTATATATAGAAATATTATGGAAAGGGTAAATAAAATTGCTCCATTTATAGAGTATGACTCTGATCCATATCTAGTATTAAATCAAGATAATGGTAAGTTATACTGGATAATAGATGGATATACAATTAGTAGCAGATATCCATATTCTCAACCATATAAAGATACTAATTTAAACTATATCAGGAATTCTGTTAAAGTAGTAGTTGACGCATATAATGGTGAAACAAAATTTTATATATTTGACAAAGAAGATCCAATTATCCAGACATATAGAAAAATTTTCCCTGATTTATTTTTAGATAGTGAAGAGATGCCAGAAGGTCTTAGAAGTCATGTAAGATATCCAACCCTATTATTTGATGTTCAATCTGAAATTTATAGAGTTTACCATATAGATAACCCAATGGTATTTTATAATGGAGAGGATATATGGGATATAGCAAAAGAGAAATATGTAAATGAACAGCAAAATGTTGAACCAAATTATGTTATGTTTAAGCTTCCAGATGAAGATAAAGTAGAATTTTTACTTACTGTACCATATACGCCTAAAGAAAGGCCTAATATGACAGCTTTATTTGTGGCTAGAAATGATGGTGAAAATTATGGTAAACTGTTTATATATAAATTACCAAAGAGTAAAACAATATCAGGACCTATGTTAATAGAGAATAGAATAGATCAAGATACAGAGATATCACAACAACTCACCCTATGGGGACAGGAAGGTTCTGACGTTATAAGGGGAAATCTATTAATAGTACCAGTGGAAAACTCCTTATTATATGTTGAACCAATATATTTACAGGCAAGTAGTGAAAATAGTCTTCCTGAAGTTAAGAGGATAATTGTAGCCTATAGAAACCAAATAGTAATGGAAAGAACCTTAGATGAAGCCCTATCCAAGATATTTGGAAGAGTGGAAAGGGAAGAAAACGAAGATGGTATAATAGATGATGTAGATGATGATATAACCGATGAAAATATAAGGGATATAATTATTAGAGCAAATGAAATTTTTGAAAGGGCTAGGAAGGCTTCACAACAAGGGAATTGGGCTGAATATGGAGAATACTTAAATCAATTAGAAAATATACTAAATAGACTGAGCAGGTCTGCTGAAGATAATAACATTGAACAATAATAGAAAGGGGAATATATATGCCAATAAAAGTAGAGAGTTTTGAACTAGATCATACTAAAGTTAAGGCACCATATGTGAGAAAGGCTGGAAAAATAATTGGACCAAAGGGTGATATAGTACAAAAATATGATTTGAGATTTGTTCAACCAAATGAAGGGGCAATGCCTACAGGGGCAATGCATACTATAGAACATCTTATGGCAACATACTTTAGAGAAGAAATTGATGATATAATTGATATATCACCTATGGGATGTAGAACAGGATTCTATCTTGTAAAATTTGGTAAAACAGATGAAGAGGAGATAAAAAAGGCTTGGATTAACGTATTAAAGAAAATATTAGAAACTAAAGAAGAGGAAGTACCTGCAACAAACGAAATACAATGTGGAAACTATAGAGACCATTCACTTTTTGCAGCAAAAGAATATGTAAAAAATGTTTTAGAAGGCTTAAAATAAAAATGATGAGGGCTAGATTATCTAGCCCTCATCATTTTTATTTCTTCTATAGTCATAGAATCTAACTTTCTTGCCATCCTTGCTATATCATATCTATCTACTATCCCCTTTTCAATTAATACTTCTATAATACTGGCTATTGCTAAGGTATTCCTATAATCATTTTCCTTTAAATCACCTATTTTAGCTAATATATCTATGTTATCCATTTTAAAAACCCCCTTTACTAAATTGACTATTCTGAATTGTTGACATCTTTTAAAAATTTATACCTGATGTTACAAAACTTAACAACTTTTATTTAACTGTTTACAAAATAAAAGGAATATGTTATTATCTATTTAGAGATAATGATAATCATTATCAATAACATTTTCCTAAAATTATGGAGGGGGTATTGTGAAAAAGAGAACTGGTACCTGTTTATTTTATAGTAAGCAAGAGGATAAATTTCTAAAAAGATTAGTAGAGATGTTAGGACCTGTACTTATTGGTGTTAAGCCCTCAGAGGTACTTAGTTTTCCAATGCATGATGATAAAATAGATATTAAAATTGAGAAAGTAAAAAAACATATTGGTTGCTGTAAGAAAATACAATATAAAATGTTTATATATAAAAACAAGAGTATAAAAATATTGTTTTATAATTCTAAAAGTCTTGATGTATGTTTAAGAGATAAAAGGAATCAAAAGTTCCTTAAAAATTTAGGATATCCTAAAGATTATACTATGGAAAGCTACTTAGATTTTTTAATAAATAAAATAAAGGCTGGAAAAATCCCTGATGAAATTGGGGTATTTTTAGGATATCCTCTAAAGGATATAATTGGTTTTATTGGTCATCCGTCTTTAAAGCTAACTAAAATTAATGGATGGCGTGTATACGGAGATTCGAGGTTATCAGATAAAAAATTTAGCGAATTTTCAAAAGCTAAAAATACAGTAAGAAATTTATTAAACCAATATACACCTGAAAAGGTGCTTTTATATGTATAATAAATAAATTGGAGGGATAACAAATGAAAAAAATTGCAGTAATTTATTGGAGTGGTACAGGAAATACTGAGATTATGGCAGAGGCAATAGGAGATGGAGCAAAAGTAAATGGTGATTCAGTAAAACTAATTAGAGTAGAGGATGCTACAAAAGAGGATGTTATAAACTCAGACCTTATAGCATTTGGTTGCCCATCCATGGGAAATGAAGTTTTAGAAGAGGAATTTATGGAGCCTTTTATAGAGTCATTAGAAGATGTAGATTTTTCAGGAAAAACTATTGCCCTTTTTGGTTCATATGATTGGGGAGACGGAGAATGGATGAGAGACTGGGAAGAAAGAATGGAAAATTATGGAGCTAAGCTAGTTGATGAAGGATTAATAATTAGATTAACACCAGAAGATGAAGATATAGAAAAGTGCAAAGAACTAGGAAAAAAACTAGCTAATTCATAAAAAGTAAATATCAATTATCCTATATTTACATAAAATAATTAATAATATCTATTGAAAAAACATATAATATATGATACAATAAATTCCAAATCAATAAAGATAAAGCTATGAAGGGAAATAGTAGATAATTGGCCTCTTAAGAGAGCTGGTGGTTGGTGCAAACCAGTGGGGTTGGTTATTGAATCCATCCTGGAGCTGCTTACTGAAAAGGTAAGACCCTTTGCACAGGTTATAGTGCACAAAGTGAGCTATTTTGGCTAACTAGGGTGGCAACGCGGGATATAACCTCTCGTCCCTAAATATATAAATTATATGTTTAGGGGTGGGAGGTTTTTTATTTGAATAAATTTTAAGGAGGGTTGAAAGTGTTAGATATTAAAAGAATCAGAAATAATTTTGAAGAAGTTAAAAAGGGGTTACAGAGAAGAGGAGAAGACTTTGACCTTGAAATGCTTGAAAGAGTAATAGAACTTGACAAGAGAAGAAGAGAAATACTAGTAGAAGTAGAACAGATGAAGGCTAAACAAAACACTGTTTCTAAAGAGATACCTAAATTAAAAAAAGAAGGAAAAGATGTATCTAATATTATAAATGAAATGAAAGAGTTATCTGCTAAGATTAAAGAAATGGATTCAGAGGTAAAGGATATTGATAATGAGTTAAGGGATTTACTATTAAGAATTCCTAATGTTCCACATCCAGATGTTCCTAAGGGAGAAACAGATGAAGATAATGTTGAAATAAGAAAATGGGGAGAACCAACAAAATTTGATTTTGAAACTAAAGCCCATTGGGATATTGGACCAGACCTTGGAATACTAGATTTTGAAACTGCTTCAAAAATAACAGGATCTAGATTTGCTGTTTATAAAGGGTTAGGTGCTTTATTAGAAAGGGCATTAATAAACTTTATGCTAACACTTCATACAACTGAACATGGATATACAGAAGTAATACCACCATTTATGGTAAATAGAGATAGTATGACAGGTACAGGACAGCTTCCAAAGTTTGAAGAAGATGCATTTAGGCTTCCAAGTAAAGATTATTTCTTAATACCAACAGCAGAGGTGCCTGTTACAAATCTTCATAGAGAAGAAATATTAAATGAAGAGGATTTACCACTTTATTATGTATCTTATACTCCATGTTTTAGACAAGAAGCAGGCTCAGCAGGAAGGGATACTAGAGGACTTATAAGAAATCATCAATTTAACAAGGTTGAACTTGTAAAGTTTTCAACTCCTGAGAAGTCTTATGAAGAATTAGAAAAATTAACAAACAATGCTGAGAAAGTTCTTAAGCTTTTAAATTTACCATATAGAGTAGTTAAGATATGTACTGGAGATTTAGGTTTTACAGCAGCTAAAAAATACGATTTAGAGGTATGGATGCCAAGCTATAATAGATATGTTGAAATATCTTCTTGTAGTAACTTTGAAGATTTCCAAGCAAGAAGGGCTAATATAAGATACAGACCTAAGGATGGAGGTAAAGTTCAATTTGTTCATACATTAAATGGGTCAGGATTAGCGGTTGGAAGAACTACAGCTGCAATACTTGAAAATTACCAGCAAGAAGATGGCTCTGTTGTAATTCCAGAAGTTTTAAGACCATACATGGGTGGAATTGAAAAAATAGAAAAGAAATAATAAAAACAGATACCAGGTTTAATATCTGGTATCTGTTTTTATTATTTGCTAAAAAATATATTCATCATAATATTAGAATAATGGAGAAGTAGTAGTATAATATAAATTAGAAGTTATAACATTTAATTACCCTTTTTATCATATATTAGATATAGAATTTAAATTTTAGGGGGAGTAGAATGAAAAAAAGATTAGTTTCAATATTATCAATTATTCTAGTTTTTATTATTTTATCTGTTGGTTGTAGCCCTAAAGATGATAAAGATATTTCCATAACTGAAAAGAAAGAATATCCAACACTTATAACAGAAGATTATAACAATATTGATATAGAGAAAATAGATAACTATGATATTGATGTTGAATTTTACCCAGAGGAAAAGAAATATTTTGGAAAACAAAAAGTAATATATTTTAATAAAGAGAACATTCCATTAGATAAGGTATATTTTCATGTATATCCTAATGCATTTAGAAAAAAAGAAACAGCCCCATTTTTATTCGATGACTTTGAAAGTGCCTATCCTGAAGGATTTAAACCAGGATATATGGATATAAAAAAGGTTAAGGTAGATGGAAAGGATGCTACTTTTAGCATAGAAGGAGAAGATAGTACTATATTAAAAATATCCTTAGGAAAACAATTAAAACCTGGTGAAAAAACTGAAATATATATGGAATATACTGGAGTTTTACCTCCTTGCAGGGATAGGTTTGGATATGGTGAAAGGACATATAACTTTGGAAATTGGTATCCAATAGCAGTTGTATATGATGATGAAGGATGGAATTTAGACCCTTATTATAGGATTGGTGACCCATTTTATAGTGATGTAAATAATTATACTGTTACAATTACAGTACCAAAAGATATGGTAATAGCATCATCTGGTAATATTAAATCAGAAAAGATAAATAATGACAAAAAGATTTGGGAAATTGAAGCGAAGCTTATGAGAGATTTTGCATGGGTAGGGAGCAAATATTTTACTAAAGTAGAAAAGAAAGTAGATAATACTTTAGTTAACGTATATCTATTAGAAAAAGATAGGGAAATAAATGATTTTGCTGTAGAGGTTTCATGTGATTCAATAGATATATTTAATGATGCATTTGGTGAATATCCATATGGACAATATTCTGTTGTTGAAACTAGTTTTCCTAGTGGTATGGAATATCCAGGAATAGTTTTTATTGGAGAAAAATATTATAACAAAAACTATAAAAATTATCTTGAAGTTGTAATTGCTCATGAAACAGGACATCAATGGTGGTATGGTGTAGTTGGAAATGATGAAGTAGACGAGGCTTGGCTAGATGAATCAATAACTTCCTATTCAGAAGTGATTTATGTTAATGAAAAATATGGTGATAATTCAGCTGAGAATTATTATAAAAATAGTACTGAGGCCTACTATGAGTCTAGAAAAGCAGTAATACAAGCAAATGAAAATATAGTAAAACCTTTAGATGAGTTTAATGGATGGAATGATTATGGTCCTTTAGTATATAGTAAGGGAGCTATGTTTATACATGAAATAAGAGAAAGGTACGGGGAAAAGGTACTTTATGAAATACTTAGGAATTATTATGGTAAATATAAGTTTTTAAATGCTACAACAGAAGATTTCATAAAAATATGTGAAGAAGTAACAGGAGATGACTTTGAACAGTTAGTAAAAGAGTGGCTTTACGGACTTAATTGATAATTAACAATTCACAATTTGTAAAAGTAGCGCAGACTTTAGTCTGCGCTACTTTTTTTATTTATCCCCTCAAAAATATATTAGTTAAATATTTACTAATTTTTGTTTATTTCTCATAAATAAAGTTAAAACTATAAGATGAATAGCTTTAGAGAGGGGATATTATGAAAAAGATCTTTACTATTTTAATAGTTCTTTTACTTATTTTTTCAAATGTAGTATATGGTGATAGTTTAGATAAAGGTCTTAGGGCTGTTTTATTGGGAGAATATGAAACTGGAGAAATATTATATAGTTATAATATTGATTCACCTGTAGAAATAGCAAGTATAACTAAGTTAATGACATATCTAGTTACTATGGATATGGTATCTAAGGGGAAGGTAAGCTTAGATGATGTAATAACTATTGGAGAAGAACCCCCTAAAATTGGAGGTAGTACCTTTAATCTTAAAAAAGGAGAAAAGATAAAATTAAAAACCCTTCTTCAATCCATTATTGTAGCTTCTGCAAATGATTCATGTGTAGCAATAGCAGAGTATATAGCGGGAAGTGAAAAGGAATTTGTAAAGCTTATGAATAAAAAGGCTAAAGAGATTGGATTAAAAAACTATAATTTTATTAACTCTAATGGATTACCAGAGGGTAATGAGCAAAATAGAATGACTGTAAGGGATATTTTCAAGCTTACAAGGTATATTTTAGATAAATACCCACAAATATTAGATATATCTAAAATGTATAAAATTAATGTCCCATTTAGGGACTATGTTAAGGAGAATACAAACCCCCTTCTTAGAGAAATAGATGGAGTTGATGGTTTAAAAACAGGATATACAGATAAGGCAGGATACTGTTTAGTATCTACTGTTAGAGTACCGAAGACAGAAGACAATGATAAGAGTTTTAGGCTAATAGGTATTATTATGGGTGCTAGTAGTGAGGAGGAAAGAAAAAATAAAAGCATAGGTTTAATATATCATGGTATAAGAAATTACGTTAAAAATCAGATTCTTTCTAAAGATGAGGCTATAGAAAAGATACATATAGAAAATGCTAAAGATCCTGAAGTGGAATTATTTCCAGTAGAAAATGTATATCTTTTAAGGAGAAGAGATAAAAATATTAAAAAAGAAATTGTATTAAATAGAGAAATAAGGGCTCCCATTAATAAAGGAGAAAAGTTGGGGAAAGTTACAATATATAAAGATGGAAATAAAATAAGGGAAGTAGATTTGATAGTAAAGAGAAATGTATATAGAGTAGATTTTTGGTTTTACTTAAGAAAAATATTAACCCAATTAGTTCCATAACAAGTAATATGTAAATATTGACAAATTACAAATTTTAGTTTATTATATATAAATGCAAATTAAATTAAAGAAGATTTAGTGCACCCGTAGCTCAGCTGGATAGAGCAGCGGCCTCCTAAGCCGTGTGTCGGAGGTTCGAATCCTCTCGGGTGCACCATTTTTGTAGGTGAAGAAATTGTCTATAGATAAATATTTTATGAAATTAGCATTAAATGAAGCATATAAGGCATATAAAATAGAAGAAGTACCAGTAGGGGCTGTTATCGTAAAGGATAACAGAGTAATTGCAACTGGCTTTAATATGAAGGAAAGTTTAAAGGATGCAACAGCCCATGCAGAGATGGTTGCTATTAAAAGGGCAAGTGAAGTACTTAATGGATGGAGGCTTTTGGGGGCAACTATGTATGTTACTATAGAGCCATGTCCTATGTGTGCGGGTGCAATAGTAAACTCTAGATTAGATAGGCTTGTAATTGGTGCAAAAGATCTTAAAATGGGAGGCTGTGGCTCTGTATTAAATATTACCCAGAATCCTAATCTTAATCATAGAGTCGAGATGAAATGGGGAGTATTAGAAGATGAGTGCTCCTTTATAATGAAGGACTTTTTTAAAAAACTTAGAAATAAAAGATAATCTATAATTGCTTTAAAAAGGCTGATGGATTTTTATAATTCATTAGCCTTTTTTTATTGAATATAAAAGACTTTTGAAAAGGAATATAATTCTATATATAGAAATAAAAATATATGGAATAATTAGGTAATAACAAAAATTAAATTTATGAATATAGTTTAAAGAAAAAGTTATTAAGTAAATTACCTACTAAAATATCTAAATATAGAGGTTAATAATTAAAAGAAGGTGTTTTAATGCAGGCTTTAGTTAGTGGTATAGTTGGATTGGCTATATTAATTTTAACTATTGTGTATTATAAAGCTACCAAGAAATATTCACAAAAATATAAGGAAAAAACTAAATTAATAGCCATAATATTTATTATTATCAATGCTATTAGTGCAATATTGTTACAATTTTTAATTAAAAGAATAAGTGGTGCTTTTATAGTAGGTCAAATTATTGGGCTATTTTTAAACTATATTATTTTAAAAGCACAGCTTAGAACTGCTCAATCATTAGCTGATATAAACTGGTTAAGGGGAAGTAGCTTTCTAAAAAGGAATTTTAATCTTAAGGGAATTGACTGGAAGCTTATTTTTAAAACAAGTTTAATATTGCTTATTTGGACTATAATTATATTTGAAATTAGTAATCCTCAGATAAATCCTGAATTAATAAAAGACTTTAAAAAAGACTTAAGATGGCTTTCTATATTGAATACTTTATTAGTTATATGGATTTTAGGACCAATAAGAGAGGAGATAACCTTTAGATTTTTAGGAGTTAATTTATTTTTACATTGGTTTGGAAAGGGAAAGTTTAAGAAGTTTATATCCATTACTATCCCATCTATAGTATGGATGTTTTTACATTCAGGAGTTTTAATAAATAACTGGATAAAATATATTCAAGTATTACCATTAGGCATAGCCTGTGGATATATTCTTTATAGAAAGGATATAGAACATAGTATCTTAATACACATTATTTTTAATATATTTGCTTCTATCTATTCAATAATTTTATTTATTTAGGATATTTTTAAATATTTAACTTTTTATATAAAAATAAGTTAGATAAAATAATTTTTTATGGGGGAGTCTTTATGAGGGAAAAGCTAAATCAATTATCAAAAGTAACAAATTTTTTGGGATATACATTGATAATATTTGGGGTAATAAATTTTTTTGCAGGTATTATTGGTATCATATCAGGAGCTATTAGTATTTTTTTAGGGGTAAATTTGCTAAAGGTATCTGAAAATGCTAGAGAAATGCTAGCCGAAAAGGAAATAGAGGAGTTTCATTATGTAGATTTATTTAATAATTTAGTTACTTATTTTAATATACAGTCAGTATTGATAATTGTAGGTCTTCTTATTGGTGTTTTTGGATTATTGTCTAGGAGATAATATTAATCAAATATGTTATTTAATATCAACTTAAGCGGACATAGGCCGCTTTTTTTTATTACAATAATTTAAAAAAATTTTGTAGAAAAAAGTAGGAAAACGTATTGACTAACTTGTACGTACAAGTTATAATTATCTTGTGAATGAACAAGTTGTACGTACAAGTTTAAAAATAAAAGAAAAGGTTTCCTTTAAGCTATTATAACAAGTAAAGACAAAATAAGATGGGAGGGGACTAATAATGGGTAAATTTACAAAGGAAGCACAGCAATTGCTAGAGTATATTGGTGGTAAGGAAAACATTGCTGCAGTATCACACTGTGCAACTCGTATGCGTTTTGTATTAAATGATACAGACAAGGCTGATGTAGAAAAAATAAAAGAAATAAAGAGTGTAAAGGGAACCTTTACACAAGCAGGACAATTCCAAGTAATAATTGGAAATGAAGTAGCAACTTTTTATAATGATTTTGTTGAAGTATCAGGTGTAGAAGGGGTAAGTAAGTCTGAAGCTAAAAAAGCTGGAAGACAAAATATGAATCTACTACAGAGATTAATTTCTCACTTAGGTGAAATTTTTACACCTCTAATTCCTGCAATAGTAGTTGGAGGTTTAATCTTAGGTTTCCGTAATGTTATTGGAGATATAAAATTACTAGAGGATGGTACAAAAACTCTAGTAGAGGTTTCTCAATTCTGGGCTGGTGTTTATGATTTCTTATGGTTAATTGGTGAAGCAATTTTCTTCTTCCTACCAGTAGGAATTACATGGTCTATTTCTAAGAAAATGGGAGCATCTCAGATATTAGGAATTGTATTAGGTATTACTTTAGTATCTCCACAGCTATTAAATGCTTATGCAGTTGCAGGTGGAGCAGAGATACCAGTTTGGGATTTTGGATTTGCTAAGGTTCAAAAAATTGGTTACCAAGCACAGGTTATCCCAGCAATATTAGCAGGCTTTGTTTTAGCAAACTTAGAACTTAAGTTACGTAAAGTTGTTCCAAGCTATATTTCAATGATTGTAGTTCCATTCTTTGCATTAGTACCAACAGTTTTATTAGCTCATGTGGTGTTAGGACCAATAGGTTGGAAGATTGGTTCAGCTATATCAAAAGTTGTATATGCAGGATTAACTTCAACATTTGGTTGGTTATTTGCGGCTTTATTTGGATTTACTTATGCACCTTTAGTAATTACTGGATTACATCACATGACAAATGCTATAGACTTACAGTTAATGAGTGAGTTAGGTGGAACAAACCTATGGCCAATGATTGCGTTATCTAATATAGCTCAAGGTTCTGCTGTTTTAGCGATAATTTATCTAAATAGAAAAGATGAAGAAGAAAAACAAATATCAATACCAGCAGCAATATCATGTTACTTAGGTGTAACTGAGCCAGCAATGTTTGGTATTAACCTAAAATATGTATTCCCATTCTTAGCTGCTATGATTGGTTCAGCAACTGCAGCAGTGTTGTCAGTAGGGACTGGAGTTATGGCTAACTCAATTGGAGTTGGTGGATTACCAGGTATATTATCAATAAAACCACAATTTATTATAAACTTTGCTTTAGCTATGACAATAGCGATTGTTGTGCCATTTGCATTAACAATATTCTTTGCTAAAAAGAAAATTGCAGTACAAAAATAATTAAACTGATTTTATAAATATAGAAAGGTGGGAGATTTTATGCTCCCCCTTTTTGTGCTATTTATAAAAATTAGAATTAGGGGAGGATTTTATGAAGGATTTTAAAAAAAGTGTAGTTTACCAAATATATCCTAAATCATTTAATGATTCAAATGGTGATGGTTTTGGTGATTTAAAGGGTGTAACACAAAAGTTAGATTATTTAAAAACATTAGGTGTAGATTATATATGGTTAACTCCATTTTATGTTTCTCCTCAGAATGATAATGGATATGATGTTTCAGATTATTATAATATAGACTCTCGTTTTGGAACTATGAAGGATTTTGAAGAGCTAGTAAAAGAAGCTGACAAGCGTGGTATTGGAATAATGCTAGACATGGTATTTAATCATACTTCTACAGAACATGAGTGGTTTAAGAAAGCTTTAGAAGGTGATGAAAAGTATAAACAATTTTATATATTTAAAAAGCCTAAAGATGGAAAAGAACCAACAAATTGGGTATCAAAGTTTGGTGGTTCAGCATGGGAGTATGTAGAAGAATTTGATGAATATTACCTTCATCTATTTGATGTAACCCAAGCTGACCTTAACTGGGAAAATGAAGAGGTAAAAAAAGAAGTATTTAAAATCGTAAATTTTTGGATTGAGAAGGGTGTAAAAGGATTTAGGCTTGATGTTATCAATCTTATTTCAAAACCTGATAAATATGAAGATGACTATGAAGGCGATGGACGCCGTTTCTATACAGATGGACCTCGTATCCATCAATACTTAAAAGAACTAAACAGAGAGACCTTTGGTAAGCATGATGATATTATTACAGTTGGTGAAATGTCTTCAACAACAATAGACAATTGTGTTAAATATTCAAACCCAGAAGAAAAAGAGTTATCAATGGTATTCAATTTTCACCATCTAAAGGTTGACTATGAAAATGGTGACAAATGGACTTTAATGGATTTTGACTTTAAGAAATTAAAAGAAATTTTTAATGATTGGCAAGTTGGAATGCAAGAAGGTAACGGATGGAGTGCTGTATTCTGGTGTAACCATGACCAACCACGTATTGTATCTCGATTTGGAAATGATAAAGAGTATCATAAAGAATCTGCAAAGATGTTAGCAACTACTATACACATGCTAAGGGGAACACCTTATATTTATCAAGGTGAAGAGATTGGTATGACAAATCCATATTTTGATAGTATCGATTTGTATAAAGATGTTGAGTCAATAAACTACTACAATATATTAAAAGACCAAGGTAAAGATGAAAAGGAAATAATTAAGATATTACAGGCAAAATCCCGTGATAACTCCCGTACCCCAATGCAATGGGATACTAGTGAAAATGCTGGATTTACAACTGGTACACCATGGATATCTGTAGCTAAAAACTATAAAGAAATAAACACAGAAAATGCATTAAATAATAAAGACTCAGTTTTTTATCATTATCAAAACCTAATTAAACTTAGAAAAGAATATGATGTTATAGCATATGGAGATTTTAAAATTATACTAAAAGATCATGATGATATATTTGCATATATAAGAGAGTATGAAAATGAAAAACTATTAGTAATTAATAATTTCTATGGAAAAGAGACAATGTTTCAACTGCCAAAAGAATTGAATTTTGATGAATATAAGAGCAAAATACTTATTTCAAATTATAATGATTCCCCAGAGGAATTTAATAAAATTAAATTAAGACCTTATGAGTCTATTGTTTATCACCTTGAAAAGTAATCCTAAACTCTGGTAAAATGTTCTAAGGTGATAGAATATGAATACAAAATACTTAAATATTTATAATGAAATTGCAGGTAATATAGAAAAGGGTGAAATTAAGCCTAATACAAAGCTTCCTTCAGAGAATGAGTTGGTTAAAAAGTACAGTGTATCTAGAGATACAATAAGAAAGGCATTAAATCTACTAGAACAGTATGGATATATTCAGAAAATAAGGGGTAAGGGTTCCTATGTAATAGACATTAATAGGTTTGATTTCCCAGTGTCTGGTCTTGTGAGTTTTAAGGAATTATCAGAAAAAATGGGTATGAAAGCTAATACTATTCTAGAGGAGTTACAAATAATTAAACCAGATAAGTATTTGATGAATCAGTTAAAAATAAAAGAGAATGATGATATATGGAAGGTTGTAAGAATAAGGGAAATTGATGGTAAAAAAATTATTTTAGATAAAGACTTCTTCAATAAAAGCTTTGTACCATCGTTAACTGAGGATATCTGTAAAGATTCAATATATGAATATATTGAAAATAAATTAGGTCTTTGCATTAGCTTTAGTAAAAAAGAGATAACGGTTGAAAATGCTACAAAGGAAGATAAAAAATATTTAGATTTACAAGGATATAATATGGTTGTAGTTGTAAAGAGTCATATCTACTTAGATGATGCAAACCTATTTCAATATAATGAATCTAGACATAGACCAGACAAGTTTAAATTTGTAGATTTTGCAAGAAGAAAAAAGCTGATGGAATAAAACCATCAGCTTTTTTGTATTAAATGAGTCAGGGGACGTGAGTCAGGGGACGGAGGCATGGCTCACATCAACCTTTAAATTTTTAAATTTATTTGTAATTTTTGCTACTCCCTTTGGTTCTATAAATACTGTTGAACCTGATGAGGATTTATCTACAATATTACCTGGTACTAAATTCTTATATGTTGTCTTTATTGATATAACGTATCTTTCATTTCAGTAATGGATTCACTATAACTACTTAATACAGGTGCTACTTCTGTTTGTTTTTTCATAAATCTCTTTATTTTCCTACAACCCCTTAGAAAATCCGATATTTTTATTAACTTTTCAGGTCGGAGTATAGCCCCTTTTTCTATTTTTTGAACATATTCCTCAATATCGTGTATCCCTTGTAAAGGAATATGAGATGCTTTATTTATAACAGCCTTAGCCTCATTAGTTTCCTTAAGCTTTCTTTTAACAACAATAAAATCCCCTGATGGTTCTAATTTGTCAACTAGCTTTTTGTCCAAATCACTTACTGTAAATTCCTTTAGTTTATTTTTAATTTTGTTATATTCCAATGTTTTTATTGTATTATTTCCATTTTTATTACCTCCAATAATTTTCTGGAAATAAAAAGGTATCATAGAAAAATATAGAACTATTATTATATGGAATTTTTAATTTATTAAATAGATACAGAATTATCATATAATTAAAAAATACCAAAATACAAAGTAGTAGAACTAAAAAATAAACATATTATGAAGTTAAAGATAATTTAGATTTAGAATGAATCATCAATATATAAAAGGGAGGGAAATATATGAGTAATAGTCCTGACAGTAAACCTGAAGAAATGGAAAGTTTTTTTGAAACTAGAGCCTCAGGATATGATGAACATATGAAAAATAATGTAGAGTCATTTGAAGAATTATATGATAAGGTTTCACAACCTATAGAGTCAACTGAAGAAGTAATAGAGATTTTAGATTTAGGATGTGGGACAGGTTTAGAATTAGCTGGAATCTTAAAAAGAGCACCAAATTCCTTAATTACAGGAATAGATTTATCAGAAAAAATGCTTAAAATACTAGAAAATAAGTACAGTAAATTTATGAATCAAATAACTTTAATTAAAGATTCTTATACCACATATCCCTTTAACAAAAAGAAATACGACTATATTGTTTCTGTTATGACTATGCACCATTGGCTAGAAGGAGAAAAGTTAGATTTATATAAAAAAATAAATAGTGCTTTAAAGGATAAGGGGAAATATATAGAGGGAGATTATGTTACTTCTAAGGAAGAGGAGAAACAATTTTTATTAAGATATAAGGAGAAAATTAAATTACTTGATAAAAAGAAAATTTATCATATTGACATACCAATGACTGAGGAAAAACAAGTAAGGCTATTAAAAGAAGCAGGATTTAAAGAAGTAGAAGTTATCCACAGAGCTAATGAAAACAGAATATTTGTTGCTATTAAATAAAATAGACAAATTATTGATGGGTTAAGTGACTTAGGGTGTGACTTATAGATATGGTTTGTAAGCCAAACCCTTAGTTTAAGGGTTTGGCTTATTATGTTTATTCTATAATCTTATAATAGTGAAAGTCCTTTTTTATAGTATTCTTTCATAATATCTTTAGGAACTAGACTTCCACCAGTAGACCATATAATATGAGTTGCATTTTCCATTTTATCCTTTAAATTATTATTTTCAATATATCTATATCCTTCATCAAACAATTTAATAGGACCATAGGCACCAGCTAATGCAGAAGGTTCTAGAGAAATATCCTCTGTATCTATTAAAAGACTTAAAAGTCTATATAATTCATTATCTTCAACAGTATATATTCCACTTAATAGATTTTCTAGAGTCTTTCCAACAAATCCTGAAGGTCTACCTACAGCTAATCCATCAGCCTCTGTTATATTATCTATTCCAAAATCTCCAACAGATACTTTATCATGTAGTCCTGTCATCATGCCAATTAACATACATGGAGAGTGTGTTGGTTCTGCAAAAAAACAATGTACATTATCTCCATATACTAACTTTAATCCAAAGGTTACACCACCTGGCCCACCACCAACTCCACATGGAAGGTAGACAAATAATGGGTGTTCATCATCTACTATAATGTCCATTTTATCTAATTGTTCTTTTAGTCTATATGCTGCAACTGCATATCCTAGAAAAAGGTTTAATGAATTTTCATCATCAACAAAATAGCTATTAGGATCAGAAGCTGCTTCTTTTCTACCTTCTTCTACTGCCTTAGTATAGTCAGAGTTATGTTCTACAACATTTACTCCCTTACTCTTAAGTAAATTTTTCTTCCATTCTTTAGCATCTGCAGACATATGTACAGTTACATTAAATCCTAATTTAGCACTTATTATTCCTATACTAAGACCAAGGTTACCGGTAGAACCAACAGCTATGGAATATTTCGAAAAAAAGTTTCTAAACTTTTCACTATCTATGATTGAATAATCATCTTCTAAAGAGAGCATTCCATTTTTTATTGCTAAATCTTCTGCATGTTTTAAAACCTCGTAAATACCTCCCCTTGCCTTTATAGAGCCAGCTATTGGAAGGTCATTATCACATTTAATAAGGAGTTTTCCTTTAATGTTTCTATTAAAAATTTTTTTTACTTTCCCTTTCATTTTAGGAATTTCAACTATAGGTGATTCTATAATACCTTTACTTTTACTTGTTTCAGGAAAGGCCTTTGCAATATAAGGAGCAAAGCGAATTAGTCTTTCTTCAGCATCCTTTACATTATCTTCAGATATAGAAATATTTCTAACTGCTTTATTATACCTTTGGTTTTTAGGATTAAACCAAAAGACTTCATTGGTTGAAATTATTTCATTTAATAAAGGATAATCCCTTTTCCATTCAATTAGAGACTTACCTTGAATAAATTTATCTTCCATCATACTCCCCCTATTATTGTAAAATAAAGTATTTAACTTAATTGTAAATTAAATATAGTGTAAAGTCCAATGTGGGGATTAATAAAAAAATATAACCAGAGGAAATTTCCTCTGGTTATATTTTTTATGCTGCAATTTTTTTGTCTGTAAACAAATAAGCATTTTCTACTACTAGTTTACTTACTAATGAAGAAGCCATAATAGCAAAGTATATATCATTGTCCATATTTGGTCTTATTCTAGAGTAATTTTCATTTAATAAAAGTATAATCTCACCTATACTATTTGTTTTTATATTGTTTATTCTTTTTTTATAAAAATCAAGGAAGAATTTTTTATCTACTTCTTTTAACTTATTATGAAGATTGTACTCATAGTTAATATGGTCTAAAAGCTTACTATATTCTCCGTCTTTATAATAATGTGGAGTACAAAAGAAATCTGAAGTAAAATGGCATATAACTCCCAATTCACTAGAAAACTGTTTTGTTGTTATATCTTTACTTGATATAAGGTTGTTTGCTTTTTCAATAACAAAACCAAATGAATCTTTTAGAGTGTGGGATCTATTAAAGAGTCCATAAGTAAAATCTGGTTTCATATTTCCATACTTAAAATAATTTTTATCAATTTCTATATTTGTTTCCACTCTAATAAAATCATAAATAAAAGAAGATATCAATTTGTGAGTATTTATCAGCATTAGCTCAGCTCCTCTGAAATTTTACCTTAATATCATTTTATACTATTATTGACTTTTGTTGTATTAATTTTTAGTTAATTCAGTATTTTTAATAAATTATTTCCTTTTCTTAAAGAAAATATTAAACTTCTAGTAATGACCTACAAAAACTAGTTAGAAAATTAAAACAATTCTTGCTTGTATAATCCATACATAATTATTATATCATATGAAATTACAAAGGAGGGAATTTTTAAAAGGCCAGTTAAGGTAGAAGTAAATAATGTATATTTTTTACTCCGATGGATTAACCATCGGGGTTTTGTATTTATAGGTAATAACATAAATTCTATTGTTATTTAAACTCTTTTGTGATATAAAAGAAATAAGCAAATGACTAAAATTATGGTGATATGATAGATTGAGGTGTAAAATCCATGGATATTGACTTAAAGGTTTTATGTAAAGACTTAAGTATTTTAGAAAAGCTATATGATACAGTTAGAATTGTTAATCCTACTAACAACAAGATAATATATTGGGAAGATAGTGTGGGTAAAGAAATAAACGGATATTGTTATGAGTTTTGGAAACGTAATAAAAGTTGTAGTAATTGTATTTCAATGAGGGCCTATAGTCAAGATGAGACTATTATAAAGCTAGAGTACAAGGACAAAAATGTTTATATGATTACAGCTGTTCCAGTAAGATATAATGACGATAAAGTAGTTGTAGAGTTTATTAAGGATATTACTAGAAGTATGATTATAAGTAATGGAGAAAATCAAGAAGATGTAAATCTTTATAATATTATTGATGGTATTAATAAAGTTGCAATTAAAGATTATCTAACAGGTTTATTTAATAAAAGATATATTGGAGAAAGGCTTCCTATTGAAATTAGTAACAGTTTAGAGAGTGGGAAACCAATATCAGTTATACTTATTGATATAGATAACTTTAAGGATATTAATGATACCCATGGACATTTAGCAGGGGATTTCATATTAAAAGAGGTTGCACAGGAATTAAAAAACTCTATAAGAAAGGAATCTGATTGGGCTGCAAGATATGGAGGGGAAGAATTTTTAGTTTGTTTACCTAATACAGATAGAAAAAATGCCAAGAAGATTGCTGAAAGAATACGAGAGTCTATAGAAAACAGCATGTTTAAGTTTAATAATATTACTTTAAGAATAACAGCAAGTTTTGGTGCTTGTACATCATATGGAGAAAAAACAACTATGAAGTCAATTATAGAAATAGCTGATAAAAAACTATATAAAGCTAAGGAAAAAGGGAAAAATATAGTTATATTTTAAAAAGCAAATAAAAGTGGCTTTAGCCACTTTTATTTGCTTTTTATGTATTTTTCTAATACCTTAGATAATTGATCAGGACATGAAGTACTTTTAAAACCACAACGAATACCCTTTAAAGTTTTAGCTACCTCTTGTACTGGTTTACCTTCAACTAATTTACTAACCCCTTGAAGACTTCCTGGACATCCTGAATGAAAAGTAACATTTTCTACTATCCCGTCCTTGATCTTATAAGTAATTTTCTTTGCACAAACTCCTTCAGGTATGTAAGTTTCCATATTATGCCCCTTTCTAGTAGTCATTTTCCTGTATTATATTAATCTATATATTTAGATATTGTCAATAATTTTTTTTGGACAAATAGGACTGTTTACATAATACATCTAAAGAAGATAGAATAACATAGGGGTATTGGTAAAAATTACATGTACCTAAAATGTGATAAGTACAAAGTCACACAATATAAGACATATGAACTAGTATGACTAATGCTAGGGTTTACATAAATTGAGACTGTTTTTTGAAGCTATACCTACTATTGACTGATAGCTATATTTAAATATGTAAGATACAATGAAACTACAAGTAAAGGAAAGAGGGGAGGTTAATCCTATGATTATG
Organism: Thermohalobacter berrensis; assembly: GCF_003609645.1. GTDB lineage: Bacteria > Bacillota > Clostridia > Tissierellales > Thermohalobacteraceae > Thermohalobacter > Thermohalobacter berrensis. The sequence goes on from NZ_MCIB01000040.1 coordinate 26,133, forward strand.
AATATGATTAATTATTTAAAGTTAATGGTAAGGGATGAAAGAGGACAGGGAATGGTAGAATATGCACTTATAATTGCATTAATAGCTATACTACTAATTGGTGGACTTACAGCTCTTCAAGGTGGAATTGGAGATGTTTTTACTAGAATTACAAATGCACTAGGAGGTTCTAGCGGAACTACTAGTGGAAGTTAAATTGAAAGCTTAATATCCTTATCTCACCATATCCCCTTTTATTATTTTTAATAGATTATATAAAAGTTGTGGCCTTACTGACTTAAGTAAGGTCTTTTTTTCTAAATTATTAGTTGAGGAGTAATAATATGAGATTAACAAAATTATTAAAAAATGACAAAGGTCAGTCTATTGTTGAATTAGCAATTTTACTTCCTCTTTTCCTTTTAATACTCATGGGAATATTTGAATTTGGAAGGATAATGAATACCTATTTAGTAATAGAACATGCCTCAAGGGAAGGGGCTAGAGTAGCTTCTGTAGGTTATGAAGATGCAGAAATAATTGAAAAAGTAAATGATTCTTCTATTCCATTAGATACTTCAAAGCTATACGTAAACATATCTCCTGAAAGCAGTAGTCGAAAAAGAGGAACGGATGTTACTGTTAAAGTAAGTTATAATATCGATATTATAGTACCTATTATTGAAAGTATAATTCCAGACCCATTACATCTTGAGGCTGAAACTGTAATGAGGGTAGAGTAAGAGGTGGAAAACAGTGAAGATAATAAGGAATGAAAGGGGTTCAACATATATAATTACCATTTTAGCTATGACTGCAATCTTAGGATTTACAGCTTTAGTTACAGATGTTGGCTTGCTTCTTATAAAGAAGGTCAATTTATCCAATGCTTTAGATGCTAGTGTTCTTGCAGGTATTCAAGAACTTCCCTCTAATTCAGATAAGGCTATTGAAGTAGTTAAAGAATATGCACAAAAGAATGGTGTTTCCCCAGAAAATATTGAAGTATATATTCAAAATGATAATACTTTATTAAAGGCTTATGCAGTAGATGATGTGAATTTTATGTTTGCGAAAATCCTAGGTATAAATCAGTCTCAGGTTAGTGCAAGCTCTACTGCAATAGTAGCTCCTGTAACAGCTGTATATGATGGCATAAGGCCCTTTGTGGTAGAACAGCAGGATTTTGAATATGGTCAGCAGGTTGTATTAAAGGAAGGGGCTGGAGATGGGTACAATGGCAACTATGGAGCTGTGGCCCTTGGAGGTACAGGTTCAAATATATTTAGAAATAATGTTAAATACGGATATAAAGGGAAACTTAAAGTAGGAGATTTAATTGATACTGAAACAGGTAATATGTCAGGACCCACATTAGAAGGAATTGATTTCATATTACAGGTTGATTATAGTACTTTTGATAATTTTTCTAGAGATTCTTTAAGATTATGGACAATACCTGTAGTAGATACTTTAGCTGTTGATGGTAGAAAAGAGGTTAAGGTAGTTGGTTTTGCTGAATTTTTTGTAGAGGGTGCAGTTGAGAACAATGGTAAGGCTGAAATTATAGGTAGATTTATTGAGTTTGCAGTAAATGGAGATATTAGTGAAACTCAAAGTGATTTTGGATTAAAGGGAGTTAAACTTATAGAGTAAAGTAGAGTTTCAGGAGGAGTCTAGAATGCAAAATCTTAACAAAAAGTTGTTTATTATAGCATTATTATTTGCATTAATAACTAGTTATTTTACCTATAGATATTTACACCAAATAAAAAACAAATATAATAAAACAGAATATATTAAGGTAATTGTTGCTACAAAGGATATTTTACCTAGGGAAAAGATAACATCAGAAATGATAGAAGAAGTTAAAGTAATAAAAGGAACTAATGTTATTAAAGGAATCCAAGATAGAAGTAAAATTATAGGCAAGTACGCTAAAGGGAAAATTTTAAAAGGTGAAGTAATACCTGCTGATAGACTATTTAAAGATGAAGAAAAATTCCTTTCCTTTAGAATATCTAATGGAAAAAGGGCTATATCTATAGCAGCTGATAATATAAGTGGTGTTTCAGATTTAATTAAGCCTGGTGATTATGTTGATGTTTATGTTACAGTTGATGAAAAAATGATTGAGAATAAATATAACAAAGTAGTATACCCTCCAATAACAAAACTACTTTTACAGAACATAAAGGTGTTAGCTATTGATAAAAAACAGTTTGCGGATAATAAAGAGAGAAAACAAATTCCCAATAGATATGCTGTAACACTGGAAGTTTCTCCAATACAGGCTGAAAAGCTTGTACTAGGAGAAGAAATAGGGAGGTTAAAGCTTGCTTTAAGACCACTTAATGAAGATAAAATCTATAATACCCCTGGAACTATAAGACAAGATATTGTACCAGATAAAGGGAAAATAACTGTCCCTAAGTAGATGGGAGTGAAAGTATGGAACAGAAGATTAAGGTTTTAATTGTAGATGATGTAGAGGAAACAAGAGAGCTTATGAGAACTTTATTTTCATTTGAACCTCGTATTGAAATAGTGGGAGAGGCATCAGATGGTGAAGAGGCAATAGAGCTTACATCTAAATTAAGACCTGATGTAGTTCTTATGGATATAAATATGCCAGGGCTTAATGGATTAAAAGCTACAGAGATTATAAGTAAAAAAATGCCTGATGTTATTGTAATAGTTGTATCTGTCCAGAAAGAAAGAGAATATCTAAAAAAAGCTATGTTATGTGGTGCTAAAGAATATATTGTGAAACCATTAGATTTAAATACAACAGTAAAGACAATAATAGATACCTACAACTTAGAACAGGAAAGAAGAAACTATATTGATAGCTCAAATCCTAATAAATTAGTCAAAAAGGACCCTGAAATAATTTCCGTTTTTAGCACAAAGGGAGGAGTAGGTAAAACTACAATAGCTGTTAATACAGCATTAAGTATTACTAGGCAAACAGGAGAAAAGGTTGCCATTATAGATTTAGATCTTCAGTTTGGAGATGTAGCAATTATTTTAGATATTACCCCTACAAAGACAATTGTTGATTTAATTGAAGAAATATCTGATTTAAATGGAGAGATACTCAATGAATATATGTTGGAGTATATACCAGGTCTTAAGATACTTTCAGCCCCTATAAAGCCAGAATATGCAGAATATATTAATTCATCACATATAGAAAAAATAATTGAGGTTATGAAAACAGAATATCAATATATTATTATAGATACTCCTACTAATTTTGATGAGGTCACATTAACTGCCCTTGATATGTCAGATAAAGTCCTTTTCGTAACAAATATGGATTTAGTTTCTATTAAAAATACAAAAGTAGGATTAGAGGTGATGAATTCACTAAATTACTCAGAAGAAAAGGTTAAGCTAGTTGTAAATAAAGCATCTCAAAAATTTGGAATAAAATATAAAGACTTAGAAGAAGCCTTTGAAAATGACATAAGGGCATTTATCCCAGATGACAAAAAGACAATCATCACATCTATAAATAAAGGCTATCCCTTTATGAGATACAGAAAGAGCAATAAAATTTGTAGAAGTATGAAAGAGCTTTCTAAGAAAATAGTTAGCGGGAAATATTAATGGTAGGTGGTCTATATGTCTTTAAGGAAAAGACTTCAAAGGGATAAACCAGATTTAGACAAAGAGAATAAAAAGGATTCAAAGAAAAAAGAAAACTCCTTTTATAAGCTAAAAAATAAAATACAAGATAAAGTAGTTGAAGAGTTAACAGTAGACCTAAATGAAGTAGATGAAGAAAATGAAGATTTAAAAAATGAGATAAAAGAAATAATTGATCAATACATTATTAATGAAAGTTTAAATATTACTAGAATAGAACGGAAAAAGATAACTGAACAGATATTAGATGAAATATTGGGCTTTGGACCTATAACTCCCCTTTTATCCGATAGTGAAGTAACAGAGATAATGGTTAATGGACCTAAAAAGGTGTATGTAGAAAAAAATGGAAAGCTCATATTATCAGATGTACAATTTAAAGATAATGCACATGTATTAAAAATAATTGAAAGAATTGTAGCCCCACTAGGTAGGAGAATAGATGAAAGCTCTCCAATGGTTGATGCAAGATTACCTAATGGTTCAAGGGTTAATGCTATTATTCCTCCATTAGCCCTTAACGGTCCTACTATAACTATAAGAAAGTTTTCTGATGATCCCTTTACTATTGGTGATTTGGTAAGTTTTGGTACTTTAACTAATCAGATGGCAGAGATCCTTAGGGCATGTGTTGAAGGAAGGCTTAATATTATTGTTTCTGGAGGAACAGGAAGTGGTAAAACTACTACTTTAAATGTTTTATCATCCTTTATACCAAATACTGAAAGGATAGTTACTATAGAGGATGCTGCAGAACTTAAATTACACCAAGAACATGTTGTTAGACTAGAAACTAGACCTGCTAATATTGAAGGAAAGGGAGAAATAAGTATAAGGGATTTAGTTAAAAACAGTCTAAGGATGAGACCAGATAGGATAGTTGTTGGAGAGGTGCGTTCAGGAGAGGCCTTAGATATGCTACAGGCTATGAATACTGGACATGATGGCTCTTTAACTACAGGACATGCCAATTCTCCAAGGGATATGCTATCTAGGCTTGAAACAATGGTACTTATGGCAGGTATGGAATTGCCGGTAAAAGCTATAAGGGAGCAGATTGCTTCAGCAGTTGACTTAATTGTGCAACAGTCAAGACTAAGGGATGGAAGTAGGAAAATAACACATATAACTGAAGTACAGGGTATGGAAGGTGATGTTATAGTTTTACAGGATATATTTAGGTTTAGACAAGAAGGAGTAGGAAATGGAGGAAGAGTAGTAGGAAAATTTGAATTTACTGGAATTAAGCCAAAGTTTTTAGACAAGCTAAAGGCAAAGGGAATAACATTTCCTTCTGACATATTTATGTAAGATTCAGGGGTGTAGTAGATGTTGATTATTAATTTAATTTTAGTATTTATTTCAACACAGTTAGTTATTTATAGTTTATTTATTTTAATCTTTTCAAGACCAAGGGCTATTTATAGGTTAGAAAAATATTTAAATCCTGTAGATAACACTGAAAATGAAGAAAAAACTAACTATAGATTAAAGCTAAAACCGAGAAAATTATTAAATAGTCTTGGTAATAAATTAGGTAATTTAATGCCTATAAAAGAGTATTTAAAAAAGGTACAACAGGAACTTATAAGGGCAGGTTTGCCTTTAAAAGGAGAAGAATTTTTTCTACCCAAAGTATAATGTCTATTTTTATATTACTTTTTATGCTAAATATTTCTAAGTCAGCTTTTATGGCATTATTTGGTGGAATTTTAGGTTGGTTTATTCCTAAAATAATTCTACAAATAAAGAAGAAGAAAAGATATAAACTTTTTAATGAACAACTTGGGGATGCTATAGTTTTAATCTCTAATTCACTAAAGGCTGGACATAGTTTCCTTCAAGCGGTTGATTCAGTAGCAAGGGAGATGCCATCACCAATATCTAAAGAATTCCAAAAAGTGCTAAAAGAGATGAGACTTGGTATTACTACTGAAAAAGCATTGTCCAATCTTTTAAATAGGGTAGAAAGTGATGATTTAGAGCTTATGGTAACTGCTGTTGTAATTCAACGACAAATTGGAGGTAATCTATCAGAAATACTTGATAATTTAGCAAATACAATAAGGGAAAGGGTAAAACTTAAGGGTGAAATTCGAACACTTACTGCCCAAGGTAGATTATCTGGAATAATTATTTCTTTGCTTCCCTTAGTTATAGGATTAGTTCTATATATTATTAATCCCAACTATTTAAAAGGACTTTATGAAAGCCCATTTGTTTTTTTTATTATAGGTGTTGCTGCAATTAATCAATTGATAGGGATTTTATTAATTAATAAGATAGTCAAGATAGAGGTATAGGAGTGGAAATTATGACTATTTTTATAACTATTTTTATATTTATATTGGTCTTTACCTTAATACTTTTAATAATGAGAATTATATATAAGAATCAGCTACAAATACAAAAAAGGTTTAACAAAATTATAAATAAACCGAAGGCTTCTAAAGATGAAATCGATGAATTAGAAGTGCCATTTCATGAGAGGGTAATTAGGCCAATTACTAAAAAAAATATTAGATTTAGCCTCAAAAATAACTCCTAATGGAGCGAAAAGCCGTATTGAAGAGAGACTTTTAGTAGCAGGTAACCCCTATAATTTAAAAGCAGAAAGTTGGTTCGTTGTAAAAATAATTACAAGTGTTGTAATACCTGTAATTACAATATTATATTTAGCTATTAATAATCTCCTTTTTTCTAAAATAGCTTTAATATTAAGTATACTGATATTATTAGTAAATATTTTACCTAATTTGTTATTACAGCAAATCACAAAAAAAAGGCAAAATACCATAGTTAATACACTTCCAGATGTACTTGATTTATTGACTGTAAGTGTTGAAGCAGGTCTTTCCTTTGATGGAGCCTTAGAAAGGTTAATAAACAATATTGAAGGAATATTGTCACATGAGTTTAGTAGAGTATTAAGCGAAATAAGGATGGGTAAAAGTAGAAAAGAGGCATTAAAGGATATGAGTACAAGGTGTGGTGTTTCTGATTTAACTGCACTGATTGGGGCATTAATTCAGGCAGATGAGTTAGGAGTAGGCGTAAGTAATGTTTTAAGGGTGCAGTCGGTTCAAATGAGACAAAAAAGAAGGCAGAGGGCCCAAGAAAAGGCTATGAAAGCCCCAGTTAAGATGCTGTTTCCATTAATATTTTTTATATTCCCAGCAATTTTTGTAGTCTTATTAGGACCAGCAGTTATTAAAATTATTGAGATTTTTGGAAAATAACTATATAAAAATAGGAAGTGTTAATGTGAAGAAAATAAAAATAAGAAATATTTCTAAAAGTAATGTATTAGTTAAAAATGGAATGTTAGCAGATAACTTTTTTACTAGATTTAAGGGACTAATGGGAAAAAAAGAATTAAAAAAGGGAGAGGCCTTGTGTATTAAACCCTGTAAGGGAATACACACTTTTTTTATGAGATTTAATATTGATGCTGTTTTTATAAACAAAAAGGGAAAAGTGTGTAAAATTATAAAAAATCTAAGGCCATGGAAAATTGCACCATATGTTAAAGAAGCAGAAATGGTAATTGAACTTCCTAAAGGAGCTGTTGATGAATTTATGATTGAAATAGGAGATAAAATAGTTTTTCGTAACCTATAGAGCTTGTTCTACTTTTATACCCTTTACTCCTAATATTGGACCTATTACTGGAAGTTTAAATTTTTGATAGACATAGATTTCTTCTTCTACATTTATTCCATTAGTTACAAATACCTTTATTCCATCATAGAGATATTTTTTATATCCCTTTTCTGGATTGAAATTTCTTACTAACCTAATACTTAGGTCTCTTACAGCTCCTGCTCAGCCACAAGAAGATGTTACTATACTAATTACAATATTTAGTTTTTTTCTTTTTAAAAAGGGTATAAGTTTCTCATCAATTTTTATCATAATATCACCCCAGAGACTATATAGATTTTTGTAAATGATAATATATTTTATATATTAAGTCAACATAAATCAAAAAAATTTTTAGCAATTAAAAATTGTCGGAAAATTTTAAAATTTATTAACAATTCATGAAAAAAGAGGATAAAAAGAGAATCTGTAGAATAATTGGAAGTAAAGTTTTTTGGTATTATCCAAATATATTCTTAATATTATTGTACTAATAATTTGTTGGATAATAATTAAAAGCTTATAAAATCTAAAGAATAGGGGTGATATTGTAATGAAAAGATTTAAAATGCCAAGTGCATTTACTATCCTTTTTGCAATAATTATTGTTGTAGCAATACTAACACATATTGTGCCAGCTGGGCAGTATGATTATGTTGACCCAGAGGCTGCTAAAAAGGAACCTATTCCTGGAACTTATCATCCAGTTGACCCTAATCCGCAGGGAATTGGTGATATTATAATGGCTCCAGTTAAAGGTTTTTATGATGCCGTTGATGTTGCACTATTTGTTATAGTTATAGGTGGTTTTCTAGGTATAGTTATGAAAACTGGAGCAATAGATGCAGGAATTGCTGAAGTAACTAGACGATTAAAAGGTAGAGAAAAATGGATGATACCAATATTAATGATATTCTTCGGCTTAGGTGGAACTACATATGGTATGGCGGAAGAAACTATAGCCTTTTATCCATTATTATTACCTGTATTTATTGCAGCTGGATATGATAGTATAACTGCTGCATCAGTAATACTTTTAGGTGCAGGAGTTGGAGTTTTAGGCTCAACTGTTAATCCATTTGCTACAGGTATAGCATCAGGATTTGCCGGAATATCAATAGGTGAAGGTATAGGATTAAGATTATTAATATTAATAGTAGGGGAATTAGCAACAATCCTATTTGTAATGAGATATGCTGAAAGAGTAAGGAAAGACCCTACAAAGTCATTAGTTTATGATATGATGGAAGATAATAAGAAGCATTTTCTTTCTCAAAGGAAAGCAGATGAATTTCCAGAGCTTACTGGAAGAAGGAAGTTTATATTGTTCTTGTTTGCCTTAACATTTATAATAATGGTATTTGGAGTTATTCCATTTGAAGATATAGGAATTACTGCTATACCTACTCTTTGGTGGTGGTTTGGAGAATTAACAGCTCTATTCCTAGTTTCAGCAATTGTAATTGGTTTAATAGCAGGATTAAATGAGAAAGAATTAGTATCGGCTTTTGTTGATGGAGCACGTGATTTATTAGGAGTTGCATTAATTATAGGTGTATCCCGTGGTATAACGGTAGTGATGAATGCCGGTAATATTACAGATACAGTACTTAACCTAGGTGAAAGAACACTTTCACAAACAGGTTCAGCACCTTTTGCAATTTTAACATACTTATTCTATATACCACTATCATTCTTGATCCCATCAACATCAGGTCTTGCAACACTTTCAATGCCAATTATGGCACCATTAGGAGATTTTGCTAATGTTGCAAGGCATATAGTTATAACTGCATACCAATCAGCATCTGGTATAGTAAATTTAATTACTCCAACTAGTGCTGTTGTTATGGGTGGTTTAGCTATTGCAAGGATACCTTATAATAAATGGATAAAGCATGTTTGGAAGCTATTAGTTATATTAATGATAATTATTATTGCTGCATTAAGTTTTGGGGTTTTAGTTGGGTAAAAAAATATTGACAAAATTTTATCAATAATATATAATTTAAAATGAAAATACTAATAATGTAATATAAGGAAAATTAAGGAGAATGAATTCTCACTAAATTGGCAATGAAGGCCTACTACTTTCCTATGAAGGGAAAGTTGTGGGCCTTTTTATTTTTAAAAGAAAAAGGAGGAAATAAACATGAAAAAACTACTTACATTATTAATTACAGCCCTTTTACTTATATCACTAATTTTAACTGGATGTACATCTACAAAGGCAAGTAATAAAAAGACTGGAGAATTAATATTTGTTGCTAATGGAGAAGATTTTGTTAGAAAGGGATTTACCACAAAGGATGGTTGGAAAATTACCTTTGATAATGTTTATGTCACTTTAGATGATATTACTGCTTATCAGACAAATCCACCTTATGATGCACACAGCGGGGAAGATATAAGGTCAGATACAAAAGTTTCTTTAGATGGTCCTATGATGGTAGATCTTGCTAAGGGAGATGAAAATGCTAAACCAATATTAGTGGGAAAGCTTGATAATGTGCCTGTTGGCCACTATAATGCAATATCATGGAAAGTAATAGAAGGCACTAAGGGTAAAGGAAAAGGTGGAGTGTTTACCTTTATAGGAAAAGCTAAAAAAGATGGAAAAACTATTAACTTTAATATACAATTAGGTAAAGAGTATAAGTTTTTAGGTGGAGAGTACATAGGAGATAAAAGAAAGGGAATTGTTGAAGAAGGAAAAACTGCTGATTTAGAGATGACATTTCATTTTGATCATCTATTTGGTGATTATGAATTAGATAAAAATGATGATTTAAATCTTGGAGCATTAGGATTTGAACCCTTTGCAAAAATGTCTGAAAAGGGATATGTAGAGGTTAATATGAGTCAGTTAAAAGAAAAGCTTACTTCTACTGAATATAATAAATTACTTAATATACTTCCTGGATTAGGACACGTAGGAGAAGGCCATTGTCATGCTGTAGAACTTGAATAACATCTTAAATACCCTTTATATATGCAGGATTGATATTAGTCAATCCTGCCCTTCAATATTTTAATTTAATAATAAGGAGAGAGTAATATGTACAAAAACATACTTTTTGCTCTAATTCTAGTTACACTTATAATAAGTCCTGCATTTATATATGCCCATGGTGCTGAAATTGAATATAATGCCAATATTACATATAAAATTACTGCTAAATATGATAATGGTAAGCCAATGGCAGGAGCTCAGGTTATAATTTATGCTCCAGATAACCCTTCAACTCCATGGAAAAAGGGAGTATGTGATGAAAATGGAAATTTTACCTTTATACCTGATACTTCAAAAAAGGGTAACTGGACTATACAGGTTAGAAAAGCAGGCCATGGAACTTCTATTTACATACCAATAGATGAAAAAATGGCTACATCTGGAAAGACAGGTTATTCATCATTACAGTTAATACTTATGATTGGTTGTGTAGTATGGGGGTTAGTAGGAACTTCACTATATTTTAGGAGGTAATTTAGTATGCATATTCCTGATGGTATTTTACCTGTGGCAGTTTGTGCTTCAGGGTATGGATTAACTGGTTTAGCTACATGGTATTCATTAAAAAAGATAAAGGAAAAAGAGGACCCAAGAAAGGAAATACCTAAGGCTTCCCTAGGTACAGCTGCTTTTTTTGTTGCTTCATGGATTAGTATTCCAATCCCTCCTGCTAGTGTTCATTTAGTACTAACAGGTTTACTTGGAATATTACTGGGATACTATGCATTTCCAGCAGTATTAATATCCCTTTTCTTCCAGGCAGTCATGTTTCAGCATGGTGGACTTACAACCTTAGGAGTAAACGCAATAATATTGGGACTTCCTGCTATATTAGCCCATTATACATATACAATAGGCAAAAAGTTTTTATATAAAAATAATTTAAAATATGGTATATTAGGCTTTATTATTGGCTCTTTGAGTATTGGAATTAGTGTAATTCTTTTTTATACTATAGTAATAACTTTTATTCCTGCTAATATAGATGTTAATGCAGAAAAAATAGCTAGTTTAGCATTTGTAATATCACATATTCCTTTAATGATAATAGAGGGTATTTTTACAGCCTTTGTACTCATTTATCTCAAAAAAGTAAAACCTGAAATGTTGGAGGCTAAATAATGGATATTGGATTAAACAACTTAAATCCAAAGTTAAAAATTATAGGGGCTATGGTACTTGCATTTACCTTTTCCTTTATAAAAAGTATAGAACTATTACCTGTAATATTTTTCATTAGTCTTGTAATCTATTATTTATCAAAGCTTCCACTGTCACTTTTACTAAAAAGGTGGATTATTCCTGCTCCCTTTGTGATATTAATGGGACTATTTATGATGTTTTTTTCGGAGGGGCAAACAGTTCTTACTATAGGCTATTTATCAATAAAAAAAGAGGGAATATACTGGGCTTTAACCATTATAACGAAGTTTTTATCAATTTTAACTATTATGGTTACATTATTTCAGACTACACATTTTATTGATATTGTAAGGGCATTAAACTCTTTAGGAGTTCCAGCAATTTTAACTGATATAATCATATTTACATATAGATATATATTTGAAATAGGTAAGCAATTAAATAAAATGCAGATTTCAATGAGATTAAGAGGCTTTAGAAATAGGGGTTTAAAGAATATAATATCCTTGGTTTCTTTAGTAGGAACAATTCTTGTTAGAAGTTATGAACAATCAGAAAAGGTATATAATGCCATGATTCTAAGGGGATATGGACATAAAGAAAGTGTAAAACAGGATTTAAAATTGTGTAAAAGTGATATATTAGGGGTTTTTATAGTTGTAGCTATTTCAATAGGATTAATTACTGTTCAAATAGGTTTAAGCTGGGGAGGATTTTAAGATAATGACTAATAAACCGGTACTTAAGGTTTCACAAATTTCTTTTGGATATAATAGGAACGAGAAGATTATTAATAATCTTTCACTAGAAATCTATTCTGGTGAAAGGGTAGGAATAATAGGACCTAATGGAACAGGAAAAACTACATTGTTTTTGCTTATTTCTGGTGTAAAAAAGCCTTCATCGGGTGAGATTATCCTTTACGATAAAAAGGTAAAGGTGGGGAAATTTAACCCAAATATAGGAATGGTTTTTCAAAATACAGATGACCAGCTTTTTTGCCCAACTGTATGGGAAGATGTAGCCTTTGGACCTACAAATATGGGGTTATCTAGGGAAGAAGTTAAAAAGAGGGTTAATAATTCACTTAAAATTTTAGGAATAGAAAAACTGAAAGATAAAGCACCACACCATCTTTCTGGAGGGGAAAAGCGACTAGCTGCTATAGCAGGAGTACTAGCTATGGAATCAAAATTGGTAATTTATGATGAGCCTACTTCAAATCTTGATATTAGGTATAGAAGGAAATTAATTAATTTTATTAATTCTTCGAAACAAGATGCTATGCTTATTTCCTCACATGATTTAGAATTTATACTTGAAGTATGTAATAGAGTAATTCTCTTAGATGAAGGTAGAATAGTTGCAGATGGAAAACCAAAAGAAATATTAGGAGATGAAAATCTGATGGAAGCACATGGATTAGAAAAACCCCATTCTCTAATCCCTCATGTAATAGATCATCATGAATACATTAAAAAGGCAGAATAAAAACAAATTAAAAGTTGAGGGATTATGAATCCCTCAACAACTCAAAACTTAAAAATGTTTTTTCTAGGAGCTAATAAGTTTATTTACTTAATACAGTATGGGCTTCTTTAAGATGTCTTATAATTTCTATGTTTTGAGGACATGCCTCTTCACATTTACCACATTCAACACAAGCTGATGCATCGTTACTTTTTTCCATCATTTTCTTATAATGTCTTAAACCTTCCCTTGCATCATACATGTGTAGATTATTATAAATCTTAAATATCCTTGGTATAGCCACATCATTTGGACAAGGAATACAGTATTTACATTCAGTACATGCAACTTTATTTCTTTCATTATAAAAAGTTTTGATTTCTTCTATTAATCCTTTTTCTTCTTCTGTTAAAGAGTTTGGTAAAGCCCTTTTAGCAGTCTCTATATTTTCTTTAACTTGGTCCATTGTACTCATACCACTTAAAACTACTGAAACTTCTGGCAAATTCCATACCCATCTTAAGGCAAGTTCAGCAGCTGTTTTGTCTATAGAATATTTATCCCATATTTTCTTGATGTCTCCCTTAGGTTCCTTTGCCAGTTTTCCTCCTAATAATGGTTCCATTATAATAACTGCAAGATCTTTTTCTGCTGCATATTTTAGTCCTTCCATTCCAGCTTGATATTCTTCATCCATGTAGTTAAGCTGTATTTGACAAAAATCCCAGTCATAGGAGTCAACTATTTCTTTAAATAAATTTATATTGTCATGGAATGAAAATCCAATATATTTTATTCTTCCATCCTTTAATGCCCTTTCTACAAAGTCAAAGACATTTAAATTCTTAATTTTTTCCCATTTTTGTTTATCAAGGGCATGTAGAAGATAAAAATCTATGTAATCAGTATCAAGTTTTTCTAATTGCTCGTTAAGATATTTATCAAAATCTTCATGTTCCTTTACGAGCCAAACAGGGTTTTTAGTTGCAAGTTTTACCTTTTGTCTATATCCATCCTTTAAGGCCTTCCCTACAAGTGGCTCACTATTTCCTTGATGATATGGGTAAGCTGTATCTATATAGTTAACGCCATTATCTATTGCATATCTAAGCATTTTTATAGCTTCTTCTTCATCAATTTTACTATTATCATTATCTACAGTTGGAAAGCGCATACATCCAAAACCTAAGGCAGAAACCTCTAAATCTAATTTTCCAAATTTTCTATACTGCATTACTTTTTTCTCCCCCTTCTAATACAAAAATTTAGTATTTAGTATTAATTATATCATAGAATATTGGCAAATATTTATAGTTTTGGCAAAGAGATTTTTAAAAAATTTTTAGGAAACGCTTGCAATAGAAAAAAGATTATGCTAATATTATGTTACGTAAAAAATTGATATAATTTCCGGAAAAACTTTTGCGTGTTACTGACTCGATCAGGCATGAGCAAAGGTTTGAGGTGGGGAATTTATATATAAGGGTTATACCTGTATATAAACTCTACTCAAAACTTTTGCTCATGCCTTTTTGTTTTCCGCGGAAAACGTAATAAAACAAAAACATAACAAACAGTAATAAAACAAAAACATAACAAACATAAGAAAGGAGCAAAAAGGTATGAAAAAATCATTTGGAACTTTACAAAGAATAGGTAAAGCTTTAATGTTACCAGTTGCTTTATTACCAGCAGCAGGTTTATTACTTGCTTTAGGAAATGCTTTTCAAAATCCAGCTACTTTAGCTAAAATACCAGCTTTAGGTGCTGATTGGTTTCAATTAGTTGCTAGAGTTATGGAACAGGCAGGAGCTATAGTGTTTGCAAACCTAGCATTATTATTTGCTGTAGGTGTAGCTATTGGTCTTTCTGAAGGAGAAGGAGTTGCAGGTCTTGCTGCAATTATAGGTTTCTTAGTAATGAATGTTACTATGGGTACTACCCTTGGAATTACACCAGAGATGATTGGAGAAAGTAAAGCTTATGCAAGTGTTTTAGGTATTCCTACACTACAGACAGGAGTATTTGGAGGTATAATAGTAGGTATATTAGCAGCAACTATGTATAAAAAATATTATAATATAGAATTACCATCATACTTAGGATTCTTTGCAGGAAAAAGATTTGTTCCAATTGCAACTTCAGTTGCAGCACTATTATTAGGACTTGTAATGATATTTGTATGGCCACCAATTCAGAATGGATTGAATGTTTTTTCACATAGTATGGTTGATTCAAATAAAACATTAGCTGCATTCATATTTGGGGTAATTGAAAGAGCACTAATACCATTTGGATTACATCATATATTCTATTCACCATTCTGGTTCGAGTTTGGAGAATATGTAAATAAAGCAGGAGAAATTGTTCGTGGTGACCAGTTAATATTCTTTGCTCAATTAAAGGATAATGTTAAGTTAACTGCTGGAACATTCATGACAGGTAAGTTCCCATTTATGATGTTTGGTTTACCAGCAGCAGCCCTTGCTATTTACCATGAAGCTAGAAAAGATAAGAAAAAATTAGTTGCAGGTATGATGGCTTCAGCTGCATTAACATCTTTCTTAACTGGTATTACTGAACCAATTGAGTTCTCATTCTTATTCGTAGCACCAGCATTATTTGCAATACACACTATATTTGCTGGACTATCATTTATGTTAATGCACATATTAAATGTAAAAATAGGTATGACTTTCTCAGGTGGAGTTATAGACTTCCTATTATTTGGAGTTCTTCCAAATAGAACTGCATGGTGGTTAGTAATCCCTGTAGGATTAGCATTCTCAGTAATCTACTACTTTGGATTTAGATTTGTAATTAGAAAATTCAACTTAAAAACTCCAGGTAGAGAAGAAGAGGTTAAAGAGTCTAATACTACAGATGTTAAAGGAGCAGACCTTGCCTACGGAGTATTAAAGGCATTAGGAGGAGCAGAAAATATAAGCAAGTTAGATGCTTGTATAACAAGATTAAGAGTTACAGTTAATGAAGCATCAAAGGTTGATAAAGAGGAATTAGAAAATTTAGGTGCTTCAGGAGTTATGCAGGTAGGAAACAATTTCCAAATTATATTTGGACCACAATCTGATACAATAAAGGGTCAAATAAAGGACATTATTTCTGGTAAAACACCGGTTTCTGCATAAAAAAGAAAAGTTAGCATAAATATGTATAAAATTTCATTGACAATTTAATGGAAAATCTATTATATTATAATATGGAAGGAAATAAATACGTTACTTAAACCTTAGAAATCACAGGGGAGTAACTACCACTTATATAAGTGGAATTAAGTCAACATCGTGGTGATATTTTACCTGGCTTAATTTTAAAAAGTGAGACTTGTGTGTAACATCTTTTTATGTTACGCGCAAGTCTTTTAATTTGTCAATTAAAATATAAAAAGAAGGTGAAATTATGGAAACATTTATTGAGAGTTTTGTTCAAGGATTACCTTTATATGCACTATTTATCATTATAGCTGTATCT
This sequence comes from Thermohalobacter berrensis, assembly GCF_003609645.1. Lineage (GTDB taxonomy): Bacteria > Bacillota > Clostridia > Tissierellales > Thermohalobacteraceae > Thermohalobacter > Thermohalobacter berrensis. The sequence continues at coordinate 42,526 of NZ_MCIB01000040.1, forward strand.
TTATATACTTTAAGTAAAGGTGCAGACCTATTAGTGGATGAGGCTGTTGCACTTTCTGAAAGGCTTGGTATTCCTAAAATGATAATTGGTGCTACTATTGTAAGCCTTGGAACAACACTTCCAGAGGCCTCTGTATCGGTAATGGCAGCAATATATGGGAACCCTGGCTTAGCTTTAGGTAATGCAGTAGGTTCAGTTATATGTGATACAGGACTTATTCTAGGAATAGCCACATTAATATCACCTCTTCCTTTACAGAAAAATATTGTAAATAGACATGGATGGATTCAGTTTGGAGCAGGGATACTTTTAGTTTTATTCTCTTTACCATATGGCACAATAGGCGATATCTTTATAAATGGAGGCCATATTTCTAGAGTTACAGGTTTCCTTTTTGTCGGACTATTAATTGCTTATATATACTTTTCAACTGTAAATGCCAAGGAAGAATCTGTAGCAGCAACAGTTGAAAGTTCAGAAGAAGATTCAAACAAGTTAGCTATATTTGTAAAGTTTGTACTTGGAATTACATTAGTTATTGTTTCTTCTAAAGTATTAATCCCAACTGCTCAAGAAACGGCTATTAGGCTTAATGTACCTGAGAGTATAATTGCAGCTACACTAGTAGCCTTTGGAACATCACTACCTGAACTTGTGACTTCAGTTACAGCTGCTTTAAAGGGACATGGTGAATTAGCTGTTGGAAATGTTGTTGGAGCTGATATATTAAATATCCTCTTTGTTATAGGTTCAGCAGCAAGTTTTTCAAAAAATGGAATTCAAGTTCCTGTAGATTTCTTTAAACTATATTTCCCAGCTATGATATTTATATTAACTGTATTTAGGGTAGGCTCTATTTATTCAAAGGATGAATTGAAGCGTCCATTCGGTCTAATATTATTAGGAACATATATACTAATAACTGCATTAAGCTACGTTTAAAAACAATTGACAATTTACAATGGACAATTGACAATTATAATTAGATAAAAAAATTAGGAACAAAAAACGTAGAGCACATTTTAATGTGCGATTTAGTACAAAAATCACGAAACACGAGATTAAAGGCAATTGACAATTAGAATAAGTTAGTAGCATGTAGTTAGTTGTTAGTAAAGTACAGTTGTTAGCTCTTGGTTCCTAGCAAAAAAATTTTAGTTTTGCTGAGAGCTGAGAGCTAAGAACTAACAACTAACAACTGCTTTTATCAATCGTTGCTGATGGATTCAATCCATCAGCTTTTTTTGTTTCAACAATAACTGCATAAAAATATACATTAGGGTAATTATATAATAAAGAAATTTTAATTATTAAGTAAAAATGGAGGTTAATCATAGTGTTAAAGAATGTTATAAAAAGAACTTTTAGCATTTTTATAATATTAATAATTTTAATTCAAGTAAGTGCTTGTACAAATGGGAATATAAAAGAAGAATCTAACAATGGTGCAGAAAAGCCGAAAATGGAAAATGATAATAAAGATAACAAAAAGACTGATTATACTGAGGAAAATGCACAATTAAAAAGACTACTTCCTCAAAGAGAAGATTATAAATGGATATATAGTGGATTTGCTGAGTATGGACATCAGATGGATTTAAAAAGTATCACAGAATTAGAGGATAGAACTATTTATTCAGTAAATGGAAAAATATTTGATCCTTCAGGGGGAGAAGCTAAAGGAAACTTTAACTTAGAGATAATATATACAATTAAGGATGGAGAGTTAATTCAAACAAAAAGGGAAGAAAAGATGATGGATTCAATTTTTAATTCATTAACTTTAATAAAAACTCCCCTTGAAGAGGGAAATAAGTGGGATCAAAAGCTTGAAGATGAAGACGGTAATAAATATAAGTTGAGATGTTTCATTGAGGATATTAAAGAAGAGAATGGGAAAAAGGTTTATTCTGTTAGATATGAAGATACAAAAGGCGATTATTATGAAAAAAGAGAAATAAAAGAAGGTGTAGGAGTAATAAGCTTTGAGAGGTTATATAAAGGAAATGAAGAAAATTTCACAATCGGATATTCTTTATATGGAAAGGCCAGTGGATATAATAATTATTTAAATATGAAAAAATACCTACCACCATTAGAAAAAAGGCTTGTATATCATGGATTAGCAGAATATGGCCATTCAGGAGTATTAAGAAAAGTATCAGAGGATGAAACAAAGGCTATATATGAATTTTTAGGAGATTATGAAGATGGTTCCGGACTAGGAGGAGAATTTAAAGTCTTATATACTCTAAACTATCAAAATGGAACAGTTACAGAAGAGGTTATAAGTAATACAAGGACTGATGAAAAAAGGGTTAACTCAATATTAAAAAATTTAATAATACTAAAATTACCGATTGAAACAGGGAATAGATGGTTTCAAAATATAGAAATAGATGGGAAAGAATATCTAATGGAAGGAAAAATAATTGATATTTCATATAAAGACCAGTCCTATTATCCTATTGGAAAAATAGATGAACAAAATCCTATAGTGAAGGTTAGATATATTGTTAAGGATATAGAAGGCTATTTTAATAATACCTATATTGAAGAAAGGCAATTTGAAGCAGGTAGAGGTCTTATAGCATTTTCAAAACTAATGAAGGGTGATATACCTGTATCAGGAAAAGAACTGGAAGATTATGATAAGGTTAATGAAGCAATAATGCAAAGGATGTTTGGATATGGATTATCATATATAAGAGAATAGAAAAATAAGCAACGAATTTTCATAAATACTTTTTTGCATTAATCATACTCCAACTGTACATACTAGTTTTGAAGGAGTGTGATTATATGCAATTTTATGAAGTAATAAAAAACAGAAGAAGTATAAGAAATTTTAAAAGTACACCTGTTAATGAAAACAGTTTAGCAAGGATGATAAATGCTGCTATGATGGCACCTTCATGGAAGGATAATACATCATATAGATTTATTCTAATAAATGATGGAAATGAAAAAGAAATGTTAGCACAAACAATTAGAAATGATACAAATGAGGCAGCAATGGCAGTAAGGCAAGCACCTATGGTGGCAGTAGTTGTAGCCAACCCACAAGAATCAGGAGTTATGGCAGATAGGGAATACTATTTAGTAGATAGTGCTATTGCTATGGAGCATTTTGTTCTTGCAGCTACTAATGAAGGATATGGTACCTGTTGGATTGGAGCTTTTGATGAGGATAGAGTAAGGGAGATTTTATCTATTCCAAACAATTTTAGAGTAGTGGCGATGACACCAATAGGAGAGGTTGCAGAAGAAAATGCTCATCATTCTAAAAAAGATGTTAGAGAATACGTATTTTTAAATGGATGGGGAAGACCATATACAGAAAATATCTCTAACAATAATGAAAATATTATAACGGGAATTCCTCCAGTAATGTAGTTAAAACAGCGAGCTTTGCTCGCTGTTTTAATGTCTAGAAAAGTATATTTCTATGAATTGCTGAAAAAAGGAAGAATAACAACTAACTAACAAATCGACAAAGTAGATTTTGTTCCTGTTTAGGAGTTCAAACATTTTTTTACAAGAAATTGCACGTGTGAATCTAAGTGAATTCAAGGCATACAATAAATTATAAACATTTACTATAAAATAATGTTTTTATCCCTAAAGATTGACCTTAAAACTAAGAGCTAGGGGCTGAGGGCTAACAAAGCGTCGTCAGACGCATTTGTTCTGTCTTTTTCAAACAACTACTTGTACAAATATTCAAAAAATTGTATTATTAATATAATATTATAGAAGTTTGGAGGGGTAAAATGGCAGGAATATATTATGAGAGTACAAGGGGAGGGGTACGAAAAATCACTTCTTCAGAGGCTATAGTAAAAGGGATTGCAGATGATGGGGGATTATATGTACCAGAGATCTTTCCTAAGCTTGATATACCACTAGAAAATCTACTAAATAAAGACTATAGAGAGCTTGCCCTTTATATATTAAAGAAATACTTATCAGATTTTAATGACAATGAACTAATAAGATGTGTTAATAATGCCTATGATGAAAAATTTCAAAAAAAGGAAATAGTACCTTTAGTAGAAAAGGATAATTTGCATTTCTTAGAATTGTATCATGGACCAACCCTTGCCTTTAAGGATATGGCCTTATCAATATTACCCTATTTTATAAAGGAGGCAATGAGAAAATTAAATATTAATAAAGAAGTAGTAATACTTACAGCCACATCAGGGGATACAGGAAAGGCTGCCTTAGAAGGTTTTGCAAATGTAGAGGGTACTAAAATAATAGTATTTTATCCTAAAGACGGAGTTAGCAAAATTCAGGAAAGACAAATGATAACTCAAAAAGGGAAAAACACCTTTGTTATAGGAATAGAGGGTAATTTTGATGATGCACAAAGGGGAGTAAAAGAGATATTTAAGGATAGAGAATTTAATAAAAAGCTTCAGGAAAACAACTATACATTTTCATCAGCTAATTCAATTAATATAGGAAGGTTAATTCCTCAAATTGTATATTATGTTTATGCATATTTAAAACTATTAAGGGATTCAAAAATTAGTAAAGGAGAAAAGATAAATATAGTTGTCCCTACTGGGAACTTTGGTAATATATTAGCAGCCTTTTATGCTAAAAACATGGGATTACCAATAAATAAGCTTATATGTGCATCTAATGAAAACAATGTTCTTTATGACTTTTTTAAAACAGGTGTATATAACAGTAATAGAAAACTTATACTTACAAGTTCACCCTCTATGGATATTCTTATCTCAAGTAATCTAGAAAGGCTTTTATTTGAGATAAGTGGTCGAGATGCAGAACTTATAAAAGATTTAATGGAAAAGTTAAAATCTGAAGGGGAATTTAAAATACCAAGAAAAATGAAGGATAAATTAAAAAATTTCTATGGAGAATATGCAACTGAGGAAGAAACCTATAGGGCTATAAAAGAGGTTTATCAATTAACAGGATATGTAATAGATACTCATACAGCAGTTGCCTATTCAGTATATACAAAATATAAGAGAAATACGTTAGATAATACTAAAACAGTTATTGCATCAACGGCAAGTCCATTTAAATTCACTAGAAGTGTCTACGAAGCCCTTAATGGAGACAATAATAATTTTACTGACTTCCAACTAATAGACAAATTATCAAAATATACAAACTTAAAGACACCAAAAGCTATAGAGGATATTAAAAATAGAGAAGTTATCCATAGAAGGGTTTGTAAGAAGAATGAAATGAAAAAGGTTGTAGAGAAAATATTATTAGGTTAGGTGATAATATGATTAAAATAAGGGTTCCAGCTACAAGTGCCAATATTGGTCCAGGTTTTGACTGTTTAGGAATAGCCCTTAATATGTATAATACTTTTTTTATTGAGGAAATAGAAAAAGGAGTAATAATTGAGGGATGTGAAGATAAGTTTTGTAATGAAAATAACTTAGTTTATTCGGCAATGAAAAAATCCTTTGAAAAACTGGGATATAAATATAAGGGAATAAAAATTAATATAAAAGGTCAAATACCTGTTTCAAGGGGGTTAGGAAGTAGTGCAGCATGTATATTAGCTGGGGTTATTGGTGCAAATGAAATAGCATCTGCAGGGTTAAATAGAGAGGAAATATTACAGTTAGCAACAGAAATAGAAGGTCACCCAGATAATGTTACTCCTGCACTATTTGGAGGAATGACAGCTTCTGTATATGAAAAAAATAGGGTTTATTATAGTAATATAAAAATCCAAAAAGGATTAAAATTTTGTACTCTAATCCCAGACTTTCAGTTATCTACAGCTAAGGCAAGGGCTGTCCTTCCTAAAAAGATTGATTATGAAGATGGAGTATTTAATGTTGGAAGAGTATCTTTAATGATTTCTGCACTTACTAATGGTCAATTTGATTTAATAAAAATAGCAAGTAAAGACAAATTACATGAAAACTATAGGGGAAATCTTATAAGAAATTATCACAATATAGTTAGAGAATGTGAAAAATTAGATAGTTTAGGGACGTTTTTAAGTGGTGCTGGACCAACTATTATGGCAGTTTTAGAAGAGGATAATAAAGATTTTTATAATAACATAAAAAAATTCCTTTATAACTTAGAAGATAATTGGGAAGTAAAAGAATTACAAATTGATTATAATGGTGTTGTTATAGAAAATACTTAAAATACTTTTCATATCCGTAACTTTTGTTACGGATTTTTTTTGTTTTTAATCATATAATAAAAACAACTAATGATAGGAGGGATAAAGTGATAGAAAAAGTATATGAATTTAAAAATTCAGAAACAAAAATGATAGAAAAAATAGTAAATGATGAAAATGCTGCAATAAATCATATGATACTTACTAAAGATACAGGACTTCCAGAACACTATTCAAACTCCAATGTGTACATGATAATTATTAGAGGAACAATGTCTATTAAATTAGACGACCAAGATACTAAGGAGTATATGGCAGGCAAAATTCTTAATATTCCATATAACACAAAAATGAATGTTAAAAATCTTCATGATGATATATTAGAGTTTTTTGTAGTTAAGGCGCCAAGTCCTAAAAACTATGATAAAAAGTAAATCATAGTTTATGTATAGAAATACAGGGTAATAAAAATAATGTTTGAAAGTTTTGAAAAATAAAAAGGGGGTTTTATTTATGAATAATGCCAAAATGTTTTGTTTTCAATGTCAAGAGGCTTCAAGAGGAAAGGGATGTACTGTAAGAGGAGTATGTGGAAAGACAGCTGATGTAGCTAACCTTCAAGATTTACTTATCTATGTTCTAAAGGGAATTTCAATGTATAACTTAAAGGCTAAGGATAATGGTATTAATAAAGAGGATGTAGATAAGTTTGTAATGGAATCATTATTTATGACTATTACTAATGCTAACTTTGCTAGAAATGATTTTATATTAAAGGTTAAGGAAGCCTTAGATTTAAGAGATAAATTAGCTAAAGAATTAGAAGAAAAGGGAATAGATACTTCAGATATAACTCATGATGCAGCACACTGGAAAGCAACAGAAGAAGAATTTGATAAAAAGGCAGAAGAGGTAGGAGTTTTAACTACTGAAAATGAAGATGTAAGATCATTAAGGGAGCTTATTACTTACGGTGTTAAGGGAATGGCAGCATATAGTTATCACGCTGATAATTTAGGTTATAATAGTGAAGATATATTTACTTTTATGCAAAAGGCTTTAGCTGCAACTTTAGATGATTCTCTAACAGCAGACGACTTAGTTAATCTTACTCTAGAAACTGGTAAGTATGGTGTAGATGCATTAGCATTATTAGACAAAGCTAATACTTCTACTTATGGTAATCCTGAAATAACAAAGGTAAATATAGGTGTAAGAAATAGACCGGGTATATTAATTAGTGGACACGACTTAAAGGACTTAGAACAACTATTAGAACAGACAAAGGATACTGGTGTAGATGTATATACACATAGTGAAATGCTTCCAGCAAATTATTATCCAGCATTTAAAAAGTATGACCATTTCGTAGGAAACTATGGTAATGCATGGTGGAAGCAAAAAGAAGAGTTTGAAAAGTTTAATGGACCAATTCTAATGACAACTAACTGTTTAGTTCCACCAAAAGATTCTTACAAGGATAGAGTTTATGCTGCAGGTCCTGTTGGATTTGATGGAATAAAATATATTGAGGAAAAAGAAGATGGAACAAAAGACTTTTCAGAAATAATTGAGCATGCTAAAAAATGTGAACCACCAGTTGAAATTGAGAAGGGAGAAATAGTTGGTGGATTTGCACACAATCAGGTTTTAGCCCTTGCTGATAAGGTAGTAGAGGCAGTTAAATCAGGCGCTATTAAGAAGTTCTTTGTAATGGCTGGTTGTGACGGAAGAATGAAAGATAGAGAATATTACACAGAATTTGCTGAAAAACTTCCGAAGGATACAGTAATCCTTACAGCTGGATGTGCAAAATATAGATATAATAAGCTTGACTTAGGGGATATTGGAGGAATTCCAAGGGTACTAGATGCAGGTCAATGTAATGACTCATACTCATTAGCAGTAATAGCTATGAAGTTAAAAGAAGTATTTGAACTAGAAGATATAAATGACTTACCAATTGCATACAATATTGCTTGGTATGAGCAAAAAGCTGTAATAGTATTACTAGCTCTATTATATCTAGGAGTTAAAAACATACACCTAGGTCCAACGCTACCAGCATTCTTATCAGAGAATGTAGCTAAAGTTCTAGTAGAAAAGTTTGGTATAGGTGGAATAAGTGAAGCTGATAAAGATGTAGAAATGTTTATGGCAGAGTAAATAAATAGTTTATATGCTTTAAAAAGCTGATGGATTAATCCATCAGCTTTTTAATTAACTGTAAAAAACGGTTAAAATAATTCATCCTCAAGTTTATCAATATCTAATATTTTTACTGTTTTTCTATCAAAATCAATTAACCCTTCCTTTTTCATTTTAGCCAATTCCCGGGAAAGGGATGGTCTAGGTATTCCAAAGCGTTCAGCCATTTCCTTTCTAGAAAGCTTAATTTTAATAGTTTGGCTTTTTTGTTTGCTATATTCCTCTAAAAGAAAACTTGATATTTTTTCCCTTATTGTATGATATGAGAGGCTTTTTAACTTTCTGTTTAACATTAGAATTTTGTTTGATAAAAGCTCCATAAAGTTATTTAGTATATGTGTATTTGTACTGCATAATTTTAAGATTTCATGTTTATATATAAACATTATTTCCGTATTTTCCACTGCAACGATAGTTGCAGGGTATTCATTCATGTTTGAGAAAATAATTACCTCTCCAAATATACCACCTTTACTTATTCTGTTTATAGTTACTGTTTTTCCAGAGGGATAAATTTTTTGAATGTGTATACTTCCCTTTAAAACTATTCCGATACTTTTACAGTCATCTCCCTCTATTGCAATTGTTTGATTTTTTGAAAATTTATTTACTTTATAATTAATTTTTTCTATAATATCTGATATACTTTTTTCGTCTAGACCCTTAAAAAGGGAACTTTTACTCAATATTTTTTCAATATTAGGCATAAAGAACCTCCTGTAAAATATAAAATTTTAAATTTGGTTACAAAAGGTAACATAAGTTACCGACTTTTTAGTTTAATCTTATTATAATAAAATTAGAAAATCAATAAAAGGAGTGATTATGAATGAAAAGAAAAATTATTCATATAGATGAAGAAAAATGTAATGGATGCGGATTATGTGTTGATGCATGCCACGAAAGGGCAATTGAAATGGTAGATGGAAAGGCAAAGCTTGTAAAGGATGAATATTGTGATGGATTAGGAGATTGTCTTCCAGAATGTCCAACAGGGGCTATAAGTATTATTGAAAGAGAGGCAAAGCCTTTTGATGAAGAAGCTGTTAAAAGAAGAATTGAAGAATTAGAGGAAAAAGAAAAAGCCCAAAAAGAAGATAATAGATTACCTTGTGGATGTCCAGGATCAGCAGCAAAACTAATTAATAGAGATACTCAAGATAAAGAAACTAAAGAGAATGAAATAAAAGAAGATGGATATAATGAGGGCTCAGAATTAAGACAATGGCCAGTACAATTAAATCTAATTAATAGTAGAGCACCATACCTTGAAAATGCAGACTTACTTATTGCAGCAGACTGTACAGCTTATGCCTATGCTAACTTCCACAAGGATTTTATTAAGGGAAGAATAACTATTATCGGCTGTCCTAAACTAGACAATATTGAATATTACAAAGAAAAGCTAATAGATATGTTTAAAAATAACAATATAAAAAGCATAAAAGTTGTTCGTATGATGGTTCCATGTTGTAGTGGAATTGTTCATGTAGTAAAGGAAGCAATGCTAGAAGCTAAGCAAATAGTACCATATAGTGAAGTAATTATTAGTCCTGAAGGAGAAATAATTTCTTAGAATAATGGTTATAAAGTAGAATATATATGTCCATATATAAAGTGAGGTAGTTTATATGGGGAAAAAAATAAGTAATAAAGAGAGATTTGTTTTATTAATAATTTTTTCCGTTCTAGTTATAATTTATTTTATATTAGGATTATTTCAATCAGAATTTAGTCCAATATTAAAACTATTACCATTTTTAATGATTAGTATCTATATTTTGATAAAATCACAAAAATAGAAGTGGGAGAAACCCACTTCTATTTTTAGTTTTATTTTAAAATTATCCAAATTATTTTTTAAATACCTCTATTACCCTATCAAGCATACCCTTCATGTATGCTATTGCTATTCCGTAATTTGTTATAGGTACATTTTGAGATCTAGCTCTTATTATTCTTGTCATCATCTTCTTTCTGTTAAACATACAAGCACCACAATGAACTATTAGATTGTATTCTGTTAAATCCTCAGGATAATCTACTCCAGCATTAACTGTTATATCTAAATCTACACCAGTCCTCTCTCTAAGCCAGTTAGGTATCTTTTCACGGCCAATATCTCCTTTAAGAGGACGATGAGTACAAGATTCTGCAATTAAAACCTTATCTCCTGATTTTAGCTTGTCAATATGCTTTGCACCTTCTATTAAAGTATCTAGATCTCCTTTATACCTTGCCATAAGGATAGAGAAGGATGTTAAAGGTACATCTTTAGGAAGAATCTTATTAACCTTTGGGAAAACCTGAGAGTCTGTAATTACTAAATCAGGCTTTTTATTTAGTACCTTTAGTATATCCTCAAGCTCACTATCCTTTACAGTTAAGGCAAGTCCGTCATGGTCAAGTATATCCCTTATAGTTTGAACTTGAGGTAGGATTAATCTACCCTTTGGTGCTTGAATATCCTGTGGTGCCACTAGTACTACTGTATCCTTAGGCTTAATTATGTCTCCAACTATATATTTCTTTTCAAAATCCTTAGGTGCATGGATTTGGATAGCCTCTTTAAGTTTACCTATATTAATCTTATCCTTTGCACTTACTTTGACAAAAGGTATATCAAACTTATCTTCTAAAGCCTTACTATCAATATCCTTTATATCTATTTTATTTATTACACCAATTATAGGTACTTCCCTTTTCTTAAGTTCACTATACCATTCTTTTTCTAGAGAAATGTCTTCATCTACAGAGTTAAAAACCAATAGGGCAAGGTCAGTTTTATCCATTACCTCTTTAGTCTTTTTAATCCTTAGTTCACCAACTGCTCCCTCATCATCAAGACCTGCAGTATCTATAATAACTACAGGACCTATTGGTAAAAGTTCCATTGCTTTATATACTGGATCTGTTGTAGTACCTGCTACTTCAGATACTACTGCTATACTTTGCCCTGTAATTGCATTAATTAAAGTAGATTTTCCCGAGTTTCTCTTACCAAATATGGCTATGTGCATTCTATTAGCCTTTGGTGTGTTCATCATAAGTAATCTTCCTTTCGTAAGTTTTTTATTTTATATTCTTATATCCCTTTCACCTTTTTCTAACCTTTCTAAGAATTTTAAAGTTGCCTTTTTAGAAGCTTCTTTAGGGATTCTTTCTAATGCCCTTTTAATAGTTTCTTCACCTATTTCCTTTAACTCATCATCTGCATAGTCAAGTAAGAATTCTTTAAAGGTTAATAGTGCGTTTGGAAGGCAAACATTATGAATCTGACCATTTTTAGCAAGCCTCATAAACCTTTCTCCTGTTCTTCCTTCCCTATAGCAAGCAGTACAATAGCTTGGTATATAGTCTGACTTACATAAGCTTTTTAGAATTTCCATTGGGGAACGATGGTCTTCAACTTCAAATTGAGGTTTGTTATTAACTTTTTCCTTACTATATTCCTTTAGATATCCACCGACACCTGTGCAAGAACCTGCACTTATTTGTGATATTCCTAAGGATATTACCTCATCCCTAAACTCTGGAGCTTCTCTAGTAGAAAGTATCATGCCAGTGTATGGAACTGCTAATCTGATTATAGCTACTATTTTCTTGAAATCTTCATCTGATACAAGGTGTGGGAATTTATCTACATCAACCCCTAAAGCAGACCTAAGTCTAGGAACTGATATTGTATGGGGGCCTACTCCATAGGTTCTATCAAGGTGTTCTGAATGCATTAAAAGTGCTATTGTTTCATATTTGAAATCATAAAGGCCATAAAGCACTCCAAGCCCTACATCATCAATTCCACCTTGGAAGGCTCTATCCATTGCAGTTGTGTGCCAGTCGTAGTCATGCTTAGGTCCAGTTGGATGCATTTTCTCATATGTTGGTTTATGATATGTTTCTTGGAATAATATATATGTTCCAATCTCTGCTTCCTTTAATTTTTTATAATTTTCAACAGTAGTAGCTGCTATATTTACATTAATTCTTCTTATACTTCCATTATCAAACTTTAGTGAATATATGTTTTCTATACATTCTAGGATATAATCTATAGTACAGTTATTAGGATCTTCTCCCGCTTCTAGTGCCAGTCTCTTATGTCCTAGAGATTCTAATATTCTAACTTCCTCTTTTAATTCATCCATCGTAAGCTTTTTTCTTTTAAAGTCCTTATTAGAGTGTTTATATCCACAGTACTCACAGTTATTTACACAATAATTGCTTACATATAAAGGAGCAAATAGAACTATTCTTTTTCCATAAATTTTTTCTTTAATATGTCTTGCTGTTTCGAACATTTCCTCAAGTATATCTTTGTCTTGAATATTAAGTAGTACTGCAGCTTCCTTATGGGTTAACCCTTTTGCCTCCTTTGCCTTATTAAGTATATCTCTAACATAACCTTTATCTTTTGCTTTCTTTTCCCCAAACTCCATGGCTTCTAATATTTTTGAATGAACAATAAAATCTTCAGCTTTAATTTCTCTCATTATAAAAACCTCCTAATTAAAGTAATTAATAATTAAAATTTTAAACCTTAGTTAATGCTGACTTTACACTAACTTCCTTTATTCTTCCTAACTTCCCTGTCATAGCGCTTATTTCATCTGAAGTACCATCAACTATTAGTGATATAACTGATAAATTTTTTTCTTTGTAGGGTATTCCCATTCTTCCTACGATAATATGGGCATACTCATGAAGAATATCATTTACTTTATTTGCGTTTTCAATATTTTCTACTACAATTCCCACTATACCTATTCTTTTTTGCATATAATCACCCCACTAGAGTAATTTACAATTTACAGTTGATAATTAAGAAGAAGCAAAAAAGCCTTCCAAGTAAAATTGGAAGGCTTTTAGGCATACTAATTCTATAGAAAAACTAGGATATAAAAAGCACAGTAAGTCCTAGTTTTATGTATTCATACTACTCCTATTTGTCCTTCTCCTTTTACTCGGTAAAACCTCGTAATCAGGTTGGATTTGTATAAACATCCATTATACCGGAAGTGGTTTCCAGTACAACAGAGGATTGTTAAATTTAAATCAAACTTTTCATTAATAATTATATCAAACTTTTAAATGATTGTCTATTTTAATTTTATTAATATAATATGTAATAATATTACAATAATCCTAAATTAATTTTACTATATGAATAAAATACAAATTAATACATAATAATGGTATATATACAAATATACCTATTTGACATACTGTTATTATTTCTGTATAATATATATTTGTCAAACAAAAAACTTAATAAATTACGGAGAGGTGGCCGAGTCTGGCTGAAGGCGCTCGCCTGGAAAGCGGGTAGGCAGTTAACGCTGTCTCGCGGGTTCAAATCCCGCCCTCTCCGCCAGTAATAAAGTTTGCCGTGCTAGACGGGGAGGTAGCGGTGCCCTGTAACCTGCAATCCGCTATAGCAGGGTCGATGCCTGGCTGAGGCTTACTTCTGTGAGGTCTGCCCTAAGTAAGTGGTTATGACGATTGGGTCCTGCGCAATAGAATCCCATGAACCCCGTCAGGTCCGGAAGGAAGCAGCGGTAAGTGGGTACTTCTATGTGCCGCAGGGGTGCCTGGTCTGAGCTAACTGCTTAGGTAACGCTCGGAGTAGTAAGTCGATGTCAGGTGCACGGCTAAAATTTTAAAGAAACTATGGTTTTATGCCATAGTTTTTTTATTTATATATTGGTTAAAATAAATGATAAACTGTTAGGAATTAATAATAATTACATACCAATTCTTTATTGGAACTGTATTTTCTTTCTGATATAATTATTAATATATCTAAAGATAAGGTTGAAGGTGGTCAAATGGCATATCAAGCTATTTATAGAAAATTCAGACCAAAAACTTTTGATGAAGTTTTAGGACAGGAACATGTTACTACAATATTAAAAAACCAAATAACTAGTGATAATATAGCACATGCTTATCTTTTCTCTGGTACAAGGGGTACAGGGAAAACATCTACAGCTAAAGTATTTGCAAGGGCTGTAAACTGCTTAAATAATAGTGATGGTAATCCTTGTAACCAGTGTGAAGTATGTAAGGGTATACTTAATGACAGTATAATGGATATAGTTGAGATGGACGCAGCGTCAAACAATAGTGTTGATGATATAAGAGAATTGAGAGAGAAGGTAAAATATCCTCCTTCTAAAGGAAGATTTAAGGTATATATAATTGACGAGGTCCATATGCTATCAAAGGGAGCATTTAATGCCCTTTTAAAAACACTGGAAGAGCCTCCAGAACATCTTTTATTTATTCTTGCTACTACCGAGCCTCAGAGACTTCCAGCTACTATATTGTCAAGGTGTCAGAGATTTGATTTCAAGAGGATAACTATTGACAATATTGTAAAAAATATGATGGAAATATGTGATGAATTAGGGATTGAAGCAGAAGAGAGAGCCCTTCGTCTTATTGCCCGAAATTCAGATGGAGCAATGAGGGATGCATTAAGTATATTGGACCAATGTGTATCTTTTTCAGATAAGAAAATAACCTATGAATACGTTCTTTCCATATTAGGAACTGTTAATAATGACTTTATTTTCGATATTACAAATAGTATAATAGAAAAAGATTTAGATAAAACTTTACAATTAATAGATACAATAGTTGAAAATGGTAAAGATATTACTCAGTTTATAAAAGATTTGATAACACATTTTAGAAATTTAATGATAGCAAAATCATCAGATAAATTGGAAAATATAATAGATTTATCCGAGGAATTATTAGAAGAAATCAAAGAACAGGCAACAAGAATTAATTTAAGTAGTATTATAAGGACTATAAACATACTGTCTGAGGCAGAAAATAAGAGTAAATGGTCGTCACAACCTAGAATTATACTAGAGGTAGCTATTATAAAATTATTAAAACCTTCCTCAGATTTAAGTGTAGAGGGACTTATAGAGAGGATAAATCAATTAGAAGAAAAGCTAAAAGGTGGAACTATTAGTGTTGTAAAAACTAAAAAGGAAGCTAAAGTAGAAAAATCTAAAGATAACTATCAAAAGCAAACCATAAATATAGAGGAAAAAGCCAAAGAAAAAATAGAAACTAAAACTAAAAAGGATTCATCAAACAATACTTCTGGAAATATAGATATAAACAAAGTATCAAAATCTTGGCCAGATATTTTAAAAAGAATTAAAAAGGATAGGATTAGTATACATGCACTTTTAATGGAGGGTAAACCAACCAGTTTAGAAAATGGAATACTAACTATATCTTTTGATGAAGGCTTCGGTTTTCATAAAGATGCAGTAGAAAAGAAGGGAAATAGGGAATATATAGAGAAGGTAATTAGTGATTATTATGGTATTGAATTAAAGATAAAGCCTGTTATGGCTGGTGAAACAGCCCCAAGTGAAAAGGATCAAGATATAGTTAATCAGGTTATAGACATATTTGGAGAAGACATTGTTGAAATTGAAGAATAATTACAAGTGTAGTTATGTTGAATTAGAAATATAAAATTAAATTATTAGATAAATAAAGGAGGATGATTTAAATGGCAAGATTCCCAGGTATGGGAAATATGAATAAAATGATGAAACAGGTCCAAAAAATGCAAAAGAAAATGGCAGAAATGCAAAAAGAATTAGAAGAAAAAGAGGTTGAAGCAAGTGCAGGTGGTGGAGCAATTACTGTAAAGGTTAATGGTAAAAAAGAAGTATTAGATATAAACATAGATAAGGATGTTGTAGATCCAGATGATGTAGAAATGCTTCAAGATTTAATTATAGCTGCTACAAATGAGGCACTAAGAAAGGCCGAAGAAATGGTATCAAGTGAAATGCAAAAAATCACAGGAGGAATGAATATACCAGGCTTATTCTAGTGATTTAAGATATAAAACTTGTATATGAAAATCTAAAGGGATGAGTGATATGGAATATTTTGCATCACCTGTTGCCAGGCTTATAGAAGAATTTTCTAAATTGCCTGGAGTAGGTAAGAAAACAGCTCAGAGACTTGCTTTTTATGTATTAAATATGGATAAAAATGAAGCAGTAAGCCTTGCTAATGCTATAGTTAATGCTAAGGAAAAAATAAAATATTGTAATATATGTAGCAATTTAACAGATGGTGATATTTGCTATATATGTAGAGATAAAAGAAGAGACCAGACCACTATCTGTGTAGTTGAAGACCCTAGAGATATTATTGCAATGGAAAAAACTAAAGAATACAAAGGGTTATACCATGTATTACATGGAAGTATATCTCCAATGGATGGTATAGGGCCTGAAGATATAAGAATTAAGGAACTGCTTCACAGAATACAGGGTTCTGATGTAAAGGAAGTAATACTTGCTACTAACCCTACAATAGAAGGTGAAGCAACAGCAATGTACATTTCTAAGCTTTTAAAGCCTATGGGTATAAAGACTACGAGAATAGCCCATGGAATTCCAGTAGGTGGAGATTTAGAATATGCTGATGAAGTTACGTTATCAAGGGCTTTAGAAGGTAGAAGGGAAATTTAGAAATATAATTGACAATGGACAATTGGGAATTGACAATTAAAAATACAGATTGAGAAAGTAGCGCAGACTTTAGTCTGCGCTTATTTAATACTTTCTTTTAAAAAGAAATATAATATTAAAAATAATTAAATAAATAGAAATTTATAAAGGAGAATCATGTATTAAGTGGAATTCTTTTATAGTACCTTTTAAAGGAGTGGCTTTATTTCTGTTATGTGTTTCAAAAAAGTCAAAATTAACTAGAAGAAGGTGATATACATTTGAATTTTTCAACATGGATTAGTATATATATGCCATTATTTGTAGTGTTCTTTATCATTCTGCCACACCAAAATAAAATTAGAAAATATATATTATTTAAAATCAAAAGGAGAAAGGGGTTAATAACTATGAGTAATGATGTAATAAAAAAATATATAGGGAAAAAATGTAAAATAACTACAGGGTCCCTTGGTACAACAGTAGTAGGTAAAATAGTTGAAGTAAAGGAAAACTGGATTGAAGTTGAAACTAGAAAGGGTAATGAGTTGATAAATGCTGACTTTGTACAGAGCATCAAGATAAAATAGGCTTTATAAATGTATATATCCCTTTTATTAAGTGAAATTGATTATAATAAATATTCGAAGCTTGTATAAAAGAAGAAGGATTTAATTCAACCTGGTGATTTTGATATACTGAAAGATTCATTTGACGTTGTTAAATATATTGAGAATAAAGAAAATAGGGGATTTTTTGCAACTTATATTTTCCAAAAGAAGTAGACTTATACCATAATATTTAACAATGAGTTAGCATGAAATATTAACTAATAATCTTTATACTTTATTTTTTAGTGCTATATTAAAAAGAAAAGCATATATTTAGGAGAATCAATATGAATTTACAAGATATTCAACACAAGATAGACAAATTTACTAAAGAAAAAGCTATAAATTCAAGGGTTGACATTAGAATAATTGATCTGGCTTCAGAAGTTGGAGAATTATCTAAGGAAGTTCTAAAAGGAACTGATTATGGTAATAAAAAATTTGAGAAAACAAAAGAATGGAAAAGTGAACTTGGAGATGTACTATTTTCCCTTATATGTATTGCTAATGAAACTAATACTGATTTAGAAGAATGTTTAAATTCTGTACTTAACAAATATGAAGAAAGATTTAAAAATAAAGGTGATTTAGGTTCTAGCAAGTAGATAAGTTAAACTCAATACTTCAATTGAATATTCTGGAATAAATGGGAGTTAAGATAGTTTCCTATACACTAATAATATTGATTTAGGGTTGATTTAGCACTAAACAAGCCTTTATAATGAATAGCCCTTGATTTATGATAGTATTCTAATTCTGCATACTTATAATATAAATCATGTTTGTCTGCATTAGCCATCTTCATTCTAGCATAATGTTCTGAAAATGCTGCATGCTGTAGAAATTTTTCTTGATAATATCGTACATTAAGCATTTGATTATATTTCATTCTTTAAACCCCTTAATAGCTTATTTAATAACAATATATCAAATAAACCAATTGATGTTATACATTAGGGAAAATTAATAAAAATATTATTTGAAAATGTTAATTTTTTATCAAAAATCATTAAAGCCAATAACTTAAAGTTATTGGCTTTATATCTATATTAAACCAATTTTTTTATGGAAATTGTTTAAAACTCTATCTAGTTGTTGACTTACTGATATAACTTCAGGATCTAGCAAATTATTCTTATTCTTTATTAAATAATGTAATCTCCTTCGTAAACATTCCATCTTATTCATTTCATTTTTTGCCTTATTAATATCATAATCCTCCATGAAATCACCTTCCAAAGATAGATATAAGATAATTTATCAATAAAACTATAAATTCCTTATAAACACACGGAGAGTATTATATAACAATATTTTGTAAAACTCAATACTATTTTGTAAAAATAGTAGATAATTAGAAAAAAACTGATCCTTTAGTCTTCATGCAAATAGGGACGTTTTCACAAGCTCTACTTAAATTTTTAATAACTTAGAAGTATAAAAAGTTTAAAATTGTAAACAATTATGTCTAAAAAAGGGTTGGGGGTAAAATTATGTGTAAATTAGAAGATAATATTAAGGATAAATCTAACCTTATAAACATAATTTACAATATAAGAAATAAGTTCAAAACTCCTAAAAAAGATAATCATGATAATGATGATTTTTTGAAGGCCTTAGATGAAGCCCATAAAGAATGGAAAGATGCGGAAAACTATTTTAAAAATGTTACAGATAATGACTTAATAGATTATGCTATATATGAAATGAAAGCTGCAAGGAAGAAATATATATATCTTTTAAAAGAGGCTAAAAGAAAGGGAATAAAAGTATAATAAAAGAATAATGTAATATTTATGTCCAAATTCCTATATATTAAATTATAGATAGGTAATTTAATATATGGGAGAGGATTTTATGGGTATTGGTATAGAGCTTAGTGTTATTTTGGCATATGCATTTGGTCTTGTATTGTTATATTTTATTGCCTGTTTTTTATTAGTTCCATTAAAATTCTTAGTTAAATTAATTGTAAACGGGATAATAGGGGGAGTAATTTTATTATTAATAAATTTCTTTGGTAAATTTATAGGTATAGCAATAGGAATAAATCCAATAACTGCTTTAATAGTAGGTTTTTTAGGAGTGCCAGGTATAATACTCTTACTAGTTATTCAGTATATTATATAAGATTTAGAAGCTGATGGTTTAAACCATCAGCTTTTTTAACAACAAATTACATTTCCAACTTTTTCTCATACTGACAAAATGGTATAATCAAAAAATAAAGACTTCAGGGGGAAGGGAAAGTGAAAGCTTATATAAAGAAATCCCATGAAAGATGTAAAAAAATAGGATTAGATGTAAATAGAAAATATAGCAAAACTATAATTAATGGGGGAGAACTACAAAAAAGATTAGAGAAAAATAAAGACTTAATTTTAACGGCAAAGCCGATTATAAATCAACTTTATAACTTTGTTAAAGGGTCAAACTTTTTTGCTATATTAACAGATGAAGAAGGGTGTATATTGAATGTGATAGGAGATGAAAAAATTTTATCAGAGGCCTTTTCTCTTAAGATGGTTCCAGGGGCTTTTATGAATGAAGAGAATATAGGAACTAATGCAATGGCTGTTGCTTTAAAGGAAGGTATGCCTGTACAGGTATCTGGTTCGGAACACTTTATTAAGGCATATCATAGATGGACATGTTCTGCTGCACCTATAAAAAATAATGAGGGGAAAATAATTGGAACCTTAGACTTAACAGGATATAGTGAATTTGTCCATTCACATACACTTGGAATGGTTGTAGCAGCTGTTAACGCTATATCTAAAATGCTTGAAATAAAGAAATATACTGAGAAACTTGAAATGGCAAAAATATATACTGAAACTGTTGTAGATAGTATTCATGCTGGAATATTAACATCAGATTTACATGGCAATATAAAAACGGTCAATAAATACGTAACTAAGATGTTTGGATACAGCGTAGAGGAGATGAAACAAAAAAAGATATGGGAGTTATTTGATGGATGGGAAAGGGTTAAAGAAACTGTATTGTCAAATTGCAGCTTCTTAGATAATGAAGTGTTTATAAATGCTAGAAGAAATAAGCTGCAATTTAACCTTAGTGTTTATCCTATTTTAGACAATAATGATGAATTAAAGCATTTAGTATTTGTTTTTAAGGAAGTTAAAAAGGTAAGGAAGCTTGCTAATAAAATAATGGGAAGACAAGCGATTTATACCTTTGATAAGATAATTGGCAAAAATAAAGATTTTATTAAAGTAGTTGAATTTGCTAAAAAAATAGCAGATAGCAGGTCAACAATACTTATAACTGGAGAAAGTGGTACAGGAAAGGAAATATTTGCCCAGTCTATACATAACTATAGTGATAGACGGGAGGAACCCTTTGTACCTATAAACTGTGGAGCTATACCTAAAAACCTTATAGAATCAGAACTTTTTGGATATGAAGAAGGGGCTTTTACGGGAGCTAAAAAAAGAGGACATCCGGGGAAATTCGAAATAGCTGACGGTGGAACAATCTTTCTAGATGAAATTGGAGAAATGCCATTAGATATGCAGACAAGACTTTTAAGGGTTATAGAAGAAGGAACTGTAAGTAGAATTGGAAGCACTAAAGAAATAGTTGTTAATGTTAGGATAATTGCAGCAACTAACAAGGATTTATATGAGGAAGTAAAAAAAGGGAATTTTAGAAAGGATTTATTTTACAGATTAAATGTACTTCCAATTAAACTTCCAGCTTTGAGGGAAAGAAAAGACGATATTCCCCTTTTAATTGAATACTTCATAAAGAGAAAGTCTAAAAAATTAAATAAAAGGAGAATTAAAATTTCAAATGAGCATATGGAATATTTAATTAACTATGAATGGCCAGGTAATATACGGGAGTTAGAAAATTATGTTGAATTATTGATTAATACTGAAGGGATTACAGATTTTACATATAAAAACAATAGGACCATAAAGTTAGAGTTTAACAGAAAGAATATATATGAAGAGTTGACATTAGAAGAGGTTGAGAAAAGACATATAATAAATATGCTTAAAAAATATGAAGGAAATATAACAAAAACCGCGAAAGTTTTAGGTATAGGTAGAAATACATTATATAGAAAGATAAAAAAATATAAAATTGACTGTGCTAAAATGGAACACCGTTCTGTTATGGAACGTAAAATATAGAAATCTATGTTCTATTATGGAACGAATCTTTGTATTTTATTTTTTAGTAAAAAAATCAAAACTATCAAAAGTAATGAAAAAGGGCAGCCTACTAGGCTGCCCTTTTTGGTATGAATTTTGCTATTTATTATTTATATAGTTATAAAAAGAAAAAGGGGGAGTTTTATGTACGGTTATAATGGGAAACTTTTAAGAATTAATCTTAGGGAAAAAACCGTAAAAACTGAAGATTTAGATTTAGAAAAGGCAAAAAAATATATAGGTGGTAGAGGATTAGGTACTAAAATATTAATGGAAGAAGTAGATCCAAAGGTTGACCCTTTAAGTCCTGAAAATAAACTAATATTTATGACAGGACCACTTACAGGTACACCTACACCAACTGGTGGTAGATATATGGCTATTACTAAATCACCGCTAACTGGTACAGTTGCTTGCTCAAATTCTGGGGGACATTGGGGAGCAGAATTAAAATATGCAGGATATGATGGAATAGTTTTTGAGGAAAAGGCAGATTCACCTGTTTACATAAGTATTGAAAATGATACTGTTGAAGTTAAAGATGCATCTGAATTATGGGGGAAGACTGTATCAGAAACCACTGAAGCCCTTTTAGAAAAGTCACCTGAAAAATCAAAGGTTCTTACTATTGGACCAGCAGGTGAAAAACTTTCTAAGATAGCAGCTATTATGAATGATAAGGATAGAGCAGCTGGACGTTCAGGTGTAGGTGCTGTAATGGGTTCTAAAAACTTAAAGGCCATAGTAGTTAGGGGAACTAATAAGGTTAATGTATATGATAGTGATAAACTAAAGGCTGTTTTCTCTGATAGTCTTAAGAAAATAAAAGAAAATGGTGTAACCGGAGAAGGATTACCTACCTATGGAACTGCTGTATTAGTTAATATAATTAATGAAAATGGTGTGCTTCCAACAAATAACTTCCAGAAAGCACAGTTCGATAAAGCTGATGATATAAGTGGAGAGACATTAGCAGAAAAATATCTTGTTAAGAGAGAGGCTTGCCATAGATGTCCAATTGGTTGTGGAAGGTACTGCAAGGTTGATGATATAGAAGGTGGAGGGCCTGAATACGAAACACTTTGGGCATTTGGATCTGACTGTGGTGTATCAGATTTAAAATCAGTAATTAAGGCTAACTATTGGTGTAATGAGCTAGGTCTTGATACAATTTCAGCTGGTGCAACTATTGCTGCTGCAATGGAATTATATGAAAAGGGATATGTTAAGGATGATGAATTAGATGGATTATCGTTAGAATTTGGAAATGGAGAAGCAGTGGTAGAATGGACTAAGAAGATGGGAAGAAGAGAAGGCTTTGGTGATAAACTTGCAGAGGGTTCATATAGGTTAGCAGAAATGTATGGAGTACCTGAGTTATCAATGTCAGTAAAGAAACAAGAACTTCCAGCATATGACCCAAGGGGAATACAAGGACATGGGCTACAATATGCTACATCAAATAGAGGAGGATGCCATGTTAGAGGTTATATGATTTCTCCTGAAATTTTAGGAGAGCCTGAAAAATTAGATAGATTTTCATTAGAGGGTAAGACTGAATGGGCAAAAACATTCCAAGATATAACTGCAAGTATAGACTCATTAGGATTATGTCTATTTACTTCATTTGCCCTTGGGGCTGAGGATTATGGTGAATTATATAATGCAGTTTGTGGTACAGATTATACAGGAGAAACTATTTTAGAAGCCGGCGAAAGAATATGGAATCTAGAAAGAATATTTAACTTAAGGGCAGGAATAGACCCTAAAGAAGATAAATTGCCTAAGAGGTTACTAAAAGATCCTATTCCTGAAGGACCTTCTAAGGGATGGACCCATAAACTAGACGAACTACTACCTAAATATTATGAAGCAAGAGGATGGGATAAAAACGGTATTCCAACAGAAGAGAGATTAGAAAAACTAGGAATTGATGATGAAGGTTTAGCAGAGCCTGCTTGTGAATAAATAGGATAAAAAGTTAAGTTATCAACAATGGGGACTTCTTTGAAAGTCTCCTTTGTGGATAAAATTTTAATTTAGCCACAATTCCACAATTAATGTAATATAAAGGTGTTGATATGATTGGAGAAAATAGGCTGTACACCTAAATTTTTTAAAACAAGATATATTAAGAAAATTTATTTAGAACTTACAGATAGATGTAACCTTAACTGTACGATTTGTTATAGACGAAATTGGAAAGATGGTTTTTCGGATATGTCTAAAGATACCTTTAATAAATTTTTAAAGGATATTAAGGATATTAATGGGCTAGAAGAAATTGTTTTAGGTGGTATAGGTGAACCTACTATTTATGAGGAAATTTTAGAAGTACTTACTAGATTAAAAGAATATAATCTTAATATAACAACCAATGGAACGTTGCTTACAAACTCTTTAGTAGAAAAGATTGTTGATACAGTAAAAAAAGTAACAATATCTGTTGATGGTGTAGGCAAACAATTTGAAGATATAAGAGGGACAAATCTACGGATTATTTTAGAAGGAATTAAAAGAATCCAAGAGTTAAAAAATAGGAGGGGTTCTTCCTATCCAAATATCCAACTTCAGTTTGTTTCTTCATCTGAAAACGTAAGTAACATATTTAAGGTAATGGATTTAGCAAAGGAAATAGGATGCTTTAATATAATTGTATCCCATTTACTTCCTCAAACAGAAGAAAATAAAGATACTATACTTTACACTATAGATAGAAATGATAAGCTAAAAAATTTATGGAATAAGATAAGAAATTATTCTTTTAGAAAGGGAATTAAAATATATCTACCTAATGTAGAGCTAAAAACTGAAAGGAACTGTGATTTTATTAGAGATGTTACTACCTATATTACAGCAAAGGGTGAAGTAGTTCCTTGTTATAGATTTTCCCATGATTCTAAGGAGTATGTTTTTGGAAGGGAGAAAAATGTTAAAAAGCATAGTTTTGGCAATATCATGGATAAAAGCATTCTAGATATATGGAACTCAAAAGAATACAGAGAGTTTAGATATTATGTATACACTAACCAATTCCCTTCATGTCCAGATTGCGATTTAGTAGAAGGATGTGAATATCAAAAAGATACTTTAGAAGATTGCTATGGGTTAAGTCCAAGTTGTGGAGATTGTATGTGGGCAAGGAGATTTGTAAAATGTCCATAGATTTTTAAGGAGGTGGGTAAGTGAAGATAGAGGTAAGACTATTTGCAACTTTAAGGAAAGGTAGAGGAAAAAAGGTGTATATTGAAGAAGATGAAGGTTTAACTCCAAAAGACATTATAGACCAACTGAAAATCGATGAAAAGGATGTATCAATTTTACTTGTAAATGGAAGGGACGGAAAACTTGATACAGTACTTAAAGATGGAGATATAGTTTCATTATTTCCCCCCGTTGGAGGTGGTTAAATGAAACGCTACATAAAAAATATGAATATGCTTACAAAAGAAGAAAACGATAGATTAGGTAAGTTTAAAGTATGTGTTGTTGGATGTGGTGGATTAGGTGGATATGTTATAGAAATGTTAGCAAGATTAGGAATAGGATATTTGACTGTAGTTGATGCTGATAAATTTGACGAAACAAATTTAAATAGGCAAATTTTATCTAACACAGATACTTTAGGAAAAAGTAAGTCTATTACAGCCCAAGAAAGAATAAAGTTAGTTAATCCTTTGGTAGAAGTTGAACCCATTAATAAAAGGGTTACAAAGAATAATTGTGAGGATATTATTAAGGGGCATGATGTTGTAGTTGATGCTGTTGATAATATAGATACTAAAATTATTTTACAGGATACTTGCTCTAATATAGATATACCTTTAGTCCATGGAGCTATAGGGGGATGGTATGGACAAGTAACTACTATATTCCCCGAAGATAAAACATTAGATATTTTATATGTTTCTAGAGATAAAAAAGGAATAGAAAAAGAGCTTGGGAATCCATCTTTTACTCCAGGACTAGTAGCATCTATACAAGTAAGTGAAGTGTTAAAAGTATTAATAAAAAGGGGTAAGCCTTTAAAAAGAAGAGTATTGTTTATTGATACCTTTGAACAGGAATATGAGGTTATAGATGTTTAATACAAATAACAATTTACAGTTGATAATTTACAATTAGAAATACAATTAAAAATTAGAAATACAATTAAAAATGTAAAATTGAAAATTAAAAAATACAGTCATTAGTCCTTAGTTTTTAGTCCTTAGCTTAAATGTTGTTGAGGGATTACGAATCCCTCAACAACAAACCTAACCACTACCCACTAATCACCAAAAACTGCATTTGAAAGGCAATTGAGAATTGACAATTAGAGATGGTTGTTAGGAGCATGTAGTTAGGAAAATACAGTTACTAGCTTTGGTTATTAGTTCTTGTTTTTACTAAGAGCTAAATTTAAACCTTTGCTGATGGATTCACAATCCATCAGCTTTTTTGGTTCTACTAAATACTTCTATTGAATAATTTATAAATATCTGTTATACTTAAAAATGTTAGCTGTTATATACCCACAATACAGTTTAAGTCCGGGATTAAAAAACTGTTATACATTATTCGACAAACTGTATTATAACAGCTTTCAAATTTATCAACTGTAGTATAACACAAAAATTATATTATTAACCAAACTCATGAAAAATATCAAAACTTTTCAAAATTTCAAAAAAAAATAAAGGTTTTAGGAATTATTTCTAGAAATAATTCCTAGGATGAATATTGTTATTTCGTATTTTTTAAATTATTTTTTAACTATGAAGGGAGGAAAAACGATGTCAAAGGAAATGATTGAAATCCGTTGGCATGGACGTGGTGGACAAGGTGCTAAAACTGCGTCATTACTATTAGCTGAGGCTGCTTTCTCAACAGGTAAGTACATTCAAGGTTTTCCTGAGTATGGCCCAGAGAGAATGGGTGCTCCTATAACAGCTTATAACAGAATAAGCGACGAAAAAATAAGAATTCACAGTAATATTTATGAACCAGATTATGTAGTTGTTGTTGATGAAACATTATTAAAGGACGTAGATGTTACTGCTGGATTGAAAAAAGAAGGAGCTGTAGTAATTAACTCAGCTAAAAATCCAGAAGAATTAAGATCACTTTTAAATGGGTATGAAGGAAGTATATATACTGTTGATGCAAGAACAATTTCAATGGATACATTAGGAAAGTACTTCCCAAATACTCCAATGCTAGGTGCAATAGCAAAAGTAACAAATATCATGGAAGAAGAAGAGTTATTTAAGGCTATGGAAGAATCCTTCCAACACAAATTTGCTACAAAGCCAGAAGTTATTGAAGGAAACATGGAAGCTCTTAAGAGAGCATACAAGGAGGTGAAGGGAAGTGAAAGATAAAAAGACTCCTTTAGGAGGAAATGTTTCTTGGAAGGAAACAACACCAGGTGGAATAATCTATGATGCAGGTAATGCAACTAGGTATAAAACTGGTGAATGGAGATCTATGAAGCCAGTTTGGAATAAAGATAAATGTAAGCAATGTATGTTATGCTTCCCAGTATGTCCTGATTCATCAATATTAGTAGAAGATGGAAAAATGACAGGAATAGATTATGACCATTGTAAAGGATGCGGTGTATGCGTAGAAGCTTGCCCATTTAATGTATTTGATTTTGTGAAAGAAGAATAGTAGGGAGGGAGATAAATGGCTATTAGAGAGAGATTAAGTGGTAACGAAGCAGTTGCAACTGCTATGAAACAAATAAACCCTGATGTTGTTGCAGCATTTCCAATTACTCCATCAACAGAAGTACCTCAATACTTCTCACAATTTGTTGCTAATGGTTCAGTAGATACTGAATTCGTAGCTGTTGAGAGTGAGCACAGTGCTATGAGTGCTTGTGTTGGTGCTTCAGCTGCAGGAGCAAGAGTTATGACTGCTACTTCAGCGAACGGTCTTGCATTAATGTGGGAGATACTTTATATAGCGGCATCATCAAGGTTACCAATAGTAATGCCTGTTATAAACAGAGCATTATCAGCACCAATTAATATTCACAATGACCACAGTGACTCAATGGGTGCTAGAGATTCAGGTTGGATTCAATTATATTCAGAGGATAATCAAGAGGCTTATGATAACATTATTCAAGCTATAAGAATAGCAGAACATAAAGACGTACAACTTCCAGTAATGGTATGTATGGATGGTTTTATTGTGAGCCATGCTGTTGAAAATATAGAATTATTAGAAACTGAAAAAGTAAAAGAGTTTGTTGGTGAGCGTGAATTAGAAGATTATCTATTAAATGCTGAGAGACCTGTTTCAATGGGTCCATTAGATTTACCACCACACTATTTTGAGCATAAGCGTCAACAAGCTGAGGCAATGAAGAACGCTAAGAAGGTCATCTTAGAAATTGCTGAAGAATATGAAAAACTAACGGGAAGAAAATATGGATTATTTGAAGAATACAAAATGGAAGATGCAGAAGTTGCAATAGTAGTTCTTAACTCTACAGCAGGAACAGCTAAAGAGGTAGTAGATGAGTTAAGAGAAAATGGAGTAAAGGCTGGATTAATTAAGCTTAGAGTATTTAGACCATTCCCAGTAGATGAATTAAAAGAAGCTTTAAAAGATTTAAAAGCTGTTGCTGTTATGGATAAAGCTGATAGTTTCTCAGCTGCAGGAGGTCCTGTATTTACAGAAATTAGAGCTGCTCTTTATGATGTTGAAGATAGACCAGAAATAGTAAGTTACATCTATGGTCTTGGTGGAAGAGACGTAAGAGTGGATGACATTAAGAAAGTTTACGATGACTTAAAAGAAATTGTTGAAACTGGAAAAGTTGAATCAGTTTACAACTATTTAGGTGTAAAAGAATAGGAGGTGTAGTAATTGGCTTTAAATCTAAGAGAAGCTGTTAAAAGACCTGAAAGATTTACAGGTGGACATAGATTATGTGCAGGTTGTGGTGCTTCAGTTACTGTACGTTCAGTACTTAGAGCCCTAAAACCAGAAGATAAGGCAGTTATAGGTGCTGCTACAGGATGTCTAGAGGTATCAAGTTGCTTATACCCATATACAGCTTGGAAAGATTCATTTATTCACAATGCTTTTGAAAACGTAGGTGCTACAGTAAGTGGTGCCGAAGCAGCTTATAGAGTATTAAAGAAAAAAGGAAAAATTAATGATAATTATAAATTTATTGCATTTGGTGGGGACGGAGGAACATATGATATAGGTCTTCAGTCATTATCAGGAGCTATGGAAAGAGGACATGATATGGTTTATGTATGCTATGACAACGGAGCGTACATGAACACTGGTATCCAAAGATCATCAGCTACTCCAAAGTTCGCAAATACTACAACTTCACCAGCAGGTAAAGTTGTACCTGGTAAACAGCAATTTAGAAAAGACTTAACACAAGTTATGGCTGGACACCATATTCCTTATGTTGCTCAAACTGCTCCATTTGGAAACTTTAATGATATTCATGCAAAAGCTGAAAAGGCTATTTACACTGAAGGCCCAGCTTTCTTAAATGTATTTACTCCATGTCCACGTGGATGGAGATATGATACTCCAAAACTTATGGAAATAATTAAATTAGCAGTAGAAACTTGCTACTGGCCATTATACGAAATTGAAAATGGTAAGTGGAAGTTAAGCTACAAGCCTAAGAAGAAGCTTCCAATTGAAGAATTCTTAAGACCACAAGGTAGATTCAAGCATCTATTCAAGCCAGAAAATCAACATCTAATCGAAGAATTACAAAAAGAAGTTGACAAAAGATGGGAAGCACTTCTTGAAAAGTGTGAAGAATAAAAAGAAACGGCTGTTTTTTAACAGCCGTTTTTCTTTTTATAGGACTTTTTATGTTTAAAATAAAAATTTTAGGGTATAAATGTTAAGAAAATTCAAATATTTATAAATTTTTTATTAAACAAATAAATATATATTAAACAATAAACTAAATTAACTGAAGGGGGATGTTTATGGGAATACCAAAGTTAAAAGCAGAATTAAGAGAGAATGGGGGAAAAGCTTATTCTAAAAAATTAAGAAAAGAGGGATTTTTACCAGGTGTTATTTATGGCCATAATAAAGAAACAAGGCCTCTAAAAGTCAAGATAGCTAATTTAAAGAAAATACTAAACAGATATGGTATTGGTACTACTGTAAATATAGAATTAGAAGGCGAAGTAGTTCCAGCAATAATTAAAGAAGTACAGGATGCTATTGTTAAAGATGATTTAGTTCATGTAGATTTTCAACAATTATCTGCGAATGAAAAAATAAGAGTTCATGTACCTATCATTCTATTAGGTAAAGATAAAGCAGGAAGCTCAACAAGTACAATCCAACAGCAGTTAACAAAACTTGAAATGCAATGTTTCCCTAAATATATACCTCAAAATGTTACAGTAGATGTTTCAAATCTTGAAGAAGGAGAATCAATTACTATAGAGGATTTAGATATATACAATAATGAGAATATACACATTATGCATGAACCAAAGGAAATAGTAGCCTCATTAACTTCAACTAGTAGAGAAGAGAAAGAGGAAGAGAAGGAAGAAGTTTCTTTCTTTGAAAGTACTACAAGTATATTAGATTCTTAGAAAATAATAATTGTTAAACCTACATCTCTTAATATTTATGTTTAAAATACTGATGGGATTAACCCCATCAGTATTTTTTTGCCAAAAAAGTATACTATGAAAAGTACCAAAATACCAGAGAAAAAGTAATATAACTCTCTTAACGAAGTGATTTTATGACTAAAAATTATTGACTTTGGCCATACTGAATAAAAAACACTTAATTAGGAGGGGAGATTATGGATGCAATAGTGAACAGTAATTTGAGAAATGAGGTTGGAACTAACCAATCTAATAGACTAAGACGAAATGGGTATGTGCCTGGAGTTTTGTATGGTCAAAATCTTACTAATTATCCTTTAGAGATTGATGCAAAAGAATTAAATAGAATAATAAGGCAATATGGACAAAATGCACTAATAGATATAGATGTTAACGGGGTTAAATATCCTGCCATAATTAAAGAAGTACAAAGAGACCCTGTGAATGGAAGGATTATTCATGTTGACTTTCAATATATAAATACAGAAAAGAAGATACATACTACTGTACCGATTGTATTATCAGGAAAAGAACAGGCTGAAAAAAGAGGAGTTTTGCAACAACAAGTTAAAGATTTAGAAATAGAATGTTATCCAAATAGTGTTCCTAAGCATATTAAGGTTAACGTTTCAAACTTACCTGTTGGCAAATCATTAAAGGTGTCTGATGTAGAATTTGGAGAAGAACTTACAGTATTAAATGATAATAATGAAATTATAGTATCATTATCTACAGTAGAATATGAAGGGGATCACGAAGGAGGTGAAGAGAGCTTAAGTGAAGTTCCAGAGGAAATTGGCCAAACAGATACTGAAGCAATAGACAATTAGAAATAATTTAAAATTGAAAATGTAAAATGGGAAATTAGAAAATACAGTCATTAGTCCTTAGTTTTTAGTTCTTAGCTTAAATGTTGTTGAGGGATTACGAATCCCTCAACAACAAACCTAACCACTACACACTAATCACCAAAAACTGCTTTTTAAGTAACGTTTTACTACCTAGGCCAAGTAACGGCTTTCATAGTCATCACCTATATTGCAACAACTAGACAGATAATATTAAAATTATACAAATACTAACAAGTAGTTCTATACTACTATGGAAAAAAGAGAAAAAAAGTGGTATAATGTAAAAAAAAGTAAAATGAGTTTACTATATTTAGGGTATGGTGATGCCTATGAAGATAATTTTACTAATAATTTGCATAATCCCTATATTTATGTTTCAAGCATTTATAATATCTGATGTTATAAAGAATGCTTGGAGAAGAAAAACTAGGACAACTTTAAAAAGGAATCATTCTTATAATACTTATACCAACTATACATATAAGAGTTATAGAAGAAGGTATAAACCTACAAAACTTAACGGAAGTAATATAAGAATAGCAAAGTAAAATACTGATTAAAAAATCTGGTGGATATATCCACCAGATTTTTTTATTTGATATTTATATAAAGTTTTTATAGAATAATAAGCATAAAGTTTCATCTTAAAATTAAAAGAGAAGAAGGGGAAATATGAGAAAAATACATGTAAATACCATAATTAAGAAGATAAAGAATATGTGTATTAAAGGAAATTATAATCTTGGAGTAGATGTAATTGAAAGTTTTAAAAAAGCAAAAGAAAAAGAGGAGTCACCTATAGGAAAAGATATATTAGATAAGCTGTTATTAAATGCAAAAATAGCCAAAGAAAATGAAGTACCAATATGCCAGGATACAGGAATGGCAGTTTTTTTTATAGAGATTGGACAAGAAGTATATATAGAAGGTGGAACACTTACTGATGCAATAAATGAAGGAGTAAGACAGGGATATAAAGAAGGGTACCTAAGAAAATCTGTTGTAAAGGATCCATTATTCAGAGAGAATACTAACGATAATACACCTGCAATAATACATTATGATTTAGTGGAAGGTGATAAACTAAAAATATATTTTGCTCCAAAGGGATTTGGAAGTGAAAATATGAGTGCTTTAAAGATGTTAAAGCCATCAGATGGTATTAATGGTGTAAAAGAATTTGTTTTAGATGTTGTAGAAAAGGCAGGACCTAATCCCTGTCCACCAATAGTAGTAGGAGTAGGGATTGGAGGGACAATGGAAAAAGCAGCAATTCTAGCTAAAAAGGCTTTGTTGAGAGATATAGGAACATTTAATAAAAAGGAACATATTAAAAACTTAGAAACAGAATTACTTGAAGAAATAAATAAACTGGGAGTAGGCCCCCAAGGATTAGGAGGAAGAACAACAGCTCTAGCTGTAAATATTGAAACCTATCCAACACATATAGCAGGACTACCCGTAGCAGTTAATATAAATTGCCATGCATCAAGACACCTTATGGTTGAATTATAATTTGTAATTGGGAAACTAATAATAAATGATAACTGGTAATTGTAACCAGGCAAATGAGGTGATTTTTTGAAAAATATAGAAATTACTACTCCATTAACTGAAAGTATTGTAGAGAAACTTAATGCAGGGGATAAAGTTTATATTACAGGAACAATATATACTGCTAGAGATGCTGCACATAAAAAGATGATTGAAACTCTACATAATGGAGAAGAACTACCCTTTGATATAAAAGATTCAATAATATATTATGTAGGACCATGTCCACCTAAACCTGGCCAGATAATAGGTTCTTGTGGACCTACAACTAGCTACAGAATGGATGATCTTACACCACCATTATTAGAACTAGGATTAAGGGGCATGATTGGTAAAGGTAAGAGAAACCAAAAAGTAATTGATTCTATGATCAAAAATAAAGCTGTATATTTTGCTGCAATAGGTGGTGCAGGAGCTTTAATTTCAGATTGTGTTAAATCCTCAGAAGTTATTGCATATGAGGAATTAGGTACAGAAGCAGTAAGAAAATTATGTGTAGAAAAGTTACCGGTTATTGTTGTTATTGATTCTAAGGGTAATAATTTGTATGATATAGAAAACAAAAAATACAAGATAAAGTGAGGAGTAAAATATGGACATTAAGAAAAAAGCTTTGGACATTCACGAAAAAAACAAAGGAAAAATATATATAAAATCAAAAATAGAAGTTAATGATAGGGAAAGTTTATCACTTGCTTATACCCCTGGGGTTGCTGAACCATGTAGACATATTCAAAAAGATAAAAATAATATATATAAATATACTGCCAAAGGGAATATGGTTGCTGTAATTACAGATGGTAGTGCTGTTTTAGGATTGGGTGATATAGGAGCAGATGCAGCACTTCCAGTAATGGAAGGTAAGTCTATACTTTTTAAAGAGTTTGCAGATGTTGATAGTTTCCCTATATGTATAGATTCAAAGGATATAGATACTGTAGTAAATACAGTAAAACTTATAAGCTCATCATTTGGTGGAATAAACTTAGAAGATATATCAGCTCCTAGATGCTTTGAAATAGAAAAAAGACTAAAAGAGGAGTTAGACATACCGGTATTTCACGATGACCAGCATGGAACAGCAGTTGTAGTTTTAGCTGGATTAATAAATAGTGTAAGATTACTAGACAAAAGTTTAGAGGATTTAAAAGTTGTAATAAACGGAGCAGGAGCTGCAGGTGTAGCAATTGGAAAGTTACTTATAAAGATAGGTATTAAAGATATAGTTATTTGTGATAGTAAGGGAGCAATCTATAAAGGTAGGGAAAATCTAAACTGGATAAAAGAAGAAATGGTAGCTATAACCAATCCTAAAAACGAAAAAGGAAGCTTAAAAGATGTCATAAAAAATAGAGATGTTTTTATAGGGGTTTCTGCTCCAAATGTACTTACAGGTGAAATGATTGAAACAATGAATGAAAATCCAGTAGTTTTTGCCCTTGCAAATCCTATACCTGAGATTATGCCAGATAAAGCTAAAAAACATGGTGCTAAGATAATAGCTACTGGAAGATCTGATTTTGATAATCAAATAAATAATGTGTTAGCTTTTCCAGGAATATTTAGAGGTGTTTTAGATGCAAGGGCTAAAGAGATAACAGATGATATGAAAATAGCCGCAGCAAATGCCATTGCTTATGTCATAGATGATAAAGAACTAAAGGAAGATTATATAATACCTGATCCTTTCGACAAAAGAGTTACAAAAGCTGTTTCAGAGGCCGTAAAGGAAGTGGCCCTCAAAAATAGTAAATAGAAGGGAAGGGTTACTATGAAGGGGTTTGTGAAGGAAATAAATTCGAAAAAAAGAAGGCCTCTTTGGCAAGTCCTATTAGTTGCTTTTACAGCTATAGTTTTTTTAAATATACTCATCACTTCTTGCAATTATCTAGGTAATAAGTATGCAGCTATTACTAGTATTGGAATTCTTGCAGGTTTTGTAGTATTATCTTCTTTTGTTGTAAAGAGATTATTAAGAAGTTATGTATATACACTTTTTAATGATAAGTTAATATTTGAACAGGTTATTGGGAATAAAAGAGATGTTGTACTAAGGGTTGAACTTGATGATATAGATTATATAAAACCATATTCTGAAATAGATAGTGTAGATAATCCACAATTCACCTACAAATTTATATGTGATAAGAATTATAATAACTGTTATTTTGGGGATTTTTATAAAGGTGGAAGAAAATATAGGTTTGTATTTAGACCTAGTGATAGGCTAATAAATATTATAAATAGTAAAGTGAACCTAAACTGCTGATGGGTTTTTATCCATCAGTTTTTTTGTACATGAAAACGGGCACATCAGTTGTGTTGTAGGAATAAAATAATAAAAAGGGTCAATAATTATTATAAAACTGTTTAAGGGGTTGGTTATGTGGATTTAAAGTGTAAAATATGTGGGGACAACAATAAGAAGGGGATAGAGTTGTTAGGAGCACATATTTGCAGAGAATGTGAAAAGAATATAATGAAAGCTAAAATAAATGATATAAGATATAACTACTATAAGTTAGTTATAAAAAAAGTATGGTTAGATTACATACTTACCTCCTTCTAAAATGGCATGGATTAAAGACCATGTCATTTTTTAATTCATTATAATTTATATCATATTTTTTCCTTAGTCTTTATATATATATAATAGGTTGTCTAATTTTATTTACATTTATATTGTAAAAGGAGGGAGTTTATGAAAAAGTTATTATCAATTCTTTTAATTTTTACTTTAATATTTAGTACATTTTCAGTATTAGGAACCTCAAAAGTTGAAGCTTCAAGAAATGACTGGGATACACAAAGATATGGAGATGTTTTAGATATTGGTCCTAAGCTTAGGAAATTAGAAGATGATGAAGAATATAGGGAAAAGCTAGACAAAAATATAAAAGAAAAGGCAGCTAAAATTAATTTTAATGAGGTGCAAACGGCATCTGAAGAAGACCAAAATAGTAATTTTACATTTAATGGAGGAACTAAATTCTTTTTAGGATATGATAATGGTAATTACTATTTTAAAGAGTTTACATTAAGAAGTATTGGAGAACACGTTGAAATTTGGGTAGCAAATGATTTATCATATGGAGATGATGATGATAGACCAGCTCATATAGTTACTCAAGAACAGGTAGATAAATTAAGAGACGAGTTTGACAATAATATATATATAAAAGATACAGAATTCTTTGGAAAACCTGATGCCCATACAGGGGAAAAATCTCTACTAGAAGATTGGGGATCTGTTCCTGAAGATTACTATGTTCCACAAGATGGAAAAGAGAGAGTAATTATATTAGTAGATAATATAAGGGATGAAAATTATTATGACCCTACATATCCTTTCTTTATAGCAGGATTTTATTCATCAGCATATGAAGCATATTTTGATAGAAACATAATAAATATTGACAGTAGTAATTGGGAAGAAAGGCTTGAATCAACATTTTTCGGAACTACAGCCCATGAATTTCAACATTTAATTCATGATGATAATGACTCAGATGAGGAAACATGGATAAACGAAGGTATGTCAGATTTTGCTGAATATCTATGTGAATATGGACATCCTATGGGACATGTAAATTTCTTTTTAGACCACCCAGAAAATTCATTAGTAGTATGGGATGAATACTATTCTTATCCTACTGGACCAGAAACTTTAGCTGATTATGGCCAAGCATATTTGCTTCAGTTATATTTCTATGACCAGTTTGGTAAAGAATTTGTTAGGGAACTAGCAGTTGATAGTGATAATGGAATAGAAAGTGTAAATAAAATACTAAAAGAATTTGGTGTTAACAAAAGCTTTAATGACATATATAGAGATTTTAGTGTAGCTTTAGCAGTGGATAAACCAGAGCCAGGTAATGGTGTATATAACTTTGAAAGTATAGATTTACAGGTTAATTTTGAATCTGCATTAGAAACTGATAAACCTGGTGTACCAGCTTGGGGTTCTGATTATATAAAGCTTGAAGAAGCTAAAAAAATTGAAAACATGATTATGGATGGAGTAGAATTACTTCCGACACCTTGGAAAGTAGTAGACAATCCACTAGGAGAAGGTAAAGTATTATGGGGTAACCAAGGAAATGAGATGGATAACTTCTTAATTTTTGAAGCTGATTTAACTGATGTTGATAAGGCTACTTTGAAATTTGACAATTATATTCAAATAGAGGAACAATGGGATTTTGGAATAGTTCAGGTTTCAACGGACAACGGCAGAACATGGACTACTTTAGAAAATGTAAATACAAGAAGTGATATAGTTGAGGATGGATATCCAAAGATTAAAGAAAACTTACCAGGATTTACAGGATACTATGATAGCTGGGTAAATGAAGAATTTAACCTAACACCATATGCAGGAAAGAAGGTTCATATAGCATTTAGATATATGACAGATTGGGGCTACAATGACCCTGGTTGGTTTATAAAGAATATAGAAATACCTGAAATAGGATTAAAGTTTTCAGGAGAGTCTTTAGAAGGCTTTATGAGTCTAAATGAACTTCTTAAAGATTATGTAGAGTATCAAGTTTCTTTTGTTAATGAAAAGTCATTAGGGAATGGAGAAAATATATCTAATTATAGAGTTTTAAATATTGATCCATACAATGTAACTGAGGAACAAGTAATTAAATTAAGAGATTTCTTAAGTGGTGGAAATAACTATATGATTATATGGTATGCTGCTGGAATTGGAGATAAAAATCCAGTAGATTATAGCTACAAGGTAATAACTAAGAATGAAGCAGCGAAAATAAAGAAATAGAATCTGTAATTAAGAAACCCTACATCTTAAGATGTAGGGTTTTTTAAATATTTATCTTACATGGAAGGAAAACATTAATAAAAATTAGAATTAATAATTAGGGAGGTAAAAAGTATGGACATGCCTATCGTTAAAGGATTAGAAAAATACGCAAAAGAAAACAATATAAGGTTTCATATGCCTGGACATAAGGGCAGAAATTCATTATTAGAATGGGGTAAGCTTATTCCACAAATAGATGTGACAGAAGTAGATGGTACAGATAATTTGCATAATCCAACATCTATGATATTGGAAAGTCAAGACCTAGCAGCAAAAACCTTTGGGGCTAAAAAGACTTTTTATTCAATAAATGGTACTACTGGAGGCATATATGCAGCTATAACTTCAGTTTGTAAGCCTGGAGATAGAATACTTATACAAAGGAACTGTCACAAATCTGTATATAATGCAACAATACTAGGAAGATTAGAGCCAGTGTATGTTTATCCTGAATATGATGAAGACAATAATATAGTTTTAGGAATAAATCCTTTGGACATACAAAACATGTTAGAAAAATACAATGATATTAAGGCTATAGTTATAACATCACCTTCATATTATGGTATATGCTCTAATATAAAAGAGATAGCAAAAATAGTACACAGGTTTGGTAAAATACTAATAGTAGATGAAGCCCATGGTAGTCATCTAAAGTTTAGTAAAAGACTACCGGAATCAGCTTTAGAAGGTGGAGCGGATATAGTAATACAAAGTACTCATAAGACTCTTCCAGCCTTTACTCAAGCTTCTATGGTTCATGTTGGCACAGATAGAATAGATACTGAAAAGCTTAAAGAAAGAATGACACTTTATCAGACTACTAGTCCTTCTTATATACTTATGGCTTCTATAGATATGGCTAGAGCATATATAGAAAAAAAGGGAACAAGTAGACTTGATCTAATTATTAATGCTATAGAAGAAAATATTTTTAAGCTAAAAGATTTGGATGGAGTTAGAATATTTGATAATAATAGTATTAAAAGTAATAATTATTCTTTTGACTTAACTAAAGTATTGATAAGCCTTAAGGGTATAAATATAACAGGAAGAAGGCTGGAAAAGATATTAAGACAAAATTATAAAATACAGCTTGAGATGTCCGATTTGTATTATGGTATAGCTTTAACATCAGTTTTAGATGAGCCTAAATATATAGAAAAACTTACTAATGCTATAGCTGATATATATAATAAAAGGGATTATAGATTAGACATAATACCAACAATAGATGTAAAATATATTAAAACAGAGACCGTTATGCCATTATATAAAGCATACTATAAAGAAAAGAAGCTATTAAATCTTAACAAATGTAATGGAAAAATTGCTGGAGATTTTATAATACCTTATCCTCCTGGTATACCCCTTGTAAGTCCAGGAGAGAGGATAAATAGTGATATAATTGAATATATAAAAGTACTAAAGGAAAATAACATTAACATTTTAGGTATACAAGATGAAAGCAAAATAAAAATAATAGAGTAAAGGAATGGTAGAATGAAGGGATTATTCATAACAGTAGAAGGTCCAGATGGATCAGGGAAAAGTACTCAAATAAAGTTATTATCAGAATATCTACAAGACAAGGGTTATGATATTGTAATTACAAGGGAACCCGGAGGGACAAAAATAAGTGAAGATATAAGGGAGATTATATTAGATGATAAGAATACAGGTATGTCCCCTGTAACAGAGGCATTATTATATGCTGCATCAAGGGCTCAACATGTATATGAAAAGGTGATTCCTGCTTTAAAAGAAGGGAAAATTATAATATGTGATAGGTTCGTAGACTCTAGTTTAGTATATCAGGGAATTGCCAGGGGATTAGGAATAGAGAAGATTAAAGAGATAAATGAATTTGCTATACAAGGAATTAAACCAGATGTAACCCTATTTCTTAATATAGACCCTGAATTAGCTTCGTTAAGGAGAAGGGCAAGACAAAATCAGGATAGATTAGAAAAGGAAAGTATTGAATTTCATAAAAAGGTTTATGATGGTTATTTAAGGCTAACAA
This sequence comes from Thermohalobacter berrensis, assembly GCF_003609645.1. Taxonomy (GTDB): domain Bacteria; phylum Bacillota; class Clostridia; order Tissierellales; family Thermohalobacteraceae; genus Thermohalobacter; species Thermohalobacter berrensis. Next base: position 82,043 of record NZ_MCIB01000040.1, read on the forward strand.
AAATGTATCCTGAAAGAATTAAAATAATTGATGCTAGTAAGAGTATAGAAAAGACATTTAATCAAATTAAAAATGAAATAGACTGTTTGTTAAAAAAATAAGGGGGAATTTCAATGAAATTAGTTATTGCCATTGTTCAGGATGAAGATGCTCCTAAACTGGTTGATAATCTTATGAAAAATAATTATAGGATAACCAAGTTAGCTTCAACAGGGGGATTTTTAAAATCGGGGAATACTACCCTATTAATAGGAGTAGAAAAGGAAAAGGTTGATGATGTAATAGAAATTATTAAAAAATTATGCAAATCTAGAAAGCAGGTTACAACTTCACCTTCACCAACTCCTATGACAGGAGGGGTATATATTCCATATCCAGTTGAAGTTCAGGTTGGAGGTGCTACAATATTTGTTGTGGATGTAGATAAGTTTGAGAAGGTTTAGGAGGATAAGTTTATGAAGATAAGTGATATTCTAAAGAAACCCTCTGGAAAAATAAATATAGACTTTAATGAAAATAAAAATAGGAATAATATAAAGGGAAATAGTTTTAAAGAAGAATTAGAAAAAATTGCTGGGCTAAATATAAAAGAGCGACTAGGTATATTGCTACAAAAAATTGATAGACAAGCAGAAAGGTTATCTAAAAATGTCAATATAAAGGAATTAATAGCATATAAAAAACTAGTATCGGAGTTTTTAAGGGAATCTGTTAATTCTACGGTAAAGTTCAGTAAAAATAGTTTTTTAGATAAAAGGGGAAGACATAGGATTTATGCTATAATAAAAAAAGTAGATGATGAGCTAGAAGAGCTTACAGAAGAAGTTTTAAAAAAGGAGAAGGATAATATAAAAGTTTTGAAAAAATTGGATGACATAAGGGGACTTATACTAGATATATATATGTAATGGAGGATAAGTATGGATTTTAGTAATATTATAGGACATGAAGTGATTATAAATAATTTAAAAAAGGCAATAAAAAATAATAGTATATCACATAGCTACCTCTTTGAAGGACCTAAACTAATAGGGAAAAGAACTGTAGCTAAGGCATTTGCTAAAACTCTTCTTTGTCAAAAAGAAGGTACAGAGCCTTGTAATACTTGTGCTTCATGTATCCAGTTTAACTCAGGGAATATGCCTGATTTTTATATAGAAAGTCCTGAAGGACAATATTTTAAGAAAGAACAGATTGATAAGATTCAAAAATCAATGAGAAGATTACCCTATGAAGGGAAAAGAAAAGTATATATCTTAGAAAACATTGATAAAATGACTCAAGAGGCTCAAAATAGCTTTTTGAAAACATTAGAAGAGCCCCCTACTTATGCTGTTATTATTATGACAGTTGTAAATAGTAACAGCCTCCTGCCCACTATAATATCTAGATGTCAGCTTGTTAGGTTTAGTCCTATAGAGAATAATAAAATAAAGGATTTTATTATTAGTAAATATGAAAAGACAGAAGAAGAAGCATCTTTTACTGCCTCATTTTCCAATGGAATAATAGGAAAAGCAATAAAAATATGTGAGTCAGAAGAATTTAAGCAGTTAAGAGAAGATGTTATATCTATAATTGATAATACCATTAATAGTGAAAAATTTAAGATATTTTCTATAAGTGAATTTTTCGAAAAGAATAAAGAGAGTATTGAAGATATATTAGATATGATTATAATATGGTTTAGAGATTTATTGATAATGAAGGAAACAGATAATTATAGTTTTATAATAAATAGGGATAAAATTCAAATCTTAGAACAACATTCCTCTAAATTATCAATAGACAAAATATATGATATAATAGAAAGAGTTAAGGAAACAAAGGATGATATAGCCTCAAAGGTTAATTTTCAATTAGCTGTTGAGGTTATGCTTCTTGAAATGCAGGAGGTATAAAAGATGGCAATTGTAGTTGGTATAAGATTTAAAAAGGCAGGGAAAATATACTATTTTGACCCTGATGGAATAGATATAAAAAAGGGAGATAATGTAATTGTAGAAACTGTTAGAGGAATAGAACTTGGGCAAGTAGTGGTAGGAATAAAGGAAGTAAGTGAAGATGAGATAGTGTCTCCACTTAAAAAGGTTATTAGAGTAGCAACAGAAGAAGATTTAGAAAAGCATAGAGAAAATAAGGAAAAAGAAGAAGAGGCCTTTGATATCTGCTTAAAAAAGATAGAAAAACATGGACTTGAAATGAAGCTTATAGATGTGGAATATACATTTGATAATAATAAGATAATATTTTATTTTACTGCAGATGGAAGGGTTGACTTTAGGGAACTTGTAAGGGATTTAGCTTCAGTATTTAGAACAAGAATAGAACTAAGGCAAATAGGAGTAAGGGACGAAGCAAAGATGATAGGAGGCTTAGGCCCTTGTGGTAGGCCTATGTGTTGTGCTACTTTCTTAGGAGAATTTGAGCCAGTATCTATAAAAATGGCTAAAGAACAAAATCTATCATTAAACCCAACTAAAATCTCTGGTATTTGTGGTAGACTTATGTGTTGTTTAAAATATGAGCATAGCATGTATAGTGATATAAACAAAAAATTACCGAAGATTGGGGCTACAGTTAATACGGAAGTAGGAGAAGGTATAGTAATTGATACAAATCCTTTACTTGAAAGTGTTAAAGTGAGAATAAAGAAGGAAGATGATACTGAAGAAATTGTAACTTTTAAATTAGATGAAGTTGAAGAAAAAGTTGAGAATGAAGAGGTCTAGAAATACTAGACCTCTTTGCATATATCAAAATTAATAAAAACTCTTTTATTACTTTATAATAAATGATAAAATAAAGGAGTAAACTATTTATACTGTTAACCTAAAGGAGGTGAACATAATGGCTTACGTAATTAATGATGAATGTATAAGCTGCGGAGCTTGTGAACCAGAATGCCCAGTTGAGGCTATTAGCGCTGGAGATGATAAATACGTTATTGATGCAGATACATGCATTGACTGTGGTGCATGCGCAAATGTATGTCCAGTAGATGCTCCACAACCAGAATAATATACATAAAAGACCCGATTTCGGGTCTTTTTTTTATTTTATATTGTTTATTAAACTGAAAATGGGGATGGTTCTGTTTTTCAGCCCTTAACTTTAGATTAAATTTTAAATAATGCTTTAAATTAATTACAAGTGATATAATATATAAATAGAACATATGAAAAGAGTAGGAGCGATAGTAATGGAAAAAGTTCAGCTAAAAGAACATGAGAGAATAGATGACCTTCAATGTAAAGGACTTAAAATCATACAGGATACAACAGGTTTTTGTTTCGGTATGGATGCAGTACTTTTAGCTAATTTTTGTGATATAAAAAATAATTCTACAGTTATAGATTTAGGTACAGGAACAGGAATAATCCCTCTACTTGTATGGGCTAAAAATAAGGTTAAAAAGATATATGGTATAGAAATACAAAAAGATGTTGCAGAGATGGCTAGAAGAAGTATCAGAATGAATAATTTAGAAGATTATATTGAAATACTTAATTTTGATTTAAAGGAAGCACCAGAAAAACTTGGAGTAAATCAATTTGATGCTATAACTACTAATCCTCCATATATGGAATATGGAGGGGGAAAGGTAAATCCTGAAGATAAAAAAGCTATATCGAGGCATGAAATAAAATGTACACTAGAGGATGTAATAAGGGTTTCTAGTAGGCTTTTAAGACATAATGGAAGGTTCTTTATGGTACATAGACCCCATAGAATAGTTGATATCTTATGGCTCCTTAGAAAGTATAAATTAGAGCCTAAAAAGATAAGATTTGTACATCCTAAGGTGGACCAAAAACCTAATCTTGTATTAGTAAAAAGTATAAAAGCTGCAAAACCAGAACTTAAATTTGAAAGACCTCTTTATGTATATAATGATGATGGTACATATACTGATGAAATATATGAAATTTATAATATGAATAAGGCTTAAGCCAATAAAAAAGGCTATGGAGTTTTAGATTCCATAGCCTTTTATTCATCTAAGGTAACTAACGGCTTTACAGTTTTACCTTTTACAGGACTTGATAATATTATAAAAGTTTCGGTATCGCCAAACTCCTGTACTTGATCAAGTAATTTTTCTAAATCTGACATTTTAGTTAAACTTGCCTTAATTATCATACAATATGGACCAGTTACATGATGGCATTCTACTATATTATCGTTTTTATTAACAAACTCTAAAAAACCTTTATGCTTGTCAACCTTCATAGCAACATTTATAAAAACATTTATTGCTCTTCCTAACTTTTCAGCATCTACTACAGCTTTATACCCTTTGATTATACCGTTTTCTTCAAGTCTTTTAACCCTTTCAGCTACTGCAGGTGGACTTAGGGCTACTAGTTTACCTAATTCCTTCATTGATATTCTGCCTTTAGTCTGTAATATCTCGAGAATTTTACAATCTGTTGAATCCATAAAAAGCACTCCCTTAATTTTATAAACTATAAGGATAAATTTTCTTATTATATTAAACTTTCTTAGTATCAAGACATTATTTAAGCCATTTACATGAAAAAGGTACTATGTTAGAATTTAGTCGAAAACAAAAAGGGTATTAGATTTATAGTTTTGTTTGGTAAAAAAATTATATCACATTGGATTAATAGCTTTCAACTTAAGGGCTGGTGTTTTTTGAATATTGAAATTATTCTAAAAATACTAAATATTCTGCCAAAGGTCTTTAAAAATCCTTTACATAGATTTATAACTGAAAATCAATATTTAAAAGGGGCGACTTTTTATGAATGATAATCTTTCTGTTAAAAATAGAAAAGTCTCACCATCTGTAACATTATCAATTACAGCTAAAGCTAAAAAGATGAAAAAAGACGGTGAAGATGTAATTAGCTTTGGAGCTGGGGAGCCTGACTTTAAAACACCGGCAAACATAAGAAATGCAGCAATTGAGGCAATTGAAAAGGGACATATTGGATATACAGCTGCATCAGGTTTACCAGAGCTAAAGAAAGCCATATGTGAAAAACTTAAAAAGGATAACAACTTAGAATATACGCCTGAGAACATAGTTATATCTAATGGAGCAAAACATTCACTATTTAACACTTTTCAGGCTATATGTAATCCAGGGGATGAAGTTATTATACCTGTACCATATTGGGTAAGTTATCCGGAATTAATTAAGATGGCAGATGCGACACCAGTATTTGTTAAGACTTCGGAAGAAAACGGTTTCAAATACACTAAGGAAAGTTTGCTTAATAGGATAACCAAAAAGACAAAGGCTATTTTGTTAAATAGTCCTAGCAACCCTACTGGAACGGTATACACAGAAGATGAACTAAAGGAAATAGCAGAAATTGCAGTTAAAAATGATATCTTTATTGTTTCAGATGAAATATATGAAAAATTAATTTATGATGGTAGGCACGTTAGTATAGCTACCCTAGGTGATGAGATTAAAGATTTGACAATTGTTATTAATGGGATGTCAAAATGTTATGCCATGACTGGTTGGAGGATAGGATATACAGCATCTAATAAAGAAATTGCAAAGACCATGACAAACATACAAAGTCATGCTACTTCAAATCCTAATACAATTGCACAGTATGCAAGTATTGAGGCCTTAAGGGGTGACCAAAGTCCATTAAAAGATATGGTAAAGGCCTTTAGAGAAAGAAGAGATTATATGGTAGATAAGATAAATTCCATAGACTATCTATCTTGCAAAAAACCAAAAGGTGCATTTTATGTGATGGTAAATATTTCAGAAATTATTGGTAAAAAGTTTAATGGATATAAAATTTCAGGTTCTATGGATTTTGCCCAATACCTATTAGACACTGTAAAAGTAGCCGTTATTCCTGGAACTGGGTTTGGAAATGATAATTACATCAGGCTTTCTTATGCTACTTCCTTAGACAATATTAAGGAAGGGTTGGAAAGAATTGAAAAAGCTCTTAATTAAAGAGGTGAATTATATGAAGTCAATAAAACCATTAAAAATTACTGAAACATCCCTAAGGGATGGACATCAATCCCTTATTGCTACTAGATTAAAAACGGAAGAGATACTACCAATATTAGAGAAGATGGATGAGGTAGGATATCATGCCATGGAGGTATGGGGTGGAGCTACCTTTGATGCATGCTTACGCTTTTTAAATGAAGACCCTTGGGAAAGATTAAGAAAAATCCGTTCAAAGGTTAAAAATACAAAGCTTCAGATGCTTTTAAGGGGTCAAAACTTATTAGGATATAAACACTATCCAGATGACATAGTGGAGAAATTTATCCAAAAGGCAATATACAACGGTATAGATATAGTGCGTATATTTGATGCTTTAAATGATACTAGAAACCTAGAAACATCTATAAAAGCTATTAAAAAGGAAGGAGCCCATTGTCAGTGTGCAATTTCCTATACTACAAGTAAAGTTCATACTACATCATATTATCTAGAAAAAGTAAAAGAATTAGAAAACTTAGGGGCAGATTCTATTTGTATAAAGGATATGTCAGGTATTTTAACACCATATCGTGCCTTTGAACTAATAAAGAAAATAAAACAGATAACAAAATTACCAATAGAATTACATAATCACGGTACTAGTGGAATTGCATCAATGAGTTATATGAAAGCAATAGAGGCAGGAGTAGATATTATAGATACTGCAATATCTCCATTTGCAACAGGTACATCACAGCCACCAACTGAATCCTTAGCAATTACTTATCAAAATACTAATAGAGATCCTAAGTTAAATTTAGATGCATTACATGAAGTAGCGGCCTATTTTAAGCCAATAAAAGAAAAGTATATTTCAAATGGAACATTAAAACATAAGGTATTAGAAATAGAACCAAAAACTTTAAGTTATCAGGTTCCAGGTGGAATGCTTTCAAACCTATTATCACAGCTGGAAGCACAAAATGCAGCCCATAAATTTGAAGAGGTGTTAGCTGAAGTACCTAAGGTTAGAGAAGACTTAGGATATCCACCATTGGTAACACCAATGAGCCAAATGGTTGGGACACAAGCAGTATTTAATGTGTTAATAGGTGAAAGATATAAAATGGTACCAAAGGAAATAAAGGATTATGTTAGAGGACTATATGGAAGACCACCAGCACCAATTAAAGAAGAGATAAAAAAGAAGATTATAGGTGATGAAGAAGTAATTGATGTAAGACCAGCAGACCTATTAGAAGATGGGTTTGAAAAATATAAGTCAGAGATAGAGGGCTTATATCAATCTGAGGAAGATATTTTGTCATATGCACTATTCCCACAGGTTGCAAAGAAATTCCTTCAAGATAGAGAACCAGAAGTATATTATATAGAATTATCCTTAGAATAGTGTTAATAATTTTAGGTTTTATAAGGTGGTGAATTAATTGTTAGAAGGAAGTATGAGTTTAGTAGAAGTATTGAAAATTTCAGCTATTAGTATGGTTATTGTATTTGTATGCTTATTAGCGATCTCATACATTTTAGAACTGTTTAAAGTATTATTTTATAGAGAGGAAAATAAAGGAGTAAAAATAAACCAAACTGAAACGGCTGTAAGAAAAAATGAAGATATAAAGGATATTAAAGAACTTGATGAAGAAGTTTTGGTTGCTTTATTTACTGCAGCTATAGCTGCTAGCAATGGAAAAAGTATTTCTAATGTACGCATTAAAAACTTTAGGAAAGTAAGTTAAATTAAGAGGTAGGAGGAAGAAAGATGAAAAAATATAGAATACGTCTTAATGGTCAAGTATATGAAATTGAGGTAGAAGAGATAACTAACTCAGAGGCTACAGAAACTAAACCTAAAGAGGATAAACCTAAGCCTAAATTAGTAAGAAAAAAGGAAATAGCAGAAACTCCAAATATTAATAGGGTAGCTAATGCTAAAGGAGAAGAAGTTAAAGCACCAATGCCAGGTACAATATTAGATATAAAGGTAAATGAAAATGATAGAGTAAAAGAGGGGCAAGTTTTAGTGATACTTGAGGCAATGAAGATGGAAAATGAAATAGTAGCACCAAGGGATGGAAAGGTAGTATCAATAAACGTTACAAAAGGTCAGGCAGTAAATGCTCAAGACCCATTAGTATCCCTTGAATAAAAATAGTTAGAAAGAGAGGTAACCTCAATGGAAATACTGCAGGAGTTTTGGACAAGTACTGGAATCTCTGCATTAACTTTAAAAGAGACAATAATGATTTTAATTGCTTGTGGACTCTTTTATCTAGCAATAAAAAAGGAATATGAGCCATATCTTTTAATACCCATAGGTTTTGGAATGCTATTAGTTAATCTACCCCTTTCTGGTGTTATGGAAGAGAGCGGACTTTTAAGGATAATATATTGGGGGACAGAAAACGGACTATATCCACCATTAATATTTTTATGTGTAGGAGCAGCAACAGACTTTGGTCCACTTATAGCAAATCCAAAGAGTCTACTATTAGGTGCAGCAGCCCAGTTTGGAATATTCTTTACATTCATAGGAGCAATACTTTTAGGATTCACAGGGCCGGAGGCAGCGTCGATAGGGATAATTGGAGGTGCAGATGGACCAACAGCACTATTCTTAACATCGCAACTAGCTCCAGACCTACTAGGGGCAATAGCAGTTGCAGCATATTCATATATGGCATTAGTACCTATAATTCAACCACCAATAATGAAACTATTAACAACAGAAGAGCAAAGAAAAATAAAGATGGAACAATTAAGACCAGTATCAAAGAAGGAAAAGGTAATATTCCCAATAGTAGTAACAGTATTTACAATACTATTATTACCATCATCAGCACCATTAATAGGAATGCTAATGTTTGGAAACTTAATAAGAGAGGCAGAAGTAGTTCCGAAGCTGGCAGAAACAGCCCAAAATTCACTTCTTTACATAGTTACAATACTACTTGGTATAACAGTAGGAGCAAAGGCAAAGGCAGATGTGTTTTTAACAGTAGATACAATAAAAATAGTGGTATTAGGATTAATAGCATTTTCAATAGGAACAGCAACAGGATTATTATTTGGAAGGCTAATGCATAAGCTAACTAAGGGAAAAGTAAATCCATTAATAGGAGCAGCAGGAGTATCAGCAGTGCCAATGGCAGCAAGGGTAGTACAAAAGGAAGGGCAAAAAGCAAACCCATCAAACTTTTTATTAATGCATGCAATGGGACCAAATGTTGCAGGGGTTATAGGTTCAGCAGTTGCTGCAGGAATATTACTTAATATATTTGGGTAATGAAATGCGAAATTTTTCGCATTTCATAATGTTAAATTTTAAATTGTGAATGTTAAATTAGGAAAGCAATTGAGAATTAAATAAGCTAGTATAGCGCAGACTAAAGTCTGCGTTTTTTTATGTTGAGGTATTACGAATCCCTCAACAACAAACCTAACCACTACCAACTAATCACTAAAAACTGCATTTAAAATGCAATTGACAATGGACAATTGAGAATTGACAATTAAAAAAACTGAAAAAAGACTTCATAGCGTTACTTACTAGGGTAAAGTAACGGACCACGTAGACTTACTCCCTAGGTCAAAGTAACAGACCTCATAGTCTTGCTTCATTGGTTAAGTAACGGTCCTCATAGGATAGACGTCTTTGGCATAGTAACGGTCCTCGTAGGCTAGACCCCATGGCTTAAGTAACGGACTGCGAAGCATAGCTTCTTAGGCTTAAGTAACGGTCATCGTAGCCTTACTTCTGAGGTTTAAGTAACGGACATCCTAGATTATCTTCTTTGGCATAGTAACGGTCCTCGTAGGCTAGACGTCTTGGTTTTAGTAACGGACATCAGAGCATTACAACCTAGGTCAAGTAACGGACGTCATAGGCTAGACCCTTAAGTATAGTAACGGACATCAGAGCATTACTACCTAGGTCAAGTAACGGACATCTCTGTTCTTCTTCTTTGGAATAGTAACGGACACCTTAGACTCTCTTTTGAGGTTTAAGTAACGGACCACAAAGCCTCACTCCTAAGGTAAAAAATAACTATATTAATGGTTAACAATAATGTTATAATAATAGAGAAGACAATAAGATCAGGCTATTTATAAAGTATAATATACCATGAAAGGATGGGAAACTTGCCGGATAAAGGAACATTATACATATGCCCAACACCTATTGGCAATTTAGAAGATATAACATTAAGGACTTTAAACGTATTAAAGGAAGTAGATTTAATCGCAGCGGAAGATACAAGACATACAATAAAGCTACTAAATCATTTTAATATAAAAAAACCCCTTACAAGTTATCATGAACATAATATGAAAAATAAAGGTCAGGTTCTTATAGGTAAGCTTATAAGTGGTGAAAATATAGCATTAGTTTCAGATGCAGGTATGCCTGGAATATCTGATCCTGGGGAAGATCTTATAAGATTAGCATTAGAAAATGATATACATGTAATAGGACTTCCTGGAGCTACTGCATCAATATTAGCATTAGTTGTTTCAGGTCTTCCTACAGATAGATTTTTATTTGAAGGCTTTTTACCATCAAATAAAAAAGAAAGACGAGAAAGACTTGTAAAGCTAAAGGATGAAGAGAGAACAACTATAATATATGAAGCACCACACAGACTGCTAAAAACTCTTAAAGATATGATAGATATATTAGGAAATAGAGAGGTTGCAGTAGTAAAAGAACTTACTAAAAAATATGAAAAAGTATTTAGAGGAAAAATTAATGAAGTTATAGAAAAACTTAATAATAAAAATATCAAAGGAGAATTTGTAATAGTAGTTAGGGGTTCAGAAGGAAATAAAGATAAAGAGGACTCTTGGGTAGAGATGAACATAAAAGAACATATATTATACTATATAAACCAAGGTCTTACAAAAAAAGAAGCAGTAAAGATGGTAGCAAAGGAACGAAATATACCTAAAAGAGAAGTCTATAAGGAGAGTATAGAATTATAACTTTCAAAAAAACATAAAAGCAGCTACTTCTAGCTGCTTTTATGTACTTACTCAGATTTTAGTTCTTCCAGGCATGAAGGACAAATATTTTTTCCCTTGAATACTTTTACATCTTTAGCTTGTCCACAGAAAATACATGCTGGTGCATATTTTCTTAGGATTATATGTTCACCGTCTACATAGATTTCAAGGGCACCTTTTTCAGCAATATCAAGAGTCCTTCTTAATTCAATAGGGATTACTACTCTACCGAGTTCATCAACTTTTCTTACGATGCCTGTAGATTTCATATTTATCACCCCTACTTTCTATTTTTAGTTTATTAACAGCCATAATTCGACAACATCCTACAAAGAAATAGTACCAGAGATACCAATAAAAGTCAATAATAATTTAATATTTAACAAACTTTTGTTAAATTTTACCTTAGGCAAATCTATAAATAATGGAGTGTGAAAAAATGCTTAACACTAGTAATGAACTTAAAGACAAGCTTATTAAGCTTAACAGGATATTAAATGAAAATTATAAATTAATTTCCAAAATTGACAATATAAACATAAAGGATTTTGTTAGCAAAAATATAGGCGAAATAAAAAGTTTATGTCGAATTAAGTCGAATGAATTGGAATGTTTTTCTAAGGAAGGAGGAATCTTAGGGGTAGATGGTTCTAAAAACAGAATGGGAGGAGCTTATCCCCATTTTGTTGAGGTTTTCCAAGGGTTAGCTAAAAGCAGTATATATCAAGATAATCCAATATATAAAGCTGACTTTTACACTCCACTTAATCTAAAGACAGAAAAAGAAATTATAGAAAAAATAGATAAAGAGAATCCTGCTAAAAATGAAATAGATTCTTTTATAAGAAATTATAAACTATCATCCATAGAAGTAGAGGTGGCAATTGAAGGGGCTAACAAGCTAAATCCTTATGTAATAATGATGGATGGTTCTCTTATAAGGTATAAGATAGAATGTACTGATAAATGGAATGAGCTAAAAAGTTTATGTGAGGAGAAGGGTATTATACTAATAGGTGTTATAAAGGATATAAAGACTAATATTATTGGAACTAGTTTAATTGAAAAAGATATATTACCTCCTAACATAGATAATTTATATGATAAGGAACTACTTTACGGGTTATTGGAATATGGAGAAATGATAACTATAAACAAAGAAAATACAAAAAAATATAATGAGGGATTAAGGTCATGCTTTATGCGAACCTCAAAGGATCCAAGTGTTGTAGGTATGGATATATTGAAGAGTCAAGAAAAATACATGAAAGAAATGGCTGATTTAGTATTTACTTTAACGCCCTATACTAGTAGAGGTGTTCCATTATGGCTTGATATAGTAGATAGTGAAGTTAAAATATCTGACAAAATGATGAAAGGGCTCCTAGAAAAATATTTAGATAGAGAAATACTCGAAAAGTTTTTTATATCAGAAAGAAGTAAAAGGACTATGTAAAAGTGCAGTTATTAGCTCTTGGTTCTTAGTTTTTAGATATTTAGCCTTTGGAGTAGTGCGTTGGTGTCTGTTACTATGCGTAAGACGTCTATCCTACGATGACCGTTACTATACCAAAGAAGTAGAACGGAGATGTCCGTTACTATACTTAAGGGTCCAGCCTATGACGTCCGTTACTTCACCTAGGAAGTCAGAGCTTTGGGGTCCGTTACCTGACCAAAGAAGCAAAACTACGAGGTCCGTTACTTAAACCTCAGAAGTAAGGCTACGATGACCGTTACTTAAGCCATGGGGTCTAGCCTACGAGGACCGTTACTATGCCAAAGACGTCTATCCTATGATGATTGTTACTATACCAAAGAAGTAGAACAGAGATGTCCGTTACTCAACCTAGGAAGATATGCTTTGATGTCCGTTACTATACTTAAGGGTCCAGCCTATGACGTCCGTTACCTGACCAAAGAAGCAAAACTACGAGGTCCGTTACTTTACCCTAGTAAGTAACGCTATGAAGTCTTTTTTCAGTTTTTTTTAATTGTCAATTCTCAATTGTCCATTGTCAATTGCATTTTAAATGCAGTTTTTGGTGGTTAGTGGGTAGTGGTTGGTTTGTTGTTGGGGGATTTGTAATCCCTCAACAGCGTTTAAGCTAAGGACTAAAAACTAAGGACTAATGACTATATTTTCTAATTTTAAATTATTTGTAATTGACTTTGTCAATTACAAATGAAGGGGGTTATAAAATGAAGGTTGTAGGTATAACTACTCAGCAGGAAGTATATGTAGGTTCAAATGAAAGGCCTTTTAGGATAAATGAAATGCTTATAATAATGGATAAATATCAAGGAGAACTAATGGGAGAAGTTGTTGAAACAAGTTCATACAATAGATATATTCCTCTAAATATAGACGGTGGAATGGTTGATTCTTCAGTAATAGAATCACTAAAAGCTATTGGGTACAGTATAGATGATGAAACAATACATATAGCTAAAGTAAGGCTATTAAATGAGGCTAAATATCCAGTTGAAACTGGTTCAGATGTAAGGGAGCCTAGATTTGATGAAGTAAAAGACTTATTAATTAAAACATCACCAGATGAAGGATTAGTTTTAGGGGTTATAAAAAGTACAGAACATATGGAAGAAGGAATGGATGAAAATTTAAAGGATATAGCTCCATTATATGAAGATAACGAAATAAAGGGACAAAGGGGTATTCCTTTTATATTTGACATAAAGTCAATGAATCAATATCCACATATCGGTATATTTGGAGGATCAGGTTCTGGTAAGTCATTTGGTATGAGGGTATTATTAGAAGAAATAATGAAACTAAATATTCCAACTATTGTACTAGATCCACATTTTGAGATGGATTTTTCTACATGTGCAGATTATCTAGAGGATAAATATAAAGAAGATTATACAGAGAAGTTTAAATGTCTCCAAATAGGTCATCATGTAGGGGTTAAGTTTACTGATTTATCTACTCAAGATTTAAAGGATCTATTAAATGCTTCAGCTCCGATTTCTGATGCTATGAGTAATGTTGTAGATGTACTTCACAAAAAAAGAGATTCATATCAAAGTTTTTATGACAGACTTAGAATGCTCTCAGAGGCTCAAAATATAGGTTCTCCAGCAAAGATTGATAGAATTATACAAACATGTGACAATAATATAGAACGGGAAAGATGGGAAAGGTGTAAGGAATTATATGATAGATATGATAAGAGTTGTCCTTCAAACTCTGTAAAGGGTATAATTTGGCGACTTACAAGGCTTAATAATGATGGTGTATTTAGTAATGATATAAGGGAAATAACTGAAGGTATAGAATCCGGAAAGTTAATTGTTATACAGGGTAATATAAGGCTATTACAGGTTTTTGCAACATATCTTTTAAACAAACTTTATAGAAAAAGAAGGGATTATAAAGATGCCCAATTTAAAAACATAGAGACTGATTATTTTCCCCCATTTATAATAGCAACAGATGAAGCCCATAACTTTGCCCCTAAAGGCTATGATTCACCTTCTAAATCAGTACTTAAAGAAATAGCACAAGAGGGGAGAAAATATGGGGTATTCCTAATTCTTGCTACTCAAAGGCCTACACTTTTAGATGAGACTATTACTGCTCAATTAAGCACAAAATTTGTTTTTAGAATTGTAAGAAGCTCAGATATACAAACTATAAAAGAAGAGACAGATTTAACTGGTGAAGAGGCTAAAAGACTTCCATATTTAAAATCGGGTGATACATTTATTTCTTCTGCTATTATGGGAAGGACTATACCTGTTAGAATAAGGGCAGCTAAGACATCTAGTCCTCATACTGAAAATCCTTTTGATGAATTAGTGAGTAAAAGGAATATGGAAGAGGAAAAGTTTTATAATATTATTAAGACAAAACTTCCTATAAATGAAATGAATATTTACGACGTGGTAAAGGAAATAGAACAGGATGAAGAATTTAATATTAAATTAGATATTGAATCCTTAAAAAATAAGCTTGAAAATCTTGTGTTAAGGGGTAAAATAAAGAAAAGGAAAACAGCCTTTTGTATAGTATATGAAGAGGCTAATTAGAATGAAATTTAATTTAGTGAGATTGAATAGGAGATGATTAAATGGACCCCATTTTTAAGACTTTAAAGGAAATAAGTAGAAATGAAAACATAAAAATATATGTAGTTGGGGGATATATAAGGGATTACTTTTTAGGGGGAAAAGGTGAAGATATAGATTTTGTGGTAGAAAAAAATCCTGCTAAAATTGGAAAAAAACTTGCAGAAAAGATAGGTGGAAAAGCTATACCTTTAGGAGATAGGTACAAATTTTATAGGGTAGTAGATAAAAATAGAGGATTAAATTATGATATTAATGAGATGGATGGAGAAACTATTCAGGAAGATTTAAAGAAAAGAGATTTTACTATAAATAGCTTAGCTATTGATATTATGAATATAGAGGATAATAGAATAAATAAAGATAATATTCTAGATGTAACAGGCGGGTTAAAAGATATTGAAAACAAAATCATAAGGCATGTAAATACTTCTACATTTTTAGAGGATCCTATAAGAATGCTTAGAGCTGTAAGATTTATGTCACAGTTTGAATTTGATATAGATGATGATACTGCTAGGTTAATCAGAGAAGATAAAAACAGACTTAGGGATATGCCTGGAGAAAGAATTACCTATGAATTATTTAAAATACTAAAACTTAGAAGAACTTATTACTATTTTAGATATATGGATAAGAAGCTTAATATATTAGAAGAGATTTTTCCTGATATTAATCCAATGAGGGATGTAGGCGAGTGCAAGTATCATGTAGTTGATTCCCTTACCCATTCTATATATACTCTGAAGGTAGCTGAAGATATTATTTATGCAGACGGATATTTTGAAGAACATGTCAAAAAAGCTTATGAGGAACATAGTGAAGAGGAAGTTGCGTCAGGGCATAAGCGTCTTGAACTTATGAAATTAGGTGCTTTCTTTCATGATATAGGAAAACCATCTGCTAAAAAGATTGATAAAACTGGAAGGGTTAGGTTTAAAGGTCATGAAATAACAGGGGCTGAAATTGTTAAAAATATAGCCGAAAGACTTAAATTAAGTATAAGAGAAAGGGATATACTCTACAAAATGATAGCTAAACACATGATTCCACTAGTACTCTATAAAAAGAATGATGTAAGTGGAAAAACTTTATATGGTGTGTTTTCTGAACTTAAAGAAGATACACTAGATATTTTACTTATATCCCTTTCAGATATAATAGCTACAAGGAAACTTTTAGACCCAACTGAAGAAATGGGTAAGTTTAAGGTTCATATTGAATACTTAGCAAATAATTATCTTACTAGGTTTAAAGAAGTAGAAAGAATTTCAGATATAATAACTGGTAAGGATATAATAGAAAGATTTGACCTTAAAAGTAATGTTATGATAGGTGACTTACTAGAAGAGGTAAAAAAGGCAATATATAATGGAAAAATCCCACCAACTAAAAATGGAGCACTAAGGTATATTGAAGAAATACTTTAATGTAATTAACAATTTACAATTGACAATGAACAATTAAATACAATTTAAAATTAAAAATTATTGTAGAGGCTGATGGATTCTTATAAAGAACAATTGAGAATTAGATAAGATAGTGTAGCGCAGACTTTAGTCTGCGTTTTTTTGTGTGTTGAGGGATTACGAATCCCTCAACAACAAACCTAAAAATGCAATTGACAATGGACAATTGAGAATTGACAATTAAAAAAAACTGAAAAAAGACTTCATAGCGTTACTTACTAGGGTAAAGTAACGGACCACGTAGACTTACTCCCTAGGTCAAAGTAACAGACCTCATAGTCTTGCTTCATTGGTTAAGTAACGGTCCTCATAGGATAGACGTCTTTGGCATAGTAACGGTCCTCGTAGGCTAGACCCCATGGCTTAAGTAACGGTCATCGTAGCCTTACTTCTGAGGTTTAAGTAACGGACCTCGTAGTTTTGCTTCTTTGGTCAGGTAACGGACCCCAAAGCTCTGACTTCCTAGGTGAAGTAACGGACTTCCAAGGCTAGACCCTTAAGTATAGTAACGGACATCAGAGCATATCTTCCTAGGTCAAGTAACGGTCCCCAGAGGCTAGACGTCTTAGGCATAGTAACGGACATCTTTGCCTTACTTCTCAGGCTTAAGTAACGGATAACAACACACTACTCCAAAGATTAAGAAGCTAAAAAGCCTGAGAACTAGCAACTGTTTTTTTACATATCCCCTATATTTACCTCATATAATTTGATATAGATTAATTAATAAAAAGGGGAGTTTAATTTGTGATTAACTATATATGGTTTTTTCTTATTATTACAGGTATAATTGTTTCACTTATAAATGGAAATGTTGAAGTTATTAATACAGTGGTAATTCAGGATACACAGGAAGCAGTAAAATTTGCAATAGGACTTACAGGAATAATGGCAGTATGGCTAGGACTTATGAACATTGCTGAAAAATCGGGTCTTATAAAAGCATTTGCTAGGCTTTTAAGACCTGTTACTAGCTTTTTATTCCCTAATATCCCTAAGGACCATCCAGCAATAAGTGCTATAGTAATGAATATGGTAACTAATATGTTTGGTGCAGGAAATTCTGCTACAGCTTTAGGTTTAAAGGCTATGGAAGAGATGGATAAGCTGAATACTAACAAAAAGAGGGCTACAAATGCAATGTGTATGTTTTTAGTTATAAATATGTCTTCCGTTCAACTAGTACCTCTAACTGTTTTAAAGATAAGGTCTGATGCAGGGGCTCTAAATCCTACAGAAATTATAGGAACCTCCCTTATAGCTACTACTATTTCTACAGTAGTAGGTATAATAAGTGCAAAGCTGTTACAATCTGGAAGGTGATTTGATGGTTACTATCCTGTCTATAATATCAGTATCTATAATTCCTTTTATTATAACTATAATTTTAGTCCATGGTTATATTAAGGGTGTAAATTTGTACGATGAATTTGTTGAAGGGGCCAAGGGTGGATTTAAGACTGCTTTAAAAATAATGCCATATCTTATAGCTATATTTGTAGCAATAGGTATATTTAAACGTTCAGGGGCAATGGGTTTATTTGTAAATATTATAAGTCCAATAACTGACATTTTAGGAGTGCCTAAAGAGGTAGTTCCATTAATTATTATGAAGCCTATATCAGGAAGTGGGTCATTGGCAGTAGTAAAGGATATTGTTACTACTTATGGACCGGAATCCTTTGCTGGCAGAGTAGCTTCTACCATGATGGGATCTGCAGAAACTATTTTTTATACCATGGCTGTATATTTTGGTGCTGTTGGAATAAAAGATAGTAGACATACTCTTCCAGCAGCCTTAATATCCCACTTAGCTGCAGTTATTGCCTCAGTTCTTGTTTGCAGAGTAGTTTTTTAAATACAATTGAGAATTGATAATTAACAATTAAATACAATTGAAATAAAAATTAAAAATTGAAAATGTAAAATATGATAAATACAAATGACAATTGAGAATTAATGAAGCAGGAAATTTTTCCCATTTAATAATGTTAAATTTTAAATTGTGAATGTTAAATTAGAAAAGCAATTGAGAATTAAATAAGCTAGTATAGCGCAGACTAAAGTCTGCGTTTTTTTATGTTGAGGGATTACGAATCCCTCAACAACAAACATAACCACTACCCACTAATCACCAAAAACTGCATTTAAAATGCAATTGAGAATGGAAAATTGAGAATTGAGAATTAAAAGAAAAAAAGACCACGTAGCTTTGCTTTTAAGACCAAGTAACGGACCTCAATGCTTGACTTTTAAGGTAAAGTATCGGACCTCAACGCTTTACATCTTAGGCTAAGTAACGGACTACGAATCCTCACTTCTTAGACTAAAGTAACGGACCTCGAAGCCTAACATCTAAGGTCAAGTAACGGTCATCATAGGCTAGACGTCTTAGGTATAGTAACGGACCACGAAGTTTAAACATCTTTGGCCAAGTAACGGACCCCAGAGGCTAGACATCTCTGACTAAGTAACGGACTTCAGAGGCTTGACCTCTTGGTTTAAGTAACGGACACCTTTGCATTACTTCTTTGGCAAAGTAACGGTCCACAAAGCATTACTACCCAGGTCAAGTAACGGACACCGTAGGCTAGTCGTTTTGGTTTTAGTAACGGACCTTCGAAGCATGGCTTCTAAGGTTAAGTAACGGTCCTCGAAGGCTATGACTTCCTAGGCATAGTAACGGACATTCTAGACTATCTTCTTTGGCAAAGTAACGGACACCGTAGGCTAGACATCCTGGTTTTAGTAACGGACATCTCTGTTCTACTTCTTAGGCATAGTAACAAACCACAAAGCTTTACCTTCTTATTTCCCATAATACCTTGACAAATTAACTGTATTTATGTATAGTTTTTGGTAAATAAGTGAAATATATATAATAAAATAATAAAAGGCTATGAAGGGAAGAGTAAGTTTAACCTTCTATCAACAGAGAGCCAGGTAAAGGTGAAAGCTGGCGATAGAAGTTAAGCTGAAGATGGTCCCAGAGCTGTACGACTGAAATTTTAGTAGGTCGTAACGGGATTGCAACCGTTATAATTGCAAGGTTATTTAGTGTAACCTACTGAGGTCTAGGTTGTGAAGCCTAGGCGAATTAGGGTGGTAACGCGAAGAATCTCCTTCGTCCCTATTAGGGGACGAAGGTTTTTTATTTTTGGCGTTTATTTTAAATAAAAGGAGGTAAAGAGTATGGAAAAGACTTTCTATGTCACTACTCCAATTTATTATCCTAGTGACAATCTTCACATAGGTCATACCTACACTACTATTGCTGCAGATACTTTAGCGAGATTTAAAAGACTTACTGGATATCATGTAAAATTTCTAACTGGTACTGATGAACATGGACAAAAAATAGAGTTAAAGGCAAAGGAAAAGGGAATAAAGCCTAAGGAATATGTAGATGGTATAGTAAAAAACATTAAAGAGTTATGGGAAAAACTAGATATAACATATGACTATTTTATAAGGACTACAGACGACAAACATGAAGAAATAGTTCAGAAAATATTCCAAAAACTATATGAACAAGGGGATATATATAAGAGTCATTATGAGGGCCCATATTGTACACCTTGTGAATCCTTCTGGACTGAAAATCAATTAGTTGATGGGAAATGTCCAGATTGTGGAAGGGAAGTTCAAATAGCAAAAGAAGAGGCTTACTTCTTTAAGCTTTCAAAGTATCAAGATAGACTGATAAAGTTTTTCGAAGAAAATCCAGAATTTTTACAGCCTGGGTCTAGAAGAAATGAAATGATAAACAATTTCTTAAAACCAGGTCTAGATGATTTATGTGTTTCAAGAACTTCATTTGATTGGGGTATAAAGGTTCCATTTGATCCTGACCATGTAATCTATGTGTGGTTTGATGCTGTATGTAATTATATAACAGCTTTAGGTTATTTAACTGATAATGATGAAGACTATAAAAAATATTGGCCAGCTAATGTTCATATAGTTGGTAAGGAGATAGTAAGATTCCACACTATTATATGGCCTGCTATTTTAATGGCTTTAGGAATAGAGCTTCCTAAAAAGGTATTTGGCCATGGATGGATATTATTTGAGAATGATAAGATGTCAAAATCAAAGGGAAATGTAATTTATCCAGAGCCTCTAATTGAACTTTACGGAATTGATTCTTTAAAATACTTCTTATTAAGAGAATTCTCCTTTGGACAGGATGGTTCATTCTCAAGGGAAAAATTCTTAAGAAGAATTAACTCTGACTTGGCAAATGATTTAGGAAATCTAGTAAGTAGAACAGTAGCAATGATTGATAAATATAATGGAGGAATTATGCCAGAGCCTAAAGCAGATGGAGAATATGACGATGAATTAAAGGATATGGCAACTAGTACTGGATATAAAGTTGAACAATTTATGAATGACCTTAACTTTGGTGAAGCAATTGAAGAAATATGGAAGCTTATAAGGAGAACAAACAAGTATATAGACCAAACAATGCCATGGGTTTTAGCTAAGGAAGAGGATAAAAAAGACAGATTAGATACTGTATTATATAATCTTTCAGATTCTTTAAGAATTATCTCTATTTTAATAAGACCATTTATGGAAAATACTTCAGATTCAATATGGAGACAGTTAGGTATAGATTCTGGTCAGGGAACTTCATGGGATGATGTATCTAAATGGGGTATATTACCTACAGGTGTTAAAGTAAGAAGAGAAAAGCCTATGTTTCCAAGACTAGACGTAAATAAGGAATTAAAGAAACTAGATAAAGCAAATGAAGAGTTTATAAAACAAAGAGAAGGAAATAAGGAAGAAAAAGAAGATTATATTACTATAGATGACTTTGATAAAGTAGATTTAAGGGTAGCAAGGGTAGTTGAAGCTAAGAAACATCCTAACGCTGATAGGCTGTTAGTTTTACAACTAGAAGTTGGGGATGAAAAAAGGCAAGTAGTATCAGGTATAGCTAAATACTATAAACCAGAAGAGCTTGTAGGTAAAGATGTTATTTTAGTTGCAAATCTAAAGCCAGTAAAACTAAGAGGAGTAGAGTCACAAGGAATGGTACTTGCTGCAAGTAAGGGTAAAAAACTTACACTAGCAACAGTAATGGATGAAATTAAGAGTGGAACAAAAATTACTTAAAAATTTAGATAAAAAATTACATTTGGGACAGAGATATCTCTGTCCCAATTATAGTATTCATAGGGGGATAGCAAATTGTATTTCTTTTTTATATTAACAATAACAATAGCTATAATCACCATATATGGCATTATTAAAAAGGTGAAATATAAGAGAGAAGCTGGAAAAGTATTATTTATTATAGAAAATTTAAAAATTAAAAGGATAATTCAAGTTCTTTCAGTATTACTGATTTTCACTATTTTGTATTCGTTTTTAAAAATAAAAGAGTTTAATCTAGAAGATTTATTTAAACTTACATTTTGGATTTTATGGTTAATATATTTCCTTATAATAAAAGATAATAATGAAAAAATAACAGAAAAAGGTATTATAGCCCTAGATAGATTTATAAAATGGGAGAATATTAACTATTATAAAATTAATAGGATTTCTCAGAATAGGAGACTGTATGCTATTATATTAAATGTAAAACTAAGGAGTAAATTTTTAAAAAAGGAGATATCTCGCAAAATAATATTGAGACATAAAATAAATGAAAGTCAAAAAGAAGAAGTGGAAAAATTATTAAAAAAACATATTACTAAAGAGGTTTCTAATTAGCCTTTTTGAGGAGGAATATAAATGCTTATAGATACACATGCGCATTTAGATGATGGTCGTTTTGATAGAGATAGGGAAGAAATTATTAAAAGCCTTAAAGAAAATGATATAGATATAGTAATAAATCCTGGGGCCAATGTTGCTACATCTGTTAAGGCTGTTTCATTAGCTGAAAAATATGAAAATATATATGCTGCTGTAGGAGTCCATCCCCATGATGCAAAAGATATAAATGATGATACTTTAGAACTTTTAAAATCCCTTGCAAATAAAGAGAAAGTTGTAGCAATAGGGGAGGCTGGATTAGATTATCATTATGATAATTCACCTAGAGATATTCAGAGAAAATGGTTTAGAGAGCAAATAAGGTTAGCTAAAGAGCTTGACCTTCCAATAATAGTACATAGTAGGGATGCCCATAAAGATACCTTTGATATTATAAAAGAAGAAAACACTGATAATCTTAGAGGGGTTTTACATTGTTATTCAGGAAGTGCAGAATTAGCTAGAGAGTATATAAAAATGGGATTTTATATATCCCTTGCAGGACCTGTAACATTTAAAAATGCTAAGACTCCTAAACAAGTTGCAAAGGAGATATCTTTAGATTATCTTCTTATTGAAACGGATTCACCATATCTTACACCTCATCCCCATAGAGGAAAAAGGAATGAGCCTTTATATGTAAGATATGTAGCAGGAATGATAGCTGAACTAAAAGAAATATCATTTGAAAAGGTAGCTAAAAAGACTTCAGAAAATGCAAAAAAGCTTTTTAATATTGGGTAAGATGGAATGGAAGCTGCCTTCCATTCCATTTATATATTTATAAACAAAAAAGTATAGGGGGAGAAAGATCAATGAAGTTTAAGATTAAACCAAAAATAAAATTCAATTTTAAACTTCAAGGCAAATTATTAGTTAAAATTATTTCTGTACTAATTTTATTTAGTGTAATAATAGTTTATCAAGTAGACAAAGAGGTCACTAAGTTAATTACTGATAACAAAATAAAATCTGTAGTAAATTTGGGTTACAGTCTCCTTGATGAAAAGTATCCAGGAGAATGGAAGGTAAAAGGGGACAAGCTTTATAAGGGAAAAAAGATAATGAATACTGAATCATTTGTAATTTACAAAATAAAAAAACAGACAGAATCTGTAACTGCTATTTTCTTAAAAGATAATATAATATGTTCTAATATAATTGATAATAACGGTTATAGAGTTGTTAATATAAAGGCACCTAAGGATATAGCTAATCATGTATTAAAAGAAGGTAAAGAATATATTGGTGAAACTAGGTATGGAGATAAAAGTTATTATGGTAAACATGTTCCTATAAAAGATAAAGATGGACGTATTATAGGAATGTGGTTTTCTGGTGTTGAAAAGGCTGTCATAAAAGAACAAGTAAAGGGATTAGTATATAAAATTGGAATAATAACACTTTTAATAATTGTAATTTCTATAATAATTTCAACAGTAGTAATTAGAAAGATAACTAGAGAAATTTCAAAGGTAGTTTCTACTCTAAATGAAGTAGAAAAAGGGAATTTTAATGTTAAGTGTGATGTAAAATCTAATGATGAGGTAAACCTAATTTCAAAAAGCTTAAATAATATGATTAGTAATGTAAAATATCTCATTAAAGAGGTAAAGAACTCTGTTAATCTTGTTTCAAATTCTGCTAAATCATTAGCTGAAATAACGGGACAGTCAACACAAGCAACTAATGAAGTTTCTAAAACTATAGAAGAAATAGCAGGTACTGCTAATTATCAAGCAGGAGAAACAGAAAAAGGTGCCTCTAAAACTAAGGAATTAGCACATAAAATTCAAGAAGTATCTAATTATATTAAAGATATAATAAGTAAATTTGATAGTGCTAATAGGTTAAGTGATAAAGGACTTGAGGTTGTAGAAATTCTTGGGGATAGGGCAGAAAGAACTAAAAAAGCAAGTATAGAAGTAAATGAGGTAATATCAGATGTTGATAGTAGTTCTAAGGAAATAGGAGGAATAATAGACACTATAGATGAGATAGCTGAACAGACAAGTCTTTTAGCACTAAATGCTAGTATTGAAGCAGCTAGAGCTGGAGAAGCTGGAAGAGGATTTGCAGTAGTTGCAGATGAAATTAGAAAGCTTGCAGAGCAGTCTGTAAGGGCAACAGATAAGATAAGGAACATTATAGAAAAAATTCAGAAAAACTCTACTAGACTAGTGTCAACAATGGATAGTGCTAAAGTAGTTATGGTAGAACAAGAAGAGGCTGTAAGTAATACAGAAATAATATTTAAGGATATTTCAGATACTATAGAGTCTTTAAATAAGCAAATTAAAGAAATAGAAGTATTAAACTCTGAAATGGTTAATAAAAAGGATGAAATTGTAGGTATAATAGAAAACATATCAGCATCAGCAGAGGAAACAGCAGCAGCAACTCAGCAGGTATCTGCATCAGCAGAGGAACAATTGGCTGCAGTTGAAGAGATAGACTCCTATTCTAAGGAGTTAAAGGATCTTTCACAAAAGTTACAGAATGAAGTAGATAAGTTTACAGTGTAAAAGTCGAGGGAAAATATTACCCTCGATTTTTTTTATGCAAAAAGTAACCAAGTATAAGCTTATTCATATACTGATAGTAAATAAGCAAAAAATCTAAAGGGAGTTGATTAGATGGAACATAGAGATAGAGACGAAAATAGAGAATATCCAAGAAGAATGCCAGAAGAAAATTATCCAACTATGCCTTATATGTATAACCCAATGATGATGTATAATCCAATGATGTATTGTATGATGTCATGTATGAGGAATTGGATGAACTATTGGATGCCATGTGCTGGAGAAAACCCAATGTA